>CAVYZA010000029.1:0-81453 GCA_963772865.1 uncultured beta proteobacterium | reverse complement strand
GCGCGGTGCGGACGAAGCCAAAGGCCGGAACCTGACCGTCAGGCTCGAACAGCCACCAGCGGCCGTCGCGGTACAACTCCAGATTGAAGGCGCGGGCGTCGTCACGGCTGAACTGCACGAATTCAGGCGCGAACCCCGCTACTACCCGCGCTGGAACGCCGAGCGCCCGAAATACTGAGATTGCGAACTGCAGTCGCTCGACCACGCGATTCTCGGCGCGGATTGTCCTGTTGCTGGTGGTTGCTGCTTCCTGGCCGGTCGTTTCTACCGCCGGTTCACACAGATCGAGCGCCGGCTCATTTGCATCGATACGCCCCTGCATCCATTCGAACAGCTCCGGCAGCGCTGCGAACGCAGCCGCGGGGCTGCACAGCCCACGCCCGAGCGCGGCTGCGATCCTATCGGCCGACCACGGTCCGCTGGGCTGCCTGGCTGCACGCGCGCCCGTGAACCCGTTCCCGTGCGGGTCCCACAACGCGGCGGCATGGCGCCAGACCGGGGCAACCATCAACGAAGCGGCGAAGGCGATGTGGACGTCGTTCTCACAGCCGAGCAGGTTCAGCACACGCCCGCCATGCGGCCGTGCCGATGTCGTCCATCGCTCGCACCCTTTCACCCAGATCACTTCGTTCAGCAGCTGCTGCTGCTCGGTCTGCGCCGGCAGCACATGCAGAATCACGTGGCTGTGCGGTTCCGCGCGCAGCGCGATGTTGCAGGTCAGGTCGAAGCGCATCATTTGTCTCCAGCTCTCCTGGGGTGCGATCACATGGGTCGGCTAAGGCGATACCGCAACCGCCGTACCGAGCCGCGGGGCGGGCACGTGGCCTGCAGGAACTCCTGTATGACCCGCTTCGCGGGACTCCGTCATCCCAGCAGGAGGAAAAATGAAGACATCACGAGCAGAAACTACCGCTGCAGCCCGCGAGCGCCTGGAGCGCATGGCCGCACCCCTCACGAACATGAAGAATCGGCTGACCGGTGCCGTCGGCGAGGCGCACGAGCGCCTCGCGGGTGCGCGTGACAGCGCCTTCGATGCAATCGCAGAGAAGCCGTTGCGCTGGAGCCTGGTCGCCTTCGCCGCGGGCCTGGTCGTGGGTGCAGCGCTTGGTTACACGCAGGGAGAATCGAAGAACAGCAACTGGTGACTGTAGAAGAGCGGTGACCAGATCATCGTAGGGAGTTCTACGCAAGGAGTTCCACATCATGGCCAGAATCCTGGCAGGCCGTTTCGAAACCATTCGCCCGGCCGAGCGCGCGGCCCGCGCGCTGCTGCGTACCGGGCTCGATCGAGATGACATGTCGATCTTTCACGTGAATGCGCCGGGCCAGCACCACCAGCTCGCCTTGGGCGGAGACGAGCAGGCCGATCCCGAAGCCCGGCCCGCCCGAGTCACCTCCGTGGTCGGCGCGATCGCAGGTGCGCTTGTGCTCGGCGCGCTCGGATGGTGGCTGGGTCGTTCCTTCGTCCCCGAATGGGGCGGATGGGTGGGGCTGATCGGTGCATTCGTGGGCGCCTACCTCGGCTCCTTCTACGGCACGATCGCCGGCATGGCGTGGAAAGCGACTACCAACCGCATGCCTCGCCCTGCGGCCGACGACAGCGCCTACGCGCCGCGCAAGGCGGGCATCGTCCTCGCAGTGCACCTGCGCGGCGCCAGCCCAGAGCCCGGCGGGGAGGCGTTGCGCACGTTGGCCGCGAGCGGCGCCCGCGATATCGAGATCGCCGAGGGCGCGTGGGAGCATGGCTGGAGCGACTTCGATCCGTTGCGCGAGCCGCGCAGGGTCGCCGAGCGGGCCGGGGTGCGGCGGGGTTGTAGTGGCGGGAAGCCTCTCGCAAAGCGCCGTCCGCCCTCGGGTCACCCGCACAACCTCCAAGACTGCACCCAACGGGTGAGGGAGCGTCACCAGCGCCACTGCTACGGAGTCAGCGTTTGTCGCGCTTGATCACCGTGATGGTCCCATCGCTCTCCATATACGCACGCCTGACCTGCTCGGGCCGCTCCACACCGTTCTCGTGCAGCTTGGCCATCAGGTCCTCCACACTCATGCGTTCCTGTCTGAGGTTGCGGTAGACGACACGACCCCGGTCGATCATGAGCAGCGCGTCGGGCTGGGCCAGGTGGCGAAGCACCGGGAACCGATAGCTCAGCCAATCGACCGCTTGGTTCCAGAACACGATGGTGCCGATCAGCACGAACCCGTCACTGATCGAATCGTATCCGCCAGCCATCGCGTTCTGGGCGGCATCGGCGATCAGCACGATCACCAGCACATCCGCCAGCCCGACGCTGCCGACGTCGCGTCGCCCGACCAACCGGAACAGGATGAACAGGAACCAATAGACCGAGCTGCCGCGCACATGATCTCGCGACCGGCACCGAGAATCCGAACAGCTCAACCAGATCCACGTCCCCCATCTGCGATCTCCGACTGCGAGCGGTCTCGTTCCAGTGTAGCAACCGCGCGCCGCAACCAATGGCGGTTCGCCAGCAGGAGTCACGAGGACGCACAGCGCTTGCGGCCGACAACGGGAGGCACTGGCAGCATCGCCGGGCCACAACCGGAGCCCTCATATGCGTGACATTTCGATCCACGCTCGGACGCCGCGTCGCATTCTAGAGGCCGCGCTCCTGCTGGGCGCAGTCGCCTTCATTGTCGAAGGCGTGCTCGGCTGGGCGAGAGCCGGGCGCGAACGGCGGCTGCACAGCGAAGCACTGCAGACCTGGGAAGGAGAAGGGGGCGCACCGCACGAGTCGCAGCCTGCGTCTCGGCAGTGAGCTGAACGAGCCTCTTACACCCGCCCTCCCCCTGAACAGGGAAGGGAAGAGGCGAGGGCCGGATCCTCGCCGGCGCCGATATCAGTTCGCCGATATCAGTTCGGAAGAACCGACGTGCCCAGCGCACGCGATGGGGTGGCGCGGTCGGCACGCACGACAGGCGACCCGCCGAGGCGGCCCAAGACGCCGGCGAATGCCTCCCCCACCTCCGGATGCTCGAGAGCGAAATTCACTGTGGCTTCGAGAAATCCCAGCTTGGAGCTGCAATCGAAGCACCGTCCCTCGAAGCGATAAGCGAATACCGGCTCGCGTTGCAGCAGCTTCTGGAACGCGTCGGTAAGATCGAGCTCCTGCTCGGGTTGCGCGGCCGCCGCGCATTCGTCCAGTGCTTCGAAGATGGCAGGGCTCAGGATATAGCGGCCCACCAGGCTGCATAGCCCCGCCGGACGCTCGGGCGCGGGCGTCGCCATGACCGCCGCCACACGCTGGGTGCGCTCCCCGAGCACCGCAGGGTCCACCGTCGCGTATTGCCTCGCGTCGTCGCGAACCGGCCGCTCGATCGCGATCATGCTGCCGCCCAGGCGCCGAAACTGGTGAACCATCTGCGCCAGCACCGGGCTGCTCGCCTGCATCAGGTCGTCTGGAAGCACAACGGCGAAGGGCTCCTCACCGATCAAGTGGCGGGCACACAGCAGCGCATGAGCGAGGCCGGGCGCCTGGCTCTGACGTACGCAGGTCAGGCTGAAGTGCGACGGGAAGCTCGTGCGCAGCTCGTAGAGCAACGCATGCTTGCCCTGCAGCTCCAGCAGCTGCTCCAGCTCCTGCGCAGCGTCGAAATGATCCTCGATGGCGCGCTTGGTTCGATGGGTCACCAGGACGACATGCTCGATGCCGGCCGCTACCGCCTCCTCGACCGCGTACTGGATCAACGGCTTGTCCACGATCGGCAGCATCTCCTTGGGCATGGCTTTGGTGGCCGGGAGAAACCGGGTGCCTAGAGCGGCAACCGGGAACACGGCAGTTCGAATGGGGCGCGGTGTGGCAATGCTCATGACACCTCCTGGTTTACTTTGCGGACATTGCCGGCGAGGCCGAGGGACGAACCGGCCGCGCAACCAGCCATGCAGCCGGCACTGTGACACCGGCAGCATCCGACGTGCCTGCGCGCTCCTGCGAGCGCCGCCGGACGGCGACGCGTCGCGACTGCCGCCTTGCGCCGCACCGACCCGCCCGCCTCACGCGCGCCATCACCGAGCACGGGTCTCACTGGGACCGTCGTTTGCTGCGATCTACACAAGCGCATCAACTCGCTTGGGTGCGCCAACAGTTCATCGATACACCAATCATCAGGAGACACCCCATATGCAACGCCGATCCACAGCCAGCAACCCGCGCGGCTCTCGCTCCTCCGGCAGCGACGACGCCGTGTCCATGCTGATGGAAGACCACAAGAAAGTGCAGAAGTTGTTTCGCGACTTCGAAAAGGCGCACGACAAGCAGGACGACGCGGCCTGCAAGGAGATCGCCGAGCACGTCTGCGCCGAGCTGGAAGTCCACACAACTCTGGAAGAGGAACTGTTCTATCCCGCGGCGCGCGAGGCCCTGGGAGAGGACGAGGAACTGGTCGACGAGGCCGAGATCGAGCACCAGAGTGCCAAGGACCTGATCGCAGAGCTGCGCGCCATGGATGCCGCGGACCAGAAGTTTGCTCCCACCTTCACGGTGCTTGCCGAGTACGTCAGGCACCACATCAAGGAAGAAGAGGGAGAAATGTTCCCGCGCGTGAAGAAGGCCAAGGTCGACGTCGCCAGTCTCGGCCAGGAGATGGCGGCTCGCAAGACTCAGCTCACGCAGGACATGGAGTCGGGCGAGCTGCAGCCGGGCCGTGGGCTGGAAGCCGACACGGACGCGCGGCGTTCACGCAGTCGCGCGCGCGTTTCGGGCTGAAACGCGGGTACCAAGTTGCTGGCGTCCGCCCCCGGTCAAGGGGTGGACGCCAGCCGAGAGTCAGTGCGGCTCGCGCATCAATGCGGCCGCCCGATCAATCCGGTTCCGACAACTCAATGTGGTTCCTGGTGGATCTCGTCTGCGCCCAGGATCTCGAGCGCGGAATGGTCTGAAGCCGCGTACGCCTCGAGCCGGTTGTACAGCGTCTTCACGCTGATGCCGAGGATTTCCGCGGCGCGGCGCTTGACGTTGCCGCATTGCGCCAGCGTCGCCATGGTGACACGCCGTTCGATGTCGTCGAGCGGTGTGCCCACCCGGACAGTGAGAAGGGCGACGTCCTCTTCCACTGCGGGTCCCGGCAGCTCTTCGGGGCGCAGCGGTCCGATCACCTCATCGGCCATGATGAACGCGCGATGCACGCAGTTCTTCAGTTCGCGCACGTTGCCGGGCCAGGCGTGATCGTACAAGCGATTGAGCGCGTCCTGCGCGAAGCGCTTGTGGGTGCCCTCTTCCTTGTTGAACATATCCAGGAAGTATTGGGCCAGCAACTCGATGTCGGCGCCGCGGTCGCGCAGAGCCGGCATCTGGATCGGGAACACATTGAGGCGGTGGTACAGGTCTTCGCGCAGCTTGCCCTCTGCGACCGCTCGTTCTGGCTGCCGGTTGGTAGCGGCAATTACGCGCACATCGGTGACGATGGGCTGCGGCAGGCCGACGCGCAGGAACGTCCCCGTTTCGAGCACACGCAGGAGCTTCACCTGGAGATCCCTGCTCATCTCGGTGATCTCGTCGAGGAACAGCGTGCCTCCGTTGGCCCGCTCGAAGAAACCCTTGTGCTGGCGGTCGGCACCGGTAAAGCTGCCCTTCTCGTGGCCGAACAGCTCGCTTTCAATGAGTTGCGGAGAGATCGCGCCGCAGTTGACCGCCAGGAACGAGGCACGCTTTCGCCGACTGAGCTGGTGAATCGTTTGCGCCGCCAATTCTTTGCCGGTTCCGCTTTGGCCAACCAGCAGGACCGTCGCGGAGGTGGGAGCCACCCGGTTGAGCTGGTCGTACAGGGCCTGCATCGGCGGCGATCCGCCCATCAGCAGCCCAAACCGGCCCAGCGTGCGCAGCTCCTTGCGCAGCTCGCCGATCTCGACCCGCAGCTCGGTGCTCTTGGGTACTCGGCGCAGGATCGCGAGGAGCCGGTTCATATCGACCGGCTTCGTGAGGTAGTCGGTAGCGCCCAGGCGCAGCGCCTGGACCGCGCTGTCGATGCTGGCGTGCCCGGTGATGACTACGACCTCAGTGTGGGCGCGGGACTCGAGATCCTCGACCAGGTCGGTGCCGAGCCCGTCGCTCAGCTGCAAGTCGGTAAACAACACATCAGGCGTCTGTCGCACAAGCTGCGCCCGAGCATTGCGCAGGGAGTCCGCAGTCGCGGTGGTAAAACCCTCTCCGCGCACAATTTCACCGAGCCACTCCAGGACCTCGGCATCGTCGTCGACGATCAAGGCATGCGGCATGGATCCCTCCTCAGTTTCACAGCGCCGACCCTACGAGACCTACACGCGCACTGCACAAACCCGGCCAGCCGAGGTGAAAACGATTTCCAGCTAGAAGAATGAGTTAGCGGGCGGCGCGGCGAACACCGCGTATAACGATAACACGTCGTGTGTAATTACTACCGGGTCCTCAGCTCGCCAAAAAACGCGCATCGTTCGGCGCGTCGCAGGAAGGCGACGGCGCCCGAACTACCCGCAGCACTTCGCGCCCCCGTTCGACACGTGCTCAAGCGAACTTCACACCGCCGGCCGCGAATTCCGCAGCTATTGCATAGTTGAGCGCGCTGCGCAGGGCTTCGCGCGCGTGCGCCCGGTTCGACGTCCACACCTGCAGCTCGAAGAGCATGGTGCCGCCGGGCTGGACTGCGGTCAGCAGCGCTTCTGAGGCGGGTTCCTTCACCACATCGGGATTGCCTTCGGCCACCTTCAGCAGGGCTGCCTTGACGATCTGCGGGTCGATGCCAGCCGCGACCTGGACGGTCACACTCACCCGCACCCGCGAGGCGGCGCTGCGCAGGTTGATGACGTTCTCGGTAATGAAGCGGCTGTTGGGAACGATGATGGTGAGGTTGTCGTCGGTGTTGACGGTGGTACGCCGTGCACCGATCTCTTCGACATTGCCTTCCAGCGTCCCCAGCACCACACGGTCGCCTACGCGCACCGGCCGCTCGAACATGATGATCAGGCCGCTGATGAAGTTGCTGACGATGTTCTGCAGACCAAACCCCACACCCACGCCCACTGCACCCGCTATCACGTTGAAGGTGGTGAGGTCGATGCCCATGTTCTGCGCGATGAGCAGGAAGCCGATGATCAGCAGCGCATAGCGCAGGACGGAGCCGATGCCGAGGCGCAATCCCATGTCGAGGTCGGTCCGTGCCAGCAGGCGATCCACAGTCAGACGGCGGATCAGTCCCGACACGTAGTACACCGCTGCAATCAGAAGCAGGAACTTGAGCACTCCGAAGAGAGAGATCTCCGTGGCTCCCAGGTGTCCCAACGGAATGTCCAGGGAAGAAAGCGAGTCGAGCGGGCGATGGAAGCGTTCCATTTTTGTATCTGCGTATGCTGGACGCGCGCGGTCCGGTCCTCGCCGGGCGCTCGGGCACAGCATACGCCCGTAGACGAGCGTATGGGGGAAGCGACGGCCGCAACCGCGCACCACGTCCTTCCATCGAATCGCAAGCGCCGAGCCGTTTTCTGCTGAAGCTCCGCTGTCGGCGCGGCACATCGGTTGCTGCAAATAAACCTAGCGTACCAGTTTCATTTGCGGAGACTCCGATGGAAAACTTGACTCGCGACGATACCGAATTCGACCTCGCCACCCTCGTCAAGCTGATCGCGGCGGCCAAGTTCGCGATGCTGACTACACGGGCGCCTAACGGAAGTCTGCGTAGCCGCCCCTTGACTACGCTCGACACGGACTTGAGCGGCGTGCTCTGGTTTCTCGTGCGGGCGGACTCCGACCTCGCTCGAGAGATCGAGGATTCGCCGCGCGTGAATCTCTCGTATGCAAACACGGCCGACGGAAAGTTTCTGTCCGTTTCCGGCCCCGCGCAAGTGGGTAGAGACAGAAGCAGGGCGGCCGAGCTGTGGAGCCCGGTATTCGCGGTATGGTTCTCGGGTCCTGACGATCCCAACCTCGCTGTATTGCGTGTCGCCGCGGAACAGGTCGAGTATTGGGATTCGCCGTTCACTCCGATCGGCCGCCTGGTGGGCTTCGTCAAGGCGCTCGCGACCGGCGACGACAGTGCGCTGGGCACGCACAAGCGCGCGCAGGTCGATTCCGCTTCGGTCACCGGGGACACGAGCACGGACCCCGGAAACCTCTACGGAGAGGGCAACTATGCGGCCTCGCGTGAGTACAACCAGGCCACCCGTGAGTTCGTCCGCTCGGGCCGGGTAGAGGAAGCGGCCGCGGCGGCCGCACCTGCCAACGCTCAGGAGGCAGCGGAGCTGAGCGATGCCGAAGCACAAGGCAAGAGCCGCGCAAAGGACGAGGATCCAGACGTCGCGCGGCCGACGCGCCGCCGGTAAGTCACGATCCACTGCCGCACGCTATGGGGAGGTCTCCCACATGAACGAACGCCTCGGCATCGTTGTCACTTACATACCGGGGGCCGTGGCCGATCACCAGAAGGCCACGGTCGCGGACATTGCGCGCAAGGTCGCCACGCTGATGGACTGGGACTTCGGCGGTGAGTTCGACATCTCCACACGCTACGGTCAACAGCTCTACTTCGTGCCCAACCACACGCTGCTCACCCACGAGGCGCGCGCATTGCGCATCCGCCATCACGACGATCTCTTCGGCGGAGTGGTGCCGTTTCCATTCGTCGCGACCAAGGCGATCGTGCACCCTTTGGTCGCACCCGACCGCGAGCTGCCCGCTCGGCTGGTCGCACGACTTCCCCGCAGCGCGTGCGCAACGCGGTGTTACCAGGTTTTACTGCCTTCTCGCTGCAGGACGCGCGGCGGGCGGCGACCAAGTTACTGGCGCTCGGAGCCGTATTCGGCTCAAGCCTGGCCACGGCATCGGCGGGCGCGATCAGCGGATGGTCGTCGAGCCCGTCCGATCTTGAATCCAGCCTGCAAGGCCTGTCCGCGGCCAACCTCGAACGCGACGGTCGTGGGCATTGAGCTGGATCTCGCGGAAGCAACCACGTACAGCATCGGACAAGTCCGGATCGGCGGCCTCGAGGCGTCTTACTGCGGCACCCAGTCGACGACTACCGACAACACCGGCGCCACCGCGTTTCGGCGGCTCGGACATCGTCGTGGTGCGCGGAGGCTTCGACGCTTTGGCCGACCTGCGGCTCGAGCCGGGTGCCCACACCGCAATCGAGCAAGCCCGTGCGTTCGACGCAGCGACAACCGCGTTCGCGGGCCTGTTCGCCTCGCGCCGCAACTACGACGCCGTGCGCGGGCGCGACACCGCCGGCCAGCTGGCGCTCCGGTGTACTCGAGCAATCCTGGCGCCTGGGCGGCGCCAGCGGGCCCGAAATCGCGGCCCTCGCGGCGCTGCGCACACGCCCTGCCTTGCGTGCAGTTCGCGCCCGCTCGGTCGAACACTACGGCAGCACGAGCGCACCAGCCCACGCCATCGTCCACTTCAGCGGTATCGACAGCCGCCTCGGCGCACTCACCAAGTACACGACCGTAGAGCCGTATGAGCCTGCGCGATGAAGCAATCGACATCAGCGTCGACGGCGACAGCATCGAAGGCACACTGGTGTTACCGGAGCGGCCCGCCGCAAGCGGGGCGGCTGCCTTGTTCGTGCACGGATGGGGCGGTAACCAGGAGCAATACCTGGCACGTGCGCGAGCAGTGGCGGCGCTGGGCTACGTCTGCCTGACCTTCGACCTGCGCGGGCACCAGCGCACGCGCACGCAGTACGATGCAGTCACCCGCGAGCAGAACCTCCGCGACGTCGTCGCCGCGTACGACGTGCTGGCGCGCCGGCCCGGTGTAGACAGCTCGCGCATCGCGTTGGTGGGCAGCAGTTACGGCGCCTACCTTGGCGCCATCGCGACGACGCTGCGTGCGGTGCGCTGGCTGTCGCTGCGCGCTCCCGCCCTCTACAAGGACACCGGGTGGGAGCGCCCAAAGCGCGAGCTGCACCGCGACCCTGACTTCATCGAGTTTCGACTGCGCGAGCATCGTCCGACCGGAGAACCGTGCACTGCGAGCGTGCGCCGATTTCCGCGGCGACGTCCTGATCGTTGAATCGTGTGACGATCGCATCGTTCCTCATCCCGTTATCGCGAGCTATGTCGCAGCGCTGACCAACGCACGCTCGCTGACCTATCGCGGGATAGAAGGGGCCGATCATGGCTTGTCCAAGGAACCGTGGAAGCAAGCATACGGCACCCTGGTGATGAACTGGCTGGCAGAAATGATGGCGGGCGCCAGCGTGCCACCGCCTGCGACGGCCGATGCGAGCGCTCGGCAACCCGCGGAGAGCTAGGAGGAGTCGGCCCGGCGACATGGTATCGGGGCAGATAGGGTCGCTGATCAGACGGTGCCATTCATGGGCAAGCGGGAACGTCGATTGCAGCCAATCGATGTGACCGTCCCGCTTGCCTGGAGATTCGCTCATGAAGCCGCGCCCTCTTCTGTGCGTATGTCTGACCGCCGCCGGGCTGCTCGCCTGCGCTGAATCCGCGAAATTACCAGTGACCGCCGGAGTCGGTCCGGAGCCGACGTTGCCGGAGCCCAAGAAGACGGCGATGCCGACCGTCAACATCGCGCCGGCAGCGGGTTGGCCCGCCGGCACGACGCCGGTTGCCGCCCCTGGGCTGAAAGTGGTTGCGTTCGCGACCCGGCTCGATCATCCGCGCTGGTTGTACGTCCTGCCGAACGGCGACATCCTCGTGGCCGAGACGAATCGCCCGCAGGCTGCCGAGGAAGAGGGCGGTGTCAAGCGTTGGGTCATGAAGCGCATGATGGCGCGCGCGGGCGCCGGAACGCCCAGTCCCGACCGCATCACTTTGTTGCGCGACGGTGACGGCGACGGCGTAGCCGAGATGCGTTCCACCTTCCTGGAGGGACCGAACTCCCCGTTCGGCATGGCGCTCATCGGTAACGAGTTCTACGTGGCGACCGCCGACGCGATCATCCGCTTTCCCTACAGCGCGGGCGCGGCGAGCCTGGAATCGTCGGTCGGCGTGAAGGTGGTTGATCTGCCGGCCGGCATCAACCACCACTGGACCAAAAACCTGCTGGCGAGCCGCGACGGCAAGCACCTCTACGTGACTGTGGGCTCGAACAGCAATGTGGGAGAGAACGGCATGGCCGCGGAAGAAGGTCGCGCCGCCATCTGGGAAGTCGATCCGAAGGCCGGGACGAAGCGGCTGATCGCCAGCGGACTGCGCAACCCGAACGGTATGGTATGGGAGCCGAAGACGGGAGTCCTGTGGACGGTCGTCAACGAGCGCGACGAACTGGGCAGCGATCTCGTGCCCGACTACCTCACGTCGGTCGTCGAAGGCGGCTTCTACGGCTGGCCCTACAGCTACTGGGGACGCCACGTCGATACGCGCGTCGAGCCGCCGCGGCCGGATCTGGTGGCCAAGGCCATCAAGCCGGACTACGCACTCGGCTCGCACGTAGCGCCTCTTGGTCTTGCCACCTCAGTCGGCGCGCAGCTTGCCGCCCGCCTACTCGAGCGGCATGTTCATCGGTGAGCACGGCTCCTGGAACCGCCGGCCGCTCAGCGGCTACGCGGTCGTGTTCGTGCCGTTCCGCAATGGCAAGCCCGCGGGTATGCCGACCGAAGTGCTGACCGGCTTCGTCAACGCGGAGGGAGAAGCGTATGGCCGTCCCGTTGGCGTGACGGTGGACAAGGCCGGTGGGCTGCTTGTCGCGGACGATGTCGGAAACACCATCTGGCGCGTCACCTCCGCCGGCACAACTACAGCCTCGGCGCTTCGAACCCCGGACGGATCCGCCGCTACCGCTTCGACCGTGCAGTCGCAATGACGTGTGGGCAAGGGTAGGGGCTCGCCGCCTTCCCTTCATCCGATCTGACTCTACTAGCGGTTCCGGCGCTCGCTGTAGATCGCGATCAGCTGAAACCGGAACAGCGCCTGGATGCCGGGCAGCACCATTCGCGACTCTTCCAGGATGTGGTCTGCTAGCGGCTCGCTCCTGACTTCTGCTTTGCTCACGCGCCGGCGTGCGATCGGCTCCGCGCGGAGCTCGATCGCGTTGGCTCAGCTACGTATTCGCGACTGGGAAACAACTGCTTCGCAGCGTGCCACGTCTACTGCGTCGTGGTGCTGGACGGCGACCTCGACATGGACGAGTCGGACGGCGTCGTCGTGCCGCTACTTGTCGGACTCGATGGGGTGGAAGGGGTGGTCGTGGTAGTGCTCGAGCTGCCTGTCGACTTGTCCTTCTTCAAGACATCCTCGACTTTGCGGCCTCCGGCGCTGATGTCTTCGCCGACGCCATGCATCGTGTTGCATCCAGCGACGCAGGCTATTGCAGCAAGTGCGATTGCGAAGCGATAGTTCATGACGGTCTCCTCTAGTGTGCTGATGTCCACGGAACTCATCCTCGCTGTCGAGGATGATTGACTTGTCCGCCGCAAGCGGCATGCCCATACGTCCTGGTGAACACAGCGACGGGCCACCTCGCTTGGTGGTCGGGTCAGCGTCGCTGCTTCACCGAGTCGTGGCCAGGTAGCGGGCGTCACGAGGACCCGTCGCAAACAGTCGTACACCGCTCAAGAATGCGGGGCACGTGGCTTGCTGCAACGTACACGTCATTCGTTCCATTCCACACGCTCGCTGTTGCCTGCCTCGTTCGCTTTCCCACGGAGTCCTGCCATGCTTCCTCTGCGCTGCGCCGCTCTCTCTGTTGCAGTTGCCTGCATCTGCGCCGGTAGTGTTCGCCTGTTGGCGGCTCCGGGCGCCGAGTTTGCGACCACCGACGAAGGCATCGTCGGCACCTATCGCCGCTCGGTACCCAACGTCGACTTCGAGTCGGCCAAAGCGCGCGACGAACGCGACAAGCCGCGCGTGCTGCAACGCCAGCGAGAGCTGCTGCAGGAGCGCTACGACCTCGGCGACAAGCCGTCGGACCTGCTGATGTCTGGTGGCCGCAAGCCGGTCCAGGACGGCATTCGGGTGCTACTGCCCAAGGGCGTGACGTGGGAGCGGCTGGCGCAGATGTCACCCGAAGAGATCAAGAAGCAGAATGTGTTTCCACAGGGTTTCCGGCCGCTGCCGCATGTGAAGCACGAAACCGGCGGGATGGTGTTTCCGCAGTTCGAGATCGACGAGATCGACAAGCAGGAGCGGCGCTCGCTGCAACGGTTCGACGTCGATTTCGACCTGCCCGACCATCTTCTTCCCGAGTTCCCGCCGCCGATCTTCCTGCAAATGCGTCCTGAGCTGGGCGACGTGTCCCGCGGACAACTCGTCACGACCAAGAACTTCTTCAAGCTGTTCAACGGCATCCTGACGCCTGTGCAGATGGAAGGCCTGCGGCTGCTGCTGACGCCGTTCCCGCAGGAGGAGTTCAACCAGACGGACGACCGCAAGGTCGCCGAGCCGCAATTCGGCGTCGCGTGCCTAGACTGCCATGCCAACTTCCATACCAACGCCGCGTTCCACCTGAATCCGGATACGCGACCGCAGGATCGCCGGTTCCGCATCGATACGGTCAGCTTACGGGGCCTGTTCAACCAGCAGATCCACGGCTCCAAGCGCTCGCTGCGCTCGGTCGAGGATTTCACCGAGTTCGAGCAGCGTACGGCCTACTTCAACGGCGACCACGTCTCGGCGGACAAGAAGGGCAGCCATCAGCCGAACCGGACGAATCAGGTCTCCTTGATGGCGCAGATGCAGAACATGATCGACTTTCCGCCGGCGCCCAAGCTCACCCCGACCGGATGGCTGGATCGCACCAAGGCGTCCAAGCAGGAGCTGGCCGGCGAGAAGCTGTTCTACGGCAAGGCGCGTTGCGCGCAATGCCACTCCGGCCCCGGCGTTCATGGACCATCAGATGCACGACCTGCACCTGGAGCGCTTCTACAAGCCCGAGGTCATCAACGGGCAGGACAACGGCGCCGAAGGGCCGATCAAGACCTTCACGCTTCGCGGCATCAAGGATTCACCACCGTATCTGCACGACGGCCGCCTGCTGACGCTGGAAGACACGGTGGAGTTCTTCAACCTCGTGCTGCAGCTCAAGCTCGAAGACGAGGAGAAGCGAGCGCTGGTCGCGTACATGAGAGCCCTGTAGGCAACTGCCTTGCCGGACCTCTTCTCAGAGGATACGCAGCGAGAGTGGATTCGACACGTCCACGTCCCGACGGCCAGACCAGTGGCGAACGTGAAATCGCACGACTCTCCACTCGCTGGGGGCACGCTTTCGGTGCGACTCGTGCCCTTCCGGGCACGGCGTCTGGACGTCCTCGACATTCCAGAGCCGGAAACCGCCGCGGAAGTCACGAGGACGCGGCGTCGGCCCTATTCATTGAGCAACCGACATAGCGTCCGACTTATCTACGCGGCCTATGAAAAAATTGCCGTACTCAGCTAACCAGGGTCCCGGCGATGCGCGATCTGCGCTGGTGTTCAATCTGCGCAGGGAAAGCGCACTTGCACACCTATTGACCGCTCGGAACGTCCGTGAATCGGGCGTCGGACGGCGCGATTGGCGATCAAGCCGGAGCGCGCCAGAAACCCGACGGCCGGCACCCTGATTGCTCGCAGCCATGACGGTAGGAAAACCGGAAGGATCGATGCAGACCAGCAGGCAGCCGCGCGTAATGGACTACCTCACCCAGCTCCAATGGCCCGCCATGGCAACGACAGTGATCGCCGCATGGTTCGTTGCCTCACAGGCGAAACGCAATCGAGAAATCGGGTTCTGGTGCTTCCTGATCAGTAATGCGTTGTGGATCGCGTGGGGCTGGTACGACCGGGCCTATGCGCTCGTTGTCCTCCAGCTGGCTTTGGCGGCCCTCAACATACGCGGGGCCTACAAGAATGAGCCGGCAGCGGGGCACGAGACCCAGCCGTGATTTCTTCCGTTGCACGCATCCGACTCGACTACGACCGACCCGATGAGCCTCGAGTTGACGATGAAGGATTGCACCGGACCGCATGGAACTGGATGGCTCGCGACGAGGTCCTGAAGGTACCGGAAATGCAGGACAACCCATGGCGACCAAGACCGAGCACGAGACGCTGCTGATCGACGGTCACGAGGTTTCGATATCGAATCCGCGCAAGGTTCTGTTCCCCGAACCGGGATACAGCAAGCGGGATCTCGCCCGGTACTATCTCGCGGTGTCGGAGGGCGCCCTGCGCGGCGCCGGCGGGCGGCCGAACATGCTGGTGCGCTATCCGGACGGGGTCGGCGGCGAGTTCTTCTACCAGAAGCGCGCCCCGGTGACGCGTCCCTCGTGGATCGAGGTCGTGGCGCTGCACTTTCCGTCCGGACGCAGCGCCGAAGAAGTGGTGCCGCGCAACGCCGCGTCGCTCATCTGGCTGGCCAACCTGGGCTGTCTCGAGCTGCACCCCCACGCAGTCCGCGCCGACGAACTCGACCATCCGGACGAGTTGCGAGTCGACCTGGATCCGATCCCAGGCGTGACCTGGACGCAAGTGCGTCAGGTCGCGCATGTAGTCGATGCGACGCTGAGGGATTTCGGCCTCGTCGGCTGGCCCAAGACTTCCGGCTCGCGCGGGATGCATGTCTACGTCCGCATCGAGCAAAAGTGGACGTTCGACCAGGTGCGGCGAGCCGCTCTGGCGCTGGCGCGAGAGGTGGAGCGACGCGCGCCCGGGCTGGCGACGAGCAAGTGGTGGAAGGAGGAGCGTCACGGCGTGTTCATCGACTACAACCAGAACGCCAAAGATCGCACCACGGCCGCTGCATACTCGGTGCGTCCACGCCTGACGCGCGCGTGTCGGCTCCGCTTGACTGGGATGAAGTCGACTCTTGCGAAGCGGCGGACTTCACGCTGGCCACGATGCCGAAACGGTTCGCCGACGTTGGGAGATCAGGCACGCGGCGATCGACAGTCATCGCGGCTCGCTGGAGCGTCTGCTTAGAGCTTTCCGCGCAGACACGAACGCGACGGTCTCGGGGACGCACCATGGCCGCCGCACTACCGCAAGCACGCCGGCGAGCCGAAGCGGGTGCGGCCGTCCCGTCAGCGCCGGCGACAGGAACATCCTCTGATCGAAATTGGCCGAGCACAGCGCAAAGCGGATGCACTGGCGGGGTTCGAGCGTTGGAAGAGGCGTCATCCCGCAGGTGGCTCCGCTGCTCCACCCCGCCGACGTCCTGGTGGATGCCATGCGCGGACGCTACAGCACCTGGACCCGTATCCGGGTGAACCTGGAACACGTCCCGCCGAAGCTGCGCCCTGCGCAAGAAGCGCTGGATCCGGACGAGAGGTCAGATGCTCCTCGGCCTAAGAGCCGCGGCGTGAACCGGCCCCAAACACCTTCTGGAGCTCGTAAGCGGGCGTAACTTCGAGCTGGTCGTAACGGCAATCGCTCGGGCGCTTGTCCGGTCGCCAGCGTTGGAACAGCGTAGCGTGGCGAAAGCGGTCGCCTTGTAGGTGATCGTACTTCACCTCACACACCCGCTCGATGCGCACGGGCTCCCACGAGAGATCCTTACCCGCGCTCCAGCGGCTCTGCGCGCCAGGCATTCGCGCGGTTTCGTGCGCCTCCGCCGCCGTCCAGTCCCGCCATGGATGTCCGACCAGCGCGTTCTTGCGCAAAGGCGCAAGCTCCTCGGCGAGCTGCTTGCGCATATCCATCGTAAAGGCAGAGGTCACTCCGACCTGATGCAGCACGCCGCGATCGTCGTACAGCCCCAAGAGCAACGACCCGATTCTGCCTTTTCCGCTCTTGTGCCACCGAAATCCAGCCACGACGCAATCGGCCGTACGCACGCGCTTGACCTTGATCATCGCACGCTTGCCGGGCTGATATGGACTGTCCGCCGGTTTCGCAACCACGCCGTCGAGGCCGGCGCCCTCGAATCGAGCGAGCCACTCGACGGCCGTTTCGCGGTCCCGCGTCACCGGGGTCAGGTAAAGCGGCGGGCCGATCTTCCCGAGCAACTTTTCGAGCTGCTGGCGACGTTCACTCTGCGGCGCAGACATCAGACTCTCGCCGTCGACTGCGATGAGGTCGAATGCGACAAAGGAGACGGGCGTTTCCTTGGCGAGCTTGGTCACACGGGTTGCGGCGGGATGGAGCCGAAGCTGGAGGGCATCGAAATCCAATCCATGCGGGCCAGCAATGACGATCTCGCCGTCGACTACGCAGCGGGACGGCAACTTCTCCAGCAGCGCCTCGTGAAGCTCCGGAAAATAGCGATCGAGCGGCCGCAGGTCCCGGCTCTGGATGAATACGTCAGTGGCGCCTCGAAACACGATCGCCCGGAAGCCGTCCCATTTGGGTTCGAACAGGAAACCCCTCTGCGTGGGCAGCTCATCGGCCAACTTGGCGAGCATGGGCTCGATCGGCGGGTCGACACTGGCCTGGGCCCGCTTAGGCTTCCCGTTCATGCAGCTCCGACCCGTGCCTTTAGAACGCGTTTCATGTGCGCGAGGGCCCATACTCTGTCCGCATCTCGCTCCGCTGCCACGCAATTCGCTGGAACCCAGACGCGAAACTGCCGAACATAGGCGTCGCTGGCTGTGAACAACACGCAGTTGTCCGCAGCGATTCCTGCAATCACGAGCGAGTCGACGTTCAGTTCGTCCAGCAGGAATTCCAGAGGCGTCCCGTAAAAGGCGGAGTGCCGCGGCTTTAAGATCGTGAAGTCATCGCGCTCCGGGGCAAGGATGCTTGCCAACTCGTGGCCAGGTACACGTCTCACGGCGAGCTCGCCGGCCAGCGCTTCGAGGCTCTGCGTCCACGCGCCCCAGTGATCGTTCGCATACACGACCGGCGTTTTGCGCGCCTTCAATCTTGCCTTCACCACTGCCGTCGCCCGCGCGGCGTTTAGCGCGCGCTGGATGAATGAGCGATCTCTGGTGAATTCGAGCGGGTTGATGAAATCGACGAGTAGTAGAGCCTGACGCGCCCTGTTCGACGTCCGCCTTACTTCAGTGCCCCTTCGCGCCATTGTAGTGTTGCCAGCAGACCGCGTGCCGGCCGGGCGGATGGCCGCCGCGATGAGCGGCCGACAGCTTCATCCATCGAGGGAGAACGAACACTGCTCAGGGCGAGGTTTCAGGCGGCATAGAGCTTGCGGGCAAGGAGACAGGAACTGTCTGTTGAGGAGTGTGGCCATGCCGTCAGTACTGATCACCACTTTCTGGGCCGGCGCAATAGCGCTGAGCGTGAACGTTGCAATGGCTCAGACAACCGACCCGAGTAGCCGGACTACGCCGAACGCACAGGAAACCAGCTCGCAACAGCGAGAAGAGACCAAGAAGGATCAGATGGGGCGGGGCAAGGAATCGGATTGGGCAGGGCAACGCAAGCAGCCACCTGAGACCGAAAGCTCGCGTAACAAAACCGAGAAACGGTGAGCGGTGTCTTCGTAACTGGACGCATGGATAGACGCCGGCAACCATTCCCGAGACAACTGAGTGACTAGTCCATTGTTTTATCATAAATTATAATATAACATCTCTAGCTTCTCGATCTAGAAATCTCAACCCTTCGTCCTAACGTCTCTCGATCTCGTTGCTCTTTACATCGGATCGATTCCACATTACTCATTCTTTAACCATTAAATTCTCTCCCATTTCATTTAGCGCCTCGTAGGCGCGATCCTTGAGCAGTCGATTAACAAATGACTTTTAATCACGGCAACTTTCGCCCTTGTTCATAGAGCTTCTCGAGACAGGAAGTTATCCGTTGAGATCGCGCAACCATATTAATCTTCGTGCTTCATCCATTTTAAATTTTTTTAACTTTCTATCTTTTTCGATGTGCTTCCAGACCGACCGCCTAACCCCGACAGCGTCAAGCGACCAAGCGGGATGGCGCTGACCGGATGCGACCAAATCCAACTGGACACTTATCGGACTGCGCATGCTCCGTATTTCGCCGGAGAAGCGCTGGTCCAGTCGGAAGCAATCAGAAGCAATCGCAGGAAAGCAATATGAGCTTGCGGCGAATCTGGTCTTTGATCAAGGCATCGGTCTCGGCCTGGAGCGAAGACTACGCCCCGAGCATGGGCGCGGCCATCGCCTACTACACCTTGTTCTCGATCGCGCCGCTTCTGGTCATCGTCATCGCGATCGCTGGGCTGGTGTTCGGAGCCGAAGCTGCACAGAACGAAATCGTTGCGCAGCTGCAAGGCTTGATCGGGCAGGAGGGCGCGATCGCAGTGCAAGGCCTGCTCAAGAGCACGAACAAACCGACTCAAGGCGTGATCTCCACCATCGTAGGCGTCGTCACGCTAGTGATCGGCGCCACCACCGTGTTCGGCGAGCTGCAGAGCGCGCTCGACCGGATCTGGGAAGTCCCCGCCGCCAGGAAGCGCGGGGGCATCTGGTCGCTTCTGCGCCAGAGGCTGTTGTCCTTCGGCATGGTTCTCGTCCTTGGCCTGCTGCTGCTCGTCTCGCTGGTGTTGAGCGCGGCGCTCGCCGCCCTGGGAAGATGGTGGGGCGGATTCTTTTCGGAATGGGAAGTGCTGTTGCAGGTCGTCAACTTCGTCGTCTCGTTCGCAATCGTCACCGGTCTGTTTGCCGCCATCTACAAGCTCATGCCGCGCGCCGAGATCGCATGGCACGACGTCTGGATCGGCGCGATCGTCACCGCGTTTCTCTTCACGGTCGGCAAGTCGCTGATCGGACTGTATCTCGGCAGGAGCGCCGTCACGTCCGGATTCGGCGCTGCCGGTTCCCTGGTCGTGCTGTTGATCTGGGTGTACTACTCCGCCCAGATCTTTCTGCTCGGCGCCGAATTTACCTGGGCCTATGCCCATGCCGGCGGGTCGCGCTCTGGGAACGGCGGCGTAAGGCGCCGTGACCGTCCTTCCCGCGCAGACGGGAGGCCGAGCCTACTCGAAGGCGATTTCTGGATGTTCTCGCGCCTGCGCCGGGACGAGTTACTGGAGGCTTCGCCTGGAGCGAGTGTTATAGCCTGCCGCTGCTACGCTCGGACCCAGATGCCTGTTCCAGGGGCTGCTCGCCTAGCCGGTCCTTCTCCTCGTCCAGGACGGTGACCGAGTCGGGAGAGGGAGCGCTTTGTGCTGCCTCACCAGCGCCTTCCTGTTCGGTCGCCGCCTGATCGGTACCTGTTCCCTGCGACGTGTCCGGGAGTGGCTCTTCGTTACGCCCGCTGGTGGGTTCGCTGGGAACCGCGGCAGGAGTCGGTGCGGCAGATTCGCTGAGCTGGTCTTCGTTGCGAGCATACGGCTGATCTTCCCGACCATAGGATTGGATTTCAGCCGCCGCCGGCGCCTGGACGTCGTTGGCGATGACCGGCTGCTCGCTCGTCACAGGCTGGCTTTCGGCGACAGGGCGCCGTCTCGGTCGTTTGCGGGAACCTGTCTTCATTGCGACCATAGAGCTGTGATTCGCTCGCCGCGGGGTAGCGAATATCTCGCTCAGCAGGGGCGAATGGCCATCGCTTCTCCCGCGGTCACCGGTTGGCTGACGTTCGTGGCCGGGCCAGCGCGCTCGAGGAGCGCCAGCTGATCGGTTCCGACGTAGCCTCCGGCGCGCCCGTACCACTGCGGCTGCTGGGCCACCACCGTATGGGACGTCTCGGACTTCGGCTCGAACACACTGGTCATCTTGTGCCACGCGGAGGAGCCGGCCGCGCCGACACCCGCGAAGAATTTGCCGATGCCGCTGTCGCTGCTGACATGTGATTCGGTCTGCAACGGTTGACGCGTTTGCATGGCATAAACACTGTCACGACCGAATTGCTGGTGCACGTCCTGGTCATCGCGCGTCGTCACGATGTCGCTCATCGATGCGGCAAGTGTGGGCGCCGCGGGAAGCGCGAGCGCGACGGCAAGTGCCATTGTTTTGACGGTGCTGGGAATGCGGTTCATTGACTCTCTCCTTTCAGGGCGACGCAAACACGGCGTTTGCGCGGCATATGCCCATTAGACGCCACGCACTCATCTCGCGGAATCAGACGACAGCGCGGCGTGGGATAGGAGTTTGTCTGTCGGAGAAACGCCGACAAGTCCCCGTTTCACCAAATCGGCATTCAAGACGCGGGCGAGCTCGCACCGGCCTTTCCGCTGGAGCGCGACGACTTGGCGCCAGCCGTTCTGGTCACACTCGCGCGGCGCCGCGCTGTGGCGCTGCTGCCCGCAGGTTTCGTGGCAACAGCTGTGCGCTTCTTCGTCCTTGTCTTGGTTTTCTTGGTTGTGCTTGCCTTCGCGGTGCTTTTCCTTGCCGCGCCTTTCGTGCTTGACGCCTTCTTCCGGGCGCCGGATGTCTTGCTGCTGCTCTTTTTCGGCGACGGCACCTTCGCGCCCGCCCGCCGGGCTTCGGACAAGCCGATCGCTATGGCCTGCTTGCGGCTCTTGACGGTCTTGCCGCTCTTTCCGCTCTTCAGCGTGCCGGCCTTACGCTCGTGCATCGCTTTCTTCACCTTCTGTTTCGCTTTGCTTCCATATTTGGCCATCTCAGTCTCCTTGAGGCTTGGGTACGGCCGGAGCAACCGGCCAGGCTACGCGCGCCCGCTGCTTGCGTGCGTTCAGGACTTTCCGGCATGGCGCTGGCCCTTGAAAAACAGGATCAAGGCCGCCGGCACGTGGACGACTCCGAAGCCGAGGATAAACTCGAGCAGTTCCACGAGAGGATGGCCAGGATGTTGCGCCACGCTGACATACCCGAGTCCGAGCCCGGCTAGCGCGAGAACCGAGCGCGTGAGCACGGCCTTCCCTGTGCCTGTAGTGAACTGGGGAATCCGAAGCTGCGCATACACGGCCGCAACCGCGGCCAGCGCCGCGGACGCAATCAGCAGAAGCAGCATGGCACGCGCTCACGACACAGCGCTCCCGCCATGCGTCCGCGGCGCGCAACCCTGGAGTGCCAGCTCATCCCGCGCGTGGCCGGCTCAGCCGCGATCTGCACGTGCTCTGCTCCCATCGTCATTCCCAGAGCCGCCAACGGCAGGGTCGCAAACCAAATAACTTTGAGCGACACGCACTTCTCAGTCCACCAGAATCCCGTGAAAGCATGCGCAGCAAATGATGTACCGCCATATGCAATGCATACCCCAGCTGGCGATGCGCCCTCGTTTCCCGGTCATACCATGGGAACGGCAGTTGCTCAATCAGTTTGCTGACAGAGGCTGCCCGGCGTAACCAGTGAGCCACCATCACACGCCCGCAAGCGGCCGCTCTGTACAACTTCTACTTCGAGGAGGCCTCATGCAGCCGTTTCGAACTGCATTTCTTGTGGTGCTTACCGCTTGCGTGCTGGTGGCTTGCCAGAGCACTCCGGTGACCGGGCGCAAGCAGTTCATGGTCGTGCCGGAGTCGCAGGCAATCGAAGCTTCCAAACAGGCCTACGTTCAAACGCTCCAACCGCTGCAGAAGCAGGGCAAGGTCAACAACGATCCGGCCCTGGTGGCGCGAGTGAAGACGATCACGGCGCGCCTCATCCCGCCCGCGATTGCCTACCGGCCCGAAACCGCGTCGTGGGATTGGCAGGTGGTCGTCATCGACGAGCCGCAAACCCTCAACGCCTGGTGCATGGCCGGCGGCAAGATGGCGATCTACACCGGCATCATTCAGAAGCTCAACCTGACCGACGCTGAGATCGCCCAGGTCATGGGCCACGAGATCGCACATGCGCTGGCCAAGCACACCGCAGAGCGCATGTCGGTGGCGCTCGCGCAGCAGACCGCGTTACAGGTCGGCTCCATACTGCTGGGCGGCGGCGGCGCATCGAGCGAGCTGGCTTTGCAGGCGGCCGCAGCGGCGACAACCGTAGGCGTCCAGCTTCCCAACAGCCGCGAGCAGGAGGCAGAGGCGGACCGCATCGGCATCGAACTCGCGGCTCGCGCCGGCTACGACCCGCACGCCGCCCCGCAGCTCTGGCAGAAGATGATGCAGGCAACCGGCGGCGGCGGAAAGTCGGATTTCCTCAGCACCCACCCCTCCAGCGAGAAGCGCCTGCAGGCGTTGACCGCGCTCATCCCTCAGATGATGCCTTTGTATGAAGACAAGGCTGCTGCGCGCCCGGTGTATGCGTTCAAGACATGACCGAGTCAGGCCTGATCGCCCAGCCACGGCGTGCAGTGGCGCGTGAGTCCATGACTTCGAGTCAGAAAAGGGGCAGGCGCGTCCCATGCCGAAATCCCGCCGATCCAGAGGCACTATGCTCGCTTCGACTGTTTCTGGCGCTCCGTGCGCCGAGCAGGTTTCGCAGGCGTGCGAGGCCCGCTCTTCGCCGCAGCGCGCGTCGCGGCGGGTGCGCGGCGCTTGCCGCTCTCGATGCTGCGCTTGAGGGCTGCCATCAGATCGATGACCTGTGCGCCCTCCGCTTTGGCGCCGCCTTTCTCCGGCTCGGTGACGAGCTCGGTTTCCCCGGCCTTGACCTTCTGCTTCACGCGCGCCAGGAGGTCGTCGCGATAGGTGTCCTGGTACCGCTCGGGCTTCCACGGCTCGCTCATGTCCGCGACGAGCTGCTCGGCCATCTTGATCTCGCGCGCTCCGACTCCCACAGCCTTGAGCGTCGCTGGCGGTTCTTCGAGCTGCGAGTCGGGGAGAATCTCGTCCGCATAGCGCAGCGTCTGCAGCATCAGGAAATTGTCCTGCGGCAGCAGCGCAGCCAGATGCTGGCGCGTGCGGATCACGACCTGCGCGACGCCAACCTTGCCGGCGCGCTTCAGCGTTTCTCGCAGCAGCGCGTAGCCTTTCTCGCCGCGTTTATCGGGCGTCAGTCGGTACGGGGTGTCGAAGTATCTCGGTTCGATCGCATCGGCATCGACGAAGGAAAGAATTTCCACCGTCTGTGTGGCCTTGGGATTGGCCCGCCGGAAGTCCTCGTCGCTCATCACCACATAGCGGCCGTCCTGGTACTCGTAGCCCTTTACGATGTCGTCCCAGGCGACCGGCTTGCCGGTGCGCTTATTGATGCGCTCGTAGCCGATAGGCGCCATGTCGCGCTTGTCCAGCAGATCGAAGTCCAGTTCATTGGGCTTCGACGCGGGATACAGAGTGACCGGGACGTTGACGAGCCCGAAAACAATCGCTCCGTTCCACACCTTGCGGGCCATGTGTTTACCCTCAGCGGGGTGAAGAACCGGCGCGCGCAGCTCGGCTCGCCACCTTCCCACCCGTGGCCACGCCTATCAGCTCCATCACCGGCGCGCCGGACAACGAGCTCGCTCAGGGCGACGGCGGCCGCCGGCCCACCACGACGAAGACGATGAACAGGATGATGCCAATGACGGCCAGGATCCAGGCGATGTTGACGGCGGTGCCGGCCAGTCCGCTGAAACCGAACAGCGCAGCGACCAGACCGATGATGAGAAAAGCGATGGCCCAAGAAAACATGATCGGTTCCTTTCAAAAGCTGAAGAGCTGGCGAGCCATCCGCACTCGTCGCACGGACTCGACCCGTCCACCTGGGATCAGCGCAAGCGTCGTGCCGAGCCGCAGCGCCGTCGCGCCGAGCGCGACGATGACGCGCGGGGCGGCCATCGCAATTTCCTGCTCGAGCCAGTCGTGGCACGCCGCGATCTCCGCTTGTGCGGGAGTCTTGTGCAGGCGCCGTTTGCCGCGCGGCTCCCACTTGAAGTGCTTCACCGCATTGGTGACGTAGACCTCCTCGCGGTGGATTTCCGCATCGTCCAATGCGCTCTCCAGCACCCGCCCGGCTGGTCCCACGAACGGAAGACCCTGACGGTCTTCTTCATCACCAGGCTGCTCACCCACCAGCATGATGCGCGCAGGGACGGGCCCTGCGCCCGGCACACCTTGGGTGGCGTCCCGATATAACGGGCAACGAGTGCAGCGCTGAATGCGGCTCGCCAGCTCCTCCTGCCAGCGAAACGGCTCTGACGGAGATCTGCTCACTGGAATTTCGATGACACTTGATCCGTAACGCGGCTGACGAACTACACCGCGCAACCGGCATTCCCGCCTCGGGTCCCGCGGTGCTCATCGAGTAAACGACCTGCATCCAAGCCGCCCGCAACCGGCATGCGGACGAGCGCCGCCTCGCTGCGCAGCCCGTCGCACTGGGTGACGGCTTCAATCATCGATCAGCTGCGAGCAGGGGCAAATGGTCGGAGGCCATGCGTGCGGCGAGCGAGACGTGCGCGGCGACGCGGTGCAACCGCTCCTGCGGTCGGATCCAGATGCGGTCGAGTGCGAGCATCGGCAGGCACGCCGGGAAGGTCGCGGGCGCGGGCGCGCGTCCGAAGCGCCGATGCAGCCAGCGCAATGGCCGGCCCCACAGGAACCATTCATTGATGTCACCCATCAGCAGCGTGGTGTGCATTGGCCCCTTCTCCAGTCGCCGAAGCAACTGGCGCATCTGCTCACGTCGCTCCGACGGCATCAGTCCAAAATGGGTGGCCACCACGCGCAGAACACCCCGAGTACCTTGCAGCAGCGCGTCGATCGCCCCGCGCGGCTCATGCCCGGCCACCGTCAAGTCCATCAGCTGGACATTGTCGATGGGAAGGCGGGTGAGCAGCGCGTTGCCGTAGTGACCATCGGGACGCAGCAGGGTCGGTCCGGGAATCGGCTGGTGACCGAGCTTGGCGGCAAACTGATCGAGAAGATGCAGCGCCTGGCTCGATTGCCATTGGAGCTCTTGCAGCGCGAGAACGTCGGCGTCGAGCTCGACCAGCACAGCCATGACACGGTCCGGGTCGAACCGCCCGTCGCGGCCGATGCAGCGATGCACATTGTAGGTCGCGACGCGCAACGCCACCTTACTTCGCGACACTGGCCTGCGCAGCCTGGGAGCGAGGCACGGTCCTCCTGGTCAGCCAGCGCCGCAAGCCCGCTGCGCCGGCGACGATGCCGGCTGCGATCAAGCCGAGCACGGTCAGGCTGGCGGGCGAAGGGTCGCGCACCGCGGCGAGGAGCTGACCCCAGAACGCCGTCACCGCGATGATCCCCGGCGACATGCCGACGAACGTGCCGATCATGAAATCGCGCAAACGGATGCGCGCGGCCCCGGCGACCAGGTTGACTACGGTGAAGGGTGCGATCGGGATGATTCGCACCGCGATCACCGCCAGCATTCCTTGTCTGCCAAGACGCCTGCCTATGGCGGTGAGGCGCGCGCCGGACAGCCGCTGCACCAGATCGCGCGCGAGCATGCGCCCCAGTCCGTAACCGGCCGCCGCACCCAGCAGCGATCCAGTCCAAGCGTACAACGCCGCGCTGATCGGACCAAACACCAGGCCAGTCGCTAGAATCAGCAGTGTGATCGGGAAGGCGATGAGCGCAGCGACCAGGTAGGCACCCAGCACCAGGAGCGGGGCAAACGGAGCCTGGGCCAGAGCCTCGATATCCGAGGCCAGGGAGCGCACGTCGAGCAGCTCATACAGTGGCGTCCAGCGCCACGCCGCAGCCAGTCCCGCTGCGACGAGCAAAGCGATCAGCGCGCTCACAACGCGCCGTGCCGCAACGGGACGAGCGTGCCGCGGCACCAGCTGGGCTGCCAGGCGGTCGGGATCGACCAAGCGCTCCGGATCGGCCAGCGCGGGATCGAGGAGGATGAACGACTCTTCTTGACCCGCGTCTGGGCTGAGCGGCGTCAGCGTCCTGGTATTCCCGCGCAGCGCTTCGATCGCAGCGACCAGAGAGCCGCGCTGCGCCAGCGTGTCCACGACACGTTCCACCGGCACGTCCAGATGTTCGGCCAGCAGCCTGTCGCGCAGCAGCGCGATGGCGCGCTCGACGCCGGGCCCACCGCTCTCGAGTCCGAGGTCGCACTCGGTGTCGTAGCCCAGCGAGCGGTTGTTGAGATTGGCCGAACCGACCTGTGCGTAGGAATTGTCCACGACCATCAGCTTGCTGTGCAGGTTGATGCACTGATCGCCCAGGCCGGCGTGATCCGGGAAATAGGCGCGCAGGCGCCCGTATTGGTCTGCCGCCCGCAGCGCACTCAGCATGCGCGCGCGCAGCGTACCCATCGTGTTCTCTTCCAACCAGCCGCCGCCGCGCAATCGGGAGACCAGCACGACTTCGGGTCCGTCGGGCTCAGCAAGCCGCCGTGCCAGTGCATCCGCGATTGCCGGGGCGGTGAAATACTGGTTCTCGATATAGATGTGGCGCCGCGCCGAGGCGATCGCGTCGAGGTACAGACGCTTGATCTCCTGCACGCCGGGAGTGCCATTGAATTCCGGCTGGGTGCGCGCGATCGCCACTTCGGCATCGCGCACTACGGGTTGGACGCATTCCGGCCATGGATCGCTGCGCACGCCTGCCGCCGTGCGCACCTGCTCGCCCGTCACGCGCCGCCAGCGGGCCCGCACCAGTTCTCCGAGCGCCGCAGCCGCTTCGCCGTCCACGATCGTCTGGACGTCGTGGAAAGGCGGGTACGGCTGACCGGCTGGCGTGCGGCGCCAGGGGCTGCCGGGCTCGTGTGCCGGCGTGTCCCAGCGCGAGTTGCTCAGATCCAGTCCTCCGACGAATGCCACCGCATCATCGATCACCACTACTTTCTGGTGATGCGAGCCACCGAACGGGTGCTCGCCATCCAGATGGAATCTCACTCGCCGATGCGTACGGTCACCCAGCGCATACGTGGGCGCAATCTCCCGATCGGTCTGATAGAACATCGGATAGTCCCAATCCAGGAGGTAGGCGTGCAACCCGCGCCGCCGCGACACCACGCGATTGAGAAACTCGCCCAGCAGGACCGGGGGCCTCGCCATCCGCGTCCGGCGTGAGCAGCGTGCGGCTGTCGATGTCCCACGCCAAGATGAAAATGCTGTGAGTGGCGCGCTCCACCGCCTCACGAAAGGCGCGGAAATACGCCTGACCGTCGATCAGCCAGGCGCAGCGATTGAAACGGACCTTGCGCCAGCAATTGCGCCCCGGCTGTAAGATCGGACCGACAGCCGCGTCAGCGGGTCGCGCGCTCGTGCGCGATGGATCGATAGTCACCTGCTCCATTCGTGTCGTGGTTTTGAGCCAAAGCGAAGTTGCGAGCCCGACAGGGCACGCAGCCGGTACGGCGCAATCGGCGTGCCGCTCGGCGCCGAGGCCGGCTTCCTTGTGCACTACCGTCCAGCACACTGCGGCCAGATCGCGTGTAATTCCTGCATCGCCAAGTAAGAAGGTCCAGCATTTCGCCCGCGCGTAGAGGTCGCTGCGCGCCGACAGAGGTGTTGAGGGCTCTATCGGTCTGTGCCGCGAGCATCACAGAGCGCGGGAACGCAGGTTGCTGCAATGACAGACGTGGGCCGGCCGGCGGCAGCCCGACGCGCCGATCAGCTACGAGATCGTTTCACGACGGTATCGACGGTCTCGGTTCCTCCCCTGCAGCCGAAGCCGCCCCACGTCCTCTGTCCGCTCATATCTCAGCAAGCCAGCAAACGCATTGCGCAATGTCTCAACAAGCAGCGTCCAAATCCGGCCTCGCCTGGCGCACACGGAGCCACCGGTGCCGCCCCCGAGGCCTGAACCGGATGTAGAGCCTGATCCGAAACCGCCGCTGCCGCCCGACACGCCGTTCCCCGGCAAGCCGCAAGACGATCCGCCGCGCGGGCCACCGGATGAGCCGATCCAGCCACCCCCACCGGTCGTCGCCGGACGCACAGGAACGTAGAGCGACGCCGCTGTCACCGCGGCTGAGAAACGTCCTCTTCGTGGCGCTCGGTCTCGCCGGGCTCGCGCTGACGTGGCGTTTCACACCCCTGGCGCAGATCGCGACACCGCAGCGCGTCACCGAATGGGCACGCGGATTCGGCGCGAACTGGTGGGCGCCGCTGGTTGTGATCGCCGCCTATACGCCGGCCTGCATCGTCATGTTCCCGCGGCCGCTCATCACGTTGGCAGCGGTCATTGCATTCGGCGCGTGGCTGGGGTTGCTGTACGCGATGTGCGGCATCCTGGCGGCTGCGCTGGCCACCTATTGGGCCGGCCGCGTGCTGGACCAGAACACGGTCCGCCGGCTCGCTGGACCGAAACTGGACAGAGTCGAGAAGATCCTGCGCAAGCACGGACTGCCGGCGGTAACGGCGCTGCGTCTGGTACCCGTCGCGCCGTTCGCAGTCGAGGGTGTCGTCGCCGGCGCCATCCGCATCAAGCAGTGGCACTACGTCCTCGGCACGTTGCTCGGGATGCTTCCCGGGGCGCTCACTGCAACGGTCTTCGGCAACCACATTGCCGATGCGAGTCAGGGCTCAACCTCCATCGACTGGCGGCTCGTTATCGCCGTGCTTGCGGCCCTGGCGCTCGGCCTGGTCGCGGCCCGCAGGTGGCTCGCCCGCCGGTCTTGACGCTGCGGCACGGCACTTCGCTTGCTGACGCCAGCGTATGTCCATTCGCCTTCATGGAGACCTCAAATGACCCCGCGCGATCAGCGACGCACGCTACTGAACCTGTCGATCGGTATAGCCCTGGCGAGTGCGGTTTCTGTCGTGTGCGCACAGACATTGGAGGTGACCATGCGCACGGTCAGCGCGACGGGCATCGGCGAGCCGATCGGGACCATCACGATCACTCCGTCTACCGCAGGCGTCACGTTCACGCCGAAGCTCGCAGGCCTGCCGCCCGGGTTGCATGGCTTCCACATCCACGAGAAGCCCAAGCTGCGATCCGGCGATGGATCCTGCCAAAGGCGAGGTGATGCCAGCCCAGAGCGCTGGCGGCCACCTGGACCCGGGCCAGCTCCGGCTCAGCACAAAGGTCCGATGGGCGACGGTCACCTCGGTGACCTGCCTGCGTTGAAGGTCGACAGCAACGGCAAGGCCACCGCCCCGGTGGTGGCACCCCGGTTGAAGATGGCAGATCTGGCGGGTCATTCGCTCATGATCCACGCCGGCGGCGACAACTACTCGGACACGCCCGAGAAGCTCGGTGGCGGCGGCAAGCGCATGGCCTGCGGCGTCATCGGATCGTAACGGTTCACCGCTCAGACAAGAGGAGTTGCACGATGCGACGAGACGCTTCACCCACCACGACGCCGGGTTCACGCTGCCGCCGCTGCCGTATGCGCAAAGGGCGTTGGTCCCGGTGATTTCTGCGCGCACGGTCCGGTTCCACTATGAGAAGCACCACCAGGGCTATGTCGACAAGCTGAACACGCTGGTCGCCGAGCAGGAGCTCGAACAGATTCCCCTGGTGGAGCTGATTCGCCGCACGCATGGCGATGCCACTCGGGCCGAGATCTTCAACAACGCGGCGCAGGTGTGGAACCATAACTTCTACTGGCAATGCCTCAAGCCCGCCAGTCGGATGACCGGCAACAGTCCAACCGACGAGCTCGCCCGCATGATCGACGACACGTTCGGAGGCGTCGATGCGGTCAAGGCCGAGCTGGTCCGGAAGGCGGTGGCCCAATTCGGCAGCGGCTGGGTGTGGCTCGTGTACGAAGCGAGCGCGTTGAAGGTGGTCAAGACCGGCAACGCCGAGGTTCCCTTCATCGATGGAGCCGTTCCGTTGCTCACCATCGACGTCTGGGAGCACGCGTACTACCTCGACTACCAGAACCGGCGCGAAGAGCACGTCACCGCGGTGGTCAATGAGCTGCTGGACTGGAAGTTCGCAGCGGAGAATCTGACTCGCCGGGACGGCGCTGGCATCGGCTAGCTCAACGCGCCGAGAGCGCGCCACTGCTCCGAGTATCTCAAGACCGCGCCATTCCTATCGGTGGCGCTTGAAATACTGCACGGCCCGCTCGTGCTGCTCTGCGTGCTGGCGGCTGTCGAACGTTCCCAAGTTGCGTCGCTTGCCGGTGCGACGGTCGGGTTCGCGCGAGTACAAACGGTACTTCCCCGAGGGAAGCTTCCTGATCATGCCTTGTTCCTTTGTCTCCTGATCATTCGTCGAGTGGCTGCGACACGTGCGTGCAATCCACATGCCTCGCCTCCGGCTGCGCGCTTAGGCATTGATTCTCCGAGCACAGCGCACAAGCACAGCTCATCTCGGAGTGCGTTCGTGCGAAAGGCAGGCCGCGGCGCGATGTAGGTTCTACATACCGATGTCCTGCGCGGTGCACCGTTGTAGGACGGCTTCCGACAACCGATTCAGGCTTGCTCTTATGGCGAAACGGCATGACCGCCGGGCATGATGAGCGCCATGTCGCAGCGATGCGTCGAGATCGATTATCGATCGCTGCGGACTACCGCGTCCCGCACGACGCGGCCTGTGCAGTACCGCCGTCGGTCCTGATCCGCTGGAGTCTGATCGAAGACACGGCTGCTGGAGTCCGGTAGCACGCGGAGCTTGATACGCTCCACCAACTCTGCCACGGGAGGTCTAGAATGACGCTCGCGTCGCAATCCGAACCTGTGACAGGCGGCTGCATCACCGGTCCTGTACCGTCGCTCGAAAGCAACCGTCATCGCGCTCGAATGCCGTCCACGTCAACTCGCCTCCTGGAACCACGCTCCCTCATCACGGCATGCGTGCTTGCGGTCGCGTATTTCCTGGCCGCGAAGGCGTCCCTGCTGCTTGCGATTCCTCCCGGGTATGCCAGTGCGGTATGGCCACCATCGGGAATCGCGCTCGCCGCACTGCTGCTGTATGGCGGCCGCGTCTGGCCCGGGGTGTGGGTCGGCGCACTGCTGGCCAACTTCGCGGTCAATCCTTCGCTGGGTCTGGCCGCCGCAATCGCCACCGGCAACACGCTCGAGGCGGTCGTGGCGATGGGGCTTGCGCAGCGCTTCCTGCGATTCGCGCGAGTTCCTGCGTGCCGACTCGGTGTTCCGCTTCGCGTTGGTCGCCGCCGTGAGCAGTGCCATCGCCGCGACCGGCGGCGTCGCTCTCGCTGTATTTCGCCGGGACGATCGCGCTCGGAGAGCTGCTCGCGAACTGGTACACGTGGTGGCAGGGCGACGTGACCGGCATCATCGTGGTCGCCCCGTTCCTGCTCGCCTGGCTGCAACCGGCGTCGGAGCGGCGGCCATTCAGCCGCTCACGTCGAGGTCGTCGCGTTCGGCGCCCTGTTCGCGCTGGCCTTCGCCGGGCGTGTTCGCGCTCGGCTGGTGGGTCGGCACCGATATCGCCCGCTCGCTGATCTTTCTGCTGATCCCCTTCATGGCCTGGGCGGGCTGCCGGTTCGATCAGCGCACCGTGACCAGCCACCATTGTCGCATGTCACCGCGGTTGCGGTCTGGGCCACGATCAACAACCGCAGCCCTTTCGAGTTCGCCGCCCCCAACGAGGCGCTGCTCACCCTGCAGGCGTTCATCAGCACGGTCGCGTTGATGGGCCTGGTGCTGTGTGCGCTGACGCGCGAGCGCCGGGATGCCATCGCGCGCGTGCAGGACGGCAGCAAGCAGCTCGAGGCGATGGTGGCCGATCGCACCCGCGAGCTCGCCATCAGGAATCAGGAGCTGGGCCGGGATATCGCCGAGAAGGAGCGCCTCGCCGCGGCCCTGCAGGCTCGCGAAGCGCAGCTGGCCGAGGCGCAAGCCATCACCCACGTCGGCTCGTGGGACTGGGATGTGAAGACCGATCGGGTGACCTGGTCGGCCGAGTTGTTTCGCATCTACGGCATCACGCCCGACGAGTTCGCCGGGACATTCGCGGCCTATCTCTCGCGCGTGCACCCCGACGATCGCGAGCGCGTCAGCCAGGTGGTTCAGCGCGCCATGCGGGAGCGCGAACCCTGGGAGCTGACCGAAAGGATCGTGCGACCGGACGGATCGGTGCGTGTATTGAAGACGGTCGGAAAGGTCCTGACCGACGCGCAAGGGAACATCACCGGCATGTACGGCGCCTGCCTGGACGCGACCGAAGCCACCCGGATCGAGCAGATTCGCGCGGTCCAGATCCGCATCACCACGGCCTTGCTGGATGCGCCTTCGTGGGAGCACGCGATCGAGAGCGTCATGCGCGGCATCTGCGAGGGCCTGGGCTGGGAGCGTCGGGCAGACCTGGCAGGTCGACGCCAGGCGCGGGCGCATGCGCCAGGCGTCCTGCTGGCCGGTCGGCGCTGCGCCTGCGCTGGTGGCCGCGAGCCGAAGCCTCGGCCTTGCGGCGCGGCGAAGGCTTGCCGGGACGCTGCTGGCAGCAGCAGGCCGTCGTCTGGATCGAAGACGTGCTGACGGATCCAGGGTTTCTGCGCAGCGCAGCGCGCGACAGGATGGGCTGCACGGCGCGTTCGCCTTTCCGCTGATCGCGAACAATCGAAGTCCTCGGCGCGGTGGAGTTCTTCAGCAGAACGCCGCAACAGCCGCGGACGGAGCTGGTGCACATGCTCACCAGCCTCGGCAATCAGCTCGGCGAGTACCTCGTCCGCAATCGCTCCGAGCTGCTGCTGCGCCAGTCGGAGGAACGCTTCCGTCTGCTGGTGCAAGGGGTAAAGGAGTACGCGATCTTCATGCTCGATCCCGACGGTCGCGTCTCGACCTGGAACACCGGCGCAGAGCGCATCAAGGGCTATCGCGCCGACGAGATCATCGGCGTGCACTTCTCGCGCTTCTTCCCTCCCGAAGATCTGGCAGACGGCAAACCGGCGCGCGAGCTGGCCAACGCGATGCGCGACGGCGAAGTCGAGAGCGAGGGTTGGCGCGTGCGCAAGGACGGCACGCGATTCTGGGCGAGCACGGTCCTCACCGCCTTGTACGACGAGGACGGCCGGCTGCGCGGATTCGCCAAGGTCACCCGCGACATGTCCGATCGCAAACGGCTGGAAGCGCTGGAGGAGGCCGGGCGCCACACGCGTCATTTCCTCGCCATGCTCGCCCACGAGCTGCGCAATCCGCTCGCGCCGATCCGCAATGCGGTCGGCGTGATGCGCAATCGCGGGCTCGACGACCAGCAACTGCGCGCCTCCCGCGACATCGTCGAGCGCCAGCTCGAGCACCTGTCGCGGCTGGTCGATGACCTCTTCGACGTCAGCCGGATCACCAGCGGCAAGGTCGTGCTGCAGACGCGAGCCATCGACCTCGCCGCGGCGGTGACCCACGCCGCGGAATGCATCCGCCCGTTCGTCGAGGCCCGCAACCAGACGCTCGACGATCGACCTGCCGCAGGATCCAGTTCCAGTCCACGGCGACCTCACCCGGCTGGCGCAGGTCGTGCAGAACCTGCTGCACAACTCGGCGAAGTACACGCCACCCGGCGGACGAATCGAGCTGAGCCTGCGCAGGGAGGGCGATACTGCAGTGATCCGGGTGCGCGACAACGGCATCGGCATCGCCGCCGAGCTGCTGCCCAAGGTGTTCGACCTGTTCATGCAGGCCGAACGGCCGGTCGATCGCTCCGACGGCGGCCTGGGCATCGGACTCACCCTGGTGCGACAGCTGATCGAGCTGCACGGCGGCAGCGTCGATGCCGCGAGCGAGGGGCCCGGGCGTGGAGCCGAGTTCACCGTGCGCCTGCCATGCACGGCCGCCCACAGTCACGAGCCCGCCATGTCGGCAGGAGACGCTCGTCACACCGCGGCACAGACCGCATCCGGCCGGCGCCGCATCCTGGTCGTCGACGACAATCGAGACTCGGCCGAGAGCATGGCGCTGCTGCTGCGGCTGAGCGGGCACGAGACCTGGCTCGCGTTCGACGGCGACAGCGCGGTGTCGCTGGCGGCCGAGCACGCGCCGGACGTCGTGATGCTCGACATCGGTCTGCCCGGCATGGACGGCTACCAGGTCGCACGCACGCTGCGTGATCTGCCTCAGACCTCCGACAGCCTGCTCATTGCGCTGACCGGCTACGGGCAGGAAGAAGACCGCCAGCGCTCGAAGGCCGCCGGCTTCAGCGAGCACTTCGTCAAACCGGTTGATCCCGAGTCGCTGTTCGCAGCGCTCGCACGACATCAACCTGCACGCAACACCGACGAGCAGGCTCGGTAGCCTGGCAGTTCGGCGCACTGCCCGCGGCACGCCGTTTGCGGCTCGAGCTGTTGCAGCAGCTCTCAATCTTCCGCAACGGAGTAATCGATGAAAGCAGCAAGTTGCAGCACCCGCAGCGTGCGCCGCGCAACCGCCGTTGTCGGCGCTCCGCGAATTTCCACATGGACGTCGGCCGCGTTCCTTCTCGCCATCCTGTCGTCCACCGTTTTCGTGCCCGATGCCGGCGCAGCCACGGAGAGCGCGCGACGAGGCGGCGCCGCCGGTGTTCGACGCAGCAGCGTGCTATCAGCTCGTCCAAGACACCGGTCGCAAGATCGCCTGGGCGCGCTGGGAAGTCGGCGCCCCGGAAGACAACGTCGTGGTTCGCTTCGACGACGACACGCCCGAGTGGATCGTCGATCTGACCCAGCGCTGGATCGAGGATGCCTATCACTGGGAGGTCACCGACGATCAAGTGCGGCAGCTGGGCGCCGGCTGGTGCGCTGTCTCCATCGCAAGAGCTCACAACGCCGCAAACCATCGCGCTCTGGTTGCGCCGCATCGCGCGCCAGTGCAGCGAGCAGCACACCTGAGCCGCGACGGCGAGAAGAGTAATGGATCGCGCCTCAGCCGCGGTGGCTTGCTTCGCCAGCCGACGGATCACACATTGCCGCCCGCCGCAGGCGGTCGACTGAAGTGGGGTCTCGTCGCGGTCCTCGTGGGAGCTCTCGTCGCCGTCGCCGACGGTGGTCGCCCTGCTGCTGATCGACGCCAACATCCTGCGCGCGCCTATAGCCCGTTTCTTGAGCGCGAAGCTGGATCGACCCGTTGCCATCAACGGCGACCTTCGAGTGAGCCTGTTCAAGGATCCGCGCGTGGAGGTCAACGACATCGTCGTCGGCAACGCGGAATGGGGAAGTCGGCCGCAGATGCTGACAGTGGAGCGCGCCGTCATCAGGTCGAGTTGCTGCCGCTGCTCGCAGGGCGGATCGTGTTGCCTGAAGTGGAGCTGACCAGGCCAGACGTCCTGCTGGAAAGAAATGCAGACGGCACGCCGAACTGGCAATTCGGAGCGCCCGCCGCCGCGGCAGAGCGGCCGGCGAGGCTGCCCGAGATCGGGTCGCTTTCGATCCGCGACGGACGGGTGCACTTTCGCGATCCGATGACCAGCTCGGACGTCGTCCTGCAGATCGACTCCGACCGCGCCGCCGCTGCGGCGGATGCAACTGCCGATGCCGACTCGAGATCGGATTTGTCGGGCGTGGGCGCCTGCGCGACGGCGACTTCGAACTCGAAGGCCATGCCGCATCCCTGCTGGAACTCAATCGAAGCGGGAAACCCGTACCGACTGGAGGTCAAGGCGCGCGCCGGCGATACCCGAGCGATGTTCGATGGAACGGTGGTCCCGCTGAAGCTGGAAACCATCGATGGCCGCCTGGAGCTGAGCGGGAAGGATCTGTCCAAGCTGTATCCCCTCGTGCCGGTAGCGCTGCCGTGGACCTCGTCGTACCGGATATCGGGTCATTTTCTGCGCGAGGGCCGGAAGTTCGCTCTGCGGGACTTCAACGGGCGGGTCGGCGGCAGCGACGTGCAGGGAAGCGCCTCGCTCGACCTGACCCGAAAGCGGCCCTTCTTCACCGCCGATGTGACGTCGCGGCGCCTCGACTACAAGGATCTGGCCGGTTTCCTCGGTGCGCCGCCGCCTCCGCGCAGGGCGAGCGACGACCGCCGGATCAGGAGCGCGAAGTCGAGGTGCGGCAGGCGACGGGCAAGGCGCTGCCGATCAAGCCGTATGACGTGACGCGCCTGCGGGCCTTCGATGCAGACGTGCGCTTCAAAGCGCCGAGCATCATGTCACGCGGCCTGCCCCTGGACAACATGGTGGCCGACCTCAAGCTGAAGGATGGAACGCTCGTGCTCGCGCCGCTGGATTTTGGCGTGGCCGGCGGCCATGTGACTTCGCAAGTCACGCTCGACGCGCGCAACGACGTCATCGCAACGAAGGTGCAGGCGACGGTGACCAACCTCGAAGCCAAGGCTCTGCTGCCCGCGCTGAAGCGCAACGCCGGCAGCGCCGGCAAGGTCGGCGGCCGCGCCGAGATCGCGACCAGGGGCAACTCGATCGCAGCCATGGCGGGGTCGGCGAACGGCGAGATCGCCCTCATCATGTCGCAAGGACGGGCCAGCACGCTGTCTCTCGTCCTGGTCAACCTGGACCTGGCCAATGCGACCAAGTACCTGCTCTACGGTGATCCCAACGCACCTGTGCACTGCGGCGTCGTCACCGGCGCGGTGCAGGACGGTCGGCTTGCTCCGCAGACGTTCGTCATCGATTCGTCGGAAGAGAAGATCACCGGCGAAGGCACGATCGACTTCAAGGACGAGCGCTACGATCTGCGGCTGGTTGCGGATTCGAAGCGCGCCAGCCTGGTGGCGCTGCGCGGCCCGATCCGCGTAGGCGGCACCTTCAAGCATCCGGAGGTTCGGCCCGAAGTCGGTCCACTGGCCGCGCGCGTGGGTGCCGCAGTCGCACTGGGGATCGTGGCGACGCCGCTCGCGTCGCTTATCCCGCTGGTGGATCCCGGCGACGCCAAGGAGCCAACTGCAGCGCGCTCATCGAGCAGGCCGAAGGAGACCGCGAAGAAAATTCCGGCGCAGCCTCAACCTCCCGCGCAGGCTGCCAAGAGCAAGGCGGCGACCGGCTCAGCGGACACTTCGCGATCCGGTCCTTCTGCTGACTCTGCCCGCACGCGCCAGTTCACGACGCCAGGAAACGCCTGCGCCAGGGCTTCCACACCACAGCCTTCGACGCAGGAAGGCGCGGCGGGCAGGAACTTAGTGCGGCTCCGGGTCAGAGCTTGATGACGGCCAAGCCTACTTCGGGGTCGTGCACGCGCCGCAGGTGAGCCGGCGACTCGGTGATGACCACTTCCAGGGTCGGCCGGACGCGACCTTCGAGAAGATGGCCGCCCAGCGTCGCGGCATTGCGCCGTCCGAGGACGGCGTGTAGATGCACTTTCGGCTTTCCCGCCTGATCGACGGAGACGTCCCCCAAGCAGAGACAGTACCTCCGTCTGTTCCTGAACCGCGGACCTCTCGTAGTCCTTGCTCTGCCAATCCCAGAATCCGACGACCGCGTCTCGAACGCGCCGATCGCGGTGATCTGCGCCGCCGACAGATCCTCGGCCTCGGCGAACGCCTGCAGGCAGGCCATCGCCTCGTCGCCGGCATCGAGCACCACGACGTAGGTCCGCTGTCCCTGCGCCTCATGTATGAGCTGGCTCTTCATGTGGACTCCGGGTTCTGCCTCCCGCCTGCATGGGGACGACTTCGATCGTCGACGAGGTTGCCGGCGACCGTAGCAGAGGTGCATGCGATGTGCCGCCGCCTTGACGGCATCGCGGCCGCATCGCCAGCTGGGCATCGCGCTTGCAACGCATCTGAGTGTGGAGCACCGGCCGACTCTGTCATCGCAAGCGTGCTCGACCCCCGCCTACGCTCCCCTCCCAGCGTAGGTTTCCTTGGCCCCGCCCCCTCCCGCGGGGCCTTTTTTTGTGCTCGAGCTTACCGGGCTGCCCAAGCCGGTAATTCTGACCGCGTGTGTAGCGTTTACGGCGTGGGAACTGCAACGCGGTCGCGCTCGTCGATCCTCGTCGGCCTCGAAACCGTTGCCATGCAAGGCTCTGCGTCAACGCCGCAGCATCCGCTGCAGCGCGGCGCGAGTCTGGCATACACATTGCCACTCCCACGTGCATTCGTCGCCGCCGCGGCAAGCGCACACCCGCGCAGCACCCGCACGTGGTCGATCTCATTTCCGCGCGGCGGCGTCGCCAACAGCAGAACTTGCGCACTCGCATGTCGGAATTGCACCGACCACGCAGTGTCGGAACAGGAGAGGTGACCTAATGGGTACGATCTTCATGGAAATGCGGCAGCGAGGCCAACTGACGCTGACCCCGCGTCTGCAGCAATCCGTGCGGCTGCTGCAGCTCTCGGCGCTCGAGTTCGCGCAAGAGCTGCAACAAGCGCTGGCGAGCAATCCATTCCTCGAGGAGATCGAGGAGGAACAGGAGAACCGAGATCAATGGGGTCCAGCGTGGCGGAAGACGACATTCCGCACCCCGTGGCCGAGGAGCGCACTGCGCCGCGCGAGGAGCGCGGTCGATGACACCGGCGGCGACCGTCCTCCGACTCCTACGCCGACAGTCACTCCGAGGCGACAGCTCCCGGATCGCGCGACGACGGCGACGCCGACTGGACGGAATGGACCGAGGCGACACCCGTCGCTGCGCGAACATCTGCAAGGTCAGCTGCAGCTGTGCAATCTCTCGGCAGCGCGACCGCGGCTTGTGTCAGCTGCTGATCGAAGCGCTGGACGACGACGGCTACCTGCGCCAGAGCTTCGCAGAGCTGGCCGCGCTGGTCCACGCCGATCCCGCCGATCGACGACACGGAGTGGAACGCGGCATTGAAGCTCGTGCAATCGCTGGAGCCCGCCGGAGTCGGCGCGCGCGACCTGCGCGAATGCCTGTTGGCTCAGCTGCCGGCGCCTGCCGATTGCACGCCCGGAGCAGGCCCTCGCGCGACGGGCGATCGTCGATCATCTGCAGGCGCTCGCACGCCGAGACCTCGCCGGGCTCGAGCGCTGGCTCGACGCCAGCCGCAGAGCAAGTCCGGGCCGCGTATCAGGTCATCCGCCGCCTCGATCCCCACCCCGGGTGGCGCTTCGGCCAGCCCGACACTCGCTACATCGTCCCGGACGTCATCGTGCGCAAGGTCAAGGGGAAATGGGTCACCAGCATCAACCCCGCGGTGCTGCCGCGCGTATGCCTCAACCGGATGTACGCCGAGCTGTTTCAGAGCAACCGAACCTGCTGCCCATGCCCAGCTCGCCAATCAGTTGCAGGAAGCGCGCTGGCTGATTCGCAGCAGCGAGCAGCGCTTCAGCACCATCCAGCGGGTCGCCGAGTCGATGGTCGCAAAGCAGCGTGCCTATCTCGAGTACGGAGAGCTCGCCATGAAGCCGCTCGGGCTCAGGCACGTAGCCGCCGAGCTGGGTCTGCACGAGTCGACCGTGTCGCGGGTGACCAGCAACAAGTACATGGCCACCCCGCGCGGACTGATCGAGTTCCGGCGCTTCTTCTCGCGCGAGCTCAAGACCGACACCGGCGGGACCTGCTCGGCCACCGCGATCCGGGCGTTGATCAAGGAGATGATCGGGACCGAAGAGCCGGGACTGCCGCTGTCCGATGCGCAACTTGCGCATATCCTCGGCGGGCAGGGCATCAAGGTGGCGCGGCGCACCGTGACCAAGTATCGGCGCCAACTGCAGCTCCCCTCGGTGGAGATGCGCCGCCAGGCGCTGGGTTGAGGTTGGGTCAGCTTCGCGAGAGCGACGCGGAGTGTCCGAAGTGACCTTCCGCTAGAGACCCCGGCCTTCTGCGCTGCGTCCACGCCGGTTTGGGCCAGCTTGCTGATCTGCTCGCCCACGTCGCGCGAGGCCGGCGTAGTCACCTTGCTGGTCCAGATCAGGCGGCCGGTCGCGACGTCGGTCAGAGTCAGATTCGCGGCGTAAGCGACATGGGTTTGGGGACTGCCGACCGGCGCCGTCACGCCCACGCCGACTCCTCCGAAGGTCCTGAGTTCCAGCCACCTGTCCCTACACCGACGCCCAGGGTGGGCCCCGGATCTACGAACGTCGCCTCGGGAGCAATGGCGGACCCACACCGCGTTCGCGCCCGCGTCGCGCGCCTGCGCGAGGACCGCGTCGCCAGGCGACCCTGCGGTGCCGCCAGCGAGCTGCCCCGGATCGGCCGGGCTCACGGGGATCGCTCCCGCCGCGCCGAGCTGGGCCGCCATCCGATCCTGGCAGATGCGCTTGACGGCAAGCTCCTTGGCATCGCACACAATCAGAACCTTCTGCGCCGCGCAGCGACTGGCCCGCGAACTGGGGATCCTTCCACTGCGCTTGAATCCGGCTCGACGCGCAGCCGGCGACAGCATCGCACTGACCCCGCAGACGATCGCCACTGCAACGTTCGAAATCGTTCTCATCGTCACAACCTGAATATGGATCGACATTCTACCTGACGCGTCTCGCGCGGATTCCCTGCACCGGCCGCTCCGAGTGGGCAGGTCAAGGATTTACACACCACCCGAGTAGCTTCTACCACGCAAGTCGTGATTGCGTTTGATCGGGAGATCCATCCCACGTCGGCACACCGGATGACAGCCGGCTGGCTCGGAAGCGAACGGTCAGTGCTCGCGCTGTTCCCAGAGCTGTCGTCACCGCGGAAGGCGTCGGCATGCCGGTTGCAAACGTGTGTGCGGAACAAGCCACGACGTGATACTTCGAGCCCAATCTGAACGAGGCGGGAAGTGACACCCCAACCAAAAGCATTGGCGCATTGCGCCGCCCTGCATGTTCATGGAATCTTCTGCGCCCCGCGCTGCGCCTTGGTTGTGTGGCCGCAGTGCTGACGGCCGTGTGGTGCTTGCCCGGCGCTGCCCACGAAACGGACCAGTACACGGTTCCGGTGGGACGACGGTTTGCCGACCTCGGCCCGCATCTTTCACGCGTAGTTCACGCCGCCATCGTCGAAGCCGTAGCCGCCACCAACGCGCAGATCGAGCGATCATTGCGGGACGGCCGTCCAACGCCGCGGACGGCAGAGCTGCAGTCGCCCGAGTTCATCGCCGGCAAGGTATGGGGCCGGCTGTTCGCGGCATTTCCGACCAACGAGATCCTCGACGGCGGGCTGGCGAGCCAGCACACGCGTCAGGGCTATCCCGGGCTGGTCACGAGCTACCGCCCAGAGCAATCGGTGCACGACGACCCGCTGCTGCTTCTCGACGTAACCAAGATGGTGCGCTCGCTGTTCCGCGCCTGCACCGTCGAGGCCGACGGCAAAGCGTTCGGCACCGACAAGATCATCCACTTCATCCACCTTGGGCATATCTACTACTCGACATACGTGGAAGCAGAGGAAGCGCGGGGTGGACGAGCCGGTCGCGGTTGCGCAGGCTGTCCACACCTCCACCGGCAACAACCTGCTGCTGTCCGAGAACTGGCTGCTCGGCAGCTTCACCACGGGCATCCGCTCGAACGCCGATCTCGCGGCCAACTACGCCGGGTTCAAGTTCTACCGCAATCTCACCGAGCCCGTGCGGCTTGGCGACCAGGTGATGGCTCCGATGCTGCTTCGCCAAGGACCGTACTGGCGGCTCAACGAGCAGACGCGTCCGAATACGGACTTCTTCACCGCTTTCGTCACCCCGCACTGGAACGAAGCCCTGAATCCAAACGTGTATGCGTTCGGTACGGGGGCGAGGATGCGCAGCGTGCTGCGCAGCCGCTGTCCGGACATCCTGGACTGGTATCGGGATGAGCACGGGCGGCGTCTGACGCGCCGGCAATTCGCCGAGATCGAGGACGAGCTGTCCACGTTCTATGGTGAGGGATACGGCTACGAGGGTGCTGGCGAGGATGAGGTCAGCATCGCCAGCATCTGCTTCCAGGACGACTCCGGCGCCGCACATGCGGACGCTGCGGATACGGTCTCCACCGATCTGCACGCGCAAACCGTATTTGGACTGCCCAGCGGATGGGGACAGCACCCCCGTGCGCGGGTCGCCTCGCTCGAGGAAGCGCCCCAACCCGTAGTGGACGAGCTTGGTCGCACGCCACTGTGGTGGGCCGCAAGGGACGGGCGGGTGGCGGAGGTCGAGCGCAGGCTCGCGCAGGGCGAGGACCCCAACCGCGCAGACGTGGACGGAGAGGGACCGCTGCATGCCGCTGCCCGCTTCGGGCGCGTCGCTGTCGTCGAGCTGCTGCTGGCACACGGCGCCAATCCTGGCATGCAGGCACTGCATGGGACCACTGCGTTGCAGGTGGCGGTTGCGGGAACCCAGATCGAGGCCACGCGCGCGCTGCTGGGACACGGCGCGAACGCGAACGTGCGCGACGCGTTCGGAGGCTCGCCGTTGCACGCGGCGGTTGCGCAAGGCAACGTGGACCTGGTCGCCCTGCTGGTCAGCTTCGGTGCCGATCCGCAAGCGGCGGACGACGGCGGCACCACCCCGCTCCAGCTCGCCGCCCGCGCCCGCGACGACAGGCTGAAGCAGGTCCTGCTGGCGCACGCTGCACCGCGCGCGTCAAACAACAAGCTCGGCGCAATGCTGCCTGGCGCGCCTCAACAGCAACCGCTTCCGGTGCTTTGGCCGCAACTGACTCATGCGGAGTCTGGGCGTGGTTCGATCGAATCCCCGGTTAACCTGCGCTAGCGGGGTGTTGAAAATGCATTCTGGGCACCTGACCCAATCCGTGACGCGTGCAAGGCGTGGTGGCGCCATCGCGCGCAGCAGTGGCGCGCTGCCGGTGCATCGTCTGGCCTGTCTGCTCTTGGTGAGCGTGCTGGGGGCGTGTGCAGCAAGGGCCCCGTACACATCGGTCATGGCGCCTGCGCACGAGTTGCCTGAGCCGACGGTCGAGCGTCTCGTAGGAGTCTGGCAGCAGCAATTGCAGCGGTACATAGCCCAAGCGGGAGCGGGAGATCCGGGCGTGCTGCTGCAAGCACGAGCGCTGCAGTCGCGCGCTGCGCTGCGGCCGGCGCAGGTCACGTTCGACGCGATCGACGTCGAAGCGACCGTTCCAGACCGCGACGGATGGGATGTCCAAGGGGTGCTGATCGGCCGATACGCCGACGACTACCGCACCTGGTCGGTGTTTCTTGTCGGGATCGTTGAGCGTGAGCGCTATCGTCCCATGGCGATCCGGGACATCCGGGTAGTGAGGACGTCGCTGGCGGGAGGCAAGCACGACTGGTCGCTCGGCTTGGCGGATTCGCAGGCTGTGCAGCGCTATCGGCAACGGCAGTCGGCGTCCGCGGCGGTCCGCTTTCCGGGACCATGGGACCAATTCGACCTGAGCGCCTCGGCAGCCGAGGTCAGGGTGCGGGAGAGACGCTCCGGGGCCGACTGGGTGCTCGCGCCGGCTGAGACGCTGGATACGCAGGCAGTAACAGACCGCGCCGGCAGATCGGGGAGAAGCTGACGCGGCTGTGCGTGCAGGCCGCCCCTCCTACCACTCCTCATCCAACTCCCGCTACTCATCCAACGTAGTCTGGATCGCCGACCACTCCACGGGTTTGACCAGATGTCGATCGAAGCCGGCTGCCGACGAGCGCATTCGATCGTCGGCATTGCCAAATCCGGTCATTGCGACCAGCCGCATCTGGCGCGACCCGAACCGCGCCCGCAGGCACCGGGCCACCGCATGGCCGCTCAACTTGGGCAAGGCGATGTCGAGAAATACCAGGCTGGGCCGGTAGCGCAGCGCCGCCGACAGGCCGCTCTGTCCGTCGTGCGCGACCCGTACGTCGTGACCCAGCTCGCGCAACAGCGAGGCGAGGCTGTAGGCGGCATCGACGTTGTCGTCCACCACCAGGATGCGCTGATGCGGCCCGCCAGCGTGCGGTGCCGAGCCGTTGCCGCTGACGGCGGCGCGCTCATCCGGACGCGCTTCCGCGGCGATCGGCAGGGTCACGACGAAGCGGCTGCCCAGCCCGACGCCGTCGCTGTAAGCCTCCAGCTTCCCGGAATGCATCTCGACCAACTGCCTCGCCAAGGTGAGGCCGATGCCCAATCCGCCGCGCGCGTGCTCGGCATCCTCGACCTGCCTGAACATCTCGAACACCGCGTCGAGCAGAGGCGGCGGTATGCCGATCCCGGTGTCGGCTACCGTCACCATGAGCTCGCCACCCCTCGCCTCGGCCGCCAGCCAGATGCGCCCGCCGGGATCGGTGAACTTTGCTGCGTTGTTGAGCAGATTGGTGAACGCCTGGGCGAGTCGGCTCGGATCAGCATCCACGTATACCGGCGCCTCTGGCATTGTCACGTCAAAGGTGTGCCCGCCCGCGTCCAGCAGCGGGCGGCTTGCCTCGACCGCGGCTTCGACTACGCTGGCGACATCGACCAGCTGGCGCTGCAGGCTGATCTTGCCGCGCGTGATGCGCGAGAGGTCGAGCAGGTCGTCCAGGATCCGCACCAGCTGCCGCACCTGGCGGTCCATGATGGCGTGGATCGATCGCACGTCGGCGTTGTGCTCCTGCAGCTGCAGCAGGTACAGCGCGTTGCGCAGGGGGGCCAGCGGATTGCGCAACTCGTGAGCGAGTGTCGCGAGGAATTCGTCCCGCCTTGGATCGGGGTTCTGGTCGGATTTCATCGCTACGCAACGATACGGGGGCAGGCCTGTGCTTCGCAGCGCACTTGCGATCCGAAGGCGTGAAATGGCGCGCCACCTTTAAACTTGGCGTCGCAGATAGCATGCCCGCAGGATGCGGCGCGGCGAAACGGCCTGTTCCCCTGCGCCGACAGCCTTTGCGCGCCCGCCCGCCCGCGCGCCGGAACGGCGAGAGGCCGGAAGATCTTCGCAGGGCGTGCAAAAATTACCCGCACCTGACCCTGCAGACCGCGCCGGAGCGCATGCCACCTTGCATTCTCCAGGAACGTCGCTTGCTGGATGTACATAGGGACTTCGGACCGGCTGCCCGCGCCGTCAGATCCCCTCCCCGTTCTCTGGAAGGCGCGGCGCCGGTCCGGAGCCCCGCCCGAGCGGAACTCCAGGCCTTACCTCCCAGTCAAGCGGGCCTTACCTCCCAGTCAAGCGGCGGCGCCAGCGGGAAGCCGTCCGATCAGACTGGCGATGACCAGAGCGAGTTCCTGCGGCGCGACGGGCTTGGCGACATGCATCTGGAATCCCGCCGCCAGCGCCCGCAGACGGTCTTCCGGGCGCGACAGCGCAGTGAGGGCGACCGCGGGGATGCGCCCGCTGCCAGCAGCTTCCAGCGAGCGCACTCTGCGAATCAGCGCGTAGCCGTCCTCGCCGGCGAGCCCCAGGTCCGAGACCAGCACGTGCGGCTGCCAGGTACGCAGCGTCTCGATCGCAGCGTCGATGCTGTCGACGGCGTGCACCTGCGCACCGAACACGCTCAGAGCACTGCGCAGTACGTCGCGCGCCTCCGCCTCGTCGTCTACGACCAGCACGCGCACATCGTCGAGCTGCACCTGAGGCAGGGCGGTCGAATGACGCTCTTCGCCCGTGCCGGTCAGCGCCGGAATCGGCAGCTTGAGGGTGAAGGTGGCGCCGTGGCCGCGCCCGGCGCTGTGCGCCTGGACGCTGCCGCCGTGCATCTGGACGATATGCTGGACCACCGCCAGCCCCACCCCCAGGCCTTGGGCACGCCGGTTCCCGATCTCGCCCTGGCGAAAGCGTTCGAACACATGCGGCAGCAGGGCGGGATCGATACCCTCGCCGGTATCGGCCACCGCAATGTGCAACTGCGTGCCGGCCTGCCTCATGGTGACCTCTACGCGGCCGCCCTCGGGCGTGAACTTGAGCGCGTTGGACAGCAGGTTCCATACGACCTGTCCGAGACGATCCGGATCGCCCGCGATCAGGACGCCCGTCGGCTCTGCTGTCAAAGTCGAGCTCGATGCGCTTGGCCGCCGCGGCCGCACGCAGCGACTGCACTGCGTCCTCGAGCAGCATCACTGGATCCAGACGCCTCATCTCGAGCCGCAGCTTGCCCGTGACGATGCGCGACAGATCCAGCAGGTCGCTGATCAAGCGCGTCTGCACGTCTACGCTGCGCCGGATCCGATCGATCGCGTTGCGCGCCTCGGGCGCGCCCGGCGCCGCATTGCCGAGCACGTGCAGCCATCCCACCATCGAGTTCAAGGGCGAGCGCAGCTCGTGGGAGACGGTAGCCAGGAACTCGTCCTTGAGACGGTTGGCGGCTTCGGCCTGCTCGCGCGCCTCGGCCAAGGCGGCGGTGCGCTCCTCGACGCGCTGCTCCAGCGTAGCCTGCGCTTCGCGCAACGCGATTTCCGCGCGGCGCCGTTCGACCACCTCGACTTCGAGCGCTTCCTTGGTCTCGCGCAATTGCTGCAGGCTGGGAATGGCCAGCGCCCGCGGGATCAAAAACGCCAGCGCGATCGCGGTCGGCACCGAAGCGGCCGCAGTGACCGCTTTCACGACGCCGGACAGCCAGTACTGCGGGTACCACAACGTCCACACCTCCATCCAGTGAGTTGCCCCGCACGCCACGATGAACAAGCCGAACAGCAGGAACATCCAGCTGAACGGCAGGTCCCGGCGCTTGCGCATGAAGTACACGAGTGCCACGGGGATGGAAAAATACGCCAGGCCGATCAGCACATCCGAGATCAGGTGCAGGCGGATCAGGCCCGGCTGCCACGTGTAGCACACCCCGTGCGGCATGAAGCCGTCGGTAGCGAGCAACGGGCGCCACGCGAACGCGACAATGGCGATGCCGAGGAGCGCGAGCGCTGCCACCGGCGCTTGGCGGGTGGCGGCGCGAGGCGCCGAGTCCGGCTGTTTCATGCCACTCTCCGTCGGATGGGCTGGGTGCTGATTGGAACGACAGCCTGATTTCGCAGTCAGGGGAGACAGCGCGCGGAATCCGGTTGCACTGGAGCACTGTACCGCAACACCTCGGGCCGGTCACCGTGATCGCGCAGCGCTGCAGGCTGTGCGAATCCGCGGCGCGATGCGAACCGATATCAGTCGTCGGCGTCGCCGTCTGCCTCGCCGTCCAGATTCTTCATGGCAATGGCGACGACAATCAGCAGGAACGCGCCCAGGCGAACCAGGTACCAGTAGACGCGATCGCGGGCTGTCCGATCAGCGACAACCCCGGTGGGCCGACAGCCCTCACCGCCCGAACTTCGCGGAGGCTTCGGGCCCAGCGCCCCTGCGGGCCAGTTCGGCCACTGCGAGCAGCAGGATTCCCGGTTCGAGCGGTTTGGGGATGTGCAGCTGGAAGCCGGCTGCCAGGGCACGGGCACGATCCTGGTCGCTCGCCATCGCGGTCAGCGCAGCCGCGGGCGTGGCCCCTCCGCGCTCCGGCGGCAGAGACCGCAGGCGGCCAATCACCGTGTAGCCGTCCTCGTCGGGCATGGTGATGTCGGAGAGCAGCAGGTCCGGCTTCCATTCGGCCACCAGGCGCAACGCTTCGCTGCCGGTGCGCGCCGCGCGCACGACGGCACCGGCGGAGCCGAGCACGATGGCGACGAGGTCCAGCGTATCCTGGTCGTCGTCGACAATCACAACCCGCACCGCGTGCAGGCGCTGGTCGCCTGGCCGACCCTCTGCGCGCTCGACAGGCGCGTCTGCCCCATCGGGGCCGGCGCGACCCTCGGGCCGGGCAACCGGCAACCGCACCGTGAACGTTGCGCCCTCGCCTGGGCCTGAGCTGCTCGCAGTGATGGTGCCACCGTGCATGGTCACCAACTGATGCGCGATGGCCAGCCCCAGCCCGAGCCCGCCACGCTTGCGCGTGGTGCTGGAATCGCCTTGCCGGAACGCTTCGAATACATGCGGCAGAACTTCCGGCGCAATGCCCTCGCCGGTATCACGCACCGACAGCTCGATGCTGCCGCCAGGTTGCGCGACGGCCACGTCCACACGCCCTCCCGCGGGCGTGAACTTGACCGCGTTCGCGAGCACGTTCCAGATCACCTGCTCCACCCGCACGCGATCCGCGATCACTTCACCAACCCCCTCCTCGAGCGCGCACTGCAGCGCAATCGCCTTCTCGTTCGCCAGCGGCCGGACCGTTTCCACCGCATTGCTCACGAGCGCCTTGAAATCCGTCCGCTGCAAAGTCAGATCGATCTTGCCGTTGACGATGCGGGACATGTCCAGCAGGTCCTCGATCAGGCGCTTCTGCGCCATGGCACTGCGGTGGATCGCCTCCACCGCCTGGACGGTCTGGCCGGGATCTGCGCGCGTGGTGCGCAGCACATACGCCCAGCCCACTATGGCGTTGAGCGGCGTGCGCAGCTCGTGCGAGATCACGGCGAGGAACTCGTCGCGCGCGCGGTTGGCCCGTTCAGCCGCGCGCCGGGCGTCCTGCTCGAGCCGCAATGCGCGCGCGCGCTCCAGCTCCGCTTCATGGCGAGCGGTGATGTCCTGAGCGATGACGACGCTGCCGACGATCCCGCCGACGGAGTCGTGGATCGGGGCAACCGAGTACTCGAGGTAGCGGCGCCTGCCTGCCGCCGCCGCATACTCGATCGGCGCCGCCCCCCGCAGACGCGCCCCGGTGTGAAGTGAACCTTCGACGATTCGCTCGAGCGGCTGCAGGTCCGCGGGTTGAATCCCCTGCAGCACTGTGGCCAGCGCCAGGCCCTTCGATTCCGCGGCGTTCACACCGGTGAGCTGCTCCGCGACCGGGTTGAGCGAGGTCACCAGGCCATGGGCGTCGGTGGTGATCACGGCATCGGCGATACTGGCCAGCACCACGCGCTGGCGTTCTTCGCGCTCGAACGTGGCGTCACGCTCGGCAGCTTCGCGCTGCTCGATCTCCCGCTGCAACCGGGCGTTCACCGCCCGCAGCTGGCGCGCCTGCCATTCGATCTGCCGCTTCTTGCGGAACAGATCGATGAAGATCCGCACCTTCGAGCGCAAGACCTCGGGGTTGACCGGTTTGATCAGGTAGTCCACCGCGCCGCTGGCGTAGCCTTCCAGGATCTGCGCCTGATCGGGCTGGTAGGCGGTGATGAAGATGATCGGGATGTCGCGCGAGCGTTCGCGCTCGCGGATCAGCCGCGCCGTCTGGATGCCGTCCATGGTCGGCATGTTGATATCGAGGAGAATGACGGCGAAGTCGCCCATCAGCAGACGCTTCATCGCTTCCACGCCGGATTGCGCGGTCACCAGCTCCAAACCGACGTCTGCCAGAACGGAGTCGAGCGCAGCGAGGTTCGCTGCGTTGTCGTCGACAAGCAGTACGCGCGGCACGCCGTCCGCGTCGAGCCGGTCGGTGCCGGATTCGGCCGCGGCTTTCATGCGCACGCCTCCTGGACGGCCGAGGCTGCGCAGGCGTGCTCGGGAGCGTTGTCAGAATGCGCGTTGATAGACATCGGCTGCGCCGCTCCATGGACGCAAACGGTTCGACGCTACGCCGGCGATCTGCCGGTCGCCGGCGTCGAGCACCAGCAGGCCGGAGAGCGACAGGCTCTGGCTCATCACACCCAGCGCCACGCGCAGCGCATCGGGCGGCAGCCACGGCGCGGTGTTGCGGCATAGAATCAGGTCGAACTCGTTGAAGCTGTAGCCCGACTCAGGACTGAACTGCGCCCAGACGATGGCGCGCTTGAGGCGGCGCGTGATCGCAACGCTGCCCGCGGAGCGCTCCAGGTATGCATCGAAGGGATGTACACCCCCGATCGTGCGATAGTTGTGCTCCGCCAGGCGCACGCTCGCAGCCGCCAGCAGCCCCGCTTGCGCACTGGCCAGGCGCTCGGCGTCCGCCTCGGTAGCGTAGATGCGCGATCGGCCCAGCAACCCCGCCTCCTCCAGTAGGATCGCCAATGAGTACAGGTCGCTGGCGTCTCCGCACTGGACCGCCCACACGTTGACGTACGGATAGGTGCGCAGCCATGGAATGATGCGCTGCTTGAGCAGCCGGAAGAAAGCGTGGTCGCGGAACAGCTCGAGCTTGGACGCTTCCAGCATCGCCACTGCCTGGCGGCCGAGACTGGCGTCCTGCAGGGTCTCGTGCAGCAGCGCCGCTGCGCTCGGCAGCCGGCGCGCGGTCAACAGTTCATCGACCGTCTCGGCCACCAGCTTGCGCGAGCACTGACGAAAATCGGCCGAATAGGCCTGCTCGAGCCCCAGCAGCAGCAGCTCGATTTCCAGTTGCGAGGCATTGCCAAGCCGCTGCAGCGCGGCTTCCGAGTTCACGCCACCGCCCCCAGCCTGGGACTGAGCCACACGCGCAGAAGCGAGATCAGCCGTGCGGTATCCACGGGCTTGGTGATGTAGTCGGAAGCGCCGGCTTCGATGCATTTCTCGCGATCACCCTTCATCGCCTTGGCCGTAAGGGTGATGATCGGCAGCTTGCTGAAGCGAGGATCGTCACGGATCGCACGCGTCGTGTCGTAGCCGTCCATCTCCGGCATCATGATGTCCATCAGGACGATGTCGATGTCGGGCTGCTGATTGAGCATCTCGATGCCGTCCTTGCCGTTCTCGCTGAAGCACACGCTCATCTGCTGTCGCTCCAGCACCGTGGTCAGCGCGAAGATGTTGCGCACGTCGTCATCGATCACCAGGACTTTCTTTCCGCTCAGCGTGTTGTCGGAGTCGTAGCTGGCCGCGAGCATGCGCCGCTGGGCCTGGGACAGGCGCGTGACGCGGCGATGCAGGAACAGCGCGGTCTCGTCGAGCAGGCGCTCCGGTGAGCGCGCATCCTTCACGATCACGCTCTGCGCCAGGCGCCGCAGCTGGGTGACCTCCTTGCGACTCAGATCCTTGCCGGTGTACACCACGACCGGAACGTTGCGCAGACTGGGATCGTCGCCGATCGTCTTCAGGAGATCGAAGCCCGTCACGTCGGGCAGCGCCAGGTCCAGCACGACGCAGTCGTAGGGCTGCTGACCCAAAGCGGCCAACGCCTCGGCTCCGGTGCTCGCCTCCGTGATGCTCACGTCGTCTGCGGCGAGCAGCTCGACCAGGCTGCGGCGCTGCGCCTCGTTGTCCTCGACGATCAGCAGATTGCTGCTGGTACCGGGCATTGAAGGTATGCATGCGGGCGAACTCGGCCACCAGCCGTTCGCGCGCCACCGGCTTGATCAGGTACGAGAACGCGCCCTGCCGCAAGGCGCGGTCGCGCGCGTCCTTGCCGGAAAGAATGTGCACGGGAATGTGGCGCGTGTCGGCATCGCGCTTGAGCTGGTCGAGCACCGCCCAGCCGTCGATATCGGGAAGCGTCAGATCCAGCAGCACGGCGCGCGGCTGGAACTCCCGCGCCAGCATCACCGCGGCGCTGCCCTGCAAGGTGACCACGCCCTTGAAGCCGCTGTCTCGCGCCGTGTCCAGCAGGATGCGGGCGAAGATCGGGTCGTCCTCGACGATCAGGACGCTTTGATCGGTGGCCCCTATCGCTGCGCGATCGTCCGCCACGGCGGCTTGGGGTATCAGGACTGTGTCGGACGTGGCAAGGACGGCCAGCGCATCGTCGCGCAAACGTACTTCTACATCGTCCGCCGGCAGGACCACCGCCGGCGTCGCCGTCGCGCTGGCCTGGCTGAACGGGATGAACAGCGTGAACCGGCTGCCCTTTCCGACCGAGCTTTCCACCACGATCTCGCCCCCCAGCAACCGCGCGAGCTCGCGGCTGATCGACAGGCCCAGGCCGGTGCCGCCGTAACGCCGGCTGGTGGTGCCGTCGGCCTGCTGGAACGCCTCGAAGATCAGCAGCAGCTTGTCCTGCGCGATCCCCACTCCGGTGTCGCTCACGCTGAATGCGAGGACGGTTTCGGCAGCGCTGAGCGCCGCGTTGTCCGCGCTCCAGCCGCCCGCCGCTTTGGCCACGTCGAGGCGCACGCTGCCCTGCTCGGTAAACTTGAAGGCGTTCGACAACAGATTCTTGAGGATCTGCTGCAGCCGGATCGGGTCGGTCATGAACGCGGGCGGCAGTTCGCGCGCCAGGTCGACGCGGAACTCCAGATGCTTGGCTTCCGCCATGTGACCGAACGTGCGCTCCACGTAGTCGCGCAACGGCTCGAAGCGCATCTCGCTGATCTCCAGCGAGACCGTCCCCGACTCGATCTTGGACAGGTCGAGGATGTCGTTGATCAGGGTCAGCAGGTCGGTGCCCGATCCATGAATGATCTTGGCGTACTCGACCTGCTTCTCCGACAGGTTGCGATGCGGATTCTCGGCCAGCTGCTGCGCCAGGATCAGCAGGCTGTTGAGCGGCGTGCGCAGCTCGTGCGACATGTTGGCGAGGAACTCGGACTTGTATTTCGACGACAGGGCGAGCTGGGCGGCCTTGTCTTCGAGCGCGAGCCGGGCCTGCTCGACCTCCCGGTTCTTGTGTTCCACCTCCACGTATTGCTCGGAGAGCAGGCGGGCCTTCTCCGCCAGCTCCTCGTTGGTGTTCTGCAGCTCTTCCTGCCGGCTCTGCAGCTCGGTGGCCAGCGTCTGCGACTGCTTGAGCAGGCTCTCGGTGCGGCTGTTCGCCTCGATGTTGTTCAGCACCACGCCGATGCTTTCCATCAGCTGATCGAGGAACGCCAGGTGCGTGGCGCTGAACTGGTCGAAGGACGCCAGCTCGATCACCGCTTTGACCTCCTGCTCGAACAGGATCGGCAGAACCACCGCGTTGCGCGGGATCGCGGCGCCCAGGCCGGAGGAAATCCGATAGTACTCGCGCGGCACGTTGCTCATGACGATGCGCTTCTGCTCCAGCGCGCACTGACCCACCAGTCCCTCGCCGGGCCGGAACTCCGAGGTCAGGCCCTTGCTCGCGCGGTAGCCGTACGCCGCCACCAGCTTGAGCCGCCCTTCCGCGGCAGCCGACGCCATGAGGTAGAACACGCCGAGCTGGGCGCCCACCAGCGGCGCCAGCTCCGACAGGATGAGCTTGACCACGGTCTCGAGCTCGCGCTGTCCCTGCAGCAGGCGGGTGAAGCGCGCCAGGTTGGTCTTCAGCCAGTCCTGCTCGGCGTTCTTCTGCGTGGTCTCCTTGAGGTTGCGGATCATCTCGTTGATGTTGTCCTTGAGCACCGCCACCTCTCCGCGCGCCGCCACCGTCACCGAGCGGGTCAGGTCTCCGCGCGTCACGGCAGTCGCCACGTCGGCGATGGCGCGCACCTGCGTGGTGAGGTTGGCGGCGAGCTGATTCACGTTGTCGGTGAGGTCCTTCCAGGTGCCCGATGCGCCCGGCACGTTGGCCTGGCCGCCGAGCTTGCCCTCGGCGCCGACTTCGCGCGCCACGGTGGTCACCTGATCCGCGAAAGTCGCCAGCGTGTCGGTCATTTCATTGATGGTGTTGGCCAACGCCGCGATCTCGCCGCGCGCCTCCACGGTGAGCTTCTTCTTCAGCTCGCCCTGGGCCACCGCCGTCACCACGCCCGGCGATGTTGCGCACCTGGTCGGTCAGGTTCGCCGCCATGACGTTGACCGAGTCGGTCAGGTCCTTCCAGGTTCCGGCCACGCCTTTCACCTGCGCCTGGCCGCCCAGCTTGCCCTCGGTGCCCACTTCACGCGCCACCCGCGTGACTTCCGAGGCGAACGAGTTGAGCTGGTCCACCATCACGTTGATGGTGTCCTTGAGCTGCAGGATCTCGCCTTTCACGTCGACGGTGATCTTCTTCGACAGGTCACCGCGCGCCACCGCCGTGGTCACCTCCGCGATGTTGCGCACCTGCGCGGTCAGGTTCCCCGCCATCGAATTGACGGAATCGGTCAGGTCCTTCCAGGTGCCGCCGACCCCACGCACCTGCGCCTGGCCGCCGAGCTTGCCCTCGGTCCCGACCTCGCGCGCCACCCGCGTGACTTCGGAGGCGAAGGAGTTGAGCTGGTCCACCATCACGTTGATGGTGTTCTTCAGCTCCAGGATCTCGCCCTTCACGTCCACCGTGATCTTCTTCGACAGATCGCCGTTGGCCACCGCCGTGGTGACGTCCGCGATGTTGCGCACCTGCGCGGTCAGGTTGCTCGCCATGAAATTCACGGAGTCGGTCAGGTCCTTCCAGGTACCGGCTACACCCTTGACCTGTCCTTGCCCGCCCAGCTTGCCCTCGGTGCCGACTTCGCGCGCCACCCGCGTGACTTCCGAGGCGAACGAGTTGAGCTGATCCACCATCACGTTGATGGTGTCCTTGAGCTCCAGGATCTCGCCCTTCACGTCCACCGTGATCTTCTTCGACAGGTCGCCGCGCGCCACGGCCGTGGTCACCTCGGCGATGTTGCGCACCTGGCCCGTGAGGTTGCGCGCCATCGAGTTCACCGAGTCGGTCAGATCCTCCCAGGTGCCCGCCACGCCCTGAACGTAGGCCTGGCCGCCGAGCTTGCCCTCGGTGCCCACCTCCTGCGCCACGCGCGTGACTTCGGAGGCGAAGGAGTTGAGCTGGTCCACCATCACGTTGATGGTGTTCTTCAGCTCCAGGATCTCGCCCTTCACGTCCACCGTGATCTTCTTCGACAGGTCGCCGCGCGCCACGGCCGTGGTCACCTCGGCGATGTTGCGCACCTGCGCAGTCAGGTTGCCGGCCATGAAGTTGACCGAGTCGGTCAGGTCCTTCCAGGTGCCGGCCACGCCCTTGACCTCGGCCTGGCCGCCGAGCTTGCCCTCGGTGCCGACCTCGCGCGCCACGCGCGTGACTTCCGCGGCGAACGAGCTGAGCTGGTCCACCATCACGTTGATGGTGTCCTTCAGCTCCAGGATCTCGCCCTTGACGTCCACCGTGATCTTCTTCGACAGGTCGCCCCGCGCCACCGCGGTGGTCACCTCCGCGATGTTGCGCACCTGCGCGGTCAGGTTCGCGCCCATCACATTCACGGAATCGGTCAGATCCTTCCAGGTGCCGCCCACGCCGCGCACCTGGGCCTGGCCGCCGAGCTTGCCTTCGGTTCCCACTTCGCGCGCCACGCGCGTGACTTCCGAAGCGAAGGAATTGAGCTGGTCCACCATCACGTTGATGGTGTTCTTCAGCTCCAGGATCTCGCCCTTCACGTCGACGGTAATCTTCTTGGACAGGTCGCCATTGGCAACGGCCGTGGTGACGTCGGCGATGTTGCGCACCTGCGCGGTCAGGTTGCTCGCCATCGAGTTGACCGAGTCGGTCAAGTCCTTCCAGGTCCCGGCCACGCCGTGCACATTGGCCTGGCCGCCGAGGCGCCCTTCCGTGCCGACCTCACGCGCCACCCGCGTGACTTCGGAAGCGAACGAGCGCAGCTGATCCACCATCACGTTGATGGTGTCCTTGAGCTGCAGAATCTCGCCGCGCACATCCACGGTGATCTTCTTGGACAGGTCGCCGGTGGCCACGGCCGTGGTGACCTCGGCGATGTTGCGCACCTGGGCGGTGAGGTTCCCGGCCATCGAGTTGACCGAGTCGGTCAGATCTTTCCAGGTCCCCGCTACGCCTTTGACCTTCGCCTGGCCGCCGAGCTTGCCTTCGGTCCCCACTTCGCGCGCCACGCGCGTGACTTCCGAGGCGAAGGAGCTCAGCTGCTCGACCATGGTGTTGGCGGTCTTCGCAGTGCGCAGGAACTGGCCTTCGAGGGGACGCCCGTCCACGTCCAGCGCCATGGATTGGGACAGGTCGCCCTTGGCCACCGCCCCGATGATGCGCGCCATCTCGGTGGTGGGCCGCACCAGGTCGTCGATCAGCGTGTTGATGGATTGGACCATCGTGCCCCAGCCGCCCGCCACGCCAACCGGCGCGGCGCGCTGCGAGAGCTTGCCCTCGCGTCCGACCACGCGGCTGACGCGGTCGAACTCCTTGGCCACGCGCTCGTTGCCGTCGATGATGTCGTTGAGGACGTCGGCGATCTTGCCCGAGATTCCGGTCAGATCGGAAGGTAAGCGGACCGACCAGTCGCCTTTTCGGAACGCCAGCAAGGTGCTGAGGAGCTGGCGATCGAAGGCTGTGTCTACGGCGGTTTGCGCGCTCGGCATGTTCCCTCCTCCTGCTGGCTCGCGCGCGCCAACCGATTCACCGCTGGTCGCGGGGCAACCGCTACACCCACGGTCCGCGGTCGGGCGCGATCGAGCGGGGCCACCACACGCAAGGTGCGTTCCGCCGTCGTGCATGCTTCGGCAGCAAGCGGCAACGGCCTGATCCTGCGCGTGTTCTCAGGCAAGGGATGGCGCTTGCCCATGCCATCTGGATGCAGGCGCGCGAACCCGCCAGGTAAGATTTACTTGGTCGCCGTGAAAAGTTTGCGCTCCCGCATGCGCCGCCCTTCTCGCCGGTCCAATGCCGGTGCCAGCGCCGGCAAGCATACTGCCGACCCGCGAGACTCCCGCACGAAACTTGCGCCACTCCTGGCCTGAGCCTGTCTGATCACACCCTTGGTCGCCGATCCTTCAACTTGCCCGCATCGCGGGCCCCCTGCGAGACCGGCCATGATGCTGTCCGGCCGGGCACCTCGCGTGGGATAGATGTCCTCGCCTGCCACGCTCACCCGCGTATCGACGGCAGCGTTCACTGCGGCGCTGGTGCTGCTCGGCGTGCTGGCCGCGATCATCCTGTGGGAAACGCGCAGCGCCGCCGCTATCAGTCCCATGCGGGTCGCACTGATCGCCACGACAGGCGTAGCGTTGCTCCTGCTGGCGGCGGGTTGGCTGGTCAGCCGCCGCGTCGTCGACCAGTTCGATCGCGCCCAGAGCCTGGCCCGGCTGGGCGAGGCCAGGCTGCACGCGACCTTGCGCAGCTGCGGTGACGCGCTCATCGTCACCGATCGAAGACGGGAAGGTGACCCTGCTCAACGCCGTTGCCGAAACGCTCACCGGATGGGCTCAGGAGCAAGCCGCGGGTCGCGCGCTCGAAGAAGTGCATCAGCTCGTCAACGAGTCGTCCCAGGAGGCGCTCGAGAATCCCCTCAGACGCGTGCTTCGCGAAGGCAAGACCGCCGCCATTCCCGACCACGCGGTGCTGCTCGCCCGCGACGGCAGCGAGCGGCCCATCGAGGGCAGCGCAGCACCCATCCGCGACGCGCAGAGCGACAACGCCGGCGTCGTGCTGGTGTTTCGCGACATCACCGCGCGCCAGCAGGCCGACCAGGCGCACGAGAGCCTGGTGCGTGCCGAAGCGGCGCGCGACGCGGCGCTGCGCGCAACCGAGGCCAAGGACCAGTTCCTGGCGCTGGTGTCGCACGAGCTGCGCTCGCCGCTCGCGGCCATCCGCGGCTGGCTGCATCTGCTGGACAACGGCTTCATCCCTCAGGCCGAGTTGCGCGGCGCACTGCAGCGGATCCACCGCAACACGCGGCTGCAGGAGCGGCTGGTCAGCGACCTGCTGGACCTGTCGCGCATCACGGCGGGCAAGCTGGAAGTCATCCGCAGCCCGGTCAACCTGGTCAAGATCGCGCAGGCAGCCGTCGACGCGTGCAGCGCCTTCGCCGAGCAGCGCGGTGTGGCCCTCACGCTCGATCAGCCCGAACCGCGCCTGTTCGTGCTCGGCGACGAGCAGCGCCTGATCCAGGCGGTCGCGAACCTGACCGGCAATGGCATCAAGTTCACGCGTCTCGGCGGCTCGGTGGCGGTGCGCGTGCAGCGCCTGGACGGCCTGGCGGTGGTGACGGTGAGCGACACCGGCATCGGAATGACGCCGCAGGTGCTCGAGCGGCTGTTCGAGCCATTCTGGCAGGCGGACAGCTCGAAGGCGCGCGAGCACGGAGGCCTGGGGCTAGGGCTGGCCATCACCAAGCACCTGGTCGAGGAGCATGACGGCACCATCGAGGCCGCCAGCGCGGGCCCGGGACACGGCTCGACATTCACGATCCAGCTGCCGCTCCTGGATGTGGGCTGGACCGGCAGCGACCTGCCCGTGCCGCGAGCGGGACAAGCCAGGGACCTCGCCGGAGTCCGCATCCTGCTGGTGGACGACGATCAGGATGCACGGGACGCCACCCAGATCCTGCTGCAAGCGCGCGGCGCGCAAGTCGACGTGGCCGGCTCGGTGCAGGCGGCGATCCGACTGCTGGAAGCCGAGGTTCCATCGGTGGTCGTGAGCGATATCGGCATGCCCAACGAAGACGGATACTCGCTGGCGCGCGAGGTCAGGCAGCGCGATACACGCCTCGGTCGGAGAACGCCGCTGATTGCGCTCACCGGCTATGCCAGTGCCGGTGATCTGCAAGAGGCACTGGAACGCGGCTTCGACATGCACGTCGCCAAGCCGGTGGATCCCGAGAGCCTGGCCGCGCGGATCACAGCGCTGGTGCGCGATCGGCAGTAGACTATCGCTGAGCTATCAGATGTCAGCGAAGGCGAACTGGCGAGGCCGGACGGTCCGATGTTGCTGACATCTGACAGCTGACGTATCTGATATGCTAGCGTCGCAGGATGAACACGCCGAACTGCTGCGCCGGATCGCTCCATATGCGCGTCTGCTCGAACCCAGCCCGCGCGGCGATGGCGGCGAAGCCTTCGGGAAGATACTTGTAAGAGTTCTCGGTATGGATGGTCTCCCCGGCCTCCAAAGCAAAGCGGCGTCCGGCGATGCGCACGTTCTGCCGGCAGCGGCTGCGCAGGTGCATCTCGATGCGCGAAGCAGAGGCATTGTAGAAAGCGAGATGCTCGAACCTGTCGAGCACGAAATCGGCGCCCAGCTCGCGATTGATTCTGACCAGCAGGTTCAAGTTGAACCGGGCGGTATAGCCAGCCGCATCGTTGTACGCCCGCCCCAGGACCTCGTGGTCCTTGCATAGATCCACGCCCACGACGGCAGCGCCGTCCGGGCGCACCAGATCCGCGACCTTGCGCAGGAACGCTTCGGCGTCGCGCGGCTCGAGGTTGCCGATGGTCGAACCGGGCAGGAAGAACAATCGCTTGCCGTCCTCGGGCAGCGCCAGGAGAGCAGGGCTGACCTGGGCGAAGTCTGCATGTACCGCCTCGACCAGCAGACGCGGAAAGTCGCGCGCCAGCGCCGCACCCTGCTGAAGCAACTGATCGCCGGAGATGTCTACCGCCACGTAGCGCGCTGGCGCGGCCGCGGCCAGCAGCAGCCGCACTTTGCGCATCTCGCCGGCGCCATATTCCAGGATCACGGTCCGCGCGTCGATGAGGTCAGCCAGATCGGCCCTCCGGCCGGTCAGGATCGACGCCTCCGTGCGCGTCACATAGTAGTCCTGCGTGCGCGTGATCGATTCGAACAGCTGGGCTCCGCGCGCGTCGTAGAGCAGCCATGCAGGCAGCCACTTCGGAGTGGCTTCGAAGCCGTCCAGCACCGCGCGCAACACCGAGGATGGGCGGATCAAGCCCAGGTCCCGAAAGAAGAAATTGGCCGGCATGGCACGGCCGGCAGACGCTGCGAGGGATTTGGTCATTGAGTTTCTCTTTGCGCAAGGCGGGGTCCAGCCTGGCTGGTAGCAATCGACGCTCCCGTAGAGCGCTCCCCCGTTGCCGCGCCGATCAGCGTGATGGCCCGACTGCCCTCCGGCGTGTTCACGGCATGCAGCTTGCCGCTCGCTTGTTAGCTTCCACGTTTCTCACCTGCGAGGGTGCATATGCCAGTCTGCGACACCTGCGGCAACAACTATCACCGGAGCCTGAGCGTCACGCAGGACGGCCGGACCTACACGTTCGATTCACTCGAATGCGCCATCCAGCGGCTGGCGCCCAGTTGCGCCCACTGCGGCTGCCGCATCATCGGCCATGGCCTCGAGGTGGACGAGGTGTTCTACTGCTGTTCGCACTGTGCGCGTGCGAGCGGGATCCATTCGCTGGTGGACCGGGCCTGACGCGGCCACCTTGCGTCGCTGGAAGACGGCGGTAAAAAAGGGACCGTAGAGCACGTTCGGCATGTAAAGCTTGCACACGCAGCCCCTCCTTGATTGTGGAGAACGGCCAGGGACGGGCGTCTGCGCGATTGCCTGAACGGGCACGCGGTGTGCCTGAGCAAACCCGCATGCAGCCTCAACGCACTCATCCTCTATCGCCCGGCAGCGCCACGGCGCTGGTATGGGCCTGGGCACTCGGATACCCCGTCGTGCTGGCCGTGCTGCTCGTGCTGTTCGGCATCGTCTAGCCCCGATAATTCAACCGCCGTCGAGCGTCGATGCAGGAATTCGCACCTCGGCGCCTGAGAAGGCGCTCATGGCGCGGCTTCGAGGACGACGCCGGCGCGCCGATTCGCGACGAGCTGTTCAGCGTCGAGCGGCTGGCTGCACATGCCGCAGCGCTGGCCCGCCAGCATCGCGTCCAGCCGGCCGGCCTGCTCAGGGCCGCAGTGGCCGCGCGCGCCCAAGACAATGGCGCGGTGCTGCGGGAGTGCTTCGACGCGATCGGCGAGGCGGCGCGCCAGCGCAGCGTGGTGACGCCCGCCGCGGAATGGATCCTGGACAACTTCCACGTCGTCGACGAGCAGCTCAAGTGGATCGCTCACGACTGCACCCCGGCATTCCTGCGCAGCTTGCCGGTTCTGCAGGAAGGCGCCCTGCGCAACTGGCCGCGCGTCTACGCGCTGCTGTGGGACTTCGTCGCCCACACCGACAGCCGCTTTGACCCCGACGCGCTGAACACTTACCTGCAGGGCTATCAAAGCGTGCAGCCGCTGCTGGTCCGCGAGCTTTGGGCGGTCCCGGTCATGTTGCGCTGCCTGTTCGTCGAGAACCTGCGGCGCTGCGCCGCGCAGGTGGTGGATGCGCAGGGCGGCCGCCGCCAGGCGGACGCATTCGCCGACGAGGTGCTGAGCACGGACACGGGATCCGCGGATGCGCTGGAGGACGTGTTCTCGAGCGTTTCCGACGATGTCCGCTCGCGTGCGTTCCTGGTGCAGCTGCTGCACCGCCTGCGCGACCGGGATGCCGCTCAGCCACCGCTGCTCGCGCGGCTCAGCACCAAACTGGCCGATTCCGGCATCGACCTGGAAGAGTGGATGCGGCAGGAGCACTCCGGCCAGGCTGCCGCCAACCTGACCGTGCGCAATCTGGTCACCAGCATGCGGGCGATGGCGGCCATCGATTGGCAGGGCCTGGTAGAAACCGTCAGCGTCGTCGATGCGTGCCTGCGGCGCTGCCCCGCCTTCGTGCGCATGGACTATGCCACGCGCGACCGCTATCGGCATGCGGTCGAAGAGCTGGCCAAGAATACCCGGCTCAGCGAGCTCGACACCGCCCAACAGGTCGTCCACGCGGCGCTGTCCGCGCCGGCGGCAGACCCGCGCATGAGTGACCCGGGTTATCTGCTGATCGGTGCCGGGCGCGCGCAGTTCGAGCGGGACATCGGCTATCGTCCGTCCCTGCGCCAGCGCTTCGTGCGCGCCTATGTGGCGCGCGCGACCGTGTCCTATCTGGGCAGCATCGCGCTGCTCACCGCCCTGCTGCTGTGGGCGCTCTTGTGGGCAAGCAGCAATGCCGGTGTGGACGCAGGGGGTCTCGTCCTCCTCGGGCTGCTCGCGGCCGTCCCCGTCTCGCAGATGGCGATCACGTTGATCAACCGCTGGATCACCGGCGCGCTGGGACCGCGCCACCTGCCGCGTTTGGAGCTCGCCGGCACTGTGCCCAGCGCCTTGCGCACCTTCGTGGTCGTGCCCACCATTCTGCAGAACGAAGCCGACGTGGCCGCAAGCGTGCGGCAACTGGAGGTGCATTTCCTGTCCAACCCGGGCGGCGACGTGCGCTTCGCCCTGCTCAGCGACGGCGTGGACGCCGATCAAGCCGACCGCCCCGAGGACGATACCCTGATCACCGCTGCGGCCGCCGGCGTCGCCAAGCTGAATCGCCGCTACGGCCCGGCAGTCGATGCGGAAGCGCGCTTTTTCCTGTTCCATCGCCGGCGGCAGTGGAGCCAGAGTCAGCGCAAGTGGATGGGCTGGGAGCGCAAGCGCGGCAAGCTGCACGAGTTCAACCGGCTGCTGCGCGGCGCGCAAGACACATCGTTCCTGCCGGTTGCCGGCATGCCGCCGACGGCACCCGCGCAGGTCAGGTACGTCATCACGCTCGACGCCGACACGCGCTTGCCGATCGGCGCAGTGGGCCAGCTGGTGGGGGCCGCCGCGCATCCGCTCAACGCGCCACGGCTGGATGCAAGCGGCAGGCGCGTTGTGGAGGGCTACGCCATCCTCCAGCCGCGCGTGACGCCGAAGCTGCCGGCCGCCTCGGAGAGCTCGCTGTTCCAGCGCCTGTACTCCGCGCCCTCGGGTGTGGACCTGTACGCGGGCGCGGTGTCGGATGTCTACCAGGATCTGTTCGGGGAGGGCAGCTTCACCGGCAAAGGCCTCTACGACGTGGACGCCTTCGAGGCTTCCGAAGCCGGCCGGCTCCCGGCCGACGCGGTGCTCAGCCACGATCTGTTGGAGAGCGCGTTCGCGCGTTGCGCGCTGGTGAGCGATATCGAGTTGTTCGAGGACTTCCCGTATCACGCCGAAGTAGCCACGGCCCGCTCTCACCGCTGGGCGCGCGGCGACTGGCAACTGCTGCCGTGGATCTTCGGCAAGGCGGGACGTGGCATCAGCGCGATCAGCCGCTGGAAGATGCTGGACAATCTGCGCCGCTCCCTGCTGGCGCCCATGGCTCTGGCGACGCTGGTAGCGAGCTGGTCGATTCCGCAGGCGCCCCGGCTCGCGTGGCTGCTCACCATCGTCGCGACATTGTCGTTGCCGGTGTGGCTCGGCTGGTTGCAGGCGCTGCCGCCGGCCCTGCACGGCATCTCCTTGCGCCATCACCTGCGCCGCGTCGCGGAGGAGCTGGCGGAAGCCGTCGCCTATTCGGTCGTGGCGCTCGCGACCTTGTCGACCCAGGCATGGGTCATGTGCGACGCCATTGCGCGCACGCTGTACCGCCTGGCGCGCCAGCGCAACCTGCTCGAGTGGGTGACAGCGGCGCAGGTTCACGGCGCGCTGGGCCGCACGCTGAGCGACTTCCTGTGGCCCCTGCGCAGTGCGTCTCTGATCGCGATCGTCGCCAGCGCCTGCGTACTCGCGTTCAATCGTCCGGGCATCTGGTTCGCGCTGCCGGTGATCGTCCTGTGGTGGCTGTCGCCACTGGTAGCCCGCGTGATCACCATGCCGCTTCCGGACGGCTCAAGAGCACCACTGGAAGCGGCCGACACGAAGCGCCTGCGCCGCATGGCGCGCCGCACCTGGCGCTTTTTCACCAGTTTCGTGACCGCAGCCGGCGGATTTCTGCCGCCCGATAATTTTCAGGAAGACCCGCGCCCGGTTCTGGCGCAGCGCAGTTCCCCCACCAATCTGAGCCTGAGCTTGCTGGCCAGCGTGACCGCTCACGATCTTGGCTGGATCGGATTGCAGCAAACGGCGTTGCGCCTGGCCGGCGCGCTCGACAGCATCAAGGCGCTGGAGCGCTATCGAGGCCATCTTTACAACTGGTACGACCTGATCGAGCGCAGGCCGCTCTGGCCCCGCTATATCTCGTCCGTAGACAGCGGCAACCTGGCCGGCCACCTGCTCGCGCTCGAGGAGGCCTGCCACGAGCTGCTGGACGCGCCGATACTCAAACCGGAAGCTCTGCAGGGGCTGCGCGATGACGTACACATGCTGCAGGAAGCCTTGCACACGGCCGGGGATGAGCGGCGCACGCAACTCGTCAGCCGCACCGACATCGAGGAGGCCCTGCGGGCGCTGGACACTTCGCTGCAGCAGCCATGGGGGCCCGTCGCGGGACTGGCGGCGCGCTGGAGCGAACTGGAGCACGCCGTGCGCGTGGCACTCGATGCCCTGCAGGCGTATGCCGACGAGCGCGCCGAAGCCAAAGACAGCGAGCTGCGTGCCTGGGCGCAGGCCCTGCGCGACGACTTCGCCAGTCACGGCGCGGACGTGGCGCTGATCGTGGAGGCGCACCGCGCCGGGCTGATGTCCGCGCCCCCGCAATCGGAGGCGCTCACGCCACTGGGACTGGCGGCGCGCTATGCGGCTGCCATAGCGGACCCGCGCTCGATCGGAACAGCGCGCTTGGGACCGGCCGTGGCACAGCGGGCCGGCGACTGCCAGCGGCTGGTCGAGCGGCTCGAATACGTGGCGCAGGCCGCGCGCGCGCTGTTCGAGGAGATGGACTTCGGGTTCCTGTTCGATCGCGGGCGCAAGCTGTTCTCGGTCGGCTACCGCGTGGACGACGACAAGCTCGACGACAGCTACTACGACCTGCTGGCTTCTGAAGCGCGGCTGACCAGCCTGATCGCCATTGCCCGCGGCGACGTGCCGGTGTCGCACTGGTTCCGCCTCGGGCGGCCCCTGCGGCTCAGCGATGACGGCCCGGTCCTGGTGTCCTGGTCGGGTTCCATGTTCGAGTACCTGATGCCTTGCCTGGTCACGTTCACGGCCAGCCACAGCCTGCTGGACCAGACTTGCCGCGTGGCGGTCAAGCGGCAGATCGCATATGGCCACGCGCATGGCGTGCCGTGGGGCATCTCCGAGTCCGCTTACTCGGGCCGCGACGGCGCCCTTACTTATCAGTATTCGGCTTTCGGCGTGCCGGAGCTGGCGTTCAAGCGCGGACTGCACGAAGACCTCGTCATTGCGCCCTACGCCACCGCGCTGGCCGCGATGTACGACGCGCACGCGGCCGGACGCAACTTCGATCGGCTGGAGCAGTCCGGCGGGATGGGCGCATACGGCTGGTACGAAGCACTGGACTACACGCCGGAACGGGTGCCGGAGCAGCACTCGGCCGCGATGGTGCGCACCTACATGGCACACCACCAGGGTATGAGCCTGGTGGCGATCGGCAACACGCTGCGCGATTCCGGGATGCGCCGGCGCTTCCATCGCCATCCGCTGGTGGAGGCTGCCGAGCTGCTGCTGCAGGAGCGGCCTCCCCGCAACATCGTCGAGACGCGAGTACCCGGCAGCCCCGAGCCCACGCCCCGCCAGCTCGGCATCGTGCCACCCACCGCCCGCGCGTTCCACGGACCCCGGCTGTCCACGCCCACTGCCCACCTGCTTAGCAACGGGCGCTACTCCGTGATGCTGAGCGCGGCAGCCTCCGGCTACAGCCGCCGCGAGGGCCTGGACGTGACGCGCTGGCGCGAAGACCCGACCTGCGACTGCTGGGGCACGTTCTTCTTCCTCCGCGACACCAGTTCCGGCGCGGTGTGGTCCGCCGGCCTGCAGCCCGTCGCAACTCAGCCCGATCGCTACGAGGTCACGTTCTATGAAGACCGCGCGCGCTTCGCGCGGCTGGACGAGGAGATCGAAACCATTCTGGAGATCGTCGTCTCTCCGGAGGACGATGCGGAGAGCCGCCGCCTCACGCTGCGCAACCATGGGTCGCGCCCGCGCGAGGTGGAGCTCACTTCCTACGCCGAAGTGGTGCTCGCGCCACCCGCAGCCGATGCAGCCCATCCAGCGTTTCTGAATCTGTTCGTGCAGACCGAATACGTCGCCGCGTTGCGCAGCCTCATCGCTCAGCGCCGGCCGCGCGATGCCAATGCGCCCCCGCTGTGGGCGGCGCATGTTCTGGCGAGCGACCTGCGGCCGCATGCCGGTGTCCAGTACGAGACCGATCGCGCGCGTTTCATCGGTCGCGGCCACAGCGTGCGCGCGCCCCTCGCGGTGATGGATGGCCGCGCGCTGTCCAACAGCGCCGGCGCGGTTCTCGATCCCGTGTTCAGTCTGCGTATCCGGCTGCAGCTGCCTGCCGAAGGCAGCGCGCAGGTGGTGTTCAGCACGCTCACCGCGCCGACCCGCGAACAGCTGCTGGCCTTGTGCGACAAATACCATGATCCATCCGCCTTCGAGCGCGCCGCCTCTCTGGCCTGGACGCACGCGCAAGTGCAACTGCACGATCTCGGGGTGACGGCGGAGGATGCCAACCTGTTCCAGCATCTGGCCGACGCGCTCCTGTACGCCAGCCCGGCTCTGCGCCCGCCTTCCCACGTCCTGGAGCGCGGCGCCGGCAGTGTGCGCGGCTTGTGGGAGCACGGCATCTCGGGGGATCTCCCGATCGTGCTTCTGCGCGTGGATGACGTCGACGAGCGCGAGATCATCCGCCAGATGCTGCGGGCACACGAGTACTGGCGCACCAAGCAGTTCGATGTCGATCTGGTCGTCCTGAATGAAAAGCCGATGACCTATGCGCAGGACCTGCAGGTCGCGCTGGAAGGCATGGTGCGGGCGAGTCCCGCGGCCCACGTCACCCATGCCAGGTGGCGCGGGCGCGTGTTCGCGCTCAGCGCCGAGGTGCTCAGCCCCGCCCACCGCGCGCTGCTGCAATCCGCGGCACGCGTGGTCCTGGTCGGCAAGCTCGGCACCCTCGCCGAGCAGGTATTGCGCGGCAGGCAGATGCGCGACCGCAGCACGGCAGGATTCTCGGTCGTCGAGCAGCGCCAGCCGCACCAGGGTGCTCGACCGTCAGTGCCCGCGCTGGATTTCTTCAACGGCCTCGGGGGATTCGCCGCCGGCGGCAGCGAATACGTCATCGTGCTGGGCCCGCGCCAACGCACCCCCAGGCCGTGGGTGAACGTGATCGCCAATCCGGAGTTCGGCTTCCTCGTCTCCGAGACCGGCGCTGGCTATACGTGGTGGGGCAACGCGCGCGAGAACCAGATCACGCCGTGGTCGAACGACCCGGTGTGCGATCCGCACGGCGAAGCCTTGTATCTGCAGGACCTGCACAGCGGCGCACTGTGGACGCCGACGGCGGGCCCGATCCGGCTGCAGGATGCAACCTATGTCGCGCGTCATGGCGCCGGCTACAGCAGCTTCGAGCACGAATCGCACGGGATCCAGGCCACGTTGACCCAGTTCGTGGTGGCCGATTTCCCGGTGAAGGTGTCCATCCTGCGGCTCACCAATCGCAGCGCACAGGCACGCCGCATCGCCATCGTGCAGTACGTCGAGTGGGTGCTCGGCCCGGCGCGAGCGGCCACGGCCGCCCGTCTGATCACGGAGCACGACGCAACGACGGGCGCGTTGCTGGCGCGCAACCCGTTCAGCGTCGACTTCGCCGAGCGCGTGGCGTTCGTCGACCTGGCTGGGCAGCAGGACACCTGGACCTGCGACCGACTGGAGTTCTTCGGGCGCGCCGGCAGCGCCGAGCGGCCCGCCGCCCTGCTCAGGGGCTTGCCCCTGGCGCGTTGGGCCGGCGCCGGCCGAGATCCATGTGCGGCGCTGCGCAGCGTCGTCGAGCTGGGTGCGTCCGAGACCAGGGAAGTCGTCGTGCTGCTGGGCCAGGCCGACAGCGTGGAAGGCGCACGCGCGCTGGTGCAGCGCATGCGGCGAGCCGATGCCGGTCAGCTGCTCGAGGAAGTCAAGCAGCGGTGGAACGCGATCCTGGGCAAGGTGCAGGTGCGCACACCCGATCCCGCGCTGGACGTGCTGCTCAATCGCTGGCTGGTGTACCAGGCGCTGGTGTGTCGCATCTGGGGGCGCACCGCGTTCTACCAGTCGGGCGGCGCCTTCGGGTTCCGGGATCAGCTGCAGGACTGCATGGCCATGACGCTGTGCGCACCGCAGCTCGCGCGCGCCCATCTGCTGCGCGCCGCCGCGCATCAGTTCGTCGAAGGCGACGTTCAGCATTGGTGGCACCCGCCCTCGGACCGCGGCGTGCGCACGCACTTCTCGGATGACCTGCTGTGGCTGCCGTTCGCTGTCGCCCACTATGTGGAGGTGACCGGAGACGAAGCGCTGCTCGAGGAGCGCGTCACGTTTCTCACCGGCCCGCCGTTGCCTCTGGAGCAGGAAGACCACTATTTCGAGCCGCAACGCAGCGCAGGCGAGGAAAGCATCTACGAGCACTGTGCGCGCGCGATCGAGCGAAGCCTGCAGGTCGGCGCCCACGGCCTGCCGCTCATGGGCGGCGGCGACTGGAACGACGGGATGAACCGCGTAGGCCATCATGGCAAGGGCGAGAGCGTGTGGGTCGGCTGGTTCCTGTGCGCGATCCTGCCGCAGTTCGCGACGATCGCGCGGGCGCGCGGCGAGCCCGAGCGAGCGCAGCGCTGGGACGGGCACGCAGCGAATCTGCGCGCCGCGCTCGAGCAGCACGGGTGGGACGGCGCATGGTACCGGCGCGCGTACTTCGACGATGGAACCCCGCTCGGGACCGCTGCCGCAGCCGAGTGCCGCATCGATTCGATCGCGCAGAGCTGGAGTGTGCTGTCGCGCGCAGCAGATCCGGTTCGCGCCCGTCAGGCGATGGAGTCGGTGGCGGAATACCTGCTGCGGCCCAGTGACGACCTGGTCCTTCTGCTGACCCCGCCGTTCGACTCACCCGCCGTCGACCCCGGCTACATCCGCGGCTATCTGCCGGGCGTGCGCGAAAACGGCGGCCAATACAACCAGGCTGCGGTGTGGTGCGCGATCGCCTTCTGCATGCTGGGCGAGGGAACGACCGCGCATGAGATCCTGAATCGCCTCAATCCCATCCAGCGCGCGGCCAGCCGGGCGGGCGTGAACGCCTACATGGTCGAGCCCTACGTGCTGGCCGCCGACGTCTATTCCGAGCCCCCGCACAGCAGGCGCGGCGGCTGGACCTGGTACACCGGCACGGCGGGCTGGATGTACCGCGCCGGGATCGAATGGCTGCTGGGCCTGAGCAAGCGCGGCGACACGCTCACCATCGACCCGTGCCTGCCTGCTCACTGGCCAGGCGCCAGCATCGAGTATCGCCACGGCGACACTCGTTACGTGATCGAGATCGAGAACCCCGACGAGGTCACGCACGGGGTGAAGCGGATCGAGGTCGACGGCGAGGTGCTGGCAAGGCCGAGCGAGGGGATTGCCCTGCGCGACGACCACGGCACGCACCATGTCCGCGTCGTGCTCGGCTCGACCACAGTGGCGCCCATCCGCGCGGAACAGACGTAGCGGCCGGTTGCCTCGCACTTTAGCGAGGGCTGCACAACGCGCCAGTGGCGTCCCCTCTGCCCCGATGGTTCGCGCAAAGGCCCGCACGGCGCCCGAGTGCTGCGAATTTCTTACAAGGCGATGGACGCTTTACCAAGCCGGCCGGCGTCGGTTGCGACCCAAGCTTCTGTTTTGCCGAGGCTGCATCGGTGGCATAGCGCATGCGAGTCGTCTGCGTAGATATCCTCAGCGCCGCGCAGCGGCGGGGATCGCCGCCCCTTTCTTCTTACGTTCGGAAGGATGGAAATGCCGCGCAAGCGGGCGCCACTCACCCCCCAGGAGGTTGCGATGCACGCAGCTGACAAGGATCTTTTGAACAACCCGTCTCAGTACCGTCCCAGCCCCAGCGGAGCCGGTGCCGATCCGCTGGACACGGTCGCGCTGAACGGCGACTGCGTCCGCGACAACGCCGGCGACGACGTCGGCCGGATCGAAGGCGTCATGCTGGACGGCCGCCGGGAGCGCATCATGTATGCAGTCCTGTCCCTCGACGGGCACTCCGGTCTGTTCGCCGTGCCTTGGAGCGTGCTGCGGCTGAACCACGCCGAGGCTTGCGTCGTTCTCGACATCCCTCGCGAGCGCCTGGAGGCCGCCCCGAGCTTCGACCGCGACAGCTGGCCCTCGATCACCGACCACGCCTGGCGCGAGGAAGTCGACGCCTACTACCGGCTGCTGCGTCGTCGCCGCTAGCAGGCAACCACAACGCGTGGTGGCCGGCGGCTGCAGAGTTCAAAATGCCCGGCTAGAGTATTCATGTAGGACAAACGCCGACAGGCGCATCGGCCTTTTACCGACACACCGGCGCGGGGGTCACCGATAGGGCTCCGGTGCGTCCGACCGCTACTATGCCTTCCGTGCGGGTTGCGACGGCGTTTCGCCGCGCAGCCGGAGACTGGAGGAGGGCAACGCATGTATCACAGCGAGACGCTTGGCTTCGGCAGCGGCGGGCAGGAGTTATGGACGGTCCCGAGCTCGTCACCCGAACTGCAGATCACCCCGCAGGAACATTTGCAAGTCGCGCGCTGCGGCCTGGTCCGCGGTACGTCGCCGGCGATGCAGCGCGTGTACGAGATGATCGAGCGGGTCGCGCCCACCGATGCCAGCGTGCTCATCGTCGGCGAGAGCGGCTCTGGCAAGGAGCTGGTGGCGCAGACCATCCATCAGGACAGCAGGCGCCGGCGCGGCCCCTTCGTGGCGATGAATTGCGGCGCCATTCCCGCCTCGCTGGTGGAGGCCGAGCTGTTCGGCTACGAAAAGGGCGCGTTCACCGGCGCAGCCCGCACGCACCGCGGCTACTTCGAGCGCGCTGCAGGCGGCACGCTGTTCCTCGACGAAATCACCGAGATGTCGCCGGATGCGCAGGTGCGGCTGCTGCGCGTCCTGGAGACCGGAAAATTCTGGCGCGTGGGCGGAGACGCCGAGCTGCGCGCAGAGGTGCGTGTGGTCGCGGCGACCAACCGCGATCCGGCGTCAGCGGTCGGCGAAGGCCGGCTGCGCGAGGACTTGATGTACCGGCTGGCGGTGTTTCCGATCAACCTGCCGCCTCTGCGCAGCCGCGGTGCCGACGTAGAGCTGCTGGCCCGCCACTTCCTGGCCGTGTTCAATGCAGAAGCAGCCACCAGCAAGACGCTGTCCAAGCGCTCGCTCGATGTGCTGCGCACGCATCCCTGGCCGGGCAACGTGCGCGAGCTGAAGAACTGCGTGCATCGCGCTTTTATCCTGGGCGACACTCAGGTCGAGCTCGAGCACATGGTGGCGGTCGCGGCAGCCGACGTGGACGATTCGAGCCGACTGGTGTTCGCGCTGGGCACCCCGCTCGCGGCGATGGAGAAGCGCACCATTCTCGCCACCCTGGCGCACTGCCAGGGCAACAAGCGGCAGGCCGCGCAAGTGCTGGGCGTGAGCCTCAAGACCCTGTACAACCGGCTGAACGAATACGCCAGCGAGGCGGCGCAGCCGTTCCCGGCTGCGTCCATGACCTGAAGGCGCGCCGTGGCCCCGGCCTTGGCCCCTCAGCGCCCCGCAGGCACGCGCAGCCGGTGCGGCTTCCCACGCAACGCGTTTCGCGTTAACTTGGCGCTCGTGCATGGGGCCCCCCTGACGAATGCGGTCCCCCTGACGAATGTGGTCCTTGGCGTCGGTGGAGAGCGAGCCGAGCGCAAGGGACCGGCGGGCAGTTTCGACAACGCTCCACTCAATTTCTGGAATCAATTTGCCCATCCGCATCCTGATCGCCGACGACCACGCGATCGTGCGTGCCGGCTTGCAGCAGTTCATCGCCGAGGAGCCCGACCTGCAAGTCGTGGGCGAGGCGGGAACCGGCCTGCAGGCACTGTCGTTCATCCGCAGCCAGCCGTGCGACGTGGTGCTGCTGGACATTTCCATGCCGGACTTGAACGGGGTCGATGCGCTGGCCCAGATCAAGCGCGTCAAGCCCGAGCTTCCCGTGCTCATCCTCACCGCATATCCGGAGGAGCAGTATGCGGTTGCCCTGCTGCGGGCAGGAGCGAGCGGATTCATCCGCAAGGAAAGCGCTCCGGAAGAGCTGATCGGCGCCTTGCGCACGGTCGCGCAGGGTCGCAAGTATGTGAGTCCGGCGCTCGGACAGTTGCTGGCGAGGGACCTGGACGGCAACGACCGGCCGGTACACGCCACCCTGTCGGAGCGCGAGTTCCAGATCTTTCACCGGCTGGCGTCGGGCCAGAGCGTGTCGCGCATCGCCGAGGACCTGTTCCTGAGCGTCAAGACAGTAAGCACCTACCGCACCCGCATCCTCGAAAAGATGGAAATGCGCAGCAACGCCGATCTGACCTACTACGCAATCAAGAACGGGTTGATCGAGTAAGGCGGCCGCGCATCGCCGGCCCGCTGCGCCGGAGCCGTGCGCGGTGCGGCGGTGGCAGTGGCTTGGTGATAGGGTGAGCGGTGCAGCGCGCGCTATGACGCCGGTCCTGGAGATGACTGCCGATCGACACACCATCACGCCCGACCCGCTTCGCGTCCTCATCGTGGAGGACTCGAAGCGGCTGCGCGAGCAGCTGGGTGAATCGATCTACTCGCCCGGACGCATCGAGGTAGCGGGCTACGCGGAGACCGAAGCCGAAGCGATCGAGTTCCTGGCGCAGGCACCCTGCCATGCCGTCGTGCTGGACCTGCAGCTGCGCCAGGGCAACGGCCTGGCGGTGCTGAAAGCGCTGCGCGCCACCTCCGCGGGACAAGCCATGACGGTCATCGTCCTGACCAACTTCGCCTTCCCGCACTTTCGCGACCGCAGCCTCAAGCTGGGTGCGGACTACTTCTTCGACAAAGCCAAGGAATACGATCGCGTCCGCGAGGTGCTGGAGGAGTTGGTCGCGCGCGCCAGCCAGTAAGCATCCCGCCGGCAACCCGAGGGTCTTGCTGTTCACTAGAAGCTGCCCAAAGCACTAACTCTCGCACGAGAACGCAAGCTGCGTTAGCCGTTGGCATACCGCGTCGCGGTGATGTAACGCCTGCACATCGCGGCCGCTTTTTTCCTGCATCACTTTCTCCGCACGCGGAGAAGGTATTGATTCCGCACGGTTCACGCTGCGAACAACCAGCAGGCGGACGGCGGCACGGCGGTTGCGGAAGGTTCGGCAGGGACTGCACGCAAATCAGCCGCAACCGCGGTAACCACAAGGAGGTCGATCATGTATTCCAGATTCATCGCTGCATTGCTCGTCCTGGCCACGCTGGGACTCTCCGCCTGCAACACGATGCAAGGTCTCGGCAAGGACGTGGAGACCGGTGGAGAGAAGCTGCAGGACTCGGCGAAGAAGGCCAAGAACTGACCGCCGGATCGGCGGCCCGAAGTCTCGGCGTCAACACACTGGCGCTGGCCGCTCACCGCCGCCCACGTTTTCTTTCGTTCCGTCTCCTCCCCCTCGGGAGAGGCAGCCTGTCCCCCCGGGCCCAGCTTCTCCCATTTTTTTCGCGCGCACGCTGCGGGCAAGTTGGTCGGAACTTACACGCTGGGCTCGGGCGAAATTACCTGGGCGACGCCGGCGGGTCCGTGCAAGGCATTGAATTCACGCCGCAAGACTGGTGGCACAGCGGTTGCGAGCACGCCCTCATGGCGCGCGGCTGCGGCCGGGGAAGCCCGCGATCGGGTGGGACGGCCACCGCCAAATCCCGGTGCCTGGCATCCGATCGGCGCGGACCCGAGCGCTGAACAACATCTGGAGACGATCGATGCATGTGGAGCAAGCTCGCAAAGCGCCGCGCGGCACCCGAGCCCGGAGGACGCAGGTGAAGTGGGATTACATCGAAGCGAACTGGAACCAGCTGCGCGAGCTCGCCAAGGAGAAGTGGAGCAAGCTCACCGACAAGAAGTTCGACTCGATCGCCGGGCAGCGCGGGTTGCTGCTGACCTGGCTGCAGGCGCAGTACGGCATCTCGCGGGCCGAAGCCGAGCTCGAAGTCCGTGAGTGGGAGGAGCTCGTGCACGACCGACAGCGGCATCCACGCACCGATATTTCACCGGCTGAGTCTGCCGCGCCACGCGTGTCGTGCCCGTGCCGCCCACAACTTCGGAGGTCATATGCACGCACCAGCCCTGGGGTCCGCTGCGGCGACGCTCGCGGTGTCCCTGATCTATCTTGTCTCGCCACCCGCGCCCGACGCGCAAGGGCGCGCTGCGCGCGCCGGTATCGAAGCCGTGCCCGATATTAGAGCCGCTACTGGGGGCATCCGCACCTGCCGATTCTGAGCGTGACTCCACGGCCGACCGGCTGGCGGATGGGCCGGACTGCGCCGCCGGCTGCGAAGTTCCGCGCGGTCGAGCCACCGAACACTGGATGGAGTACCTGGAGTTCAGGCGTGAAGCCGGTCCCGCGGAGCGGAGCGGGCGAACCACTCGGATGGCGACACCGCCGCCGGGCTAAGACACTGCCCCCACGCTGCGCGGCTGCGGCCGGTGCTGCCGGCTCGGGGCTGGCGGCGGGTGCGTCGCGGCCGCCGAGCGGGACGAAGACTTCGATGGCGGTGCCGCCACCGGCGACGCGGCCGATGCGGAAGTTTCCACCCAGCGAGGCGATGCGCTGGCGCATCCCCACGATCCCATGTGAAAGGCGATGCGCCAGCGCCTGCGGCGCGATGCCCACGCCGTCATCGCGCAGGACCAGGGCGAGGCCGCTGCCCGTATGCTCGAGGGACACCCAGACATTGCGCGCTTTCGCGTAGCGCAGCACGTTGGTGAGCGCCTCCTGGACCACGCGAAACAGCGCAATCGACAGCGGACTGGGGACTTCGAGGTCTTCCTCCGGCAGGGTCAGGTGGGCACGCAGCCCACCGCGCTCGCACGCCTCGCTGATGTGCCAGCTCAAGGCCGCCGACAGGCCCAGGTTGTCGAGCAAGGTGGGCCGCAGGTCCTCGATGATGCGGCGCTTGATCTGCACGCCTTCGTCCAGCGTGCTGCTGGCGCGCGCCAGCTTCTGCGCGGCCGCTGGGTCGAGCGGCTCGACCCGCCGCCGCGCCCACGACACGTCCATGCGCGCCGACACCAGAATGCTGCCAAGCTCGTCGTGGATGTCGCGTGCAAGCTTCGCTTTCTCGGCCTCCTGCACATTCTGCAGGTTGCTGGACAACTCGGACAGCTGCGCGGTGCGCTCCTGAACCTGCTCCTCCAGCAGGCGGCGCTGCTCGACCAGGCTGCGGCGCTGGCGCTCGCGCTGCAGGATGTCCCTGCGCGCCTGCACGTAGGCGAGCAGCAGCAGCGCCACGTTCAGGCCGGCGATGATCGCCAGGCCTGTACTTACATCTTGCATAGTCCAGATGTGACATCTGCACAATTTTATAGACCACAACTGCGCATGATGCCCGCATTCGTCGTTCGATCCTATCGCTAGAAATGAGCGCGAACGTCATAGGCACATCCGGGAACTGGGCGGACCATCGCCGATATGCCAGCGCCAACGCAAACCTGCCCGTCTATGGATGGTTTGAAAGCGACGTCTTGGCCGGCGAGTTGCACGCGTAAGTCATTTGTAAGCAGGCGTCTGTTACTGTGCAGCGCGTGGTTGACGTCGGTTCCCTGGCGACAGGATTCCGGCGCCCGTCAGAAGCTTCGGGAAGACTGTTGTGGGATGAAGTGTGTTGCGGATGCCGGGATGGTCGCCGCGACGCAAAGCTCGTCCGCTCAGGAGCCGGCGCAACCACAGAGCATCGGACCGCCGGGACTCGGTCCGACTATTTTCGCAGGGATCGGGCAATGCGTAAGCTTTGCCAATGCGCTTGCACATGCACATAGGAGATGGAAAATGATTGGAAACTTCGCCGTACCACGCGCAGCCGCCGCGCTGTGCATCCTGCTGGTCATGGGACTCGAATCGGCGTGGAGCGCCAGCAACCTCGGTTTTGGTGTCGCTTCGACGTTCCAGACAGACGACAACTGTCAGCTTGGGGTCTCCCCGGACACGAGGGCCTTCACGCTCAGCTGCAGTAACTTCCAGGCCGTAGTCGGCTCCACCGGCACCCCCGCGCCAATTGCCACCCGCGTGTATTCACTGGTCTTGCCGCTCAAGGGCGATGGCTACGGCGGGGAGATCGAGTTTGCCCTTCAGGGTTTTGTCATCACAACTGAAGGCGCGACGGCGACCTTGATATTCAGCGTCAATGGTCACAATACGGTGGTAGATTTTCCGGCGAACTCCGAGAAATCGTTCACCCATCAGTTCAAGTATTCCGTTGGATCCGAGTCCGAGTCTCGCCTCAACGTTTTCCTATTGGCCGAACGAGGCTCGAACGGCTCCGACGCGCATATCCATGTGCAGTCGATCGATGCCGAGGTGCTGCCCCGCAGCCGGTAGCGGCCGCTCATAGCGGGAGCGCCCAACGGCGGTGCCGGCGGGTGCTTCCGTCGCGTGGTGCGAGCGCTTCCGTTTTCCTCTGCGGGCCGTCTGCAGATCTCAGGTTCGGTCTTAGGTGCTAACGGTCTAGGCAGCGACGGCGCGCGCCTCGCGCGCGGGTGACAGCGTGACCGCGCTTTGCCCCAGGCAGATACAACCCAGCCCCACCTCCAGCAGCATCTCCAACCGGCGCGCGATCGTGGGCACGGCGCTGAAGAACTCGTGGGCCTGCTCCACGGTCATCTGCAGCACCCCGTGGATATTGCGGCCCTTGTACTGCACCTCCAAGGTCTCGCGGTTGTAGCGCCGGCCGTGACACACGTCGCACGGGACGTATGCATCCGGCAGGAAATGCATCTCGACCCTGAGCACTCCGTCGCCCTGGCAGGCCTCGCAGCGTCCGCCCTTGACGTTGAAGGAGAAGCGCCCCGCGCCATAGCCGCGCTCGCGCGCCAGCGGCACGCCGGCGAAGAGCTCTCGGATCGGCGTAAACAGCCCAGTATAGGTGGCCGGGTTCGAGCGGGGCGTGCGGCCGATGGGGCTCTGGTCCACGCTCACCACCTTGTCGATCAGATCCATGCCGTGGCTCTCGTCGTGCGCGGCCGGCTCGACCGGGCTGGCGTACAAATGCCGGGCGGCGGCGTGATACAAGGTGTCGTTGACCAGCGTGGACTTGCCTGAGCCCGACACGCCGGTGACGCATACGAACAGGCCGAGTGGCAGCTCGAACGTGATGTCCTTCAGGTTGTTTGCGCGCGCGCCCGCCACGACCAGGCTGCGATCGGGCTGCGGCGGGTGCCGCATCGGCGGGAGCGGAATTGAGCGCTTCCCCGACAGGTATTGCCCGGTGAGGGAGTCGGGATGGCGCGCGATCTGCTGCGGCGTGCCGGTCGCCACGATCTGCCCGCCGTGCACGCCCGCCCCGGGTCCCATGTCCACCACGAAGTCGGCGGCCTGAATGGCATCCTGATCGTCTCGACGACGATCACCGAGTTGCCGAGGTCGCGCAATCGCTTCAGCGTGGACAGCAGCCGGTCGGAGGCGAGGAAAAACAAACCGCCTTTTTCCCCGACTGGAAAGCTAGCGTTCGGGCAGCAAGCAGCAAGCTGTCAATCACGCGCGTCCTGGGTCAAGACTCGAGGAATTTCGGGGATGTTCCGGGCGGTTCATCGACTGCAAGCGCTCCATATCGGCGCCGTTTTGCCGCTTGCGCGAGTGCCGGCCCGAGCGGGATCGTCGGCTTGGGGGTTAAGCCCGATGGAAGGGGAGCTCGAGTGTGCGATCAGGCCGCTTGGAACAGATCGACTGGCCGCGCCGGTGACCTGGGCGGTGCGCGGGCGGGTAAGTGCAGGTGGGTGAGGATCTTGGCAATCAGCGCGGGATCGACGATCGCGGCGATGATCTTCAGGCGGCCGCCACAGTTTGGGCAGTGTTCGATATCGATATCGACAATACGCGTTTCAGCCAGGCACGCCCAGCTCCTGCGCGCTGACGAGCCCTGCGCATGTGCGTGATCGACTGCGTGCTCGGTTGCCTGCTGGGCTGGACTGGGAACGATCGCAGCACGCAACCTAGCGTGGGGTGCGAGCACGCCATGGAAGCGAATCAGATGCAGCCGCGGACGCGGGACCAATGCGGCTAAGCGCTGCATGAACTCCAACGGCGCCATCACGATATGGGTGGTGCCGTCGCGGTAGGGGCTCTTGAGCTGCAGCACGACTTGGCCTGCGCGATTGCGTTGCAGCCGTTCGTTGGCAATGGCCGGGCGGGTGATATAGCGGCACAGACGTTCGAGCTCCTTGCGCTGATGGGCGCCACAACGCACTGCGGCGTGTAGGCTGAAGCCGTGCGCGTTGACGCAGCCTGGCTGCGTGGAATCGGCCGCCCGGCTGGGGCCGTTTGCAGGCTCAGTACTTTTTGCCCCGCGTGTGGCCTTAAGCCGCAATGCGATAGATGCAGGAGGCCGCCTGCAAGGGTGTGAGCGCGCGATCCGACTTGGCTTCGGCCAAGTAGGGCGTGCCCTGCTCTTCGATGAGGTAGCCGGTGCGCGTCAGTAGCTTGAGGACGCGCTGGATGATCCGGCTGAGTAAGGCCTGTAGCTCATCAATGCTGGGAGCGCGCGCTACATGGAACACCGGCGCGCCCGCGCTGCTGCGATACACGCCATCGAGCACCAGGCAATGCAGATGGATGTTGAGATTGGCCGCCGAGCCGAAGCGCTGGATGAGCGTGACTGCTCCGGTGTGAGCCTGGGCGCGTTGCAGTCCTGCTTGTTTTTCGGGCTGTGTGGCCGGTCTACCCAAGATAGGCCGACCATCGTCAAAAAAAGCCCCCGGCATGCGGGGGCGCTTTGATTGGTGATCCGGACCGAAGCATCCAGCGAGAAGCCTCCGCCGTGGTCCCAACTCGCCATGTCACGCGCATCGGCAGCATCCGGATGGCCGGCACGCGCGAACCAGCGCAGCACCCGTTGCCGCACCTGCTGCTGCACTGCGCCGCAGTCCTCGGGTGTCAGCGCGGCCGCCTCGGCGAGCTGGACCTGCCCCTCGCCGTCCTCGGTGAACACGCCATCGATCACGCAGCAGCGAAAGTGGACATGCACATTCAACGTGCTGCCGAAGCGGTGCACAAAGCTCACCGCCCCCAGTCGCCCACGCGCCCAGCCGCTACGCTGGCGCTGCCGCGCTTCGATCGCCCGCAACAGGATGTGCAGCACGGCACTGATCGCCTCAGGTTCGTGCTGCAGAAAATAGCGCAGCCGCTTCGGTACCGATAGGACCCACTGGCGCACCGGCAGCGGCGGGAAGACCTGGTCGACCAGATGGGCAGCCGTCTCAGCCATGAGCCGGGCGTTGCACGAGGGACATACCCCGCGCCCTTTGCAAGAAGAAGCGATCAGGAAATCGTGCCCGCAGTCCCCGCAGCGAGCACGGGCGAAACCATGGGCCAGGATGCCGCATTCGAGGTAGCGGCGAAACTCCCCCTCCACGGGGTCTGTGGGACGCCGCCGCTAGCATCGTGCCCCTCGCGGGCAGCGCTCCAGATAGGTCTCCAGATGCGCCTGCACCGCGTGGTACAGCGGCGTGCGCTCGGGGCGACGGCGGCGATAGAGGGCGCACGCCCCGAGACATCAACGGCGTCATTGCCCACGCAGACGTCGCCAAGCTGCAGGCGCAACGATCGAATCATGATCGGGGAGGTGATCGGCAAGCACTTCCCGGCGGGACAGCGGCCGGCGCACACGCTTGTCGGGATCGGCGCGCTCGCGCTCGAGGACTTGCTGATCGAAGTCGAGGCGATGGCGGTAGTCGAAGACTAGCGCGCCTCAGCAACTGTTCAGCAACTCCCCCCACCCCGGCCCTCTCGGGCCGGGGTCAGGGTTGCTCGCCGGCGGGCTAGCGCCAGTACCTGTCCACCATGTACGGTGCCCGTTTCGCCGCCATCTCAGCGTACTCCGTGTTCATCGGCCTGAGCGCATCGATGCACTTGCGCAGCATGTTCGCATCGCCAGTGGCGAACGCTTTCTCGAGCGTTGGCGCCGATGGGTCGGATGGGTCGATAGACCTCAACTTCCACCATTTTGCGAACATCGACCGCACTCTGACGGCGTCATCCCCTTCAAAGCAGCCTGCAACCAGCTCCGCGTCCAGCACGCCATCCAGTGACGCTTCGGCCTCGAGCGTGTTGAGCACGTGCTCGGCGCGCACCACATCGTCCCGCCCAAGTTGCCGCGCGAACGCGGATATGAATTCCCACCTGCAACGAAATGTCAGTCGCAGGGCAGTCTGAAACGCGAGGAGCTGTTGGTCGACATGCGCGGGACGCCCGGTAAGCGCGTCTGCGAAGACAATCCGCAAACCCAGGCTGTTGCCTTGCCGGGCTACAGCAACGAGCTGAGGCCTGTAGAGGGTTCCCGCTTGGCCCACGAAGCTGGCACCTTGGCCATGACGGCGTCGCCGTCAAGCGCATTCTTCGCCGCTAGCGCGAGGTTGGCGACCCACAGATCCTTGTGTGGAACGTCGGGAAGCTTTTCGAGGAGCTCTCCGAGCGTCCTGCCGACAGCGGCCCGATCTCTGACACCGAATACGTCCGCTATGTTGGTCGCGTCTTCGACCCACCCAGCCAGCAGCGCAGCCTCGTCATGCCGACCGGCGCTGCCCTTTACCTTCACGTCGAGGCAAGCCCCGCAGGTCGTCCAGACTGCGGTCTGCGGCTCAAGCACCTGCGCCAGCTTGGCCGCCGCATCGCGTAGCGCGTCCTCGCTCAGGGATGCGTTGATGGCGGGCATCGTCCTACCACCGGGTCGTGATCCTTGAGCATCTGGTTGAGGAACTTGAGGAGTCCCTCCTGGTTCGCTGGGAACGACTGGAATCGGCGACACGCCTTCGAACGGGAACTCGTGCGCGGGATGGATGCACAGCAGCCGGTCGCCGGGCAGATCTCTGCCGTGGAAGTGGCCGGTCTCGAACACGACCCAGGTGCTGTCGTGGCTCAGCTCCGGATACAGCACGATCAGCCAGTGCGCCTTGGTGAGTCCATAGATCCGCGCCTGCCAGTCCTCGCCGCCGCGGATGGATTCTTCGGCCAGGAAGATCTCCAGCTTGTCGGCCGCGTAGTCCTTGAGGGTCTTGCGCAGGGCTCTCGCCCCATCCACCTGGGACGCCTTGTAGCTGATGAACACTTGGATTTTCTGCGCTTGACATGCGCATCCACGATCTTCAGTAGCGCCTTCTTCCAGTTGTCCTGAGTGACGCCCGGCAGCCGCTGCATGACGCTCTCGAACACGGTGTCAGTTCCTCGCGACGGCCCAGCAGCCGGGTGATCTCCGGATCTGTCAGCGCCATTTCGCGCAACGCATTACGCTCATCGAACTCGACGTTGGGTCGCATAGTCCCCTCTGTGCTCAGTGTTGAACACCGGATGCGATCGTCCACACGCCGGGAAGCTGACGTCGGTGCGTGGACTCGCGAATGGGGAATTTGCGCCGTCCGATGGCGGACGGCTACGACATTTTCACCGCCCGAAGCGTGAAGAATTGCACACGGCGGCGATGCCGGCCTCACGAAGCCGGCTCGGGTCGCGAGCAATGTTCCGTCGAGCAAACCGTTGTTGAAGTATTGCAGGCATGCACGCACGCGCTCGATCAAGCGCTCCCGCACGTCATTGCGCCCCTCGAGAGTGTTGCGGCGCTCGGGATCGCCGGTCCGGTACAGCTGCGGCGTACCTCCGTCGAGCGGATAGAACAGGAAGTAGTCGGCGCCGACCGCAAACACGCTGTTCTCCGCGCGCAGGAACACGGTCCGCTCGCCCGGAACGAACACCGACCGCCCAAGCCAGTTGCGGGTGTCGGTCGGTGCACCGATCAGATCCGCGATGGCCGGCAGGATGTCCACCTGCGCGACGGGCTGGCGGATATCGACTGCCGGCCAGGTCACGCCGTCCTGGAACACTAGCAGGGGCACGCGCGAGCGTCCCAGATCGTTGCGATGCTGCGCCAGGTAAGGCAGATGTCCGTGATCGGCGGTGATCACGAACAGCGTGTCGCGGTACCAGGGGCGTGTGCGGACGGTCTCGAAGAAGCGC
>CAVYZA010000028.1:0-164679 GCA_963772865.1 uncultured beta proteobacterium | reverse complement strand
GCAGCGGACTGTTCGTCACCGGCAACGGCGTGATCGCCGCGAGCACCGGCACCCGCGTGACGGTCGCGGCCGGTGTCGCCGTACTCGAGTCGACCGGCGGACCGGTCGTCGACATCAACAACGCGACCATCGACCCCCCGCTGGTCGCGGCCAGGTCCACAGTAGCACGACCGGTGTCCGCCGGTGAACGTGCTCGACGGCACCACCAACGCGGTGTTCTCGGCGGTGGGCGGAACGATCGGGAGAACCACCCGCGCCGGTTTCAGCATCAGCGGCGGCAACGGAACGATCGGCTACGGCGGCGACATCACGCAAGCGAATAGTGCGGCGGCGGTGTCGATCTCCGGCGGCCACACCGACTCGGTCACGTTCAGCGGCACGATCGACCGCGACCAACGGCACCGGCCTGCAGTTCGACAACGCCGACGGCACCTACGGGTTCAACGGCACGACGACGCTGAACGGCGGCGACGCCGGCATCGACATCCTCAACGACTCGGCCGGCACGTTCAGCTTCGGCACCGGCGCCGCGATCACCAATCCGAGCGGCACCGCGTTCAATCTGTCGGCCAGCAACGCCAACGTCACCTACAGCGGCAGCATCACCGACAACACCGGGTTCGCGGTCGACATCGACAACCACGACGGCGGCACGGTGACGTTCCAGACCGGCTCGATCACCTCGACCGGCACCGGATTGCGGGTCGCCAACAGCAACGGCGGGACGATCAACTTCAACAGCCTCGACCATCGCGCTCACGACCGGCGCCGAACAAGGCGGTGACGCTCGACACCAGCAACGCGGGCGGCACCGATCAACTTCAACCCCGGCGGCGGCGGCAACGGGCTCGACATCTCGACCACCACCGGCACCGGCTTCTCCGCGCTCGGCGGCGGCACGATCACCGTGCAGGGCACGGGCAACACGATCAACGCGAGCGCGGGCAACCGCGCTGGACATCGCGACCACGGCGCTCGTCATCGGCGGCTGACCTTCGCCTCGACCACCACGTCGGGCGGCGGCCAGCGGCCGTCCGGCTGACCAACGTGACGCCGGCGCTGCGCCGATTGCCCTCGGACGCGGCAGCCTGCGGCCGGCACGGCGTTCCTGGTCGGCGACGGCGCCGGCGGCGCCAACACCGGCGGCACCGCGGCGATCACCTACGGCGGCAGCGATCACCACCGACCAGCGCACGGCGCGCGCGGTCGACATCCAGGACCGCGCGGCCGGTGCCGGCAACATCACGCTGTCCGGCACCATCACGCATTCGAGCGGCAACGCCAACGTCATCTTCCTCGACGACAACGCCGCCGGCACCATCACGTTCTCCGGCGCCAACAGCGTGCTCAACGGCGGCACGGCAGACGCCGTCAGCCTCACCGACAACACCGGCGCCACGATCAACTTCACCGGCGGCGGGCTCAACATCGACACGACCAACGGCGTCGGCTTCATCGCCACCGGCGGCGGCACCGTCACCGTCCAGGGCACCGGCAACACGATCGCGACCGACCACCGGCACGGCGCTCAACGTGTCGCCAACACGACACATCGGCGCGAGCGACCTGACGTTCCAGAGCATCTCGGCGAACGGCGCCGCCAACGGCATCATGCTCAACAACACCGGCGCGAGCGGCGGCCTGACGGTCACCGGCACCGGCGTGAGCCTGCCGGATGGGACGCGCGGCACGATCGCCGGCTCGCGCGGAACGGGCGGGACCATTCAGAGCACGAGCGGTGACGCCATCAGCCTGAACACTGTCGCCGGCGGGACCCCTCCGCAGCATGATCATCGGCGAGAGCGCCGCCACGACCACCGAGGGCAAGGACCACCACTCATCAACGTGGCCGGTGACGGCATCGACATCTCCGACTCCGACAACATCGTGCTGGAGAACGTCAAGATCGCGCGCACCGGCTGGTAACGGCATCCGCGGGCACCGACGTCACCAACTTCTCGATGCAAGCAACAGCGAGGTCATCAACGCCGGCGACGCCAACGACGAGGACGGCCTCAACTTCGCGGGGCGGCGTCGCCAATAACCTCGACGGCACGGTCGTCGACGGAACGACAACATCCTCTCGGCCTCGACCGAGAACAACATCTACATCTCGAACGCGACGCGGCACCCTCACCGCTCACCGTCGACAACTCGCTCGTTCACCCGCACGGCGAACACCGCCGCGCTGATCAACGGCGAGGACGGTCTGAAGCTGGAGACCGTGACCGGCGGGGCCACCCCGTCGATCACCGCCACGGTGACGAACAGCACCTTCGACGGCTGGAGAGCGACGGCATCATCCCCGCGGCGAACGACGGCACGATCACGCTGATTGCGTTCGGCAACACCTTCACCGGCGTCGACACGCGCGTCCGGTGAGAGCGACAACGCGTATTTCCCTGGGCACCTCCGGATCGGCGACGCTGAAATTCAACATCCACGACAACACGATGAGCAATTCGTTCAACAGTGCGGTCATCTTCAATTTCAACGACACCTCGATCGTGCACGGTATCTTCGAAGACAACCTGATCGCGGGTTCGATCGGCACCGCGGGCGGCCGCGGCATCGACGGCGCGCTCGCCGCCGACGACAGCGCCAACGTGCGCCTGCGCATCGACGGCAACACCGTGACCGGGATGCGCGGCGAGGGGATGTTCTTCAACGCCAACAACACCGCGACGCTGAACATCCAGGTCACCAACAACAACATCACGACGACGCCGATCGTGACCAGTGTGTTCGAGAACCTGACCGTCCAGGCGTCGTCGCTGGTGGCGAACTCGGCGGACATCGTGGCGAAGATCGAAGGCAACACCGTCAAGCAAGGGCCAGAACGGAGCGATCGGCGGGCTACATCGCCGAAGCGATCCGCCTGTCAGCCGGGGCCTCGGGTACCAACACGATCCAATTGGAGCAGGGCGGGCAGTCGCTCGCGACGGCGGTCAGGGCCCTGCTGGACGCCAACAATCCAGGTGCCGAAGCCGGTAACGATAGTGGATTGGGCGTCGATGTGCAGCCCGCGCCGAACGGCGGCGGCAAGATCACCGTGGTCGGCCAACGGGACCCTGTTGCAGCCGATCGTGCCGTGATCGGTGATCGCGTGAGGTGGGGAGGCTCGTCGCAGGACGAGCGAGAATAAGGAGTGGCATGGCTGAACCGTTTCTGTCCGAGATCAGGATCATGAGCGTTCGACTTCGCGCCCAAGGGCTGGGCGCTGGCCAACGGGCAGCTGTTGCCGATCAACCAGAACCAGGCGCTGTTCTCGCTGCTGGGACGACCTTCGGGGGCGACGGGCGGGTCAACTTCGGGCTGCCGGACCTGCGCGCCAGGCGCCGATTCACGTCGGGAGCGGCCACCCGCTGGGCGAACGGGCGGGGAACCGGCGCATACGCTGTCGATTGCCGAGATGCCGCAGCACACGCATATCGTCAACGCGACCAATACTCGGGCAATGCCCCGACGCCGGTCGGAATTTCTTCGCTAACGGCGGCAGCGACCTAACGTCTCCGGCGCAGGCCCTGGTCGCGACGAAACCGGCGGCCGTGTCGAACGTCGGAGGGAGTCAGGCGCACCTGAACATGCAGCCGTTCCTGACCCTGAGTTTTTGCATCGCGCTGCAGGGCATTTTCCCCGCCCCATTTAGAGGACGGTTATGGCGCAACCTTATGTCGGTGAGATTCGGATGTTCGCCGGGAACTTCGCCCCGGCCGGCTGGAAGTTCTGCGAAGGCCAGCTCCTTCCGATCAGCGAGAACGAAACGCTGTTCCAGTTGATCGGCACGACCTACGGCGGCGACGGGCAGAGCACGTTCGGCTCTGCCGGACCTCCGCGGCCGGATCCCGATTCATCAGGGCAACGGTTTCATCCTGGCAGAGACCGGTGGGCGGAAGAGATCACGCTGACGGTGGAGCAGATCCCCACGCACAGCCATCCCTTCCTCGCCTCGACGGCGCTGGCGACCAACGAGACGCCGGCGGCGAATGTGCTCGGGCAAACGGAGATCGCCTACTACGGCGACGAATCGCCCTTCGTGGCGATGGCCGCGTGCATCGCGTCAATCGGGGGAGCCAGCCCCACACGAACTTTCAGCCGTACCTCTGCGTCAACTTCATCATCTCGCTGTTCGGCATCTTCCCGTCCCCGACGTAAGGCGACCGGCGCAGCCGACGTAGACCACCGGCACGTCAACGAAGGAGAGAGAGACAGAGATGGCCGATCCGTTTGTCGCAGAGATTCGCATTTTCCCGTTCAACTTTCGCGCCCACGGGCTGGGCGTGGTGCGACGGGCAGCTCCTGCCGATCTCGCAGAACACCGGCGCTCTTCTCGCTGCTCGGCACGACCTACGGGGGAGACGGGAAATCGACGTTCGCCCTGCCCGACCTGCAGGGCAGCGCGGCGATGCAGCCAGGGCAGGGACCCGGGACTGCAGCTGCACGATCCTGGGCGAAGCCGGCGGCGCGCGAGACGGTGACGCTGCTCGAGTCGCGAGATCCCGTCCACACCCACGCCCTGAGCGCGCTCGAGACGTGCCGGCGACCAGATCGGACCGAATCCGAACGGGCAGTCGACCTGGCCCAGTCGAAGAACGGTCAACGTCTACAACGCCACGATCACGCAACGCTGACGCCGATGCGCGCCCCAGGCGCTCCCGCCGGCCGGTGGGAGCCTGCCGCACAACAACATGCAGCCGTATCTGACGTGATGAACTTCTGCATCGCGCTGCAGGGGGTCTTTCCGCCGCGACCAGTGAGAGTTAGGCAAGGCAGTTAAGGCAGCATGAGCGTCACGCGACGACCGATCGGCGGACAGGACATGGAGTTCCTGTTCCACCTCTACGCGAGCACGCGGGAGGAGGAGCTGGCGCTCGTGCCCTGGCCGCCGGAACAGAAGATGGCGTTCCTGCGCCAGCAGTTCGAGGCGCAGCACCGCCACTACCAGGAGCACTACGCCGGCGCGGCGTTCGATCTCCTGCTGGTCGACGATCGTCCGGCCGGCCGTCTTTACGTCGCGCGCTGGACCGAAGACGCTACGCATCGTCGACATCGCGCTGATGCCGGAGTTCCGCGGCCGCGGCATCGGCACGGCGCTGGTGACGGAGCTCTTCGCGGAAGCGGACGCCTCGGGCCGGAGCGTCTCGATTCACGTCGAGAGCAACAACCCGGCGCGGCGCCTGTACGAACGGCTCGGGTTTCAGGACGTCGGGGAACACGGCGTCTACAAGTTGATGGAGAGCACGCGGTGTCGACGGACGCAGCCACGGAAGAACACGGAGAGACACGTTTTTGATCTTTTGATCAATTGATCCGTGCGCATCCGTGGCCTGTCCGGGAGCGATCGCCGCTACGTGAAGATCGCTTCGTAGCGCATCAGCCCCTTCTCCGGCCCGGTCGGGACCGGACCGAGGGGCACGAGAAAGAGCGGGAAGTCGCCGATCGCGTCATGACGAAGAGGGTAGGTGCCTTGAGGCAGGAACGGCTTCGCGGGTCCGTGGAACAGCAGCGAGAACGGCGTCCGCCGTCCGGCGCCGCCGTCCGCCCCTGGGTTCTCGCGCAGGTCGTCGGCCGACGCGAGGCGCAGGGGCGAGTGCCCGTTGTCCGATGCGACGCCGATCTGCGGGGCAACGACGTGAAAGTCCTGTCCGAGATGAGCGGCGAAACAGTGTCGAGCGTGAACGTATCGAGCATATGACCCCTCCGGTGTCGAGAGCGCAGCGGCGCGATCTTGTCACACGGCCGAGCTTGGGGTCGAGCGGTTTCACAGGGGATTGTGGAGTGTCAGGTGCGTAAGACGATATCCGCCCTCGCGATGGTGATGATGACGCTGGCAGCGCTGCTGGCGGGCATCGCGCTGCCCGGGGCGGACGTGTGCGCCGCCTGCGACGTCCTCGGATGCCAACGCGTCGCTCAGCGCCGCGGACGGCGAGGCGCCGGCGATCGTCGCAGGCCGCCCCGATCTCCCCGTCGGACGTGGTCCCGGCGCTGATGGCGGTGCGCGCGCGATGGCGCGCGGCCGGCCGCACGGTTCAGGAGCTCAGCAAGCTCGACACCATCTCGATCGAGATCACGGACCTGCCGGGCGCCATGCTGGCCGAGGCCCGCGGCTCCTCGATCGCCATCGATCGCACGGCCGCCGGCTGGGGCTGGTTCGTCGATCCGACACCGTTCGACGACCGGGAGTTCGATGCCGGAACGGCGAGCGCCGCCGCCGCCGGCCGGATCGACCTGCTGACCACCCTCGTGCACGAGATGCTGCACGGGCTCGGACACGCCGATCTCGATCCGGCGCTCCATCCGGACGACGTCATGGCCGGGTCGCTGCCGCGCGGCACCCGCCGTCTGACAACCACGGGCCAGGCCGCGACCAACGTCGTCGCGCCCGCGTTCACGCTGCCGGCCGGCCGCAGCGTGACGATCACGCTGGACGCCACCATCAACAAGCCCTTCCCGTTCGGCGTCGGACAGGTCAGCCTGCAGGCGTCGATCTCCGCCGACGCGCTGGCGACCGTCCTCAGCGACGATCCGTCGACCGCGCGCCCCGAACGACGCGACGGTCACCGCCGTGTCGTGTCCGGCGGTCACCGTGAATCCGGCGTCAATCGCCGGCGCCACCGCCGGCCAGTTCTACTCGCAGACCTTCACGCAGTCCGGCGGCCCCGGCGTCGTCACCTTCGCCGTGGCCGGCAACGCTTCCGGCGGGCGTGACGTTCGACGCGGCCACCAACACGCTCAGCGGCACGCCGACCCAGACCGGAACCTTTACGTTCGGCGTCCTCGCGATCTCCGAGATCGGCTGCAGCGTCGGGTAACGGACGCTACACGCTCCAGGTCGCGTGCCCGGTGATCACCATCGCGCCGGCCACGCTGCCGATGGCGATTGTCCGGCGCGTCTACGGGCCGGTGACGTTCACCGCGTCGGGCGGCATCGGCACGACGACGCTCGCGTTGACCGGCACGCTGCCGCCCGGCGTCACGTTCACCGCGCGTCCACGGGCGTCCTGAGCGGAACCGCCACGGAGACCGGGCAGCTTCACGTTCACGATCACGGCCACCGATCAGAACGGCTGCACCGGCACGCAAAGCTACACGCTGCTGGCCGGCGGCGCCCGGATCATCACCACCGGCGCCGACGATGCTGACGCCGCCGCCAGGTGCGGCGCTTCACGAGCGGCGACGGCCTGCTGGTGCCCGGACCGACCGGCAGCTTCTCCGCGGCCGGCTTCACCCAGGGCGTGCGCGTCGCCGAGGCCGACATGACCGGCGACGGCGTCGCCGACATCATCACGGCTCGGGCCCCGGCGTCTCGCCGCGCGTCGTCATCTATCGACGGCGTGACCGGCGGCGTCGATGACGACGACTGAGCGTCGGGCGGCCCGTCCGATCGCTCGGCGGCCTGTTCGTCGCGGCGGGCGACGTGGACGGCGACGGCCAGCCCGACATCATCACCGGCGCCGGCGACGGCCAGCCCATCGTGCGCGTGTTCAGCGGCGCGAGCGGCGTGCCGCTCTGGACGTCGCTCGGTGTTCCCGCGGGAGCTACCGCGGCGGCGTGCGCGTCGCGGCCGGCGACGTCAACGGCGACGGCTACGCCGACATCATCACCGGCTCCGGGCTCCGGCGATCCCGGCGACTGGTGAAAGTCTTCAGCGGCGCGTCGCACGACGAGCTGCGCTCCTTGACGCCCTATCCCGGGTTCACCGGCGGCATCTTCGTCGCCGCGGGCGACGTCAACGGCGACGGCTACGCCGACGTGATCACCGGCGCGGACGACGGCGGCGGTCCGCACGTGCGGGTGTTCGACGGACGGACCGGCGCCGTGCTGCGCGAGTTCTTCGCCTACGCGCCGGCGTTCACCGGCGGCGTGCGCGTGGCCGCCGGCGACGTCACCGGCGACGGACGCGCCGACATCATCACCGCGCCGGGCCCGGGCGGCGACGGCGCGGTGCGCATGTTCGACGGCGTGACCGGAGCGCCGATCGGGTCGCCGATCGCCTCGCAGACCCGGTCCGCGGGCGGGCTCTTCGTCAGCACCGCCGTGCCCGAGAACCGGATGGTGATCGACGCGCCGGCGGCCGGCGCCACCGTGCGCCCCGATTTCCGCGTGAGCGGCTGGGCCTTCGAGGAAGGGGCGCCCGGGACCGGTGTCGACGCGATGCACGTCTGGGCCTACCCGGTGGCCGTCGGGGTCGCCGCTGTTCCTCGGCGCGGCCACGCTCGGCGACGTCCGTCCGGATGTCGGCGCGATGTTCGGTCGCGCGCTACGCGCCGTCCGGCTATCACCTCGACGTCACCGGGATGGCCGACGGGACGCTACGACATCGTCGTCTTCGCGCGCAACAGCGCCACCGGCGCTCTTCAACATGCGCCGCCTCGTCCGGGTGCGGGTGTCTGCGGCCGGGCGTTCGACGTGCAGCTCGCGGTGGACACGCCGCAGCCCGGCGCCGTGCACCAGAACTTCCGGCTGGCGGGCTATGCGTTCGACGAGGGCGGCCTACGGGCCCGTCCAGCGGCGTCGACGCGATCCACGTGTGGGCGCAGCGCTCGGGCGGGCTGCCGTTCTTCCTCGGCGTCGCGACGCTGGGCGATCCGCGGCCCGACGTGGCGTCGGATCACCGGCATGGCCGCGGCGGCTCAGTCGGGCTATCACCTCGACGTGGCGGGCGTCCGCCGTGGGCGACTACGTCCTGATGGTCTTCGCCAAGCCGGCCGCGAGCGCCGAGTTCACCGCCGTGCAGACGGTCAACGTCAGCGTGACCGCCGTCGACGCCGGTGCTGCAGATGGCGGTCGATATCCCGGCCGCGGGGCCGCTGCCGGGCGGGACGCTTCACGGTCGCCGGCTGGGCCGCTGACGATCGACGGGCCGAGCCGTGCCCGGCGTCGACGCGGTCCACGTGTGGGCGTATCCCGTCGCCGGCGGCGGGCCGACGTTCGTGGGCGCGGCCGCGCTCGGCGGCTATCGGCCGGACGTCGGCACGATCTTCGGCCCCGGCTACGAGACGAGCGGCTTCACGCTGGCCGTGACGTCTCTGCCGAGCGGCACGTGGGACCTCGCCGTGTTCGCGCGCTCCACCGGTTCCGCCTTGTTCGGCGCCGTCCGCGTCGTCCGCGTCACGGTGCCGTAGGCGAGGCGCGAGGCGCCGTGGCGCGATTCGCGATGCGCGAGGCGCGAGGCGCGGGCGCGAGGCGCGAGGCGCGAGGCGCGAGGCGCGAGTCGCGGGCGCGAGGCGCGATAGAATGAGCGGATGGCCGCCATCCGCCCATTCCGCGCCTTGCGACCGGCGCGCGAGACTGCCGCCGCTGTCTCCTCCGTCCCCTACGACGTCGTCAGCACCGACGAGGCGCAGGCAGCTCGCCGCCGGCAATCCGCTCAGCTTCCTGCACGTCACGCGATCGCGAGATCGATCTGCCGCCGGGCACCGATCCGTATGCCGCGGCGGTCTACGCGAAGGCGAAGGAGCAGCTCGCGGCGCTGCGCGCCAGCGCGCCGCTGGTGGTCGAAGACGAGCCGTCGCTCTACTTCTATCGCCTGCGCATGGGCGGCCACGAGCAGACCGGCCTCGCCGCGCTGCTTCTCGGTGGACGAGTACGAGCAGGACGTCATCAAGAAGCACGAGCGCACGCGCCCCGACAAGGAAGACGATCGCACGCGCCACATCGTCGAGCTCGGCGCGCAGACCGGCGTCGTGTTCCTGACCTACAAGGCGTCCGAGGCCATCGATCAGCTGAGCGCGCGCCGTCACCGCCGACGCGCCGCTCTACGATTTCCGGGCCGACGACGGGGTGCACCATACGATCTGGCGGGTGAGCGGCGAGGATGCCACCGGGCTGGTGGACGCCTTCGCGCGCGTGCCTGCGCTGTACATTGCCGACGGGCACCATCGCGCCGCGAGCGCCGCGCGCGCCAGGGCCGAGCACGCGGACGCCGGAGGCCGACACGTTCATCGCGGTCGCGTTCCCGTCGAACCAGATGCACATCCTTCCCTACAACCGCACGGTGAAGGACCTGGCCGGGCAGACGCCGGCCGAGTTCCTGTCGGCGCTCGGCGCGCGGGTGCCGGTCCGCGAGGGGGCCGCGACGCCCCGCGGCAAGGGCGAAGTGTCGATGTACCTGGACGGCACGTGGCACGTGCTGGATCTGTCGGAGGCGGCGCCCGCGGACGGCTCGCGCGCCAGCGGGCTCGACGTCGCGCTGCTGCAGACGCACGTGCTCGAGCCGCTCCTGCAGATCGGCGACGTGCGGACCGACAAGCGCATCGACTTCGTCGGCGGCGCGCGCGGCACGGCCGCGCTCGAGAGCGCCGTGAACAGCGGCAAGGCGGCGGTCGCCTTCTCGATGCACCCGGTGACGATCGACGACCTGATGGCGATCTCGGACGAAGGGGGCATCATGCCGCCGAAGTCGACGTGGTTCGAGCCCAAGCTGCGCGACGGGCTCCTGACGCATCTGATATGAGCGACATGACGCCACGGCTATCACGAAGGTCCGAAGTCGCGAGTCACGAAGTCTTGTTGTGTTTCACGATAGTCGATCCGTGACGGTGACTTCGTGATGAGCCGTGGCCGTGATCGACGTATGAAGGTACTAGTCGCAGACAAGTTCGAGCAGAGCGGCATCGACGGCCTGAAGGCCGCGGGCTGCGAGGTCGTCTACGAGCCCGATCTCAAGGACGACACGCTGACGCAGGCGATCGCGTCGAGCGGCGCCGACGTGCTCGTCGTCCGCGGCACGAAGGTCACCACGCCGATGCTCGACGCGGGGCGGCTCTCGCTCATCGTCCGCGCCGGGGCCGGCTACAACACCATCGACGTGGCCGGCGCGTCCAGCCGGGGCATCTACGTGTCGAACTGCCCCGGCAAGAACGCCATCGCCGTGGCGGAGCTGGCCTTCGGCCTGCTGCTGTCGATCGACCGGCGCATCCCGGACAACGTCGCCGAGATGCGCGCGCGGCAGCTGGAACAAGAAGGAGTACTCGAAGGCGCAGGGGCTCTACGGGCGGACGCTGGTCCTGCTCGGCGTCGGCAGCATCGGCCAGGAGATGATCCGCCGCGCCGCCGGCTTCGGGATGCCGGTCGTGATCTGGAGCCGCCGGTTCGACGGCGAGAACCGGCCGCTGACCGATCTCGAGGCGCGCGAGATGGGGATCGAGACGGTGCTGCGCTCCGTCGCCATCGAGCTCGCGCCGACGCCCGCCGACGCCGTGTCGCGCGGCGACGTCGTCAGCGTCCACGTCGCGCTGAGCCCGGAGACCAGGGGGCTGGTGAACGCGGCGCTGCTCGCGAGGATGAAGCCCGGCGCGGTCTTCATCAACACCGCGCGCGGCGAGGTGGTGGACCACGCGGCGCTGGCGGCCGCCGTGAAGGAGCGCGGCCTCCGCGTCGGCCTCGACGTCTACGCCAACGAGCCCGCGACCGCCACGGCGCCGTTCACGGACGATCTCGTCGCGCTCCCCGGCGTCTACGGCACGCACCACATCGGCGCCTCGACCGACCAGGCGCAGGAAGCGATCGCCGCGGAGACCGTCCGCATCATCCGCAGCTACAAGGAAACCGGGCGCGTGCCGAACGTGGTCAACCTGGCGCGCCGCACGCCGGCGACGCACATGCTCGTCGTCCGGCACCGCGATCGCCCCGGCGTCCTCGCGCACGTGTTCAACCACCTGCGGCAGGCCAACCTCAACGTCCAGGAGACGGAGAACATCGTCTTCGAAGGCGCCGAAGCCGCCGTCGCGCGCATCAACCTCGACGGCGAGCCGCCGTCATCGCTCTGTCAGAAGATCAAGAGCGAGAACGCCGACGTCCTCGACTTGCAGCTGGTGAAACTCTAGTGACGACCGATAACGAGCCGAGAAATCCGGAGAACTGGAAGACTCGTGAACTGCTGATCAGCTGTATGACAGACAGGAATGACGCGAATTTTCAATTTCTCCGCCGGTCCCGCCGTTCTCCCGCTCGAAGTGCTCGAAGAAGCGCAGCGCAATCTGCTCGAGCTGCCCGGCGTGGGCATGTCGATCCTCGAGATCAGCCACCGCTCGAAGACGTTCGACGACATCATCCAGGGCTGCGAAGCCGACATGCGGACGCTGGCGAAGATCCCGTCCGACTACAAGGTCCTGTTCCTGCAGGGAGGCGCGAGCCTGCAGTTCTCGATGGTGCCGATGAACCTGCTGCCGGCCGGGCGGCTCCGCCGACTACATCGTCACCGGCGTGTGGGGGCAGAAGGCGGTCAAGGAAGCGAAGAAGGTCGGCGCGGTGAAGATCGCCGGCACGACCGAGGCCGACAGCTTCAAGAGCGTGCCGAAGCAGCAGGACCTGACGCTGGATCCGAACGCCGCCTACGTGCACATGACGTCCAACAACACGATCTACGGGACCGAATGGCACTGGCTGCCCGACACCGGGAACGTGCCGCTCGTCTCGGACATGTCGTCCGACATCTTCAGCCGTCCGGTGGACGTGGCGAAGCACGCGCTGATCTACGCCGGGCGCGCAGAAGAACCTCGCCCCCGCCGGCCTCACGCTCGCGATCGTCCGCGAGGACATGCTGAAGAAGTCCCCGGCGTCGCTCCACACGATGCTCAACTACGCGGTGCACGCCGAAAACCAGTCGATGTACAACACCCCGCCGGTGTTCGCGATCTACGTCATGCGGCTGGTGATGACGTGGCTGCTGAAGAACGGCGGCCTCGAGGCGATGGAGCGGCACAACCAGCGCAAGGCCGACAAGCTCTACGCGGAGATCGATCGCACCGGCTACTACCGCGGCCACGCCGCGAAGGACGCGCGGTCCCGCATGAACGTCACGTTCCGCCTGCCGAGCGAGGACCTCGAGAAGAAGTTCGCGAAAGAGGCCACCGCGGCCGGCCTGGACGGCCTGAAAGGGCACCGGTCCGTCGGCGGCATGCGGGCGTCCATCTACAACGCCTTCCCCGAAGCCGGCGTCGACGCCCTGGTCGCGTTCATGAAGGAATTCGAGCGCAACAACGGCTGAGTTTCGCAACGACTTACGGGAGTACACAAGTCTTACAAACGGCTCAGCGGAAGCCTGCTACTTTGAGTGCGCACCCGTTCTCATAAATAGCAGGAGTCCTCGTGACGACACTTCGCGCAGCCGTTAAGTCCGCCTACACGCTCACCAACGTGAACTGGGTCACCGCCGGGTTCATGGTGGTGTTTCACATCCTCGCCGTCGCCGCGTTCTGGTTCTTCTCGTGGCAGAACCTGGTGGTGGCGCTCGTGCTCCACTGGATGGCGGTCGGGTTCGGCATCAGCCTCGGCTACCACCGGCTGCACACGCACCGCGGGTTCAAGTGCTCGAAGGCGTTCGAGTACTTCCTGGCGATCTGCGGCACGCTGACGCTCGAGGGCGGCCCGATCTTCTGGGTCGCGACCCATCGCAAGCATCACCAGCACTCCGACATCGACGGCGATCCGCATTCGCCGCGCGACGGCGGATTCTGGGCGCACATGGGCTGGATCCTCTTCGGCGACACGCACCACAACAACACCGAGCTGATGGGCAAGTACGCGCCCGACCTCGGCCGCGACCAGTTCTACCGCTGGCTGAACTCGTATCACTGGGTGCCGCTGACCACGCTCGGCCTCGTCCTGCTCGCCGTCGGCGGCTGGCCGATGGTCCTCTGGGGCATCTTCCTCCGCGTCGTCGTCGGCCTGCACGCGCACCTGGCTCGTCAACTCCGCCACGCACATGTGGGGCTCGCGCCGCTTCGAGACGCGCGACGACTCGCGCAACAGCTGGTGGGTCGCGCTGCTGACCTTCGGCGAGGGCTGGCACAACAATCACCACGCGCACCCGGTGTCCGCGCGTCACGGCCTCGCCTGGTACGAGTTCGACATCTCCTGGATCACGCTGAAGCTGTTCAACGCGATCGGCATCGTCAGCGACCTGAAGGTGGCCAAGGTCCGCGAGCCGCTTCCGGTCGAAGAAGCGGCGTAGTCAGCTCACCAGTCTCCAGTCGCCAGCTCCAGCTCCAGCTTCCAGCTTCCAGCTTCGGCGGTGGTTCTTACGAACCACCGCCTTTTTCTTGCCGCATTGTTCCCCGCTTGCGCCTCGCTCGCGCCTCGCGCATCGCACCTCGCGCATCGCATAATGAACTGACCATGGAGCTGCTGAAGAAGACGGACCCGCTACGGGACCTCACGATCATCCCGTCGCTGGGGCCGGACGACGACGAGGGGTTCGAGCGGATCCGCTGTCCGCTGTGCAGCTGGCGTCCGACGCCGTCGAGCCGATGGTCGCTGCTGGGGCGAGCGACACGCCCGAGCCGCCGTTCGACTGGTGCGGCACCGACTTCAACACGTTCCTCACGCGCGGACGGTGCCCCGGCTGCCAGCACCAATGGCAGTGGACGTCGTGCCTGCGCTGCCACGGCGCGTCGCTGCACGAAGACTGGTACGAATGCGGTTGAACCGCCGCCGCTTCCTGACGCTGGCCGGCGCGGGCGTGGCCGGCGGCGTCGGCCCCCTATGCTCTCGTAGGCGAAGCCTTGCTCGAGCAGCAGCTCGACCGTGTGCGCGCTCAGATCCCAGGACGGTGAGCGGTACCCACGCGCGGGCTTGCCCGCGATTCGCGCGATCGCCGCGTTGCCCTTCACCAGACCCTCCGCCTCCTGCTCGCGCGAGAGGTTGGCAGGAGGCACGTGGGTGTAGCCGTGATGGCCGATCTCGTGGCCGGCAGCGACGATCCGCTCACACGCATCCGGGAACATGTCGATCACCACCCCGGGGACGAAGAACGTCGCGCGGATCGCGTGGGTACGAAGCAGCTGGAGGATACGCACCAAGCCGACCAGCCCGAACTCGCCACGCGAGATCGGAGTCGGTGTGGTCATGCCGCGCGCGATGAAGCCGGTCATGGCGTCGAAATCGAAGGTCAGGCAGACGACGTGGCGAGCCACGACACTCTCCTCGGGTATGAGATCGATCCGATGACGATCCCGCGTCCGGCCACACGCAGGACGCACTGAATCAGTTTAGCATCGAGGCCGGAAACCCCGGGTTCGAGGTTGCAACGGCCAGGGATCATGCCGAGAAGGCCGGGCGATGCCTGATGTGCGCTCTGCATCGTCGTGCGCCGATACGCTCAACAGGATGCGGCGCCGCTAGCCCGTTGAGCGCGACACTTGGAGAGCGGATGTCAGCAGACAGGCGGGCTGCACGGCGCGCGGTCGTGGCCGCAGTCGTCGGCAATGTCCTCGAGTGGTACGACTTTGCCGTCTATGCGTACATGGCGCGGCTGGTGGCAAAGACCTTCTTTCCGACCGGCGATGACGTCACCTCGCTTCTGTCCACCTTCGCCGCGTTCGGAGTTGGCTTCGTCATGCGGCCGCTCGGAGGGATCCTGATCGGCCGGCTGGGCGACGTGAAGGGACGCAAGGCTGCGCTGGTCGTCACGGTCGGGCTGATGGCCGTCGGCACGGTAATGATCGGCTTGACCCCCAGCTACGCAGCTATCGGAGCTGGCCGCACCGCTCCTCGTCGTTCGTGGCGCGCCTGATCCAGGGATTCTCGGCGGGTGGCGAGTGGGGCACCTCGACCGCCTTCATCGTCGAATGGGCGCCTGCGCACCGGCGCGGCTTGGTCGGGAGTCTTCAGCAATGCAGCGTCGCGGGGGGATTGCTCCTCGGTTCCAGTGTCGCCGCGGCGGTGAGCACGCTCCTCCCGCCCGACACGGTGGAGGCATGGGCATGGCGAATACCCTTCCTCCTCGGCGGCCTGCTTGGTCCGGTCGGCTGGTACCTGCGCCGCCATATCGACGAGACGCCTGCGTTCCGAGCGGCTGCCCGGTCCGACGTCGCCGCGCACGGTGCACAAGCTCGTCCGCCGATCTTGGCTTTGCGCGCGTTCGGCTTCACCGTCGTCTGGACCGTCGCCTACTATCTGATCCTCGTCTACATGCCGACCTTCACGCAAGCCCACGCCGGGCTGACCCGCGCCGACGCCCTGTGGGCCACCAGCGCAGCGCCTGTTCGTGGTGGTGATCGCAACGCCCTTTGCCGGAGCGGTGTCGGATCGCGTCGGCCGCAAGCCGCTGCTGATCGCGGCCTGCGTGAGCCTCATCCTGCTGCCCTATCCGCTGTTCGCAATGATGCTGGATGGCGCGCACGTCGCAACCGTCGTCATGGTGCAGGTCGTGTTCGCCGTTGCCATCGCGCTGTTCTCGGGGCCGGGCCCGGCGGCGATCGCTGAGATCTTCCCGACTGCAATACGCTCGACCTGGTTGTCCACCGGGTACAGCCTGGCCGTTGCGATCTTCGGCGGCTTCGCTCCCTTCATCGCGACGTGGCTCATCTCTGTAACCGGCAGTCCACTGTCGCCCGTCTACTACTTGATCGTTGCCAGTATCGTCAGTCTCCTCGTCATCCTCCGTCTCGACGAGACAGCCAGGATGCCGCTGCGCTGATCTGCTTCGTCCCGTTCCGGTCTGAGTTCTTTCCGCCCTTCGCGTGGCACCAGCCGCTCAATTTCCTCACTAGAGCTCGCGCCGGTGGCCCGGGACATTTGGCATAGGCGCATTGCCCGATGGTTCGTGCATCGCGTAACCGCGACTATCCGAGTTACCCGCTGGAGGAATGTCGCAGAGCGAGGCCAGAGCCAAGCGGCTACCGGTCCTCGCAGCTGTGTTCAACCGGGGCGAAGTTCATTCGATCGCGTATTGAAACTGGGGGATCTATGAAGCTGATGAGCAGAGTGAAGGGCAGCTCCGTGCTGCTCGTGGTAGCGCTGGCCGGGAGCCTCGCAGCCGATGCCGCACTTGCGGCCGGCCCGGTCCTGAAGACCGGAGACGTTGCGCAGGCCAGCCTGTGGTACGGGCGTGCCGGTGGGATGGTCGGCGCCGATCGCGTGGCGCACTTGCAGGGCCACTCAGTGGCCTCGACCGATATCGCCGTGAGCTACGACAAGGACGTCGCCGCACGTACGAACATGAGCAGCAACCGCGAAAGCGCGTCGTCGGTCGCGATCAGCTACGACAAAGACGTAGCCGAGCGCACCAACATGCCGCGCGGGTCGCAACCTGAGCCGATCCAGTCCGCGCAGACCAACCGTTGAAATCGAGCGGCATCCGTGCTTGGCGCGGATGCCGCTGGCTTCATCGCCCGCGAGTCGGATTGTTGGTGTGTGGATCCGCCGCCTGCTGTTGTTCGACGGTGCGCTAGTGGCTGCGCGCGCGGTCCGCCAGCAGGCGCTGGGCGACCAGATGGACAACGTGCAGGGCAAACTGCGGATTGAGGTAGTAGATGCTCTTGACCTGCTCGGAGTTCAGGCAGAACAGATCGACGTCGGTCTTGCAGCTCGCCGTGCAGGTGCGCTGATGATCGGGAGCGAACACGCCGATCTCGCCGAAGATGTCGCGCGGACCCATCTCCACGCCGATCTCTTCCAGCACCACCGTGCCGCGTTGGATGTAGTAGAGCTCGCGCCCTGGCTCGCCTTTGCGGAAGATGACGTCACCCTTGGTCAGGCGGCGGTGGGCCACGTGCGGCAGCAGCCAGTCGAGTACCTGGGCGCCGCGCTCGGCCTGCCGCATCTGCTGGGCGCGCACCTCTTCGAGGCGGCGCGCAAGCACGATCGCTTCTCCGCGCCGGTCCACATTGAGCTTGCTGTAGATCGCCGACATATGCAGCTTGACCGTGCCCTCGGTGATGTTCAGCCGGGCAGCGATCTGCTTGTTCGACAAGCCGTCGGCAGCGAGCGACAGCACCTCCACCTGCTTCGGTGTGAGCTGACGGCTGCGGCCGGCCGCTTCGCGGCTCGCTGCTGTCCGCGCTCACGGCCGGCCTCCGCACCAGCCTCGTCCTGGGCGAAAGCGCGTTGGCCAGGGAAGTGCGGCCGGTGTCCGGCGCCCTCCAGCGCAAGGCGCAGCACCGACAGCATCTGGCTCTCGGTGTACAGGCGGGGGATGTACGCCACGGCCCCGGCTCTGAGCACCTCGTCGATACTGTCAGCATCGGTGGAACTGCCCAGGACCACCACCGGCGACGCCGGCACCTGGGTCGCGAAGCTGCGCACGGTCGCCAGACGGTCCAGCCGCGGCGCGTCCAGATCGATCAAGACCAGGCTTGGCGTGCTGTCCTGCCCGGACCGCAAGCCGGTGGCACCGGGCAGCGCATAGGCGACCTCGCAATGCTCATCCAGCCGGCGCACGCAGGCCGTCAGCCAGTCGCGGGACAGACCGGCCGGTGTAACCAGCAGAAAAGCGCGCGTCATCGGAGGAACGATCGACTGAAGCAGAGGCCGTTGCGGGCGGAGCCCGGCGGATTGCAAGGTGGGGTGTAGCATAGCGTCTCCTCGGTGCGGGACCATGCCCTTCTTTTCGATCCGGGGGCGTTGACGGCAGAGTAGGAGAAGGCCGGCGGAGGGGGTATACACCGAAGGTTATAGGGAAGGTCATAGGGCCCGGCTGGCCCGCGCGTGTCCCCCATCCTCATTTGAGCGCGAAGGTCACTTGGCCGCCCTTCGCCTCGGCCTCCGCGTGGCCGGCCTCGAGCTTGGGTGCGATCAGGAACACGCGCTCAACCGCCACCTCGCCGCCGCGGGTGATGGCCTCTTTCACCACCTGGCCGCGCTGGTTTGCGAGCTGAACCAGGTCGTCATCGCTGATCGTGATGTTGGCGAGCATCAGTTTCTCCATCTCCTCGACCGGCAGATCCTTCTGCACGCCGATGAAGTTGCGCGGCTTGGGGAACTTGGTGTCTTTGGGAAACTGGGCCTCCTTGTAAGCGCGGCGCAGATATTTCTCGTACTCCTGCGGCTCGATCTTCACGGCGTCGACCGATTTCACCGCCTCCCCTTGCTTGACCACGTCGATGAGCTTCTGTGCCTTGACCTGTTGTTCGAACCGATAGCGCTTCAGGCCTTCCCGATCCGTCTGCGGATCCACTTGCGGCTTGATGTCGAGCTTGAGGGCCGGCCGGTCGACCAGGCCCTTGTGCAGAGTGGCGACCTTGTCCTGAGCCTGCGTGGTGAGCACGCTACGTCCCGGTTCGAACTGCACGTAGGACAGCTCCGCCGCCTCGCCGCCGCCTGCGAGATGGCCGAGGAGCGCGAACGGCGCGGTGATCGCCTTGGTGATGAGATTGATGATGACCTTGATGATCAACCCGCCGATGCTGAACTTGGGGTCGTCCAGCGAGCCGCTGATCGGCAGGTTGACATCGATGACCCCGTTGCGGTCCTTCAGCAGCGCGACCGCCAGCATCACGGGCAGCTTGGTCGCCTGCGGGCTTTCCACCTTGCCGCCGAACGTGAGCTGGTCGATCACGATCTGATTGCTGGCGGCGAGCTTGCGGTGCTCGATCTTGTAGGCCACGTTGAACGTGAGCTTGCCCTTCTCGATGGCGTAGCCGACGTACTTACCGGAGTAGGGCGTGAAGGGGCCCAGCTCGATGTCGCGCACATTGGCCTTGAGATCCAGGAACAGATCGCGTACCAGCGGGTTGATCCTGCCCTGGATCTGCACCGGCGCGCTGTCTGCGAAACGTCCGTGCAGATCGACGTCGGCAGCGCGTGTCGAGCTGTGAGGACAGTCCGGTGACCGCCCCGCCGATCTCGGTCAGGTTGGCCGAGTAGTTGGGCTTGATGAACAGGTCGGTGAAGTTCACGTTGCCGCCCTGCAGCGTCACCTTGCCGATGCGGATCGGCACCTGCGCGCGCCGCTGGCTGCGTCGCCGCCGGAGCGCGATCGGCGGCTGCCGCTCGAGCGGGCTGCTCCGGCCGCTGCCGGCGGCGGAGCGCCTCGGTCTGCCGCCGCAGCTGCCCGCCTGATCCTGCTGCGACTGCGTGCGCGGCCTGCGCGCGGCCGCCTCCTGCGGCGTGGCCATGATGTTCTGCAGGTTCAGCCGGCCTTCGGGGTAGATGACGATGCGCGAGTAGAAGTCCGACAAGCGCCACCTGCTCGATGGCGAGCTGCATCGGATTGTGCTGGTACGCGACGCCGCCGGCGAACAGGGTGTTCCACTTCAGGAAGTCCTCGGACTTCGCCTTGTCCACCGAGGCGAAATTGGTCAGCGTGACCTCGCCGTTGAAGCTCACGGCCGGCGTGCCCTGGGGCGGCACCGCGAGGTTGGTTGCTCCAGTGACGGAGAGATCCGCGCTGGTGATCAGGACGTTGACCCGGTCGGCGAAGTAAGGCTGCAGCGGCACCAGGCCGAAATCCTTCAAGTCGAGCTTCAGATCGGCGCTCACCGGGTTGATCGCGACCGGACCCCTACCGCCAGCGTGCCGGTGTCGTTCAACCTGGCGGTGAGCTCGATGCGGCCTCTGCGGCCCTTCTGGTTGGATACGTCGGTGGCCTTGAACGTGACGTCGTCGGCGACGATGCGCACCGGCTCTCGCGGGGTCAGGTCGGTGAACGCGATCTTCCACTTCTGTGCATCGGTGCGGTTCAGCGTGACCAGCCACGGCGTGCCCTGCCGGCCGGCGGTGGCCGCCTCCTTGGGTGCAGGCAGGATGCGCGTGGCGTTGATCGCGCCGTCGGCTTCGCGAATGATGTTGAGGAAACCGTCGCGCGTGCTGAACTGACCGACGCTGAGCGTCGAGCGCGCGCACGTCGACGTTGGCGTCCTGGATCTGCGCCGTTTTGGCGCGCAGGAAGTCCTCGTCTGCTCCGGGCTTGCGCAGGCGCAGCGACGCCAGCGACGAGGTTGAAGGCGCTCAGCTTGACGTCCGGCCCCTGGTCCGTCGCGGCGAAGGTATAGTGCGTCGCCAGGTCGGCGACGCCGTCTTCGACCTTGTAGAGGATGTAATCCTCGTAGTAGGGCTGGTAGTTGACCAGGCGGATGCGGTTCGCCTCGATGGCGCCCTCGGACGCGAGCGGCGACAGGGTCAGCGAGCCGGCGTACTTCACCTGCTCGCCCAGCGCGGTGTTGAACGCCACCTCGGCCTGGGCCGGCTCGCGTCTGCGGCAGCGCGAAGCCGCGCAGGCTCGCCTGGATGCCGGACAGGTCGGCCTTGAAGCCCTTCTGCGGGCACCAGATCCTCGCACGTGCACCTGTCCGTCGACGATCTTGACCTCCGGCACCGACAGTTCGACGTCGGGGCGGGCTGGCTGGCCGTCAGGGGCGGGTGCTGCCTCGCGCTTCGGTATCGCCGCCAGCCAATTCACGGTGCCGTCGTGCGTCCGCCGCACGAACACTTCGGGAGACTGCGAGCACGATGGTGCCGAATGCGAACTTGCGGCCGAACACGTCGATTGCCGTCAACGGGCACGGCGATGTGCTGCAGGTTCAGCAACGGCTGGCCATCGAGCTCGGTCAGGCTGAACTGGTGCAGATCGACGTTGCCCTTGACCGAGAGCACCGGAGGCCGGTTTGCGGAGCGTACGAACGACACCGTCAGCGCCGTGTCGAGCAATCCTGAGGGCACGCGGAACGCAAGCTCCACCGGCACATACTCGATGTAGCTGCGGCAGGTTGAGCTTCTCGATGTTGATGTCCACCGAGGTCTCGAGCGTGTCCTTGAACGGCTTGGTGCGGCCCTGCAGCGCGAAGGGCGTGTCGTTCACGCGCGCCGAGAACGACGGCTGCACGTACTCCTCGATCCGGTAGGGCAAGTTGGACAAGAAGGGAATGGCAACGTTGATCGCGCGCACGCTGTGGCGGGCGTGCTTGGGGCGGTCGTCGATCTCGATGCGCCCGTTCACGATCTGCACGTTGTTCAGCGAGAAACGCGGCGGTTCGCTCGGGCCGTCGCCGCGCGCTGCCTTGGGCTTGGAAAACTTCTCGATCAGGTCGGAGAAATTGTAGGTGCGCGCATCCGGATTGCGGACGATGTGGACGTAGGGGTCGGTGAGTTTGACTTCGCGCAGGATCGGTGCGCGCCGGTAGATCGATTCGGCCTGCAGGTCGAGCTTGAGCTCGGCAAAGCTCACGAAGATCTGGGACGCGTCGCGCTCCTTGATGCTGACCCCCTTGATCGCGGCGGTCATGCTGAAGGGATTCACCTGGATGCGCTCGACGCGTGACCTGGCGGCCGAGCCGCGCCGTCAGCTCCTTGGCCAGGTAGTAGCGGGCGATAGGCGGTACCGCGAAGAACCCGACGACCGCGAACAGGACGAGGAAGACCGCGACGCCGATGGTCGCGCGCCACAGCAGCCGGGCACGGCCGGATCGCGGTCGCAGTGCCGCCATGCCGCGCGCGTTGTGCGAGGCGAAGGCCCGTTTGAGCTTGTCTAGCATGGTCCCGCACTCCCCGGACAGGCGACCTGGGCGATGAGCACAATCTATCAGGAAGCGGTGCGCGGCGCCCGCGGGGGACTGGCCGCTCGGAGTGTGTCCAGGGGCCGAAAACAGAACGGGGCGGTCGCTCACGCGACCGCCCCGCGATCGTGCCTGCTATTGCGCCCTGCTATTGCAATAGCGTGTTACATCCGGCGTTACATCTGGCCGAAGCGCTTCTTGGCGGCGTCGATGCACTTCTGCTGCTCGGTCTGCGGCAGCGACTCGCACTTCTTCAGCGCGGCCTGATATTGCTGCTGCGTATCACCGGCCGGCTGTGCGGGATCGTCCGCTGCGAACGCGGCGGCGCTGAGCGCGAAGGCCAGGGCGCTGACGATGGTCGAGAGCTGTTTCATGGGATGTCTCCTTTGCTTCGAGTTGCTGGGAAAGTGAATCCACCGCCATACCCGCATGCGACCGAACCTGGCCGCCGCGACGAGCCCGCATCGAGAAAACCCCGTTGCCCGGCGCGGCCGCTTCCGGCGGTGGTTGGCACGGGGGTTCTGTAGCGAAACGGCGGCACTCGACAGCGACGGCTCCTGACCGGCCGAGCCGGTCGAACAGTGGAGCGCATCGGCCGGCGTTCAGATCTCCGGTGATGCGACGTCGCGGAGGCGCAATGCATCACGACTCGCGTGGATCCGGAAGGTGGTGCCGCTTCGCATGCAGACTGTGCCGCAACCCTCATGCCCGGGAGCGTGCGCAGCTACCTCAACCACTTACGCGCCCGGCTTGCTCCTCATGTGTACGCCTTACCAAAACCAAGTGTAAGGCGCGCAATGCTGCACACGCCGGAGCTGTCGGCGATCGCAGACGAGTCGCGCCGTGCATGCCTTTGCGAACTTCACGGTTCGATAGGTTGGCGTGTGGTGCGTTGCGCGGCAGCGCTGCGGCAACCGCGATCACTCCAGACAACTCGATGAGGTGCTGCTTCCACAGCGGTACTTGGTAGAAGCTCCTATGACCGCGGGTGTTGTCGCTTGCAGATATCAGGACGTAGCGAGCGCGCGGCACGCGTGCGATCTCGCGCTCCATGATCGCGAGTTCGGGCGGGTTGCGCTCGTCATCCTCGAAGTTGATCGCCAGGACCCGTGCACGGACGCGAGGCAGCTGCGCGGAGGGGTCGTAGCCGGCGGACGATTCCCACGCGTACAGGAAGTCGTTGGCGTCGGTCTGAGGGAGGCGCTGGCGCGCGAAGTCGTCGAGGAACTTGTCCGCTGCGGCAGCGGTGGGTCCGACCTGCGACAGCTCGCGTGCGCTCGCCCCTGAGATCATCACGAGTTGCAACGCGGTGCGCAGTCCCGGCGGGGGCGTGGTGTACTCTCCGCTCTTCCAGGCCGGGTCGCCGCGCACGGCGTCGGTGATCAGCCGGCGCAGCATGCGGTTGCGGCCGGACACTTCGACCGGCAGGCATGCCATCGGCACCACCGCATCCATCGCGTCGGGGTAGGTCACCGCCCACAGCCACGCATGCATGCCGCCCATCGACGCGCCGAGGACGAGCTGCAGATGCTGCACGCCGAGCGCTTCGGTGACCAGCCTATATTGAGCTTGCACCATGTCGGTGTAGTCGTAGTGCGGGAAGCGGGTGCGCAGCCCGTCGCTCGGCTTGCTCGAAGCGCCGTGGCCGATGCTGTCCGGGAAGATGATGAAGTAGCGGGCTGCATCGAGCGGCTGTCCAGGCCCGAACAGCTCCGCCAGCCAGTCGTCTCGGAGGAAGTTCGCCCCGCGTCCGTAGGTACCGTGCAGAATGAGCACCGCGTTGTTCACCTGCCCGGATCCGTCGTGCTGCGGCCGGCCCAGTGTCGTATAGTGCAGGCGCAGTTCCGGCAGCACTTCGCCCGATGCGAAACGGAAATCGTCGGATCACGTAGTCGGCTTCGGCCCGCTGCTGTGCGGGCGCGACGGCCGGCGTCAAGGCGCAGCCAGCAATCACAACCATCAGGATGACCTTGTTCATTGCCGTTCCTTTCCGTAGGCGCTGAGCGCCAAAAGGGGTGGCTTCCGGTGAATAGAGCAAGCCAGTAGACTTTGCCATGACTGCGAGAATACCGGTGACGACGACGCATCTTCTCGACAACATTGTCTGGCATACCCTCACCGGTCCGCACGCGAAATTCGCGGCTGGGACAGCGGATGCGCGCCGATACGCGCCCGGACTGTCGCCTATTGTGGGTTTCGCGGACGCGCAGCGCCCCGACTGGAATGCGTTGGCGCCATACTGCGAGCCAGGCGAGCATTTCTACTGCGACGGCTGGTCGGGTGTGCCTCCTGACGGCTGGCGCATCGATGCCGAATCCACCATGTTCAAGATGATCTGGGACGCACCGATGCCCGCAGTCGACGAGGCTCCTGAGGCGGTCATGCTCGGCCCGAAGCACGCGCTCCAGGCGTTCGAGCTGGCGACCCTGACGCGTCCAGGCCCGTTCGGACCGAGGACCATCGAGCTCGGGGAATACTTCGGCTGCTTCGAGGGAGAGCGCCTCGTTGCCATGGCCGGCGAGCGCATGCATGCCGGGACGCTGCGGGAAATCAGCGGCGTGTGCACGCACCCGGACTTTCAAGGCCGCGGGTTCGCGCGCCGGCTGGTGGCCAAGCTGATCCTGCGCCAGATGCGGCGCAAAGAAACCCCTTTCCTGCATGTCATGCACGACAACAGCAGCGCCCACCGCCTGTACGAACGTATGGGCTTTCGTGACTATCGCGAATCGGTCGTTCGCGTGATCTCGCCATGCTGACAGGTTTGCACACCATCGAGGTTCGACTATGAAGCGACGCCGCCGTACACCGTCTCAGCGCTTGGCGAAGCAAGCGATCGAGCTCTCGATTGCGGCCCCGCAAGTAGTTGCCGCTCGCGTATCCAGAATGACCGCGGCAGGACTCTCGCCCAGTGCGGGCGACCGCAACGAGCTCTTTCTCATGGGCGCAGAGAAGGTCGCCGCCGCGTATCAGGCCTGGGCCGCAATGTGGTGGCAAGGCGTGCGCTTGCAGTTCGAGCTGGCGCAGTCTGTCGCCGGTTCAGCACTGGGCGCCGGAACGGGCTACCGGGTCTTTACACCTTGGCGGGCCTTTACACCCTGGTCGATCAACCGTTCGACCAGTGCAGGCGCCCGTGTTCTGCTGGCGGGACTCGCACCGGTGCATCGCAAGGCAGTGCGCAATGCCAAGCGGCTGGCGCGCAAGCGAAGGTAGGAGCCTCTCGCCGCGTTTTGCAGAGGGAAGGCCAGCGCCCGCTGGTGGTTGCGGCAAACCTTCCCGGGGGATGCCGGAGGCAACCCCCGGCCCCGTGCCCGGTGGTGGGAGGGATGCCGATGCTACCGGGGGAGCGAGGCGGGGGTCGCCATTGCAGGGTGGCCCGGTGAAGGATCCGGGCTTCAGGACTTGTACGCAGCTTTCGCGTCAGCCTTGGCCTTCGCCTCGATGGCCTTGGCTTCCTTTTCGCAGACGTCCTTCTGATTGCCCGCCAGGTCGTCGCACTTCTCCTTGGCTATGTCGTACTCGGCCTCGGCACGCACGACCTGAGCTTCGTAGCGCGCCTTTGGCGTGTCCTTGGCCTTCGCCTCGAGGTCGGCCTTGGCGATGCGTTCCGTGGCCTTGGCTTGCGCGACGCAGACGTCCTTGCCGTTGCCCGACAACTCGTCGCAGCGCGCCTTGTCGGCTTTGTACTGGGCCTCGATGCGCTCCTTCTCCGCTTTGACGGTGGCATGGTCCATGTGCTCTTCGGCCAAAACGGTTGCGCTGAGGCCGAGTGCGGCTGCCGCGGCAACAGCAATTGCAGTGAATCGGTTCATCGGTTGTCTCCTGTCGGTTGAGTGGATTCGAAACGCTGGCTGCGCAGAGGACTGCGCGCCGCAGTTCTTGTTCCGCAACCCGCGGGCCCGGTGCGGGCATAGACAAATCAATGCGTTGCGAGAAGGCCGCCGATGCAACGTGTAACTACGGGACAACTGCTTGTAGTCTCGACGCACCACCGACAACCGATCGCGATGCAAGTGGCGCGGCCTACAATGCGCAAGCACTCGGCAACGTGCAAGCGCCCGGTCTCGCAAAGAGGTCGGGCGCTGGGCTCGACTTCAAGGCCGACCTTCGGCCCGTGCCGGTACGGCTATAACGGGGGACTGCGCCGTCCCAGCGCGAAGAAGATCACGGCTACGATCAACCCTACGACGAACAGAATCCACGCGATGTTCACCGCGGTGCCGGCGATGCCGCTGAAGCCGAGTACTGCCGCAACCAGCGCAATGATCAGAAATACTGCTGCCCAGTAGATCACGATGGCCTCCTGATGTTGTGGAAGTAGAATCCGGTCAGGCGAAGCGCAACCCGCTCAGTGCTCCGTCTTTTCCTTCACCTTGTCGCCGGCACGCTCCAGCGCGTCGCCGACTTTCTCGGTTGCGCTTTCGATCTTCTCGCCGGCTTTCTCGGCGGATTGATCGATGGCCTTGCCGGCTTTCTCCGCGGGGCCTTCCTTCTGACAGGCGGCGAGCGAGAGGGCGGCAGCGCAAGCCAGCAGCAATGCATGCATGGGTTTCATCGGAACGTCTCCGTCTTGGTTAGAGGATGCCCAGCAGGTGCAGGACGATCAACGCGCTGATCGGAACGCCCAGCGCCCATAGAACGATGTATCTCATCTTTCAGCCTCCACGAGTCGATTGGCGGTGGGATGATGGTGGTGCGCTCAACCGTATTGCAACCGCTGGGCCCGCCCGCTGAAACTGAGTAAATCTTTGGGCCATATGAACTTGTCCGGATTCGGTAGAGCAGAGCCGGGCGCTGGTGGGATAGCGTTTTTCCCGGCCCCTGAACTTCTTACACGCGCGCTCGCGGGCGTTGCTGGCTCGACAGATCGGTCGGCGCGCAGACCAGCAAGCCGACAGCGCACTGCGCAAGTGCTCGAGTTGGCAGGAGCTTCCCGGACGCCGTGTGGTCCAACAGACGCGCGCAGGCTCGGTGCACTACCAGATGAGGCTTCAGGTGTGATGCTTCGCGCGTCAGAAATTTGAGAGCCACGACGCGACGTAGCCAGCCAGCCGAGCGCCGGGCGCAAGTGTATATTCAGCGTCGCAAGCAGCCCTTCACCGATGTGCCCTCCCGCAGGTCGCAGGCCCACGCCGGCTCTGGACTCCACCCGATTCAGTCGATCTGCATGACAAGCGCTTTTGGCGAATCGATGAGCGACTGGCTCAACGCACCGAGCAGCGACCATAGGCGTGTCACCATTCCCACCATCTGGGTGGCGCTGGCGATCTCGCTGCTCATCCACATTGCTGTGCTGTCGATATGGCTTCCGCGCGTGCACCTGCTTTCCCTCGAAAGGCAGGAGCGCGACACCGCGAGCGGTCCGCTGGTGGTGCAACTGGCGCCCGAGCCGACGCAGGAGGTCCATGCTGCGCCCTCTTTGCCCTCACCGCCGCCGGCTTCCCCTCCGCCAGCTCGAGCTGAGCGGCCACCGGTTCCGCCTCAGCCTGCCGTCAGAGCGGTGCCCGCTCCGACCCCCGCGCAACCGGTCGTCGAGTTGCAAAGCCCATCCAAGGTCGCGCCTCCGCCTGCACCGCAGGTCATTGCCACGCCGGCGAGTCCCGTCGCACTGCCGCCCGCTGCTCCAGCAGTTACCGAGCCGCCGCCCACTGCCGCGTCGTTGCCGCCCCCTTCCCTCTACGACCCGCCGCCACGGCCCCTGCCGCCGCCGCCGCGAAACGTGCCGCCGCCGCGAAACGTGCCGCAACCGGCGTCCACGGCGGCAACGCCGCCCGCGCCTCCGCAGGTAGAAGGGGATCTATCGTCTTACATCGAGGCGCGCCGCCGCGCCCGCGGTCAAGGCGCCGCCCCGCAAGATCGTCCCGCGCCGAGCGAGTCGCCGAGCACGCCGCGCAGCGAAGACGAAAGAGAGCGCAGCAACCGCGCTATCGCCGCCAACCTCGGGCTGGGGCGCACTCCGACGGTCGGCTACGATCCCAAAGGCGGCGGCGGGATCTTCGAGATCCAGCGCATGAGCCGCGACTCCGCCGAATTCATCTTCTTCGGCTGGAACAAGGATATCCGCCGCAACTCCAAGCAACTCATCGAAGTCACCCGCGGTGAGAACAGCGACATCCGCATCGCGGTCGTGCGCAAGATGATCGCGATCATCCGCGAGGTCGAGACGGGCGATTTCCTGTGGCTGTCCCAGCGGCTGGGCCGCAACGTCACGCTGTCCGCGCGCCCTGCCGACAACGCGGAACTGGAGGAATTCATGTTCCAGGAGTTCTTCGGCGTCCCGCGCCGCTAGCTAGCGCGCCGCGTCGCCCATGCGAAACTCGTGGGTGAGCTCGTCGAGCCTGGCTTTGAGTGCGGGATCCAGCTTGAGGTCGGTGGCGGCGACATTGGCCTTGAGCTGGGCCGGCTTGCTGGCGCCGATGATCGGCGTCGTGATCGCAGGGTTGGCCAATGTCCAGGCGATGGCAAGCGTCACCGGGTCGATGCCGCTGTCGCGCGCAAGCGCGGTCACCGCATCGACCGTGTCGAATTCCCGGTCCCTCCAATAGCGCTCGGTGTACATGCCGCCCGCGGCGCCGAGGGTGAAGCGGGTGCCTTGCGGCGGCGGAGCCGAGCGCTTGTGCTTGCCGGTGAGCAGCCCGCCGGCGAGCGGGTTGTACGGCATGACTGCGAGGCCTTCTTCTTCGCACAACGGCAGCAGCTCGCGTTCGATCTGCCGGAACAGCAGGTTGTACCGCGGCTGGACGGAAATGAACTTGGCTCAGCCCGAGGGCTTCGCTGCGCCCCAGCGAGCGCGCTACACGATACGCGTGATAGTTCGAGCAGCCGATGTAACGGGCCTTGCCGCTGCGGACCACGGTGTCGAGAGCTTCCAGCGTCTCGTCGGTGGGCGTGGCGGCGTCGTGATTGGTGGACCTGGTAGAGGTCGACGTAGTCCGTACCCAGTCGCTTGAGAGAAGCGTCGATGGCATCCAGCACATGCTTGCGCGAAGTGCCCTGCTGCCAGGGCGCCGGTCCCATCTTGCCGCTGCACTTGGTTGCGACGATGAAGCGGTCGCGGCGGCCGCGCAGCCACTTCCCGACGATCTCCTCGGTGCGCCCGGCGGTCTCCGTGGTACCGCCGAGCGGATAGACGTCTGCGGTGTCGAGGAAGGTGATGCCGGCCTCGCCTGCTGCGTCGAGTATCGAGAACGAAGTCGGCTCGTCGCATTGCAGGCCGAAGGTCATGGTGCCCAGGCACAGGCGCGACACCTGCAGTCCGGTGCGGCCGAAACGGACATGTTGCATGAGGTTCCCCCTCTCGCGTGGTTGGCGTCGAACTGGCAATCCCATCGATCGCGCGAAGCGGGACAGGACATGCATGGAGGGAACACTTTAGCCGAATTCTGCGGCGCAGGCTGTGACCCGGGCGCGCAACGCCCTACCAACACTGACTCCCGAGCGGCTTTAAACTGCTGCGCGCGCCGCTGTAGCGTCTCATCCAACCCGAGCGTCCCAGACTCCACCGTTTCATAGAGTCGGTTCAGACGTTGCATCTGCGGTGCGTAACTCTGGCTAGAGCTTGCCGAGCTTGTCGTGATCTCCAGCCTTGCGTTTCAGCCCGTAGTCGCCGGGCTTCGGACAGCATCCCGTGCAGGCGTTGCGGTGTCAGCACGTACTCGACCAAGTCCGTCAGCACCAGCTCATCGAGCTGTGCCCGGGTAGGTCGCGGCTGGTGCAGACGTGATAGCTCTTGCTCAGCCGACTCGTGCACTTGTAATACTGGTGCCGACCGCTCTTCCCACCCACTGATGAGCGTCATGCCAGCTCCATACTCCCCGCACTAGAGCAACCCGGTGAGGAGGGTTAGCGGACGACACCAGGCGGGCGGCGACGTCGCAGGCGCACGCGCCTCTCGCCGTCTCCGCACCCGTTCGAAGGTCTCCGCGTCGATCATCGGCTCCACGGCCACGGCGATCCACTCCGACGGAGGGGGCTTTTTGCCGGTGCGCGAAACTCATGCGGGCGTAATATCAGCCTCCGACTAGATTCGACGTTCAACTTCCTCAAGCACTTCCCGATAACGTATCCGCAGGTCCCCGTGTTACTCGGACGGGGGCATTCTCCGTCCACGGACAAAATCCGAGATCTCAAGCGTCTGACTGGCCGGAGGCGTGAGTGCGCGACGCTTTTCTGTCGCCTTGGAGTCCCCGGCCAGTAAGCTGAACGCTTGTCAGTCACAGCGATCGCAGGAAATTGAGCAAGTCCTGCTTGTACTGCTCCGATAGCCCGTTGAACTTCCATATCACGGTGTTGGCTTCAGAGGCGTCACCGTTTCGAGTGCTGCCGCTGCTGTGGTACTGAATCGCGGCCAACAGGTCCGAAGTACGTCCGTCGTGAAGGAGAAACAAGCGCTGCCCAAGCCCCCAAAGGGGCGCCGTGCGGAACTCGCTCGGACCGGCTTGCCCCTGGCTCACTCCGTCGGCCAGCCCCGCACCCATGTCGTGGATCAGCAGGTCGGAGTACAGGTTCGCCTGCTGATTGCTCAGCGCGGCGATCGAGGAACTCCCCGTGCTCAGCGTTGGTGTGTGGCATTGAGCGCAGCCGATGCTACCGAACAGGCTCTTCCCGTGGTTGATCGACGTCGTGCCGCCAGGAAGATTCGTCGAGGGGACCAGAGGAGCAAGGAAGCGCATGAAGAAGGCAAACTTTTCGATTGCGCTTACGGAGTCGAACTCGGTCGTCGCGTCAGCGTCGACCGTGTCGTTCGGTGCGGTGCCAGCACACCCCGGCGTTTCATCGCGCTCGGTTTGGAACAGCTCGTTGGTAATTCCCATTTCGACGTTGTACGCCTCACCGGAAAACAGCAGCAAAGACTTGTTCTGAGCCTTCCAGCCGAAGCGAGCGGCGGTCCCGTCATTGCCATTGAAATTCGGCTGGCCAGACACCGCGTTGCCGGCGAGAACAATGTTGGGTCGGCCGCGAATTCCGAGCGACTGTTTAGTGGCAGCATTGGCCTTTTGGTTGGCTATGATGGTGGAATCCGGAATCTGTTCGATCAGACCCGCTCCGAACAGCGGCGTGGGAATCCGGAAGATGACATTGTCAGTGCTCACGGCGCGTTCGAAGTCCTCCTGCTCCAGCCTGCAGTTCGACGCATCGTTTCGGCCTGAAATAGTGAACAACGAGTGCACGCCGCCGTCGGGGCTGCCGTCCGGGTTTCTCACGAAGCGCGCTTCGCGCACCGGTCCCTTCACGGAGATGAAAGATGGGACGGTGTTGTCGGCCCCATTCTTCGCCGCAAATTCGACTTGCGGATTGGTAACGGGGCTCGACCCTCCCACTGTCGGGTAGGAATGACAGCCCACGCAGCTATCCAGGTTCATTCTGGGGCCGAGGCCTTCGGCGACGTCTTCGGCCTCCATGAAGTCCGCCATCGACGCGTTGAACAGTGCCAGCTGACCTGACGAAAGCTTCGGCAACGGCTTGGGCGTGACCGCCCCGGTGCGAATGCCAGGGTCCCGGGCCTTGAATTGCTGTTGAGCTTCGATTCGTGAGATAGGCAGAGTGCTGGTAACGGCTGCAAGCAGCAGCGAAGCGACATAGTACTTACGCATGGTCTCCACTCCCTGTTGTATGTTGTTTGGAATTGCTAACCCAACCCGGTCAATCGACCACGTTGGGTTAGCTCCCCGAGCGCCGGGTATGAACGCTATATCCGGACGGTTCGCGCGTGCGCACGAGCCCGCCGGGGGATGGGCATGAGAAAGAATTGTGCCAATGAAAAAATTGCTCAACGATCGGAGCAGCTTAGGGTCGATTGCTCGACCCTGGCCGCGCGAGATATGACACGGCGCGGTGCGTTTTTCCAGCCGAATTGTCGGGCGTGGGCGATACCGGGCGTTGTCGGAAGACTATCTCACTGATTTCCGGGCATATCCAAAGTCCCTTGCGGGCGACGCCGGCGCCCGTCATGCCGCATGCATGAGGGGCATTCGAGCGGACATGGAGTGACAAGAGGGTCTGCGCCTCGGCGGCGCAACCCCCCGCGAGACTAGGACCGCAGTGGGGCTGGGGCTTCGAGCTCCCGCTGCATCAAGCGACCCGCGCGCCGATCGTAGTTGAACACCGACAGGCCCGCGTGATGAGAATTGATCTCATGCGGGAGCGTGGCACACGGCTTCGATGTTGTTGCCGTCCGGATCCAGAACGAATGCCGCGTAATAGGTCGGCGAGTAATTCTCGCGCAGACCCGGCTTGCCGTTGTCGCGGCCGCCGGCGGCGAGCGCCGCACGATAGAAGGCCTCGACCTGCTTGCGGTCCTGAGCGCGGAATGCCAGGTGCGCGATCGGCTTCTGGGCCGGGCCGGCCGCGGCCCAGATTGCCGAGCCGCCCTCCGCGCCGATACCGAACCCCCCGTCGAACTGCGCGATGACCTTGTAGCCCAGTGGTGCCAGGGCCTTGCTGTAGAAAGCCTGGCTCCGCGCCGCGTCGCTGACGCTCAGTGATACGTGATCGAGCATGGTAACCTCCATGGTTGTGGAAGCTGGATTGGACGCCAGTTTCGGCGTTTGCGCTGTCACGATCTTGCTGCGATGATGCTGCACCGGGCTTGCAGAAATTTGACAGCGCCCAACGCTTCGATCCGGGTATAAATTGGTTCTTTGGTCCGGGCTCTGTGCCTATGTCCCGCAAGTCGCAAACGCTGTACACGAGCCCGCTCGTCACGGTACGCGACGTGGTCTGCACCGAAGGCTGCGGTCGCGGGCGGCACGAAGAGCAGTGCCAGGCCGCGAGCCTGGCATTCGTGCGCAGCGGCGCATTCGTGCGGCGCGATCGCATGGGCCGGCATGTCGCCGACGCGACGCGCGTGGTGTTTTTCGATCCTGCCGAACCGTACATGGTGGATCACCCGGTGCCGGGAGGGGATCGCTCCACCGTGCTGCTGTTCGATGACGCGACTCTGCGCGAGGCCGTGCGCGACGCACGCGGAGAACGTCTCTTCGCCCGCGCCACGCTCGCTGGCAACGCCGATATCCACCTGGAGCATCGCCGCCTGCTTGCAGGTGCGCATCGACGCGACGAGGTAGAAGTCGAAGAGACCGCGTTGCGCCTGCTGCAACTCACCACCGGCGGCGCCGACACCCCGCTTCACGGTGCAGCCGCTGGGCGCGCCGCCGCGCTCGCTGCCGACGCTCAGGTGCTGATCGCAGGATCGTTCACCGGGCGCGTCACGCTCAATGCGCTGGCGAACACGCTCGGCGCCTCCCCGTTCGCGCTGTGCCGGGCGTTCAGGCAGGCGACCGGCAGCACCGTGCATCAGCACCTCACCAGTCTGCGGCTGGCGACCGCGCTCGAACAGCTGCCGCGCTATCACGAGCGCTTGACCGACCTCGCGCTCGACCTGGGCTTCAGCAGCCACAGCCACTTCACCCAGGCATTTCGGAACTATTTCGGTCGCGCGCCGTCCGCGCTCTTGCGCAGCGCCTGAGCCGCTGCGGGCGGCTGCTCGTGTGCGGCTCAAAGCAAGCTGTTCCGGGCCGATGACTGTGCGTGACCAGCGGACGCGGCGCAACGGCATCCAGCTTCCTGTGCGATTCCTGCTCTTCGTGGCAGCCGCGTTAGGCTGCGTCGGCTCCGCGTGGGCTCAGACGGGCTCCGCCCCCGGCGCGGAGCCGCCCCGGACGACCGAAGGCATGCGCGTCGATGGCGCCGCCGCTTCCGGGCCCGCGTCCCCCGCGCAGCCTGCGCACCGCACCGCCTACGCCGGTCTGGGCCTGCGCTCCAATCCGGAAGGCGTGGTGGTGGTCGCCGTCCAGCCGGGTCCGTTCGGTGGCGACGGTTCCAGATCCCCCTCTATTTGGCGGGGTGACCTCATAGTCTCGATGAACGATCAGTCGCTCGACGTGGCCGGGTATGTGCGGCTGCTGCGATCCCTTGCTCCGGGCGACACGCTGCGGGTGCTCTATCGGCGCGGTCCGAACGCCGATCCCAACGCGGCTATTCCGCGCGGCGATCCCAATGGAGAAGTACACAGCGCCGTGGTCGTGCTCGACGATGCGGACAACTGGAGAGGCACGCTGGGACGGGGACTGGAGCCCGGAAGGGTTGTCCCCGCCCCACAGGCCGGTGAGTTCGAAGACCTGGTGCTGAGCAAAGCCGATGCCCTCGGGCTGCGCGCCCCGCCTGGCGGTCTGGACGCCTTGCTCGGCTATCTCGCCACTTTGCAGCAGCGCTTGCTGGATCCCAATACGCTGCCCGCCGTCGCGCAGGCGCTCGCGCGCCCGCTGTCGCTCGATCGGGTCGAGGCTGAGATCGCCGCGCAAGTGGGCCCGCTCGCACGGCCCCAGCCGCTGCCAGACAGTCTCCTCGCGCTTCACCAGTTCATTCTCCGCGTCCTCGACCTTCCAGATCAGCAGACGCGGCCGGACGTCGCTCTCGAGCTGTCCGCAGCCAGGCGCGAGTACGAGTGGGCCGCCGTCGGTCTTCTCAAGGGGATGCGCGATGGAAACGCAACCGCCAGCCCGGAGTTCCCGCAATACCTGCGCTTGATGCGGGCAAGTCCACGGCTGGTGGCTCTGTCCGTCGCAGTCCTCCCGCGCGTTGCGCAGCATGCGATGGAGCTCGAGCGCTTCGCGCAGGAAGTGGCGGCGGCGCCGCAACCGGTTTCCCCCGAGTTGGCCGAGCGGGTGCGCGCTGCCGTCGACGGACCGGTTCTCGGCGCGAAGGTGGTGGACGGCGAGCTCTGGGTGGTGGGCGGCGGTGAGAGCAACCGCTACAACATGGATCTCATCGCCGCGGTCTTCGACACCGGAGGGAACGACGCCTATACGTTCTCCGCTCCCCCGCGCGGCCTCTACCAGATCATCATCGACGCGTCCGGTGACGATATCTACGAGTCGAACGCTGACCTTGCGGGCCCCGCTGCGGCGGTCTTCTCGGTCTCCGTCCTCAACGACCGCTCGGGCAACGACCGCTATGTGTCGCATCGCCAAGGCGGCATCGCGGCCGGACTCTTCGGTGTCGCCATCTTGATCGACGATGCCGGAGACGACCGCTACGTCAACGACAGCGCCGACGCCGGCTGGGCCGAGGGCAGCGCATTCTATGGAGCGGGGGTGCTCATCGACCGTTCAGGGGATGATCGTTACGAAGGTCAGATCCTCGCCCAAGGCGTCGGTGGTTCGCGCGGAATCGGCATCATCGTCGACGCGGCAGGCAACGACACTTACACCGCCAACGGTCCGGACTTTCCCAGCAGATACGGCACGCCGGGCGTGTTCGCCGGCTTGAGTCAGGGCTTTGGACTGGGCATACGCGGATATGCGGCCGGAGGGATCGGCGCGATCTACGATCTGGCAGGAGACGACATCTACTCGGTGGGTGAATTCGGTCAGGGCACCGGCTATTTCCAGGCGTTGGGCATCCTGCACGACGCTGCGGGCAACGACCGCTATCTCGGCTCGCGCTACGCTCAGGGCAGCGCCGCGCATCAGGCGGCCGGCATTCTGGTCGATGACGCCGGCGCCGATACTTATGCCTGCGCGGGTCCGGCAGCCCAGGGCGCAGCCTGGGACATGAGCGCCGCGATGCTCATCGACCGCGGCGGCGACGACACTTACTCCGCCGGTGCGCTTGCGCAGGGATCGGCGGCCCAGCAGGCCGTCGCCGTCCGTATCGACCTCGACGGCCGCGACACCTACTCGTGCACCGGCGCCTGCCTGGGCCGCAGCAGCGATAACACCTACCACTACGATGAAGACAAGCTGTTCAACTTCAGCGCCTCGATCGATCGCGGCGGCAGGATCGACAGCTACCCGGAGCCGTTCTCGAACAATCAACTCGTTCGCACCGGCACAGTCACACCCGAGCAACCCGCCGCGTCCGAGTGCTGCGGGCTGTTCCTGGACGACTGAGTCGGGCGGGGGAGTTTGGGCATCGCCTGCCGGCGTGATAGATTTGTCCTGGATTGTCGAGCACGTGCAGTCGCGTGCGGGCGTTCACTCGATCATGCCAGGGGACCTGTCTACGCGAGCGACAACGGATCGGCCAAGGGCATGACGATGCGGGTGATGGTCGCATCGGTATCTCGAAACATCGAGAACCCCAGCTTGGCGGCGAATCCCAGCATGGCCCGGTTTTCCGTCAGCACGAAGCCGCCCAGCCTGGCGAGGCGATGTTCGCGTGCGTGCTGGAAGAGCGCTTTGCAAAGCGCTGTACCGATCCCCTGGCGCTGCCACTCATCGGCGACGACCAGGGCGAATTCTGCTTCGGCGTCGCCGGTCGCAACGCATTGCGCCATGCCGATGATCTCCCGCTGCGCATCGAGCGCCAGCAGGCTGAGATCCTGGTCCGACAGACACGAGGTCAGGCGCAGCAGTTGTTCGGGCGACAGCTCGACCACCGGCCCGAAGAAGCGCTTGCGCCGCGTGTCGGGCGACAGCCGACGTACGAACGCATCGACGGCCGGCGCGTCCGCCCGTTTCGCCGCGCGCATCAGCACCCTTTCGGTGGTCGAGGCCGGCCGCCCCGCGCGCGGGCGGATGGTTTGCCCCGAAGGCATCTGCTGCCAGTAATCTACCCACATGACCATCGCTCCTGTTCCCGGCCCGCTCCCTGTGCGGCACACTTCGCGTCTGTCTAGGCTAGCCCGCATCCTAGGCGGGGCGTGTATCGCGCTGATTTCTGGCCGGGCACCCTTTGTTCCGGTTTTGTTTCACGCTGAAGAGGAGGGCGACATGCACATCCAGTCTCTGGGCTACCTGGGGGTGTTCTCCCAGGATCTGGGGGCATGGCAGGAATTTGCCGGTGGTGTCCTGGCCATGCAGGTGGATGCCGTGGATGCCGGCTTGGCGTTGCGCATCGACGCGAAGGTGCACCGTATGCTGGTGCATGCCGGCCGCGGCGCACCGTATCTAGGCTGGGAAGTCGCGGACGCCTCGGCCTTGGAAGCAGTGGCGTCCCGTCTGCGAACGCATGGTGTGCAGGTACAGGCCGCGAGTCGCGAAGATCTGGCCGTCCGCCAGGTGGCCGGGTTGGTCTGGTTCACCGATCCCCTCGGCTATCGCTTCGAGCTCTTCCATGGCCTCGCCGACGCGCCCCAGCCGTTCCAGCCGGCGCGCCCGCTGAACGGCTTCCGGACCGGAGTGCTGGGCATGGGTCACGTAGTGCTGAGCGCTGCCGACATCGACACTGCCGTGCCGTTCTACCGGGACGTGCTCGGCTTCCGCCTAAGCGACTACACGAACGACCCGTTCCGCGCGGTGTTCTTCCACGTCAATGCCCGCCACCACAGCCTGGCGCTGCTGCAGGCCGGCCAACCGGGCCTGCACCACGTCATGGTGGAGGTTCTGTCGGTGGACGATCTGGGTCGCGCCTACGACGCCGCCCTCGAGCGGCAGGTGGTCAGCGTCACGCTCGGCCGCCACACCAACGATCACATGGTGTCGTTCTACGCACGCTCTCCTTCGGGCTTCCTGGTCGAGTGCGGATGGGGCGGGCGCAGCGTGGACGATGCCACCTGGACGGTGGAGGAAATGGTGCATGGCCCCAGCCTGTGGGGCCACGAGCGTGCGTGGCTGAGCGAGGACGGGCGGGCACAAGCGAAGAGGCTGCGCGCTCAGGCTGCGGCTGACGGCGTCCACGCGCCGGTCCACGTTGTATCGGGGGAGTACGACGAGCTGCCTCCGGGCTGACTTCGCAGAACAGGGCAGTGGAAGCCGGCGGCCCGCCTGCTCCTGGCAACGGCAGGCCCTCATGCCCGCGTGCAGGCGTGCTCTATGCTTGTCGAATAGCGTCGCAGGCTGTGCTAAGCGCCTAGAGTCTGCGGGTCCTCCCGGTCGGTGCGCGGCGATCGTCGGGGCCGTGAGCGTCCGCGCACCGATGCCAAGGAGATCCCCATGCAGTTCGATCGCTTCTGCAGAGCGGGTTCGTTGACACTCGCGGCCGCGCTCGCCGCCGCATGCATGCTTGCAGCGCCCGCCGCTCGCGCGGGTGCGATCCTGGACGCGCTGTCCCCGCAAACTCGTCACAATATCGACCGGGTGGTTGAATACGCGGTGGCCTACGACCACTGCCGCGGCGACTACGAGCTCGACGATCACGAGGCGGATTCCATCGTGGCCACGCTCACCGCAGCCATCCAGGAGCTACCGCAGTATTCCGCTCTGGACGGCGACGGCCGCAAGGTGCTGCTGCTCAACCTGCTGATGGAAATGCAGCGCGAGGCCGCAGCCGCGCCGGCACCGGATTGCACAGTGGCCCGGATCGGTGGGAAGCGCGTGTCGGTGGAGCGTTCCAGCTCGAGCGGCTGAACGGCTCGGCGCCGTCTCCAGCGCGGCGTGCCCTCGCGACGCGCGAGCGCCCGTCAGGCGCGCGCCTGCCTGATCTCGTCCAGAACGGGCAGGATATAGCGGCGAAACTGAGCGGGGTTCTCGCTCATCGGGAAGTGGCCGACCTCCTTCATCACGGTCACCTTTGCTCCCGAGATGGCGCTCGCGGTGCGCAGCGTGTCCTCGGGCGTGCAGGAGAAGTCGTATTCCCCGGTGAGCAGATACAGCGGGCAGCGCGACGCGTCGATGCCGCCGAGCTTGCCGCGCAGGTCCGCGTCGACGCGGTAGAAATACAGATCCCCCTTGAACACGCCCGGACCGCCTTGCATGTACTGCCACAGCGTTTCGTGGCGATACTCGGCCGGGCTTTGCGGCGCGATCAGCCCCGACACCAGGGCGGCGCACACTTCGCCTCCGTGCACGTCGCCGCGATGCAGCCAGCTCGTGTCGTACCAGGGCTGCTGGTGGTCGGCCGCTTCGAGACCGATGAGCGCACGGAACTCCTCGCCGTGCGCATGCGCGAGCTGCAGCACGATGCGCCCGCCGATCGAGCACCCCATCGCCACCGGGCGGTCGAGCGCGAGCGCCGCGCACACCGCACGGATGGTGGCCACGTATCGTTCAGTGGTGAGCCGGTACTCGGCCTGCTGCCAGCCTGCGGGTGGATACGACTTGCCATGCCAGGGCAGATCGAACGCGATGACCCGGTAGTGGCGCGTGATCGCTTCGTCGCACATGAGATGGCGGAACTGGCGCGAGTCCGCGCCCGCCGTGTGCAGGCACAGCAGCGGGATGCCCGCGCCGGCCTCCTCGAAATAGACCCTGCACTGCTCGCCCAGGATGGGCACGCCGACATAGCGCCCGACGATCGGTTCCAGGGTGGCCGGTGCCATCACGCGCCTGCCGTGCGGGGCAGCGTCAGCACGTCCTTGAAGTATTGCAGATGGGCCAGAAACGGCTGCAGGTTGCCTTCGAACGACATCTCGCCGCGCTTGGACAGCGCGAAGATGTCATGCCAGCCGGGCGGTGGCGGATCCTGCCACAGCGCCGCCCAGGCCTGAACGGATCCACGCACCGCCACATCCCAGGGACACAACGGCGGCAGCTGCGTCTGGCATTCGCGGATGCTGCCGGCGTCGAAGCGCAGCAGGAAGGGGGCCGATCCGATCTGGATCAAGCAGGCCGCCGTCAGGGTCCGGCCGCGCCATACCAAGTGCGCGTCGCTGTTCACCCGGTCGGGGATGACCCGCAGGAATCGCGCGCAAAGCTCCCGCTCCGAGCCCGATGGATGTGTTGGCATGGCCGCTCCTGTTCCTTGCCGCGTCCGGCGATCTCAGCTCGCCGGGACGCGCCGCGAACAAATGCGGCGCAGGATACCACTGGACCGGACGCGTGCGGCGCCCGGCGTGAATTGCGCTACTTCTTCTTCACGTCCACAGTCTTGGCGCTCATCGTGTACTCGATGGTTACTTTCGCGCCGACTTTCAGATCGCCGGTCACCTTGGTGTCCGGGGTGCGGGCGATCTCCCACCTTTCCTTGCCCTTCTGGACGACGATCTTGCTGTCCGTCACCTCCAGCACCGGACCGGTGACCTGGTAGGCCCAAGTGGTCCCGGCGAACGCGAGAGCGACGGCGGCGACCAGGCTGCGAACGGCGTGCATGGCGTTTCCTCCTCGATTGGACTGCGGTTGCGAAGGGATGTAACGTTCAGGCTAGCATACTGGTGGACCGATGCACGCTATGGTCATCCCGCATCACCACGGTTGGCTCGCAACCTCCGCCGATCGAGGCAGTCAAACCCGCATGAACAGGTTGCGCATCATGCCGATGGCGGCCTTCCCGGCGCTCGTGGCGGTGGCTCTGGCGGGCGGGGTCTGCGAGCCAGCCGGCGCCGCATTGTTTCAGTGCACGGGCGCAGCGGGAGAGACGCTGTTCACCGATGCCGGTTGTCCACCCGGCTACAAGACCGTTCTCATGGTCCCTGAGGCCGCGGCATCCGCGCAGCCCCCCGCCACCGTTGCCGGCCCAGCCAGCACCGAGGCAGGCAAAGTCGAGGCGGCCAAACAGGCGGCCGAAGCCGAGGCTGCGCGTGTCAGCGCCGAGCTCGAGAATGCGCGCCTGCGCTCCGAATTGCAGCAGGAGCGGCTGCGCGCGATCGACAGCAAGCTCGACGCCCTCCTGGACGCCCAAATCACCTCTCAACCGGTCTATGGTGCGGTGGGCGTGGTGCCGTTTGGCGTCGTGCCGAAGCCTTTTCCCGTGTGCAGGGGCAACGCAGGGCAAACGCCGTGGGTAAACTGCCGGCCGGGTCGCGACGACCTCAACAAGAAGCGGTTTGTCGAGCAGCGGCCCAACTGCGGCATCACCGGCTGCACGCCGACCACGAACACCTGCGGCATTGCCGGTTGCACGCCAACCATTCTGCGTGTGCCTGAGCGAGACAGCGCTGGACGGGTGCGGATGCGCTGACCCGGGTCGCGCGTCTTTAGGATCTCTCACCGCCGCTGCCAGGGCTGTATGCCCTCGGCGGCCGCAATCCCCCCCGTTGATTCGTTCTACTCCGGGATTCGTTCTACTCCGGTTCAGGCCGCGGCCGATGCACCGTGCTGTACTGCGGCTGCGTGAGCACCTCCGGGCGCAGGATCTGGTCGAGTTGCTCGCGCGTCATCCAGCCGCGTTCGAGCACCAGGTCATACACGCGCCTGCCGGAGCCGAGCGCTTCGCGGGCGATCTCGCTGGCGCGCGCGTAGCCCAGGAATGGATTGAGCGCCGTGACGATGCCGATCGAGCTCTCGACCATCTGGGTGAGGCGGTCGCGATTCGCGGTGATGCCCTTGACGCAGCGATCGGCCAGCGTACGGCAGGCGCTGGCCAGGTGGTCGATGCTCTTGAACAGGCTGTGCGCGATGATCGGCTCGAAGGCGTTGAGCTGGAGCTGGCCCGCCTCGGCGGCAAAGCTGACCGTGATGTCGTTGCCGATCACCTCGTAGGCCACCTGATTCACGACCTCCGGGATCACCGGGTTGACCTTGCCCGGCATGATGCTGGAGCCTGCCTGCACCGCCGGCAGGTTGATCTCGTTGAAGCCGGCGCGCGGGCCGGAAGACAGCAGGCGCAGGTCGTTGCAGCTCTTTGACAGCTTCACGGCGATGCGCTTGAGCACGCCGGACAACTGCACGAAGGCGCCGACGTCCTGGGTGGCTTCCACCAGGTTGGGTGCGGTGATGAAGGTCATTCGGGTGATGTCGCCGAGCTTGCGGCACACCAGCGCCGCGTAGTCGGGATGGGCATTGATGCCCGTGCCGATGGCGGTCGCGCCCAAATTGATCTCGCGGGTGAGCTGGGCGGCCTCCTCCAGGCGCGTCTCGTCCTCGGCCAGCATCACGGCGAACGCGCTGAATTCCTGCCCCAGCGTCATCGGTACGGCATCCTGCAGCTGCGTGCGGCCGACCTTCAGCACTGCGGTGAACTCCGTCGCCTTCGCCTCAAAGCTGGCGCGCAGGTAGCGCATGCTGGCGAGCAGCGGCTCGATGGCGAAGTTGAGCGCAAGGTTGACGGCCGTGGGATAGACGTCATTGGTGCTCTGGCTCATGTTGACGTCGTCCAGAGGATGCAGGAACCGGTAGTCGCCTTTGGCCCTGCCCAGATGCTCGAGGGCGCGGTTGGCGATGACCTCGTTGGCGTTCATGTTCGTGGAGGTGCCAGCGCCGCCCTGGATCACGTCCACCACGAACTCGTCGAGCAACTGCCCGCCGCGGATTTCCTCGCAGGCGCGCACGATGGCGCTCGCCTTGTCCTCGGCGAGCAGCCCGAGCGCGTGGTTGGTCAGGGCCGCAGCCTGCTTGACGCAGGCCAGCGCGCGGATCAGCTCCGGATAGATGGAGATCGCCACGCCGCTGATCGGGAAGTTCTCCAGCGCACGCAACGTGTGGATGCCGTAGTAGGCGTCCGCCGGCACAGCGCGGTCTCCCAGCAGGTCGTGCTCGATACGGGTGAGTTGGGCCATGGCCGCCTCGGGATGGTAGGGCCTGGCGCCGATTCTAGACCTCGCGGCGGCTGGGTACTGCGGCAGAAGCGAAACGCGCCCCGGTCGGGGCGCGTTTCGACGCGACTCGCGGCGGCGCGAAGAGAATTCCTGGCCGCCAAAAAGACGCTAGTGCACGTTGACGTCTACGCGCCGGATCGATGCCGAGATCACCACACGCCGGTCGTCCTGCATGCAAGCGATCGTTGCCTCGCGCGTCAGGCCGGCGCAGGCGTTTGCGGCCGTCACCGGCTCGTGCATTCCGCGGCCTTCGACGGATACCTTGCTGGCCGGAACCCCCTTCTGAATCAGGTACCGAGCCACGGCCCAGGCGCGGCGCTCGGACAGGTACTGGTTATAGACCTCGGTGCCGATGCGATCGGTGTGGCCGATGATCTCGAGGCGATCGAACTCGGCGGTCTTGAGCCTTGCCGCCAGCTCATCGAGCACGGTCCGCGTCTGGTCGCGCAACAGCGCCTTGTCGAAATCGAATTCACCCTCGCCCTCGACACCCAGCGTCAGCGGCAGCATGCCGCCGAGCGTCTGCGGGATCACCGTCTCGGTGGGGGTCGCCTTCTTTCCGGGCGTCTCGACCATGCCGATAACCACTTCCTCCGGCCTGGGTGCGGGCGCCGCTCCGACCGTTCCTTCCCGAGGCAACGCACTGCCCCCTTCCCAAGTCGAGGACGAGGCCTGTCCCGCAGCTGCGGCGCCTGCGGTGCGGTCGAGGCCCGCGCCGCCTTCCCCGGCTGGATTGATTCCGGTTCCGGCCGCCCCTCCGGCACCTGCTGCGGTGCTGCCGCGTCCAGTGTCTGCGGCCCGCGCAACCCCCTCCGACGAGGAAGCCGGGCCTGTTTGTACCGACGAGGAAGCCGGGCCTGTTTGTGCGCTGCTCCCAGTACCGCCCCGGTCCGCCGGCGAGCCCGCGCCTGCCGTACTGGAGCGCGTGTCCGATTGATTGCCGGCGACTTGATTGCCAGCGACGGTAGAGTCACCGGCGTTGCCCGCCCGGCCCGCGGCGCCAGCCGCGGCACTCCCGGACGGTGCATCGGTCCCCGAGGCGCTGTTGGGCTGTCCCTTGCCACGCGTTGCCGGATCTACGCCGCTCGCGTCGGTGCTGGAGGTGCCCGCTCCGGTCGTGCCATGCTGCGCAGCGTTCGCCGCCCCGGTGTCGGAGGACTGGCCTGCGCCAGACTCGAAGGTGGCCACGCGATTCGCGCTATCGGTTGCGGTGCCCGGGCGCGCTGCAGCCTCGACGGCCGGCGGTTGCCGCGAGGGTCCGGCAGGCTCGGGTCGCACCGCGGGTGCGGTGGCGTTCGAAGCACTGGTGCCCTCCGCCGCCGTACCCGCCTTGCCGGCGGTGCTGGACGCCTGTCCAGTCTGAGCCTGCGAGCCGTGTCCTGGAGCGGCTGCGACCTTGCCTGGGGCGCGGTCTCCCGTCATTGCGCTACTCGATCGCCAGGCGGCGCCGGTGGTGCAGCCGCTGAGGACCGCCGCGGCCAGCAGCGCAGCGTAGACTGGTGTCATGGCGAAGCGATTGCGGAAGGCTGATCGCGGGGCTGAGTTGCGGTGGGGGCTCATGTGCCTATCTCCTGTACAGGTTCTAGTGTGAATATCGGGGCCTCGTGCTTCACAGTGGGGCGGAAAAAGTTACACGGCTGGGTCACCGTGCGACACGCTGGAAGGCCCGACAGTCGTTGCCTGCCGACATCCCGTTGGGTTCGAGACGTTCGCGGGCAGGAACTGTCGCGCGTGAGAGGGGTCTCTATGGCGCATGCGTTTGGACGAAATCATATTGCCGTGGTCACGCAAGTCAAGTGTAGGCGCAGCCCGACAATCTGCGCGTTGCTTGAACGTTGCTGCCGACGCGGCCTGGCCAGTGAGTGTTCGGTCACACCGCGCCGTGGCTGCAGCGTCGTGCGGTTTGACTTCCGAGGGTGTGGGAATATACTTTTTGGGCATTTCCGCGTGGCCCGCCGAAAGACTAGACATGTCGTGGTCCTGACGCCTGCGATGCGCTGCGCGGCGGGCCGCACGCCGGCATCCCCCTTGCATTCAGCAAGCTTCACTCCGAGCGCCCTGTCTGTTCTGCCAACTGCCAACAAAGGAGAACCCCTGTGAACGTTCCGCTTCGCTTAGTGCTGCCGGTTCTGGGATTGACCATTGCGCTGTTCCAAGGTTGCAGCCTGCGGCCTCAGAACATCAAGCTGGATCCGCCGGTGGACGTCGCGCCATCCAATGTGGGGCAAGGCAAGATTGTCTGGGTCCAGGTGCGCGACACTCGCGTGCGGAAGACGCTGGGCAATGTTGGCGACCCCGACGGGAAGTTCACCCAGGTTTCGGTCGACGACGACTTCTCCTCGACGGTGTACCAGCGCCTTTCCACAGCGATGCGCAAGATCGGCTTCGTTGCTTCCCCCACCCCGGGCCCCGATGATCGCAAGCTGGTGATCGAGGTGCGAGAGCTCAAATACCAGTCGCTCAAGCAGACGCTCACCTTCTCGACCGAGGTCAGCGTGTCACTCATCGCCATGGCCAGCCGCGGCAACGACCACTACGACCGCGTCTACAACGCCGGCGAGACGAAGACCAGTCCGCTGCTGCCCGATGAGAGGGAGCGAGCCGAAGCGGTAAACAGAGTCGTCGGTATGGCGCTCGACGACATGCTCAACGACCCCAAGCTGGTGGGACTGCTGGCCCAGTGACGGAAACGTGCCGGTGACGCCGACCGGCTCTCGTCGCTGAGCTTGCGCGGGCCGCTGCCGGCGGCCCCGCGTGAGCCTCTTATTCACCCGGCTGCGCAAGCCGCCTTCGTTGCGCAGCCGCAGGCCATCTGAGCGAGCCTGCGCGCTCTCGTGCGTCTCTCCACGGTAGAATCCGGTGCCCTATCAGATCGGAGGCCCGGATGGCCGTTCGCCCGCCCGTGATCATTGTCGCGCCCGGAGATGACCCGCCGCAGATCCAGGGTTCGGCGCAGCTCGAGCGCCTCAAGCCCTATGGCGAGGTGGTCGTGCATACCGATCGCCCGCGCACGCTGGAGGAGCGGATCGCGCGGGCAAAGGATGCAGTGTGCTTGATGAACACCCGCAGCGCGGTGAAATGGCCGGCTGAAGCCCTGCGCGCGCTGCCGCGCTTGCGCATGGCTACCGTCTGCGGGATCGGCACCGACGCGTTCGACCTCGCGGTGGCCCGGGAGCTGGGTATTTCGATCTGCAACATCCCCGGCAAGACCGCGCCGATCGTCGCCGAGCACGCCTTCGGGCTCATGCTGGCCATCGCCAAGCGCGCGCATTTCCAGACCGCCCAACTGAAAGCCGGACGCTGGACCGGCGGCGACAACGTCTATCTGCACGGCAAGGTTCTCGGCATCGTCGGGACCGGGCACATCGGCGCCGAAATGGCCCGGCTCGCTCGGGCCATGGGCATGCAGGTGGTCGCCTGGACGTTCAATCCCTCCCCGGCGCGCGCCGCTGAGCTGGGCGTGCGCTTCGTCGGGCTTGACGATCTGCTGCGCTCTGCCGATGTCGTGAGCCTCCACGTCAAGCTGACCGACCGCACGCGCGGCCTCATCGGGGCTCGCGAGCTCGCCTTGATGAAGCAAGGTGCCCTCCTCGTGAACACTGCACGTGGGGCGGTCGTCGACACCGCGGGACTGGTGGAGGCGTTGCACTCGGGCCGGCTCGGCGGCGCCGCGCTGGACGTGTTCGATACCGAGCCCCTGCCGCCGGGTCATCCGCTGCTCGGCTGCGAGCAGGTCGTGTTGACCGCGCACAATGCTGACCAGACACCGGAGGGCATGGACCTGCTCAACGCGGGCGTGGTCGACAACGTCATCGCGTTTCTGGAAGGCCGGCCGCAGAATGTCGTGAGCTGACCGCAAATGCTTCCTTAGTGACGCGCGCAGAGCCCCGTCCACTGACGTAACCAGGGAGCGATTCGCCACACAACGCGCTCGGTATGCACGTGGGTATCGTGCAGCAAGAAGATCGCCGCCACCGACAGGGCAAACAACAGCGCTAGGCTCAGGGGCGGCGCGGGACGGCGCAGGTATTGGACCGCGAACAGGGCGCAGGCCGCAATTCCAACCGACAAGCCCATCACGACCTCCACTGGCGAATGCACCCCCAAGACGACGCGGGAGACGGCCACGGCAGCGATCAATCCGCAGCTGCATATGGCAATCAGCGGCTGCTGCCACGGCCGCACCTGGCGCGCTATCACCAGAGCCAGGGAGCCATAGAACATCGCGCTCAGGCTTGCGTGCCCGCTGGGACTCACGATATCGGTACCCCAGGCGTGAGAGCAAGTCACGAAGGCTACCTTGAGGATCGCCATGACCGCAGCACACAAGGTGAGCGTCCCGATAAACCACGACGCGGCCAGCCGCGACTGGAACCGCCAGAGCGCGGCCGCGACGATCAGCGACAGCGGAGCCAGGATAGCCGTGTCGCCGAAGCTCGAGATCACCTGCATCAAGTGCCTCATTGCCATTCGAAGCCCTGCTTCACTTCATGTACTTACGCGCGTAGCGCTCCACGCACTTCGCAGCTAGCTCCGCCGGGCGCTCCGCCCAGCCACGGAAGCGCTCGACGGACAGGCAGGCGAAGTCGGGCTCGCTCCTTCCGTCCAGGATGAGATCGGCCAGGGCGCGGCCTGCCGAAGGAGACAGGCTCAGGCCGCCCACGCAGCAACCGGACGCGACATAGAGCCCTGCGAGACCAGGGACGGGGCCCAGCACGGGCTGGCCGTCCGCAGTCATGGTCGGCAGGCCGCCACGGTGTACGGCGATGCGGGCCGACGTGAGCACCGGGAAATGCGCGGCTACCTCTTCGGTCAGTGCGCGCAGCACGTCGAAGTCGAGCGCTAAATCCGCGATCTGGAATCCTGGCGGGAGTGCATCCGGTTCGACCACCGCGGGCGCATCCTCGTAGCCGCCGAACATGAGCCCGCCGTCGGCGTAGCGGACATAGACGCTCGCCTCGAGCAGGCGAACGATGGGCTGCAGCGGTTGCACGCCCGCGATCGGCTCGGTGATGTAGAGCTGGTGGCGGACCGGCACCAGGGGAAGCTGGATGCCCGCGCCGGCTGCGACGACTCTGCTCCAGGCGCCAGCGGCATCCACCACAACTGGGGCGTGGATCTTGCCGCGGCTGGTCGCGATTCCCGTGACCGCGTAGTTTGCTTCGAGCAGCCCGATCGACGCGGGTAAACGGAAGCACGCGCGCGCCCAATTCGGCGGCGCGTCCCGCGTAAGCTACGGCCACTTTGGCGGGGTCGAGCCAACCATCGGACGGAATGTGGCCGATGGCGCGCGCAGCGCCGGGCTCAAAGTGAGGCGCCAGCGCCCGTGCTTCGGAGACGGAGATGAACCGCGCTTCGATCCCGAACTCGCGCGCCACAGCGAAATCGGCGCGAAGCCTGGCTTCGCCGGCCTCGCTATACGCCGCCTTCAGGCTCCCAGAACGGTGAAAGTCGACGCTGCGACCCAGCTCCGATTCGAAGCGCTCGAACGCCTCGCACGCCTCGTGCCGCAGCGCAGCCATCATCGGCATGGAAGCGGTCTTGCTGGTGAGGCCCGCGGCACGCGCGGAGGTCTGCGAGCCGATCGCGTGCTGATCGACCAGCACCACGTCGGCGCCGCGGCGCGCCAGATGGTAGGCCGTGCTGGCGCCGAATGCGCCTGCGCCGATGACGATCACCGCCGCGGTGTCCATCGCGGCGATGATAGCACCGGCCCGGCCGCCTCCCGGCCGTCCAAATAACCGCAGCGCATTTAGAACGAAGATTTTGTTCGTTCTGCCGCCGGGTGCGCGCCGGTATCCTGCACGGTCCCGTGTGTTACCGCCGCCTGCGCGCGCAGGAGCCCCGGGCTTTCGGAGAAGCGCGAGCAATGAGCACGGCGGTGGCGGGCACGGCAAGACTCTGGCAGTGGCGACGGCCCAGCGTGCTGCCCGGTTTTGGCCTGGCGATGGGCTATACCGTGCTGTACCTGTCGCTGATCGTGCTGATTCCGCTCTCGGCCACCTTCTTCAAGTCCGCTACCCTCGGCTGGGAGGCGTTCTGGGTTACCGTCAGCGCATCCACGCGTGGTCGCCTCCCTGCGCCTGTCGTTCGGCGCTTCGTTGCTCGCTGCCTTGATCAACGCGGTGTTCGGTTTGCTGGTCGCGTGGGTGCTGGTTCGGTACCGATTCCCCGCCCGCCGCATCCTGGATGCGCTGGTTGACCTGCCCTTCGCGTTGCCCACGGCGGTCGCCGGCATTGCGCTCACCGCGGTCTATGCCGGCAACGGCTGGATCGGCAGTCTGCTGGTGCCGCTCGGGCTCAAGGTGGCATTCACGCCCCTGGGGGTGGTGCTGGCGCTCACCTTCATCGGGCTTGCCGTTCGTCGTGCGCACCGTGCAGCCGGTCCTGGAGGACGTCGAACCGGAACTGGAGGAGGCTGCGGCCACTCTGGGCGCCAACCGCTGGCAGACCTTCGTGCGGGTGATCCTGCCGGCCGTATGGCCTGCGCTGCTGACCGGTTTCACGCTGGCGTTTGCGCGCGCGGTCGGCGAATACGGCTCGGTCATCTTCATCGCCGGCAACATGCCGATGGTGTCGGAGATCGCGCCGCTGCTCATCATCGTCAAGCTCGAGCAATACGACTACGCGGGCGCGACCTCCGTCGCCGTGGTCATGCTCGTCCTCTCCTTCCTGCTCCTGCTGCTGATCAACCTGCTGCAATGGTGGAGCGGCCGCAAGGTGATGCGAGGCTAACGGATGGCTGCGCTCGCTTCCGGACTTGCGCTCCCCGCTCCGGTATCGGCGCGCCATCGCGCCACCGCGGAGCCGGCATGGGTGCGGTGGGGTTTGATCGCCTTGGCGCTGGCCTTTCTCGGCGTGTTTCTGCTGGTGCCGCTGGCTGCCGTGTTCACCGAAGCCCTGCGCAAGGGGCTTGCCACCTACTTCGCCGCACTCACCGAGCCGGATGCCGTGGCTGCCATACAGCTCACCCTGCTGGTCGCGGCCATCGCGGTGCCGGCGAATCTGGTGTTCGGCGTAGCGGCCGCCTGGGCCATCGCCAAGTTCGAGTTTCGCGGCAAGAGCGTGCTGATCACGCTGATCGATCTGCCGTTCGCCGTGTCGCCGGTGATCTCGGGGCTGGTGTACGTCCTCCTGTTCGGCGCGCAGGGGTGGTTCGGGCCGTGGCTGCGTGAGCACGACATCCAGATCATCTTCGCGGTGCCCGGCATCGTGCTCGCGACCATCTTCGTGACCTTCCCGTTCGTCGCGCGCGAGCTGATCCCGCTCATGCAGGCGCAGGGCACGGAGGAGGAAGAGGCGGCGCGCGTGCTCGGGCGCCTCGGGCTGGCAGATGTTCTGGCGCGTGACGCTGCCGAACATCAAGTGGGGTCTGCTCTACGGGGTGATCCTGTCCAACGCCCGCGCCATGGGCGAGTTCGGCGCCGTGTCCGTCGTGTCGGGGCATGTGCGCGGGCTCACCAACACGATGCCCCTGCACGTGGAGATTCTCTACAACGAGTACAACTTCGCGGCCGCCTTCGCCGTGGCCTCCCTGCTTGCCTGCCTTGCGCTCGTGACGTTGCTGCTGAAGAGCGTGGTGGAATGGCGTGCGAGGCGCGAGCAGGCGGCCACGGGATTGAGCAGCGAGCGACCGCATGAGCATCCCGTCATGAGCATCGAAGTACGCAGCATCGTGAAACGCTTCGGCAGCTTCAGCGCCCTGGACGATGTCAGCCTGACGTTCCCCGCTGGCCAGCTGGTGGCCCTGCTTGGTCCTTCGGGGTGCGGCAAGACGACATTGCTGCGCGTCATCGCCGGCCTGGAGACGCCCGACAGCGGAGCGGTGCTGTTCCACGGCGAGGACGCGTCCGACCGCGACGTGGGCCAGCGCCAGGTGGGCTTCGTGTTTCAGCACTACGCGCTGTTCCGGCACATGACCGTGTTCGAGAACGTCGCCTTCGGCCTGCGGGTGAAGCGGCGCGCGCAGCGCCCGTCCAACGAGCAGATCCGCCGCAAGGTGCTCGAGCTGCTTCAGCTGGTGCAGCTCGACTGGCTCGCCGACCGCTACCCGCACCAGCTCTCCGGCGGCCAGCGCCAGCGCATCGCGCTGGCCCGTGCGCTTGCCGTCGAGCCGAAGGTGCTGCTGCTCGACGAGCCGTTCGGCGCGCTCGACGCCAAGGTGCGCAAGGAGCTGCGCCGCTGGCTGCGCCGTCTGCACGACGAGCTGCACATCACCAGCATCTTCGTCACGCACGACCAGGAGGAAGCGCTCGAGGTGGCTGACCAGGTGGTGCTGATGAACAAGGGCAAAGTCGAACAAGTCGGCAGTCCCGGACGCGGTCTACGAGCGGCCTGCCTCGCCGTTCGTGTACGGGTTCCTGGGCACCGTGAACGTGTTCCACGGCCGCGCCCACGACGGTCGCGCTCGACCTCGGGCCGGTCTCGCTCGAATCTCCCGAGCACCGCGATGTGCGCGACGCGCCCGCTGTGGTCTACGCACGACCGCACGAGATCGACATCGAGCGCTTCTCGCCAGGGTTGAACGGCATCAGCGTGCAGCTCAATCGCCTGCTGGTGGTCGGGCCCACCGCGCGGCTCGAGCTCGAACGCGAAGACACCGGCGAGATCGTGGAAGCGGAGATTCCGGCGCCGCGTGCGCGTGCGCTCAATCTGAAGGTGGGCGAAACGCTCTCGGTCTTCCCGCGCAACATGCAGGTGTTCGTAGACCGCTCGCGCGAGACGCCTGCGCGCGAGGCGCTCGCGCCCGAGTCACGCGCCGTGGCGCCCGCGCCTGTCGTCGACTTGCCCAGCCCGTTAGCAGCGCCGCGGTTAGCGAGCTGAGGGCTGCTGAGCACGGCACCTTTGCGAGCGCCGAGAGTCCTGGCTAGCCCCTAGCTATAGGGGCCATCCGCACGCGCAGCACCATCAACCAGCGTACCCAGCGCGCCTGGCGCTTCTCCCACGGCACCACCATCCGCAGCGGACCTTCCTTGGGCCCGAGCGCTTCGCCGTTCTTGCGGTCGGCTACGAGGATCAGGCCGTCGGTGAAGCCAGCGTCGAACTCGGTGATCGCGTACAGCGCCTGGTAGCCGTCCGATGCCTCCGCCAGGACGTACACCGACAACTGCTGCCCGCGCAGATCGGGTCCCAATGGCGCGCCGACCAGCTTGAGCAGCTCGCGCGCGGGGACGCCCTCGAACGTCGCCTGCTCGCCACCGTGGTCCACCACCTTGACGCTGGCACGAGGCAGCTTCGCCCACTCGTCCGCCGTGATGCTGACTTCGTTGCCTGCGGCGCCGATGATGCGCAGCGAGGGCGCGCCGGTGCTCTGCTGGGCGTGCAGCGTTCCCGCTGTGGAGAGCGCGAGGGCGATCAGTCCGACGTGCAGAAGTGAGAAAACATACTTGCGCATGGGGTGCTGCTCCTTGACCGATCTGTCAAGCGGATGAGCTTGGCGGGAAGACGGTAGTGTAATGTGGCGGGCATGGGCGGCCTCCGATTGCCTTCACCCGGTGCTCCCCTCGAAGACGACTATCCTGGTGTCGAACGACGCGGAGCATTGCGTCATCGTCTCGATCACTGGATCACCGCCATGCGGAGGCAGGCTGCCCTCCCGAGAAAACCTGCTGCGCCTCGCTGGAGGATCAGACCAGAAGCTCAGAACTTGTCGAACCCGGCGGGCAGCCGCACCACCGTCACGGGGTTCTTGTTGTTGTTCGGCGTTACCGCCGACAGCTCGGGGATCACCAGCAGCCAGCTGCCGTCGCTCATCTTGCGCACGGCGATGTCGGCCGGGCCGGTGAGCTTCCGCTCCTTGTCGAACGTGAGTGTCATCGGCGCGCCAAAGGGCGGCGTCACCACGACGGTGTTGGTCTTCACGATCTCGGTGTCGAGCCGCACCGCGCCGACGAAGTCGAGTCCGTCCAGGGCGCCCAGGCCCCACGCGAACGGAAGCGGCAGCCGCCCCATCTGGAAGTCCGACTTGGTCAGGCGGTACATTCCACCCTGGGCCGGGTCAGGCATGCCGGCGGCCACGCCGACCGTGTTGGTATGGATCGATCCATCCGGGGCGACTTCCAACCCATCCGGGCCGCCTTGCGGCATCGGCACGAAGAACAGAGGCGCGCTGCCGCCGCCGGCCAGGGCATCGATCGAGTCGTGCGGAATCATCCACACGCCCCCGGCCACCTTGACGGGCGGCGTGAAGGCGGCCCCTGCGATCCCCGTATCGGCGACGTACAGGTTGCCTTCCCTGTCGAAGCCTGCGGCATTGGGCAAGGTCGCCGGCGCGCCGCTGATCTTCTCGAACGCACTGCCGATCCCCATCTTGATCTCGCCCAGGACCTTGCCATCCTCGTTGAACACGACGAGCTTGGGGTCCATGCGCGAGGCGTCGCCGATGTGCGTGCCGTTGGCTTCGGCCAGCGGCGCTCCGGCAGCGCACAGGAAGATGCTTCCCTTTGGAAACTTACCGGTGCGCCACAGGGCTGACCGCCATTCCCACCGGCGCCGTAATGCCGGTCACCAGCTTCTCGTTGACCATCTTCAAGGTACCGTCGGACTGCACCGAGAGCTTGCTGATGTAACCGGCCTTCTCGGTCCAGTGGAAGCCCTTGTCGGGCATGCCGAGCTCGGCGGCGTTGGAGACGAAGACGAAACGGCCGTCGGCGCTGAAGATCGCGCCCTCCGGGTTGTCGAACGCTTCCAGTACCTGCACCAGTTGCCCCTTCACGGGGTAGGGTTCGGCGGACACGGCGCTCGAGAGCAGGGTCGCGGCACCGGCGGCTACGGCCAGGGCCGTGATTCGTATGGGCTGCATAGGTCTCCTCCGCTTGGGGTGGTTGTGCTGGCTTGAGAAAAAAAGAGCAGCGCTCCGTTGGAGAGGCTGCTCTGAACTCGAAGGGGAAGGTGGGATCAGCAGCTCGCTGCCCCCGCCCATCCTGACGCTATATTCCTATAGATATAGCGTGAGTGTCAAGTACCAGATTTGTGGGCAGGTCGTCGAGCGTATCAAGCACCCGGCCCCAGTCCTCCAAGCGGTCTCCCCACGAACGCCCTCTAGGACGCGATGCCCACAATGACGTCGGAGGCCTTGACCACGGCGTAGGCCTCCTGGCCGACTTTGAGGCCCAACTCTTCGAGCGCTTCGAGGGTAATCGTGGCGGTCAGGATCGCCGGGTTGCGCACCTCGATCTTCACCACAGCGGTGGTCATGCCCTTGCGCACCTCGCACACTACGCCTAACAATTGGTTCCTGGCACTGAGCTTCATCCCTCGCCTCCTGCGGAATTCGCCATCATGGATCTCACCTACCGTTCGATCGGTACCGTGCGCAGCCCGTTCGCACAACCTGCCGGCATGCCCATCCAGCCCTCACGTGCCGCCGCGGTAGAGGGGAGCCTCGAGCTCGAGCCCGAGTATTGGGGCGGGCTGGAGGATCTCGCTGGATTCTCGCACTTGCTGCTGGTCAGTCATCTGCATCGGACCGGTCCGGCGCAAATGCAGGTGGTTCCGTTTCTCGACACGCGGGCGCACGGCATCTTCGCCACCCGCGCCCCGGCGCGGCCTAACCCGATCGCGGTGTCGGTGCTGCGAATTTTGCGCGTCGAGCCCGGCCGCGTGGTAGTAGCCGAACTCGACCTCCTGGACGGGACGCCGATCCTGGACATCAAGCCGTACGTCCCCGAGTTCGACGCGCGTGCCGATGCCAGCAGCGGCTGGTACGCGGATGCCGCGCGCAAGGGCGAGCGTGTCGTGTCGGACGATCGCTTCAGCGCCGATCCTGGCTGACGCGCAGCCGTACCGGCTGACCGCGGCACGCGCGGGTTCACACTACAAGCGTCCTGGGGTATCCCAAACGCTGCTTGACCTGCTCGTGTCGCTCGCCGAACGCCTTGGCCTCTTCATTTGAGCGCGCAGATGTGCTCGGCCAGGCCCGATGCGGCCGATCCGTCGCCGTACGCGAATTCCTGCCTGTACCGGTACTCGCCACTGGTGGTGAGGGCCACTACCTGACCCATTCCGCGCTCGCAGTCGCTGAGCGAGACGTACCACTTGTACACCGTGATTCGACTTGTAGCGTGTACCGTGATTCGGCCAACGACCATGACGACGGGCCCACTACCTTGCAGCTCAGTGACCGTGACAGATCCGGACTTCACGTGCCAGGTCATCTTGTCGGTCCGGCCCACCATGATCCATTCGTCGTCCTGAGCGGCCGCAGGTCCCGCCAAGCAAGCGCCGAGTGCAAGAAAGATCAGCTTCATTGTGTCCATGGAACCCGCCGACTATATGTACGATCACCTTACCTGATCTGACCTGATCCGTGGCGGCCATCACTCGCTTGCGCAGACGTATCTGGCATACCTGCACAGTCGGACGGCTCGGACATCGCCGGTCGGCACTACTACCGGCCGCGGTTGGAGACGGTGGCGGAAAAGGTTTCACCCCGACAACGGAGCGCGGGCATCAGCTCGCCCAGCTCGGCTTCAAGCCGCTGCTGTGTAGGGAGCAAAGCATGTCCCGACGGACACTCCCTACCCCTACAAGAGAGGCTACCCTTTCGTCCCAGACAACCTACGGAACGAGAAAGCCGTGTTGCTGTAGAACTGCCTGCGCCGTGGACGAGCGCAGGAAGGCGATGAAGTCGCGCGCGCGCTTCTCTTGGCCGAACCCCTTGACGGCGGCAACCGGATACAGGATGGGCTTGTCGAGCGCTGTGTTTGACGCAGTCCGTATCCTGATTGGGGATTTCGCCGCGTCGGAAGCATAAACAAAGCCGGCGTCAGCCTCGCCTCGAATCACGTAACCCAGGCTCTGGCGTGCGCTCTGCGAGTAGATGAATCGGGGCTTGAGCTGTTCCCACAACCCAGCCTTCTCCAGGGCGAGCCTCGCGTAGCGCCCTGCAGGACCCGATTCGGGTGTCACGATTGCAATTCGCTGCACTTCTGGACTCGTCAGGCCTTGCAGCTCGGACAGGTTGAGGCTCGAATCCGCGGGCGCCACGATCAACAGCTTGTTGGCCGCGAAGTTGGCCCGTGATTCACGGTAAATCAGCCGCTGACTGTCTGCCCGGTCCATGCTTTCCGGGTCGGCCGTCGCGAGAACATGCACTGGTGCGCCGCGCGAAACCTGCTGCACCAACTGACCCGATGCTCCGAACATGAACAGCACGCGTGTATCTGGTTTCGTCTTTTCGTAGGCCTTACCGATCTCGGTGAGCGCGCTGGTCAAGCTGGATGCCGCTGCGACCATGAGGTCCGCGGCATGAGCAGAGGTCGCGGCGATCGGTGCGATCACGCAGGCGATGATGAGCGGGGCCAGGCGCCGCCCCAAGCCGTCATTCCGGGATTGACGTAGTGTCGCTCGTGCTGATTGTTCCATCGGTCGTGTCATCCTGCTAGAAATCAACTTGGGTCCGGAACGTGAACGCGTTCTCGTAGTCCGTGCTCTTGCCATTCACCACGACCGGCGTGTCGAATTCCGTGCGGATCAGATTCAGCATCAGTCGCGTGTAGAGATTGGGCAACCACTTCAGGCCGAAAGAATAGGCATTGGCCTTGTTGGTGCCCAGGGTGATGTTGGGAAAGCTGCTGCTCTGCACGCCCGGCTGAGGACCCGGCCGGCCAGTGAAGTTCGGGTTGCCGTTGTTGAAGTCGCTGCCGTCGAAGCTGCTGAAACGAAGATTCGCCTCCCACAGGCCCCAGCCGTCGCCTTTCTTCCAGCCGAAGTTGTTCTTCGGGCGCGGCCGGACGAAGGTTCCTTCCCGATACCAATCCGAGTAGTTTTCTCCGCTGATGACCCAGCCAAGGGTCACGTAATAGGCCTTAAGCGAACGATTGAAGTCAGCCCCGGTTGCCAACACGGAGCCGGCGTATTGGGCTTCGACATAGTCGCCTTGGATCTTGAACGGGCCGCGCGCGAACGCCGCCTCGAGATCCACTGTCGTGCGGTTGATAGTGCTGACCAGCGGTTGCGCGTTGGCGGGGTTGAACGGCTGCGGGATGAAGAAAGTCAGGCCCCGAGCCTCGGTCTGTACGGAGGTAGCGCTGACGACAGCCTGGTTGTTGACCCCGCTGTTCGGGAAGCCGCCGTGCTGATACGTGCCGCCGAGGTGTATGACCGTGTCGGGGATCCGGAACGTTTGCGCGAAGTCGTTTACCAGTCGCAGCGTGCCCATCTTGCCGTCGTTCTGCGCCTGTGAGATGTTCCCTTGCGGTTCGCTGTTCCCCTGCCCGGAGCCGTTGGTGACTGAACCGCTGTAGAACAGGCCGGGCGTCGGCTCCCCGAACACCTGGACTCCAGTGTCGTATACGCTACCGAGCAGGCTCTGCGTCAATGAACGTTCCAGGAAGTCGGTTTGGAGGTCCAGCATGGTGTTGTCCAGGCCGATGGACGGCTTGAATTGCCCGAGGCGGAATCGAACGCCAGGCCTGAACCAGTTGAAGTCAGCGTACGCGAAAGTCAGCTGTGGGCCGGTGGACGGTGCGGGGTTCGTCGCCTGGTTCGCGAATTCTTCCTCTACGTAGACGTAGTAGTCGTCCAGGATAGTGGCCCCCACGCCAATACGCGCACGGCGGATGCTGAATGTGTCGGCGTTGGTGAAGCTGGGTTGGTAGGCACGGTAGTCAAGCTGTGCCCGAGCGCTGATCTGCATGCGCCATCGTCCGCGCGGGTCTTCGAAGAACAGGCCGGGCCCCAGGTAGGCGCGCACGCCGCTCTCCTCGAGCTTCGTTTCGGTCGTCGTGGCCTGCTCCTGGACCTCCGCGACCTTGCTCTTGAGCTGCTCGACCTCCTTCTTCAGCGCCTGGGTTTCAGCAGACGGCTGCGAAGTCGCCTCCTGCTGTGGCTTTTGCTTCTGTGCGGCGGCCTCCCGCTCCTTCTGCTTCTGCGCAGCGGCCTCAATCTCTTGCTTCTGCGCCGCGGCCTCCTCCTTGAGTCTGGTCAACTCCTGCGTTACCGCCTGGAGCTGGTCTTCCAGTTTCTTGATGCGTTCGTCGATGGGATCAGGCTGTTGAGCGTAGGCGGACGATCCGGGTGTGATGGTCGCGCCGGCTGACAGGGTGAAAGCTACGGCCAAGGCGATTGTGTTCTTCTGCATTTTCCGTCTCGAGCTGTATAGGTGGAGGCAGGGGTGATTGCGCGCGGCGGCCGCGTCTCTTGCTATATCCCGAACAATATAACGGAGTGCTATATTACGCGCAACATAACGGGGCTGTCACTAGACGAGTCCGAGCCTGGGGGAGGTCGTGGCAGTTGAGCCTGCCGCACCAGCCAGCGGCAGCCCGAGTCCCAAAGTTAGTCGACTCCGCTCGGGCTGTCTCGGAAGTCACCTCGCATGGCGGTATATGGACGTGTATATTACGGGGCGCACCATGCCTGGCGCCCAAAACACTTAGAGGATAGGTACCGAGATGCACAATCCGGCGGACTGGTTTCGTGCCTTCGTATTGCTGGCGGCCTCAACCATTGTCAGCCTGCCGGCCAGTGGTCAGGATGCTCCCGTAGTTGCGGCGGCTTCCGATCTCAAGTTTGCGATGGAGGAGATTGCCCAGGCCTTCAATGCCAGGACAGGGAAGGCCGTGCGGCTCGCGTTTGGCTCTTCAGGCAACTTCCGTCGGCAGATCGCCGAGGGCGCGCCGTTTGAGATGTTCATGTCCGCTGACGAGGCATTTGTGTTTGCCCTCGCGCAAGGAGGGTCTCACTCGGGATGAAGGCACGCTCTACGCGATCGGACGCATTGTCATCATCGCCCCGCACGGGTCGGCCCTGAAGGTGGACAGTGAACTCAAGGGCCTTGCTGCGGGGATTCAGGACGGGCGCGTCAAGAAGTTCGCCATCGCCAATCCCGAGCACGCACCCTACGGCCGCGCCGCTCAGCAGGCTCTCACAAGAGCCGGGCTGTGGGAGCAGTTGCAGGACAAACTGGTTGCTCGGTGAGAATATCGCGCAAGCCGCGCAGTTCGCCACCTCCGGCTCGGCGCAGGGCGGCATCATCGCGCTATCGCTGGCGCTAGCGCCCAGCGTGTCCAAGCTGGGTGAGTATGCCTTGCTCCCTGCAGAATCTCATGATCCGCTTCGCCAACGGATGGTGCTGCTCAAGAAAGCTGGCGAGGTTGCCCAGCAGTTTTACGCCTTCGTGCAGCAGCCCGACGCGCGGGCGATCTTCCGGCGCTATGGCTTTGTCCTCCCGGGCGAGCAGTAGGCGTGGACTGGCAGGCGCTTCAGCTCTCGCTCAGACTGGCCGCCTGCACCGTCGCCATTCTGCTTCCGGCGGGTGTCCTGATTGGCCGCTTTCTGGCCTGGAGGCAATTCCGGGGCAAGGTGTTCGTCGAAGCGCTTCTGGCGCTTCCCCTGGTGCTTCCGCCGACGGTGTTCGGCTACTACCTTCTGGTCAGTCTAGGCGGCAACTCCCCGATCGGCCGCTGGTACGAGGCCCTGTCCGGCCATTCGCTCGTCTTCACCTTCCAAGGCTTGCTGGTCGCCTCTGTCCTGTTCAATATCCCGTTTGCGATTCAACCGGTCCAGCGTGCCTTCCAAGCCATCCCCGAGGACGTGCGCCATGCTGCCGCCTGCTGCGGCCTATCCCAGTGGCGCACCCTCTGGCGCATTGAATTGCCGTTGGCGTGGACCGGGCTGCTCAGCGGCCTGGTCATGACCTTCGCGCACACGCTGGGGGAGTTTGGTGTTGTCCTGATGGTCGGCGGGAGTATTCCCGGCGAGACGAAGACGATCGCCATCTCCATCTACGACCGAGTGCAGGGGTTCGATACCGCCTCTGCGGGACTGATGTCGGCGGTCCTTCTGGCGCTGTCTCTGGTTGCCATAGCAGTAACCTATCTGACCGCTCCCCGTGCCGGCACTCGGCATGAATAAGCCGGACGGCGCGCTGCGGGTCGAACTGCGTCAATCCAGTCCCATTCCCCTGGACGTGCGGTTTTCCTGCGAGGCGGGGCAGATCCTCGCCCTGGTTGGCCCATCGGGCAGTGGTAAGTCCACCATCTTGCGCAGCATCGCGGGCATATACACGCCCGAAACCGGGAAGATCTCCTGCGCGGGGGAGGATTGGCTCGACACGGCGCGCGGGCTGAACGTGAAGACACGCTTGCGCTCGGTCGGCTTTCGTGTTTCAGAGCTACGCCCTGTTTCCGCACCTCAGCGCCCTGCACAATGTGATGGAGGCGCTCAGCCACATTCCGGCAAACGAGCGCGCGAGCCGCGCGCGGGCGCTCCTGGCGCGCACCCACCTGGACGGCTTGGAACGGCGGCGACCCGAAGAGCTTTCGGGCGGGCAGCAGCAGCGCGTAGCCGTTGCTCGTGCGCTGGCACGCGACCCAAAAGTGCTCCTGCTCGACGAGCCGTTTTCTGCGGTCGATCAGGTCACGCGCGAACGGCTCTACGAAGATCTGGTTGCACAGCGTGGGGAGCTGAGGGTTCCGATGATCCTGGTGACGCATGCGCTGGACGAAGCGGCCATGCTGGCCGACCGCATGTGCGTTCTCCACCGAGGACGAACCTTGCAGATTGGTACGCCGTACGAGGTCATGACCAGGCCCGCTGGGGTGCTGGTGGCCGGCGTGCTGGGACTGAAGAACGTGTTTCCAGCAGAAGTCCTTCAGCACGACGAGGAAAGAGCCGTCACCCGATTGAAGTGGGGCCAGGTGATGCTCAATGCGAGACTCAACGCGAGTATCCCCGAAGGTTCAAGCGTGAATTGGTTTGTCCCACAGTCGCAGATCGTGCTTCACCGACCTGATCACCCGAGGCGACCTGATCTAGAGAGCCACGTGGCAGGCGTGATTGCCCGTTGCGTGCCATTGCGCGAGACCACCAACATTCAGCTAGCGGTGTCCGCGGTCCCGGAAGCGATGCTTTCGTTTTCCATTCCGACCCGCATTGCCCAGACCAACGGCCTGGAGACTGGACTTGCAATCACGGTGGCCCTGCTCGCAGATGGCATCCACTTGATGCCCCAAGACCAGGGGGGGCCGTGACGAGGGGGTAACACGGCTGGTGTCTGCTGCGCTCGGCTCGGACTTCTCCGCCCCGGAGACGCGGCTGGCCCGCAGCAAACACCTTACGTCGGCCGGCAGGCCGACGGTTACCAGGGCGTGCGACAGCCCGGTGAGCTCGTGGATCTTCGATCTAACCTGGACGCATAAGGAACAAACATAAGGTTCGTTAGAAGTTGCGCTGGGAACCGGTATCGTTGCGGCCGATGCATGGGGACAAGGTTGATGCGTGCCTGCCCGGCAACCCACAAGTGAAGCTGAGAAGATTCGATGCGTAGGTTTTCCGCCCTGGCGGTCCTGCTCGTTCTCGTGTCTGCGGCGTCGACGGCCAGCGCGGCGCTGAGCCTGCTGAACGTCTCCTACGATCCGACGCGGGAGCTGTACCAGGATTTCAACGCCGCCTTCGCCAGGCACTGGAAGGAGAAGACGGGGGAAACCATCGCCATCCGGCAGTCCCACGGTGGCTCCGGCAAGCAGGCGCGCTCCGTGATCGACGGGCTGGATGCGGATGTCGTAACGCTTGCGCTCGCCTACGACGTCGATGCGCTGTACGAGCGTGGGAGGCTCATTCCGAAGGACTGGCAGAAGCGGTTGCCCAACAACAGCGCGCCGTACACGTCCACAATCGTATTCCTGGTGCGCAAGGGCAACCCCAAGGGCATCAAGGACTGGGACGATCTAGTCAAAGCAGGCGTGTCCGTGATCACGCCGAATCCCAAGACCTCGGGAGGGGCGCGCTGGAACTACCTCGCGGCCTGGGGGTACGCGCTCAAACACAACGGCAACGACGCGGAAAAGGCGAAGGCGTTCGTCACCCGTCTATACAAGAACGTGCCGGTGCTCGACACCGGTGCGCGGGGCGCGACGACGACGTTCGTCGAACGCGGCATCGGCGATGTCGCGATCGTGTGGGAAAACGAGGCTTTCCTCGCCGTCAAAGAGCTGGGCCCGGACAAGTTCCAGATCGTCGTGCCGTCGCTGTCGATCCTGGCCGAACCGCCGGTCACGCTGGTGGACAAGGTTGCTGATCGTCACGGCACGCGCAAGCTCGCGCAGGCGTATCTGGAGTACCTGTATAGCCCGGAGGGGCAGGACATCGCCGGCCGCCACTACTACCGACCGCGTCTGGAGACGGCGGCCGCGAAGTACGCAGCACAGTTCGGCAAGGTGAATCTGTTCACCATCGACGAAGCGTTCGGCGGCTGGCAGAAGGCGCAGGCCACGCATTTCGCCGACGGCGGCGTCTTCGATCAGATCTACCAGCCAGGGAAGTAGCCTCCGGCCACAACGCAGGTACGCGCCCACCGGGACACCGGAGGCGCCACAAAGAACGAGATTTCGAGGCGAGCCGACCGAACCATCGGAGGGTCTCTTCAGATGCTTGAGGAAACCCTACGATGCGGTCGATCGGTTCGCTCGCCCTTGCTCTTGCTGCCGGGGGCGTGCTGCTGAGTGCAGTGGCGCCCGTGTCGGCTCAGTCCCCCACCGAGGAACTGCTGCTGCGGCGCGTCCAGGAGCTCGAGGAGAAGCTGCAGCGGCTCGAAGAGAAGCTGGAGCAGCAGAGACCAAGGCCAGTCCCGCCACGCCGGCCCCGGCCACCACGCAAGCCCAGACGCCGGTCGCGCCGGCCGCAAGCACGGTCGAAGCGCAGCCTCCCGCCACGACTGCGGCGAGCACCGCCGAAGCCAGCCAGCCGGCGGTGCAGCAGCAGCTCGAAGCGCTCGATCAGCAGGTGCGCATCCTGTCGCGCAAACAGGAGCTCGACCAGGAGGTTGCCGAGGCAAGAGCGAAGGAAGCGCCCGTCGTGACGGCCGGTAAAGACGGCTTTTCGGTGAAGTCCGCCGACAACGCCTTCTGGCTTCGCTTCGGCGGCCTCGTGCAGGCCGACTACCGCGACTACTTCGAGAGCAACGTCAGTCCCACGCCCTATGAGCAGTTCCTGATGCGGCGGGTGCGCCCGGTGTTCGAGGGCAGGTTCTACGACAAGTTCGCATTCCTGATTCGCGCCGAGCTGGCCGGCACGGTCCAGCTGCTGGATGCCTACATCGACGCCAACCTGTGGCCCGAGCTGCGGCTGCGGGCGGGCAAGTACAAGGCACCGGTGGGGCTGGAGCGCCTGCAGAACCCGGCATGGCTGCAGTTTGCGGAGCAGGCGCTCCCGACCAACCTGGTTCCCAATCGGGACATCGGCGTGCAACTGTTCGGCGATCTGCTCGACGGCACGCTGAGCTACCAGGCCGGCGCGTTCGACGGGGCGGTGGACGGCAACAGCATCAACAACAGCACCCAGAACAGCCATTTGAACTTCGCAGGCCGCGTGTTCGCTCACCCCTTCAAGAACAGCGGCGTGGACGCCCTGCGCGGGCTCGGTCTGGGCATCGCCTATATGACCGGCGATCAGAACGGCACGCTGAGCAGCGCCAACCTGCCTTCCTACATCACGCCGGGGCAGCAGAACTTCTTCACCTACGCCGCCGGGGCTTTCGCCAACGGCAACCGCATCAACCTCTCGCCGCAGTTCTACTACTACAACGGACCGTTCGGATTGCTCGGCGAGTACGCGGTCGCGCAGCAGACGGTGACGCGCACTACCAATACGCAAGACGTTGGCAGCTCGGCCTGGCAGCTCTACGCGACCTGGGTGCTCACCGGGGAGGACGCGTCGTATACAGGCGTGAATCCCGCGCAATCCGTTCGACTGGCGTGCCGGCAAGTGGGGTGCGTTCGACATCAACGCGCGGGTGGCCCAGCTCACGGTCGACAACGAGGCATTCGTCGGCTCGACCGCTACCTGGCTCGCCAATCCAAATGCCTCGGCGCGCAAGGCCACCGACTTCGGCTTTTCGCTGAACTGGTACCTGAACCGTAACATCAAGCTGCAGCTTACCTACGACCAGACCAGCTTCGAAGGCGGTGCGCCGGGCGGGCGCGACCAGGACGACGAGAAGATCCTGTTCACACGCCTGCAGGCCCATTACTAGGGTATATCGACATAACCCGCAGTTCCTTCCGCTGTCTCAGGCGACCCGCTAAAGTGCTGCGGTCGGACTATTGGAGATCGGAAGTGGGAACCAGCGACAGCGCAATAACTGGAGACGCACCGGCGGGTGTGCCGCCGGAGGTGCTCGGCACACTGGCGCGCCTGCTGCGCGAGGTGCGCTACGGATCCATCGAGATCGTGGTGCACGAAGGCCGGGTCACTCAGATCGAGCGCCGGGAGAAAGTGCGCTTCGCCGCGCCCGCTGCACAGCGCTGAGGCGGTCCGCAGCGAATCCGGCTGCAAGGAAGGGCGGCGTGGGCATGACAGGCGGCTGCGGGCCTGGTGCCCGACAGCCGCTGCAGACGGTCGCTTACGCCGCGACTCCCAGGATGACCTGGCTCGCCTTGATGAGCGCGGTCACCTGCTTTCCGGAGGCCAGTCCCAGCTCGGTTGCTGCCTCGTTGGTGACGATCGCCGAAACCGTGTTGCCGCCCGGCCCGCGGATCACCACTTCGCTGTTGACCGCACCCTTGATCACTTGCGTGACCTCGCCCTTGTACTGGTTGCGGGCGCTGAACCGATAGTTGCCGGCGTCGGTAACCACGGTCACCGAGGGAGCCTTGACCAGGCCGACGGCCTTCTTGCCTTTGGCCAGGCCGAGGTCCTTCGCGCTGCTGCTGGTGACCACTGCAACCAGCTTCTCGCCGCCTGCGAGATCCAGCACCACTTCGGTGCTCACCGGGCCGCCATTGACGGCGGAGATGGTGCCTTCGAACTTGTTGCGTGCGCTGATTTTCATTGATGACTCCTTTGCGGGTTGAGTGAAATGTCGCCGTGAGGCTCCCTCTTGTCGTGGGACATCCTCTTGGTCCAGGGGTTGCGTTTGACAGGCGCACGCAGTCTACGGGGGACCGCTCGGTAGATTCCACCATAGCGCTCTGGAAGCCGACGACATGCGAGCACGGCCAGGAGGCGTTCGCTGTATAGTTCAGGATATAGCCGTCTGGAACGTACGCGTCCATGGCAAAGCGCAGACTGCAGGCCCATCTCGAAGTGGAAACGGAAGCCGGCGCTGTGCTGGGCGGCGCACGCATCCGCCTGCTCGAAGCCATCGACAAGCACGGCTCGATCTCGCAAGCCGCCCGGCGCGTTCCGATGTCGTACAAAGCGGCGTGGGACGCGCTCGACGATCTGAACAACCTGGCCGACTCTCCGGTCGTTCAGCGCAGCATCGGTGGCGCCGGCGGGGGCGGAACGAAGCTCACCGACTACGGGCGCAAGCTGGTCGCGATGTTCCGTGCCTCGAGGGCGAGTATCAGGAGGCGATGGATCGGTTGGATGGTGCGGCCGCCGCGACGGAACCCACTGACCAGAAGGCGTTCCAGCGGCTGCTGCGGCGCATTTCCCTGCGCACCAGTGCGCGCAATCAGTTTGCCTGCACCGTCTCACGCATCGAGGCGGGGCCGGTCAATGCCTTGGTGTTCCTGGCGTTGGACGAGGGCTGCGAGCTGGCGGCGCAGATCACCATCGATTCGGTCAAGCAATTGGAGCTGTCGCCTGGTCGCGAGGTGATTGCTCTGGTCAAGGCGCCGGCGGTGTTCCTGCTGAGTGGCGACGCAGCGCGGACCAGCGTGGGCAATCATTTGACCGGCGTCATCAGTCGCATCGACGAAGGGCCCGTCAGCGCCGAGGTGGTCGTGGACTTGCCGCTGCCCCGCACACGCCACGTCACGGCGGTGGTTGCCACGCAGGCCCTGGCGCCTATGGGACTGGCCGTCGGGTCGACGGTGACCGCCGCGTTTCAGTCCTCCGACGTAGTGCTCGCCACGTTCGGCTAAATCCGGTCAAGCCAAGCTGCGTCCCGGATCGGGATGGAGCGGGTCGACCCACGGCACCGATTCGGGCGGCTCGGCCGGCTCGATGTCGAGGTTGACCACCACCGGCTCCTGGCCGCTGCGTACGAGAACGCACTCCAGGGCGGCGGCTGGGTCGGCATTGATCTCCTGGTGCGGGACGAACGGCGGCACGTAGATGAAGTCGCCGGGCCCGGCTTCCGCGCAGTATTCCAGTCGATCGCCCCAGCGCATGCGGGCGCGTCCGCGCACCACATAGATCACGCTTTCCACGGGCCCGTGGTGATGCGCGCCGGTCTTCGCATTGGGATGGATGACGACGGTGCCGGCCCACAGCTTGTCGGCGCCGACCCGTGCGCGAGTGATCGCCGCCGCGCGATTCATCCCCGGCGTCTGCGCCGTATTGGTGTCGAGCTGATCGCCTGGAATGACGCGCACGCCATGCAGGCGCCAGCGCGGGATGTCGGAGTCGGTCATGGTTGTGACGTGGTGGCAGATTGGTGGTTCGTAGTCTAGTCCAATTCTGCGCCTACGCCGGTGCGCCTGCGCGTACCGGCGCCATCCGCTCTTCCTGAATCGGCAGGTTGATGAACGCGGCCGCGAGCGCAAGCGCCATGTCCGCGTACCACATCCACAGGTAGCTGCCGGTTTCGACCAAGGCGATGCCGCCCAGCCAGGCGCCGAAGAAGCCGCCGATCTGATGCGTGAAGATCGCCAGACCGAACAGGGTTGCGAGATAGCGCATGCCGAACAGTTTCCCGACCAGCCCCGCGGTGGGCGGAATCGTGGACAGCCACGTGAACCCGAGCACCATCGCGAACACGTAGAAGGTGAGGGCGGTCTTCGGTGCTGCGAGGTACACGGCAATCGCCGCGGCTCGCGCGAGATAGGTCCAGAACAGCAGCCATTTCAGCCGATAGATGCCGCCCAGCGCGCCCGCGGTCAGGCTGCCCGCGATGTTGGCGAGCCCGATGATTGCGAGCGACGTTGCCGCCACGCCGGCTGACATTCCGCAGAGCTGCACCTCCCCGGGCAGGTGCGTGACCAGAAAAGCGATGTGAAAGCCGCACGTGAAGAAACCTGCGTGCAGCAACCAGTAGCTCTTGTTGCGAGAGGCGCTGCGCAGCTGAGCGCGGAGCGTGAGCTCGGGTGCGGGTGCCGCGGGCGATGCGCTTCCCCTCGGCGCCGATGCCGGCGGGCGCTTCCCCAGCGCGCCCGCAAGCGGTATGGTCGCCAACGCCGCTACCGCCATGGCGATCATCGCGCTCACCCAGCCGAACGCGCTGATCAGTGCCTGGTTGAGCGGGGCGAACACGAACTGGCCAAAGCTGCCCCCCGCGTTGATGAAGCCGGCCGCGAAGGCGCGCCTCTCGGCCGGCACGCGTCCGGCGGTGGCGCCGATCAGGATGGAGAAGCTTCCGGCCCCGGCGCCGGCCGGTGTCAGTACCCCGAGCGTCAGAATGAGCATCCACGTGCTCCCGACGAAGGGCGTGAGCGCGCTGCCCACTGCAAGCAGGAAGGCGCCAGCGATGATCACGCGGGACGGGCCGTACTTGTCGGCAATTGCGCCGAAGACCGGCTGCGAGACGCCCCAGACAAACTGTCCCACAGCCAGGGCGAAGCTGATGGCGACGATGCCAAGCCCGGTCGACGAGTTGAGCGGCGACACGAACAGCCCCAGCGATTGGCGCGCACCCATCGTAATCATCAGGATCGCCGCCGCGGTCAGCATCAAAGGCCAGAGGGCCGCCGCGTGCTTCCTTTGTGTCATTCACCGTCTCCTTCGCTTTCGGTTGTCGGCCGGAACAACGGCACGCAACGGTCGAGTATGCCGTGCAGCTGCAGCAGCTCTGCCTCGCCGATCGTGTTGTTCACCTCTTCCTGAGCGCGCTTCCACGGGGCACGCGCAGCGCGCAGCTGTTCGGCCCCGCTCGCCGTCAAGCTCACCAGGCGCACGCGCGCGTCGAGCGCGCTGGGCTGCACTTCCAGCCAGCCGGCATCGACCAGCGGCTTGAGATTGCGCGTGAGCGTAGTGCGATCCATGTCGAGTGTCTCGGCCAGCTGGGAGAGCGGAACGGCCGCCACCCCGCGCAGATTCGACAGCAGCGAATACTGTGTGACACGTATCCCTGTAGGTGCGAGTGCCCGGTTGTACACGGCCGTTACCCGTCGGGTCAGCCTGCGCAGCCGGAAGCAGGTGCACCCGCGCAGCGCAGTGGGCGGGTCGGCTGCAGCCGGCGTGCTGGGAGTCGATGGAAGCTTGCCTGAAACCATGCCGGCAAGTATAGTGCATATACACGTATTTGCAATAGGAGTGATGCCTGGATGAGCAACGAAGACCAGACCCAGCGCTGGAACGCACAGTTGGCTGAGGTGCGTTCCCAAGTAAGCGGGATCGGCGTGGCGCCGCACGCGGACTTGCGCTTGCGCGCGCATGCGAGAACCATGTGCCTGGTATTTGCGATTCGCCAGCCGATGTCCTGACCGGTGGCTGCTGCCTCGACCGCTGTGCCTTGCGCTCCGCCGGACGAGCGATTGTATTGTCACTGCGGCGGGAGTATGGTTTGCGGTTCGCGAGGCTGGAGGGAGCGCGAGCACCTGACAGGAGATCCGATCATGAGCGACATCTGGGACAAGGCAAAGGAGTTGGCGTCCGAAGCGGCGAACGCGGCAAGCGAGGCTGCGAAGAAAGTTGTCGACACAACTGCTGAGGCCACCGGCAAGGCGAACGAGCTCGCAAGCAAAAGCTGGGAGGCGGCCAAGGAGGCGGCCGGTGCGGCTGAAGCGGGCGCCGGCAAGATGCTGGAGCGCACCGCTCAAGCAGCGAGCAGTGCGGCTGACATGACCGCAGAGCTCACTTCCAAGGCGATGGATTCGGCGCAACGCGTCGCCGGTGCGGCAAGTGCCGTTGCCGGGAAAGCGATGGAGCAGACTGCCCAGGCGGCGAGCATGAGTGCCGACCTCACTGCGAAGGGCCTGGACGCGGCCAAGGAGATGGCGAGCGCCGCCGGGACCGCCGCCGGCAAGGCGGTTGAGCAGACCACGCAGGCCATGAGCAAGGCGGCTGGGGCGACCGCCGATATGGCCTCCAAGGCGATGGATGCAACGGAGAGCATGGCCAAGAAGGCGCAGCAGACGGCGGCCCAGGCAGCAGACGCGGCCAAGAAGACCACCGGCTGAGACGAATCGCGCCGCAGCGCGCTCGAGGAAGCCGCATCCGCTAACGGCCGAGGCGAGTCCCTCGGTGCCAGGCGCCGCCACTCCAACAACCCGCCAGCCGCTGCGCTCGCCGCGTGTTTTTCCGTCGCAGCCGCGCAGGCGCTGCGGCTGTCTGCTGGTGATGTGCCTCGCTGCGCTCGCCACGAGCGTGCGGGCTGCGCCAGACGACGCCGTCTCCGATGGCGTCGTGCGCATCGGCCTCATCCTCGACATGTCGCAGGCGCTCTCTTACCTGGCCGGCGAGGGCAGCGTGACTGCGGCCCGCATGGCGGTCGAAGATTTTGGCGGCTCGGTGCTGGGGCGTCCGATCGAGGTCGTTGCCGCCGACCACCGCAACCGTGCCGACCTCGCCGCGGACAAGGCCCGCGAGTGGTTCGATGCGGGCAAGGTCGACGCGGTGATGGACGTCACGGCATCGCCCCCGGCACTCGCCGTGGCGAAGGTCGCGCGCGAGAAGAACCGCATTGTCGTGGTGAACGGAGCAGGCGCGGTGCGTCTCACCAACGAGGCCTGCAATGCCGTCACGTTTCACTGGACCTTCGACACCTATGCACTCGCTCAGGTCACGGCCAAGGAAATGGTGAGGAGCGGGGGCGACACCTGGTACTTCGTGACCGCGGACAACACCTTCGGTCAGGCCTTGGAGAAGGACGCTGCGCGGGTGGTGCGGGCGGAGGGCGGCAAGGTGCTGGGCGCCTCATTGCACGCGATCGAGGGGCCGGATCTCACTTCCCACCTGCTGCGCGCGCAGCAATCCGGCGCCAAGGTGATCGCGCTGGCTACCGCCGGGCAGTACTTCATCGACACCATGCGGGCAGCGCATGCGCTGGGCATTGCAGCGGGAGGCAAGCAGCACCTGGCCGCCCTGCTGATCTATGTCAACGACGTCCATCGCCTCGGTCTGGAAACCACCCAGGGGTTGTATCTCGGCTCGGCGTTCTACTGGGATCTGAGGGACGAGACCCGCGCCTGGTCGCAACGCTTTCTCGCGCGCACCAATCAGATGCCGAACATGGCACAGGCCGGCGTGTATTCCGCGACGCTGCACTACCTGAAGGCGGTGCAGGCGGCCGGCACCGACCGCACCGACGCAGTCGCGGCGAAGATGCGGGAGCTTGCCGGTGGATTTTTTCGGCACGTCCGGCCGGTGCGAGCCGATGGCCGCATGGTCCACGACATGTACTGGCTCGAAGTGAAGAGCCCTGCGGAGTCGAGCGGACCGTGGGACTACTTGAAGCTGCGCGCAACCGTTCCGGGCGATCAGGCGTTCCAGCCGTTGTCGAAGAGCGCGTGCCGGCTGGTCAAGTGACGCGAGCGAGGGCTGGTTCAGTCGTTCGCGAAGTCGCGCCGTCGATCCGTGGAGGCAGTCATGATGAATCCGACTCATTTCATTGCAGTAGCGCTGATCCTCGGGCTCTCGCAGGCCGCCGGCGCCGCGAACCTGCGCGACCTTGCCGGGTGCAAGCCCGGTTCCGACGACGCCGTGGTCAGCCGCGAAGGCTTGTTCACGACGCACGTCGCGTGCGATCACCTCCTGCTGGAGATCCCGGACAGCATGTACGACCGGGACATGCTGCTCAACACCGAGTTCGCGGCCGTGTCCGGCGGCGCGGATCTGATCGCACCCGGCACGCTGGTGGACAACCGCGTGGTGCGCTGGACCCGCCGCGGCAACACGGTCAGCCTGGAAAACATCACCCACGACATCTCCGCCACGAGCGACGCGGAGATCGAGCAAGGTGTCGAGGCGACTACGCTGCCCACCCTGCTGCGGACCTTCGAGATCGTCGGGCAGGGTCTGAAAGGCGAAGCCGTGATCGACATCACGCCGCTGTTCGTCACCGAGCCGCCCAGGGCGTTCGCTCTCGGCTTCATGAAGCACTTCGGCACGCAGGAGATCGATCCCAAGCGCTCGTACATCCAGGCGGTCAAGGCGTTCTCGCGCAACATCGGCATCCGCTACTACCAGACCTGGGTCGCCGATCGCGACAAGCTGATGGCGCGGGTGGAAACCGGCGAGGAGTCGGTCAGCGCGTACCTGGGGTTCGTCTTCTACACCAACATCTACCTGCTGCCGGACAAGCCGATGCGGCCGCGCTACTGGGATCCGCGCGTGGGCTACTTCGCCACCGCGTTCCAGGACTACGGCAGCGGCGGCTACGGCGGCGTGCAGCGCGGCTACATCCAGCGCTACCGGCTCGAGAAGAAGGATCGCAAGGCCGCCCTGTCCGATCCGGTGGCCCCGATCGTGTTCTACATCGATCGCGGCGTTCCCGACCGTGTGGCGGCCCTATCTCAAGCAGTCGGTCGAAGACTGGCAAGGCGTGTTCGCTCAGGCGGGCTTCAAGAACGCCATCATCGCCCGCGACGCGCCCACCGAGGACGAAGACCCGACCTGGGACGCCGACGACGTGCGCTACAACGTGATCCGCTGGACGCCCAGCGGCCGTCGCAACGCGCTGGGCGCGGCCGTGGTGGATCCGCGCAGCGGCGAGGTCATCTCCTCCCACACCATCTTCTGGCACGACGTGCTCAGGCTGCTGGAGACCTGGTACTTCACGCAGGCGAGCCCGCTCGACCCGCGCGCGCAGAAGCTGCCGCTGCCCAGCGACCTGATGGGAGAGCTGCTGCGTTACGTGGTGCGGCACGAGATCGGGCATGCGCTCGGCCTGCGCCACAACCTCAAGGCCACGGCGGCGGTCGGCGTGAAGGAGCTGCGCGACCCGGCCTGGACCCGGACCTGGGGCACTTCGGCGTCCACCATGAGCTACGCGCGCTTCAACTACGTCGCGCAACCGGGCGACGGTGCCAGCCTGCTGCCGCGATTCGGCCCCTACGATTACTTCGCCGTCGAGTGGGGCTACGGGGTCTTCCCCGAGGACATGACCCCGGAACAGGAGCGCGCCAAGCTCGACGAGATCGCCGCTCGCCAGATCGCCAATCCGCTGCTGCGCTTCGGCGGCGAGGATGCGGCCGCGGATCTCGATCCCACCGTGTTCTCCAACGTGGTGGGCGGGGACGCGATCGCGTCCGCCGACCTGGGTTTGCGCAACATCGATCGCGTCATGACGTTCATCGTTCCGGCCACTACTCGCACCGGGGAAAGCTACGATCGCCTGAGCGAGATGTACGAAGCGCTCGTGCAGCAGCGCCATCGCGAGCTCGTCTACGTCACCAAGCTGGTGGGTGGAGTGGAGGAAACCCGCTACCAGGCCGGCCGCGGGAGCGCGCCGTTTGTGCCGGTCGAACCGCAGCGTCAGCGGCGGGCAGTGCAGTTCCTCGTCGAGCGCGGGTTCGTGGAGCCCAAGGCGCTGCTCGATCCCGAGGTGATCGACCGCATCACGCCATCCGGCGGCAGCAATCCGTTGCAGGGCTCGAATGTGGACCTGCTGCAGCGCCTGATCGATCCGGAGGTGTTCCAGCGCATGGCACACGCCAGCAGCCGAGGCAACGGCCGCTACACCGGTATCGAGCTGCTTGCCGACCTCAATAACGGACTGTTCAGCGAGCTTTCCGCAAAGCGCCCGTCATCAGCCCGTACCGCCGTCAAGTCCAGCGCAGTTACGTGACCATGCTGCTCGTCGCCACCGGCACGATCGAGGACCCGTCGTATCGAAGCGCTGCCCAGGACGCCGGACCGCCGGGAAGGAAAGCCAACATGCTGGCCGGCAGATCGTTCGACTCCACCATAGCCAAGGTCGGCGAGCAGTACACCGGCGCCGTCAGCTCTCTAAGCGATTACCGCGCGGCCTTGCGCGTGGCCGTGGCGGCCTTGTACAAGAAGATCGGTGCAGTGCTCGCCAAGGTCAAGGATGAGGATGCGAAGCTGCATCTGCGGTTGATCCAGGCGCAGCTGGAGAACGTCCCGTAGCATTTCCTAGTCAAATTGAAAGGACTCGCCAAGGTGAAGGATGAGATCTCTGCGGTGAACAGCGCCTCGAGGATGTCGGCACCTGTGCCGGCGTGCCCGCGATCTGCGGCACCACCACGCTCTGCCCGTAGCGCCTGCCGATCTCACGCAGCGTCAGCTCGCCCTCGGTGTTCAGGCTCCTGACCGCCGCCAGCATGCCCTGCATTCCCTGCACATTGATCTCGGCCAGAGGTTTGTCGAGTGGAAGGGTGCGCGAAGTCGAAGTTCATGTGGCTCGACATCGTCGATAAGCCGACCAGCGGATCCACCAGGCCGTTGTGCAGCTCGAAGCTAGCTCCGTGCATGGCTTCGCTCGTGCCGACGAACGGCATGACCCCGGCGAGCACTTTGACGTACGCCGGATCGCGTCCGGCCGCGCTGCACCTCCGCCTTGATCTCGCCATAGTGGTGGCGCATGCCCTCGCGGGTCGGTTGCACCACGAAGATCACCTCCGCCCACTTCGCGGCGAATGCCTTGCCGCGCGAGGAGGCGCCTGCCTGGATGATCACCGGCCGCCCCTGCGGCGAGCGCGGGACGTTCAGCGGCCCGCGCGAGCGATAGGTTCTACCGGCGTAGTCGACGCGATGGATGCGTTGCGGGTCGGCGTAGAAACCCGCCTTCTGATCCAGCACCAACGCATCGGTGTCCCAGCTGTCCCACAGCCGGAACGCGATCTCCATGAACTCCTCGGCGCTGTCGTAGCGCGCGTCGTGCTCCAGATGCGCGTCCAGCCCGTGATTGCGCGCTTCTCCCTCGTTCACCGAGGTGACCACGTTCCAGGCAGCACGACCGCCGGAGAGATGGTCGAGCGTGGCGAAGCCGCGCGCCACATGGAACGGATGGTGGTAGGTCGTGGAGCGGGTCGCGCCCAGGCCGATCGGCGCGTGGCGCCCGCCATCAGGCTCGTCACCAGCAACGGGTCGAGGCGCGTCGCGTCCTGGTCGCCGTACCGTGCGCCGACCTCCAGGCTGTCGCCGTAGCGGTCCGACATGGCCAACCGGTCGGCGAAGGCGTTGTGGCCTGCGGCGGCTGTTCGTCCGGTCGCTGATGCCGTCGCTGGTCGTTCTTGTGACCGCGATCGCTACGACCTTCGTCTGTCAGCCTCGTCTCCGGAGTGGATTGATGAACAGCACATCGGCGTTCGCCGCACCGGTCTCGTGCGCGAACTCGGCCTGGCCCTGTTCGAATTGACGCCCGCGCGCAAGGTCGTCGGCGAGCTCGACGTCGCCGGGGCTTGGGACCCAGCCTGCTGCTCGGCCTCGGTGGCGCTGTCGCCGCCACGGCCGTCGCGTACCCAGTTCGTTCTGCGCCAGCTAGCGCCGCTGCTCGCGACCAGCACCGCCTGCAGCCGACCGTATCGACCTTCCGCTGGCCGCCGGTGCCGCGATCTTCGGGCGTCCGCTTGCGCATGCAGCGGATGTGCTGGGTCCTGCGATCGCCGCTCCTGGCGGCGCCGAGCTCGCAGACGTGGATGTTCCTGCCGGCCTTGTTCCTAGTGCGCGGCTGCCAGCCTAGCCGCGCATAGTCGTTCATGCCGACTACGCTCAACTGGCGGTCGATGTGGACGAGGCCGATATCGAATCGCTCGAGCATGTACAGCCACGAGCCGGAGGATGCGGACTGCGCCTCCGCTTGGGCACTGGCGTTCTGCATCAACCCCTCCCTTAGGATCGCTGCTTCGACCTGAAACAGTACGCCGTCTTCCCCCATCGAACCCGGCATGCGCGCAGACTTGACGCTGTCTCGTGCTGGCTTCGTCCGGTTGTCCGATGCAACGGATGGCTTCGCGCGTGGATCCGCGGAAACCGCAAGACGCTCCTTGCGGAGGCATCTCCCTGCACAAATAGTGGCCTCACGCAGCGCAACAATGCAAGTACCGTCCGCGCCACAGCGGGTGGCGGTACTCGCCGCAGCCAACGCCTCTAGCCGACTGCCTCCAATGCCGGAAGCTCGAGTCGCCAGCCGGTGCGGTGCGCAAGCGCCTGCACGTCCTCGACCGTGTCCAAGTCCGTGATGAAGCGTGTGTTCGTGGTCTTGTGCACGTGCACGAGTTCGGGCTGGCGTTCGATCAGATGGCGGCAGCCTAGGTTCACCCCGCTGGCGAGGATCTGCTCGCGCGCCACTTCGTCGAGCAGGATGGGGTTGCCTCGTTGTCCGTCCACAAACGGCACGACGACGTGGCCGGCCGCGCGCTTCTTGAACGCGCCGATCAGCTCGGTCAAGTCCCCAGCCGCAATCAACGGCTGGTCGGAGGGGACGATGAAGACCGCATCGAACGGTCCGGTGAGCGCTGCCAGGCCCGCCCGCACCGAGCCTTCCTGGCCCTGGGCATGCACCTCGTTGTGCGCCAGCGTCACGGGAAAGCTCCGCACCTGCTCCTCGACCGCGCCGCGAGCGTGGCCCGTCACCACGACGACCTCGTCGACGCCGGCGCCGCTCAGTGCGACCAGCTGCCGGCAGATCAGCGGAACACCCTGAAGGCGGATCAGCGGTTTCGCCACACCACCCATGCGCCGGCCTTCACCGGCGGCGAGCAGCACCGCACCGATACGCAGCCTCGGGTAGAGTCCGCCGCCTTGTTTGAGCAAGCATCCCATTGTGATTCCGTCCGGGCGTGATTCGATCGAGGCGCACCGCAAGGACTAAGCGCCATTGACGCAAACGGTAAACATCGCGCCATCGGACGTCAACAAGATTTGGGGACGGGGTACCACGAACCGTCTGACTTACTTGTCGGACGGGATGCAGAAGCTATCGAGTGTTCGGGGTTCCCCCTTGCAGGGGAACCCCAATACAAGACCGGTCAGGTGGCGGGCGGTTGCCGCTTCGGCGGGTCCTTCAGAACAGGTGGTCTTGGGAGCCGACCGGGCTGGGTACCGCGGCCGCTGATCCGCGCAGCCCCGTGGGGCGCGGGTCAGTACACCTCCGGCACATACATATTCGCCGGAACCGGGTGGCGCACGTAGTCTTCGTGCCGCTCGCGCTCCGGCAACACAATGGCCGGGTGCTCCACTTCCTTGTACGGCATCTGGTTCAGCAGATGGTGAATGCAGTTCAGGCGTGCCTTCTTCTTGTCCACCGCCTGCACCACCCACCACGGCGCCTCCGGGATATGGGTGCGCTCCAGCATGACTTCCTTGGCTTTGGTGTACTCCTCCCAGCGCCGGCGCGACTCCAGGTCCATCGGGCTCAGCTTCCATTGCTTGAGCGGATCGTGGATGCGGCCCAGGAAGCGCAGGTGCTGCTCCTCGTCCGAGATGGAGAACCAGTACTTGATCAACTGGATGCCCGAGCGCACCAGCATCTTCTCGAACTCGGGCACGGTGCGGAAGAATTCCTCGTATTGAGCGTCGGTGCAGAAGCCCATCACGCGCTCGACTCCGGCGCGGTTGTACCAGCTGCGGTCGAACAGCACGAGCTCGCCGGCGGCTGGCAGATGCGACACGTAGCGTTGGAAGTACCACTGCGTGCGCTCGCGGTCGTTGGGCGCAGGCAATGCGGCTACCCGACACGAGCGCGGATTGAGACGCTGCGTGATGCGCTTGATGACGCCGCCCTTCCCGGCGGCGTCGCGGCCCTCGAACAGGATCACGACCTTGTGGCCTGTGCTCGACACCCAATCCTGCAGCTTGACCAGCTCGGCCTGCAGGCGCAGCAGCTCCCTGAAGTAGTGGCGGCGGGCCTGCTTCTGTTCCTCGGTTCGGGTAGTCTCGTCGAGGCCCGGGAGTCCCTCCTCGCTCCGATCCTCCAGCTCGAGCTCCAACTCCTCGTCGTAGCTGTCGATCAGCTCGCGGTGCATGCGCCGGATGAATTCTTCGTCGCTCGGGTCCAAGACTGGCTCCTGTAGGCAACAGCTCGACAAACCTTTGACGCTACAGAATCTGCGTGGCAGTTGTGTGACACCTGCCTCTCGCACATTTCTCATAGGGATGAGATGGGAGAAGTCCTCAGCCATTGAGCATCGGCGCTGGCCGTGATAGCGTTGACTCAGCATGTAAGGCCTTGGCCACGCCGGGGGATTGGCAAAAGTTTGACTTGCAGCGGTCGCGAGAAGCGAGGCGGTTCACTGCATTCCCTCCCCCTGCCAGGGGGAGGGTTAGGGTGGGGGTGCAACGCATGCGGTGCGGTGATGCCGGCGCTTCACCCCCATCCCAGCCTTCCCCCTGAGAGGGGGAAGGAGTGCAGTACTTTGCCGCTTCCAGGCGGCTCACCGTGTGTTCGCGCCTTCGAGAGGCTCACCAATCAAGCCCCCGGTTTTGCCGGGGGTCGCTGACTCCCGCGTAATTCCGGATGTGCGATTCCTGCCAAACGATCACTGCGCAGCGTCACTCCAGGCCTATGCGTCGATCAATCCTCCTCGTAGCTGTCCTGTTCCTTGCAGGGGCTCAGCTCGCCGACCCCGTCATTGCCGCCGAGCAGTTCCGGATCGACCCGAACCATACGTTCGTTTACTTTGCTGTCGTGCATACCGGAGTGTCGTCGGTGCGTGGCAGGTTCAGCGTTCGCAACGGCAGCGCATCCTTGGATGCCGGCAAGCAGGAGGCGACCGTGACGGTCGAGATCGATGCTCGCAGCCTGGACACCGGCGTCAAGCAGCTGGACGGGATCCTGGCCGGCGAGACGTTCTTCGACACCGGGAAGTTCAGAACCGCCACTTTCTCCGGTCGCGCGGTCCGGTTCGCCGAAGGGGTTCCGCAGGAGTTCGAGGGTGACCTGACGGTCAAGGGTGTGACCCGACCGGTCCGCCTGACCGCCGAGCGCTTCGTCTGCCAGCAGGTGGCGATCCTGATGATCAAGCACTACGTGTGCGGCGGCGACCTCACCGCCACCGTGAAGCGCTCCGACTTCGGCCTGAGCAAGTACCTGACGATGGTGAGCGACGACGTGCGCCTCACCATCTCGGTCGAGGCGATCCGCGAAGGGCAATAGCTGCGACGGGCAAGTCCCGGCACTGGCGGGAGACTCGCGAAAGTGTTACCCCTCCCCCTTGTGTAGGGGGAGGGCCAGGGTGGGGGTGTGGGGTGGCGTGCCAGACATTGCACCCCCATCCCAGCCTTCCCCCTTGCAGGGGGAAGGAGCGCGAGGAGGGCGGGCAGCGCTCCTAACCCAGCGTATCCACCAGGATGTTCCTGCCCCACGCCTCGCCGTAGATCCCTTCCTGCTCGCTTGCCTCGGCCGACACGCCCGAGGCGCCCGGCGCGACGACCATGGTCTTCTTCTCGGGGTCGTAGCGGTGCACGGACGCGACGTGGATGACGTCCTTGTCGGTGACGAAGCTGTAGCAGGTGTTGTTCACGATCGGGCTGGGGTTCGGCGCGGTGTCGTGCAGCAGCGCGATCACCGCCGCGGCAGCGACCTTGGCGTGCTGGTTGGCCATGTGGGCTGACTTGGGCATGGCGGGTGCGGCGGCGATGGCGTCGCCCAGCACGTGCACGTTCTTGGCCGCAGCCGATTCGTAGGTCAGGAAATCCACCCCGACCCATTTGTCGTTGACCGTGATCAGTCCGGCCGCGATCGCCGCGGCGCGCTGGGGCGGGATGACGTTGAGCACGCCGGCCTTGACGTCCTCGAACTCCAGCTTGGCGGTGAGATTGGCGACGTCCACGTCCAGGAGCGTGCTGTTGGGCCTGTACTCGACGATCCCCGCGTAGTGCTCCTTCCAGATCTTGGTGAACAGCGCCTCTTTGGACTGCACCTTGTCGTTGGCGTCCAGGATCAGCACCTTGGATTTCGGTTTGCTGGTCTTGAAGTACCACGCGACCTGACAGGCGCGCTCGTAGGGACCCGGCGGGCATCGGTACGGCGACTTGGGAACGGTGAGGGCGAAGACGCCGCCATCGGGCAGGGCCTCGAGCTGGCGCCGCAGCAACAGCGTCTGCGGTCCCGCTTTCCAGGCGTGCGGCACGCGCTCCTGCGCGGAAGCCTCGCGCAGGCCGGCGAACGCGTCGTACAGCAGGTCCACCCCTGGCGATACGATCAGCCGGTCGTAGCCGATCGGATTGACCGTCGGCCAGACGGACCTGCCGGCCGGCGGTGTCGATGCCCGCGACTTCCGCCTCTACCAGCTTCACGCCCCAGCGCGAAGCGAGCTGCGCATAACCGCGCGTGAGGGAATCCAGCCCCACGACGCCGCTGAGCACGCGATTGCTCTGCGGACAGGATACGAACTCGCGGTTGCGCTCGATCAGCACCACCTCGATATCGGGAGACCATTCGCGGATGTGGCGCGCGGCGGTGGCGCCACCGAAGCCGGCGCCGATGACGACGACGCGCGGCGTTGCTGCGAACGCTCGAGGCGCCGCTGCGACGGCAGATGCCGCAGCCAGCTGCCGAAGAAAATTGCGCCGGCCGCGCTGCGTGCCGGCGGGGGCGCCCAGTTGCACCGGGTCATGGCGGTCGCTCATCGCTGCTCCTGCTTGGAGAAGTAGTCGGCCAGCACATCGAGCTCGGCGTCGGTATAGCCCTTGGCGTGCTGGTGCATGACAGTGGCCGGCTTGGTGCCGGCCTTGAAGCCCTGCAGGCTCTCCAGCAAGACCTCCTTCGGCCGGCCGGCAAGGGACGGGATCCCACCGGAGCTGACGCCACCGGGGCCATGGCAGCTCGTGCAGTTGACGGCGAGACTGCGAGCCTGGAGGTCGTCGCCGGCACCCGCGGCGAGCGGCAGACAGCCGAGCAGCAGGGTGGGAACGTGGAAACGTCGGAACCCTGTCATGGGTCGCTCCTTCGAGTGTCTCCGCATCCGGAGTTGTGCATGTTTATGGCTTGCCGCAGTCTCGCCGGGTGGCCGGCGGCGCCCCGAGGGCGAGCGGCTGGTTGCCGGGTCCAACCGGTCTGCACGCGAGACCAACGGTGGTCGGCAGCGCCACTGTAGCGGCCGGTGGTGGAAACGAAAAGACCCGTGCGGTATTTGCATATGCGCGCGCCGTGCGAGCGGCGGCTGAAATTCACTTTTGGCATAAGGAAAGAAATTCTTATTCGTTCCGTCCGGCCGCAGCGCTTGGCATAGTCTGCAGCGTGCAGGACGGCATGCCGTCGGCGGGATTCGAGGACCGCCGTGCGCGCCGTCCGGCACCGGGTGGTCCACCGGCGCACTGGAGCGCGATCGGACCCGTGGGCTTTGAATGAGCAGCTTGCGGCCACGCCGGGAGCGACCAGGAAGATCCGACACGGCAGCGCGGGTGTCCTGGCCCGCTCCTCATTTCCGCTAAAGCGCCGCGGACAGCGTCCGCGGTTCCTCCATCTGAACCAAGGAAGCAGACATGTCCACTCAACTGCAGCAAGTATTCAGCGACAACCATTCCGCGCTCAAGGCGCACCCGGAGCATGCGGTGGCGACCTTCGCCGTCGCCAGCCGTGGCCTGGAGGGCCTGCACAGGCGCGTGAGCATCCGTGACTTCTCCGTCGACGTGGACGAGCCACCGGTTCTCGGCGGTACGGACCGCGCCGCCAACCCGGTCGAGTACGCGCTAGCCGCCCTCGCCACCTGCCAGGAGATCACCTACCGGCTGCACGCCGCGGCGCTGGGCATCCCGCTCAACGAGGTGCGCGTAGAGCTCAAGGGCGACCTGGATCTGCGCGGCTTCTTTGCCGTGGACAACGGCGTTCGGCCGGGATTCGGAGAGATTCGCGGCACGGTCCACCTGGACAGCTCCGCGAGCCCCGAGGAACTGCAGCGGCTCAAGGAGTTCGTCGATGCCCACTGCCCGGTGCTCGATCTGTTCCGCAACCCGACCCCTGTGCGCCTGGATCTCGCCGAGCCAGGAGACGCGGAGCGTGCACTGAAGCTGGTCGCCTGACGCTGGGCGGGCCGGGCGACGCCCGGCCCGCCTCGTGGAGTCGAGCGGCCAGGAGGCTCCGGCCGGTTCCTTGCGCCCCCGAGGTTGGGTCTACAGACGTCCGTGCCCGACGCCCGCCGGCAGTTTGTCGGACCGGGCGCAGGTGCTATATTTGCCCCTCCCGTTCAACCTCTATTTGTAAGGAGTAAGCCATGGGTACCACCACGGCAGAGAAGCCAGTCAACAACGGCGTGAACGTCGAAGCGCTGCTCGGTGCGCGCGAAGCACTGACCAAGGCGCCGGAGGCCGCACAGTTCAAGTGGCGGGCCACCGTCAAGTGGGTGAACGGCACGCACAGCCGTTCCACGGTCGAAGGGTTCTACGGCCTCGGCGCGGAACAGAAGCACAAGAGCCAGTTCATCTTCGATGCCGATCATCCCGAGATCTTCGCCTCCGAGGACAAGGGCGCGCACGCCGGTGGAGCTGGTGCTCGCGGGCCTGGCGAGCTGCCTCACGGCAGGCGTTGCGGCGGTGGCGCAATTGCGCGAGATCCAGCTGCGCTCGGTGTCGGCGACGCTCGAAGCCGGCATGGACATCCGCGGCATCCTCGGCGCCGACAGCGACGTGCGCAACGGCTTCGACGGTATCAAGGTGACCTACCAGATCGACGCCGATGCCTCTCCCGACGACATCAAGGCCCTGGTCGCCCAGTCGCAGAAGCGCTCCGCCGTGTACGACATCATCACCAACCCGACCAACGTCACGGTCGAAGTGAAGTGACGCCGGATCTCGATCCGACAACCGCAGCAGCGTGCGCACCACGGCCGTAGTAGTCGGCGCCGGCCAGGCCGGACTGGCCATGAGCCGCTGCCTCGCCGAGCGCTCGATCGACCATGTGGTCCTCGAGCGCGGCGAGGTGGCCAACTCGTGGCGGACCGAGCGCTGGGACTCGCTCACGCTGCTGACTCCGAACTGGCAGAGCCGGCTGCCGGGCTACGGCTATGCAGGCAGCGATCCGGACGGCTTCCGGACGATGCCGGAGACCATCGATTTCATCGCGCGGTATGCGCGTGCGATCTCGGCACCGGTGCGCACGCACACCAAGGTCACGTCGGTGCGGCGCCTGGACGACGGGTACGAGGTCGAGACCGACCAGGGCCTGTGGAAGTGTGACGCTGTCGTCCTCGCTTCCGGAGCGTGCAATATCGCGCATGTGCCGGCGGTCGCCGAGCTGGTGCCTCCGAGCATAGCCACCTTGACGCCGGCGCAGTACCGCAATCCCGACCAGCTCGAGGATGGCGGTGCGCTGGTGGTCGGTGCATCGGCTTCCGGGACGCAGATCGCCGATGAGATTCAGCGTTCGGGCCGGCAGGTGACCCTGGCTGTGGGCGAGCACGTGCGCGTCCCGCGCGTCTATCGAGACAAGGACATCCAGTGGTGGATGGATGCCAGCGGCCTGCTGGACGAGCGCTATGACCAGGTCGAGGACATCGTCAGGGCCCGCAACCTGCCATCGCTGCAACTCGCCGGCTATGCGGACCGCCGCACCATCGACCTCAACTCGCTCACTGCCATCGGCGTGAAGCTCGTCGGCCGGCTGGCGGGCGTCAACAATGGCAAGGCGCAGTTCTCGGGCTCGCTGCGCAACGTGTGCGCGCTGGCCGACCTGAAGATGAACCGGCTGCTGACCGCGATCGACGAATGGGCCGCCGAGTCGGGCGCCGGCGGCGACGCACCTCCTCCCCACCGGCTCGAGCCCACCGAAGTGGAAGCCTCGCCGCCGCTGCTGGTCGATTTCGCCCGTGCCGGCATCAAGACGATCGTCTGGGCCACCGGCTTCCGCCCGGACTACTCGTGGCTCGACGTGCCGGTCGTCGACCGCAAAGGCCAGATCCGTCACGACGGCGGTGTGGTCGAGGCGCCCGGCCTGTACCTGCTGGGCATGCCGTTCCTGCGCCGCCGCAAGTCCAGCCTCATCGACGGGGTCGGTGACGATGCCCGCGACCTGAGCGCTCACCTGGCCGCCTATCTGAGCGGTCGGTCCCTCTCGCCTCGCTCGGAGATTCAGGCGCTGGACGCATGAACCGCGGCCGGCCGCCGGCTGTCACGCCCCGACTGGGCGAATCGGATCGTCCGGCGCAGAGAACAACAAGATGAACTTCCAGCAGCTCAAATACGTCCGCGAAGCCGTCCGTCAGGGCTTGAACCTGACAGAGGCGGCCAACGTCCTGTACACCTCTCAACCGGGCATCAGCAAGCAGATCCGCGAGCTCGAGGAGGAAATCGGCGTCGAGATCTTCGTCCGCAAGGGCAAGCGGCTGGTCGACCTCACCGACCCGGGACGGGTAGTGGTGCAGGTGATCGAGCGGCTGCTCGCCGAGGCAGACAACCTGCGCCAGGTGGGCAAGGAGTTCACTGCCCAGGATTCCGGTGCGCTCACCATCGCCACGACGCACACCCAGGCCCGTTACGCGCTGCCCAGCGTGGTCCAGCAGTTCCGCAGCCAGTACCCGAAGGTGCGGCTGTCCCTGCAGCAGGGCAGCCCGACGCAGATAGCCGAGATGGTCCGGGAGGGCCACGCCGACATCGCGATCGCCACCGAGGCGCTCGACCACTACCCGGATCTGATTGCGTTGCCGGGATACACCTGGCACCACTGCGTGATCGTGCCGAGGGGCCACGCGCTGACGCGCAGCAAGCAGCTCACACTGGAGGAACTCGCCGCCTATCCCCTGATCACCTACGGTCCCCAGTTCACCGGCCGCTCCCACATCGACGAGGCCTTCGGCGCCAAGGGGGTAGAAATGGACGTGGTGCTGACCGCCATCGACTCGGACGTGATCAAGACCTACACCGAGCTGGGGCTGGGCGTGGGGATCGTCGCGGCGATGGCATACGACCAGAAGCGCGATTCCAATCTGCACGCCATCGACGCCGGTCACCTGTTCCGCTCGAACACCACGCGGCTCGCGATCAAGCGTGCGGCATACTTGCGCGGCTATGCTTATGCTTTCATCCATGCCTTTGCGCCGCACCTGACGCTCGACGTCGTGGAACGCGCCCGCCAGGCCAACGGCAACGGCGAGCGGCGCTGAGCCTGTTTCCCCGGATATGCCCGGAAGGAATAACGATATGAATTGTTATTCCTTACGGCATGCGGCGGGGTTGCTAGCATCTCGGGTTGAGACTCTGGCTCAGCGAGATGACTGCGCACCATTCATTGCTCGGATTCCCCAATACCAATCGGCCCCGCCTGGTTGACGCGCCGGCGCCGCTGGTAGTGGGGGTGTGCGCGCCGTCACCGTCCAGGCCGGCGGGCCGGGTGCGCAGCCGGCTCTACCGCTTCCACCACATTCTTTCGAGCCGGCAGGTCGCCGCCCGTCACGGGTGCGCGTGTGCCGGCCGCACCGTCGCGGACTGTTGACCTTCTGGTCGGCAGCGCGCCGGTGTGAAGTCTTCTGCGCAGTCGGCTCGGCCCACTCACAACCCATGTACATCTACGACCCTATCGATCAACGCCTGGTGGAGGAACGTGTAGCGCAGTTCCGCGACCAGACGCGTCGTTTCCTGGCCGGCCAGCTGAGCGAAGACGAGTTCCGTCCGTTGCGGCTGCGCAACGGGCTGTACATCCAGAAGCATGCGCCGATGCTGCGGGTCGCGATCCCCTACGGGCTGCTGTCGTCGATGCAGATGCGCAAGCTCGCCCACATCGCCCGCACCTACGATCGCGGCTACGGTCACTTCAGCACCCGCCAGAACATCCAGTTCAACTGGCCGCGCCTGGAGGATGTGCCGGAAATCCTCGCCGAGCTGGCCAGCGTCGCAGATGCACGCCATCCAGACCAGCGGCAACTGCGTACGCAACATCACCACCGATCATTTCGCCGGTGTGGCGGCCGACGAGATCGTGGACCCGTTCGTGTGGGCCGAAGTGATGCGCCAATGGTCCACCTTCCACCCGGAGTTCGGCTTCCTGCCGCGCAAGTTCAAGATCGCGATCAACGGCTCGGTCGAGGACCGCGCGGCCACGCTCGTGCACGACATCGGTGTGCACGCCGTGCGCAGCGACGCGGGCGAGATCGGCTTTCGCGTGATCGTCGGCGGAGGCCTCGGGCGCACGCCGATCATCGGCCACGTCATCCGCGAGTTCCTGCCGTGGCGCCACCTGCTCACGTATCTGGATGCGATCCTGCGCGTCTACAACCGCTACGGGCGCCGCGACAACAAGTACAAGGCGCGCATCAAGATCCTCGTCAAGGACGTGACGCCGGCCGGGTTCGCCGAACAGGTCGAGGCAGAGTGGGCGCATCTGCGCGATGGCCCCGGTACCCTGGTACAGGAAGAGATTGACCGCGTCGCCGCGCAGTTCACGCGTGCTGCTTACGCGCCCCGCCCAGCTGAACTCGCTCAGCAGGAGGCCGCGCAGTTCCAGGCGCACCTGCAGCTCGGACCGGGCGTTTGCCCGCTGGGTAGAGCGCAATGTCCGTCCGCACCGGGTTCCGGGCTATTCGGCGGTGACGTTGTCGCTGAAGAAGACGGGGGTACCCCCGGGCGACGCAACGGCCGATCAGCTGGATGCCGTGGCCGACCTGGCGGACCGCTACAGCTTCGGCGAGATTCGCGTGAGCCACGAGCAGAACCTGGTGCTCGCTGACGTGCCCACGCGCGAGCTGCACGAGCTTTGGCACTCGCTCAAAGCACTAGGCTTCGCGACGCCCAACATCGGACTGCTCACCAACATCATCAGCTGCCCGGGCGGGGACTTCTGCTCGCTCGCGAATGCGGTATCCATCCCGGTCGCGGAGGCGATCCAGCGCCGCTTCGACGATCTCGACTATCTGTATGACATCGGCGAGCTGGACCTGAACATCTCCGGCTGCATGAACGCCTGCGGCCATCATCACGTCGGCAACATCGGCATCCTGGGCGTCGACAAGAACGGCGAGGAGTGGTACCAGATCACCATCGGCGGCAGCCAGGGTGCGCAGGCCGCGCTGGGGCGGGTCATCGGTCCGTCGGTTGCGCGCAACGAAGTGCCCGACGTCATCGAGCGGCTGATCGCCGTCTATCTCGACCGGCGTGAGTCGGAGCACGAGCGGTTCGTCGACGTGGTGCAGCGCCTCGGCATCGACCCCTTCAAGAGTCATGTGTATGAGTACGCTCATTAAGCAACGCAAGATCGTCGAAGACCGCTGGCGCGTGTTCGGGCTGCCGAACGAGCCGGTGGCCGACTCGTTGCCTGCGGAAGGCGACATCGTCGTGCCGCTCAGCGTCTGGCGCGGGCAGCAGGCTGCGCTGCTGGGAAGGCAGGGCCGCACGGGCGTCTGGCTGGAGGCTTCCGAGGATCCGGCCGCGCTGTTCTCGGCGGGGCCGATGCCGGAGCTCGTCGCGGTGCGCTTCCCCAGCTTCACCGACGGGCGCGGCTACTCGATCGCGCGTCTGCTGCGCGAGCGGCACGGGTTCCGTGGCGAGCTGCGCGCTATCGGCGATGTCATCAGGGACACGCTGTTCGACTTGTCGCGTTGCGGTTTCGACGCGTTCGCCTTGCGCGACGACCAGGATGCCGAAGCGGCGCTCGCCGCCTTCGACGACTTCACCGAGGTGTATCAAGCGGCGGCCGACCGCGGGCCGCTGTTCGCGCGCCGCTTCAACGTGCAGGAGACACCGTGAAGCTCGACGAGCGCATTGCGCAAGTCTCCGCCTGCTTGCAGGATGCGGTCGCCGCCCACGCGCCGGCTGTCTTCGCCTCCAGCTTTGGCGCCGAGGACATGGTCCTCCTCGATCTGATCGACGAGCTGGGGCTGGACGTGGATGTCTTCACGCTGGACACAGGGCGGCTGCCGGAGGAAACGCACGACCTCATTGCGCGTGCGCGCAGGCACTACGCCGTTCCGATCCGAATTCTGTTTCCGGATGCTGCCGAAGTGGAAGCGTTCGTTGCCGCTCACGGTCCCAACGCCTTCTACGACGGCATCGAGCTGCGTAAGCGCTGCTGTGAGATCCGCAAGCTGGTTCCACTGCGCCGGGCGCTGCAAGGCAAGCGGCTGTGGATCACCGGCCTGCGGCGCGAGCAGTCGGTGACCAGGGCCGACGTCGCCGTGCTTGCGCACGACGCTGCCAACGGGCTCATGAAGCTCAACCCGCTGGCGGACTGGTCGGAGCAGGAGGTCTGGGCGTACATCGAGAAATTCTCCGTGCCCACCAATGAGCTGCACCGGCGCGGCTACCCGAGCATCGGCTGCGCGCCCTGCACGCGGGCGGTGCAGCCGGGTGAGGATCCTCGCGCAGGCCGCTGGTGGTGGGAGCAGCCGACCTCGCGCGAGTGCGGCCTGCACATCGATCCGCAGGGCCGGCTCGTGCGAACCGCAGCAGCTGCCCCCCAAGCGAGCCTGAACCGGGCCGAGGAACAACACCAATGACCATGCTGACCGAGATCGAGCGGGCGCAGCCGCGGGCACGCACGCGGGCGGGCTGGAGCCATCTCGACGCGCTCGAGGCCGAATCCATCTTCATCCTGCGCGAGGTGGCGGCGGAGTGCCGCAACGTGGCGTTGCTGTTTTCGGGAGGCAAGGACTCGGCGACCGTCTTGCGGCTGGCCGAGCGCGCATTCTTCCCCGAGCGCGTGCCGTTCACCCTGCTGCATATCGACACCGAGCACAACTTTCCGGAAGTGATCGCCTTTCGCGACCGGCTGGCGGCCGAGCGTGGCTTGAAGCTGGTGGTGCGCTCCGTTGGCGAGTCGATCCGCGCCGGCCGGGTGCGCCTGCGCCGGGCGGACGAGCCGCGCAATCCGCACCAATCGGTGACCCTGCTCGACGCCATCGCCGAGTTCGGCTTCGACGCCTGCATCGGCGGTGCGCGCCGCGACGAGGAGAAGGCGCGTGCCAAGGAGCGCGTGTTCTCCTTCCGCGACGAATTCGGCCAGTGGGATCCGAAGAATCAGCGTCCCGAGCTGTGGTCGATCTACAACGGCCGCACCCGCCCGGGCGAGAACATCCGCGTGTTCCCCATCTCGAACTGGACCGAACTCGACGTCTGGCAGTACATCCGCCGCGAAGGCATTGCGTTGCCGGAGATCTATTTCGCGCACCGCCGCGCGGTCGTGCGCCGAGGCAGCGCGCTGGTGCCCGTGACTGAGGTGACACCGCCTCGCCAGGGCGAGCGCATCGAGGAGCTGAGCGTGCGCTTCCGCACGGTCGGCGACATCACCTGCACCGCTCCGGTGGAGTCGACCGCTGCGACCCTCGACGAGATCGTCGCCGAGACGCGCGACACGCGCATCACCGAGCGGGGTGCGACGCGCCTCGATGACCAGACCAACGACGCAGCCATGGAGCTGCGCAAGAAGGAAGGATACTTCTGATGGCGCGCCTGATCCTGGTCCCCTCACCCGATGCTGTTCCGGGAGGGCAGAGCGCTCTTTCCTCCATTCCTACGCCGGCAAGGACCGAGGCGTCGTGGAATGCGTCGGGCCACGCCGGGCTGTTGCGCTTCATCACCGCCGGCAGCGTCGACGACGGCAAGAGCACGTTGATCGGACGCCTCCTTTACGACAGCAAGGGGCTGCTGGCCGACCAGGTGACTGCGCTGGAAGCGGCCTCGCGCCGGCGCGGGCTGGCGGCGATCGATCTGTCCCTGCTGACCGACGGGCTGCTGGCGGAGCGCGAGCAGGGCATCACCATCGACGTCGCTTACCGGTACTTTGCCACCCCCGCGCGCAAGTTCATCATCGGCGACTCGCCCGGGCATGCGCAGTACACCCGCAACATGGTGACGGCGGCAAGCACTGCGGACGTGGCGGTGCTGCTGGTGGACGTGCGCCATGGACTGCAGCAGCAAACCCGCCGGCACGCCTACCTGGCGCGCTGGATCGGCATCCCGCGCGTGGTGCTGGCGGTGAACAAGATGGATCTGGTGGACGGTGCCGGGCTCGCGTGAAGCGTTCGAGACGATCCGCGCGCAATTCCACCGTTTCGCGACCGGCCTCGGCTTCACCGAGGTGCGAGAGATTCCGCTGTCCGCCCTGCGCGGCGACATGATCGTGGAGCGTGGCGACGCGCTGGGCTGGTATACCGGTCCGACCTTGCTCGAGTACCTGGAAACCGTCCCGACCCGGCACGACGACGCCGGCGAAGACCAGCTCGGCCAGCCGTTGCGCTTCCCGGTGCAGCGAGTCGTGCGGGTTGCGGGCGGCAACACCCAGCCCGGCTCCGGCTTCGAGCAGCGCGAGTTCCGCGGCTACCAGGGCACCGTCGCCTCGGGGCGCCTGCAGGTCGGCGACGAAGTGCTCGCGCTGCCCGCCGGCACGCGTGTGCGCGTCGCCGAGATCCTGACCGCGGATGGACCGCTCGATCGAGGCCGCTGCCGACATGGCGGTGACGGTTCGGCTCGATACCGAGATCGACCTTTCGCGCGGCGACGTCCTGGTCGCGCCGGCGGGCGCACCGCGCCTGTCGCAGGACATCGAGGCCGAGGTGTGCTGGTTCGACGGGGATCCGCTGGTGGCCACGCGCCCGTACCTGGTCAAGCACGGCGGGGCGACGGTGCGAGCGCGATTTGCAGCGTTGGAGCACCGCATCGACGTCGATTCCCTGGAGCGGGTGGAGCGGCCCGAGTCGCTCGCCATGAACGACATCGCGCGCGTGCGCTTGCGCACCCAGCGTCCTCTCGCGGTGGATCCGTATCGACACAACCGGGTCACCGGCGCGTTCATCGTCATCGACGAGACGACCAACCGGACCGTCGCGGCCGGCACAGTGGCATGAACCGATCGAGAACGCAATGACGGGCACGGTCTACCTCGTCGGCGCCGGACCGGGTGCAGCCGACCTGCTCACCGTGCGCGCCGCGCGCCTGCTGGAGCAGGCCGATATCGTGTTTCACGACGCCCTGGTGCAGGAGGAGACGCTGGCACTGGCGCGCAACGCCGTGCGAGTGGCGGTCGGCAAGCGCTGCGGGAAGCTGTCCACGGCGCAGCGCTTCATCAACAAGCAGCTGATCGACGCGGCTGCGCGTTATCGCACCGTCGTGCGCTTGAAAGGCGGCGATCCGATGCTGTTCGGCCGCGCGCAGGAGGAGATCGATGCGCTGCGCGCCGCTGGGGTACCGGTCGAAGTGGTGCCAGGCGTTACCGCGGCGTTTGCTGCCAGCGCCGAGGTGGCGCAGTCGCTGACGCAGCGGGGTTTGAGCCGCAGCACTGTGTTCGTCACCCCGCGCGTGGGCGAGGGTGAGAGCGGCCACGACTGGGCGCTGCCGGCTGTCGCTGCGGACACCGTCGTCCTGTACATGGCGGGCCGGCAGGCCGCAGCGATCTCGGCCGGACTGGTGGCCGCAGGCGTCCCCCCCACCCGTCCTGCCGTGTTCGTAGAGAACGCGTCGCTGCCGCAAAGTCGAGTCGTGCCGAGCCGGGTCGGGGCGCTGGCAAGCGCCGCGAGCGCGCTCGGCGATGGGCCTGCGCTTCTGTTGATCGGGGACGTGTACGAGCGCCTCGTCGCCGCCGCCGAGCACACCGACAGGCTCCTGCAGCGGACCGCCTGAGAACCGTCCACGACGGACGCCGCACCGCGCGCTTGCTAGCGAGCGTGCTTCTGCTCGACGACGCTGCGGGTACCCCTTGCATCGGCCCATACTCGTTGAGCGCGGCCGCTTGCGACTTGCTGAGCGAGCTGGGTCTCGTCGTTGATCGTCAGGCTTGCGCACTCGAGCCGCACCGGATCCATGCCGCGGGTCAGGTGCTGGCAGCCGAAGCTGAATGTGCCGATGTAGAACAAGCTTCCATCGGCAGGCAGAACGAATACCGACGCAGGCGATCGGCCGACCGCCACGCCATCGGTGCTGTTGTACTGCGAGCCGGCCATCGCGAACCGGATTGCCGTGCCCTCGAGCTGCAGCTGATAAGCGCCCGCCGGCAGCGCGACGAACGCCCACCCGGCGCCGGCGGCGGTCGCGCCCAGCTGGCCTGGAAGGAAGCTGTCCTGCGAGGCGAGGCTCGCGTCTGCCGGGCCGACGACCGTGAACAGTCTCATGCCGCTGAGATGCAGCGACCACGGCTCATCCATCTGCGTGCCGTCGACGTCCAGTACAGCTCTGAACAGCACGACCTTGCGCTCGCCGCTGCCATTGGCTGCCGCGACCGGGGGCCGGCTCGTCATTGGCGCCGTGCGCTGCTGCGCGCAACCCGCCGCCAAAGCAGCGACGAGTGCCAAAGCGAGCCCTGCCGCGCGAGCGAGATTCACAGCGTTCTCTACCATGTTGTTGTTCCTGTATCGGCGGGTGACATGCGCCAACCGCTCGGCTGTTCCCGTCGGAGACAAGCGCAGCGCCAGATGGTCGCGGCTGTGCAAGATCTCGTCGAGTCAGCCGTGCGGACAGAGGGGCGCAACCCTATCACACAGCCCCGCGTGGCCTCAAGATAGTGCGTACCGCCCGCGCGAACCCGAGACGTTGATGTCTCGGTAACATACGCCAACCGCGATCTTGTCTCGATGACTACTGGCCTTGTTCTCTTTGCGCACGGTGCACGCGATGCACGCTGGCGCGAACCCTTCGACCGCCTGTTCGCGCTGGTGCAGCCCCGGCATGCGGGGCCGGTGTCTCAAGCTTTCCTCGAGCATATGCAACCAGACCTGCCGACAGCATGTGCGGCCCTCGTGGACGAGGGAGCCAGCCGGATCGTCGTGGTGCCCTTGTTCCTCGGCACAGGAGGGCATTTGCGCAACGATGTTCCGACGCTGATCGCAACCGCGGAGCGTCGAGCCGGGGGTGTCAGTGACAGTCGTTGCGGCGGCGGGCGAGGACGCCGAAGTCCTGCAGGCCCTTGCCGAGTACTGTCTAGCCGCGCCGTAGATCGAGGCGCGGCGGCAACATTCGCCGCCGCACGCGCGGCGCACTTTGCCGCCCGGAAGCGGTCTTGCTTCGTCTCACCTGATCCAGCCGAGCATCGCCCCTGGGCAACGCTGGCCGACGCCGGCCGGCGGATCGGCCGATGAATCGGCACGGCCTGGTCCGAACAGACCGCCGTGAACCGCTTCCAACGCGAGCAGCTTGCGCTTGCGCTCCAGACCACCGGCGTAGCCGGTCAGCGAGCCGTTGCTGCCCACCACCCGATGGCAGGGGACGAGCAGTGAAATCGGGTTGCGCCCGGTCGCAGCGCCCGCCGCCCGCACGGCGGCCGAGTTGCCGGAACGCCGTGCCAGCTCAGCATAGGTGATCGTCGCTCCGCTCGGGATGCCGGCGATCTGCCGCCACACCGCTTGCTGAAAAGGCGTGCCGTTCGGTGCCAGCGGCACGTCGATGCCGGGCAGCTGTCCGGAGAAATACGCCGCGAGCCAGGCCCGCGTCTGCACGAACACGGGAAGATCGTCGCGCAGTACCCACTGGGGGACGGGCTCCGGCGCATAGCGCTGGCCCTGGAAGTACAAACCGGTCAGCGCCGTCGTGCTGGCCGTCATCAGCATGGCGCCCAGGGGGCTTCCTGCCTCCGTGTAGTAACTTGTGGCGTGGTAAGTCATGGCTGCTTTTTCTCCGTCAAATGGCTCCATAGATGCATGACGGCATAGGCGCGCCATGGCCGCCAGGTTTCGGCGCGGGCCAGCGCCCGGCGCGGATCGGTTTCGTCGAGCGCCTTCAGCACGCCGAAGTCCGCGCTCGGAAACGCATCGGGCCACGCCAGTGCGCGCATGGCGATGTACTGCGCGGTCCATTCGCCGAATCCCGGCAGCGCCCGCAGTCCGCTGATTGTCTCTTCCACGGCGACCATCGGCTCGAGCTTGAGTCGAGCCGGCGGCGAGCGCTTGCGCCAGTGCCTGGATCGCGCGCGTGCGGGCGCGCAGAATGCCGAGCTCACCGATCTGCGAGGCTTCGGCCGACGCGATCCGGCGCTCGTCGGGAAACGTCGTGTTGCAGCTCGGCGAACGGTGTGGTGAGCGGCGTGCCGAAGCGGGCAGCGAAGCGCCCCGCCAGGGTACGTGCCGCCTTCACCGTGACCTGCTGTCCGAGCACGGCGCGCACTGCGATCTCGAATCCACTGAACGCCCCCGGCACGCGCAGGCCCGGCCGGGCCGCAGCGAGCGGACCGAGCCGCTCGGCGACGGCCAGCGGGTCGCATGCCAGGTCGAACAGGTGCTTCACTCGCGCCAGCACCTGCGGGATGACTGCGCTCAACGAAGGCGCCAGCGCAACCGCCAAGGCTGCCTTCTGGCGAGGTGCCTGCCGCACTTCGATCCAGCCCCTATGCGCGGCGCCGCGATGCTCGATCGATACCGTGCGGCGATACGTTGTTGCGCCGACTGATTCCACCCCGGCGATGGCTCGCCCCGCAAGAAAAGCGAGCAGCGCGACCCAATCGAGCGGCGGGCGATAGGCCAGCTCGAAGCGCAGCGTGTCTTGAGTCGTGCCGGTTTTCACGTGCCTGCGCAGACCCGTCGGACTGACCCGGTAACGCGCGTTGAACAATGCATTGAAGCGCCGCAGGCTGCCGAAGCCGGCTGCGAAGGCCACTTGCGTGACGGGAAGCGCCGAATCGGTCAGGAGACGCTTGGCCAGCAACAGGCGATGTGTCTGCGAGTACTCGACCGGCGTGACGCCGAACTCAGCCTGGAACACCCGCCGCAGGTGCCGGTCGGTCACGCGTAGGCGCGCCGCGATCGCCTCGAGTCCGGCGTCGCTCGCCAGCCCGTCTTCGATGAGGCTGGCTGCCGCTTGCGCGAGCCGCGCTTGCGCGTCGACGCTGGCGTTGCCGGGGGCGAGCTCTGGCCGGCAGCGCAGGCACGGTCGAAAGCCTTCGCGTTCCGCCGCCGCCGCGCTCACGTAGAAGCGGCAGTTCTCCCGGCGCGGGCGCCGGGCTGGACACACTGGCCGGCAGTAGACGCCGGTAGACGCGACACCGACGAACATGCGTCCGTCGAAGCGCGCGTCGTGGGTCGCAAATGCGCGGTAGCAGCTTTCCGGGTCGAGGAGCATGCCGGTATTATGCGGCTGCACCCAGGGCGTGTCTCGCCGTTTTCGGACATCGAATGGGTGGCGCGAGGCAGGCGAGAACGAGGACGTCGCCTGTTGACGTCGTGACCCCTCGGTTTGTAAGCCTTACATCCCAATCTGTAAGTCATATGTAAGTGGCTCAGGTGTATGGTCCTACGTGGGTGCCGGCGACCGTGCGCATTTAGCGCTTGCGGCAAAGGTGCCTGGGGGGTGCTTGATGGATAGCAACTGACCACTCGCACGGCGCCGCAGGCAATCGAGGCTGCTGCGTCGAGAGGGATCGGCAGTGCGCCGCAAGCGGGTCGCGCGGTAAAGCTGCACCCGTGCATAGAATCACCCACCTGGCTACGAATACGAACAACGGAGCAAGCGTCAAGGATGGAGAGGGAAGCGATTACTACTCCTCGCGACCGATCGGAGCGGATGGCCTATGGGGGCCGGCCGCATGGGGGCATCCGTGCCCGCAAATCGGCAAACGGAGGTTTGTATGAAGCTCAAGCTCACCTTGGCAGCAGTCACTGCAGCAGCACTTGGCGTTGCTTCCGCCGGGCTCCTGGCGGAAGACTTGGGGCAAGTCAAAGTCGGCTATGACAAGGACGTGGCGGCACGCACCAATATGCCGTCGCGCGAAGGGACTGATCCAGGTCAGCTGACGGTGACTCACGACCAAGCGGTCAGCGGACCGGACCAACATGCCGCGCGACTGCAGAGCCGCCCAAGCCGGTCGGTATCGCGCGCGATCAGGCGGTGCTGGAACGGACCAACATGGCGACGCCCCAGACGCAGGCGCCGACTCAGCAAGCAGCGACCAAGAAGTAACCGCTACAGCCTGACTCGGAAACCACACGCGGCGGAACGGGCTCGCCCCGTCCGCCGCGTCGACGGGCGGCGTGCGGCTTCCTGGAGCGTGGTGTCCGTTGCTCCGGCCCGCCGATCCATAGCTACCGTCGCCCACCCAGCTCTGCTGCCCTGCCAGGGCCGCGACACTCTCCCGCCCCGCCGACGCGCCACGCGCTTTTCAAGGGGACATCATGAAGAGTCGCTTCTACACACCGCCTTGGTCATGGCAACCGTCGGGCTCGACCGCATCCGCGGCCGGACTTCGCCGCCGACAACAACAGCGTGCCGCGCTACGGGCGCGACAGCGTCACCGTCTGGAACTCCAACGTGCCTCTGTCGCCGCCGACTGCACGGCAAATCCGGTGTCGTATGTGTCGGCTACGGGCGCGCGGGAGGTATGCAGCCCGCTTGGCCGACGCAACCGCCGCCCAGGGAAACCGTGCAGGCGTCGCACGTGGAGAGATACGGGCGAGCGTAGCATTGGTCCTCGCGAAGGCGCGTCTCCCAGCGACGACTCTCCGGCGTGCCTGCCTGCGCGTGCAGCGTCGGGATGTTCGCAGCTGCAGTTCCGCCACGCTCAATACAGCGGTAACTGCGCCGCTCGCGTGGCGGCGATCAGACCGCTTGTACTCGCCGGCTGGCAGTACTCTGATGGTTCCTTCGGTGGAGTAGCTGCGGCCGAGAAAATCCGTGTAGCTGTACTGGAACGGATAGCTGCCCGGCGCCAGCAGCACCGAGACATCCGGGCTGGAGTAAGTGGCCTGGTTCACCACCCAGCGGAAGTTCCTGGCGACGAACGCCAGGTTTGCGCCGCGCGCTGCCCAGCCGGACTGCAGCACCACGGCGTTGCCGGCGGGGCGCAGCGTCGCGCCCACGTACTCCGCGCGGCGGTTCGCTTCCGGGTAGAGAATGCGCAGACCCAGGCGGTCGGATTGCGACAGACCGGTGTAGTCGTAGTTGCCGTTGCTGCCGCATGCCGGGATCCGGTAGTGCATGACCGAGCGCCGATCGTACGGGGTGAGGTGTCCGCCGGCTCCGCCGCCGCCATAGTCGGCGCCGGTGCAGCTGGTCTTGTCCACGTCGTCGCGCGTGTGCTCGTGCGCCAGCCCGAGCGCGTGACCGAACTCGTGCAACGCGTGGTTGAGATATGGCGTGGCGTTCCACGGATCGTCGCCAAGCTTGAGGTTGTACAGGCAGGCGCGGTTGGCGGCGAGATCGTCGGGCGCGTCGGACCAGCTGATCCAGCGATCGTTGTTGGAATCCTTGTTGCACGTGCTGTCGCAGTACTTCCCGTCGTTGCTGCGGAACACCGCACAGCCTTTGCCCGGCACCGGCCCGGTGCCTTCCGGCCCGGCCCAGGTCGGGATCTTCGTGCCGCTGGTATGCGGCAGCACCACGCGAATATCGCCCGCGAAGGAATCGTTGCCGTCGGCTGTCACCGCCGAAGCGGGGCAGCGCCCCAGATAGTCGAAGCGCACGTTCACGCTGTATTCGAACTCGCGCAAGTAGCGCAACACCTGCTCTACGCGATCCGGTCGCGACGTCACTGCGTCCCCGACGAAGCACACGCTGACGGCATTGCCGCGCACGCCGTGGAACCAGTACACGGCGGCGTGGGCCGGGCCAGCGACGGTCGCGAGAAGCGCCGCCGGCACCAGCTTGTGGACTACGCTCATTTGCCGAAGCCGATGCGCCGTATCAGCCGGCAGTCGTTGCTCTGACAGCCGATGCCCGCGCCGCTCAAGTCGGCGGGCTCATAGTTGACGATGAGGGTGCGGCCGGCCACCAGGGCGGTCTGAATCACGCTCAGGACGCGGCCCGCCTGCGCTGCATCGGCGGTGGGCGCGGCAAAGTACACCACGCCGCTGAAGGATTCGTCGCAGCGCACCTGCAGGCGCGGTGCTTCGGTGAGCACCACGATCTGGTTCGGCGTGCAGAAGACGTCGACGGGCGCGGTCCATGCCGGCCCACCCGCCATCCCCGCAGCCAGGAATACGGCTCGGCCGATGCATCGCAGAATGTCGTTGTTCATTGTTCCTCCTCCCTTGCAAACGTGCTCGATCTACCGGTGCCCTCCGCGCACGTGACTGTGCTGCTGGAGGACGGTAGTCGCATACCCGGCCGCAACGACGGCCGCTTGTGCTGCGGCGCTCGCCGGACGGCTCGTGTCGTTGCGACGTCCGCGGCACGCTCGAGCCCACCGCGGGAGCGGGAGCTTCGGCAAGATCCACGGACAGGTAGTCATCTGCAGGTCCTCGACCCGGGCGCGGATGGCAGCAGCCAGGGTAGTGCCAAGGAGAACGCTGGTTCTGGGCCTGAGTCAGGCCGCTCCTAGCGGCTCTGCCGGTACTTGGCGAGGTCGACCAGCGCGCCGGACTCGTGCTGGCCGCGCCACGCCTGAGCCGGCTTGCTGTGCTCGGCGAGCGCACGCACCACCTGTGCGGCGGCCGACGCCGGGGCGGCTCCGAGCACGTGCGCGATCTCCGGATGCAACGCGGGCAAGGGCAGTCTCGGCACGGGGCAGCTGCTCCTGTCGCAGCAGGTAGTCGCGCTGCTCGGGGATGGTCAGCGCGCCCGCGCGCACTGCCTGCACGCGGTTGAGCGCATCCTCGGGCCGGCAGCCGAGTTCGATCAGCAGAAGAGCGGCCAGGAAGCCCGAACGCAGCGTGCCGTCGGAGCAGTGGATGAGAAGCTTCCCGCCTGCCCGCAGCATGTCGCGCAACGCGGGCGAAATGAGCGCCCAGCGTTGCTCGAAGCGCTCGCCGGGAAGGCCGTCGGATCGCAGCGGGAAATGCTGGTAGGGGATCCCGCGTGCCGTCAACGCCTGTGGCAGCATGCCGACGCGGTACTCCCAGAACTCGTCGTCTTCCAGCAGGGTGAGGACAAGGTGCGGCGCCCATCGCTGCACTGCGCTCATGTCCTGCTCGAAATCGCGTGCCGCGCCGCCCTCCAGCGCCGGGCGCGAGGCCCAGCCCGGACAGGCGGCCATGCCGATGCGGCCGCGCGTGCGGCCGGCGCCCAGAGAGGCGATCCAAAAACGCGCAATGTTGAACGTCATGACTCTGCTATTCCCACATGGTTCCGCGGGTGCGTCTCAGACAGGAGACTCGCGCCCGCCATGATGAGCATAGCGGCGTCGCCAGCAACACGCCATAGGCAGGCGCGGTCGCTGGATGGGAAGTGTGCCGGCTCAGCCGGTTACGGGGCGAACCTGAGACGCAGCGCAAGAAAAATTTGACACTGCGCTGACACGCGAACGCGCACTTTCAGCGCGGCGCGCCGGATCGTGGGATCGAGAAAGGCGTTTTCGGCCCCGCCGCGGTCGACCGAGTGCGTGGCGAACGCCGCGTCCAGGTCGCGCAAGGTAGCCGCAACTCTCGCCGGGTCGAAGGCCCCGAGCGGACCAAGAGGATCGGGCGAGCTGCGGTAGAGACTCGCCAGCAATTCCCATACCGCTAGCTCGCGCTGCCGATCGAGTTGCGGATGCTCCGCCAGCAGCGCATCGATGCACGGGGCGGCGTGCGCGAGGCACTGCGCCCACGCCCGCTGCGTCACGGCGACGAACTCACGTACGAGGTGCGGATTGCCCTCGATCAGTTCAGCCCTTGCGACCAGCACTTGACCGTAGCCGGCGAACCCGAGGTCGTGCCACCACAGCACGCGCATGTCAGGGCCCAGGACCGCGGCGTAGTTGAGATGGTTGTGGAGGAACGGGTTGAAAGCGGCATCGGCCTCGCCGGCGAGGAGGGTGTCCGGCTTTTCCGCGTTGGAGCGATCGACCCAGGTGACGGCGTCGGTGGCGGTCGCGTTGCGTTGCGCCAGCGGGCGCCACAGGCGGCGCATCGGATCCTGCGGCTGGACAGCGATGCGTTTGCCGGCGAGGTCCTGTGCGCGCGTGATCCCCGAGGCGGCGGAGAAGTAGACGGCGTAGGGCGAAAGCGGCTGCAGGGCCATCACCGCGGTCGTACCCGGGAAGCTGGTGCGGGCGCGCAGATAGGAGACGAAATCAGCCACCGCCAGCGTGCCGGGAGCCTGAACGGCACGCTTGATCGCCTCCGGCGAGCCAGCTACCGAATCGACGCTGAGCGCGATGCCCGCGGCTGCGTACCAGCCCTGGCGCAGGGCGTAGAAGAACGGCGCGTGATCCGCGCCCGGCACCCAGTTGAGGACCAGGGTCAGCGGTGTGCGCTCGCGGCGCAGCGCTGCGCGAGCAGCGCCAGCCAGTCAGCAGCGCGCCCAACACTGCGAGGCGCAGCCAGCGCGCCGGCGCCGGCCTCACAGCGAGAAGATCTTCCCCGGATTGAGGATGTTCAGCGGATCGAGGGCTTTCTTGACCGCGCGCATCACGGCCACGCCCTCGCCGTGCTCGGCGGTGAGGAACTTCATCTTGCCCAGCCCGATGCCGTGCTCGCCGGTGCAGGTGCCGTCCATCGCCAGCGCCCGCATCACCAGCCGTTCGTTGAGCCGCTCGACCTCCTCGATCTCGGCGGGGTTGTTGCGGTCGATCAGGAAGCCAAGGTGGAAGTTGCCGTCGCCGACATGCCCCACCAGCGGCGCGATCAGGGAGCTGCCCTGCAGGTCCTTCTTGGTCTCGAGGATGCACTCGGCCAGCCGCGAGATCGGCACGCACACGTCGGTCGCCCAGATCTCGCAGCCGGCGCGCAGCGCCTTGTTGGCGTAGGTGACGTCGTGCCGCGCCTGCCACAGGTGCGAGCGCTCCTCTTGCCTGGTCGCCCACTTGAACTCGCCGCCGCCGTGCTCCGAGGCGATGGCCTGTACCGTCTGCGCCTGCTCGTTCACGCCCTTGTCGGTGCCGTGGAACTCGATGAACAGCGTGTCCTTGACCGGGTAGCTCAGCTTGGAAAACCGGTTCACCGAGTCCATCTGCACGCTGTCCAGCAGCTCGATGCGGGCGACGGGTATGCCGAGCTGGATGGTCTGGATGACGGTGTTGACGGCGCCTTCCAGCGTGTCGAACGAACATACCGCCGCCGCCATCGCCTCGGGTATGCCGTACAGCCGCAGCGTTACTTCGGTGATGATGCCGAGTGTTCCCTCGCTGCCGACGAACAGGCGCGTGAGATCGTAGCCGGCGGCGGACTTGCGGGCGCGCCGCGACGTGCGGATGATGCGCCCGTCGGCGAGCACCACCGTGAGTGCGAGAACGTTCTCGCGCATCGTGCCGTAACGCACGGCGTTGGTGCCCGAGGCGCGGGTGGCGGCCATGCCGCCCAGCGATGCATCGGCGCCGGGATCGATCGGGAAGAACAGGCCCTGGTCGCGGATGTAGTCGTTCAGCTGCTTGCGGGTGACGCGCGCCTGCACGGTCACGTCGAGGTCCTCGGCGTTGACCTTGAGGACCTTGTCCATGTGCATGAGGTCGACGACCACGCCGCCGTTCTCGGGAATGACGTTGCCCTCCAGCGAGGTGCCGGTTCCGTAGGCCACGACGGGCGTGCGATGGCGGGCGCAGATCTGCACGATCTGCGCGACTTCCTCGGTGCTGACCGGGAAGGCAACTGCATCGGGGCGATGCGGAATGTGCCAGGACTCGTCCTTGCTGTGGTGATCGCGCACCCCGGTGCTGGTGGACAGTCGATCTCCCAGCAGGACGCGCAGTTCGTCGATTGCGGTCTGGACGCTTGCTAGTGCTACGCTCATGGTCGTCTGCTCGGTGAAGTACAGATGGTGGGGCGGCGCTGCCGCCACGGGAGGTAGCCATCCTACTGGCTGCACGGATCGCGGGCAAGGCCGCTTGGACGCAGACGGGGCGCTACCGAAGCGGCTCGGTCGCCCCGACTGAGCTCGTGTACGCGAGACGAACCGCCTGTCCTGCGAACCTGCGATAGTGGCGCAGCCCGCTCCCCGCCGATCGACCGCTTGGGCCAACGTGTTGCTATTCGTGGGTGTTTTCACGTGCCTCGACGTCGGTTTCGGCACGCTCGCCTATCGATATGTGCCGGATCGGATCGATGACACGCTCTACCGGTGCGAGTCACTTCTATATCACCACGACCTGGAGCCAAATGTTTCCGCTTGGGCTCAGTGGGGGCCGCTGCGACACCGCATCTTCACGAACTCCCTCGGCTTCAAGGACGAGGCCGTCCGGGAGGTACCGCTGCGGAGCAACGCTTGGCGAATCGTGCTCATCGGCGACTCATTCACCGAAGGGGTCGGTTACCGGTTCGAGGACACGTTTGCCGGGATCATCAGCGCTCGCCTGAAACCCCGTCAGATCGAGGTCTTGAATGCCGGAGTTACCTCGTACTCACCCGTCATCTACTATCGGAAGCTGAAGTACCTCATTGAGGAGCAGAGCCTCGACGTGGGCGAAGTGATCGTGTTCCTGGACATCTCGGACATCGAAGACGAAGCGCGGCATTACACCCTGGACGAGCACGAGCATGTCGTGGACCAGGACCCGAAGGGGAGGGCGCGGGTCCATGAGAGGCCACGCAGCGCGTGTCACACCTGGAAGCGTTTCATCCGTCAGCACTCGCTGAGCGTTCAGGTTGTCGCCAGCCTGAAGAGCAGATTGCGCGCCGTCCTCAACAGGGAGCGGACAGAACCGCGGGTGGTCGAGGCGGGACCTCTGGCCGCTTGGGCAGAGACGTTGGCGATCGAGCGTGGTAACTGGACCCACGACCCGAAGGCCTTCGAAGCGTACGGCAAGCAGGGACTCGAGCGGGCCTCCGCTTCAATGGATCTCCTGTACGAGCTGCTGCGCCGGCACGGCAAGCCGCTGACTCTGGTGGTCTACCCCTGGCCCAACCAAGTCGCCGTATTGGATCGGGACTCGATCCAGGTCCGACACTGGAGGCGGTGGGCGGAAGTCCATCGTGTGGCTTTCGTCGACCTGTTCAGCGCCTTCATTGACAGCCGCGACCCTGCAATCGTAATCCCGGAGTACTTCATCGAAGGGGATGTGCACTTCAATGCCACAGGCCACAAACGGGTAGCGGAAATGTTGCTTCGCCGGCTCGAGCTGGAACGCAGAACGCCGTGGCCTCCGCCACCATGAGAGGACGCGCGCGCAGAAGGCAGGAGACCAATCGCGCGCAGCGGCCGTATCATCTTGCGGGGGATCCAAGATGCGCTAGACAATCGCTGGTCAAGCATCGGTGCGCTGCTCACGGCCTGGTGTTGCCGGCAGGCGAACCGTTTGCTCAATCTGGGGTCTGTGTTATCGAGGACAGTCCTTACGGCAGGAGCACAGTATGGTTGATCGACGCAAGTTCCTTCGCATCGGGGCCGGTGCGGCGCTCACGCTCGCCGGGATGCAGACACCGCCTCTGGCGGCGGCGACACCCGGCATTCAACGCTACGTGCGCCTTGGCAAAACCGAGCTCAAGGTCTCCGACATCTCGTTCGGCTCGGCCAGCTCGTTCGACCCGTCGCTGGTGCGCCACGCGCTGGCGCGCGGCGTGAACTACTTCGATACCGCGGAGAGCTACGGCTGGGGCAACGCCGAGGACGCCATCGGCGAGGCCCTGGAGGGCAAGCGCAAGCAGGTCATCCTGTCCACCAAGACCAAGGCCGGCGCCTCCGACACGCGCGCGGACATGATGAAGGCGTTGAACGGCAGCCTGAAGCGGCTCGGTACCGACTACGTGGACATCTACTTCAATCACGGCGTCAACGACGTCGCGCGTATGCGCAACCAGGAGTGGTGGGAGTTCACCGCGCTGGCCAAGAAACAGGGCAAGATCCGCTTCCGCGGCATGTCCGGCCACGGCAGCGACTTGGTGGAGTGTCTGGACTACGCCATCGGACAGGACCTGGTAGATGTCATCCTGGTGTCCTACAGCTTCGCGCAGGATCCGGGCTTCGCCGACAAGCTGCGGCACACCTTTCACTGGGCGGCCATCCAGCCCGATCTGCCGCCGGTGCTGGCGAAGGCCAAGCAGAAAGACATCGGCGTGATCGCCATGAAGACGCTGATGGGCGGGCGCATGAACGACATGCGGCCGTTCGAGCGCGCGGGCGGCACCTATTCGCAGGCCGCGTTCCGCTGGGTGCTGTCGAGCCCCAACGTCGACGCGCTGATCGTCTCGATGACCAGCAAGGAGCAGATCGACGAGTACGTGACCGCCTCCGGCGATGCCAAGCCGACCAGGAGCGATCTCGAGTTGCTGGAGCGCTACGCCGACATGCGCGTGGGCAACTACTGCGTGCCCGGCTGCGGCGCCTGCCGCGAAAGCTGCCCCGAGGGTGTGCGCATCGGCGAAGTGCTGCGCACGCGCATGTACGCGGTCGACTACGGCGACCAGGCCCTCGCTCGCAGCGAGTACGCCGCGCTGGGCGGTGCTGCTAGCGCTTGCGTGACGTGCACGCACCAGGCCTGCCTGGGGGCATGCCCGGCGCGTGTCCCGATTGCGCAGCTCACGCGGGATGCCGCGGTGCGGCTGGCATGACTGCCGCGCCCGAGAGGGATCACATCTGTACGGATACGGAGTTCGCTCGAGCGAGGCGCAAGGCCGACGCTATGACATTGCGCTTGCCGCCGGGTCCGCGCGCGACGAGCACCCGAAGCACAGGGTCGCCATGATTCGCTTCATCGCCCATTTCCTGTTCATCCTCGCGGCCTGGACGGTCGTGATCAAGTATCTCTTCCCGGTCGGCTACGCCTTGGCCGAGGGGTCCCCGCCGTTCACCTATGTGCTGCTCGACTTCTGGCCCGTGGTGCACGTCCTGGTGGGATGGTCGCTGCTGCACTGGAACCGCTGGACACTGCCGCTGGCGGTGACGGTGTCGGTGGCGGAGATCGTCATCGTCGTGACCAAGTTCGTGCTGTTCCTGTCCGCACCCGAGTGGACGATATGGCGCACCAACTGGTTCATCAACAAGATCTTCGTGCTCGCGGTGTTCGTGCTCCTGCTCGGCTACATCATGCTGAACGCGAACCGCCTGCGCGCGCTGGCCGGCGCAACCCGTCCGGCCTAAAAAAAACCGGGGCCCGCAGGCCCCGGTCCGCTCCTCCCCCTCTGTTGTGGGTTTTGTGGGGTGTCAGGCCGCCGTCTTCGCAGCGTTGCCACAGCGATCGCTGCCGCGAGAACCATGCGCGACGGGCCCGCGAATTGTGGGCGCGGCAGTCGCATGGCTGGGAAAAGATGCCAGAAACGAGGCGCAAGTAAGGACAGGGGCCGCAAGGCCCGGCGCAAGACGCGTCATCAACCTCCTCCCTGGTGCTTCGACCTCGGCGGGTTGCTGGCTTGCCCCGTCGGCGGGGCATCTTGTCGGTTGGGCGCGGGAAGGGCAGCTGAAGCTGCCCACCGTCCCTCCGGAGAGACGCAATCTACCCTTGTGCCAGAACGGGCGTCAACGAGATTCGATTTTGCGGTGCGCCATAGGAGCGGGCGCTCACTGCCCACGCCCCGACCCCCGCTCGCGGGGGAGGCAAGGGAAGGGGCGATACGCTGACGAACGTACGAAACTGAGTCCTTCAGCTCACAAGATAGCGCTTGACCGCTGCCTCGTCCCACTCGATCCCCGTGCCCGGGCGGTCGGGAATCACGACGCAGCCGTCCTTGAGCTCGCAGGGCTGTTTGAGAACCGGCGCGGCCCAGTCCATGTACTCCAGCCAGTGGCAGGTGGGCGTGACGCCGAGCAGATGGCAGCTCACCTCGGGGAAGAGGTGGCTGGACATCTCGATGCCGTGAGCATGGGCGAGGGCGGCAGCGCGCAGCCAGCCGGTGACCCCACCGATGCGCTGCACGTCGGGCATGACGTAGTCGAGCGATTCCAGCGCGATGGCCTGGGCCATCTCGTAGGTATTGAGCAGGTTCTCACCGGTCTGGATCGGCGTCTGCAGCTCCGCGCAGATGCGCGCATAGCCGGCGTAATCGTCGTGCCGCACCGGCTCCTCGATCCAGTACAGGCCTTCGTCGTCGAGCATGCGACCGCGCAGGATCGCCTCGTTCACGCTGAGCCGCTGGTTGTAGTCGGACATCAGGGTGATCCGACCGCCTACGCGTTTTTGCACCGCGCGCACGGCGGCCAGGTCCTGGGCGGGATCGTCACGCCCGATGCGCAGCTTCACCGCCGCGAAGCCGCCTTCCGCAGCGAGTTGCTCGGCCTCGTCAGCCAGCTTTTCGACCGGCTGGATCCACAGGCCGCAGCTGTTGTAAGCGCGCACCGGGCGGGGCGTGCCGCCGAGCAGCCGCACCAGCGGGACGCCCTCGGCCTGGGCCAGCGCATCCCACGCCGCCATGTCGATCCCGGCCAGCGCGATGCCGACCAGTCCTGGCGTATCGAGCAGCTTCACCTGCTTGCGCAGCTTCGCGTCCAGCTCCAGCGGCGCACACGCGTCGCCCTTGATTGCTCCCCCCAGACCCTCGACGCAGCCGGCGATGGGCTTGATCGCCCACGGCGTGAACCCGAACACGTAAGACCGGCCGGTGAGCCCGCCGTCGGTCTCGAGGTCGATCAGCACCAGCGCGGCGCCGGGGATGCCGCCGCTCGCCGAGACCGGCGGCCGCTTGAACGGCACCAGCACCGGGCGGGCGCGGATGTTTCTGATGGCAAGCTTGGTCGTCATGGTCCCCTCTGAACAAAGGCTAGTGCGGCACGTTCCGCGCGTCCGCCGGCCGCCCGTCGATGTAGAGTTTGAGCGCGGCACTTATGAAAGCATTGGCCGGCGTGGCGATGCGGAGCTCCCGGCCCATTTCGACTACACCTCCGGACAGCCACGGCAGCTCCAGGCGGTTGCCGCGTTCCAGATCGCCCAGCATGGAGGCGACCATCTGCGCGCGGCAGCGTGTCCATGCGGGCGAGCAGCTTCTCCGGCAGGTCCGCGTCGAGTTCGACGCCCTTGGCGCGACCCACCGCAGCGGCCTCGGCCATGATCTGCCCGGTGAGCGCGCGCGTGTCGGGATCCTCGCGAACCGCACCCACCGGCAGGCGCGTGAGCGAGGTCATCGCGCTGGCGGCAACCAGGAACACGTACTTCTCCCAGATCGCCTTGGTGATGTCGTCGCTCGCCTTGTGCTGAATGCCGGCGCGGGTGCAAGCCTCGGCCAGCGCCTGCACGCGCGGCGAGATCTTCCCGTCCAGTTCGCCGAAGGTGAGCCCCGCCATCGTGCCGGTGTGGCGGATGACGCCGGGCTTCTCGATCACAGCCCCGATGTTGGCGACACCGCCCAGGGTGCGCTCGCGCCCGTAGACCTGCGCGATCTGGTCCGCGGCCACGACGCCGTTCTGGAACGAGACGACCGCGGTCTTCGGGCCCACCATCGGCTTCGCGTCCGCCAGGGCCGCCTGCGTGGACCACAGCTTCACCGTGACGATCACAAGATCCGCCGTGCCGACCTCCGCGGGCTTGTCGGTGGCCTTGCACGGCTTGATCAGCACGTCGCCGTTGGCGCTGTAGACCTGCAGGCCGCTCTGCCGCATCGCGTCCAGGTGCGCACCGCGCGCGATGAACCAGACGTCCTCACCTGCCGCGGCCAGGCGCGCGCCGAAATATCCGCCGACGCCGCCGGCTCCTACGATCGCTATCTTCATCCGTTCCCTTGGAGCGAGACCGCATGAACCACAGAGGACACCGAGGAACACAGAGAACGGCGAGAGGCGCAAGCGCATCCGGCGCACGCCGCAAGAAATCCCGGCGAAAGCCGATATGACTCTTGCCTTCCTCTGTGATCCTCTGTGTTCTCTGTGGTCGATGCGGTTCTGTTTGAAACGCCCGAATAGTAGCCCGTCCCGGTGCCGGGTGCAGGCTGTGCTAACCTAACGCAAACTGCAGGCGCCACCCCTGGCAGACACATGAATCGACCCGAGCGCCTCGTCCCGTCGCATCGTCTCGCTTCCCGCATGGCGGCCATCGAGCCGTTCCACGTGGTGGCGCTGGTGACGCGCGCCCGCGCCCTCGAGGCGCAGGGGCGCAGCATCATCAACATGGTCATCGGCGAGCCGGACTTTCCCACGCCGGAGCCGGTGATCCGCGCCGGCATCGCCGCGCTGCAGGCCGGGCAGGTGCGCTATACCCCCTCCCTCGGGATACCCGCCACTGCGCGAGGCGCTCTCCGGCTGGTACCGCACGCGCTATGGACTGGATATCCCGCCAGCGCGCATCGCCGTGACCAGCGGCTCTTCGGGTGCGCTGCTGCTCGGGATGGGGGTCCTGCTCTCGCCCGGCGACCAGGTGCTGACCGCCGATCCCGCGTACCCGGCCAACCGCCACTTCGTGCGCGCGATGGAGGGTGAGTCGGTCGGCATCCCGGTGGACGCTTCCACCGACTATCAGCTCACCGCCGAGCTGGTGGATCGTCACTGGACCGAACGGACGGCTGGCGTGATGGTGGCCTCGCCATCGAATCCGACCGGCACGCTCATCGCATTCGACGAGCTGCGGCGCATCCACGAGGTGGTGCGCCGCCGCGGCGGCGTGCTGATCGTCGACGAGATCTACCACGGCCTGACTTACGATTGCTCCGCGCGCAGCGCGCTGGAGCTGGGCGACGATGTGTTCGTCATCAACAGCTTCTCCAAGTATTTCTGCATGACCGGCTGGCGCGCCGGCTGGATGGTCGCGCCGGCCGAATACATGGCCGACATCGAGAAGCTGGCGCAGAACCTCTACATCTCGAACCCGGAAGTGTCGATGCAGGCCGCGCTCGCCGTGTTCCAGCCGGCGGTGCTCGACGAGCTGGAGCGCAACCGCGCGGCATTCCAGGCGCAGCGCGACTATCTGCTCCCGGAGCTGCGCAAGCTGGGTTTCGACATTCCCGTAGTTCCGCAGGGCGCTTTCTACATCTACGCCAACTGCGGCCGGCTGACCCGCGACAGCTTCCAGTTCTGCCTCGATCTGCTGGAGCGCGCCGGTGTCGCCATCGCGCCGGGGATCGACTTCGGCGACCATCAGGCCGCGGCGCATGTGCGCTTCTCTTATCCGAAGCCGATCCCGGTGCTGGCCGAGGGGGTGCGCCGCCTGCAAGACTATCTTTCGAACCATCCAAGGGAGAGTTGATGCGCACGACGGTGGCGGGCATGTTTCACGCGATGCTTGGAGTTGCGATCGTAGTGCTGCAACTTGGAGGCTGCGCCAGCCCGGAGCGCCAACAGGGCATGGTGGACAAGCTGGAGCCGCAGGCCATCGAGGCCGCGATCGACCGCGCCCGCACCGATCTCAACTGCGGAGCCGTGAAGCCAGCGGTGCTGTCCCGCGAGCATGGCGACCTGGGCAATCAATACAACCTGCACCGCGTGGTCTACCGCATCGAAGTTACGGGGTGCAAGCTGAGCACGATCTACTCGGTGGCGTGCGTGCCGAACGCGGTGTGCAGCGCGATCTCCGAGAGCGGCACAGTGCAGCGTGCGCAGTAGCGGGGTGTGCACGCCGTGCGCGAGCGCGCGCGGCCGGACGCACCGACCTGAACCACAAGCATGACGATGTTTCTGTCGGAATCGTGTTCTGTTCTTGACTGTCTGCCATAAGGTGCAAGGTGCCATCATGAGCGTAATTCAAGCCGAGCCTTTCCCGCTCGAGTTCGACGCGGCCTCCACGGCGCTCGTCATCATCGATATGCAACGCGACTTCGTCCTGCCCGGCGGGTTCGGCGAGAAGCTGGGCAACGACACCTCGCTGCTGCTCGCCGCCGTCGAGCCCACGCAACGGGTGCTTGCTGCGGCACGCAAGAAGGGGCTGCTGGTCATCCACACGCGCGAGGGCCATCGCCCCGATCTGACCGATTGTCCGCCCGCGAAACTGACGCGCGGCGGCAAGACCTTCATCGGTACCCCCGGACCCATGGGCCGCATCCTGGTGCGCGGGGAGCAGGGGCACGACATCATCCACCAGCTCTATCCGATCGCGGGGGAGCCGGTGATCGACAAGCCCGGCAAGGGCTCCTTCCACGCCACCGATCTGCAGCAGATCCTTCTCGATCGCGGAATCAAGACGCTCGTGGTCTGCGGGGTCACACTCGAGGTGTGCGTGCACACCACGGTACGCGAGGCGAACGACCGCGGCTTCGAGTGTGTGGTGCTGAGCGATTGCGTGGCGTCCTACTTCCCCGAGTTCCAGCGCGTCGGCCTCGAGATGATCAAGGCGCAAGGCGCCATCTTCGGGTGGGTGTCGAACGCCAAGAACTTCATCCAGGCGATTTCCTGAAGCCAAGTGGTACTCCAGGCACTGTCCGTGGGCCCCGCGCTCGACGTGCACGCAGTGAGTGCGGGTGCTGTTCACAGCGTATTCGCGCGTGCGGTCAACCTCGAGATCCGGGGCGACCTGTGGACGCTGACGGGGGCAGATCAGGGCGAGCTTGCGTTTGGGATTCGTGTCGGCGCGAGGACCTTCGACGCTTTCGGCCTGTGCCGCGGCGAGCGAGTGGATGTCCGATCGGGGTTCGTGGGGATCGGACCCGGAAGCAGGCGCCTCGTGGTGGACTGCCGTGCGGCGCCGCGCTGGATGCCCGCGGTCCCGGCCAAGCCCGTTCCGGGCTTGAGTCAGCGCCTCGCCGTCGTCGCAGGAGCGGTCCGGCATCGATGCTGGTCCGGCTCTCCGCGGCTGGCTGGCGACGTGACCTCGGCGTTGCGCGATCCGCGATGCCCTCGGCATTGTCCTGCCAGGCGCGGTAGGCCACGGACCGGGATCCACACCCGCCGGCGACGACGTGCTGATCGGGATACTCGCAGTTCTCAGGTCCGCGCACTCGGGTCCGGCGGGGGTCGCCGCGGCCGACTCGCTGCGGCGCGCGCTGCTCCCGCTGCTGCCTGGAACCACGGACATCAGCGGGCATCTGCTGCGGCAGGCGGCTGGCCGGACGATTCAGCCGGGCCGTGCACGAGCTCGTGGCGGCGTTGATCGAGAATGCCGCGCTGGAGCGGCTGACGGACAAGATTCAGCGCGTGGTCGAAACGGGCGCTACGTCCGGCGCGGATATGTGTGTGGGCCTGCTCGCTGCAGCGCCCGAATTTCTCCGGATTGACGATGAAAGGGCGGCGGCATGAGTACGCGCTCGCGCTATTACCCGAATCTGTACAAGGACTCGGTTTCGCTCATGACCGTGTCCGCGAAGATCACGGCCGTGCCGGGGATCGAAGCGGCCTCGGTCGTGATGGCCTCGGCCACCAACGTCGAGAACCTCGCGCGCGCCGGGTTGGGGACGTTCGAAGTCCGTCCCAACGACCTCGTGGTTGCGGTGTCGGGCGCCGACGAGGCTTGTGCCGAAGCGCTGCAGAAAGCCGACGAGCTGCTCACTGCCAAGGCCGGCGGCGGCAACGAGGAGGACTCCGCGGCGCAGGCGCCGGTCACCAGCATCCAGATGGCAGTGGCGCGCGATCCGGCCTGCAACTTCGCGCTGATCTCGGTGCCCGGCGACTACGCGGCGGCCGAGGCGATGAAGGCGCTGCGGCTGGGCATGCACGTCATGCTGTTCAGCGACAACGTCCCGGTCGAGCGCGAGCTGGCATTGAAGACCTACGCCAACGAGCACGACTTGATGGTGATGGGGCCGGACTGCGGAACCGCCATCGTCAACGGCGTCCCGCTGGGCTTCGCCAACGTCGTCCGGCGCGGTCCCATCGGCGTCGTGGGCGCCTCCGGCACCGGAACGCAGGAGGTCACCGTCAGGATCCATCAGCTCGGCTCCGGCGTGTCGCAGGCGCTGGGCACCGGCGGCCACGATCTGTCCAAGCAGATCGGCGGGATCTCCATGCTCTACGGGCTGCGCGCGCTGGACGCCGACCCCGCCACCAAGGTGATCGTGCTGGTGTCCAAGCCGCCGGCGCCGGAGATCGCCGCGCGCGTTCTGGCCGCGGCCGAAGCGAGCGCGAAGCCGGTGGTGGTGATCTTCCTCGGCGCCGACCCTGCGACCATTACCCGCAAGGGGGTGCACGGAGCTGCCTATCTGGCCCAGGCCGCCGACATGGCGGTGGCGCTTTCGAAAGGCGGCGAGGCCCGCGCAGCACCGATCGCGGTGCCCACCGAGATGCGCCGCATGTTGAGCGGCCTCGCCCGTGCGATGGCCCCGAGCCAGCGTTACGTGCGCGGCATCTTCTCGGGTGGAACGTTCTGCTTCGAGGCGCAGCTCGTGCACGCTGCGGCGTCAATCCGCGCCTTCTCCAACACGCCGACGGCCGGCAACCGGCCGCTCGAGAGCAACTGGAAGAGCCAGGAGAACACCATCATCGACATGGGTGACGACGAGTTCACCCAGGGCCGGCCGCACCCGATGATCGATCCCTCACTGCGTGATGCGCGCATCCGCGACGAAGTGGACGACCCGGCTACGGCGGTGGTGCTGTTCGACGTCGTCCTCGGCTACGGAGCCTCGGCGGACCCGACCGCGGGGCTCCTCGGCGTCATCGGCGCGGCCAAGGCCAAGGCGACGGCGGCGGGCCGCACGGTCGCGTTCATCGGCTACGTGTGCGGCACCGACCTCGACCCGCAGAGCCGCGACAAGGCCGTCACCGGTCTCAAGTCGGCCGGCGTGCTGGTAGCGCCCTCCAACGCGGAGGCCGCGAGCTGGTCGGCAGTTATCCTCGCAGAGAGAGGAGCCAAGTCGTGAAGACGCTGTTCGAGCAGGACCTCAAGGTGATCAACATCGGCCTGCAGGGCTTCGCCGACAACATCCGCGCGGCGCGCGGGAATGTCTCCCACCTGAGCTGGTCGCCGCCTGCGGGGGCGGATGCTGCGCTGGGCTGGACGCTGGCCAACATGATCGGTGATGCGCGCATCGACGAAGCGAACCGAGTCGCCTACGAGCGCTATCTGGCCGCCCAGCCGCGCCTGGTGGACTTCGTCCTCGCGCGCGAGGCGATCCCCGCGCTCAACGAGCGGCGCATCCTGCACTCGGGTCCGCCCATCGCCTGGGCCGACATGTGCGGGCCGCAACAGGGCGCGATCTGCGGGGCGATCCTGTACGAGGGCTGGGCCGCCACGCTCGAGGCTGCGGAAAAGCTCGCGGCGAGCGGTGCGGTGGCCCTGGAGCCGTGCCACACCTACGGTGCCGTGGGGCCGATGGCCGGCATCATCAGCCCGTCGATGCCGGTGTGGGTCGTGGAGAACACCGCGGCCGGCAACCGCGCCTTCTGCAACGTCAACGAGGGGCTGGGCAAGGTGCTGCGCTTCGGCGCGAATTCTCCCGAAGTCATCGACCGGCTGCGCTGGCTGGGCACCGAGTTCTTCAGCGCGATGCAGATTGCGGTGCGCGGCCTGGCCGATGCCAATTTGAAGCCGTTGATGGCCCAGGCGCTGCACATGGGCGACGAGGTGCACAACCGCAACGCCGCGGCCTCCGGGCTGCTGTTCAAGCGGCTGACGCTGGCATTGCTGGGCTCGAAGCTCTCCAGCGATGTCGTCAAGCGCGCGCTCACCTTCGTGGCGGGCAACGACCACTTCTTCCTCAACCTCTCGATGGCGGCGTGCAAGTCGATGTCCGATGCGGCGCACGGCGTGCCGGGGAGCAGCATGGTGACCGTGATGGCACGCAATGGCGTCAACTTCGGCATTCGCCTGAGCGGGACGGGCGATCAGTGGTTCCAGGCGCCCGGCCAATCCGGTCAACGGCCTGTACTTCCCCGGCTACACCATCGAGGATGCCGCCGCCGACCTGGGCGATTCGGCCATCACCGAGACGAATGGACTCGGCGGGTTTGCGATGGCGGCCTCGCCCGCCATCGTGCAGTTCGTCGGCGGCAACCCGGCGGACGCAACGGCGAACAGCCGGCGCATGCTCTCCATCACGCTGGGCAGCAATCCGGCGTTCACCTTGCCCGCGCTCAACTTCGGCGGCACACCCGCGGGCATCGACGCGAGGCTGGTGGTCGACTCCGGTGTCCTGCCGATCATCAACACGGGGATCGCCCACAAGAAGGCGGGTGTCGGCCAGATCGGCGCCGGTATCACCACCGCGCCGATGGAGTGCTTCAACCAGGCGCTCGCGGCACTCGGCAAGACACTCGACGCTCGAGGAGATGCTCGATGAGCACCGGCGAAGTCCTGCTCGCGGTCAACGGCACGTTGATGCGCGGGCTCAAGCTCAACCCCAACATGATCGCCGCGAAGGCGACGTTCGTTCGGGAGACGAAGACCGAGCGCGCGTATCGGCTGTGGACCATCAACGACGAGCATCCTGCCATGGTCCGCGTGACCGATGGCAAGGGCGTCAAAGTCGCAGTCGAAGTCTGGTCGGTGCCTGCAGCCGGGCTCGCGGGGATTCTGCTCAACGAACCGCCCGGCCTGAGCATCGGCAAGGTCAAGCTCGAAGACGGGAGCACCGTGCTGGGTGTGCTCGGCGAGCCTGCGCTGGTGGAGGGGCAGCGGGAAATCACCTCGTACGGCGGCTGGCGAGCCTACATCGCCGCGGAGAACGTGAGGAGCTGAATCGACAGAAGTTCGCATGTTGCGGGCGCTGCCCTGGCAGACAGCGCCGGAATCAAAAATACAAGGAGCGCCGGCATGAGCGCACGAGGCAAGACCGCAATCGTCGCGGTGGGCGGCAACGCCCTGATCATCGACGACCAGCACCAGTCGATCCCGGACCAGTACACGGCCGCGGCCATCTCGTCCCGCTATGTCGCCGACATGGTGGAGGCCGGCGTCACCGTGATCCTCACCCATGGCAACGGCCCGCAGGTCGGATTCATCCTGCGCCGCTCCGGCATCGCGAAAGGCGTGGTCCCGGAAGTGCCGGTGGACTATGCCGATGCGGACACGCAGGGTGCCATCGGCTACATGTTCCAGCGCGCGCTGTACAACGAGTTCCGACGCCGCGGCCTGAAGCGCAAGGTCGTGGCGGTGGTGACGCAGGTGCTGGTGGATCGCGACGACCCGGCGCTGGCCAATCCGACCAAGCCGATCGGCGCGCACATGGACCGCGAGGTCGCGGAGAGCCTGGCCGCGAACTTCGGCTGGGTGGTGAAGGAGGACGCGGGCCGCGGCTGGCGGCGCGTGGTGGGCTCGCCGAAGCCGAAGCGCATCATCGAGCTGGACATCATCGCCGCGCTGGTGGAGCAGGGCCACATCGTCATCGCGTGCGGCGGAGGCGGCATCCCCGTGGTGGAGGATGCGGAAGGCAGCCTCGAGGGCCTGGAGGCGGTGATCGACAAGGACTTCGCCTCGGCGCTGCTGGCGCACGACCTGAACGCCGACCTGTTCGTGGTCTCGACCGGTGTCGAGAAGGTCGCCATCCATTTCAACCAGCCGAACCAGCGCTGGCTCGACCAGATGACGCTCAGCGAGGCCAGGCGCTATCTGGCCGAGGGGCACTTTCCCAAGGGCAGCATGGGTCCGAAGATCGAGGCCATTGCCTCGTTCCTCGAGCCCGGCGGCGCGCGGCGCGCGATCATCACCGATCCGCCCAACCTCGGCCGCGCGTTGTCTGGCGCGACCGGCACGCACGTGGTGCCGGGCTGATGAAACCGCATCGATGGAGGAGCCGCTTTCGGGCGGCAGCACTAACTACGACGAGCTCCTAAGCACAAGGACCACAACCGGGGAGGAAGAAAAATGGCAAACGCTGTAGGCACGCAAGCGGCCGGCACGCCGCGTTGGTGGGTGGCGAGCGATCTGAACGGCTTCTTTGGCCTGTTCACCAACATTCTGCTCAACGTGATCGTGCTCACCGGCCTGTGCATCGGCCTGGTGCAGCTGCCAGCCGACATGGTGTTCGGGCGCATCCTGCCGGCGCTCGGCATCGCGCTCGCGCTGGGTAACCTGTTCTACGCCTGGATGGCCTACCAGCTGGGGAAGAAGGAAGGGCGCAGCGACGTCACCGCGATGCCCTACGGCCCCAGTGTGCCGCACATGTTCATCGTGGTGTTCCTGGTGATGCTGCCGGTGTACCTGCAGACCAAGGACCCGATCCTCGCGTGGCAGGCCGGGCTGGCCTGGTGCCTGATCATCGGCGTGATCGTGCTGATCGGCGCGTTCATCGGACCGTTCATCCGCAGGGTGACGCCGCGTGCGGCGATGCTCGGCACGCTGGCCGGCATCTCGATCACGTTCATCTCGATGCGGCCCGCCTTCCAGATCTGGGAGGCGCCGTGGATCGGATTCGCCTCGCTGGCCATCGTGCTGATCGCGTGGACCGCCGGCATGCGCCTGCCGGGCAACGTGCCAGGCGGGCTGGCTGCAGTCGTGGTCGGCACCCTGATCGGCTGGATCGCCGCGTTCGCGGGCTGGAGCAACTACATGGATCCGGCGGCAGTGGGTGCGTCATTCGATCGCTTCGGGTTGTATGTTCCGCTGTTCTCCGCCGACGTGTTCACCGGCTTGAAGCAGGTGGCGCCGCTGCTCGCGACCGCCATCCCGCTGGGCATCTACAACTTCGTGGAAGCGATGAACAACGTGGAGAGCGCATCGGCGGCGGGCGACAGCTACGACCTGCGCAAGATCCTGCTCGCGGACGGCAGCGGCGCCATCATCGGCGCCGTGATGGGCAGCCCCTTCCCGCCGGCGGTCTACATCGGGCACCCCGGGTGGAAGGCAGTGGGGGGCCGCGTCGGCTATTCGCTCGCCACCGGCATCGTCATCGCGCTGGTGTGCTTCCTCGGCCTCACCGCGCTGCTGCTGGCGGTGATCCCGCTGGTCGCCATCCTGCCGATCCTGCTCTACATCGGCCTGGTGATCGGGGCGCAGGCGTTCCAGGCCACGCCGTCTAACCACGCCCCGGCGGTGGTGCTGGCGATCATCCCGAATCTGGCCGAGTGGGCCAAGACGCAGATCGACGGAGCGCTGGGTGCTGCGGGCACCTCCGCCGCCCAGGTCGGGCTGGACAAGCTCGCCGGGACCGGTGTCCTGTACCACGGTCTCGAGCTCCTCGGCGGCGGCTCCGTGCTGGCCGGCATGGTGCTGGGAGCGATGGCGGCGTTCATCATCGAGAAGCGCCTCAAGACCGCGGCCTTCACAGCCTTCATCGGCGCGGCCCTGTCCTACATCGGCCTGATCCACGGCACGCATCTCGGCTTAGGCGTCTCGCCCGTGGTCGCGTTGGGTTACGTGCTGTTTGCCTTGATCTGCCTGGGTGTGGCGGCGCAGGCCAAGGGCGGCGCGAAGTGATGCAGCGTACTTAGTGCTCACCTTCCAAGTTCGGCAACGCATTGCCCCCTCCCTCGCCCTCCCCCGCGTAGCGGGGGAGGGATCCTTCCTTCCCCCTCCCCCGCGCGCGGGGGAGGGATAGGGTGGGGGCTCGGAGCGCACGTGAGCGCGCGAGTTGCAGTAGTCGCGGTGGGCGGCAACGCGCTGATCCTGGGCCCGGGCCAGGAGTCGATCCGGGACCAGGCCGCCGCCGCGACGCTCACCTGTCGCTATGTCGCGGACATCATCGAGCAGGGCTGGACCGTCGTCCTGACCCACGGCAACGGCCCGCAAGTGGGCTTCATCCTGCGCCGCTCCGGCATCGCCAAAGGGGTCGTTCCGGAGGTGCCGGTCGACTACGCTGACGCCGACACCCAGGGTGCGATCGGCTACATGTTCCAGCGCGGCTTGTCCAACGAGCTCAAGCGCCGCGGCGTCTCGCGCCACGTCGTCGCGCTGGTCACGCAGGTGCGGGTGATGCCCGACGATCGCGCCTTTCAGCGGCCCACCAAGCCGATCGGCGCGCACATGGACGAAGACACCGCCAAGGCGCTGGCGCAGCAGCTTGGGTGGAACATCGCAGAGGACGCCGGGCGTGGCTGGCGGCGGGTGATCGCTTCGCCCGATCCGCAGGAGATCGTCGAGCTGCATGCGATCCGCCAGCTGGTGAGCGAAGGCTTCATCCTCATCGCCTGCGGGGGCGGAGGCATTCCCGTGATGACCGATGAACGCGGGGATCTGCAGGGCCTGGAGGCGGTGATCGACAAGGACCTCGCCTCGAGCCTGCTGGCGCGGCAGCTCGGCGCGCAGCTGTTCGTCGTGTCCACGGGCGTCGAGCGCGTCGCCATCCATTTCAATACGCCGCGGCAGCAGTGGCTCGGCGAGGTCTCGCTTGCAGAGCTCGAGGGCTATGCGCGGCAAGGACACTTCCCGCCCGGCAGCATGGGGCCGAAGATCGAAGCCATTCGGCGCTACCTGAGCAGCTGTCCGCACGGGCGCGCCATCATCACCGACCCGCCGAATCTCGGGCGGGCTTTGAAGGGAGAAACGGGGACGCAGATCCACGCTTGAACCAAGATCGGCAAGACAGCAAAGACTCGATTCCAACAACAACCAGGGAGGAAGACCTGGCTGACAGCGGCTCGCCCTCACTTGCTTGCGTCGTGACTGTAGAAACCATGGATGGTGCGGTCTACGGGTTCGGGGAATCCAAGACGCACTACGTGTGGCATCGCAGCGCGAGCGGGCACGACCTCTTGGTGACGTAACCTGGTAGCGCAGGCGGCGGGCTCGCGGCGCAGAAGGTCCGGAGGCTGCCTGTGGCACACTGGCCACTGTATTGACGCGAGAGGCTCCACGCGTGCACTTCATGACCGGGATGGACCACCGCACGGTCCGCGCGAACGGCATCAAGATCAACCTCTGGGCCGGCGGCAACGGGCCGCCCGTCCTGCTCCTGCACGGCTACCCGCAGACCGGCCAGATGTGGCGCAAGGTCGCGCCGAAGCTGCTCGACCAGTACACCGTGGTCTGCCCGGACCTGCGCGGCTACGGCGACTCCGACAAGCCGCGCGACGGCTACGACAAGAAGACCATGGCGCGCGACATGCACGAGGTGATGCTGGCGCTGGGGCACGCGCGCTATGCCCTGGTCGGTCATGACCGCGGCGGGCGCGTGGCGCACCGGCTGGCGCTCGACTATCCCGAGGCCGTCACCAGGCTGTGCGTCCTCGACATCGTGCCGACCCACACCGTGTTCGCACGAACCGACCGGCACCTGGCCGCCGCTTACTGGCACTGGTTCTACTTCCAGGCGCCCGACCTGCCGGAGATGATGATCTCGGCGACGCCCGAACCGTTCCTGCGCACCATGTTCCGCGGGCTGACCTTCCGCGCCGGCGCGATCGAGGAGCCGATGGTCCAGGAGTACCTGCGCGCCTTCACCCTGCCGGGAACGATCCGCGCCGGACTGGAGGACTACCGTGCCGCGGCAACCCGCGATTTCGAGGACGACGAGCGCGACCTCGGCAAGCGCGTGCGCTGCCCGCTGCTTGCCATTTGGGGGGAGTTCGGCAAGATGCATACCCTCTTCGACGTGATCGCCACGTGGAAAGAAAAGGCGGACGCCGTCGCCGGCCATCCGCTCCCATGCGGCCATTTCATTCCCGAAGAGGCGCCCGAGGAGCTGCTGGCGGATCTGCGGGCTTTCTTGCGCGGGTGAATGGTCTTGCAGCTCCGGGCGAATGGCGAATGTACGGAGCGAGCGCTGGACGCGTCTGCTCCTGCGCGAGGTCCCAGGAACTCCGTGGCCGGCTTCTGTTCGTAGATAATGACCCGTTCCGGAGGATTGGAGAATCATGCCGAACCTCAAAGTCGTTGCCTTGGCTGTGCTGATGGGGTTGGCCCTGCCTGCCGCCGCCCAGGAGGACGAGACCTTCGTCGAGATCAAGCCGGGCGACATCTCGGCCGATCCCGGACAATCTCATCCGCGGCGCCGAGATGGGAGATGTCCGGGCGCTGAACAACCTGGGGTTGCTGTGGGCGCGCGGCGTGGGTGTGCCGGCGCCCGACTTCAAGGAGGCGATGCGCTGGTGGAAGGAAGCCGCCAAGCGCGGCTACAGCCTGTCGATGAACAATCTCGGGCTGCTCTATGCCAACGGCCACGGCGTGAAGCAGGACTACGCCAAGGCCTTGGAGTGGTGGGAGATGTCCGCCGAGCACGGCGACGCCTGGGCCATGAACAGCATCGGCGACCTGTACGAGAACGGCCTGGGGGTGGAGCGCGACTACGGCCAGGCGCGCGATTGGTACGAGCGCGCTGCCCAGGGAGGCGATGGCCTGGCCATGTACAACCTGGCCTCGATGTACGAGAACGGGCGCGGCGTCGATCCCGATCCCCAGCGCGCGATCACCTGGTATCAGCTGTCGGCAGACAAGGGCGTGGGCGTGGCCATGTCCAACCTCGGCAAGATGATCGGTGCGGGAAGGGGTGTCCCGGCCGATCCGGCCGAGGGCTATGCCTGGCTGACGCTGGCCTCGAGCTACTTCTCGCCCGAGGACCAGACCGAGGCGGCCGAGAATGCCAAGGATCTCGCCGCACTCGCGCCCACGCCTCGACGCGCAGCAACTCGCGCGCGCGCAGGAGATCGCCAAGAACCGGCGAGTGGTGATCGAAGAGCGGCGCAAGGCCAAGCCGGTCAAGGCCGGGCCCGGCGAGAGCGAGACCTGAGCGGAAGCATGCCGCTGACCAGGGTCACCGTCCTTGATTCAAAGGCCGGGTCAGCCTTTCGGCATAGATCGCCAGGCCGAGTGGCACCAAATTGTGGCCCTGTGCTACTGTCCAGCGCTGGGATGGTGCGCCAAGACGGTCCGGCGGCCCCGAAACAGGGGCGAATTGACGGTTTTGAGCGGGCACGGGTTATGCAGAGCAATTGTGCAAGAACCCGATAAGGCTCTCAACACAGCCGGGGGGAGATGACGAACGCGAGGTGGCTCATGCGTAGCCTGAGTTTCGTTGTTGCCCTTCCGATCGCCCTGGCGGCGAGCGTCGCCCTCGCGGGTGACGAGCCCGCCATCGGCGGCATGTACAGCACCTATACGGCGAAGTCGGACAGCATCGGCAGCGATCGCGCGTTCGACACGAGCCCGGCCGACAATCTGGGCGAGGTGGTCAAGTCACTGACCCGCGCCATCGATCGTCTCGCCCGCTACCACGTGCCGAAGGAGCCGCCCCGGATCTACCGCATCCCGCACGCCGAGCTCGAGAACTATGTCTGCGGCACGCACTGCGCCATCCGCGCCTGGTACAAGCCCGGCGACGGCATCTTCCTCGACGACTCGCTGAAGCCCGAGACCAACCTGTTCCACCGCTCCATCCTCCTGCACGAGATGGTGCACTACTTCCAGGACAGCTCCGGGGAGTACGCGAACATGAGCGCCTGTGACCGCTGGTTCCACCGCGAGGTGGACGCCTATACCGTCCAGAACCGCTACCTGGGCGTGATCGGCTCATCCCAGCCGTGTGGCCTTCACCGGCGACAACTGCAGCAACATCGAAGCGAAGGCCAAGGACGAGGCGCGCGAGCAGGCCTTCGACGGCATCAAGGGCCGGGTGGACCCGGACCAGCACTGAGGCAAAGCGCGCCTGTTGGCGCGCTTTACCTTTAAATGAAAGGCAGAAGCGCGGGCTGAATGACCCGACCGTGGACAGTACAGGGCCCAACCACCCGCAGCCCGGCACACACCTCGCGGCGTCCTCCCCGCCGCTCTCGATCCGCTTTTCCCATGATCGGTGCCGTGGCGCAAGCCACGGCACCGATGCTTGACACGGAAAATATCGCAGCCCCATACTCAGGGCCGGTCCTAGCTCGGGAGGGAGCGGCGCCATGGTGTTCCTCGGGTGGCTTCTCGGCATCGTCGTCGCGATCGTCGTCGTCGCGATCGTCGTCGTCTTTCTCAACCGCTTCTATCGCAAGTCCACGCGCGACGTCGCGCTGGTGCGCACCGGCTTCGGCGGCCAGCGCATCGTCATCTCCGGCGGCTGCCTGGCGCTGCCGTTCCTGCACAAGATCGACGAGATCAACATGCGGACCATCCGCGTGGAGGTGCGGCGCGCCGGCGACAAGTCGCTGATCACGGTGGACCGCATCCGCGTCGACGTGGAGCTGGAGTTCTACGTGCGCGTGCAGCCTACGGTCGAAGGCATCGCCACCGCCGCGCAGGCGATCGGCTCGCGCTCGTTCAATCCGGAGGGCATCCGCAACCTGCTCGAGGGCCGCTTCGTCGACGCTCTGCAGTCGGTGGCCGCCGCCGAGACCATGGACACCCTGCACGAGAAGCGCGGGGAGTTCGTCCGTCACGTCGCCGAGCAGCTGCGCGAGAACCTGTCGGTGAACGGCGTGCTGCTCGACGCGGTCTCCCTCACCCGACTGGACCAGGCGTCCTTCGCCGCGCTCGACGAGGACAACGCCTTCAACGCGGTGGGGATGCGCAAGCTCGCCGAGGTCATCGCCAGCAACAGGAAGCAGCGCACGCAGATCGAGGCCGAGGCCGACATCGCCGTGCGCCAGACCCAGCTCGAAGCCACCAAGCGCCGCCTGGTGCTGCAGCAGGAGGAGGAGCAGGCGCAGATCGGCCAGCGCCTGGAGATCGAGAAGATCAAGGCGGCGAGCGAGGCCGAGACCGCCAAGGCGCGCGAGCAGGCGATGGTGGCCACCGAGAACGCGCGCATCGAGCGCGAGCGCGAGACACGCGCCCTGGAGATCACCAAGCAGCGCGAAGTGCGCCGGCTGGAGATCGAGGCGCAGCTGAGCTCCGAGATGCGCAAGGTCGACAGCAGCATCCAGCTCGCCTCCAAGCACGTCGAGGAAGCGCGGGCGCAGGCCCAGGCGGAGCTCGCCCGCACCGACGTCGTGCTGGCGCAGGAACACGTGCAGACCGAGCGCGAGCGCGCGGTGGCGGACCGCTCGCGCGAGATGGCAGGCAAGCGGGTCCAGGAGGAAGGCGAGGTGGCTTCCGCCAACGCGGACACCGAGGCGGGAGTCCTGATCCGGCGCGCCCAGGCCGAAGCGCAAGCCATCCGTGCGCGTGCGGAGGCCGAGCGCGCGCGCCTGCTCGCCGAATCGGAGGGTTCGACGGCGCGGATCAAGGCGGAGAACTCGCGCACCGAAAGCCTCATGCACCTGGAGCTGGAGCGCTATCGCCTGGACAAGCTGCCGGAGATCGTCGCGCAGATGATGAAGCCGGTCGAGAAGATCGACAGCATCCGCATCCACCAGGTGAGCGGACTGGGCGGGGCGCCGGGTGTCGGCGGCAGCGAGAACGCTTCGCGCCCGCCGGTGAATCAGGTGCTGGACAGCATCCTCGGCATGGCGCTGCAGCTGCCGGCGCTCAAGAGCATCGGCGAGTCCATCGGCTACGACTTTTCCGGGGCGCTGCCCAAGAGCGGCGGCCCGGACGAGGGGACCAAGAAGACGGCGGAATAACGCCGGCCCGTCTGCCGGCGGCGCAGCGCGCCGCGGCGGACTTCATCCAAGCAGAAGGAGACGAGGGGCATGAGCATTTCTAGGCGCGACTTTCTTGCCGCGACCGGTGCGGCGGCAGTAGCGGGGGGCTTGGGGCCGCTGGCGGCTTTCGGCCAGAGCAAGCCGATCTTGCTCGGCTCGGTGCTGGACAACTCCGGCAACCTGGACATCTACGGCAAGCCGATGGTGATGGCCACCACCATGGCGGTCGAGGAGATCAACGCCTCCGGCGGCCTGCTGGGGCGCCAGATCAAGGCCATCCAGTACGACACCCAGTCCGACATCGCGCTGTACACCAAGTTCGCGCAGCAGCTCGCGCGCACCGACAAGGTGGATGTCGTGCACGGCGGCATCACCTCGGCCTCGCGCGAGGCGATCCGCCAGACCTTCAGGCGCGCCAACGTGCTGTACTTCTACAACGTGCTGTATGAAGGCGGCGTGTGCGATCGCAACTGCGTCGTCACCGGCACCACGCCGGCGCAGGCGGTCGAGCCGATCGTCGACTACGCCATGAAGAAGTGGGGCAAGAAGGTCTACATCCTGGCGGCCGACTACAACTACGGCCAGATCACGGCCAAGTGGCTGCAGCACTACATCGCGCAGCGCGGCGGTTCGGTCGCCTCGACCGACTTCTTCCCGCTCGACGTGGCCGACTTCGGCTCGACCATCGCCAAGATCCAGCAGGCCAACCCGGACTGGGTGGTCTCCGCGCTGGTGGGTGGCGCCCACATGGCGTTCTACCGGCAGTGGGCGGCCCAGGGCATGAACAAGAAGATCCCGCTGGCGTCCACGACCTTCGGTGTGGGCAACGAGCACCTGGCCCTGTCCCCGGCGGAAGGCGACGGCATCATCATCGCCGGCAACTACAGCCAGGAGGCCGATACGCCCGCCAACAAGGAGTTCCTGGCGCGCTGGAAGAAGCGCTTCGGCGACACCAAGATCGTGCACGAGATCGCAGTGTCGCAGTACCAGGGCATCTACGTGTGGGCCGAGTGCGTGAAGAAGGCGGGCTCGCTGGACCGCAAGGCGATGCTCAATGCGATCGAGTCGGGCCCCTCCATCGTCGGGCCGGCCGGCACGGTGACCATCGAGCCGAAGACGCATCATGCCGCGCTCGACATCCACCTGATGGAGGTGAAGAACCAGAAGCTCACCATCCTCAACACCGTCAAGCAGCGCCAGCCTTCGGACACCCTGCAGTACTGCGACCTGCTGAAGAATCCGAACGAGAACAAGCAGTTCGAGGTGAAGATCTGAGGCGTGCTCGAACGGCAGACGCCGCGGCGCTCCTGAGACAGGAGAGCGCGGCGAGAGCGGGAAGCTCCCTCCCTTGCGTCCGCAGGACGCGGGGGAGGGCTGGGGAGGGGGCGGGCACCAGTCTTCGCATGCCCCCATCCCAACCTTCCCCTGCAAGCGGGGGAAGGAGTAACGACATCCCCTCAGGCTGAGAGGGGTTCCTCATCCAATCGCGCTACGCCACCTCCTCTCCGACCCTCTGACCGATGGACTACATCGCCGTCGTCCTGCTCCAGATCCTGTACATGATCGCGTTCCTCGCGCTGATCAGCGCGGGGCTCGCGATCGTGTTCGGCATGATGCGGGTGATCAACCTCGCGCACGGCGAGTTCGTCATGCTCGGCGGCTACACCACGCTTGCCTGCGACCGCGCCGGCATCGACATCTGGTTCGCCATGCTGGTGATCGCGCCGCTGGTGGTGGGGCTGGTGGGGTTGATCGTCGAGCGGCTGGTGATCCGCTTCCTGTACGGCCGCATGATCGACACCATGCTCGCGACCTGGGGCCTGAGCCTGCTGCTGATCGGGCTGGTCACGTTGATCTTCGGCAGCTCGGCGGTGAGCGTGCCGACGCCGCTGCCGGGCTATCAGCTCGGCGAGTTCCAGATGGGCGGGTACAACCTGTTCATCATCGGCGTGACGGCGGTGCTCTATGCGGCCATGTGGGTGGTGCTGCGCTATACGCGCTGGGGGCTGATCGCGCGCGGCGCAATGCAGAACCCCGAGATCGCCTCGGCGCTTGGGTACAACCCGCGCACCGTCTACATGGTGACCTTCGCGATCGGCGCGGCTCTGTCGGGCCTGGCCGGCGGGGTGCTGGCGCCGCTGACCGGACTGCTGCCCGCCTCGGGCGGCGCCTACGTCGCGCAAGCGTTCATCGCGGTGATCACGGGCGGCGCCGGTGCGGTGATCGCGGGTACGTTGGCCAGCACGGCGCTGTTCGGCGTGGTCAGCCAGATCGTGTCCTTCGCCTATTCGCCCGTGATCGGCGAGATTGCCCTGCTGGCGCTCGCGATCATTCTGCTGCGCCTCATGCCGCAAGGCATCAGCGGGCGCTTCTTCCGGAACAGCCAGTGAAAGCCTGGCCCTCCATCGGCCAGATGCGCTGGGGCTGGTTCCTGGCCTGCGCCGCCGTCCTCCTGCTCTGGCCGGTGTTCGTCGACACGCACACGCCCACCGTGCTGCTGATCTGGGCGCTGTTCGCGCTGTCGCTTGGCTTGATGTGGGGTTACGCCGGCCTGCTCAGCTTCGGTCACAGCGCCTACTTCGGGCTGGGCGCCTACACCTATGCGATCGCGGTGATCAACATCGGCGAGAGCACGGCGCCGCTGCTGCTGGCCATCGTCGTCCCCGCGGTGGTGGCCGCGGTGATCGGCGCGATGATGTTCTACGGCCGCATCAGCGACGTGTACATGGGCGTGATCACGCTGGTGGTGACGCTGATCCTGTTCAAGTTCATGAGCGCGACCGCCGGCGACCAGTACGCCATCGGCGCGGCCCGGCTGGGCGGATTCAACGGCATTCCCGGATTCCCGGTCCTGAACGTGCCGGGCATGCCCGACATCTCGCTGTTCGGCGTGCCGATGTACTACGTCGCCGTCGTCTCGCTGCTGGGCTGCTATCTCATCAGCCGGTGGATCCTGGCGCGCTCCTTCGGACGGGTGCTGGTGGGCATCCGCGAGAACGAGGCGCGCTGCGAGCTGCTGGGCTACAACGTGCCCGCCTACAAGACCGCCATCTTCACCATCAGCGCCGGGATGGCCGGGCTGGCGGGCTGCCTGTTCGCCAACTGGACCGAGATCGTCACGCCCGGCGTGTTCAGCCTGCGCTCGGCGGCGGAGGTGATCATCTGGACGATCGTCGGCGGGGCCGGCACGCTGATCGGCCCGATTCTCGGCGCCATGGCGCTGGGCATGGTCAAGCTGCTGCTCGGCGAGCAGACGATCATCGACAACTCGCTGCTGCTGGGCCTGATACTGGTGATCGTCGTGCTGGCGATCCCGCGCGGAGTGGTGCCGGCGCTGCAGGGCTGGTGGCGTGGGCGGACGCGCTTCCGCGCGCAGCGTGCCGGGCACCGGCGCGTGAGGCCGCGAGCAAGCGCCGTCCGCAGCGCGGATTCGGCCGCGCCGAACGTCGCCGCCGCCGGCCGAGGCTGCGGCCGTGCCGCCGCGCGCAGACGCCGCCGACACCGCAAACGGGGCGCACATGAGCGACGCGGTCGTCGAGACGATCGATCTGACCATGCGCTTCGGCGGCGTGACGGCCGTGGATCGGGTCAACTTCGCGCTCAAGGAGCGCGAGCTGCGCTGCCTGATCGGTCCCAACGGCGCCGGCAAGAGCACCTTCTTCAAGTGCCTGACCGGGCAGTATCGGCTCAACAGCGCCAACGGGCGCGTGTTCATCCGCGGCGCCGACGTAGTGGGGATGCGTCCGCACGAGATCGTGCGCATGGGCGTGGGCATCAAGACGCAGGTGCCCTCGGTGATGAACGGCCTCACCGTGATGGAGAACCTGTGGCTCGCCGCGCGCCGCGCGCACGGCTGGACCCGAGCCACGGCGGAGGTGCAGCGCGTGATCGACGAGGTGGGCCTCGCCGATATCGCCCGCCGCACCGTGGGCGAGCTCGCCCACGGCCAGCGGCAGATGGTCGAGATCGGCATCGTGCTCGCGCAGGATCCTTGGCTGATCCTGCTGGACGAGCCTGCGGCGGGCATCACCGGCGCGGAAGTCGAGAAGCTGGTGACGTCTGATCCGGCAGATCAACCAGAACGCCTCCGTCATCGTGGTGGACCACGACATGGAGTTCGTGCGCATGCTCGGCGCGAGCATCACCGTGTTCTATCAGGGCGCGGTGCTGACCGAGGGACCGGCCGAGCAGGTGCTGACCGACGCGCGCGTGCGCGAGGTCTACATCGGGAACCGCGCGTGATGAGCGCCGTGCTGCCGCATCTGCCCGAGCAGCCCGGCATCGCGAAGCACCCGCGCGGAGGATCGCCGCGCCGGGCGTGGTCTTCGAGGTGAGCGACCTGCGCGCCGGCTATGGCACCGTGCCGGTGCTGCACGGTGTGTCGCTCGCGCTCGAGGCCGGCGAGGCGCTGGGCATCGTCGGCCACAACGGCATGGGCAAGACCACGCTGCTCAAGGCGCTCATGGGCCTGCTGCCGGTGAGCTCCGGGCGCGTCTCGGTGGACGGCGTGGACATCACGCGCGAGCCGGCGCATGCGCGCAACCGCCTGGGGATCGCCTATGTGCCGCAGGGGCGCGGCATCCTGCCCGCGCTCAGCGCGCTGGACAACCTCCGGCTCGCCTGGAACCACGACACCGAGGAGACCGAGCAGGAGGCGCTCGACCGCGTGCTCGCGCTGTTTCCTCGCCTGACCCATCTGCTCGATCGTCGCGGCGGCGCGCTGTCGGGCGGCGAGCAGCAGTTCCTGGCGCTGGCTCGCGCGCTCATGCCGAGCCCCTGGATGCTGCTGCTCGACGAGCCCTCGGAGGGCATCCAGCCCTCCATCGTGCAGGAGATCGGGCAGATCCTCGCGCACCTGCGCGCGGACGCCGGCCTGACGATGATCGTCGTAGAGCAGAACCTCGACCTCGTGCTCGACGTGACCACCCGCATCGCCGTGCTCGAGAAGGGGCGCATCGCGCAGACGCTGCAGACCCAGGAGCTGGGCGGCGGGCAGCTCGCGCACGTGCTGGGGCTGGGCGCGGCGCGCACAACGCGCGGCGCCGCGAGCAGCCCGACCGCACGCTCCCGCACGAATCGAGCTTGCGCCCAACGCGGCGCCCGCCGTTGCGCGCGCCGCTCCTGGCGCGGGGTCTGCGCCGAGCGAATACCGCGCCTCGCAACCGGCGGCAGCTTCGCCGTCACCAAGCGCACCCACCTTCCACGGATACCACCATGGCAACCGTCAAGCGCCCGACACTCGATCAGATGAAGGACATCGTCGCCTCCCTGCACATGAGCATGTCGGAGCGCGAGATCTACGAGTACATGGAGGTCATGGAAGGGACGCTGCAGGCCTACGATCGCCTGACCCAGCTGCCCGACAATCTGCCGCCGGTGCGCTATCCGCGCACGCCCGGCTATCGTCCGGGTGCCTCCGAGAATCCGCTCAACGCCTGGGCGGTGAAGAGCGAGGTGCGCGGTGCGCCCTACGGCCCGTTGAGCGGCAAGCGCGTCGTCCTCAAAGACAACGTGTGCCTGGCCGGCGTGCCGATGATGAACGGCGCCTCGACGCTCGAGGGCTACGTCCCCGACGTCGACGCCACGGTCGTGACGCGCATTCTCGATGCCGGCGGCACCATCGTGGGCAAGGCCCACTGCGAGTATTTCTGCCTGTCCGGCGGCAGCCACACCTCGGCGATGGGGCCGGTCCACAACCCGTACAAGTACGGCTACTCCGCGGGCGGATCGTCCTCCGGCTCGGGGGCGCTGGTGGGTTCGGGCGAAGTGGACATGGCCATCGGCGGAGACCAGGGCGGCTCGATCCGCATGCCGTCATGCTGGTCCGGCTGCTACGGCATGAAGCCCACCCACGGCCTGGTGCCGTACACCGGGGTGATGCCGATCGAGGCCACCATCGATCACACCGGCCCGATGACGCAGACGGTCGCCGACAACGCGCTGTTCCTGGAGGTGATCGCGGGCGCGGATGGGCTCGACCCGCGCCAGTACAACGTGCGCGTGGACAAGTACACGACCGCGCTCGGCCGCGGTGTCGCGGGCCTGCGCATCGGCGTGGTCAGCGAGGGCTTCGCCCGCCCCGAGAGCGAGGCGGACGTGGACCAGAAGGTGCGCGAGGCCGCCGATCGCCTGCGCGCGCTCGGGCGCGACGGTCGAGAACGTCTCCATCCCGATGCACCTGGACGGCCCGGCCATCTGGACGCCGATCGCGCTCGAAGGCCTGCAGGCGCAGATGATGTACGGCAACGGCATGGGCTTCAACTGGGAGGGTTTGTACACCACCAGCCTGCTCGACGCGCATTCCAACTGGCGCTCGCGCGCCAACGAGCTGTCGCGCACGCTCAAGATCTCCATGCTGGTCGGAACCTACTTCATCAAGCACTACCGCGGCCACTTCTACGCCAAGGCGCAGAACCTGGCGCGCGTCCTGCGCCAGGGCTACGACGACGCGCTGTCGCGCTACGACCTGCTGCTCATGCCGACGCTGCCGATGAAAGCCACGCCGATTCCGCCGCAGAATGCGCCGCTCGCGCTGTGGTGCCAGCGCGCCTTCGAGATGCTCGGCAACACCTGCCCGTTCGACGTGTCGGGCCACCCGGCGATGAGCGTGCCCTGCGGCATGAGCCAGGGCCTGCCGATCGGCATGATGCTGGTCGCGCGGCACTACAACGAGTCGACGATCTATCGCGCTGCTCATGCGTTCGAGCAGCTGGGCGATTGGCGGAATATGTAAGGCGATACAGAAACGCAACGCATGAACCGCAGAGGACGCAGAGGAATCGCAGAGGAAGACCAAGGGCCGACAGGCTTGTCCGCGGCGCGACACTCGCCCCTAGCGCGGGTGGAGCAACGGCGATGCGCCGATGACCGCACCCGGCCCGTGATTGCAAAGCCCCCTTGGCTTTCCTCTGCATTCCTCCGCGTCCTCTGCGGTAGATGCAGGTTTTCGCTGAGCGTCATGACCCGCAATCCCTTCAGCTCCGACTGGCTGAGCGCCGACAGCGACGAGCGGCTGCGCCCGCAGCGCGGGCTGTCGTACGTCGCGGGGCCGAGGGACGACCCGCTGCGCTTCATCACCATCTCCGCGCTGCTGGACGAGGCGGTCGCGGCGCACGGGGCGCGTGACGCGGCGATCTTCGCTGCGACCGGCACGCGCTGGTCCTGGTACGACCTGCAGCGCAAGGCCGACGAGGTTGCGGCGGGGCTGCTGGCGCTGGGCATCAAGCGCGGCGACCGCGTGGGCATCTGGGCGCCGAACTGCGAAGAGTGGCTGGGGCTGCAGTTCGGCACGGCACGCATCGGCGCGATCCTGGTCAACATCAACCCGGCCTACCGCGAATCCGAGCTGGAGTACGCGCTGAACAAGGTGCAGTGCCGCGTGCTGGTGATGGCGCGGGCGCTCAAGTCCAGCGACTACGTCGCGATCCTGCGCGGGCTCGCGCCGGAGATCGACCGGGCCCCTGCCGACGGCAGGCTGCGGTGCGAGCGCCTGCCGCGCTTGCGCCACGTCGTGCTGATCGGCGATGGCGCCGTGCCGGCCGGCGTCACGAGCTTCAAGGCGTTCCTTCGTCTGGCCGGACCGGCGCAGAAGTCGCGGCTCGCTTCGTTGTCGGCGGCACTCGATCCCGACGACGCCATCAACATCCAGTTCACCAGCGGCACGACCGGGGCGCCCAAGGGCGCCACGCTGAGCCACTTCAACGTCGTCAACAACGCGCGCTACGCGGCGCAGCGCGATGCGGCTGAGCGAGCGCGACAGGCTCTGCATCCCGGTGCCGCTGTACCACTGCTTCGGGATGGTGCTGGGCGTGCTCGCCTGCGTGGCCGCCGGCGCGACCATGGTATTCCCGGCCCCGAGCTTCGACGCCGAGCAGACTCTGCACGCGGTCTCGGCGCATGGCTGCACGGCCCTGCACGGCGTGCCGTCGATGTTCATCGCCCTGCTCGAGCACCCGCGCCTGCGCGCGTTCGACGTCTCGACGCTGCGCACGGGCATCATGGCGGGCGCGCCGTGTCCCGATCGAGACGATGCGGCGCGTGGTCGCCGAGCTGCATATGGCCGAGGTCACCATCGCTTATGGCATGACCGAGACGAGCCCGGTGTCGTTCCAGTCGAGCGTGGACGATCCGCTGGAGCGCCGGGTGACCACCGTGGGCCGCGTCCAGCCGCACGTCGAGGTGAAGATCGTGGACGACCAGGGCCGCATCGTTCCCGTCGGCACGCAAGGCGAGCTGTGCACGCGCGGCTACCTCGTCATGCACGGCTACTGGGACGAGCCCGAGCGCACGCGCGAGGTTCATCGACCCGGCGGGCTGGATGCACAGCGGCGATCTGGCGACCCTCGACGCCGCCGGCTACTGCAACATCGTCGGGCGCTTGAAAGACATGCTGATCCGCGGCGGCGAGAACGTCTACCCGCGCGAGATCGAGGAGTTCCTGCTGCGCCACCCCAAGATCCAGTCGGCCCAGGTATTCGGCGTCCCCGACCCGCGGCTCGGCGAGGAGGTCTGCGCGTGGATCGTGCTCAAGCCCGGTGCATCGATAAGCGCCGAGGAGATCCGCGCCTACTGCCAGGGCCGGATCGCGCACTACAAGGTGCCTCGGCACATTCGCCTGGTGCAGGACTTCCCGGTCACGGCCACGGGCAAGCCGCAGAAGTTTGCGATGCGCGAAGCGATGATGCGGGAGCTGGGTGTGCAGGCGGTTCGGTCCGCTTGACCCACGCAACTGCGCCGCGATCCACCGCATCGGCCTGTACGCGCTCACCGTAATCGCGTGCGCCGATCGATCAGCGCTCGAACGCAGAGGTGACGCCTGTTCTACGGTCTGACGTGGGCCTGGTTGAGCGCAGCCGCATACCCGCGGTTCCACGTCGGGGTGATCCAGACTTCGTTGAGACACACATGGGCGGGCAAGGTCGCTACATATAAGATCAAGTCCGCGACATCCTCGGATTGCAGCATGCGCGCGCGGTCTTGCGCGCTCACCGGGACGGGGCGCTGATCGAGTATCGGAGTGGCGACCTCGCCGGGGCAGACCACAGTCGAGCGGATGCCGTTGACGAACTCCTCGCAGTTGATGCTGTGGCTCATCGCCACCACGCCGTGTTTGGCGGTGGTATACGCCGCGCCGGACAGCGGGCCGATCGAGCGGCCTGCTATCGACGCGGTATGGATCAGCACGCCGTCCTTCTGGGCGCGCATGATCGGCAGCGCCGCCAGCACGCAATAGAAGGCGCTGGACAGATTGCCGTTCAGGACCTGGTCGGCACCGGAGGCATCGAGCTCCGCCCACCTGCGCCGCAGGATATTGACGCCGGCATTGTTGACCAGAATGTCCAGGCGTCCGAACCGGCTGCGGATCTCCTCGGCGACTTGTGCGGCCGCGGCCGCATCGGTGAGGTCGCCCGGCATTGCCACTGCCGTCGCCCCGTGCGCTTCGATGGATGCGGCGGTCTCCCGCAGGGGCGCCTCGCGTCGCCCGCTCAGTACCACCTTCGCTCCTTCGCGCGCGAGCGCAACTCGCCGCCGCTCGGCCGATCCCGGAGCCGGCGCCGGTCACCCATACAATCTTGTCTTTGAGCTGATTCATTCAACTGTCCTGGAGTGAGCAAGACATCTATCTTAGTGCAACCGCAGAGGATGCGTCGCCTGGCTCTCCAAAGCAGATCACCCGCCTTGAGCCCTTCCGCGACAAGTGATACGGTTGAATTTCCTATCCTTCGAAGCGTCTGCGGATCTTCGTGCCATCCCGACTCCTGGACTCCGCTACGACTATCTTGCTACTCTATATATATCGTTCGCTGGGCTGACGGTAGAGCATCGACGTCCTAACCTGGCGACATAGGGGATTGGTATCGGGTGGCGCAGGATTCGGCTGCGTCGCTTCGCGACTACTAGAACGCCGCGCTTGTCGGTTCGCGCGGCGTTGAACGGGAGGCCGATTGGCGCTGCCGCTCGTCCTCGCAGGTCCCATCCTGCGTCGGGTTGAATCGAATCTGGTGTCGGTCTGGATCGCGCTCAGCCGTTCGGCGAACGTGACGATCACGTTGTGGGAAGGGCGGATCAAGCCTGGCGCTGCCGGTGAATTCTTCCGCAGCAATCCCCCCACGCCCACCCTGCGCATCGCCGACAACCTGCACGTCACCGTTGCGCTGGCGCGCATTCCCGCCGGTTCGCAGAAGGTGTTCAAGCCCGGCGTCATCTACAGCTACGACCTGACGATCGTTGCGGGCGCGAACACGCATACGCTCGCCTCGCTCGGGCTGCTGAAGAATATCCCGACCGCGAACGGCGGGCCGGCAGGCAGCGAGCGCCCGCATCTTGCGCTCGGCTACAAGGAGGATTTCCTGCCCAGCTTTGCGCTGCCGCCGGACGAAGCTCGAGGATCTGCGCATCGTCTACGGCTCCTGCCGCCGTCCGGCGAACGAGCATCCCGACGCGATGGCGATGATCGACGATCTCATCACCGCCGACCTGCAAAAGCCGTTGTACGAAGATGCGTTGAAGCGGCCGCACCAGCTGGTGCTCGGCGGCGACCAGATCTATGCGGACGATGTGTGGGCCGGACATATGCTGATGCTCAATCCGCTGGCGAATGAGCTGATCGGCATGTACAAGGATCCGCAATCGCCGCATCCAGACGAGCTCATACCGCTTGAAACGATGCCGGTCGACCGCAAGAATCTCGTCGCCGCAACACCAGGAAGATCCGATCAATCATCCGGACGGCTGGGCGCCGGGTGGCCCGACACACATACCCTGCGGCCTCGCTCCGTTTCCGGCGGGCCGCCGCAAGTCGCAGATCATGCGCGTCGCGCAGATGACGACCACGGACGGCGAAAGCCATCTGTACTCGTTCGGCGAATTCGCGGCGCTGTATCTGACGGTGTGGAGCAACGCGTGCTGGCGGCTGCCGGCGGAATGGCCGAAGGCGAAGGACGTATACGCGCCGGCCGGTCCGCCCGGCAAAGTCACGCCCGCGCCGGAATACGAGCTCCCGCTGAACTGGGATGCGCTGACCGCGGACGACGTCGGCGAAAAGGACGGCACCAAGTACAAGGAATGCGCTGGCAAGGAAGACGCCGCGCTGCGAAGCCTGCGTGCTGCTGCAGCGGCAGAACAAACTCGAAGAACGTCAAGCGATCAAGAGTCGAGCAGATGACCAAGTTCTACGAGGCGCTGCCGAAAGTGCGCCGCACGCTCGCCAACGTGCCGACGTACATGATCATGGACGATCACGACGCGACCGACGACTGGAATCTGAATCCGATCTGGGTCGAGCGCGTGAACAACACGACGTTCGGCCGCGCGATCCTGCGCAACGCGCTGGCGTCGTACACCGTGTTTCAGGACTGGGGCAACGACCCGGTGCGCTATCTCAACGAGGACACCGCCGCGGCCGGCGATCCCAAGCGCATGCTCGACACGGTTGCCAAGATGTTTCCGGCACGAGCGAATGCCACGGCCAAGCCTGCAACCGTCGAGGTGCCGGCGAAAAGCGTGATGGACGCGCTCGACAAGTTCTACGGTCTCGACCAGCTGCCGAAGGCGCAGCTGACCGGCGGCTACGACCCCGTGACGCCGCCGATCAAGTGGCACTGGTCGTACAAGGGGCCGAAGTATCTGATGGTCGCGCTCGACAATCGCACGCGCCGCAGCTTCGTGTCGCGCGAAGGACCGCCCGGCAACGTCGCCATTTCCGCGCAAAAAGACCAGATTCCCGAGACGTTGCCGGCCGGTCTCGACGTGCTCGTCGTCGTCGCGCCGCTGCAGGTGCTGGGCGCCGGTCTGCTCGACGAGCTGATTGCGCCGACCGCCTTTCGCGTCTTCGACGGCGCGAAATACAGCAAGCTCAATCCGACACCGAGCAAGGAAGACAAGGACGTCGAGCGCGAAGGGCCCGGGCACGCGCCGCATGATCGGCACCGATCCAGACGCGATCGAAGCCTGGGCGTTCGACCCGCTCGCGCTCGAAGCGTTGCTGAAGCGCCTGTCCGCGCACAAGCGCGTGGTGCTGCTGTCGGGCGACGTGCACTATTCGTCCGCCAACGAGCTCAGCTACTGGACCAAAGGCAATCCCGTGCCTGCGCGCATCGTGCAGTTCACCGGGAGCGGCTTCAAGAACGTGATGCCGTGGTTCATCGGCGCGGTCGATCGCGTGCTGTCGTTCGCGCAGCGCCTGGTCCGCTCGAACATCGGCGCGGAGCGCATGGGCTGGAACAGCGCCGACGGCAAGGCCTTCGTCTTCAAAGGCGGTCACAGTCTGGCCGACACGCCGCCGGTTCTGCGCCGCAAGCTCAGGCAATCGCCGATGCTGATGCCGACGTTCGGCTGGCCCGAGGGCACGACAGTGGATCCGGCCAAGCTGCCGGACTGGTCGTGGCGATTGAAACCGACGCTCGACGTGCGCAAGGAATCGGAGCGTCCGCCGCCGGGGCAGCTGCGGCAGCTCGACCCGCCCGAAACGCGCGTGCAGTCGATCCTCGCGAATCACGCCGAACCGGGCAAGGAGCTGATGGCGTATGCGACGATCGCTGCGCGTCACATGGACCAGTTCGACAAGCTGCGCCACTCGCGCCAGATTCTGTTCCGCTCGAACTTCGCGCTCGTGCGCTTCGAGCGCGCGCCGGATCTGACCGCGGTGCACGAGGTCTACACCGCGCTGCCCGACCCCAACGCCGCGCCGGGTACGCCGCCGCTGGTGCTGCCGTATCTCGTGCAGCGCGCTTCGCTCGACGGCCACGCCGAGGAAGTGCGTCCCGAACTGGCGCCGATGCAACCGCCCGCGTTCTGATTCGTACCCGCTCATGGCCGACGACACCCAAAAGAAGGAATCCAAGACGTTCCTGCAGAAAGTCGGGGGCGTCATCATCGACTTCGCCGACTGGCTGGGCGACAAGCTCGGCGAGGAGCGTGCGTTCAAGGCGATCTGCGACGACATGGGGCTCGACGTCAAGAAGACCCCGGAGTTTCCGAAGCTCACGTTGAGCGGCATCAAGGACTACGTCAGCAAGCCCAATCCGGGTCTGGAAGCGTGGGTCGGCGTCATCGCGGACCTCAGGAAGCTGTACGAGTCGATTCGCTCGGTGATCGACGCCATCGATCTCGGCGCGGAAGCGACCGCCGAAGAAACCTTCCAGACGCTGATCGATCTGCTCGCGAGCAACTACGTGCGCGATCGCTGGTTCCATCTGTACGTGTGGATGGAGTTCGCGCGCTTCAGCACCGAGCCGATGACGCTGTACGGCCCGCAAGGTACGGCGGCCAAGCGCTTCTACGGATCGCTGAAGGCGCTCATCAAGTTTGCGCTCGCGCCGGTCACGCTGCTCAAAGGTCCGGCGATGCAAACCGAGGCCGACGCGCGGAAGTGGTCGGACTCGACCTTCCAGCAGCTCGCGGGCGTGTTCGCGTTCATCGGCCATTCCGAGCGCGAGATCGGGCTCGATACCGAGCCGCTCGACGACGGCCACTTCAAGATGTTCTACGGCTTCGATCAGCCGGCCGGAGCGCTCACACCCGAACAGCTGGCCTCGCCCGCGGCGGACGAGATCTCGCAGCGCATGCTGTCAGTGCAGGTGCGCGCATTGCCCCACTCGTTTCAGAAGCAACGCGATCCAGGTCGAAGGCGCGTTGCGCTTCTCGCTCGCGTGGGTGCCGGAAGAGCACGGCGGCAAAGGGCTGTTCATCTCGCTGGGCGGCAGCGCCTTCAGATTCAACGTCGATCGCGGCGGTGTCTGGGCCGCGCAGGCCGACGCGACCTTCGACGCGCCGTTCAGCATCCAGCTCGGCGGCAAGGACGACAACTTCCGCATCGACAGCCCGAACGCCGATCCGCAAGTGCACGTCGGCGTTGCGCTTGCCTCGAAGCCGATGCCGCCTGGCGAGCGCCGCTTTCGTTTCCTCTCCTTCGGCGGTGATAACGGTCTTCGACATCGGCCGCATCGTGCTGTCCGGCACGCTCGATCCAGACGATGCGCGCGCGCAGCTGACTTTCTACGATTGCCGGCTCGCGCTCGACGGCACGTCGTTCGACGATTTCATCGGCTCGATGCTGCCGACGAAGCAGACGAGCGTCGAGTTCAGCTTCGGTGTAGGCGCGTCGTCGCGCGACGGATTCTTCACCGCCGGCGACCTGCCGTTCGTCGGGGCCCGCGGCGGCGATCCTCCGAAGACCTCGGCGAAAAGGCGCGCGGTCACGCGCGACATCGCCAGCAGCGGCACCGGCGCGCAATCCGGTAACGAGTTTCCCAATGTGCCGGTGGTAGCAACCGGCCTGCAAGGCAGCGGCATTCCGCTGGAGATTCCGATCGGCAAGAGCGTCGGCCCGGTGCGTCTGCTGAAGGTGCTGCTCAATCTCGACCGCGACACGGCCGGCGCCGAGCCGAAGACGCTTGATTCAAGCCGCGCGTCTCGTTCAGCACGCAGATCGGGCCCGTGGTCGCGACGATCGATCGCATCGGGATGAAGTTCGGTCTGGATTTCCCAGACGACCGCTCGAAGGCGAATCTGCATTTCGCGAATCTCGATCTCGGCTTCATTCCGCCGAAAGGCATCGGCCTCGCGGTCGACGCGAAGAGCGTCAAGGGCGGCGGCTTCCTATTCCACGACGAAGGCAAGCATCAGTACGCCGGCGTGATGGAGCTCAGTCCTCTCCGGCGTCATCGCGCTGAAGGCGATCGGCCTGCTCGCGACCCGTCTTGCCCGACGGCAGTAAAGGCTACTCGCTCATCATCCTCGTCACGGCGCAAAGCGCCAAGCCGGGCGGGTCGCTGTGGGAGCTGCCGCTCGGCTGGCGCCTGACCGGGCTCGGGGGCTTGATCGCGATCCATCGCACGGTCGACGAAGACGCGGTGCGTGCAGGTCTCAGGAACCACACGCTCGAATCGATCCTGTTCCCGAAGGATCCGGTGGCGAATGCACCGACGATCCTCGCGGCAATCGACCGCGTGTTCCCGGCGAAGCGCGGCAGCTATCTCTTCGGCCTGATGGTGCAGCTCCAATGGGGCGTGCCAACCTTGATCGAGGTGAATCTCGGCCTGATCGTCGAGCTTGGCGGGCGCAACCGCTTCGTCGTGCTCGGCCGCATCACCGCGATTCTGCCGCGCATGGACAACGATCTGCTGCGCCTGAACCTCGACGCGGTCGGCATCTTCGATTTCGATCAAGGCACGGCGGCGATCGATGCGCTGCTCGTGGATTCGCGTCTGCTGCGGCGTTTCCCGCTCACGGGCGGCGGCGCGCTGCGCGCGCGCTGGACTTCGCCGCGCAGCTTCGCGCTCGCGGTCGGCGGCATGCATCACGGATTCACGCCGCCGGCCGGCTTTCCATCGGTCGAGCGCCTCGCCGTCAGCCTGACGACCGGCGACAACCCGCGGCTTACGTGCGACGCGTATTTTGCGCTGACGTCGAACACCGTGCAGTTCGGCGCGCACGCGCACCTGTATGCCTCCGCGGCCGGCTTCAGCATCACGGGCGACGTCGGCTTCGACGTGCTGATCCAGCTGCTGCCGTTCCATTTCCTCGCCGAGTTCTTCGCGGGCATGCAGCTCAAGAAGGGCTCGACCAATCTGTTCAAGGTGAAGGTCGAGGGCGCGCTCGAAGGTCCGCTGCCGCTCTCGGTGCGCGCGAAGTGCACGTTCGAGATCCTGTGGTGGGATGTGACGGTCCGCGTCAACTTCACGCTGGTGAGCGGCCAGACGCCGCCGCTGCCGGCCGCGATCGACGCCTTCGCGCAACTGCGTGCCGCGCTTGGGGACGCCAAGAGCTGGACCACGGAGTTGCCGCAGGGCCAGACGCGCATCGTGTCGCTGCGCGAATCCGCGGCCGATGGTACGTTGCGCGTGCATCCGCTCGGCACGCTCACCGTGCGTCAGAGTGTCGTGCCGTTGAATCTCACGCGCGACATCGACAAGTTCAACGATTCGCCAATTGCCGGCGCGCGCCGCTTCCAGGTCACGCGTGTGGCGGTCGGCACCGGCACCGGCAACGAGTCGACCAGCGACGTGCAGGACGATTTCGCGCCCGCGCAATTCTTCGAGATGAGCGACGACGAGAAGATCGCGAGCCCGTCGTTCGAGCCGATGCAGGCAGGCCTGCGGATCGGCTCGTCGCAGTTTGCGTTCGCCGTCGATCAATGTGTCGCCTCGCCGCTCGACTATGAGACGCGCGTCGTCGACCGCAACGCTGCCGTGCCGCCGCCTCCGCCGAAAGTCGACTATGTGCTCAGCCGAGCGCTCCTCGAGATGCATGCGATGTACGGCGCAGCCGGTCGCAGTCCGCTGCGTCGCGAGGAGCGGCGCGTAACTGTCCAGCCTTTCGCGAAGGTCGAGCCGTTGCGCTTTGCGGCCGTGACCGACGCTCTCGCGCTGCTGCCGAATGCGAAGCGCGACGTCACCTTCTCGGAAGCGCTGAGCAGTGCGGCGCTGAAGCGTCGCAGCATGGTCGTGAACGACTTCGAGCTCGCTAGGCTCAAGGAGCCAGCATGACCGACGCAAGCGTGGTGTTCTTGCCGTGGGTGAGACAAGGGCTCGCGGCGCGCATCACGACGCCCGATCCGCTGAAAACGCCGCTGCCGGCGCAGGCCCCGCTCGGCGTCACGCTCGGCGTGAACAGCATCGACGCCGCGTCGGTCGGCGTGCGGCTGTTCGGCCCAGCCGACGTGATCGGCATCGATCCGCGTCAGGTCGTGCGCACGGAACCGCCCGCCGGCACCGACAACTACGAGTCGAACGATCTCGTCGCGGTGGAGTTCGACAATCCCGATCTGCCGTGGCTGTTCACGCCGGCCGCTGCCGATGGCCAAGGCCGCGTGCGTCCGTGGATCGTGCTCGTGGTCGTGCGCAAGCAGGACGGCGTGCGGCTGCGTCCGCCGCGCACCGAGCTCTTGCCGGTGCTCGAGATCGGAGCGCCGGCGCTGCCGTCAGAGGAGCTGCCGGCTCTCGTCGACTCGTGGGCCTGGGCGCACGCGCAGCTCGGCGCGCACGTGGGCGCAACTGAAGGCGAGCTGCGCGACGTGCTCGTGAACTATCCGCAACTGTCGGTCTCGCGGCTGCTGTCGCCGCGGCTGCTCAAAGAGAACACCGAATACATCGCGTGCGTGGTGCCGGCGTTCGAAGCGGGACGGCTCGCGGGATTGGGAGGGGCGCCGGACGTCGACGCCACGCTCACACCGGCATGGAAGAGCGGCCCGAATGCACCGGGCAATGTCACGCTGCCGGTTTACTACTATTGGGAATTCCGCACCGGCGCGCGCGAAGATTTCGAATCGATCGTCGCTCGTCTCGAGCCGCGCGATTTCGCCGACACCGTCGGACGGCGTCCGATGGATATCAGCGCACCGGGTTTCGTCGTGCCGCAGACGACACCGCCGACGGTCATCCCCGCCGATCATGCTCGAAGGCGCGCTGCAGCCGGTCAAAGCGCCGCGTGCACTCTTTCCAGACGACGCGACGAAGACCTGGCAGCAGAAGCTGCAATCGATCGTGAATGTTGCTGGCGCGAATGCAATGGAGGTCAACGCGGAACCGGTGCTCGGACCGCCCATCTATGGCCGCTACTATGCGGGCCGCAATCAGGTCGGCGCTGCGCAACCGCCGACCTGGCTCGACGAGCTGAATCTCGATCCTCGCGAGCGCGTCGTCGCGGCGCTCGGCACGCGCGTGATTCAAGAGCATCAGGAAGAGCTGATGGCCGACGCCTGGGACCAGGCCGGCGAAATGGCGAAGGTCAATCAGCGTCTGCGGCAGATGCAGCTCAGCCTCGCGATCACGAGCCGGCTGCACGTGCGCCACGTCCAACGCATGGACGATGACGACACGCTGTGGCGCTTCGCTTCGCCCGCGCAGTCGCGTTTGGTCATGGCCGCGCCGCCGAACACTGCCCCGGTCACGATGCGCTCGATGCTCGTCGCGTCTTCGACGCCGACTGTCGTCACGTCGCCCGCGATGCGCCGGCTTGCACGTCCGGCGGGCGCCATCAGCCGCCGCGCGGCAACCGCAGTGCGCCTGGCGGGAATGCAGGCTCCGGCTGCCACGGACGGCACGGCGATCTCGTCCATGTTCCGGCTGTATACGGCGCAGCCGTGGGTGATGATCTTCACGCTGCCGCCCACGCGCGGGATGGTGAGCTTCGATGCGGTGACGAGCCGGCTGCCATCGCAGTTTCAGAGCATGACGTTTGCGCGGGGCAACGACGCGACCGTCGGCTCCGATGCCGCCGCGTCCGGCGTTCGTGGTCACGGGTGAACCGGCACCGGTGATCGGCGTGATCAGCGGCACAGTCTTGCTCGGTGGAGCGGGAACGGCGGTGCGCAGGACGCGTCTGCAGCCGATCGGTGACGGGGGCGACTTCCCCGATCCAGTCGATCCGCCCCCGCCCCCGCCGCCCCCACCGCCGCCACCCCCACCGCCGCCGCGCTTCGATAGCGCCGACGCGGCGGCGTTTCGCGCCGCAGCCGTGCGGCATCTCGGGCTCGTGAATCCCCAGCTGCCGTGGTTCTTCCCACCTGTCACGAAGCACGTGGTGCTCGAGGCAGCATCGGCGCGAACCGAAGTGCAGGCGCTGCTCGATCCCGCGCCGGCGCTGATGCTGCGCATGCAGGCCACGATTCGCCTCGCGGGCGACACTGCGCCGCCTGCGATCGGCCCGGTCGGCAGCGCGCCCGTCTTCGCGCAGCCGATGTCGGAACCGCTCGCGGCGCTGTCGCAGGATTGGCTGCTGCCTGGACTCGAGCGCGTGCCGATCGACAGCGTCGCGATGCTGGAGCCGAACCAGCGCTTCATCGAAGCGTTCATGCTGGGGCTGAACGTCGAGATGGGACGCGAGCTGCTCTGGCGCGACTTCATCGTGGACGATCCGCGCGCGACGTTCTTTCGCCGTTTCTGGCGCACGGTCAATGCGCCCGTCGACGGCGACATCGCGCCGCTCGCCGAGTGGGGCACACACAAGCTGACCGAAAACCGAGCCGGCCGGCAACCCCGCCAAGCAAGTCGTGCTGCTCGTACGCAGCATCCTGTTTCGCCGCTATCCGACTGCCGTCGTGTATGCGGTGCCGGCAGTACCGGTCGGCAATGGCCGCAAGCCCGGCCCCATCGGAACCGAGATCCATCCGCTGTTCCGCGGCTCGCTGCAGCCCGACGTCACGTTCTTCGGCTTCGATCTCGACCCCGCGGTCGCGACCGGCAATCCCGGCTGGTACTTCGTCATCCAGCAGCAGCCCACCGAGCCGCGCTTCGGTTTCGATGTCGAGATCGACTTCGGTGCGGCCACGCACGTCCCGCTCACTGCGCCGCCGGCGGGTCACGTGCTGCCCCCCAAAACGACGTGGGCATTCAACTCCGCCCACATGGCGCAGATCACGCGCCAGCAACCCGTGCGCGTGGCGATCCACGCGTCCGAGCTGATCCGGGCTGCACCGGCTACCAAGCCGCCGAGCGGGGGAATTACCAGGCCGAGCATCAGGCCGGCTACCCAGCCGACTATCAAGCCGAAGACCAAATAGCCATGGCCGCACGACTGCTTCCTCCGCCCGGTGACCTGCTCTCGTTCGCCGCGCCTGCACTGCCACCCGAGCTGGCCGCGACCCTCGCCGCGTCGGACGTGCCGCTGCTCATGCTGCCGGTGCGGCTGGAGACGCGCTTCTTTCCGCTGCCCGACGCCGCGTCGCAGGAGCTGCGCGTGCGCGTGTATCCCGATCAGGTGCACGTCGATTCGCACGAACCGGGCTTGTCGCAGGACGAGTTTCTATGGGGCCAGCATTTCTGGCAGCAGATCTGGCGCGCAGGCCGCGATGAAGCCGGCGAACGGCTTGCGTGGCAGCAGCTGTGCGATCGGTTCGATGCGCAGCGCGCGGCGTGGATTGCGCGCGCGTTGAGTCCGACCAATGTCGGCGACTGGCCATCCGCGCCGATCCCGGCCGACCAGCCCTTGCCGGTTGAGCCGAAGCTCAGCCCTGCCGCGATGCTCAAGGATCCGACCGGCGGAACCTGGCAGCGCGCGCCGCTTGCCCGAGCGATGCCGCAACGCTGGATCGCCGTCGCGACTGCGCGCGGCGCGCTGGTTGCGTCTGCACTTGGCGCACCGGTCGATCGCGAACCCGCGGTCGGGCCGAATCCAAACGACACTGCTGCGGCGACGGACGACCAACCTCGCACTCGATGAAGGCATGCGCTGGATGGTCGACTTCGAGGACGCCGAGAAGCACGGCATGGCGTTGCGGCTGAAGCGTGCCGACGGCGATTGCGCAGCAAGGCATCGATGCGCTCGTTGTCTTCGGTGTGTCGTCACTCGATCCTGCCGCGGCGTCGGCTGCAATCGCCTCGTTGCTCGACGCGCATCACTACACCGATGGTCTCGGCTTCCTGCGGGTCGGCACGCCGACCAACAACAGCGCCGAAGCGCCGTCCGGTTGGTCGTCGCAGGATGCGATGCACGTGCGCAGCTTCGGGATCGAGTGTCGCGCGCCCGCCGTACCGAGCGGCAGCAACGCCGATGTACTCGCCCGAGCATTCGGCTTCGACGCAACCGTCACGCACGCGACGCTACGCACGCTTTGGGACGCTGCGCTCATCGAGCAGATCGACGCGCAGCAGATGGCCACCGCGCTCTGGCCGGCGACGTGGGGCTACTATTTGATGAACCTGATCGGCCTCGAAGGCACCGGGCTTACGCTCGAGGCGATCGCGTGGGCGCGCGAGCACTTCATCGCGAACGTGCGTGCGTTCGGTCCGCTGCCGACGTTGCGCGTCGGCCGTCAGCCCTACGGCGTGCTGCCGGTGACGCCGCTCGGCGGCGACCCCGCGAAGATTGCGGACGCGCGCGAACGCTGGCTCGCCGCAACCTTGAAGACGCTCTCGGATCGGCTGTGGCATCCGCGCGTCCCCGACGTGCCGCGAGTGGGTCGCAGCGACGATCCGGCACAGGATCTCGCGGCGATATTGAAGAGCGATGCGGTCGCCTCGTCGTACCGGCTGCGTTATCTACTCGGGCCGCGCTGCATCGAGCATCTGCGCCGATTCATGGGCGAGGACCTCAACGCGAGCGGCTGGCTGGGGGCGCAGGATTCCGTGTCGCGGGCCGTGTTGAATGCGCTGGGCTTCGCGTGGCATCCGCGGTTGGAGGATGCGGCGTACTCCGACGGTCAGATGGCCATCTCCGCGCCCCTCGTGCAGACCGGGGAGCTCGATGGCGCGACGACGCTCTCACCAAACTACATTACCTCGCTCCTCACAGATCCGCCGCTCCCGGCGACGGAGACCGCCCCGCCGCCCGCGATGCCGCGCGCCCGCGACCCTCCTGCACATGCTGCTGCGTCACTCCGTGCAGCTCGAGTATGCCGCTGCGGCCGCGCGGTATGTGAGCAAGGAGCCTGGCGGGGCACCGGTCACGCGGCTGCTGCGGGAACGCGAGCTCGTCAATCTGAATGCGGCGACGGCCGCGATGACCTGGCGCATGTTCCTCACGCGTCCGACCGGTCAGACCAACAACGCCCCGCCGGCCACGTTCCTGAAAGGGGTCACCAAGTTCGACACGCCAGAGTTGAAGCCGCTCGGGGAACTGCGTGCCGCACTTAGTCACCTGCAGGGTCTGACGCCGACCAGGCTCGAACGGCTGCTCAAAGGCACCCTCGATGTTGCGTCACATCGTATCGATGCTTGGATCACGTCGCTCGCGTCGCGGCGTCTGACCACCCTTCGCACGCAAAAACCGGCGGGCGTGCGCATCGGCGGCTACGGCTGGGTGGTCAATCTCAAACCCACACAGAAGCAGGCGCCTGTCGCGACGCCGGCCGGCGAAACCGGTCAGGTGTTGGCGATGGCAGGCGATCCGGGCTTCGTTCACGCGCCTTCGATCATGCAGGCGCAGACCGCGGCGCTTCTGCGAAACGCGCACATCAATCATTCGCGCGAGGATGCGCCGAATCTGTTCGCGGTGGATCTCTCATCGCGTCGCGTGCGGCTCGCGACGACGCTGCTCGACGGCGTGCGCCAGGGCCAGCCGCTCGGCGCGGTGCTGGGCTACCTGTTCGAACGCAAGCTGCACGAGTTCGGGCACGATGCGGACATCGACGAGTTTCGGGCGATGGCTCCGCTACGGCCGGTCAACGCGCCGGGAACGCAGCCGGCCGAGTCGATCGCCGCGAACAATGTCGTGGACGGTCTCGAGCTGCCGAAGGCACTGCAAAGATTATCGCGGCTCGGCTTCGGCTTCCCGACACCGGACCAGCTCGCGCGCATGTTGCGGTGTGAAAAGGAGCTTGCGTTGCTGGATGACGCAATCGACGCCTTGAGCGATGCCGCGGTCGCCGAATGCGCCCATCAAGCGGTACGCGGTAACATTCTGCGCGCCGCGACCACGTTGCAGGCCATTGCGAGCGGCGACGCGCCGCCGCCCGAGCTCGACGTCGTGCGCACGCCGCGCACCGGTGTCGCGGTGACGCATCGTGTCGTGGCGCTTTTCAACGTCGTGGCGGCACCGGCTTCACCGCCTTCTCCGCGCGCGCTCGCCGAGCCGACGCTCAACGCTTGGGCCGGACGCCTGTTGGGCAGCTTCAAGAACATCCGCTTCGCGGTGGAGCGGCTCGACGCCCAAGGCGCCATGATCAAGTCACTCGATCTGCGCCTCACCGGAGCTTGCCATTCAGCCGATCGACGCTGTGTATCTAGCGCCCACACGTGCGGGGGATCCGACGCCCGACATCGACGCCCGTGCGCTCGCAGCCGGTGCGGCGAAGATCGGCCCGCTTGCGGCCGGCGAAACGCTGCGCATCAATCGTCAGCGCAACGCGACCTGGCTGCCCGCGGAGATGGGTCTCGAGGAGCTGGCCGAGCTCGCAGTGCGTGCGCGGCAGCTCTTCGGGAGCATGCGATCACTCGATGCGCGCGATCTGGTGGGCCTGCAAGGATCCTTCGACTCGCGCATCGACGCCGTCGAATTCGATACGCGGGCCAAGGCCGCGCAGAAGGCGCTCACCACGGCAACAGCTGCGCTCGCATCCAAGCTCAAAACGCCACAGACGGCCGACATGACGCCGGTACGGAATGCGATCATGGTGCTGGGCCGCTTCGGTATAGCCGGGTCGGCGCCGCTGCCTTCGGCGACCGCCGAGGCGTTGCTCGCCCAAGCCGCTGCGGTAACGAAGGAAGCGCAGGCTCGCGTTGAACGCTCGAAGAGCGCGGCGGCGCCGCTCGACATGCTGCGTGCCGTGTTCGGCGATGGTTTTCTGGCACTGCCACGCTTCACGCTGGCCGATGCGACCGAGCTCACCAAATCGCTCGCTGCCAGCACGGCTCTGCAAGGCGGAGATCCGCTCGCCGTCTATACGTGGTTCCAGCGGGTGCAGCGCGTGCACGAACCGGTGTCGCGTCTCAGTGCGAGCTTGCAGGCAGCCGAGGTTGCCCGCACCGGCGCGACTTTGCGTCTCGCAGTCGCCCAGCTCCCGCACGTCGATGGTGAGCGCTGGATCGGTTTGACGGCCGACCCCGTGCGCGAGATGCCGTCCGGCAAGCTCTCGCTCGTGGTGCATGCGGATGCGGCGCTCAATCTGGCGCAGCCGCTCGCAGGCGTGCTGGTCGACGAGTGGGTTGAAGTCGTACCGTCTTCACGGGAAACGACCGCCATCGCGTTCCAGCACGACGCGCCCGATCAGCGTGCACCCCAGGTGATGCTGCTCGCTGTGCCCTCGTCGCCCGGCGAGCCGTGGACCGGCGGGGGATTGCATCGCCTGCTGCTCGATACGCTTGGGCTGGCGCAGGTGCGTGCCATTGATGCTGAAGGATTGGACACCGCGGTGCTGAATCCGATTCCGGGCGCGCAGGCGGTGGGCGAGATCGCGCACTTCCTTCCGGCGCTGCATTTCGCGGTGAACGTCGACGGCGACGCGATCTCGCCCGACTTCAAATCGCTCACGACGTAGAGCAATAGGGAATCCCATGGGATCGATCACGAGCTGGGTACGGCTGGAGCCGCGCTGTCGCGACGACGAAATGAACGAAGCGGTGCACGCGCGCATCTACGATCCGTTGTGGATGCTGGCGCGGCAGTGGCAGGCGGCGGAGTTTCAGGGCGAGGATACCGGCTCGCCGGTGCTCGCACGCTGGCGCGCAGACAGCGCACCGATCACGCGCTACTACGCGGGTGCGATCAAGAAGGACACGAGCATCAGTGCGCCGCGCTATGACGCGAAGACGATGCCGCTCGAAGCGCTGGTGGAGCGTCAGCCGCTGCGCGGTCCGACGGGCGAAGGCTCGCTGCGGTTGGCTGTCGAGTCGCGGCATGCACTTCCTGCGCATGCTCGATGCGCAGCCGATCTCGCGCAGCTATCGTCCGGATTTCCTGGCGCGCTTTGCGCTGCAGCCGCCGACCGATGCGGAGCGTGCAAGCGGTCGACGCGGAGACGCTTTCGTATTGGAAGCTGATGGCGACGCGCGCGCTGGACGGCCGTGCGACTCGTTGCGGCGTTCCGCGATGCGTCCGGCAAGCGCATTCCGATACCCGCGAGCCTGCCCGTCGCGGCCGGCGACAAGGCGGAAGTCGATAGCGCAATCAACGAGTGGCTGGCGCAGCACGATACGCTGTTCGCGCTGCCGCAGGCGAATGCGCCCGATGCGTGGAATCCGGAGCGGCTGGAGTATGCGTTCTCGGTCGGCTGGTGCGCCCGGCAACGAAGAGATTCCGCTGACGGCGGCGCAGTACGCGGAAGGTCACCTCGATTGGCACAGCGTCGACTACGATCCGGAGATCAATCTGGGTCGCGGCGGCCGACAAGGCAAGCACGTCGCTGCGTGCGCGCAGTGATGCCCGCGCCGGTCACTTTCCGCGGCGCGCCTGCGCAGCGCTTCTGGGAGATGGAGGATGCCGCGATCGACTATGGCCTGCTGCCGGCAGGCCCTGGCGACCTGCCTCACCTGATGCTGAGTGAGTTCGCGACCGGCTTTGGCAACGAGTGGTACGTCATCCCGATTGATCTCGATATCGGTACGCTCACCAAGACTCGCTCGCTGGTGATCACCGACAGCTTCGGCGTGCAGACTCTGATCTCTCCGATGAACGATCCGTCGAAACCGCAAACGGGCTGGTCGATGTTCGAGCTGAGCGGCATTGCCCGAAAGGAGACACCGGCACTGCGTCCTCGGTCGAATCTGTTCTTCCTTGCGCCGAGCCTGCTGAAGACCATCGACAGCCGTCCGCTCGAGGAAGTGCTGTTCATGCGCGATGAGATGGCGAACATGGCGTGGGCAGTGGAGCACATCGTTCAAGGTGCGATCGAGAACCGGCTCGAGCCCGCTGCTGCTCCGGATGCTCCGCAGACGACTTTGCCCACGCCGACCGGGCTGCCGCAGTATCGCCTGGCGACCGATGTGCCTGTGAATTGGACGCCGTTGTTGCCGCAGCGGGTGGCCGATCCGCCGTCGCTGCGGCTCGTGCGTGCAGCGATGCTCGCGCCCGATGGATCGAACGTAGTTCGTCATGCGCAGGGCGAGTTGCTGAATGCGGCGGCGAAGCTGGCGTTGTTCGACGAGGAGGTGCCGCGCGAGGGCGTGAAGGTCACGCGCCAGTTCGAGCACACGCGCTGGCTCGGCGGCAGCACGTTGCTTTGGATCGGGCTTCGCAAGCAGGTGGGCCGCGGGGAGGGGTCGAGCGCGCTGCGCTTCGACGATGCTGGGAGCGACGCGTCCGGATAGCATCCGGGCGCCGCACCAGGGATGTGCGCCGCTGTCTCTTCGCCGCCAGTCACATCCCTGCTGCTTGGGGCGTGCTCAACAGCAGCTGTCCGAGCAGCAGCGTCACCGCCTTCTCGGACTGCTGGCGTATATGAAACAACCGCGCCGCGGGCGCCGTGGCGTGACGGTTGGGCGAGGCGGCGCTCAGCTGGTCCCACAGGCGTATCAATTCCGCCTCCAGGAATGGGCGATTGGTAGTCTGGTCCACGAGGAATATGACCCGCCTGAGATCCACGCTGTCGAGCAATTGCCCCAGCTCGTACAGGCAGCCTCGGTTCGACGGCGAGAAGCTGCGCAGGTCCATCAGCACCGCGTCGCTCGCTGCGGCCAGGCGCTGCATGGTCATCTGCCAGGTATCGGTACGGCAGAAGAACTCGTTGACGCGGTAGCGCCCGTCCGGGTCGGCCGCGGTGTCCGTCGCTGCAATCCTGCTGTCGAGATCGGCCGTCCCGGCGACGAACCGGCGCCCGAGCCTGCCGCTGAGAAACTCGAGGAACTCGTGCGGCTCGACCGTGGTAGTGACGAGGTCAGGACCGGCGATCATGCTGATGCTGCCCGCCGACTGCCAGTGCTTGCGCAGCTTGTCGAACAACTGCTCGCTGCGTTTGCCGAGTCGGAACACCCGCAGAAGCAGCAGCGTCCTGGGCGAGCTGGCTTGACCCCGCGTCAGGCGGAACCCGAGGAGTGCAACTGCCTTCCAGGCTGCAAACGCTACCAGCCCGGTGAGGATCCACAGCGCGCCTTCGAAAGCGAGGCCAATCGACTGCACCACTGCGAACAGCAGGAACATCGAGCCGATCGTGATGGACTGGTCGCTGAACTTCTTGGCCTCGTAGCGCCGACCGATCCAGCGCAGCACCGGCCAGCCGAGCGCGGCGAAGGCGGCCATTCCGAGCAGGATCACCCCGTAGAACACCCCGGTACCGCTCAGACCGAGCCCAGAGCCGATCCCTACAAGGCTACGCAGCAGGGCTTCGTTGGCAGAAGCGAGCGACAACAGCGTCTGTGAGCCTATCGCCACCATCAACAGGAAGGCCAGCACCAACGGACCGACTGCTCGGATCGGCCGCAGCAGGAACGTCATCAGCAGGATCGACTCCGCACCGTTCGTCAGCACCCAGTAGAGAGGCACCTGCAGCAGACCCAGATCCGGGTTGCGCTTGACGGCTATCGCCGTGAGTGCGGCGAGCACGCCGAAATAGACGCCGAGAACTTGCCAGCGCCTGGCGCGATCGTAGGCGGCCACCAAGAGCACCGCGAGCACCGCGGGCCAGAAGTAGGTCCAGGACAGGATCGCGAGCTTGGTCCAGACCACTGTCGCGTCCCGAGTGGCAAGCATCCACCCGGCGGTCATTACCGCGGAGTATGCGATTCCCGCGCACGCGTATAGCGCAGCCGATCGCCAGGGCCCGAGGGCGGCCTCTTGCAAGACGCACGCATCCGCCGGGGTGGCGATGGCCGGCCGGCTGCTCTCCACGCTCTCGAACTTGAGAGGAGCGGCAGGCGGGCGGCGCGGCGCCTCCGGGGCCGGTGTCGGCGCAGCAGCGCCCGAGAGGGCGTCCATCCCTGCGAGTACCGACCGGCGATACAGCCGCAGCAAGATGAAGCACACCGGAAACGACAGCACGGCCGCCACCAGCACCAGAAAGGGCCACATCCCGGTCAGCGCGACGGTGGTGGAGATGCCGGTCGATTCGCTGTTCATGAGTCTCGCCGTCGCAGAGTCGGGAAACGCAGGCTACACCAGCGGGATGAAGTCGTATTCGCCGATGCCTTGCAACACCAGGAATGTGGCGGAGCGCTCGCCGCCATTGGTGACCAGGTGGGGGCGCCGGGGCTTGACCGAGTACGTGTCGCCGGGGCTAAGCCGCACCTCTTCCTTTGGCTCGCGCAAAAACAGCCGGAGCTGCCCGTCGATGACGTAGAAGGTGTCCTGGACATGGGTGTGCAGATGCCAGGGTACTTTCTGGGCGGGAGAAATGCGCAGCTCGGTGATGCGGAAGCCGGGCCGCGCGGCATGCTCGGCCCGGTGCTCGACTTCGTAGAGGTGGCTGCCGTCCTTCATTGCTTCTCCATTGATGGTTGATTCGATCGCGCGCCTCGCCCACCGCTCACTCCGAGCCTGCTTCCACGAGGGGAGAGAGGCCTTTCGTCAGTTACTTCTCCTGCAAGGAAAGGGGCTTTGTTGCTTCTCGTGTCCCCTCACCCGGCCCTCACCCTGGCCCGCACCCTACCCTCTCCCGCAAGGGGAGAGGGACTTGTCCTCTGTTGCCTCTGCCGCAAGGGGGAGGGGGCATTCGGTGGTAGGCTGCGGTAGCCGTTACAGGTCGCTGGCAGTGCCGGCTAGCCCTTGCGTTCCAGCTGCGCCCGCAGCTCAGTCTTGAGCACCTTGCCGTAGTTGTTCTTCGGCAAATCCTCCACGAAGACATATCGCTTCGGACGCTTGTAGCGTGCGATGTTGTCGAGGCAGAGCGAATCGAGCTCCTCCGGATGGATCGATGCTCCGGGCGAAGAGACTACAAAGGCCACGACTTCCTCGCCCCAGTCCGGGTGCGGTGCGCCGACGACGCTGGCCTGGGCCACGCCCGGATGACGCAGCAGCACGTCCTCGATCTCGCGCGGGTAGATGTTCGATCCACCGGAGATGATCATGTCCTTGGAGCGGTCCTTGAGTGTGACGAACCCGCGCGCCTCCCGGCTGCCGAGGTCGCCAGTATGCAGCCAGCCCCCGCGCAGCGCGGCGCTGACTGGCAGCGGGATCCATCCAGTAGCCTTGCATCACGCAGTCGCTGCGGGTGGCGATCTCGCCGATCTCGCCGTCGGGGACCTCGCGGTCGTCAGCATCGACGACCCGTACTTCCACACCCGTGCGTGGACCGCCTGCGCTGGCCAGAATCTCGAAGTCGCCGGCCGTGAAGGCCTGCGCGTGCTCGCGCTTGCCGAGCCCGGTGATGGTCATCGGGCTTTCGCCCTGGCCGTAGACCTGATACAAGCGCGGTCCGAACAGCTGCAGCGCCCGTTCCAGGTCCGACAGGTACATCGGCCCGCCGCCGTAGATGATGGTCTTGAGGTTGGCCAGCTGCGCCCGCGGCGCGCTGCCGTCATCGAGCATGCGTGTGACCATGGTCGGCGCCGCAAAGAACGACACGTTGGCGTACTGCTCGATCATCTCGAACATGTCCGCGGGCGTGAACGAGGTCGCAGGGGTGATCACGTTGTGCGATGCCTTGGCGACGTGCGCCAGTGCGTACAGACCCGACCCGTGCGACAGCGGCGCGGCGTGGACGATGGTATCGCGCTCGTCGAGCGGGTCGATGTCCGCGTAGTAGGCGTGAGTCATGAACAGCAGGTTGCGCTGGGTGAGCGTCGCGCCCTTGGGCCTGCCGGTGGTGCCGCTGGTGTAGAACAGCCACGCCGGATCGTGGGTTCCCCGGGGTGGGGCGGCATCGGCGGCTCGCCGGCCATCTCGTCGAACAGCGCGGTGTCGGCTGCCAGGAGGCCGATGTCGTCACCAAGCAGTTCGGCGCGGATGCCCGGGTACAAGCTGGGCGAGGCGAAACACAGGCGCATGCCGGCGTTGTCGAGGATGTAGGCGAACTCGCGCGGATGCAGCTTGGCGTTCATCGGCACTGCGCACAGGCCGGCGTGCCAGCAGGCGTACAGCAGCTGCAGGAAGCCGGGATGGTTGTACATCGCGATGCCGATGCGATCGCCGGGGCATGCGCCGGTGCGGCGCAGGAAGGCGGCCGTCCCCGCCACCCTGCGCGCGAGCTCAGCGTAGCGCCAAGAGGTCGCGCCCTGGGTCACGGCGAGTGCCGCCGGGTGGCGTGCCGCGGCGGCATGCAGCAGTCGAAGCAATGTTCATTTGGACTAGAGCAGGCCTCTCAAGAGCAATCCCCCTCACCCCAGCCCTCTCCCGCGAGGGGAGAGGGGGTCTCTCCAAACCGCTTGCCCGCGCGCCGGCGGAGTCGGTCCGTGAGATCACAGAGAAAATCCGGCGGTCCACCTGCGCGACTCCGGCCGCCATTTCTGGATTCCGGGTTCCGCTACGCGGCCCCGGAATGACGAGCTGAGCTTCGTCACTAGTCAGGAAACCCGATCCCCCTACCCCTCTCCGCGGAGGAGAGAGAGCTTCTTTCGGGCCGCTACCTGACCTGCTGGCCACTTGCTTCGCCGCCGCTGACGCCAGGTTCCATCGCGAATGGGCTGACCATTCCAGTGCTCGGCCCGCCTGCGATCAGCCAGCCGGTGCACTGAGCGTGCGGGTCACCTGCAGCGCGTGACCGTTTGCGCGGGCCAGGTAGATCGGATAGATCAGGCTGTCGTTGCCGCGCCAGACCGCCCCGCGCGCGCTGCAGAAAGGGATCGGCTCGCCGGGGATGATGGGGCGGTCGCCGCGGCCGAGCAGCGCACGCAGAAAATGCACGCCCTCATAGGTGGACTGGCCGAGCGCGTTGAGCGTCGGCGCGCGGGCACCGAGGCTGTTGCGGTAGCGCTCCTGGAATGCCAGATTGGCGTCGGTCTGCGAGCGCTCGCGAAGTAGGACCCCGCGACGTAGAGCTCCTCGGTGAGGTCGGCGCCGATCGCGAGCAGCTCGTTTTCCTCGATCGCGCAGGACAGCCGGCGGATCCGTCCCGCCAGGCGCGCTGCCGCGAACGCACGGTTGAAGTCGATGGCGTCCTGTCCGATCAGGGACAGCAGCACGGCCTGCGCGCCGCTGCGATCGAGCTGTGCGACCGTCGGCTCGTAGTCGTCGCAGCCCAGCGGGCAGGAAGGACTCGTGCACCACTTCGCAACCGAGACGCGCGAGGCGCAGTGCGCGCATAGCGGTGCGACACCCGCGGCCAGACGTAGTCGTTGCCGATCAAGGCCCAGCGGGTCGGCGAGCGCTGCTCGCTGAGCGCCGCCAGCGCGGGAACGAGCTGGTGCAGCGGCGTCTCGCCGATGGTGTACACCCCGGGATGCCGCTCTCCGCCTTCATACAGCGGCGTGTAGATGTACGGGAGCCGGCCCCCGAGCACGGGCAGCAGAGACTTGCGCACGCTGCTCAGGTGCATGCCGACGACCGCGTCGATGGCCCGATCGGCCAGCAGCCCGGCCGCCGAGGCGCAGCAGGTCGCGCGTTCTCGCTGGCGGCATCGACCACGAGCAGCGACACTTCCCGTCCCTCGACCCCGCCGGCTCGATTGAGCTCGTCTGCCGCCACCGTGCGCAGGCGATGGTGGAAGGGCCCCAGATGCCGGCCGCGCCGCTGGTCGGCACGAACAGGCCGACCCGCAGCGGGTCGCGTGCTCGGGCCAGCCGGTGCTGCGGCAGGCGCGGGCGCCGGTCCACCGCCCGAAACAAGCCGGTCAGGGGATTGCCCCCGGGAGCCTCGAAACCCTGTACAACCTGTGCGATCATGGACGTGAGCTCGGCGTCCCAGCCGGCGCAGGGGCGGCGCCGGCCGGTTCGATGCATTGGAATGGCTCCTATAATAGGGCAAGTTCATCCTGGCGATAGCGACGAGTGGACCAGCCACCGATCACGACCTCACTGACCTATCTGCTGGCGCAGGCCAACCGCGTGGTGAGCGCCACACTCGAGCGGCTGCTGGCCCAGGAAGGTGCAACCATCGAGCAGTGGCGCGTCCTCGAGGTGCTGTCCGACGAGCAGGGCCGTTCCATGGGCGAGCTGGCCCAGCTGGTGCTCATGAACCATCCCGCCCTGACCAAGCTCATGGACCGGATCGTGAGCCGCGGCTGGGTGCATCGCGCCGCCGACGCCGCGGACAGCCGCAAGGTGCTCGTCTTCATCACCGACGCCGGACTGGAGCTCGCGGTGCGCCTGCGCCAGCGGGTCGCGGAGTATCACGACGCGATCGACACCGGCGATCGCCGCGCCCAGCAATTGAAGCGCCTGCTCGGAACGCTCATTCGCGGCCACGAAGCTCTACGCCGGCCCGAGGGTCGGCGGCGTGCGCGGATGCCTGCAACGCGAATGACGCGAGCCAGATCCTGCAATCCTGCTGATCGCGATCGCCGCCGCGATCGTGGCGTTCTTCGCCTTCGACCTGGGGCAGTATCTCAGCCTGGGGTATTTCAAGTCGAAGCAAGCCGAGATCATCACGTTCTATCACACGCACCCGTGGCAGACGGCACTCGGCTTCTTCGCGGTCTACGTTGCGGTGACCGGGCTGTCCCTGCCGGGTGCGACGATCATGACCCTGGTGGCCGGGGCCATCTTCGGCCTGCTCTGGGGCACGCTCATCGTGTCATTTGCCTCCAGCATCGGAGCAACCCTTGCGTTCCTGGCTTCCCGGTTCCTGTTCCGAGATGCCGTACACAGAAAGCTCGGCGACCGGCTGCGCGCGATCAACGCCGGGGTGGAGCGCGAGGGCGCGTTCTACTTGTTCACGCTGCGGCTCGTTCCGGCGTTTCCGTTCTTCGTGATCAACCTCGTGATGGGGTTGACGCCGATCAAGACCCGCACCTTCTATTGGGTCAGCCAGATCGGCATGCTCCTGGGCACCCTCGTGTACGTGAACGCGGGCACCCAGCTTGCGCAGATCGAATCCCTCCAGGGCATCCTGTCCCCGTCCCTGCTGATCTCCTTTGCGCTCCTCGGCATCTTCCCGCTGATCGCCAAGAAGATCATCGACTGGATCAAGGCGCGCAAGGTCTACGCGAAGTGGACGAAGCCGACACGCTTCGACCGCAACCTGGTAGTGATCGGTGCGGGCTCTGCGGGGCTCGTGGCCGCCTACATCGCAGCGGCGGTCAAGGCGAAGGTGACGCTCATCGAGAAGCACAAGATGGGTGGCGAGTGCCTGAACACCGGCTGCGTGCCGTCGAAGGCGCTGATCCGCTCGGCCAAGCTGCTTTCGCACATCCGGCACGCAGCCAACTATGGCATTCGTGCGGCACAGGCCGAGTTCGACTTTGCCGAGGTCATGGAACGTGTGCACAAGGTCATCCGCACCATCGAACCGCACGATTCGGCGGAGCGCTACACCGGGCTCGGCGTGGAGGTGATCCAAGGCGAAGCGAAGATCACATCGCCCTGGACCGTGGAGGTGCGCACCGGCGCGCAGTCCCGCACCCTGACGACGCGATCGATCGTCATCGCAGCGGGTGGGCAGCCTGTTCGTGCCGCCGATTCCCGGCATCGAGGAAGTCGGCTACGTGACCTCGGAGACGCTCTGGAGCCTGCGTGCCCTGCCCAGGCGGCTGGTGGTGCTGGGAGGCGGTCCGATCGGCAGCGAGCTGGCGCAGGCCTTTGCGCGGTTCGGCGCACAAGTCACGCAGGTGGAGATGCTGCCCCGCATCCTCGTCCGCGAGGATCCGGAGATCTCCGAGATGGTGGTGCGCCGCTTCCGCGAGGACGGCGTGAGCGTTCTGGTCGATCACAAGGCCAAGCAGTTCGTGATCGACAACGGCGAGAAAGTGCTGATCGCGGAGCATGCCGGCGCCGATGTCCGGATCGCGTTCGATGCGCTGCTGGTGGCTGTCGGGCGCGTCGCGAACACCAAGGGCTACGGGCTGGAGGAGCTGGGCATCGGCACCACCAAGCAGCGCACGGTGGAGGCCAACGAGTTCCTCGAAACCGTCTACCCGAACATCTACGCATGCGGCGACGTGGTCGGGCCGTTCCAGTTCACCCACACCGCCTCGCATCAGGCCTGGTATGCATCGGTGAACGCGCTGTTCGGCAAGCTCAAGCGGTTCCGCGTCGACTACTCGGTGATTCCCTGGGCGACCTTCACCGACCCCGAGGTGGCGCGCGTGGGCCTGAACGAGACCGAAGCGAAGGAGAAGGGCATCCCCTACGAGGTCACCACCTACGGCATCGACGATCTGGACCGCGCCATCGCCGACGGCGAAGCGCACGGGGTGGTGAAGGTGCTGACCGTGCCCGGGAAGGACAAGGTGCTCGGAGCCACGATCGTGGGCGAGCACGCGGGCGACCTGATCATCGAGTACATCACCGCCATGAAGCACGGCATCGGATTGAACAAGATCCTGGGCACCATCCACATCTATCCCACGCTGGCCGAGGCCAACAAGTACGCCGCCGGCAACTGGAAGAGGGCGCACGTTTCGCCCAAGACATTGGAGTGGCTCGGCCGGTATCATGCCTGGATGCGGGGTTAGTGCCTATACGCAAAACGCTCAACGCCAAGGACGCAGAGGAAGGACGCCAAGGAAAACCGAATGCCTTGTGAGGTGGCTCCTTATGCGTCAGCACACGCCGAACTTGTCGCGCGAGAGCGTTCCAAGGTTGAGGCATTCTGCGCCCTGCACTGGTGTTCCTTGGCGTCCTTTGCGTCCTTGGGGTTGAGAGGTAGTGGAAGTCTGATGTCACCCATCTCTGTCGTCATCCCGACGCTGAACGAAGCGGCGAACATCGAAGCGGCGCTGACGCGCCTGCAGCCGTGGCGCGCGCGCGGCCACGAGGTGATCGTTGCCGACGGCGGCAGCGAGGATGGCACGCCCGATCTGGCGCGGCCGCTCGCCGATCGCGTTGTCGCTGCCCGGCGCGGGCGTGCGCACCAGATGAACGCCGGAGCGCGGGACGGCGCGAGGCGAGGTGCTGCTGTTCCTGCATGCCGACACGCGGCTGCCTGAAAATGCTGACCGGCTCATCCTGGAGGGCCTCGAGCGGAGCGGTCTGGCGTGGGGTCGGTTCGATATCCGCATCGATGGGCGGCACGCGCTGCTCGGGATCGTGGCCTGGTTCATGAATCGCCGCTCGCGTCTGACTTCCGTGTGCACCGGCGATCAGTCCATCTTCGTGCGGCGTGATCTGTTTACGCGCCTGGACGGGTATCCGCCCATCGAACTGATGGAGGACATTGCACTGTCCAAGCTGCTGCGGCGCCATTCCCGCCCCCTGCGCATTGCCCACACGGCTCTGACCTCAGCGCGCCGCTGGGAATCGCGAGGGGTGTTGCGCACCGTGCTGCTGATGTGGTGGCTGCGTCTGCGCTACGTCCTCGGTGCCTCGCCGGCGCACCTGCTGCGCGTCTACGAAGGCACGCGCCGCTGACCGCTGACGTATGAGCTCCATGCTGCTGCGGTGGCGCGGGGACCGCGCGTGACCGGTCCGAAGATGCAACGCTTGCTCGTCCAGGTGTTCGCCAAGGCGCCGGTGCCGGCGCAGGTCAAGACGCGCCTGATTCCGGTCCTCGGCGCCGAAGGGGCGATGGAGCTGTATTGCCGGCATGGTGCGGCATACCCTGGCCACGGCGGCGTTCGCACGCGTCGGGCCAATCGAGGTGTGGACCACAACGCCCGGGGAGGACGCGTTCATCCAGAGCTGCAAGCGGGTCCTCGGGGTGGACGTGCACCTGCAGCCCGACGGAGACCTGGGTGCCCGGATGCTGGCTGCTGCTGAAGACGGGCTGCGCCGTGCTGCGGGCGTGATCATCGTCGGCGTAGACTGCCCGACGATGCACCTCGACGATTTGCGCGCTGCCCGCGACGCGCTGGCTGCGGACGACGATGTCGTGCTCGGCCCGGCGGAAGACGGCGGCTATTGGCTCATCGGGCTGGCGCGTTGCGATCCCGCGCTGTTTGCCGGCATCGCTTGGAGTACCGCCGCGGTGCTCGACGCCACCCGCGAGCGGCTCGAGACGCTTGGCTGGCGGTGGGCCGAGCTGGCGACCCGCTGGGATGTCGATCGGCCGGAGGACCTGGCGCGGCTCTCGGAGATGCCCTCGCTGTCGATGCTCATGGAGGGGCTCGCCGCGAATCCCGCGCCGGCGTGAACCTGACCTGCAGAAAGCTGGCCACAGCAACCTGGCGGAGTGTCAGCGGGCGGTGTGGAAGAAACCCCCTCTCCCCTTGTGGGAGAGGGTTGGGGAGAGGGGGGCTTTCTGGCTTGAGAGCTCGAAGCAAGAGGGCACGCGCGTTGCGCGTCGCCTGCGTTAGCCTGCCCTCCGCGCAGCGTACTGCGCTCTCGAGAAGCGATCCCCCTCTCCCCTGCCCTCTCCCGCAAGGGGAGAGGGAGTTTTCTACAGACCGGCGGCAGGCCCGCCAGCTTGGGTGCTCGGTGTCCGATCCACTGCCCCCAGGATGAAGCGCCTGGTCCTGGCCGGCGGGGGCCACAGCCACGTCGAGGTCCTGCGGCGCTTCGCCCTCGAGCCCCTCGCCGGAATCGAGCTTGTCCTGGTCAGTCCGGGCCGCTTCACGCCCTACTCGGGCATGCTGCCTGGGCTGGTGGCGGGCCACTACAGCTTCGAGCAATCCCACATCGACCTCGGGCATCTGGCCGGGTGGGCAAAGGCCCGCTTCGTGAGTGGCCGCGTAACCGGTCTCGACCTGCAGGCGAAGCGGGCTCGATGCGAAGGCGGGGAGGCCCTTGACTACGATCTGCTATCGCTCGACATCGGCTCGACACCGCCAGTGGCCGACATCCGCGGTGCGCAGCGCTTCGGCATCCCGGTGAAGCCAGTCGAGCTTCTTCTCGCAGCATGGGGTGACATCCTGGCAGGTGCAGGGCGCCGCTCCCTCAACCTGGTGACCGTGGGCGGCGGCGCCGGCGGGGTGGAGCTCACCTTGGCGATGCAGCACCATGCGCGGCAGGCGGGCGTACCCGCAGGGTTCTGCGTGGTGACCGATTCCGACACGATTCTGCCCGGGCACGCGGCTGGTGTGCGGCGGAGGATGGAGCGCGTTATGCGCGCCCGCGACGTGGCGTGCCATGTTCGCAGCCGGGTGACCGAGATCGACGCAGGGGTCGCCCGGCTGGCGGACGGGCGCTCGATCGCGGCGGATCACGTGGTGTGGGCAACCGGCGCCAGCGCGCCCGCCTGGCTGCGCGAGGCTGGCCTCGCAACCGACCAGCGCGGCTTCGTCCTGGTTGGCGAGACGCTGCAGTCGCGTTCGCATCCGGAAGTATTCGCAGCCGGCGATGTGGCGACGATGGAACGGCATCCGCGCCCGAAGTCCGGCGTGTATGCGGTGCGGCAAGGGCCGCCGCTGGCGCAGAACCTGCGCCGCGCGCTGACCGGGGCGCGGCTCGAGCCTTACCTGCCGCAGTCGATCGCGCTGGCCCTCATCAGCACCGGCGACCGCCACGCCATCGCGTCCTGGGGCCCGATCGCCTGGGAAGGCGACTGGGTCTGGCGCTGGAAAGATCGCATCGACCGCAGGTTCATGGCCAGGTACCGCCGTTGACCCGTTACGTGACCACCAGATCCGGCACCAGAACCTTGCCCTTGGTCTCCGGGCCGAGCAGCAGCGCGATGATGAAGCTGATCGATCCGACGACGGTGCCGACCAGCATCGGGATGGCGAATCCCAGGTTGTGGTTGATGGCGAAGAAAGTCACGATCGGTGCCACGAACCCGCCCCATATCGCCCCTTGGTGATAGCAAAAGCCGCTCGCCGTCGCCCGTACCTCGGTGGGAAAGCGCTCGCACAGATAGCTTGGGTTCTGGCCGTAGATGGCGCCGGCGAACATCCCCTGCAGGATGAAGCCCGCCGCGATCCAGGTGAAGTCGGTGGTCAGCAGATAGAGCGGTGCCACGAAGATCCCGATGGCGGCCGGGATGATCATCGACCAGCGGCGCCCGATGCGATCTGCCATCCAGCCCCAGAACCCGCTGGCCAGGAAGGCCACGAGGTTCGCCAGCGCGATCGGCACCGCGACCAGTGCCGGCGACAGATGCAGGTCCTTCTGCAGATGGGTCGCGAACAGCGCCCACAGGGAGTAGTAGACGACGAAGCCGCTCGCCATCCACCAGCACGCGGTGAGGGTGTTGCCGAGCAATCCGCGCTTGAAGATGCTCGAGCAGCGGCGCGCGAACCTCGCGCTTCTGCTCGCGCTGCATGCCGGCGGTTCTGCAGCCAGACCTCCGGTTCCTTGACGAAGTAGCGCACATAGATGAGCGAAAGCGCGGGCAGGATGCCGATCCACAGCATGCCGCGCCAGCCGATATGGTCGTAGAGCAGGCCGTAGGCCGCGCTCGACAGCAGGAAGCCGATGCTCCAGGAGCCCTGCAGGATCCCGCTCATCAGGCCGCGCGAGCGTGCCGGCCACGATTCCATCGCGAGCGACGCGCCGGCCGGCCATTCCGCCCCCATGCCGATGCCGAGCAGGGCGCGGAACAGGAACAGGAACGCAGAAGCTCGGCGCGAAGCCGGCGATGAAGTTGCAGAGCGAGTACCAGGCGATCGAGATCATCAGCGGGCGTCTTGCGCCCGATCCGATCGGCCAGCCAGCCCGACGCGGTCGCGCCCACCAGGCGCAGCCACAGGGTGATGGCGAACACGGCGGTGACCGCCGTCAGCGGAACGTCGAACTCCTGGGAGATCGGCACCATGATCAGCAGGAATACGGTGAAGTCGAAGGCGTCCAGCGTCCAGCCCAGCCATGCCGCCCACCAAGCCAGCCACTGATCCTTGGTGGGCTCTTTCCACCAGGGAACGCTCGTCGCGATGCCGATCTCAGTCGCCATAGCTCCCTCCCACGCGTCGGGAACTGCTGTTCTGGAGTCTTGCGCCTACTGCATGGTTACCCTTCGCTGCCGGGAATGGATTGCCGGAGTAACGGAACTGCCCGGTTCGCGTTGACAGCGCGGCCGGGGTTGGCTGTTTGATTCGCTCGTGCGAGTCCGGCTGCCCGCGCCGTGGCTGGCGGCCTAGCCCCCTGTCTATTGCCCGTCCTCAGGTTTGGAGTTGGTCCTTGGCCCCTGCCTCGATGTGCTCGATGCGTACCAGAGGCACCAGCAACCAGACCAAGGCTGTGGCGACGGTGGAGATCACAACCAGCTGGAGATAGGCCGCCGGTCCTTCGCCAAAAGCCGTGTACAGGTGCGCGCCGACGTTCTGCGAGGCCTGTGCGCCGAAATTGAAGACCGACATCAGCAGCGCGAAGAAGGTCGCCTCGGCGCGCTTGGGGCATGCCTTCGCGGCAAGGTCCAGGAAGGCGAGCGTGGTAACCATCCCAGTCACGCCCCAGACGATGTGGATCACCAGGGCAGAGATCGGTCCGCGGTAGAGCAGGTAGGCCAGCGTGGTCGCCACAGACAGGCCGATCGCGATGTTGATCAGGCGGCGCAACGGTACCGATCGCGACAGAGGTGCATAGAGCAGGGCGCCGGCGACCGCGGACGCCGAGCTGATCGCGCCGAGGACGCCGATGTACTGCTGGCTGAACGCCAGCACGTCGGTCTGGTAGTACAGGAACGCCGGGCCGAAGGACGGGCTGAAATTGAACAGAAAAATGAAAGCCGCCACCAGCCACACCGAGCGTTCCGCCAGACCTGCGCGCAGCGCGGTCCAGGTTTCCAGGAGCTCCGCGCGCTCGACGCCGGCGCGTTCCTCGCGCACGAAGAACACCGCCATGAGCAGGACGATAAGAGGGAAGATCGCGGCAACGGTGAAGGCGGCGTGCAGGTCCCGGTGCTCGGCGAAGTACCCGCCCAGCAAGCCCACCAGGATCGAGGCGCAGGTGATCGCGGCCCACTGCACGGATTGAAAGGCGCCGGTGAGCCCGCGCGGCTTGCCGTTCTCCACCATCAGCGCGTCGGTCAGGACGTCGTTGAAGGCCAGGCCGAACCCCATCGTCGTAAACAGGCCGGCAAGCCACCAGTAAGTGTGGTGCGTCGACAGCCCGGCAATCAGGCCGGCCGAGCAGGCCAGGGCCGAGGTCAGCAGGAGATAGCTCTTGCGCCGCCGACCGAACAGCGGAAGGAAATCCGAGATCAAGCCATACAGCGGCTTGATGAACCACGGGATCGACGCCAGCAGAAAGAAGTTCGCCACCAGGTCGGCTGTCAGGCCTTGTTCCTTGAACCCGATGGAGATCGCCTGCTCGGGCAGCCCGTACATCCCCTGGGCGAAGTAGACCACCGCGAACAGGACCGCGAGGCGCCGGGCTTCGGGAGTTTGGAACGGGTGCAGGCGCCGCAGCCAGTCGTTCACGTAGGCGTGCTCCTCACGGCGCAGGTCCTGCTCCATCGGAGTGCGTCGCCGCGGCGCCGTTGGCACCTCGCTGGTGCGCGTCAGCACTTCGCTGGTGCGCAAACAATACCGGCTCAAAGCCTCATGCCCGCGATCATGCGGCCCCGTATGTCACGTGGATGGTAGCGCGAAAAGATGTGTCTTGCGTTTCGCTGCTCGCTCGACGCGATGATCCGGTGACTGTGTTGGCGCTTAGCAGATCTCCGAGGCCTACTATCGGACGGCTGTTGATCCAGGATGCGCCCCATGTCATGTAGGTGACACACCTCGGGCAGAGAATAGTTTCCTCAGGGCTGGTGCGAGTGCGCGCGAGTCTGGATGGAGACGGCCGTCGGGGTGCGCGTCGCCGTCAACCAACGAATCGGTCTGCTTCGTCGCTTGCACACAACGATCTCGGCGGCAATTTTGCGAAATATGGCGTGTAATTTTTTCAGATGTCGCCTTTTACAAAAATTTCTTTGGTATTCGCAAAAAATTGCCTGGAATTTTGCAAAGGTTAGGCTTATTCTCCACATCGGGGCGGGGGAAGAGCGTGATGATGTCGGTGCAAAGACTGAACAAAGCGCCGCACGATCAAGTTGCGATTATGGTTCACACTCACCTGTTGGAGCCTGCAAATGAAACGACTGTTTGTCCTCGCAGCTACCCTAGCAACGATGTGGGCCCAGGGTACACAAGCTGCAATCATCGTAAGCCTGGATGGAATCCCCGCGAATCCTGGTCCCGCTGGAGTCTGGAATTGGATTTACCGAGCTACGCTGCAGCCGGACCAGAGCATGCTCGAACAAGATTTCTTCACGATCTACGATTTCCCCGGTCTCACCGGTAGCGGCGTTTCGTTCGGCCCTTCTCCGAGTCCCGCGGTTAGCGGGCGTATTTTCGAGACCTCGGTTCAGAACTTGGGCGTGAACCCGCCGAGCACCGCGATCCCGGATGATCCGCTGATTCCCAACGTAACGGTCAAGCTGACCGGTGGCGGCACCATCGATCCAGCAAATGATCCTGGACCGGGTCCGGTGACGCTCGGAACCCTTCTTATCCAGACGACGACGAACCTGATTAGCCCCATAACTTCTTTCTATGGCGGGCTGGCGCATGTGACCGTGGGAGGGGCATCAGCTTCGAACGTAGGTTCTGTTCCGGTGGCCGCAATTCCGGAACCGGGCAGCGTGATCATGATGTTGGTGGGGCTGATCGCCTTAGGCGCGTTCTCTTCCGCCGGCGTGAGGATGCGCTCTGAGCTAGGCGGGTTGCCGGGGTGTGCGGCCCCGGCTAGCACCCATGGGCGGGCTTCAATCGGTCGGATCTTCAGGTTGTTGTCGTCCTGGCGACCAACCAAGTGGCCAGCACCTGCGGGAATCCGCAGGTGCCTCTCCACTGGCAGTGCCCGCCACGGTCACGAGCGGAAATCGTAGGGTATATATCCCCGCAGCGGGATTTTCGGGCCGGCAGGAGCATGCGGATCGCTTAGTTCGCGATCCCACTCGCGGCGGTATTCCACATCGGCTTAGGAGACTTGAAATGCTGAAGCGCTTACTATTAGCAGGGCTAATGCTCGTATGTGGGGAGGGGGCGAGGGCTGCCGTCATCGTGACTTTGGATCACGTCACCGGTTTCGATTGGGTCTACAACGTCCGCCTCCAATCCAGTGCGTTCATGTCGGAGGGCGATGCGTTCACCGTATTTGACTTTCCGGGGTTGCAGAATGCTGTCTTTACGGCCGATGCGGGGGTGGCCGACCGTACGTTCTCGCTCACCGAGGCGGGAACGGGCTTTACTCCGCCCTTCGTAGTTCCTACGGACCTCCCGCAGTTGCAGAATGTGACCGTCAAGCTGACCGGGGGCGACCAGATCGTTCCTCCTCCTCTCGGCGATCCGATCCTGCTCGGCCAACTCACATTGACAGGCCTGTCAGCAGAGACCGGGAAATCCATTGACTTCACAGGCCTGTCGGCGCAGCAGTCAGGGGGCACACCGGTATCCAATCTCTCGTCCATTCCTGCTCCGGTGCCCGAGCCCACGACTCTTGGTTTCATGGGTGCTGGCCTGCTCGCGGTCACGGCGCTCGCGCTTCGCAGGCGCAAACGCCTTTGAATTGATTGCACATCTTCGGGCCGAGGCCACGCCTCGGCCCGCAGGTGCAGCAAACGCGGCTCCCCGTTCGCACGAAATACCTCACGGCGGCATTTCGAGCGACCATCGGTTGGCCGTGGGTTGGCGGGTTGCCTGGCGGGCGGGGCTTATGCGCAAACCCATGCGGACCAACGGGTCGTAGAGCTGGCCTTCTCGCGTCCACCCCCATAGGTGACGCCAGCCTCGACTTTGAGTTGATTCAGGCGCCGGGGTGATGCTGGCGAAGCACCCGCCACCTCGCTTGGCCCAATCTACCCGTTCGACCTTCTGACCTATCCCACCTCGGTTGGCAACTGGCCTGACGCCCGTAACCGGGAGTGGGTACTCTCCTCGGATTTGCTCCTGACGTCTCCTCCTGGACAACGTCGCTGCGGTTCGCAGAGCAAGTCCTAATGCGTCGATTGATGCTGGGCCATAAATCAGGAGCCTGCACTACCGCGGTCCGGGCATAATCCCGCAATAAGGCAAGCGGCCCCGATTCGATGCCAAGCTACAACGTGTCACCGTTCCGTCTTGCTGTGCCAGAGTCGGTTCTCGCTGACTTGCGCCAGCGTCTGTCGCGTACGCGTCTGCCCGACGAGCCGCCACTGGAACCCTGGTCCACCGGGACCAGCGTCACTTACCTGAAAGGGCTGCTCGACTACTGGCGGGATGGCTTCGACTGGCGTGCCCAGGAGGCCAAGCTCAATGCCTTTCGCCAGTTCACGGTGCCTTTGGCGGGCATCGACCTGCATTTCATCCACGAGCAAGGCAGGGGGCCCAAGCCCATGCCGCTGCTGCTCTCGCATGGCTGGCCGGGCTCCGTCATCGAGTTCCACAAGGTGCTGCCGATGCTGACCGATCCGGCGCGATTCGGCGCCGATCCGGCGGATGCCTTCACCGTCGTCGCGCCTTCGTCTGCCCGGCTACGCGTTCTCGTTCAAGCCCGGTCAGAAGCGGTTCAGCCTGGAAGAGATCGCCGAGGTGTTTGCCGAGCCCTATGACCAGCGTGCTGGGCTATGAGCGCTTCGGGGCGCAAGGCGGCGACTGGGGCGGCGTTCGTGTCCTCGCGGCTGGGCTATGCATTTCCCGAGCGCATGATCGGCATCCACCTGAATATGCTGGCCATGCGCCGCGAGCCGAAGATGCTGGCCGACCCTACGCCCGAAGAGAAGATGCTTCCTCGACCAGCTGAGCCGGCTGGCTGAAAGAGGAGACCGGGTACCAGTGGATGCAGGGCACCAAGCCGACCACCCTCGCTTTCGGCCTGACCGACTCGCCGGCTGGGCTCGCCGCGTGGATCGTGGAGAAGTTCCGCAGCTGGACCGACAGCGACGGCAACCCCGAGAACGCGCTGACCACGCGACGAGATGCTGACCGACATCACGCTCTACTGGGTCACCGGCGCCATCGGGTCGTCGTTCTGGCCCTACTACGCGCGCATGCACGGGCCCTGGCCGATTCCGGAGGGGGCGCGCCGTCGATGTGCCGACGGGCTACGTCGAGTTCCCCAAGGAGATCCTGCGGCCGCCGCGCTCGGTGGCGGACGCAGGTACACGAACATCCAGCGCTGGACGATGATGCAGAAGGGCGGACACTTTGCGGCGCTGGAACAACCCGAGGCGCTGGCGCGGGAGATCAGGGCATTCTTCCGGCCGCTGCGCTGAGGGATCTTCAGGGGCGGCGAGCGTCGGGATGCAATACAACCTGTCCGAGTTCGACTCCACGCCAGTGCCGCCTCCAACCAGGCTGCATTG
>CAVYZA010000027.1:0-23877 GCA_963772865.1 uncultured beta proteobacterium | reverse complement strand
GCCCAGCCGGGAGAAAGCCACGTCCTGGTTCCAGCTCTGGTGGCGCTCGATGAGCTCGGTGCGCAGGGCGAGCTGCGTGGCGTCGACCTCGCTGCGCAGCCGGTCCATGGAGCGACGGCCGAAGTCGGTGCGCACCAGCTCCAGCGCAGCCTTCTGTCCACGCTCGCGGTACAGGACCAGGGATGCGTCCAGCTCGGAGAAGCGCTCGCTGATGAGCTCGCCGAGCCGATCCACGCGTGCGCGGATCGCTGGCGATCCTTCGGTGGCCGCGCGCAGGCGGCTCAGCTTGGGGTTGATCTGCGGCAGCGCCACTACGTACGGGTCCAGGTACTCGTGCCGCTCGGTCATCAGGAAGCCGCGCTGTGCAGTCTCCGCGTCGATCACCAGCGCCATCAGCTCGCTCAAGAGCCCTTGCGCCTCCGTGGAGGTGGCGATCTGCTGGTTGGCCTCGCCCAGCCGCCGGTGCGTGCGCTCGGAGAACGCCACCACCGCGCCGGACAACGCGAGCGCGAGCAGGAGCATGCCAAAGAGTCTGATGCTGGGCGTGAACTTCACCATCGCCCCCGAGGAAATGCGACGTCCTGCCAAGGCACACCGCCGCTGGAAGAGGCCAGGCGGCCCGCTGCGGTCCTGGTAATGCGTCCGACTATACGGCAGCCCCTGCTCGATCACAAGGCTGCAGCAACCGCAGACCACTCCGAGCGACGGGCCCCGCTTCCAGCGCAGATTGCACACGCCGCCAAGCATTCGGCTTCGTCTATACTCTCCACGCTCGCGATCGCTGCGAGGTTGTTTGCCGTGCAGCAGCGCCGCGAGACGAACCCCCGGCGGGGAAACGGTGACTTGCGAGTCGCAAGCAGCCGGGCCGGGCCGACGTTGCAGACGGAGATCCAAAATCCTCAGGCGCTTGCTGTTGGTCTTGTGCGCAGGCATAGGCGTGCTCGTGCCTGCTTCCGGCTGGGCGCAAGACACCAAGGCCCCTGAGGCGAAGCCCCCCGAGGTCAAGGCCCCCGAGGCGAAGCCCCCCGAGGTCAAGGCCCCCGAGGCGAAGCCCCCTGAGGTCAAGGCGCCCGAGGTCAAGGCGCCCGAAACCAAACCCCCGGATGTGAAGGCACCGGACACCAAGCCGCCGGAGAACTGCCCGCGCGGCGCCGTCGCCAACCTCCCCGAGAGCCTGCGGGCCGTCCAGGACGACAACGACGGCACGACCTTCTACCGCCACCAGTCCTCGCCGCCTGGTCCCGGCGAAGACGCGTTCTTTCTGTATATCGGCAGGAAGGCATGCGAAGTCTGGCTGCGCATCCGGGTGCAGTTTCCCGGCACCCGGCCGACCGGCAACCTGCGCCTGCGCATCAAGGCGGACGACAAGTCCTACGAGTTTCCAGTGCGCCATCTCTCGCAGAGCGAGGACCCGAACAAGCGGGGTTACTGGTATGACGAGCTCGTAGACCCCGACCATCTGCTCATGTTGTTCAAAGTGGCGGCGTCGTCCCGCGCCACGGTGCGCCTCGAAAGTGCGACCGGCGCAGACGAGCACGTAGTGTCGGATCGCGAGAAGCAGGCGCTGACGGTTGTGCTGGGCGCCTACCACAGCCTCGGAGGAAAGCTCGCGCGCGGACCCGCATCCCACCCATGCGCAGTGGTTACGGCGGGCGCGGAAATGTACGCGTCACCGGTATGCGAGTCACTTTCTGCTAGGTAGGCCAGGCGCTTTTTTGGCGCAGGAGTTGCTTCACGCACGACTCCGCATCCGGATGCTCCGATGCTCCCGTCGCCGACTCTCGTCCGCTTGCTGTTGCTCTGGTTGATCGGCGCCCTCGCCGCGTCGATCTGGCCGCTCTTGCTGCAGCCCTGGCTGATGGCCTCGGGCGTAGCCGCGGCCGCCGTGCTGTTCGATCTGCTCCTGCTGGTGCTGTTGCCGCGGCCCTCCGTCGAACGCAGGCTGCCGGGGTCGGCCGCGCTCAACGTCGGGCTCGACGTACACCTGCGGCTGCACAACCCGGGAGCGGGGACCCTCCAGGTCGAGGTATTCGACCACCACCCGGCCGAGGGAACCGTGGAGGGGTTGCCCCGCACGCTCAAGGTTCCGGCGCGCGGCTGGGCCGAGATGACCTACCGCCTGCGGCCTACCACGCGCGGCAATTTGCGCTTCAGCCAGGTGGAGATGCGGCTGGATTCACCTCTGCGCCTGTGGCAGCGGCGGGTGCGGGCGGGCAACGCGGCGGTGCTGCGCGTGTACCCCAACTTCGCCGCTCTGTCCGGATACGCGCTGCTCGCCACGGACCACCGCCTGGCGGACGTCGGCATTCTCCAGCGCCGGCGCCGCGGCGAGGGGATGGATTTCGATCAGCTGCGCGAGTACCGCGAGGGCGACAGCCAGCGCAAGATCGACTGGAAGGCGAGCCAGCGCATGAACAAGCTGATCTCGCGTGAGTATCAGGACGAGCGCGACCAACAAGTCCTGTTCCTGGTGGACTGCGGCCGGCGCATGCGCGCGAAGGACGACGACTGCTCGCACTTCGATCACGCGCTCGATGCCACCCTGCTGCTGGCCTACGTAGGCCTGCGCCAGGGCGACGCCGTGGGGATGATGACCATGAGCGGCGAGGAGCGCTTCCTGGCGCCGCACAAGTCGCGCGAGATGGTCAACCGCATTCTCAACACCGTGTACGATCTGCAGCCCGGGCTGCTCACCAGCGACTACTACCAGGCCGCCGTCAGCCTGAGCAAGCGCCTGCGCAAGCGCGCGATGATCGTGATCATCTCCAACCTGCGCGACGAGGACGACGACACGCTGCTGCCGGCGCTGCGCCTGCTGCAGAAACGCCACCTGGTGCTGTTCGCGAGCCTGCGCGAGCGCGCGCTCGACGAGGCCGTCGACCTGCCGGTGCGCAGCTTCGACGACGCCTTGACCCACGCCGCCGCCATCGACTACCGGCAGCGCCGCGACGCCGCGTTTCGCCGGTTGCAGCACAGCAGCGTCGTGTGCCTCGATGTGCCGCCGCAACGGCTGGCGGTGGCGCTGGTCAACCAGTATCTCGAAGTCAAGCGCAGCGGCAGGCTGTGACTGCAGCCGCGCACAGCCTGTCGCCCGGCGGGCGTTGCCGAGTCTGGCCGCAGCGCGCCGACGTGCCGCGCACGGCCGCTGCACGAGCCCGCGCTGTGGTAGCGTAGCCACGAGCCTCGCGACAATACGCATCGCAGGGGCGCTTGCCAGGGAGGGGTGAATGAACGCCGGGCGCAGCGCAGTGACGATGATCTGCTTGATCGCGCTCGCCGGCTGTGCGACCGCGCGCAACTCGGTGCATCGCGACCTGGCCCATGCCACCGAGCAGCAGTTGCCCAAGAAAATCCTGCTGCTGCCGATCGAGATCCGCGTGCACGAGATCTCCGCCGGCGGGGTGGTGGAGAAGGTCGACGACTGGTCGAACCAGGCCTCGGCCAACGCGCGCCAATACATCAAGACCCTGGCCACCAGCCGCGGCGCGTTCAAGATCGTCGAGGCGCCCGCGCTCAGTGCGCAGGACAAGGCCCAGCTCGATCAGCACGTCGCTCTCTACGAGGTGGTGGCAGGAAGCGCCGACCTCGCCCTGGCCTCCCCGATCAGCGCCTGGCGCGAGCGCGCCAAGGACTTCGACTACACGCTCGGCCCCGGGCTCAAACCGCTCGCCGAGCACACCGGCATCGACGCGGCGATGATCCTGACCGGCACCGACTACATCTCCAGCGCCGGGCGCAAGGCCGCGATGGCGATGGGCGTGCTGCTGGGCGCGCTCGGCGGCGGCCTCTTCGTGCCGCAGGGCGGGACCTCGTTCGTATCGGTGGGCGTGGTGGACATGCGCACCGGCAACCTGCTGTGGTTCGCCAGCGACCAGAGCGGAACCACCGACCTGCGCAACGAGCAGGACGTGCATCGGATGCTCGAGCAGATGTTCCAGACCTACCCCGGGCTGGTGCCGCAGGACAAGAAGGCAAGCTGAGCATGCGCTGGCTGCCCGCCCTGGTGCTGGTGGCGATGGCCGCCGCGCCCGCCGCCGCGGTGGCGGCGGGCGGTGCCGAGCCGTTCAGCAGCGGCGCGGTCGCCAAGCCCGCGAGCGAGGAGGAGCAACGCACCTGGAGCCAGGCCGCGGAGCTGCGCGAGATCCTGCTGAGCAGCGGCGTGGTCTACGAGGACCCGGCGCTGACCGCCTACGTGCAGGGCGTCATGGATCGGCTCTACCCCGACTTCAAGGGCGTGATCCACGTGACCCTGCTGAAGTCGCCGCACCTGAACGCATTCGCGGTGCCCGACGGCAACATCTACGTCAACGTCGGCCTGCTGGCGCGCTTCGAGAACGAAGCGCAGCTCGCCACAGTGCTGGCGCACGAAGGCACGCACTTCACCAACCGGCACGGCTACCTGAGCGCCCGCAGCGTGAAGAACAACGCGGCGTTCGCCACCATCGTAGGGTTGCTGGGCGTGCCGCTGCTCCCGGACCTGGTCGCGATCTCCTCGATCTTCGGCTATTCGCGCGAGCTCGAGACCGAGGCCGACGAGGTCGGTTACCGGCGTCTGCTGCAGGCCGGCTATGACGTCCACGAAGCGCCGAGGGTGTTCGAGCATCTGATGCGCGAAGTCAAGGCCGAGGACATTCGCGAGCCGTTCTTCTTCTCCACCCATCCCAGGCTCAAGGACCGCCTCGACAACATGACCCGGCTATCGTCCCAGGCAGTCGGCACGGGCGACGGCGCGCAGCGCGACGACTACTCGCGGAAGATGCAGCAGGCACGCGCCGACACGCTGGAGAGCATGCTGTCGATGGGGCGCGCCAAACAGGCGCTGATCGTGCTGGAGAGCGAAGCCAGGCTGCGTGAGCTGCCGCCGCACGCCCTGTACTGGCGCGGCGAAGCGTACCGGCGGCGCGGCGAGCCGGGAGATATGCAGAAAGCCGAGGCGGCCTACCGCGGCGCGATCCAGGCCGCGCCCGCGTTCGCCCCCAGCTACCGGGCGCTCGGCGTCGTGCTGCTCAAGGACGGCAGGAAAGCCGAGGCGGCGAGCAGCTTCCAGCGCTACCTGGAGCTGGCCCCGCAAGCGCAGGACCGCAAGTACGTGGAGAGTTACTTGCGCATCGCCAGCCAGCCCGGGGCAAGCAAGCCGTGAGGCGGCTGGCGATCCTGACGGTGTGCGCGGCGTTGGCCGGCTGCATCCCCGGGCCCGCACGGGTGGATACGCCGCACACGGAAGGGCCCGACAAGGCCTACAGCGTCGACCTGCCGGTGGGATGGATCAAGCAGTACACCATGGAAAACAACCTCATCGCCAGCCGCGACGGTTTCCTGCTGCAGACCATCGCGATCGTGCGCCGGCCGCCCAATCACGCGTTCGACCGTACCAAGAAGGACGCGGCCGACGGCATGCTGCCCTCCGAGCTGGCGGAACTGGAGATCGCCGAGATCAAGGCCCGCGACGAGCTCACCGAGGCGCTGACCGTGCTGGAGAACGAGCCGGCTACGGTAAGCGGAAAGGAAGGTTTCCGCGTGCGCGTGGCGTACCGCAACCCGCGCGGCCTGGAGATCCACGAGGAGGTGTGCGGCGTGGTCGCGCAATCCAGGCTCTACCTGCTGGTCTACCGCGCCCCGCGCCTCTACTACTTCCCGAAGAACTACGCGGACTTCCAGCGGACGGTCGAGTCGTTCAAGGTCGGCGCAAGCTAGTTCCCTCGCATTCTTTCACCCTCACCCCTGCCCTCTCCCCTCAAGGGAGAGGGAGCTTACGCGCGCGACGCGGGCTGCCTCTGCGCCTGCCACTCCTCGCAGCGTCGCATCGCGGCGGGCGTGAACTCGGCCTGGGGCTCGTTCCCGCCGATCACGAACATCAGGACGTGCTCGCGGTCGGGCTCGTCGTAGGTGACGTTCATGAACCGCCGCGCCACGCCAACCGGAAACGAGATCACGTCGAGCGGATCGAGGTCGATGTACTCCACCGCCTGCCCTTCGTTCCACTCGCAGCGCCAGCGGCCGGTCATCGCGATGAAGGTCTCGTTGGTGTCATGGTTGTGCATCAGCGGACCCTTGCCGGGTTTGGCGCGGCAGTAGCCGAGGTTGAACCCTTCGGCGATGGCGATGGCCGCCATGGTCGAGGCGTCGGCGCCGACCGGCGAAGTGGTCGCTGCATTGAGCGCGTCCTGCGGCGGCTGGAAACCGATGACGTTGTACAGGGTCCGGCGGCACTCCGGCACATCGCTGTCCGGCAGTCCGCCGTCCGAGCCTTTCAGATCGTTGAAGCGTGCCACGCGCTTGAGCATCTCGTCGCGCGTCCACACGCGCAGCTGCCGCCAGTCCTGCATGATTCCTCCCGTTGGTATAGGGTGTCCGTTCCTTTTACGCTCACGGCAACGGCTGCGTCAAGACGCCGGGCCGCACACCCTGGGAGGCGCATGCAAGTGTCCAAACGCAGGTGGCTGTCGGTTGCGGCGAAGCTCGCCGTGGTCTTCGCGGTAGCCGGTGGCTGGCTGGTGCCGCCGCGTGCGCAGGCGCAGGAGCCGATCAAAGTCGGCATCGCCATCGCCCAGAGCGGAGCGCTGGCCGGCGGCGGCAAAGCGGCGCTGGTCGCGCTGCGCATGTGGGTCGAAGACGTCAACGCGCGCGGCGGGCTGCTCGGCCGCAAGGTGGAGCTGATCGCCTACGACGACCAATCGAGTCCCGCAACCACTCCCAGCATTTACGCGAAGCTCCTCGACATCGACAAGGTCGATCTGCTGATCGCGCCGTACGGCACCGTGCCCACCGCGCCGATCATGCCGCTGGTGAAGCAGCGCAACCTGCTGCTGATGGGCAACTTCGCGTTCCAGGTGAACCACAAGGTCCAGCACGACATGTACTTCAACAACGCGCCGTGGAACACCGCGGCGAGCTGGTCGGACGGGTTCTTCAAGCTCGGCCAGGCGGCCGGGGCCAAGACGGTGGCATTCCTCAACGCCGACCAGGAGTTCGCGCAGAGCCTGGCCGAGGGCGCGAAAGAGATCGCGCGCAAGCTCGGACTGAAGACCGTCTACGAGCAGAGCTACCCGCCCACCACGGTGGATTTCTCCTCGATCATCCGGGCGATCCGCGCCGCCAAGCCCGACATCGTGTTCGTCATGTCCTACCCCAACGACTCGGTGGGCATCGTGCGCTCCGTGAACGAGATCGGCGTGGGCGAGTCGGTGAAGCTGTTCGGCGGCGGCATGGTCGGCCTGCAGTTCGCCTCGATCATGGAGTCGCTCGGCTCCAAGCTGAACGGCATCGTGAACTACAACACCTACGTGCCGGAGAAGACCATGGAGTTCCCCGGCGTAAAGGATTTCCTGGCGCGCTATGGCAGCAAGGCCACTGAGGCCAAGGTCGATCCGCTCGGCTTCTACCTGCCGCCGTTCAACTACGCCATTGGCCAGATGCTCGAGCAGGCGATCAGCGCGACCAGGAGCCTCGACCACAAAGTGCTGGCCGACTACCTGCGCAAGAACGAGCTCAAGACCATCGTGGGACCGATCCGCTACGGCAAGGACGGCGAGTGGGCGACGCCGCGCATCGTGATGGTCCAGTTCCGCGGCGTCGTCGACAAGAACATCGAGCAGTTCCGCCAGCCCGGTCGGCAGGTCATCCTGGAGCCCGCGCCGCTCAAGACCGGCGATCTGATCGAGCCCTTCGAAAAAGCCCGCAAGTAGAGCCGGCGCCCGGAGAGCCGGGCGCTACTGTGCTACCCAGCCGCCGTCGATGGGCAGCGCAGCGCCGGTGATCGACGTGCCACCGGGCCCGCACAGGAACAGCGCAAGCGCGGCGATCTCGTCCACCTTCACGAATTCTTTGGACGGCTGGCGCTCGAGGATGACGCGCTCGATCACCTGCTCGCGCGCAATCGCGTGGACCTTGGCCTGGTCGTCGATCTGCTTCTCGACCAGAGGCGTCAACACATAGCCGGGACAGATCGCGTTGCAGGTGATACCCAGTCTGGCCGTCTCCAACGCCACGGTCTTGGTCAGCCCGACCAGCCCGTGCTTGGCGGCGACGTAAGCGGACTTGAACGGCGAGGCCACCAGGCCGTGGGCCGAGGCGATGTTGACGATGCGGCCCCAGCCGCGCTGCTTCATGCCCGGCAGCGCACCGCGGATGGCGTGGAACGCCGACGACAGGTTGATCGCGAGGATCGCATCCCACTTGTCGACCGGAAACTCGTCGACCGGAGCGACGTGCTGGATGCCGGCGTTGTTCACCAGGATGTCCACGCCGCCGAACAGCTGCTGCGCCTGCGCAACCATGGTGTGGATCTGCGCAGGACTCTGCATGTCCGCGCCCGAGTGCACCACTTTCACGCCGTGGTCGAGCTCCAGCTGCACACGCAGGCTCTTGATCTCGGTGGGGTCGCCGAAGCCGTTGAGCATCACGTTCGCCCCCTGCCCCGCCAGCGCCTTGGCGATGCCGAGCCCGATCCCGCTGGTGGAACCGGTCACGATGGCCGATCTTCCCTTCAACACCTGCGCCTCCGCGTTTGTTGCACTGCGGAAGTGTAGCAGGCTTGAGACGCCGGGCTGCGTCCTGTTGGGCGCGGACGACGGTCCCCGCGTTAGAGAGATGTCCCCGCGGCCGCTACCTGGGCGGCGTCGGTTCTACTTGGGCCCGGGTTCTACTTGGGGTTGGCGCCGTCCGCCACCTTGCGCAATGCCTGCAGGCGCGCCTTGATCGCTTTCAGATCGGCCTCCGACAGGGCCGCCGGCTGCCCGTTCACCGTCTTCTCGGATCCGATCACCTTGCCGCTCTCGTCGTAGGCGATGCGGACTCTGAGTTTTTCCTTGCCGGGCTTGTCCTTGCCGGACGGCTTGACCCGCTCGTCGCTGGCGGTGTAGTAGAACAGCCGGCCCTGGCTGTCGAGGAAATAGCCTCTCTCGCTCTCGCCGCGTTCGCCGTAGTTGGCCTGGTCCTCGAGTACCCGCAGGACTTCGCCCTGGTAGTACGCGGCGTACGTTTCCGCGTTGTCGCCCTTGGAGAGCGGGCCTTTGACTTTCGTGAACATCAGCTTGCGCGCCGACAACGTGGACGCCTCCAGGCGCGCGGTCTGGAGATCGCTGATCAGCGAGGATTTGGACTCGCCTTCCTTGGACGTGGACTGCTTGCTTCCGCTGCCGGCGCAGCCGGCCGCCAGTAACGCGAAGACAACAACGATGAACAGGCGCTGCATGCCGATACCCTCCTTGACTGACGACGACAGCGAACCCGCTGGAGGCGGGCGCGCAACCCTGTTATCGGACTCAATCGACGGGGCTTCAGCCCTCCGGGAGGGCCCGGAGGACCCGCGCCAGCCTGCCTGGCCGGCAGCGACGAAAGGGGTATTGCGAGCCCGGCTCGGTGCGCTAAGATGTTGCCGTCCGGCCGTCGCGACCTGCCGGCCGGTGCGAAGAACAAGGGCAATAAAGCAAGGCAACCAGCATGGGCTCGCCGTTGCAATCGGCGCTTTCCGGCGCCGTGGTCCAGCTGCACGGTGCGATCGCAAGCTCGGCCCCGAGAAACCGGTCGGGGCCGTTGTGCAGGATCCGGCGCGCAGGACGCCACCTGGTGGGGTTGATCGCACTCGCCGCTATCGCGGTCCAGGCACCCGCAGCGGGAGCCCACGAGACCGACCAGTCCACGCTGCCGCTGGGCAGGGAGTTCGCCGATCTCAAGGTACCGCTGTCGCAGATGGTGCAGGCGGCGATCGTCGAGGCGGTCAATCAGACCAATCGGGCCATCCAGCACTCCCTGTGGCACGGTGAACCGACCGACCGTACTGCGCAGCTGCAGTCTGTCGACTGGATATCGGCCCAGGTCTGGGCGCAGCTGTTCGCGACGTTTCCCACCAACGAAGGCCTGGACATCGTCCTGGCCGGCGAAGGGATGCGCGCCCGCTATCCGGGCCTCATCACGGTGTACCGGCCGGAGCAGCTCATCTACGACGATCCGGTGATGCTGCTCGACGTGACGAAGATCACCCGGACGCTGTTCCGCGCCGCCACCATCAACGTCGACGGCACGCTGCTCGGGACCGACAAGATCATCCACTTCGTCCACCTTGGACACATCTACCACTCCAGCTACCTGGACGCACGCAAGCACGGGGTGGGAGAGGCCGAGGCGGTCGCGAGTGCCGTCCACCTCTCGGCGGGCTTCAATCCATTCCTGTCCGAGAACGGTTTCCTCGGCATCCTGACCACCGGCATCCGCTCCAACGGGGACCTCGCCGCCAACTATGCCGGCTTCAAGTTCTACCGCAACCTCACCGAAACGGTGCGCATCGGGGACAAGGTGCTGCCGCCTATGCTGGTTCGCGCGGGGCTGTATTGGCAGGTCGATGAGCGTGTGCGCAACCAGCCGGATTTCTTCGCTGCCTTCCTGACACCGCATTTGAACGAGGCGCTCAACCCCAACACCTATGCCGTCGTCACCGACGCACGGGTGAAAAAGATGCTGCGCACCCGCTGCCCGGACATGCTGGCGCGCTATCGGGATGAACGCGGCTATGCGCAGGATCGCGAACAGTTCACGCGCATCGAGCAGGATCTGTCCACGTTCTATGGCGAGGACTACGGCTATCAGAGCGACGGCAACGACAGGGTCAGCATCGCCACGGTCTGTTTCCCGCAGGCCATTGCCGGCGGCACAGCGCCAGCGGTCGCAACCAAGGAGAACGCGCGTGCCGCCAGTTGCGACGAGCCGGGCCGACGCGCCCGCGGCCACAAACCGCGCCTGACGGGGCGCGCGCCGACCGGTTGGGACGCACGCGGCTGTGGTGGGCGGCCAGAGACGGCCGGCGCGCGGATGTGGAGGCGCTGCTTGCCGCCGGTGAGGATCCCAACGCTGCGGACATCGACGGGGAGACGCCCCTGCACGCGGCCGCGCGCTGGGGCCACACCGCGATCGTGCAGACTCTGCTCGCGCAGGGCGCCGACCCCGGCGTTACTGCTCTGTATGGGATGACACCCCTGCACGTGGCCGTCGAGGAAGCGCGGCTGGACACCAGCCGCGCGCTGCTGGAGCTGGGCTCGGACGCCAATGCGCGCGACATGTTCGGCGCCTCACCGCTGCATCAAGCCGCGGCACAAGGCAATCAGGGGCTGGCGACCTTGCTGCTGGCGTACGGAGCCGATCCCTGGGCGATCGACGACAGCGCAACGACCCCGCCGCAGCTGGCGGAACGCTCAGGCAACGCGGCGCTGGCCAAGCTGATTTCGCTCTACGCCGCGAGCCCCGAGGCGACACACGCAGTCGGCCGTTCGGCAGAGGGCGAGGCGACCTCGCAGGACCACGGCAGCATTCTGCGCGTGTCGACCCACGCCGGCGGGCAGCCCGCCGAACCCGTCACTGTGCCCGATGCCAGCCCCGGCGCGGCGGGCCGATAGCGCATCGGGCCGCCGGCCTGCCCGCAGCGTCGCTTCCGGCGCCTGTTCGCGTTTCGGCGCGCGCGTCCTCGCGGTCTGGCAGTAGGCGCCGCACGCGATCGACTCATCCTGCTGCTCGTGATCGTGCTGGCAGCTTGCTCAGCGCGGGCGGTACACAAGAGCGTCCCGGAACCGCACGCGGAGCTCGCCGAACCCAAGGTCAAGCAGCTCGTCGTGCTCTGGCAGGAGCAGGTACGCCACTACATCGACCGGCAAGGCAACGGCGATCCCGCGGTTCTCGCGCAGACCAGGGCGCTGCACTCGCGCGATATCCTCCGGCCCGGCCGAATCACATTCGGCGCGCTGGACAACGAGTCCGACCTGCCCGGGCGCAACGGCTGGGACGTACAGGGCGTGCTGGTGGGCAAGCTGGGGAGCGGCGGTCACACCTGGTATGTCTTCGTGGTCGGCATCATCCGCCGCAACGACTACCGGCCGATGGAGGTGCAGGACATCCGCGTAGTCACGCTGCGGGCGGTCGCGCGCAAGCTGGACTGGGAGACCAGCGCCGCGAATCCACAGTCGGTCCAGCGCTACCGCGATGCGTTTGCCGCATCCGACCCGGTGCAGTTTCCGGCGGACACGGATCGGTTCGACATGAGCGGCTCCGAAGACCTCGTGCGCGTGCTGGAGACGCAGTCCGGCGCCGACTGGTCCCTGCATCTGACTCCAGGCTCGGAAGGCCCGGTTACGCCGCCTGCGCAGTCGAAGCCGGGCTGAGCCACGCAGGCCGATCGATACTGGTCGGCAAGCGCAGGTAGTTGCAGCCGGGCAGAGCGGACGTTGCTTGTTGCCGGTCCGCTCAACCGCGGCCGCTGAAAGTTGGTTTGCGCTTCGCCAGAAACGCCTTGACCCCTTCCTGACCGTCGGCATGCCCGAGCATCGACGCGATGCCGCGGCTTTCGCGCTCCATCTGCGTCTCCAGCGACTCCGCCGCGCCGTCGAGCAGCAACCGCTTGGTCTCGCCGAACGCGGCCGTGGCACCGGCGGCGAGCTGCGCCGGCCAGCGCATCGACTTCCCTGTGCAGGTCGGCGTCCGCGACGACGCGATTGACCAACCCCCACTCGAGCGCCTCGGCCGCGCTCAGCACGCGGTTGGTCAGCGCCATCTCGTAGGCCCGGCGCAGCCCGATCACCCTCGCAAGATAGAACGTCGAGCTGCCATCTGGAGACAGTCCGGCGCGCGTGTACGCCATGGTGAAGCTGGCCGATGCCGCTGCGATCACCAGGTCGCAGCCGCACATCAGGCTGAATCCGCCCCCGGCCGCCGTGCCGTTTACGGCGGCGATCACCGGAGCGTTCATGCGTGCAAAGCGCGATATCGCCGCGTGCAGATGCGTGGTCATGTCCTTGACCAGCGCCGGAGCGTGCTCGCCCGCTTCGACGAAGGCACGCAGATCGCCGCCGGCGCAGAACATCCTCGAGCCCGAACCGGTGAGCACGACGCAACGCACGGCCGCGTCCTCGTCGCAATCGATCGCCACCTCCATCAGCTCGCGCGCCATGGTGCGGTCCAGGGCGTTGGCGGCGTCCGGCCGGTTCAGCGTCACGCGCGCGACGCCGTCGCGCTTTTCGAACAGCAGGGTCTTCAGCTCCATCTCGGCCTTCTCCTCGTCAGCGGGAGGGAGCCTGCATGTTACTTGGGTCGGTCGCGCGACTGCGCGCGAGCACCGAAGGTGCACGTGGCGCTCCTAGCCGAGCGTGACCGCGGGATCGCTGGCGGCCGGCCACCAGCGCGCGAACCAGCCTCTGATGCGCGCGGCGAGGCTGGCGTGGCGCTCGAGCAGCCGCAGGGAGGCAGGGGTCAGGGCCATCACCAGGGTCAAACCGCGCCGCCCGACGGTGAAGCTCTGCCCTTCCGTCAGGATCACGTCGCCCGCCTCGCTGTCCTGGGTAATCCACAGCGCCCCCTGGAGGGTGGTCACACGGGTGCCCTCAGCGTCGCGCAAGGCGATCAGGCCGTCGCGCGGCAGCGCAAGGGTGGGCGTGGTGAGCTCGATCTGCATGGCATTCCTCCGTTTCGGCGGGGCCGGGTCTTGACCCCCTTGCTATTCCCCAGGATCATCGACAGGCACTATTTTGCCCACCCGACCCAGGCCTCATCAAACGAGATTTGCGAATGACTGACATGCGTTCAAAGCATGGCTGAGAAGCCCTCGAAGCTGCCTTCGCTGGATCTGTTGAAGGGCTTCGAGGCGGCTGGGCGCAATCTCAACTTCACCAAGGCAGCCCAGGAACTGTTCCTCACCCAGTCGGCGGTCAGCCGCCAGGTGCAGGCTCTGGAGGAAGGCCTGGGCGTGCGCCTGTTCGTGCGCCAGCGCCGAGGCCTGCGCTTGACGTACGAGGGTGAGCGCCTGTTCCGCGCGGTGCAGGGCGCACTCGCGCAGGTCCTGGAAGTGATCGAGAGCCTGTCGCAGCGGCCCGCCGCCAACCGCGTGACGGTCACCTCCACCATGGCGTTCTGCGCACTCTGGCTCATTCCCAGGCTCGGGGAGTTCAACCGGCTGTTTCCCGAAGTGGGCGTGCGCATCGCCGCCAACGACCAGGTGCTCAACCTGGAGCGCGAGCGCATCGACATCTCGGTGCGTTATTGCACGCAGCAGGATGCGCCCGCAGGCGCGGTCTGGCTCTTCGATGAGGAGCTTGTGCCGGTGTGCTCTCCGGCGCTGCTCGAGCGCACCGGCAAGCCGGTGCGGCGAGCGCAGGACCTCGCTCCACCATGTGCTGCTGGACCTGGAGGATCCAGGCTTGCCGGCGGGCTGGCTGACGTGGAGCCATTGGTTCGACCGGCTCGGCGTGCGCGCAGCGAAGCCGGCGGGATTGCTCGGCTTCAACTACTTCGACCAGGTCGTGCGCGCGGCGCTGGCCGGACAAGGTGTGGCGCTGGGCCGCCTGCCTCTGATCGCCGAACTGCTGCAAGACGGCACGCTGGTGGCGCCACTCGACGCGCGCTCGCACACGGAGCGCGCGTACTGGCTGGTGCAGGCAGAGTCCGCGCGCGGCCGTCCCGAAGCGCAGCGGCTGGCAGACTGGATCGCCCGGACCGCTCGTGGGCAGGACGACTCGTCGATAGGCGCCGGGCCGGTGGCGAAGAAGTGAGTCCATCAACGACCGGCCAGGCACCAGCACCCACCGAGGCGCAAAGCCAGCACCGCTGCGAAACCAGGGGCCAGTCAGAAAGAAGGTCCTTCAGAGTTTCGTGTGGGTCCCGGCGACGCCGCCGACTGTTCCCTCCCCTTCAAGGGGAGGGCCAGGGTGGGGATGGGTGAGCGATGCGGCCTACCCATCCCCCTCCCGACCTCCCCCTTGAAGGGGGAGGAGAACACCGCGACATTTGCATGGTTTAGGCAGTCCCTTCGACCCACACAATTGTCTGAAGAACCAGAAAGAAAGGGGGCCGCTCGGAAATCATCGCTCGCCGCCGGCTCGTGTCGCGGCTCTTTGCGTCTTCGCGCCTTTGCGGCGAAAATGAGCTTGACGTGTGCAACCTCGAGGAGACCACGATGCGTACCATCGTCGCTGCGCTGCTGCTCGGAACGCTGTCCAGCCCGCTGCTCGCGGGTGACAAGGGCAACGCCGAGTTCGACGGATCCTGTGCGTGGGGCCTGGCCGAATACGGCGCCATCGTTCCCACCGACTGCGCGATCAGCTGGATCGACCCGCAGACCCACAAGACCTACTGCTTCAGCTCGGACAAGTCGAAGCAGTCGTTCCTGCAGAACCCGGACGAAAACGAGCGCCGGGCCGCGGAAAAGGGCCGCAAGCTGGAGAAGGTGCACTAGCCTGGCGGCACAGTCCTTCCACACGTGCTATGACGGACAACTTCGTCATCCGCCCCGCGCGCCCCGAGGACGTGGCGCTGGTGCTCGAGTTCGTGAAGGCGCTCGCCGAGTACGAAAAGCTGAGCGACCGCGTCACCGCCACCACCGCGACCTTGCGCGAATCGCTGTTCGGCGCTCATCCGGGCGCCGAGGTGATGCTCGCGTTCGAGGCGGATACGCCGGTCGGCTTTGCGGTCTACTGCCACAACTTCTCGACCTTCCTGGGCGTGAAGGGCTTGTGGCTGGAAGATATCTTCGTGAAACCGCAGTTTCGCGGGCGCGGCTACGGCAAGGCGCTGCTGCTGCAGGCAGCGCGGATCGCGCACCAGCGGGGCTGCGGCCGGTTCGAATGGGCGGTGCTGGACTGGAACACGCCGGCCCAGGATTTCTACAAGTCGCTCGGCGCCGTGCCCCTCGACGACTGGACCATATTCCGCGTCACCGGGGATGCATTGACGCGGCTGGCGACGACGCCAGGCTGACGCGCTTCAGACGGCTGCCAAACGCATGGCCACAAGCGACGAACAAGTGCCTCCGCCGCCTGTCCATCCGCCGGTGCCGCAGTCGGTGTCTACGGGCTTCCGCACCGGCATCATCACCGCGATCACAGTCCTGCTCGGGTTCTCGCTGGCGTTTTTTCGCTTCTGGGGCTTCGAGGCGTCCGGCAAGTGGAGCATTCGCTCCATCGTCTCGACCGGGGCGGTGGTCGTGGCCGTCCTGCTGCAGGTGTTCGCCCTGTTCCGGGCCTTGCGCCTGGAAGACGACGACCCGGCCGAGTACCGGAAGACGGTCAGATGGTTCATCGCCTCGGCCATCGCCCTGGTTCTCGGGCTGCTGTTTGCCTTAGTGGAATTTTCGGGCGCGCTGGATCTGCGCTGACGCGCCGGCTGCGCCGTTCAGCGCAGGCAGCTTCAGCGAAGACTCTGCTTCAGCAGTTCCTTGGATTCCCGGTTTCACGACGCCTTCACGGGAATGACGGCAGGCTGTCGTCCCGCGCAAGCGGAGTGGCTTCGCACAGGTCGACGCCTCCTGTTGGAGCCTTCCGCACCGCGGTGGTGCTGTCGGCCGCTGATTTCGCTGCGCCGCGGCTCGCTCTAAGTCGTTGACACATCAGCGCTGCAGCCTCCGCGGCAGCGTGGTCTCGCTCTTGCAATTGGTCATCGCCGCTGTACCGATCCCACCGACCACAGGAGCGAGACCCACATGGATGTCCCCAGCCCCGAACAACAACAGCAACACCGCCGCCACCACCCAGCCTGCCGACGCTTCGCGCCGAAGCTTCATCCAGGGCGCGCTGGCGACCGGCGCCGCGCTCGGCAGCATCGGCGCTGCATCGCTGGCGCATGCGCAAACCGAGCATGCAGCGCAGCACCATCAACCACTATCACATCCCCGCCAGCGCGGACACCGTGCACTGGGGCTATTTCAGCAAAAGCCTGAAGCCGCTGGTCGAGGTCGAATCGGGAGATTTCGTCACCATCGAGACGCTCACCCACCATGCCGCACGACGATCTGGAGCGCATGGTCAAGGGCGATCCGGGGGCCGAGAGCGTGTACTTCTGGGACAAGACCCGCAAGGGCGTGAATCGGCGCGGCGCCGGTCCGATGGACGCTTCGATCTACGGCCGCGGCGCAGGCGAAGGGTTCGGCGTGCATATCTGCACCGGGCCGGTCGCCGTGAAGGGCGCCGCGCCCGGCGACATCCTCGAGGTGCGCATCATCGACGTGCGCCCGCGCCCTTCCGCAGAATCCCAAGTACCCGGGCAGGAGCTTCGGCAGCAATGCCGCCGCGTGGTGGGGCTTTCACTACAACGACATGATCGAGGAGCCCAAGAAGCGGGAGGTCATCACCATCTATGAGGTGGACGCAACCGGCGAGCGCGACTGGGCCAAGGCACTGTACAACTTCCGCTGGACGCCGCAGACCGACCCGTTCGGCGTGGTGCACAAGATCATCGACTACCCGGGCGTCCCCGTCGATCACAGCACGGTGAAGGAGAACTGGGGCGTGCTGAAGAACGTGCGCGTGCCGATCCGCCCGCATTTCGGCGTGATGGGCCTGGCGCCCGCCGAGGCCGACATGGTCGACTCGATCCCGCCCAGCTACACCGGCGGCAATATCGACAACTGGCGCGTCGGCAAGGGCGCCACGATGTTCTACCCGGTGGCTGTCGCGGGCGCGCTGTTCTCGGCCGGGGATCCGCACGCCTCGCAGGGCGATTCCGAGTTGTGCGGAACCGCCATCGAGTGCTCTCTCACCGGGACCTTCCAGCTGATCCTGCACAAGCAGGGATCCCTGCCCGGCACGGCGCTCGAGAGCCTGAACTATCCGCTGCTCGAGACCCAGACCGAGTTCGTGCTGCACGGCTTCAGCTTCCCCAACTACCTGGCCGAACTGGGACCGAAGGCGCAGCAGGAGATCTACTCGAAATCCTCGGTGGACCTGGCGCTGCGCGACGCGTTCCGCAAGATGCGCCACTTCCTCATGACCACTCAGGGCTTGACCGAAGACGAGGCCGTGTCGCTGATGTCGGTGGGGGTGGACTTCGGCGTCACCCAGGTGGTCGATGGCAACTGGGGCGTGCATGCCGTCGTCAAGAAGAACCTGTTCGCCGGCGGGGAGATCTGATCGGGCTCGGACACCTACCCCACACCGCCCCGGCGCCGCTGGCGCCACCCCGCCTCGTGAGAGGCGGGGAGAAAGAAAGCAGCACTCCCCTCCTGCCCGAGGAGGGGTGGCACGCGCCAGCGTGACGGGGTGGTGGGAGCCCGCCCGAGGAGGGGTGCCCCGCAGGGGGCGAGTTGGTGGGAGCCTGCCCAAGGAGGGGTGGCACGCGCCAGCGTGACCGGGTGGTGGGACACTCCTTCCCCCTCTCGAGGGGGAAGGCTGGGATGGGGGTGAAGCGCCGGCATCACCGCACCGCCTGCGCTGCACCCCCACCCTGCCCGCTCCGACAGGCTCGGGTCCGGCTGAGATCCCGGCGTCGCGGGCCATGCGCGCCTCCGCGGTCGCATCCCCGTCCCCCCCTAGGAGGGGGAGGGAAGCATCTAAGACCTCATTTCTTGCGACCGCTGCATAGGTCAAAGCCTTGCCAGTCACCCGGCGGAGCCGGGAGCCTAGATGACCGAGTGACGCAGCCCCCTGAGACCAACCCGATTTTTCTGTACGCTTCCACCCTAGAACACAAAAACGGGGGAGGAAGCTATGCGGACCCGCATCGTGGTGGGCGCGCTGCTGGTGGCGTCGACGATGGGCGTGCACGGCCAGCCTGGCGGAATCGACGACAACAGGCTGCTGGGCGCGGGGAGCGATCGCGCCAACTGGCTCAACTACGGGCGCGACTACGGCAACCAGCGCTTCTCGCCGCTGGCGCAGGTCGACGTCGGCAACGTCGGGCGCCTGCGCCCGGCGTGGATCTACCAGAGCGGTGTGTCGTCCACCTTCCAGGCCACGCCGATCGTCGCCGACGGCGTGATGTACGTTTCCCTTCCGTTCAACCACGTGGTTGCGCTGGACGCGAAAAGCGGGCGCGAGCTGTGGCGGTACACGCACAAGCGGCGTACCGACAAGATGTGCTGCGGCCCCGCCAATCGCGGCGTCGCGGTGGCTTACGGCAAGGTCTACATCGGCACCGTGGACGCGCGCCTCATCGCGCTCGATGCAGCCAGCGGCAAGGTCGCCTGGGATGTGCAGCTGGTCGAGGACCTGGCGGGAACCGCCGAAGCTACCGATCAGCTCGCCGCCAACGATCCGCTGCGCAAGCAGAAGGTGACCGGCACCACCGGTGTGGGCGCCAACATGGCGCCGGTGGTCTACAAGGGCAAGGTCATCGTCGGGATCACCGGCGTCGGCTACGGGCTGCACCTCGATTCCGACCGGCCAGGCGCGCCGATCGGGGCCGTCGTGGGCATCGCCGGGCAGAGTCAGCGCGCCGGCTTCTACGCCGCCTTCGACGCGCAGACCGGCAAGCGCATCTGGCAGTTCGATTCCACCCCGGCGCAAGGCTGGGAGGGCGAGTTTCGCAGCAGGACCGCTGGATGGTGCGCCGCTGGATCGCGACATCGAGCGCGAGAAGAGCGCCATCGCACAGTATCCGGACGCCTGGAAGCGCGGCGGCGGCTCGGCCTGGACCACCCCGGCGGTCGATCCCGCATCGGGCCTGGTGTACCTGGGCATCGGCAATCCCTCGCCACAGATGGACGACCTCACGCGCCCGGGAGACAACCTGTACACCGTCTCGCTGGTCGCGGTCGATGTCGAGACCGGCAAGTTGCGCTGGTACTACCAGCAAGTGCCGCACGACATGTGGGGCTACGACGTGGCTTCTCCAGCCGTGCTGTTCGATGCGCTGATCGACGGGGCGCGCGTGCCGGCCGTCGGGCAGGCCAGCAAGACCGGCTGGTTCTACGTGCTCGATCGGCGCGAGCGGCAAGCTGCTGTACAAATCGGAAGCGTTCGTGCCGCAGAGCAACCTGTTCGCCCGGCCCACCCGGAAGGCGTCGACATCGCGCCCGGCGCTGCCGGCGGCGCGAGCTGGTCGCCGGTGTCGTTCGATGCGCGCACCGGCCTGGCCTACGTCGCGGCCTTGCACATGCCGACGCGCTACACGGTCAACGAAATCCCGGCGCAGCGGCGACAAGCCGGCGTGCGCTACACCGCCCTGGAGCCGGTCGACGGGCCGAAGTGGGGCACGCTGACCGCCATCGACCGTACGCCGGCGGCAAGATCCGCTGGCAGGTGAAGACCGCGCAACCGCTGATCGGCGGCGTGCTGGCCACCGCGGGCGATGTCGTGTTCACCGGCGAAGGCAACGGCGACTTCAGCGCCTTCAACGCCCGCACCGGCGAGCGGCTGTGGACGTTCAACTGCGGAGCGGGCGTCAATGCACCGCCGATCAGCTACGAGCTCGACGGCGTGCAGTACATCGCCGTCGCAGCGGGCGGCAGCGCGCATGTTCGGCTACCGGCAGGGCGAGTCCGTCATGGTGTTCGCGCTGCCGCGCTGAGGAGCGTCGAGCATGACCTAAGACGATCGATCGCAGTCCCGAATGCGCAATCTGAGCGCGCCGCTTTCTGTCCGACGTGATGGACAGCCTCGGGACTGATGCAGCAGGCGATGAAGCCTTTCGTGCGGCCGCTGGACGAGACGACGTCCTGATCGGCCGCGCGCGCACCGGCCTGTACATGCCGATGTACACGGTGACGCCCGGCGACAACCCCTACGAGGTCGAGATCGCGCTGGTCGACGACCTGAAGCCGGGCGAGGTGCCGGTGCTCGCGTGCAGCGGCCCCACCGATCGCATCGCGCCGTGGGGCGAGCTGCTGTCCACCGCGTCGCAGGCGCGCGGCGCGGCCGGGTTGCGTCACCGACGGGCTGGTGCGCGACGTCAAGCAGATCCGCGCGATGGACTTTCCGGTGTTCCACGGCGGCATCGGTCCGCTCGATACGAACGGCCGCGCCGCATGATGGAGCGCGACATCCCGGTGGAATGCGCAGGCGTGCGCGTTCGCAGCGGCGACATCGTGTTCGGCGATGCCGACGGCGTAGTCGTGATTCCCAGGAGCGAGCCGCCGAAGTGATCGCGCGGGCGCGCGCAAAGCTTGCCGGCGAGAACCATACGCGCGCGGAGCTCGAGCAAGGCCGGCTGCTCGGGGAGGTCTACAAGAAGTACGGCGTGCTTTGAGCCGGGCAAGTTCAGGGTGCTCGACTATAGATCCTGGCTTGCGCGGGGATGACTCCCCACCTGGGTCTAGTCCCTAGCCTCTAGCCCCTAGCAACATGCGCCGGGTCATGATGTCGTCGACAGTGCGTCCGCTGCGCTGGATCGCGATCATCAGAGCGTCCGCGTTGGACAGCATGGCAGGGCTCCCGGCCACGGTGGATGCGGGAGCCTTCAGCGGGCGAACCGCAGCCACCGGCTGCGCGTCGGCTCGGATCGGCTTGGCCTGCAGGGTAGGCGACAGGCTGCTCTTGCGGGCGGCGGTCAAGGCTGCAGCCAGTGTGTTCGCGCTCATTTTTTGTCTCCCTGTGTGTGAGTGTTCTGGTGCGTGCGAACCCATGGTGCGACGGTCCCATGTGGGAGGGAAGCGCGGCGCAGTAAGTTGCTACCGCCTGACCTGCCGGTATCGTATGCTGCAACCTTGACGGCTCGGCGCCCAGTTACCGCACGGCTGCAAGAAAGTGCCGGGGCGAGCGCATCGAGCCAGCCCACTTGTCGTAAGAATGCCACCCTCCAGTGAGGGATGGCTCCGCGCCACCGCGGGCCTCGCCGGCGAACGGCCCGGCGGGAGCATCGACCTGTGGACCAGCCAAAGGGAGGCTGCGGTGAAGCAGATGGAAGCGGTCGTCGAAGCGCTCAAACGGGCGCTGAAGTCGCGCGGAGTCACCTACGCGCAGGTCGCCAGCGCGCTCGGCTTGAGCCAGGCCAGCGTCAAGCGCTTGTTCTCCACCGGGCATTTCACCCTCGACCGCTTCGAGCAGGTGTGCGAGCTCGCCCGCACCAGCATTACCGAACTGGCGCGCGAGCTGGACGGCGGCAAGGAGGAAGTGGAGAAGCTGACCCTGCAGCAGGAGCGCAGCATCATGGCGGACCGCAAGCTGCTGCTGGTGGCCATCTGCGCGCTCAGCCGCCTCAGCCTCGAGCAGATCGTCCAGACCTACAGCCTGTCCAAGGCCGAGTGCATCCAGCTCCTGGTGCAGCTGGACCGCATCGGTTTCCTCGAACTGTTGCCCAACAACATCATCAAGCTGCGGGTCACCCGCGCATTCTCCTGGCTGCCGGATGGGCCGATCCAGCAGTACTTCAAAACCCGCGCGCAGCAGGAATACTTCGGCTCGTCCTTCGCCAAATCCGGCGAGCTGATGCTGGTCCTGAGCGGCGTGCTGTCACCAGGGTCTAGCAACGCCATCATCGGCCGGCTCAGGCGCATCGCCAACGAGTTCACGGATCTGCACCATGGCGATGCCGGCCTTCCGCTCGGTGAGCGCCGTGCGGCAACACTGGTGCTCGCCATCCGGCCGTGGGAGCTGCAGGCTTTCAAGGACCTGAGGCGCAAGCGAGCAGTCAGCAAGCCGTTGGCGTAGCGGCTACTCGACCGATCGTTCCAGATATGCTCCAATGCAAGCCATGGTACGCACGAAGCAGTTCGACAAGCACCGGGCACTCGATGAGGCCATGGAGCTGTTCTGGGAACGCGGATACAACGCGACCAGCATCTCCGACCTGGTAGATCACCTGGGCGTGAACCGCCAGAGCCTCTACGACACCTTCGGAGGCAAGGACCAGCTGTTCCTGGCTGCGCTCGAGCGCTATCGCAAGATGCTGAGCGCGCCGGTCCAGCAGCTGCTCGAGCGGGAAGGCCCGGCCATCGAAGTCTTGAAGGAGTTCTTCCAGAAGTTCGTGGATACGCTGATCGATGGCACGGCCAAGGGTTGCTTCATGGCCAACACGATCACCGAGCTGGCCGGGCGCGACGAGGGCGTGAGCAAGGTATGCGCAGCGAATGCGCGTCAGATCGAAACCGCGTTCGCGGGGTTGCTGCTGCGGGCGCAGCAAGCGGGAAGATCCCTGCGGATCGGCCGGTGCTGCCGCTGGCGCGGTTCCTGTACAGCACATTGAACCGGCTGGCCGTGGCCCCAAGGCGATGCCAGAACAGGAAAGCTCTGGCGATATCGTGGGGGTGGCATTGCACTCCCTGGGGCAGTGATTTTTTTTGTCTTTTCAAGAATGATCGTTCCAATTTAAGGAGAGCAACCATGAAGCTGCAGGGGAAAGCAGCTGATCACGGGCGGCACCACGGGCATCGGCCTGGAGACCGCCGCACTGTCCACGCCGAGGGCGCGCGAGTGTTCGTCACGGGCCGCAACGCTGACAACATCGTCCAGGCAAGGAAGCGGCTTCCCAAGGATGTGACGGTATTGCCGGCGGACGCAAGCGACCTCGGCGATATCGACGCGCTCGCGCATCGCATCAAGGAGGAGGCCGGGCGCCTGGACGTGCTGTTCGTCAACGCCGGCATCGCCGGTTCGTGCCCATCGACGCCGTCACGCCGGCTACGCTTCGACGAGCAGTTCAACGTCAACTTCCGCGGCGCCTACTTCACCATCCAGCGACTCCTCCCCTTGATGCCGGCTGGCAGCTCCGTGGTGCTGACCACGTCCATCGCCGCTGATCTGGGTGTGGCCACCACCAGCGTCTATGCGGCAACCAAGGCGGCGCTGTCGTCGCTCGCACGTACACTGTCCAACGAGCTCGCACTGCGCGGCATCCGGGTGAACGAAGTGAGCCCGGGGCCGATCGAGACACCGATCTTCTCCAAGATGGGCATGAGCGCGGAAGAAGCGGCCGGCGTGAAGGGCATGATGCAGCAAGGCGTGCCGCTCAAGCGACTGGGAACGCCCGAAGAGGTGGCACGCGCCGCGCTGTTTCTCGCCTCCGACGACTCCACTTATCTGCTCGGCGCCAAGATTCGCATCGACGGCGGCTTCGCGTTGAATTGAGCATGAAGGAGAACATCATGAACCTGCATATGTTGCTTGCAATCGCGGCCGCGGCCGTGTCGTTGAACGCCTCGGCGGCAGAGGACCCAGTGGCACGGATTGGCAATTGGTCCTGGCCAACACCGACCAG
>CAVYZA010000026.1:0-53355 GCA_963772865.1 uncultured beta proteobacterium | reverse complement strand
GCGACGCGCATCGACCAGAATCACCGCCGCATCGGCGGTCGACGCGCCCGTGATCATGTTGCGGGTGTACTGCTCGTGACCGGGGGTGTCGGCGATGATGAACTTGCGCTCCTCGGTCGCGAAGAAGCGGTATGCGACATCGATCGTGATGCCCTGCTCGCGCTCGGCGACGAGGCCGTCCACCAGCAGCGCGAGATCGATCCTATCGCCCTGCGTGCCCCATCGCTTCGAATCGGCCTCGACCGCCGCTAGCTGATCTTCGTACAACATGTGCGACTCGTACAGCAGACGCCCGATGAGCGAGCTCTTGCCGTCGTCGACGCTGCCGCAGGTGATGAACCGGAGCAACCCCTTGCGTTCAGCTGCTGCCGGATGATCTGCTCGAGGTCGGCTGGCGCAGTTTCGGCGAGACGATCCATCAGAAGTACCCTTCCGCCTTCTTGGCTTCCATCGACGCCACGTCGTCGTGGTCAATCAAGCGGCCCTGCCGCTCGGAGCTGCGAGCCGTCAGCATCTCCCAGATGATCTTCGGGAGCGTGTCGGCATCCGACTCGACAGCGGCCGTGAGCGGGTAGCACCCGAGCGTGCGGAATCGAACCTTGCGCAACACTGGTGTCTCGCCGGGCGCGAGCGGAAAGCGATCATCGTCCACCATGAGCAGCAATCCGCTCCGCTCGACGACGGGACGTTCCTTCGCAAAATAGAGCGGCACAACGGGAATGTTCTCGCGGTAGATGTACTGCCAGACGTCGAGCTCGGTCCAGTTGGAAAGCGGGAAGACGCGGATCGATTCGCCCTGGCGCTTCCGCGCGTTGTACAGATTCCACAGCTCCGGACGCTGGTTCCTCGGTCCCAGCGGTGCCCGGCGCTGCGAAACGAGAAGATGCGCTCCTTTGCCCGCACTTTCTCCTCGTCGCGCCGTGCTCCGCCGAAAGCGGCATCGAACTGATGCAGGTCGAGCGCCTGCTTGAGGCCCTGCGTCTTCCATAGGTCCGTGTGGACCTGCGAGCCGTGCTCGAACGGATTGATACCCAAAGCCTCGGCTTCGGGATTGCGATACACGATGAGCCGCATCCCGGTTTTCTCGGTCACCGTGGCCCGCATCTCGTACATCGCTCGGAACTTCCACGTCGTATCCACGTGCAGCAGCGGAAACGGCGGAGGCGCCGGATGGAAGGCCTTGCGCGCGAGGTGCAGCATGCACGCGCTGTCCTTGCCGATCGAATAGAGCATCACCGGGTTCCGGCATTCGGCGACGACCTCGCGCATGATCTCGATGCTCTCCGCTTCGAGCCGCTCCAGGTGGGACAGCGGATCGCCGAACGCTCCGCTTGAACCACCTTGAGGCGACCGATTCGACAGGAAACCGTCAGCCGGACATCGATCCGGAGTATCGAGTCGCGCCCATAGCCGAGCGACTCGTTGACTTGCCCTGCGCGCCGGGCGAAGAATTCCAGCGCAGCTAGCGTGAGCTCGCGCCGCCAACGCTCATCCGGTGCGATATGATCTGCGAGCCTTGAAGCGAATGTTGTTGCCGTTGATGTTGTGGTGGACGCGCCGCTCGAAGGTCAGCATCTGCTCCTCGAACGGAACGCCGAGGAATTCCGTGATCCGCTCGAGCGTGCGCTCGGGATTGGCCGCGAGGTCCTCGTACCTCACGTCGAGGATGGCTGCAGGGTCGACGAATCGCTTAAAGAGCGGCAGCGCCCGCTCGTAGTGATACTGCCAGGCCTTGACCGATTGATCCGCGCTGAAGCCGTGGCGCACAAAGCTTCGTAGACCGCGCGTCCGTCACGGATCAGGTTGATGACTTTCACGCGCGAACCATAAGCGAGATACTGGTCCACCGCCAGCAGGTAGCTCTTCGACGAGTTGACGAGTAGGCGCTTGCCGGTGATTCGAGCCACGTCATCGTAGAGTTCGTAGGTCCTCTTCAGGCCCTCGCGGTACGTCTTCCCGGACACGAGCGGCGATTTGAGGCCCGCGCGCAGCTCACCGAAGCGCAGTCCATGGCTGAGCTTGCGGCGCGCAGCATAGAGCGAGCGTTCGAAGCTGCTCGACGAGCTGTGAATCGGCATCCATCCGAGATCGATAGTGGTTCTCGATCTTCCCGTGCGTTCCGCGTATCGGGAGAGGACGCGGCCCCACAGCTCGCACTGGCGCACCGGCACGCCGCAGGTACACGGCGCGTTGCGCTCGAGCTCGAAGCCGAGGAGGAAGGCTTCACCGAGGGATTCGGCATAGCTGGCATTGCCCAGCATCATGTCGAGCAACGTCGACCCCGAGTGGCCAGAAGAACTGATGTAGATGACTTGCCATGACTTCGGCGCCGCTTGACGCGCAGTCCCTTCCGCACCTCGCTCGAAGCCGTGACGATCCGCTGCGGTCGGTTGAACGATACAGTTCCCCTCGGCGACAAGATTGGATTGTCCATCCATGCGGTATGACTCTCTGATCTTGAAGGCGCGCGATGCAATGTAGATTAGATGACTTACGTGAAACTTTGGTGACTGCCTTGTTACAACGGCGCGCGGTCCGCCAATCGGCCACGGCTGAGCTTTGCCGCGCGTTCCTAAACGTTGCCCTGATGCTCCGATGCATCGCACGCAGCTCCGTTGGTGGGCCGAGCGTGGCTCCCGATCGCTCTTCCGCTCCCGCTGGCCCATCCGACTCAATCCAATAGCGTGATACGGTGGAGATTCCTATCGGTCCTTCCTGGCTGCGGGCGGAGAATTGGCCCCGGTCCGGATCGAGCTTCCATAGAGTGGGGGGCGCCGTTCGATGCGCTCAGCCCGATGCGCTAGCTGCGCACGCGGACGAAGCGAAGATGGGTAAGGGTCCAGTAATCTGCCGATTCTGTAAACACGAGAACCCCGCTGACGCGAGGTTTTGCAACAACTGCGGTGCGCACTTCGCGGCGCCGACAACCACCCCCGAGCCGCGCTCCTACACGCCGCGGCATCTCGCCGAGTAGATTCTTGCGTCCCAGAGCGCGCTCAGGGGCGAGCGCAAGCTGGTCACTGTCCTGTTCGCCGACGTCGTGCGCTCGATGGAGCTGGCGGAGCGCGTCGATCCCGAGGAATGGCATCGCCTGCTCGATCGCCTGTTTCGGATCCTTGCCGGTGGTGTCCACCGATACGAGGGCTGCAGCAACTCGCACCACCCGGCGGCATCGCGCTGACCGAGCAGACCGCGCGCCTGGCGGCGGCCTTCTTCGACTTCCTTGACCGTGGCGAACAGAGTCTCAAGGGCGCAAGCGTTCCCGTGCGCGTGTTCGAGCTACGGGGACCCGGGCCAGATCCGGAGCCACCTCGAGCGCTCCCGGGCGCGCGGCTTCTCGCGCTTCGTCGGCCGCGAGCGCGAGCTTGCGCTGCTGGAGAGGGCTCTGCGCGAGACGCAATCAGGTCGACCCAAAGTGGTCCTGGTTACCGCGGGACCCGGCACGGGAAAGAGCCGCCTCTGTCACGAGTTTGTCGAGCGCGCCCGCGGCGTGGCCCTTCACTATGCCCGCGCGCTCTCCCACGGACGCATGCTTCCCTTTCACGTGATGGTCGCGCTGGCGCGCAGTCTCTTCGGTGTCGGCGAAGGCGCGTCACCTTCGGACGTCCGGGACGCAGTGAGACGTGGTCTCGGGAACGTGCAGCCCGATCCCATTGCCCTGGATTTCTGGCTCGACCTTCTGGGGGTGTGGCTGCCAGCGCCAGGATCAGTTGCTTCATTTGCGTTTCTCCTCTGCAGTAAGTGGCTGCAGAGGTGTAAACGCAGGCGCACGGGAAAGGGGGTAAAAACAGGCGCGAGACACGAATGCCCCCTTCGCGCCTATCCGTCGACTGCGTGAGTTTCGCCGAGCAGCGCGGCGCGGAAGCGGCTGCGCAGGTACGGCCCGTCGCGCGGGGGAAGCGCAATTACGGCCGGTTCCGCGACGACCTTGATCACGGTGAACACCGGCCCGGGCTGGCTGAACAGATCCGGGATCGCCGTGTCGAGCTCGGCCTGGGTGCGTACGGTCGATGCACGGGCAAAGCCGGCTGCTTGCGCGATGCCCGCCAGGTCCACACCGCGTGCGGTATGCGACCGCTGCATACCGGTCTCGGCGTAGTGTTCGTTGTCGATGACCGCGATCGCCAGGTTCGCAGTCCGCGCCGCGCCGATGGTAGCGAGCGAGCCCAACCCCATCAGCATCTCGCCGTCGCCCGTCACCACCAGCACCCGGCGCTGCGGCTGCGCGTTGGCCAGCCCCAGTCCGATCATCGCGGCCGCCCCCATCACGCCCCACAGATAGAACGTCAACGGCGAGTCGGCCGTGGCAAAAGCATCGTACGTGGTTGAGCCCAGCCCCGTTACCACCAGTCCATTGCCGCGGGCGGCAAGGATTTTTGCCATCGTCTCGCGTCGTTTCAGCGTGCCAGCCATCTGTTCGTCCTCGTCTTCAAAGTCGTCGCGCTCCTAGGTGGACTGCAACAGCCGCTTCGGTAGTACCCCTCTCCCCCACCCTCTCCCGCAAGGGGAGAGCAACCGTGTTGGCTGTCAAGCAGTTTTAGGCCCCATCGGTCTCCAGGGTGTATTGGTTTTCAACATGGCATTGAGGATGGTCAGCAGCTTGCGCATGCACGCCACGATGGCCACTTTGAACTCCTTGCCCACAGCACGCAGGTGCTGGTAGAACGCACGGATGAGCGGGTTATGACGCGTCGCGCTCAGGGTGGCCATGTACAGGACCGCACGCACGTCGCGGCGCCCGCCCCAGGTGAAGCGCCGCCCGTGGTGGGTGCCGCTGTCATCGTTGAGCGGAGCCACGCCCACCAGATTGGCGATGGCGCGGCGGTTGAGCTGACCCAGCTCGGGCAACTGCGCCAGCAGCGTCACCGTGGTCATCGGACCGACCCCCGGCACGCTGAGCAGCAGATCGCGCTTGTCGCACCAGGCCTCGGAGCTGCGCAGCTTGGCGGTCATGTCCACTTCCAACACGGCGATCTCCTCTTCGAGCCAAGCCACGTGCGCTTTGATGCGGGGGCGCATGGCCGTGGTGTTGCTGCTCAAGCGGTTCTTCTCCTGCGTGCGCATGGCCACCAGCTGCGCGCGCCGGGCCACCAGCGCGGCCAGCTCACGGGTGTCCGCATCGGGCAAGGGGCGGATCTGGGGTTCAACCTTGAGCCCAAACTCGGCCAACACTTGCGCATCGATGCGATCGCTCTTGGCCAAGCGGCCCGTGGCCTTGGCGAAATAGCGCACCTGCCGGGGATTGACCACCGCTACACGCTGCCCCGCGGCTGCCAACTGGGTGGCCGCGCGCGTCTCGTAGCCCCCGCTTGCCTCCATCACCACCAGATCAGGCTGCAGCCCGCGCAGGCGCTCCACCAGCCCCACCAGGGCCTCATCGCTGTTGTCGCAACCCCAGGCCTGCTTGCCAGGCAACTCGAAACAGTCCAGCCGCCGCTTCGATACGTCGATACCTACCACCTTGCGGATCGTTTCCATACCTCGTCCCTCCTTACCTGTCCCGGCCTTGCAAAGATTCGGGCTCGGTTCCCCGGCACCGCACAACCGTTCGGGCTAGGGCGTGTTCACACTACGAAGAGCTTCGACGATCAGGCTGAAATTGATGAAACCAATAAACATTACGTCGAGCTTCTCGAATCGGGAGAAGATGCGCCGGAACCCCTTCAGTCGGCGGAACAGTCGCTCGATCTCGTTGCGTCGCTTGTACATGGCGCGATTGTATTCCCAGGCATTGACTCGATTGCTCTTAGGAGGGACCACCGGAATGAAATTCAGCTCCAGCGCCAGTTGTCGGGTTTCGTCGCCTTCGTAGGCGCGATCCATGAGCAAGTGGATGGGCCACTGGGCTTTGCCTAACGCACGCAGCAACTTACGCCCCTCGGGTGCATCGTGCGCTTCTCCTGGAGACAGGGCGAAGGTTATGGCCGTTCGAGCATCCGCGGCAACCATATGAATCTTGGTGCTCCATCCCCCGCGCGACTTGCCAATGGATTGAGGGCCGTTTTTAGAGCCCCGGTGCCGTCCGGATGTACCTTGACGATGGTGCTGTCCAGGCCGACCGCCTCGATCCTGATGCGCACGATCTGAGCATGCTGCAGCTCCTGGAACACCCGATCAAGCACTCCGCTCTTGGACCAGCGGTTCATGCGCATGTACACGGTATGCCAGTTGCCGAACCGCTTGGGCAATCCGCGCCACTTGCAACCCTGCTCAGCCACGTACAGGATCGCATTGATTACGCGCAGATTCGTATGACTGACATTGCCACGTTGCTTGGGCAGGCAGTGCTCGATCTGGTGGTACTGCTCTTCGGTGATTTCCATGCGCGTATTATGCCATACGGATACGCGTCAGTACAACCTAGTGTGAACACGCCCTAGTAAGAAACACGACCAGGCGATCCAGGCTCTCCCACGGGCTAGCCGCTACAGCGACGTCTGCCAAGAGGGCAACGGTCTGCCTGGTCGGTACTACTCAGAACACAAGTTCTACAGCCAAGAAAAGCATACAAGGGGGTTTCAAGGCATTCACTTGAACGCCTTGGTCCCGACCACGCGCTGGCCGATCAGCACCGCCACGGCCCGCCCGGAGTTGAAGGCGAGCGCCGCGCAGGCGCGCACCGTCTCGGCGACCGTCTCCTCGCTGTCCGCCCGGTACACCAGCACATTGGCGGCCTCCAGCGCGGCGGGCGTGCCCTGGCCCATCGCCACCTGCCAGCTGTTGAACTCGCCCCAGTCGCCGCGCATGGTGATCAGCATCAGCAGCGGGATGCGGCACTCCTGGTTGAGCGAGAGCATGTTGATGCAGTTGCCCACCCCGCTGGATTGCATCAGCAGGACGCCGCGCTGCCCGCCCAGCCACGCCCCGACGAGCATGGCCACCCCCTCCTCCTCGCTGGTGAGCGACACCGCCTGCATCGAAGCGTCGGCATGGCAACGGTCGATCAAGCGGCGATGGCCCGGCATCGGGCACATAGGCGACCTGCCGCACGCTCGGCGGCGACCAGCTCGTGATAGATCTGTTCGGGCCACTCTGCGGCCATTTGCTCCTCCGTTGCTCACGCAGTCCGCCGCACATTATCCCTAACCTTGGCGCAGATCGCACAGTACGATCGCTTACCGGTCCGCCCCGCTGCATGCCGCAGGCAAAAAATGCTAGGCTCGCAGCCCATGCGCATCGAGATCATCTGCACGGGCGACGAGGTGCTGACCGGCGCGATCGTCAACACCAACTTCAGCTACATCAGTCAGAAGCTCGGCGACGTCGGGCTCACGGTCCTGTGGGGCACGACGGTCGGGGACGATCGCCAGACCCTGCTCGAGGCCTTCCGGCTCGCGGGCGAGCGGGTCGACGCGGTCATCGTCAACGGCGGGCTAGGCCCCACGGTCGACGATCTGTCCCAGGAGGTCGCGGCCCAGGCCGCCGGCGTCGAGCTGGTCTTCAGCGAGGAATGGTTCGGCCGCATGGCGGAGCTGTTCCGTCGACGCAGCCGCGTGATGCCGCCCAGCAACCGCAAGCAGGCCATGCTGCCCGCCGGCGCCGAGCTGATCGACAATCCCATCGGCACCGCGTGCGGCTTCGCGGTCGACATCGGCAAGGCGCGCTTCTACTTCACGCCGGGCGTGCCGCGCGAGCTGCACCGCATGCTCGACGAACAGATCATCCCGCGGCTGCTGGCCAAGAGCGGCCGGCCCGCGGCGAGCTTCCTGAAGCGGTTCCACAGCTACGGGCTGGGAGAGTCGCGCGTCGACAGCATGCTCGCCGGGGTGGAGACGCTCGTGCCGGACGGGAGCCTCAAGCTCGGCTTCCGCGCCCACTACCCGCAGCTCGAGACCAAGCTCACCGTGCGCGGCACGGACATGGAAGACGTCCGCCGCAAGCTCGCGCCGGTCGAGCAGGAAGTGCGCAGGCGGCTCGGCAACTTCATCCTGGCCGAGGACGATCAAAAGCTCGAGGGCGTGGTCCTGGAACGAGCTGGCCCGGCGGCAGGCCACGCTCGCGACTGCGGAAACGTTCACCGGCGGCGCGATCGCCGCGCGTATCGCCCCGCTCGCGGGCGCGGAGAAGATCTTCCGCCGCGGCGTGGTGGCACGTGATCTGACCGAGCTGTGCCTGGCGGTCGGGCTCGACGAATCGCAGGCCACCGGCGCGCTCGCCGTGGAAACCGGCCGAAGCGGTGGCGCACGCCCCGGCATCAAACCGGCGCCACGCACGCGCTCGCGGTGCTCATCGAGCTCGACGAGGGCGCCGACCGGATCGACTTCGGCGGCACCATCTGCCTGGCCATCGCGACCGGGCAAGGGGTTGCCTCTCGGCGCAGCCGGATCGTCGGCGGTCGCGAGTGGGTTCGCCTGGGCGCGGTCGAGATGGCGCTGGATTGCCTGCGCCGCTATCTGCAGGGGCTGCCGGTGGACGAGCGGATCGATTTCGAGAAGGTGTGAACCGCGATCCCGGCCGTGTCCAGCTCGGCCCGGATGCGGCCGCGAAGGTCGCGGCCTGCGGCGCATCGCCGTGGATGCACAGGGTGTCGGGCTCGATCGCGACGATGCTGCCGTCCACCGCCTGGACCTGCCTGATCCTGCACCATGCGCTTGACCTGCGCCACCGAGGCCTCGACGTCGTGGATCAGCGCATCCGGCCGGCTGCGCGGCGTCAGGCTGCCGTCGGCCTGATAGGTACGATCGGCGAAGACCTCGTTGGCCACCGCGATGCCGGCGTCCCGACCGGCGCGGATCAGCTCGCTCCCCGCCAGGCCGTACAGCATCAGGCTGCGGTCGAAGTCGCGCACCGCACGGGCGATCGCAGCGGCCAGCTCGCGGTCACGCGCCGCCATGTTGTACAGCGCGCCGTGCGGTTTGACGTGATGCAGGCGTCGCTGCCCGCGGCGCGCGCGAACGCGGCCAGCGCACCGACCTGGTACACGACCAGGTCGTAGACTTCCTCCGGTGCGATGCGCATCTCGCGGCGCCCGAAACCGGCCAGGTCCGGCAGCGACGGGTGCGCGCCGACCGCCACGCCGCGCGCGAGCGCCGCCTGCACCGTGCGGCGGATGGTGCCGGGATCGCCGGCGTGGAAGCCGCAAGCTACGTTGGCGGAGCTGACATGCGCGAGGATCGCCTCGTCGTCGCCCATCCGCCAGGCGCCGAAGCTCTCGCCCATGTCGCAGTTCAGATCGATGGTCTTGCGCATGCCGCTGTCTCGGGCCGGTCGCGAGGAATGGTACACGCCTCAGCTAAGCTGCGCGCTTCACTCCTTCCCCCTTGCAAGAGGGGAAGGCTGGGATGGGGTTGCAATGTCTGGTCCACGCACAGGCCGCGCCCCCTCCCCGGCCCTCCCCCGCTCTGCGAACGAGGGGAGGGAGCGTTAGTGCCTTGCGTGTCCTGGACAGAGTTCGAGTCAGCGCCGAACCTGCATGAGAATCGCCTCACGCGTGCGCGCCATCTCGCGCTCGCGCGCGAGCAGCAGCGACTGCGCTTGCTCCAGAGTGATCGGCTGAAACCGCACGACCGACCCCGGCGGCAGCTGCGCCAGCAGCGGCAGATCCACGCTGGCGACCTCGCCCAGCCGGGGATAGCCGCCGGTGGTCTGACGGCTCGCCATCAGCACGATCGGCTCGCCGTCGGGCGGCACCTGGATCGTGCCGAAGGTCACACCCTCGGAGATCACCTCGATCGGTTGCTCCGGCGACCAGGGTCGGGCCGCTCAGCCGATAGCCCTGGCGGTCGGACTGCGGACCGATGCGGTACTCGCTCGCGCAGAACCGCTCGCGCGTGGCCTCCGCGAACAGCGGCCAATGTCGTCCCGGCACGAAGCGGATGGCGTAGGGCCCGGGCGTGAGCAGGTCGACCCGCTCGGTCGCCGACCAGGCCGGGTAGGCCATGCGCGCGCGCCCGACCGCCAGCTTCTGATGCAGGCCGGGAAAGCGCGCAGCGTCGAGCGCCGGGGTATCGAGCAGGTCGCCGCGCCGGAGCGCGCGGCCATGGAAGCCGCCGAAGCCGCCGCGCAAGTAGGTGCTGCGGCTGCCCATCACCGCGCGGAACCTGTACCCCGCCGGCCAGCGCCAGGTAGCCGCGGCAGCCCGTCCGGCACGGACCGAACTCGAGCACGCTGCCGGCCCGCACCAGCACCGGACGCGCGCGCGGCATCGACTCGCCGTTGACGCGGGGCTCGAAGTCCCCGCCGCACGCCGCCAGCAGCGTGTCGCGCGTGACCGTGAAACCGGGCCCGACCAGCGTCATCTCCACGCTGGCCTGCGTCTCGTCGTTGCCGACCAGCCAGTTGGCCAGGCGGTGGGAGACCTCGTCCATCACCCCGCCCACGGGCACGCCGAAGCGCTGGTATCCCCACCGGCCGAGGTCCTGGACGGTGGTGAGGATGCCGGCGCGCAGCATCTTCAGGGCCATCGGCCTGCCGCCTCGACGCGCTCGAACGCCTCGGGTGCGATGGCGACGAAGCGTACCTTGTCGCCGGCCTGCAGCAAGCTGGGCGGATCCCGGTCGAGATCGAAGAGCGTGAGCGGCGTGCGCCCGATGACGTGCCAGCCGCCGGGCGAGTCGAGCGGATAAATGCCGGTGTGCTCGCCGCCGATGGCCACGCTGCCACGCGGCACGCGCGCGCGCGGCGTGGACCGGCGCGCAGTGACGAGCCGGCGGTCGAGCCCGGCCAGGTAGGGGAAGCCGGGAGCGAAGCCCAGCATGCCGACGAAGTAGGTGGCCGCGGTGTGCAGCTCCACGACCCGGTCCGGCGTCATGTCGTGCCGGCGCGCCAGCTCTTCGAGGTCTTCTCCGAACTCGCCGCCGTAGCAGACCGGGATCTCGATCGAGCGCTCGGGCACCTCGCCGGGCTGCGGAATCTTGCTCAGTACCGCTTCGATCGACTGGCGGACGGCTTCGACCGGGCTGCCGCCGGCCGCAGCGAACTGCAGCGGATCGTAGTGGACGGTCAGCGAGCAGAACGCCGGCACCACATCGCGCACGCCGGGCAGGCCGGCCGCGAGGACGCACTGGCACAGCCAGCTCGCGAGCGCCGCAGCTTCTGCGCTGATCGCGGCGGCCAGCTCGATCACGAGCGCGCGATCGCCGAGCGGCTGGATCGAGTACTGAGGGACGGAGGGCATGCGTGCAGCGTAGGGCGACAGGTTGAAACAATAGACATTCCCGGGCGCGCTGCCAAGCGCCGCTGGCGAGCGACAGCGCTGCTCAAGTTCGCTGCGGGGTCGCCGTTATGCCGGTGGGAATGATCAAGAGTCTACTCTCGTGAGCGCCACGCCCGAGCCCGCCCCCCGGAGGACCGCCGCCCGGAAGAGTCGCCAGCCCGAGGAGTCGCCAAGGCGCGCCGGCCCGCCGACCTGCAGCTGCTGGTCGGCACCGTTCTCAATCTGCAGGTGTTGAGCGAGAAAGGCGGCCCGCGCGTACAAGCGCGCGTTCTGGGCTACCTGGAAGGACAGAGCGTGATGGCGGCGCTGCCCGGAGCAACGCTGCTGCCGACCGATCTGCGCCTGGGCGACGAGGTCGCAGTGCGCTACCTGGTGGGCCGCAGCGTGTGCGGATTCAAGACCAGCGTCATCCGCGTATGCACCAGCCCCTATCCCTACTTCCACCTGCACTACCCGGAAGACGTCCAGAAAATGGACGTGCGCAGCGCCGAGCGCGTGCAGGTCGCGCTGCCCGCCCGCCTGGAAACCGGCGCGCTGACCCTGGACGTGGAAGTTCGCGACCTGTCCGCGACCGGCGCCATGCTCTCGAGCGCGCGCGAGATCGGCGAGGTCGGCGATGCCGTGAAGCTGTCCATGGAGCTCACCTTCGGCGCCATCACCCGCCAGGTCTCGACCGCCGCCACCATCCGCAACGCCGCGCCCGCGCCCGAGGGCGGCGAGGACACCGCACTGCGCTTCGGGGTGCAGTTCGAGGAGCTGTCGGAGGCCGACCACATCTTCGTGCGCGGATTCGTGTTCGAGCAGCTTGCCAGCCGCGCCGGCGTGGCTTCCTTGTTTGCGCCCGCGGCGTAAAGAGTCGCGGCCGAGCGAGCAGACTCGGCGGTGCCAAGGGGCCACGCAAGCTTAGTGGCCGACACAGCGAGCCACAACGAACCGGGGCGACCCGCAACGCGCACCTGCTTGGCACGGCGCGCGTCGAATAGCCCTCAGTGCATCGTCGAGGAGCCGGGGGGCGCCGCCAAACCGACCGCGCGCCGCTCCCGCTCGAGCTGGCGCCGCTCCAGCTCGATGCCCGCCCGCACCGCAAAGATCTTGAGGATGGCCTGGTGCGGCAGGTCCTCGGGCGTGCTGCCCGGGTCCGCGCAGGCGATGTGGCCGATTACCCGGCCAGCGCTGTCGAAGCACGGCAGGCCGAGGTAGGCCTCGCGCGCCGTACTCGCGCTCCATGGGCCAGCGCTCGCCGGCGTCGCGCGGCACGAACAGCGGAGCGCCAGTGCCGAGCACTTCCTCGCAAGCCGTCCCGGCCAGGTCGAACTCGACGCAGCGCGCCTGCTCTCCGCCCTTCCAGCGCGCCAGCATGCGCACCCGCACGAAGGGGTTGTCGATGCATTCGCAGACGAACGCCTCGCGCACCCCGAGCACCTCGGCGAAGCTGCGCACCAGGACCTGGAAGCAGGCTTCGCCCTGCACGCCCGCCAGGCCGTCGGCCAGTTCGAGCAGGGCCTCCTGCACGCGCTTGCGCGAAGAGATGTCGGTCATCAGGCCGACCAGCCGGCTGGCCTTGCCGCTGGCATGGCGCACGGCGCTCGCGCGGGCCAGCACCCAGCGCCAGGAGCCGTCCCGGTGGCGCAAGCGGTGCTCGATCTCGAAGCGTTCGCTGCGGCCCTGCACGTGCTGGTCCAGCTCGCGCTCGACGCGCTCCCGGTCCGCGGGGTGAATGCGCTCGAACCAGTCCTCGAGACGGCCCGCCTGCTCGCCTTCGGTAAAACCCAGGATGGACTTCCACCGCGGGGAGAAGTGCGCGCTGCCGCTGATCAGGTCCCACTCCCACATCCCGTCGTTGGCGCCGCGCACCGCCAGCGCATAGCGCTGCTCGCTCTCGCGCAAACGCGCCTCCGCCTGCTCGCGCCGGCTGCTCTCCCCGGCGAGCTGCTCGTGCGTCTGCTGTTCGAGCGTCACGACCGCCTCGATGGCCCGGGCGAGGGCAGGCAGCGTTTCCCGCGCCTTGCCCTCCAGCGTGTGGCCGCGCGCAACCAGCAACGCGTCGAGGCGCGATTCGAGGCCGGCCAGATCGCGCCGCACCCGCCGCAACCGCATCCAGCAGCCGACCGCGACCCCCGCCGCGATCAGAACCGTGCTTACCCACAGCAGCGTGCTCACAGCGCTACCTCGTCGCGCCCCGGTTCTGCCGTCCGGCAGCGGCCGCGCTCGCGCAACCCCGCAAGCCTGTTCATGCTGTCCCCTTTTTCTTCAGCCTGGCGGCGCTATCGCATTACCTGGCGCCCGCTCACGCAGCCGGCGCAAACTGCGAGCTGGACGCTCATCCTGTCCAGGCCTGGCTCTCGGTCTGGCGAGCCCCGGTCGATGCGGCGTGCAGCTGCACCACCGGCAACCCGAACGCAAACGAGGTCCCGACGCCGATCGCGCTGTCCACCTGCATCCGGCTGCCGTGCAGGTCCAGGATACTCTTGGTGATGGCGAGCCCCAGGCCGGCGTGCCCGCCCTGCTCCCAGCCGTCGGTGTTGGCGCGGTAGAAGCGCTCGAAGATGTGCGGCAGATCCTGGTCCGAAATGCCCGAGCCGGTGTCACTGACCTGCACGACCATCTGGTCGCCCTCCTGGCGCAGGGCCAGGCGCACCGTGCCGCCTGCCCCGGTATGAGCGAGCGCATTGCCGATCAGGTTGTCCAGAACGCGTTCGATCAGCCCGATGTCGGCGGACACGTACGGTACGCGCTCGGGCAAGTCAGCTTCCAGGTGGATGCGCCGCTGCGAAGCCTTGAGGGCGAACTTCTGCGCCACGTCCTGCAGCAGCTCGCCGGGAGAGAACGGCTCCGCCTGTGGGGTGACCTCGTGCGCATCGAGCTTGGCCAGCTCGATCAGATCGGCGACCAGCTTGCCCAGCCGCTCGCAACTGCGCGACGCGACGCTCAGATAGTTGCGACGCTCCTGCGGTCCCAGCACGTCGTCCTTGAGCAGCAGCGTGTCGACGTAACCCTGCAGGCTCGCCAGCGGGGTCTTGAGGTCGTGCGAGACGTTGGCGACCAGCTCGCGCCTGAGCACATCGGTCTGCTTGAGCTTCTGCACCTGCCCGACGATGCGCGCGGCCATCTCGCGAAACGCCAGCGTCAGCCGGTCGATCTCGTCCACGGCCACGCCGCCGGGCGGCGCGGGAAGCTGCGGCCGCTGGCCGAAGTCGCCGGCCTGGAAGCGCTCCATGGCATTGGCGAGGTCGCTCAGCTTGCGCGTGATCATCGCGAACACCAGCAGCCCCACGATCGCAGCGAGCAGAATGCTCACCAGCACCACCACCGCAAAGATGCGGATGACGTAGCTCTGGTTGAGCAGCCCCGACAGCCCTTCCGCAGTCTGGTTGGCGAGCACCACATAGAGATAACCCTCGACTGGCCCGGTCGGCGGAATGGGCGCCGCCGAGAAAATGCGCTGCTGCCCCGGAGAACGCGGATCCTCGCCGAGGATAGGCAGCTTCTCGGACCCGCTCAGCAGCGCGCGTACCGGCGCGAGCCCGACCCGCTCCAGCTTGACTTCACCGTCCGGAGCGGAGTGCGCCTCGATGCGCCCGCTGCTGTCGAGCAGATAGATGTGGATGGCGGGATTGATCACCATCTGCATGTCGAACAATCTGCGCAGCCGGGCTGGGTCGGCCTGGTCCATGCGCGTGAGCACGCTGTGCTCGGCCAGATGCGCCGCCAGGTTGAGATTGAGACGCTGGTTGCTCTCCTGGTTGTACATGTTGAGGAAGTACAACGTTCCCAGGATCGCGCCGGCTCCCACCAGTGCGAACAACCCGAGCAGGACAGCGGCGAGCTTGCTGTAGAGGGTGCGGAACATCGGTGATTTCAGTGATTGGTGATCAGTGATCGGTGATCAGTAGGCGATAGTCGGGAAGCTCGGTCTGGTCGTCTCCGCATGTCGCGACGAGTACGTGGCACGTGACCACCATTCCTCTCCGCCGATCACCGATCACTGATCACTGAACTTGTACCCCACCCCCCACACCGTCAGGATGTACTCGGGGTTCTGCGGGTCGCGCTCGATCTTGGCGCGCAGCCGGTTGATGTGCGAGTTCACGGTGTGATCGTAGCCGCTGTGCTGATAGCCCCAGACCTGGTCGAGCAGCTGGTCGCGGCTGTATACCCGCCCCGGGTGGCCGGCGAACCAGGCCAGCAGATCGAACTCCTTCGCCGTCAGCTCCACGCGGGCTCCGCGCACCGTGACGCTGTGGCGCTCCGCGTCGATGGTGAGATCGCCGATGGCGATGACGCGCTGGCTGTCGCCCTCAGGCTTGGCACCGAGCAGATCGACACGTCGGAAGATGGCCTTGGCCCGCGCCGTCAGCTCCATCACGCTGAACGGCTTGGTGAGGTAGTCGTCGGCGCCCATCTCCAGGCCCAGCACGCGGTCGAGCTCGCTGGATTTGGACGTGAGCATGAGGATGGGGGTGTAGCGTCCCTGAGCGCGCAGGCGCTTGCACACCTCGAGGCCATCCAGCCCAGGCAGCTTGAGGTCCAGCACGATCAGGTCGAAGGACTTGGCCTGCGCTTCGGTCAACCCGACGATGCCGTCGAAGGCCTGGGTGACCTGGCAGCCGATGTCCTCCAGGTGCAGCTTCACGAGCTGCGAGATGTCGAGCTCGTCCTCGATGACCAGTACGTTCTGGGGCATGGTTGGATGCGAACCGCGTAACGGCAATGCACGACCGGAGAGTGAGATGGCGCCGTAGACCCCGGCCGGTCTACTCCCCAGGCCGTCACTTGCATTGTAGCCGCCTGGGCCGCGACTCACTTCACGGGCCGGCCCACGTACCGGACCGGCCTTCACGATGCCCGGCATGCCGGGTGTGGGCGCCCAGGTCACGCCGCGGCCCTCACCGCAACTGGCGCATCCAGCGCCGAGGCGTGCGCCGCGTCCGCAGCGCCGGTGATCAGGCGCGTTCCGCTGCGATAGGTGAGATAGGCCCAGAACCAGTCGAACATCACCGACACGCGGTTGCGCATGCCCACCAGGAAACCCACGTGCACCAGGCCCCACAGCCACCACGCCGGGGCACCCCACAACCGCAGCCAGCCGAAATCGGCGACGGCGGCCTTGCGGCCGATCGTAGCCAGGCTGCCGAGGTGGCGGTAGACGAATGGCCCAGGTAGCCGCCGCGCTTCGATGCGCGCGCGGATCACGCGCGCGACGTACTCGCCGCCCTGCTTGGCGGCCGGGGCCAGCCCAGGCACCGGCTGCCCGTTCCAGGCCAGCGCGAGCGCCGTGTCGCCGATGACGAATACATCGGGCCGCCCCGGCACCGACAGATCGGCCGCCACTTTCACCCGCCCGGCATTGTCGGCCGGCGCGCCCAGCCAGCGCGCCGCCGGCGAGGCCACGACGCCGGCCGCCCACAGGACAGTGCGCGCTTCGATGCGCTGGCCGCTGATCGTCACGCCATCTGCGTCGATGTGCTCGACCCGGCTGTCCAGCCGCACTTCGACACCCAGCGCCTCGAGTGCCTGGCGCGCCTGCACCGACAGCGCTTCCGGGAACGCCGGCAGGATGCGCGGCCCGGCCTGCACCAGAAGAACCCGCGCGCTCGCCGGATCGAAGTTGCGAAACTCCTGCTCCAGGCCATGCCGCGCCAGCTCAGCGATCGAACCGGCCAACTCCACACCGGTCGGACCGCCGCCCACGATCACGAACGTGAGCAAGCGGCGCCGTTCGTCTTCATCCTCGGTGGACTCGGCGCGTTCGAAGGCGGTGAGCATGCGCCTGCGCACCGCGGTCGCGTCTTCGATGCGCTTGAGCCCGGGCGCGTACGCACCCCACTCGTCGCGCCCGAAGTAGCTGTGCGAGGCGCCCGTGGCGATGCACCAGGTAGTCGTACGGCACGCGTCGCCCCGCCATCAGCACTTCACGCCGTTCGTGATCCACGCCGCTCACCTCGCCGTACAGGACAGTGAGTGTTGAAGCGATCGCGAAACAGCCCGCGAATCGGCGTAGCGATATCGCCCGGTGACAGCCCCGCGGTCGCGACCTGGTAGAGCAAGGGCTGAAACAAGTGATAGTTGTGGCGGTCGATCAGCGTCACACGCATCCGCGCCCGTGCGCAGGCGAGCCGCGCAGGTCAGCCCGCCGAAACCGGCGCCGACGATCACGACACGCGGGAGACCGTCGAGTGAGAAGCCAGCCTTGCCGGCGAGCTCGGGAAAGCGCTCGGCAAGAAGAGCGCGAGATAGGCGTCGAGCGACAAGCGCCCGGCTCCGTGCACGGCGAGCAGCGCGAAGGCCAGCATCCAGTACCAGTCATGCGACACGCGCAGGTCGGTCATCTGCGCTGCGACCAGCGCGGCAAGCAGCACCAGGGCGATCGGGCGCATCGCCAGGCCGATCACCAGCAGCACCGCACCGGGTGCGAGAAGCCAAAACGGCAGATCGCCGGCGGTGCGAATCGGCAGCAGCGACGTCGCCAGCTCCGGCGTCATGACCGCAGCGAGCCCGGCGCCTGCCGATGGCGCCATGGCGGCACCGAGCCACAGACGCAGCCCCAGCCCATACACCGGGTCGAGCCGTTCGGTGGTGAGCCATTCGAGCCGCAGGGCGGCGGCCGCGTACGGCATGGCGCTGTCCGCCCAGCCCGCGCGCGAGCAGCGCGATCGAGCGACAGCGGCTCCGCTTCCGCATCACCACGTACCAGCCGAGCAGTGCCGTCCAGAACAAATGCGTATCGAACACCAGATAGTTGAACTGGATCACCAGCGCCAGCACCAGCATCGACGAAGGCAGCGACACGGGTCGCGAGACCGGCGGCAAGCAGCACCGAGCCGATCAGCTCGATGGACGCGCCGAGATAGGCCGCGGTCACGGGATCCATCCAAGTCACCGGATACTCATTGCCGCCAGAAGCAGCGCGTTGTCCCAATTCGCGGCCTTCAACACCCCCGACACAAAGAATATCTGCGCCAATGTGATGCGGATGAAGAGATCTACCAGCGGGCCAATGGTGCGCTCGGAGACGCGGAAGGTACACCCGAGTTGCAGAAGGCGGCGCGCGGTCGCGGCGGGCGAGTGAGATCGGTTCGGTTTCATGATCGGCTCCATCGGCTAGACGTGCGATCTTTCACCTTTAGTGCTCGCACTGTCCGAGGTCGTGGTAGTTGCAACCGAATATGCAGCGTTCGTCGTTGTCGTGATGGAGCTTGCAGCACAGCACCGACCTGCTCGCCACGCACCAGCCGGGATAGACCTCGGCGGCGAGCAGCATGCCCAGGGGCGGTGCGGTGAAGTAGACCCACAGACCCGTCCAGATCTGCCCAGGCAGCGCCGAGCCCAGGCTGCGCGCAGGGTTCATGCTCATCCCGGAGATAGGTGCCTCGACGTGATATAGACCGCCACCAGGGCACCGGCGAAAAGCGCCGTATAGCGGTTAAGGCGGCGAACGTTCGAGACGTTGAGCACGATCAACATGAGGCCGAAGGAGATCGCCGACTTCCGCGGCGAAGGCCACCCAGGCCCTGTTCCCGGGCCGGGTGGCGACATAGGGATTGACGGGGAGTCCGCTACTACCGCTTGCCCGAGTGTCCAGGCCGACAGCAGCACGCCCGCCACGCCGCCGAGAACTGGAACGCGAGTAGAACGCCGCGTCCCACGACTGGACCCTGCCCAGGCGAAAGAAGGTGAAGGTCACCGCGGGGTTGAAGTGGGCGCCAGAGCGCTTGCCGAGGGGCGAGTGGACGATGGCAATCGCAGTCATGCCCATTGCGAGGCCGATCAGCACGCCGCGCAAGAGCGGATCGGCGAGCCCCTGGCGCACCGCGGAGGCCGGATGCTCAATGAGCACCACGAAGGCACGCCGAGATCATGAACAGTCCCAGTTCAGCCGCCTCTGCCAGGTATTCGGGCCAGTGGTGGTCAGCGCGCTGCGCGCCCGACGAACCAGGCAGCGAGGCGTCGAGGCGCGAGGCACGAGATGTCGGCCGAGAGCTGGCCGCTGCGGTGCTTCCTGGTTTCATTGCTGCTTCGTCTCATGACGCGTCCCGGAGCTCACTGCCAGAAAAGTTCGCCTCTCCCCTCGTGGGAGAGGGCTAGGGAGAGGGGGCATGAGCGCATGCCTTTTCGGTCTTGCCCGTCACCCTCTCCCCTGCCCTCCCCGCTTGAAGGGGGACGGAGTCCTACGCGGCCTCGCGCCTTGCTCCCGATGGCTCTTTCACGCCGCGCCGTCTCCGCCGACCTCTGCGTCTCTTCCAGTACGTCGGAATATCCTCGCGGTAGCGGCGCTGCACCAGGTTGGCGACCAGCCCGGTCCAGCCGGTCTGGTGCATCGCGCCCAAGCCCTGACCGGTGTCGCCGTGGAAGTACTCGTTGAACAGCAGCAGGTCCTGCCAGTGCGGATCGCGCTGGAACGGGCTGTCTGCGCGGCAGCGCCGGGATGCGGCCGTCGGCGCCGCGGCGGAAGATGTTGACCAGGCGCTCGGAGATCAGCGTGGCGATCTCCTTCAGCGTCAGCTCGCGCCGCCGAGGCACGGCACCGGGACCTTGAAGTCGTCGCCGAGGAAGCGATGGAACTTCTCGATCGCCTGCACCAGCATGTAGTTGGTCGGCATCCAGATCGGCCCGCGCCAGTTGGAGTTGCCGCCGAACAGGCCCGAGTTCGATTCGCCGGGCACGTACTCGATCAGCGCCCGGCCGATGCCGGGCAGCGTGCCGAGATCGCGGCTGCTCGGCGTGGATGCGCGAGACGCTGCGGACGCCGTAGGCGGACAGGAACTCGTCCTCGGACAGCAGGTGCTGCAGGATGCGCTTGAGCATGTCCGGATCGACCAGCGCCAGCAGGTGCTCGCCGCGCTCGTTGGTCTTGGTCGGGCACTGCGCTGACGTAGTTGCCGTCGAACAGCCCGTCGCGGTGCGCGTTCAGCACGCCGCGGAAGCGCGGTGACGTCTCCAGCAGCCGGCTGGTCGATGACCTCGCAGGCGAACAGCGGGATCAGGCCGACCCACGAGAACACGTCGATGCGCTGCGCGCTGCCGTCGGGGCCGACCACCAGGTCCTTGAAGAAGCCGTCCTGCTCGTCCCACAGCGAGATGCCCATGCCGCTGTCGCCGGCGATGGTGTTGGCGATGGCGAGGAACTGCTGGTAGCACTGGATCGCGACGTCCTCGTAGTCGGAGTCTTCGGCCGCCAGCTCGAGCGCCATCACCGTCATGTTGAGCGCGAACATCGCCATCCAGCCGGTGGCGTCGGCCTGCTTCAGGCTGATAGCCCGGCGGCAGCGGCTGCGAGCGGTCGTACACCGAGATGTTGTCGAGGCCGAGGAAGCCGCCCTCGAACACGTTGTGGCCGTCGGCGTCCTTGCGGTTCAGCCACCACGTGTAGTTCATCAGCAGCTTGTGCGTGACCCGCTGCAGGAAGCCGATGTCGGCCTTGCCGCGCTGCACGCGCTCGGCGCGGAACATCTTGAGCGCCGCCATCGCCAGCACCGGCGGATTGACGTCGCCGAACGCCCACTCGTAGGCGGGGATCTGGCCGTTCGGGTGCAGGTAGCGCTCCTTGAGCAGCAGCTCGATCTGGTCCTTGGCGAAGTCGACGTCGACCAGCGCCAGCGCGCCGCAGTGGAACGCCAGGTCCCAGGCGGCGAACCACGGGTACTCCCACTTGTCGGGCATCGAGATGACGTCGGCCGCCTTCAGGTGCCGCCAGTGGCGGTTGCGGCCGCCCTTGCGGCGCGGCGGCGGCGGGAACTGGTCGCCGTCGAGCCAGCGCGCGACGTCGTAGTGGAAGAACTGCTTGCTCCAGATCATGCCGGCGAGCGCCTGGCGCAGGATGCGCCTGTCCTGCGGGTCCGCCTCCGGCAGCAGCTCGTCGTAGAAGACGCTGGCTTCGGCCTCGCGTTTGGCGAAGATCACTTCCCGCGCGTCGAACGGCGTGGCCAGCGGCTGCGCGGACAAAGTCAAGCCGATGGTCACGGACTGGCCGGCTCCACGCTGAGCTCGTGCCAGGCGGCGAACTTGGTGCCGGTGTGCTCGGGGTTCACCGCGGCCTCGTCGCCATCGACGACGCAGCGATGGAACGCGTCCTTGACGTACGGCGTCGCGTTGGGCACGTCCCACAGGCGCTGCGCGTTGCTCTCGTTCTCGGTGAAGCAGGACGCGCGCGACGTGCCGGCCGTAGAGATAGTAGGTGCCGAGCGTCGGGATGGTCGGCGTGCACCGCCCACTGCGCGCCCGTGGGCGCCGGCGATCTCACGCAACGCGGGCTTGTCGGCCGGATCGCCCCAGCGACCAGGTGTTGCGGAACCACAGCGTGGGCAAGAGGTGAAGCGTGGCCGTGTCCGGCCCGCGGTTGGTGGCGATGATGCGGATGTGGATCTCGTCCGGCGAGGCCTTGGCGTAGCGCACCTCGACGTCCCAGTAGCGGTTGTCGTCGAACACGCCGGTGTCGAGCAGCGTGAAGGGCGGGTCCTGGCGGCTGCGGCGGCGATTCTCCTCGACCAGCCGCCATACGGATACGCCGCCTGCGGATACTTGTAGAGATAGCGCAGCTAGCTGTGGCTGGGCGTGGCGTCGAGATAGAAGTAGTACTCCTTGACGTCCTCGCCGTGGTTGCCCTGGTTGCCGGTCAGTCCGAAGGCGCGCTCCTTGAGGATCGGGTCGCGGCCGTTCCACAGCGCCAGCGCGAAGCACAGCCGCTGCCGGTCGTCGCAGATGCCGCCCAGGCCGTCCTCGTTCCAGCGATAGGCGCGCGAGCGTGCCTGGTCGTGGTCGAAGTGCTCCCACGCGTCGCCGTACTCGCTGTAGTCCTCGCGCACCGTGCCCCACGCGCGCTCGGCGAGGTACGGGCCCCACAGGCGCCAGTTCTCGCGCCCCTCGTGCTGCGCTTCGAGGCGTTGCCGTTCTGCGTTCAGCGTCTGTTTCATGCTTCGCTCCTGTCACTGACTAACCGCAGAGGCACAGAGGCGCAGAGAACTCCGATCCGATGCTGCTGTGCACCTGCTTGCATTCACGTGAGGCCGACAAGGCCCTGTCGATGGTTCAACTGCTGCGCGCCTACGCCGCTCGTGCGCGTACTCCGCGATCCTCTGCTTCCTCTGCGCCTCTGCGGTTGCTTTGCCTCTTGACCTTCTCCAGCCGCCACCAGGCTTCCAGCGTGCAGGCGACCGACCACGCTTGAGACGGAGCACCGCGCGGGGTGTGCGGTGGCGCGCCGTCGAGAATCTCGCTGACGGTGCCCAGACCAGCGTCGAGCAGGTGGTCGCGCAGGGGCTCCAGTCGGGATTGCGCCGCTGCGGCGTCGCCGAACACGCGATGCTCGGCGAGCGCATAGTGGCCGAGCAGGAACGCCCACACCGGTCCCTGGTGGTAGGAGCCGTCCCGCTCCCGGATCCCGCCCAGGTAGTACGGCCGATAGTCGTGGTGTTGCGGATCGAGCGAGCGCAGGCCATAGGAGGTCAGCAGCTCGCGTCCGACCACTTCCACGACGCACCGCTGCAACTGCGCGTCGAGCGGGCTGTGCGGCAGGCTGACCGCGAAGATCTGGTTGGGCCGCAGCGTGGCGTCGTCGCCTGCTGGTCCATTGATGACGTCGTAGAGGCCCTGCCCGTCCGCCCGGACAAACTTGGCGAAGCCCTCGCGCGCCCGCACCGCCAGCTCGAGATAGCGGTCGGCGGGCAGCTTGAGGCGCTGCGCGAAGCCGGCCATGACGGTGAGCGCGTTGAACCACAGCGCGTTGATCTCCACCGGCTTGCCGATGCGCGGCGTCACCACCCAATCGCCCACCTTCGCGTCCATCCAGGTCAGCTGCACGCCTTCCTCGCCCGCACGCAGCAGACCGTCCGCAGCGTCGACGCCGATGCCGTAGCGTGTGCCCTTGAGGTGCCACTCCACGATCGACTCCAGCACCGGGAACGCGCGCTTGAGCGATCCGACGTCCTCCAGCGCGTCGACGTAGGCCCGCCAGGCCTCGATGTACCAGAGCGCAGCGTCCACCGTGTTGTACTCGGGCTTGTCGCCTGCGCCCGGAAACACGTTGGGCAGCATGCCCTGGTCGACGAAGCGCGCGAAGGTCTGCAGGATGCGCCGCGCGGTGTCGAATCGGCCGGTCGCCAGCGTCAGCCCGGGCAAGGCGATCATGGTGTCGCGTCCCCAGTCCCCGAACCAGGGGTAGCCGGCGATCACCGATTCACCATCGGGAACCTCCGGCAGCGGGCGTGAGAACACGAAGTCGTCGGCTGCAAGGACGAGCTGGTCCAGCCAGCGCGGAGCATTCAGCAGTTCGGGCACCTGCACCTGAGCGCGGCGCAGCTGGCCCAGGTCGCGAGCCTGGGCGCGGCGCAGTGCTTCCTCGAGATACACCGACGCGTTCGCGTTGAGGCTTGCCACCACGCCCACCCACTCGTCCGGGTGCATTTCCAGCTGCGCCTCACCCACGCACAGGTGGCAGTCGCGATCGCCGAGGCCGCGCTCGCGCTCGACCGGGAGATCGAAGTTCTCGTACCAGTCGTGCCGGCTCGCGATCGCTCCGCCGCGGCTCTTCAAATGCAGCGTGAACCAGTTGGCATGGGCCACGCGCATGTGCGCGCCGTCGGCTTCAATCATCGGGTTGAAGTCCCAGGGCCGCGACAGTCCGTGGAAATCCCGTGCATTGACCAGCAGCCGAACTTTGAGGGTGAGCGGCCGGGCCGGCACCGGTCCGCCGGACAACAGCCTCCAGCCGACGTAGGTGGTGTTCTCGCCATGCTCCATCCATACCCGGCTCTCCACGCGCAACTCGCCGCAGGCAAAGCGCCAGACCGGGATGCGTCCGTCGAGCTGAAATGACTCGATGTCGAGGTAACCGGCGGGCGCCACTGCGCCTCCGCCCCAGCGATTGGTGAACAGCGGCCACTCGCGCGTGCCGTCGCTCAGCGTAGCGTCGGCCTTCGCGACCACCAGGTGGCGTCCGAGCGGCGGATTCACCGGCGCCACCAGCAAGCCGTGGTAGCGCCGCGTCAGGGTCCCGGCGATGGTGCCTGCGGCGTACCCGCCCAGGCCGTTGGACAGCCACCATTCGCGGCGCTCGGCTTGCCCCAGGTCGCCGCAAATCTCGCGGCCGAATCGGATCAGTTCCGGTAGGCTTGTTTCCACTCTGGACTCCCCCTCACTCCGACCCTCTCCCGCAAGGGGCATACGCGTTACCGTAAGCCTCCCTCCCCTTCAAGGGGAGGGCCGGGGTGGGGATGGGTTTGATGTGAACTTGACCCATCCCCCTCCTAACCTCCCCCTTGAAGGGGGAGGAACGTGGTGCAAGCACGTTCTCATGCGTTAAGTTAACGCGTATGCCTGCAAGGGGAGAGGGAGGGGACTGCGGATGTCGGTGTTGCATGTCGCTACTCGGCAGTCGCGGTTGCGAGGGTGCGAGCGCGCACGCTCGAATCGAGCTTGCTGGCCACCCGCAGCGCCCAGGCGTAGATGGTCAGCGCGGGATTGACCCGGCTCGAGCGTGGCAGCACGCTCCCGTCGACGACGTACAAGTTTTCCATGCCATGCACCCGTCCTTCGGCATCGACCACCGAGCGTGCGGGATCGCGACCGGTGACCAGCGTACCGCACGCGTGGGCGGTACCGGTGATCGGTATCGCGCGGGTCACCGGCAGATAGCCGAGCCTCAGCAACTGTCGCTTCAGCCTGCGCACGAGTTCCCCATGCTCGGCGTAAGCCTGCGGCAGGCGCGCCGGATCGTGATCGATCTGCGGCCGTGCGCGCGAGCCGCTTGGCGCGAGAATGCGGTTGTCCGGATGCGAACCGTCCTCGGTCTGCAGGAACAAGCCGATGGCGCGCCGCGCGAACGGCTCGACCGCCATCCTGGGCACCCATCCCGGCGCCTGCGTACGCAGGATCTCCGCGGCGAGATTTCCGCCCAGGGTCTGCACCGTGCTGTGCGCGAGCGCTTCGTGCGTCAAGAGCATGGTCTTGCTGAGCACATCCTCGACCTTCGCTGGGGTGAAGGCAAGCAAGGCCGTGAGCACGTGGAACTTGTAGTTGCGGCCTACGTTGCGATAGGCGGGGAGCCGGTCGGCGATGCCAGCCGCCTCCATGTACGTCTGCAGCAGGCGCGGGCTGTGCAGAGCGCCGGCCGCCAGCAGCACCAGGTCGGCGCAATAGCGCGTGCCGTCCTCGCACTCTACGCCGGCTATGCGCAACGGTGCGCCCGGAGCGGGCAGCAGGGCGCACACCGCCTTGCCGGAGGCGATCTGCAGATTCGGCCGCGTGCGCACGCGTTCCAGCAGGCGTTCCTCGGCATCGCTCTTCAAGCCGCGCACCGAGGCGAACCCGTCGAAGTGGGCGGCCTCCTCAGCGTGGTTCAGCACCTCGGTCGACAAGCCCAGATTGAGCATGTGCCGGCGCCAGCCCGCATCGGTGCGCTCGAGGGCCTTGAACAGCCGATCGAGCGCCGGCTCGGCGGGAAAGGTGCGCACGCCCAGCAGCCGCTCGGCCTCCTCGTAGTAGGGCTCCAGATCGTCGTAGCCGATCGGCCAGGGCAGGCAGGCATGCGCCGGATCGGCCTCGAACTCGCGCGCACCGAAGCGCAGCAGCGCCGCGCCGTACCACTTGGTCTTGCCACCCAGGTTGAAGTGTTCCTCGGGGACGACGAGCCTGCCGCCACGATCCAGCCATGCCTCGGTGCTCAGGAACGCACCCCGCCGCATGACGGTGTCGACGTCGAGCGTGCTGCCGTCGCGCGGCAGCGCCTCGCCTTTCTCCAGCAGCAGCACGCGCCGGCCGGTCTGCGTCAGGTGGTAGGCCGCCGCCGATCCGCCCGCGCCCGAACCGATGATGATCACGTCGTATTTCATGCGCTCACCTCAAGGAGACCAGTTGCTGCATCACGGCTGAACCAGCAGCACGGCGTGACCGTCGGGATCCTTCACCATCAGGCCCTTGCTCCAGGGCGCGCCGCGCACTTCGACCACGCGCGGAGAGATGAAGGCAACGTTGGCGGCCTGCAGTCTGTCCGCCAGCGCAGGCAAGTCATCCACCTCCACCACGGTGCGAGTGGCGACGAGGTCGTTGGGACGCTGATCGAGCGGGCGTCGGCCGGCCGCCTGAAGGCGTCAGGTATTGCAGGAACTCGAGTCCGGGACTGTCGTCGACCTGCGGGCGCAGCCCGGTGATCCGCACCACGGCGCCGAAAGCGTTGTCGAGCTGCTCCTGGGTCATGCCGGTGTTCAGGCTGCCGCCCGCCACCTTCAGACCCACGAGATCGCGCCAGAAACCGGTGGAGCGCTCGGTGCTGGAAACAGCGATCGCCGAGTGGTCGATGCCGAGGAACAGACGGCTCTTGTCCTGCCAGCGCACGCGACCCTTGTCGGGCGGGAAGTACAGCAGCTCGAGCGGATGTCCGTCGGGATCGCGGAACTTGTAGGCCTTGATGCCGGCCGCCGCCTGGTTGGACGCGGGGATGGTCTGCGGAGCACTCGAAATGGACGGCACACCGAAGCCAGCGACATGGGCATGCGCTTTGTCCATATCGCTCACCACGACCGCGAAGTGCTGGAACCACAGGTCGTTGGAGCGGCTGTCGACCGGTATCGGCTCGCCTTTCGGCGCCACGTATTGCTCCAGCTCGACGAACTCCTGGCCGAGCTGCAGACGCGCCGAGCGGATACGTGTGCCGAACACACCGGTGAGGGTGTCGAGGTCGCGATCGGACACGACCGTCTCGCTCACCTTCGTGAAGCCGAGCGCCTGCTGATAGAAGGCCACCGACCTGTCCAGATCGGAGACCGTCAGCGTGAAGCCGCGGATCTCGCGCGCGGCGAACGCCGTGCTCGCGAACAGCGCGAGCACGATGACAGCACAGCCAGGGTGAGTCGGTCTATGGTCGCTGGCTTCATGGTCTGCCTCGCGCATTCGTTGAGTCGTTCGTTACCTCCCTCCCCTTCAAGGGGAGGGCTGGGGTGGGGATGGGTTACCGGGCTCAGGTGACCCATCCCCCTCCTGACCTCCCCCTTGAAGGGGGAGGAACTGTTTGCGGTCCTCCCCCTTCAGAGTGAGGAACTGCTTGCTGCCAGCTCGCCTTGAACGGTGGAGCCGTCGCGAGCGGGCATGAACTGCTCTCGCGCTTCAGCCGTTCCCTCTGAACTCCGGATACAAGGTCATCCCGCCATCCACATACAGCGTGGCGCCGTTGACGTAGTCCGACAAATCCGACGCGAGCCACACGGTGGCTTGAGCGATGTCGTGGGTCTCGCCCACGCGCCCGTGCGGGATCAAGCGCAGCAGCTTCGCTTCGGCCTCCGGCGTGTCCCACGCTTCCCGGTTGATCGGCGTCTTGATGGCACCCGGTGAGACGGCATTGACGCGGATGCGGTGCTGCGCCAGCTCCTGCGCCATGGTCTTCATCAACATGGACACCCCGCCTTTGGAGGCCGCGTAGTTGGCATGCCCCGCCCAGGGGATCACGTCGTGCACCGAGGACATGCAGATGATCTTGCCCGCTGCCGTCGACAACTCGGACACCACGCCGCGTCGCAGGAACTCGCGCACACCGGCACGCGCGCACAGAAACTGGCCGGTCAAGTTGACGTCGATGACGAACTGCCAGTCCTTGAGGCTCATCTCGTGCAACGGAGCGTCGCGCTGCAGACCGGCGTTGTTGACGACGATGTCGACGCTGCCCCACTCTGCGATGACCTGCTCGAACATCGCCTCGACCTGGGCCTCCTGGCTCACGTCCGCGCGGACCGCCATGGCCTGGTTGCCACCGGCGCGGATCTCCTGCACGACGCGCTCCGCGTGCTCCGGCCCGGACGACGTAGTTGACCGCGACCTTGGCGCCGGCCTCGGCGAGCGCCTTGGCTACGCCTTCGCCGATGCCGGAGTTCGCACCCGTGACCACTGCGCGCTGCCCTGCGAGCGGGCGCAGGCTCATCATCTGGCGTTCGGTTCTCGTGACTGCGTTCATGTCTGCAGCTCCGTTGTCTCTGCAGTACGCTTGGTCACTAGTCGCGGCCGAGGAAGCGGCGGCGGATGAAATGATCGATCGACAATCTTCCGGGCCCGTGGAACAGCGTGACCAGCAGCAGCAGGCCCCAGTACTGGTGCTGCATGATCCCCGCCTCGGACAGGTCCGCATACGAGATCACGGCGATGATGTTGAACACGAACAGCACTCCTGCCGCGAAGCGTCCGCCCAGGCCCAGCACCAGCAGCACCGGGAAGAACAGCTCGGTGAAGGTGCCGGCGTAGGCCGCCACCTCGGGCGGGAGCACCGGGACGCTGTACTCGTTCTCGAACAGCGCAAGGGTGGTGTCCCAGCTCTGGATCTTGGTCAGCCCGGATTGGAAGAAGGCGGCGCCGACCACCAGGCGCACCGCCAGATCCACCACCGGCGCCAGCCAGTTTTCCAGGACGCCGATGACGCCGCGCACGGCGGCGACAAGCGAGTAGCGGGCTCCCATCGAGCGCGCGGACGTTGCAGTCAGTTCCATGTCGGATCCCCTACAGTGCGTGTTGCCAGTGCGCGAGGAGCGCGATCGCGCTCCTCGTGCGGGTGCTGCCTCGTCGAAGCCTCAGCCCTTGCCGCCGTGCTTGGCGTCCGCCGAGGTCTGGATACGGCCCCCGGCGATGCGTTCGCACACGCCCTTGGGCACATAGATCCAGGCCTCGGGGTCGTTGCTCGCCGTGACCTGACCGGCGCAGGCGTTCTTGCTGGTGCCGCAATCGTTCTTGCCGGCCTTCACGATGCCCGCGCACTTCTCGTTGTCGCCCTTGGCGGCCAGCGCCTGGCCAGCTGCGGCGGACACACCCAGCGCGACCATACCGGCGACGGCGGCGCGAAGAATTCGATCGGTTTGATTCATGATTGACTCCGTCTGAAGTTGGGTTCGAACACAATCCAGGAGATGCATCGCTTACCTGGTGAGCGGCAGTGTGCGCCGCAGTTCTCACGCGGATCTCACGCGGCGCTCATGCTTTCTTCAACTGCAAGTGCGAAATCGCAGAGCGTGGCATCGGCCACGCGGCGCTGCAGGCAGATCGACACGTCGAACTCCGGCAGCTCGGACTGGGCCGCAGCGCAAGCCGCGCCCAGGCTCTCCCCGCTGCCCAAGGCCCGCAGCAGCGCGAACTCGGCGGCGGTCACCTTCTCGACCACCGGATCGAAGCCTTCGCGTCGCAGCAGCAGATGAGTCGCCACCCTCGTCGAGGGCGACCGCCTGATCGCCCTGGTAGTCGGGCTGGCTGACTTGCCAGATCCGGCGCACCGGATAGGCGACTGCGCAGGAGCCGGCAGGCGGGGTGCAGCGCAAAGCGCAGATCTGCGTAGCGCTCCGGCGGCACTCTGCGTCAGCCGCTCGAGATCCAGCGCCGGATGGTCGGCCTCGTAGAACACTTCGTCGAGCAGCCATTCCAGCCGCGCGACGTCCGGCAGGTAGGGGAGCTGCGTCGGTGATCGGATCGTGCGCCAGGAAATCCGCGAACTCGCTCCCGTAGCGGTTCAGATCGCCGCTGCGCGAAGGCGTCTCGCGGATGAATCGTTCGGCGTGATAGGCGAAGCACCCGCGACCCACCAGGTTCTCGACGCAACGATAGGTGGCGCGCAGCCCTTCCAGGTAGTTGCCGAAGACGTTGGTGCGATAGAAACCGAGCCGCTGCATGGGCGAGAGACCGTCCGCACGAATGCCGGGCATTGCGCGCCCCGGCACGCCGGTGACGAGCGCGCGCGCGAACCCTTCCTGGAGCTCACGCAGCGAGCGCATGTGCGGGCTCCGGCAGGGTCCATTCGTCGAGGATCTCCTGTGCCTTGTGCGCCTCGCCCAGCAGGACGTCCAGCGCGGGCAGGTCGGTGTCCCATTCGATCAGAGTCGGCACCGGTCCCAGCCGGGACAGCGCCTCGCCGTACAGATTCCACACCGGCCCATGCACGGGCTGGCCGTGGGTGTCGATCAGACACGCGCCGTTGCTGTCGAAGCCGGCGAGATGGATCTCCTGCACGGCGTGCGGCGGAATCGCATCCAGGTAAGCAAGCGCGTCGAAGCCGTGATTGACGCTGCTCACATAGATGTTGTTCACATCGAGCAGGATGCCGCAGCCGCTGCGCCTGGCGACCTCGGCCAGGAACTCCCACTCGGGAATGCTGGAATCGGAGAACTGCAGATAGCTGGAGACGTTCTCGACCAGGATCTGGCGGCCGAGGTGCTCCTGTGTCGCGGCCACGTTGCGGCACACCACCGCCAGCGCCTCCTCGGTGTAGGGCAGCGGCAACAGATCGTTGAGATGGCGGCCGCCGATCATGCCCCAGCACAGGTGATCGGACACCAGCCCCGGCTCGAAGCGCTCGACCAGGCGCTTGAGCGCGACAGATGCTCGTGCGACAACGGATCGGCCGACCCGAGCGAGAGCCCGACCCCGTGCAGGCTCAGCGGATAGTGGCTGCGCACCCGCTCGAGCATGTGCAGCACCTGGCCGCCGCGGGCGAAGAAGTTCTCGCTGTGCACCTCGAGCCAGCCTACGTCGGGACGCTCGGTCAACACCTGGCGGTAGTGCGGCGTGCGCAGGCCGATGCCCGCACGGGGCGGGATCGCACTGCGCGGCGACACCTTTCCGAGCTGTGGAGGTTCATTCGCTTCCTCCGCCGGACAGGCGCGCGGCAACGGCGGCGCGGTGCAACGCGATTGCCCACAGCAAGCAGTCGGCCCTGCTCAGTCCGGCCCAGGGCGAAGGCGGCCTGTTCCGGGCCGGCGGGTGGCCGTGCTCGCGGGGAGGAAGTCGCGCGAGCTCGCTTCGCCACCCGCGTTCCGGCGAGCGCGATCCGCAGAGACAGACTGATCCGACATGTCGCTGGCCCCGGCACTACTCGTCGATCGCGGTGGCGTGCGGACCGACCATCCCGCTCAACATCACCATCAGCTCGCTCTCGCTCTCCTGCTCCTCGGCGGCTTCCTCCTCCCACATCTGCATCAGCGAGCGCAACGCGGTGGGCTTGGCGGCCGCGCGGGAAGGCGGGAAAGAAGGCATCGACGGTCAGGGCGGCGGCGTTCATGGGATCTCCTCGGTTCAGTGGGTTGCGACGGTGCCCAGTATCCGAGGCGCTGATCACGAAATGTTCACGACCGCCTAAGCGATATGTCACGCTGGCCAAGGCATCGAAGGACCGGCCGGCGTGGCAAATGCCACAATGCGGGCCGCGCCGCCGCGGCGGGCGCGCAGGCGCAGTCGATTCCGGCGAATGAAAGATGAAAGGAAACAAATCCATGCCAGTGTGTTCCCGGTGCCGCCCTGGTGCGGGCAGGGCTGCTCGCGGTCCTCCTTACGCCCATCGGCTCGCTGGCCCGGGAAGCCGGCGCTGCATCCGGTGCAACTGCGCAGGCGCCGGAACACACGAACCGGCTGATCGACTCCAACGACCCATACCTGCTGTTGCACGCCCACAACCCGGTCGACTGGTATCCGTGGGGGCCGGAGGCGCTGGCGAAGGCGAAGCGCGAGGACAAGCCGATCTTCGTGTCGATCGGCTACAGCACCTGCTACTGGTGTCACGTCGCCGAGCGCACCATCTACTCCGACCCCGCCATCGCCAAGCTGATGAACGAGTGGTTCGTCAACATCAAAGTCGACCGCGAGCAACGGCCCGACATCGACCGGATCTACGTGCTGGCCACGCAGACCCTGGTTGGGCGCGCCGGTTGGCCCAACAACGTCTTCCTCACACCCGATTTGAAGCCGTTCTTCGCCGGCAGCTACTTTCCGCCGGAGGACGATGCGCACGGACGGCCCGGCTTCCCGACGATACTCAAGGAAGTCCATCTGGCCTGGAGCACGCAGAGAGCCGAGGTGCAGCAAGAGGCCGACCGCGTTTACGCGGCAATGCTGGCCGCGCAGAAACGGCTCGGGCCAGGGCCCCCAGCACCCATCTCACCCGCCGCATGGCTGGACGGGGCGCGCGACGAGATCCTGCGTAGCTACGACGCGAGTCAATGGCGGAGTAGGCGGAGGCCGCACGAAATTCCCCCGTGCACCGGCCCTCGAGTTGCTGCTGGTCAAGGCCCGCACCGCGCAGGATCCCAAAGCGCTTGAGGCGCTGACGAGGACGCTCGACGCGATGGCACTCGGCGGAATTCATGATCATCTGGGCGGCGGCTTCCACCGCTACAGCACAGAGCCCACGTGGTCGATCCCCCACTTCGAGAAGATGCTCTACGACAACGCCCAGCTGCTGAAGCTCTATGCGCAGGCATACGAGCTGACGGGCAATCCGCTGTACCGGCAGGTCGCGGAGGATGTGACGGCCTATCTCTCGCAGCAGATGACGGCGACCGGCGGCGGTTTCTATGCCGCTCAGGATGCCGAGGTCGATGGCCGGGAGGGCGTGAGCTACCTGTGGAGCAGCGAGGAGATCGCAAGCGGTCCTGGGCAAGGAAGCCGCCGAGCGCTTCTTCCGGGTGTACAGCCTGACGCCGCTGCCGGAGCAAAGCAGCGAGAGTCTGGTCTCCGGAGACGAGCAAAGCGTGTTGCGTGTGCGCTTACCGAGCGACAACAACGCGCAGCGCTCCGGCAGCGAGACGGTAGACGCGCTCGGCTCGCAGGCTGCAGCTCGCACGAAGCTGCTCGCGGCCCGCAACACGCGGCCGCAGCCCGCGCGGGATGAGAAGATCATCGTCGCCTGGAACGCACTGGCGATCGACGCCCTGGTCCGCAGCGGCAAGATCCTCGGCGACAGCGCCTCGATCGAACTGGGCAAGCAGGCCGCTGCACGGCTGTGGACGCTGGCCTACGATCCTCAGACCAGGGAGTTGAAGCACGAGATCTTCCGCGGACAGGCCCAGACCCCCGGGTATCTGGACGACTACGCTCTGCTCGGGATTGCCTTCCTGAGCCTGCACGCGGCCACAGCCGACACGCGCATGGCGCGACAAGGCAGCGGCGCTCGCCGCCGCTATGCTCGAGCGATTCTCGCAGGCTGGTACCCTGGCCACTACGGTAGCCGCCGACGACCTGTTGATACCGCTCACGGACGATGGGGACAGCACCACTCCCTCCGGCACCTCCGCAGCGTTGGAGCTGCTGGCGCGCTTGTACGAGATCACCGGCAAGAAGGCAGTACGCGCAGTCGGCCCTTCAGATCTTGTCGGATGTGAGCGGCTCCATCGGACAGAGCCCCGGCGTCTGGTCGAGCGCCGTGGCGGCAGTCAACCGCTACCCGCTGCCGGTCACCTTGACGGCCGACCGAAAGCCGAAACCCGTGAGCGAGACCGAGCCAGGGGACCGCCCAGCACATCGAACGTGGTTCACGCGCGCGGCAACGTGCGTCGCGCGAAGGACCACGACGAGATCACGGTCACGGTGACGGTCGACAAGGGCTATCACGTCAACGCCAACCCCGCGACCTTCGACTACCTCGTTCCCACCGTGCTGTCCGTCGACGGAGTGGCGGATCTCCGCGTCACCTATCCGGCAGCGACCCTGATCAAGCCCCGGTTCGCCCCGGACGGCTTGAAGGTCTATGAGGGCACCATCACGTTAAGGGGCATTGCCCCGAAAGGGGCATTGGTACCAGGCAATACGATCACGGCCTCCCTCAAGGTTCAGGCCTGCGACGATCAGGTGTGCTTGCCGCCGGCCACATTGGCGATCGCCATCCAGCGCAAGTGAAGCGACAGGACCTGAAGAGCTGGACGCGACGAAGTATCTCAAAGGCCAGGCTGATGAAAGAATACGCGCAGGGAACGCGGCGACGCCGGGTTGCATTCTTGATGTGTTCGCTGGGCGGGTTCGGGGACTCCCTGGTCGCGTTCGCGCTGCCGGGATCGCGCGGCTGAGGTAACATTGCCGCATGAGTCTCGACATCCGCTGGCTGGCTCCCGCCGCGATCATCGCCGCAGCGTCGCCGCATTGCTTCGCCACTCAATACATGAGCCTGGAGCAAGCGCAGGCGCTCATCTTCCCGCAAGCCCAGGAGTTCGTCTCGGCGCCGGTGACGCTCACGCCAGAGCAGATGGAGCGCATCGAGCGTCAGTCCGGCGTGCAGGTCCGGGCGCCACAGCAGCGCGTCTGGCTCGCACGCGCCGCGGGCAAGCTGTTGGGCTGGTTCATCCTCGATCAGGTCATTGGCAAGCATGAGCTCATCACCTACGCCGCCGGTATCAACCTCGATGGCACGCTGCGCCAGCTTCAGGTCATCGAGTACCGCGAAGCCTACGGCTCCCAGGTGCGCCACCTGCAGTGGCGCGATCAGTTCGTGGGCAAGAGCGCTGCGGACCCGCTGGAGCTTGACACCGACATTGTCAATATCAGCGGCGCTACGCTGTCGTGCCGCCATATGACCGATGGCATCAAGCGGCTCCTTACGCTCTACCAGGTCGCCCTGCGCTGAAGCGCGCCGCGCCGTTCCGGCGATGGGGACGCTGCTGCAGATCGTCGCCCAAGGTCCGGATTCCGAGGCGGGCGAGCGTGCGATAGAAGCGGCGGTGGAAGCCGTCCAGCACGTCGAGCGGTTGATGAGCTTTCATGCCGCGGACAGCGAGCTTACCCGATTGAACCGGGAGGCGAGCCGCCGGCCGGTGGCGGTGCACCCATGGACCTACGCGGTGCTGCGGCGGGCGCTGCGGATTGCCGCGCTGAGCGATGGGCTGTTCGATATCGCGGTCGCGCCTGTGTTGGTGGAATCCGGTCTGCTGCCGCGACACGAGGGTTCGTTGCCGCAAGGCGGCGACTGGCGCTGTCTCGCCTTGCTTCCGGAACGGCGCGTGCTTTTCCGTCGACCGATGCTCATCGACCTCGGCGGCATCGCCAAGGGATTCGCAGTCGACCAGGCGATATACGCGTTGCGCCGCGGCGGCTGCACCCAAGCGATGGTCAACGCGGGAGGCGACCTACGCCGGTTTGGGCCGGAGCCGTGCCTCATCCACTTGCGTCGACGCGCAAGCGTGGTGCCGGTGGCCGAGTTGCGCTGCGGAGCGGTGGCCACCTCCAGCCCGCATGCGGTCCGTCCCGGACGTCTCTCGCAGCCGATCGGCTGCATCATCGACCCCAGACGTCGTCGACCCTGGGACGGCGCTGGCAGCGTCATGGTCGCCGCGCGCACCTGCATGCTTGCCGATGCGTTTACCAAGCTGGCCGCGCTGGCCGGCCCAGCTTGCCAGCCACTGCTGGCGCGCTTTGGAGCACAGGCACGCTGGGACACGGAGACCGAGGCGGACGCGGCGCCAGGCCGATACATCAGTTCGTGGCACGACAACCAGAGCGGCGTTATTGTCTAGCGCCCTGCGGAAGGTCTGATCAATTCCTAGGCTGTCGTTCCCGCCCCCGATCGGGTCGAGGGCAGGCTCCGGCCGGGAACCCAGGGTGCTCAAGCACTTCTGGATCCCCGCTTACGCGCAACCCGCAACTGAATCCACCAGCGCGTCGGCCCCGTATGTGCAGTTGGCGACCTGCCGGAGTAGCGGTCCGGCCCGGACAGGTTGCATCCTTGCCTCGTCACGTCCTCGTCCGGACCGCTCTTCTCTTGGGAGACACAGCATATGAAGGAAACATCCAGGCTGACCGGTGTCGCGCTGGCGGCAGCGGCCGCGTCGTTGTTCATCGCCGGCTGCGCTTCGCAGGGCGGCGGCACGCAGATGGCCGACTCGGGTACGGTCAAGGTCAAGTGCTACGGAGCCAACGCCTGCAAGGGACAGGCCGAGTGCAAGACCGCGATGAACGGTTGCAAGGGTCAGAACGCCTGCAAGGCGCAAGGGTTCGTGACGCTGACCGAGCAGGCCTGCATCAACCAGCTGGGACGCGCCTGACGCGTAAGTCGTGCTCGCGACCGGGTGCCCGCGCGACTCGCGGGCGCCCGCCTGGCACGCATTGATTAGTCCGGCACCACGATTCGAGCGCTCACATCCGCACCCATGAGCGCCCCTACCCGACCCCGGCTTCGGCCTCGGCCTGCGCACCGCGCACTACGAGGAGATCGCGGCGACCCGTCCGCCGCTCGACTGGCTGGAGATCCTCACCGAGAACTATCTGGTCGACGGCGGGCGCCCGCTGGAATGGCTCGACCGCATCCGCGCCGACTATCCCATGGTCATGCACGGCGTGTCCCTGTCGATCGGCAGCACCGACCCGCTCGACCAGGACTATCTGCGCCAGGTCAAGGCGCTGGCCGAGCGCGTGCAGCCGCTGTGGATCTCCGATCACCTGTGCTGGACCGGCCTCGCCGGGAAGAACCTCCACGACCTGCTGCCGCTTCCCTACACCGAGGAGGCGGTCCGCCACGTCGTACGCCGGGTGGCGACGGTGCAGGAGCTCCTGGGCCGGCGCATCCTGCTCGAAAACGTCTCCAGCTACGTCAGCTACCGGGACTCGGCGCTCACCGAGTGGGAGTTCCTGAGCGAGATCGCGCAGCGCGCCGACTGCCTGATCCTGCTCGACGTCAACAATATCTACGTCAGCGCCTACAACCACGGCTTCGATCCCGACGCCTATCTGGCCGGCGTGCCCGCCGAGCGGGTGCAGCAGATCCATCTGGCCGGCCACAGCAACTGCGGCGACTACATCATCGACACGCATGACGCACCCGTGATCGATCCGGTCTGGGACCTCTACGGCCGCGCGATCCAACGCCTGGGGCCGGTCGCGACCATGATCGAGCGCGACGACCGCATCCCGCCGCTTGCCGAGCTTCGTGGCCGAGCTGGACCAGGCGCGCAGTGTGGCGGACCGGGCGCTCAGGCGGGAGGCGGCATGAGCCGTGAAGAAGCCGCCGCCACGAGCGCGAGCCTGACCGCGCTCCAGCACGCGTTCCAGGACTACATCCTGGACGGCGCGCAGGACATCGCCGAGCGCATCGAACCGGGCCGCCTGGCCGATCACGAGCGCCGGCTGGCCGATCTACCGCGACGGCTACCGGCTGCGCCTGGTCGAGGCGCTGGGCACCGACTTCGACGCCCTGGTCGCCACCATGGGCAGGCCAGCGTTCGCGGACGCCTGCCGCGCCTACGTCGAAGCCACGCCGTCGGTGTTCCGCAACGTGCGCTGGTACGGCGGCGAGCCTGGCGACCTTCCTGCGCGAGCAGCCGCCGTGGCGCGAGCAGCCTTGGCTGGCCGACATCGCCGCACTTCGAGTGGACGCTGACGCTTGCGTTCGACGCGGCTGACGCCCCGCACGTGCGCTTCGAGGAGCTCGCTGCCCTGCCGGGCGATGCGTGGAGCAGCGCTCGGTTTCCGGCTCCACCCTTGCGTGAGGATGATCGAGCTGCGAGCCAATGCACCCGCGATTCGCAAAGCGGTGGAGAGCGGGACGACCCGACCCGAGCCCGAGCTCGCCGACCATGCCGCGACGTGGCTGATCTGGCGCAAGGATCTCACGGCGCACTTCCGTTCGCTGTCCGAACCGGAAGCGTGGGCGCTGCGGGCCGTCCGCGGAGGCTCGAGCTTTCGCCGCGATCTGCGAAGGATTGTGCGAATGGGTCGCGCCGGAGGAAGCCGCCAGCGCGGCCGCGGGCTGGCTGCGGACCTGGATCGATGAGCAGCTCATCATGGAGCTCATGCAGGTCTAGCCCGGATCTCTTCTCAGCGACTGAGGACGAAGACCCGCTGCATCCACGCGCGTCTCGCACGCGTATCTGCACTGAAGCAGCCCGGTGCGCGCCCAGGCGTCCCGCCGCCGGACCGGTGCTGCCTGCTCGACGCACGCGTGCGAACGCCGGACCAGTGTGCTCGCGCATCTGCATCACTCGCCAGGGACGCCCCGCTTGCTTGAAGACAGGAGGAAGTGGAATGGATCGGAATCGGAGAATCGCAGGTGCCGCCATCGCCGCAGCGGCCGTCGCATTGTTCGTGGCCGGCACCCCCGGCAACGCTGCGGAGGACAATTCGGTGAAGGTGCGTTGTTACGGCGCCAATTCGTGCAAGGGCCAGGCCGAGTGCAAGACGTCGATGAACAGCTGCAAGGGCCACAACGCCTGCAAAGGCAAGGGGTTCGTCTCGATGACCGAGAAGGCTTGCCTGGAGCATTTCGGGCGCGGCTGATCGCGCTGGTCGGATAGACAAAAGGGGGCGCTTGGCGCCCCCTTTTCGTTGCGGAGCACGACCCGTCGAGATCCGGCTGGGACGCCCTACCGGAGCAGGGCGGCGCCCGGCGGCTCGGAAGGCGGGCGCGGAAGCAGCAGCGCGGCCAATTCCAGGTACATCGGCCGCGTCACCATGCGCGCCACGCCGCTGGCGAGCAGCGCGGCAGCCATCAGGCTCAGCACCATCGCCTGGCCGGCCACCATCTCCATCACGATGATGAAGGCCGTGAGCGGCCCCTGGGTGGTGGCGGCCAGGAAGCCGACCATGCCCAGAGCGATCAGCGGGATGGCCCGCTCCGGGACCTACGCCGGTCGAGCAGCGCCACGTCGTGGCCGATGCCCGCCCCGATCGACAGAGACGGCGCGAAGACGCCCGCGGGCACGCCGGACCAGGCCGACAGCCAGGTGGCACAGAACTTGAGCAGCGTGTAGACCGCCGGCACCTCCGCGTGCCCTTCCAGCAGCGCACGCGTGGTCGCGTAGCCGGCGCCGGCGGTGGTGCCGTCCGCGACGATCCCGATCAGCGCCACGACCAGCCGCAGCCGGCCGCGAAGCGCAGCGGGTACTCGTGCCGCCAGCCGCTGAAGCGGTCCGGCAGCTCCTGCATCGACGCGACCACGAGCCGCGAGAACAGGCCGCCAGTAAGCCCGCGATCAAGGCCACCAGCAGCCCGGGACCGAGCAGCGTCCAGTCGAGCTGCTCGACACGCAACTTTGCCGAAGTAGGTGACGTTGCCGAACACCGAAACGGCGACCAGGCCGGCCAGCACGATGCTGATGATCACGAGCGAGCTGTGCGACAGATCGCGCCGCCGCGACAGCTGCTCGAGCGCGAACACCACGCCGCCCAGCGGTGTGTTGAAGGCCGCCGCGATGCCGGCCGCGGCACCGGCCACGATCAGGTCGTGCGCGTCGATTCCCGCGCCCGGCGACAGCCAGCGCCGGGCATGCAGCATCACACCCGCGCCGACCTGCACCGTCGGACCTTCGCGGCCGATCGACAGCCCGCCAGCAGACCGCCGACACCAGCACGATCTTGTGCAGCGATACCCGCAGCCCGACCAGCCAATCGCGGCTGCGCAGCGTCGACGCCGTCATCCAGCGCGGCCACCACCTGCGGAATGCCCGAACCCATCGCCGCCGGGACGAAACGACGGGTCCACCACAGCACCGCCACGGTCAACGCCGGCGTCCACACCAGCGTAAGCCACGGGCCAAGCGTTCCGAAGGTGCGTACACGCTCGAAGCCGTAGCTCGCCGCCTCCGACAGCAGTGTGAAGCCCACCACCACCAGCCCGGTCAGCAACGCATAGACGAGCACCACTGCACGGTCGATCCAATGCCGGCCGCAACCAGCTCCTGCCGCAGGTTGCGCCAGAACATTGGCGGCTGGTCGTCCATAAGCGTTCACCTTAGCAGCGGCAACACGATCTGACCATCAGCCAGTCCCACGACGTCCGGTCATGCCGGTTGCAGCACCGCTCCGTGGCGAACGCGTTCGCCGAGCGAGCGCGGCCAGACGGCTCCGCGCCGATCGACCCGCCAAGCCCTCCGGTCTGCGCCGCTTCCACCAGAAAATCGACGAACGCGCGCACGCGCGGCGTCAGATGGCGATTCTGCGGATACATCACCCACATCGCCGGACTGTCGATCTGGAACCCGGCCAGGATGGGTTTCAGCCGGCCCGCCCGAAACGCGTCGCCAGTGACGTAGCTGGAGATCTGCACGACTGGCGGTGCCGGCGCTCGCTGCCTCGACCAGGCATTCAGCGTGATCGAAGCTCAAGTTCCCGGTTACCGGAACCACGAAGCGCTTGCCGTCGCGCTGGAACATGCCAGTCCCGCGCGACTCCGATGCTGGGCACGACGAAGCGCGCGCAGTTGTGCTCCTGCAGGTCTTCGGGTTTGCGCGGCGTCCCGTGCCGGCGCAGGTAGGCCGGCGCCGCGCAAGTGACGAGCGTCCCGCTGATCAACGGACGCGCGACGAGGCGCGAGTCGGGAGGCGTTCCAAGGCGCACGGCGACGTCGAACCCCTCGTCCACCAGGTCGACCATCCGGTCCGTGGCGCTTGCCTCGATCGTGACCTCCGGATTGCGCAGCTGGAACTCGGGAAGCAGCCGCGCCAGATACAACCGCCCCAGCGACAGGGGCAAGGTCACGCGCAGACGCCCGCGCGGCGATTCCTGTGCGCGACTCAGCAGCTGTTCGGCATCTTCGAGCTGCGCCACGATCTGCCTGCAGCGCTCGATAGAATGCGGTGCCCTCGGGCGTCAGCGTCACGCTGCGCGAAGTCCGCTGCAGCAGGCGCACCCGGAACCCGGCTTCCAGACGCGAGATCGCCCGGCTCACACCGGACGGCGAGATACCGAGCTGACGGGCCGCCGCGGTGAAGCTGCGCGCATCGGCGGCCCGCACGAAGGCGAGCAAGCCCGTGAGGTTCTCCATCCCGATCGCACTCATCTGTGACCCCCAGTCATCCTTAGCATGACCTGCGGCCGGATTATCGTCGAATCGCTCTGCCGATAGAGTTCGGCCCGTCGGCAGCCGGCGAGCGCTGTACCGGCAGACGCCGGACGATGCCACGGATGCAATCAGGAATACACAGTCAACAGGAGCGAAACGATGGCGAGATTCGACGGCAAGGTCGCATTGGTTACTGGAGCGAGCGCGGGCATCGGACGTGCGACGGCGCTGGCGTTCGCAGCGGCAGGGGCGGCGGTCGTAGTAGCGAGCCGGCGCGAGGCTCAGGGCCGGGAGACGGTCGCGCAGATCGAGCGGGCCGGCGGCAAGGCGCTGTTCGTGAGGGCGGATGTCAGCCGCGAGAGCGATGTCGCCGGGCTGGTGGAACAGGCCGTCGTCAAGTTCGGCCGGTTCGACATGGCATTCAACAATGCCGGAGTCGAAGGCACCGGCAAGCCGGTGATCGACGAGACCGAGCAGAACTACCAGACCGTGTTCGACGTCAACGTGAAGGGAACCCTGCTGTCGATGAAGTACGAACTGCCCGCGATGCTGAAGACGGGTGGCGGCGCCATCGTCAACATCTCGTCGATCGTCGGACACATCGCCTTCGCGGGCGCCAGCGTCTACAGCGCCAGCAAACACGCGGTCCTCGGGACTGACCAAGGCAGCCGCGCTGGAGCATGCGAAGAGCGGCGTCCGGATCAACGCGGTGTCGCCGGGCGCCGTCTACACCGAGATGATGGAGCGGTTCGTCGGCGGCAACGAAGAGACGAAGGCCGCCTTTGCAGCCATGCATCCGATGGGTCGCGTTGGCCGCAGCGAAGAAATTGCGCAGACCGTCCTGTTTCTGTGTTCCGATGCTGCGTGCTTCATCACGGGTCAGTCCATTACCGTCGACGGAGGGTTCACCGCGCAGTGAGGCTCGGCCCCGATGCGCGGGTGTGCGGGGAGAACGCCAGCTTGCGCGCGGGCTGGTGCGAGCGAAAACGCGCCGAAGCCCAGCGCCGCCGTTGCGGGCGCAGGCAACCATTCAGTCAACGCGCTTCGCGGCGCAGCTCGGGAACGTCCCGGTACACCGAGTCGCCGACCCGCTGCGGGTAGTCGTCGGGAAAGGTCCACATATCGAGGCCAGGGCCGTGCGAGAGGCCCCGCCACGTCGGGTCGAACGGGTAGACCATCGAAAGCAGCACGTCGGTGGAGACGCGCTGGTTCGCGACCCAGTAGCCGTGGCCGCGTGCGCCGGTGAGCTCGTGCGGACCGTACACGCCGGTCACGTCGATGCCGACGAGGCGCTCGTTGTTCGCGAACGTCTCCAGATCCTCGCGCGTGAGCTCGTCGAAACGCGGGCGTCCGAGCCGTGAGGCGCGGGCGAGGAAAGCAGCGACCCTCAACGCGGAGTCGTTCTCCGACACATACACCACTGTGCGTTGCGCAATGTCCAGGATCGCCGGCAGGTGTGAGCGGGCGAAGGTCTGGAGGTCAATGTCGGCCGCCGCGAAGATGGCGTTGGCGATGCGGTAACGACGCTGCAGGGCCTCTGCGTCCTCACCCGGGTGCGCCTGGCGCAGCTGCACAAGCGCCTCCGCGAGCAGCGGTCCGCCGCAGCTGAACGCCATTACGTTGATGCGCCGCGCCTGGCTGCGCTCGGCGACGAGCGCGATCATCCGCGCGATGTCGGGCACGAAGGCACGCGCACGCGGGCAGTCCCAGAGATAGTCCAGCGCCCGCGTGCCCGTTGGCCAGGAGAAGGCGATCATCGGCGAGTGGTCCCCGAGAAAGTGAGCCCAGCTGCCCATCAGCAGCATCACCTCGTCGAAGGTCGCGCGGTAGCCGGGCACGTAGAACACTGCGGAGCCGCTGGGCGAGGTCTGGACCTGGCGGTCGATGGCGGCGACGAACGCCCGTTCGGGCTCGCCTCCCGGCGCGCCGAGGACGCCGAACTCCTCGACCGCCACGACGTGGGCCGGGCGCGGTGTATCCGGACGGCTCACGCGATCGGACTCGGCCAGGTCGTCGAACGACCACTCGGGCTTACCGAGCTGCACCCGCGCGACACCCATGTGTACCTGATCGCCCGCTCGACGCGTGAACCGCTCCGGCGCCTCCGGCGGGGCCGGAGCGCGGGTCGTGGCGAAGAGCACGCTCACCTCGGTCGTGCGCCTTTCGGGAAGGACGGGGCGCGAGAAATCGAGCCGCTTGTCCTGCATGAGGATGGGCGAGGGGACCATCGTGCGTGCCGGGGCGCGCGCGCAAGAGGATGAAACGGCGGCCAGCGCAAGCAACGCTGCCAAGGCAAAGCGATCCATGCGATTCCTACGAGTGTACATGGACGCGCAGATCGCGACGAACGGTCATGGGTCGTGGGTGAATCACGCGCTCGCGCTACCCCGTCCGCCTGTAGCTCAGCGAGCCCGTGAGATAGGATCGAAAGCACCTCTCGCCGCCGCACGTTTGTAGTGCTGGACATGAATCGCTGCGATCCACCGGCCTTACCCTTAGAATGCCGAGGGCAAGTGTATGCCACTTGAAGCCATTGGCGCGGCCTGAACCCTGTCCGAGATATCCTGCGGGCCAGGAGAGGACATGATCGAAGAGGCTCCATGTCTGCAGAGAACCCGGAAGTTGCCGAACGTCGCCATGACGAAGAGCGACAAGCTCGTCGTGTTCGCATCCTCCCTGGGCACTGTGTTCGAGTGGTACGACTTCCTGCTTGTAGGCGCGTTGGCCGCGGAGATCAGCAGACACTTCTTCTCGGGCGTCAATCCCGCCGCCGCGTTCATCTTTACATTGCTGGGCTTTGCTGCAGGCTTCGCTGTCCGACCGCTCGGTGCCGTCGTTTTCGGGCGCCTGGGGGATCTGGTCGGCCGCAAGTACACCTTCGTGATCACCATTGTCCTGATGGGCTCGGCGACGTTCGCCATCGGCCTGCTGCCGGGTTATACGTCCATCGGCATCGCAGCGCCTGTCGTCTTCGTCGCCTTGCGCATGCTGCAAGGACTTGCGATAGGGGGTGAATACGGCGGAGCGGTGATCTATGTCGCGGAGCATGCGCCGGACGGCCGTCGTGGCTCATGGACTTCGTGGATTCAGACCACCGGGTCTCTGGCGCTTCTGATGTCGCTGGGCGTTGTTCTATCTGTGCGCTACACGCTGGGTGAAGCTGCGTTCTCCGATTGGGGTTGGCGCATTCCGTTTCTTCTTTCGATCGTGCTGCTGGTGATTTCGGTCTGGATTCGCCTCAAGTTGAACGAGTCCCCAGCGTTCCTGAGAATGAAAGCCCAAGGTAACACGTCCAAAGCCCCGCTTTCGGAAGCGTTCGGCCAGTGGCGCAATCTGAAGTTGATCCTGATCGCGTTCTTTGGTCTGGCGATGGGTCAGGCCGTGATCTGGTACACGGGCCAGTTTTATTCCCTATTCTTTCTGATACAGATACTCAAAGCGGATAGCGTGACGGCCAATTGGCTGATCATCATCGCCACCCTGTTGACGGCACCGTTGTACTACGTCTTCGGTACGCTGTCCGACAGGATCGGCCGCAAGCGGGTTTTCCTCACCGGCGTGTTCCTCGGCATTATCGCCTTCTTCCCTCTGTACAAGGCGCTTACCCACCACGTCAACCCTGCTCTCGAGCGTGCTCAGCAGAACTCGCCAGTCACCGTCGTCGCCGATCCTGGCGAATGCTCGTTTCAATTCAATCCGGTCGGAACGGCGAAATTTCATACGTCGTGCGACGTCGCCAGAAGCAGTTTGGCGAAGGCGGGTGTGAACTACCAGAGTGCCGTTGCACCTGCCGGCACGGCAGCTCAGATCAGAGTCGGCTCGACGGTTATCGAGGCCTATGACGCGAGTGGACCGGACGCCAGGACCAGGGCGTCCGAGTTCCAAAGTGCCCTCGCGGCCACGCTCAAGGACGCGGGTTATTCGCCGACAGCGGATCCAGGAGAAATGAACCGGCCGATGGCCGTTCTGATCTTGATGCTGCTGATGGCGTGCGGGACTTTGACCTATGGGCCGCTGGCTGCGATGCTCGTCGAGATGTTTCCAACGCGCATCCGCTACACGTCGTTGTCCGTTCCCTATCATGTCGGCGTGGGCTGGTTCGGAGGCTTTCTGCCCGCGACCGCATTTGCGATCATCGCGGCGAGCGGCAACATCTACGCAGGACTCTGGTACCCGGTTATCACCGCGTCGGTTGCATTCGTTGTCAGTCTGGTTTTGGTGAGAGAGACGAAGGATGTCGATATTCGTGCGATGGACTGAAGGTGCACTCAGGTCTTCACGCCGTCGGTCCGTCAGCCCTCCTCCCGCAACTTGGCTTGAGCGCAATACCGCTCTTTCGCCGGGACCTGGACCCATCTAAAGCGGAACCTGGTTGCAACGCGCGTATCATGCAGTCCTCGCGGAGGTGGCGCGCGGCTGTACGCCTCGCTCCTACCCTGATTTGACGTCGCTTCTGTTCGGCACTACCCTATAATGACCAGAAGAGACCCAGTAACGGCAGGCACAGGGATCACGGACGAGAGGAGAAGGATCATGAGCAAGGAAAAGCAGAAGTTCTCGGTCAGCTACGCCAAGGACGGGGTGTACAAGAACGGGCTGCGCGATTTTCTCGAGTACCGCGATCTTGGCATCGATAGTGCCACTCACGGCCAATTCCGAGCGCACGTCGTGCGGGTGAAGGGCGATCACACAGGTGATCAGGACATGCACACCACCGGCCTGCATCAGCATCTATGCGATTTCCAGATGTTCTACGTGCTGAAGGGCTGGGTGCGCTTCATCTACGAGGGTCAGGGGGGCGAGCTTACGTTCCGTGCAGGGGACTGCGTGCTGCAGCCGGCCGGCATTGTGCACAACGAGATGGCTTGCTCGGACGACCTCGAGATTCTGGAAATCTACTCCCCGGCGGTGCATGAGACACGCGTAGTTGCCGAACTACCGATAAAGGAAACCGCATAGCGGATCCGCCACTCGATGAGCAAGAGGGCCGTCGGAAAAGACGGCCCTTTTTGTTTGCGCGGTGGCCGCAATCGATTGGGAAACAGCCATTCGCGAATGCGGGTTAGCGACGCGTCTGGATCGGGCGTGGCACGTCCGGCGACAGACCTAAGGAATGATTCTAAGGTTCGTGGGTGCTGGCAGCGTGGTGATCGACAGGGTCATCGGCCCGACCTGATAGTACGTCCAAGCCTAGCGGTCACTCGATCAAAGATCACTGCGAGTCTTGATTGTCCGGAGGGATCAGACAAGAACGCCGCAGTGCGCTCCATAATCCAGAAACAGGAACGGTAAATCCGGAAGCTGATCGTGGTAGTCGGGGTGGTTCTCGGAGGTTGAGCGTGCTCTACAATGCTTCGGCATGAACCCTATCGTTGCCGTCGGCCTGCCGATTTTAATTATCGTCGCGATGACGATCGTCGGCCTGGAACTGACTGTTCAGGACTTGAGCCGCGTCCTCCACTACCCTGGAGAGGTAGCGGCCGGGCTCCTCGGACAGCTGTTCGCATTGCCGCTGATCGCTGCGGGGCTGATCCTCCTGCTGCAGCCCGAGCCTGCCGTTTCGGGAGGGTTGATCCTCGCGGCAGCGGCGCCTCAAGCGATGACCTCCACCTACTACTGTCTGCTTGGTCGCGCCAACATCGCCCTTTCGGTCACGTTGACCGCGGCTTCCAGCCTTCTAGCGCTGGTGTCGACCCCGCTGATTGCGGGCCTCGCGTTCGAATTGCTGTTGCAGCAGGACACAAGCCTTACCCTACCGGCGGGGAAAGTCATGCAACAGATCGTAACCGGCCTGCTGCTGCCGATCGGCGCCGGAATGCTGGTGCGCCGTTGGGCTCCCGCATTCGTCGAGCGCAATCGCGGACGGCTCCAGCGCCTGACCGTCGTCATGATCGCCGCGATGCTGACGGTCATCCTGGTAGATCAGGCCGCGACGATCCAGCGCCACCTGACGTCCATCATGATTGCCGCAGTGCTCTTCACCGCGGGTGCCGCAGCACTGGGCTTCGGCATCGCGAGGGCGTTGTCCTGGCCAAGACCAGACACCGTGACGCTGCTCGCAGCGCTCCCCTCGCGCAGCCTGAGCATCGCCGCACTGATCGCGGTCAATGTCCTCGGCCGGCTGGACTTCCTCGCCTTCGCCGGGACCTTCTTCCTGGTGCAGGCGGCGTTGCTCGTTCCTGCGATGCTGCTGGCCCGGCCCGCAGCGGCCGACACTTGACGCACGGATCCTCTGTGTAGGTGTGCGATTTACCCGGCAGCGACACGGCGAGTCGAAGCGCGTCAAGCGCGTGGCTGAATGCGGCGCAGCTCGCCCGTGTTCCCGTCCACGCGCAGCATGTCCCCCGTCTTGAACCGCCGCGTGACGCCCGGCAGACCCGCTACGGCAGGCAATCCGTACTCGCGGGCCACCACCGCGCCATGCGAGAGGACGCTGCCTACCTCGGTTGCCAATCCTGCAGCGCGACTGAAGTAAGGCGTCCATCCCACATCCGTGAACGGCGTCACCAAAATCTCGCCGGGCTGCATCGCTCCAGCCTCGGCCAGGTTGCGTGCCACGCGCGCTGGCCCTACCGCTACGCCGCGGCTCAGCGGCGTGCCTTGCATGGCCTCGCCTTCCTGTACCTGTCCCGCAACCGCTGCAACTGGAACCGGCTTGCCTTGGCAAACGTATGGAAACTCTACGGCCATCTTCCGTGGGTGCAGCCGCCGGCGGTGTTCCGCGCGCCGCACCAGCGCACGGTCCGGCCCCGCGGCCAGCCGTCCCAACTCCTCATGAGTGAAGAAGAACACCAGGTCGGCGTCGGGGAGCCGCCCTTCGGCTACAAGCCGCTGCGCAAACGCTATGTAGCCGCGTTTCAGCTGCCGCACGAGCCACACCCTGAACGACTTGGAGCGCTCGCGCACCACCACCGCCGCCTTCACCGTCGGCAAGAGCCATTGGATCAACCGACGCGCAGGCCAGGATAATTGCGCGAGCGCATGGCTTGCCTCGCGCGTCCATTCGGTCTGGGTTGCCCGCGGAGCCGCCACCACGAGCTGCAGCGAGTGCACCATCGGCAGCGGATCCTCCTGCCAGTCGCGCTCTCGCAGCTCCAGTTCGCGAATGCAGCGGTGACCGTGGGTGGCGAGAAACGACTCAAACCCGTTTCCTGCGGCGCCGGAGAACGGGCTCCTCAACCATTGCAGCGCTTGAGCGCCGGGCATGCGCACGAAACTCTGAGCCGCAGCCGGCTGGGCCGCGATGAGCGCGCCGAGATCGTTCAGCGCATCCGCCACGCCGATGGAGCTCGCCGCCGCGTCCGAAGTCTTCGACCTCGCTCCCGCAAGCACCGCTGCCACTGCGGCTTGCGCCTGTGCGCTCGGCGGCGCGCCCTTGCTGAACACGCGCTGGAACAAGCCGAGCAGCGCGATCGCCATCAGCGAGGTGTGGATGTGGACGGCGGCCCCTTCGTTGACGACCTCGATCGCGCCCTGCAGACGCCTATAGTGCTCGACCAAGTCCGTGCTGGGCTCCACGCGGAACGAGGCGTAGCGTGCCACGAACGCGTCGAGCCGCCTGCGCCCGGCCGGCACCAGGCGGAAGTAGCGCAAGGTGTGCACAAGCCGTTGCAGAAATGGCGCATTGGGCGGCAGTGTGGCCTCCGGCAGCACACGGCCGGTGAGCGTGAGATCGGAGCTGTCCTTATCCATGCCGAACATTTGCGCTCCGAGCAGGTAGAAGTTCGACATGTTGATGAACACATGCCCCTGGGTGTTGACGAGCAGGGGCACGCTCTCCACCAGCGCTCGCGGAATGCCGGCGCGCACGAATAATTCGTTCATGCCAAAAATGTAGGTGGGTCCGACCACGGACCAGCTGAGCGGCGTCATCGCGCCCGGCATCCATTCTGCGATGTTGTGCCACGTGAGCTGCCAGGTGGGGTCGACCGCGTCATCGAGCTCATCTGGCCCGGCCAGGTCCAACGTGGTGATGGGCCGCGCCTGCAGCCAGTACAGTTGGCCGTCCCGGTCGATGGCCCATTCCAGGTCGAGCGGATAGCCCAGCCCCGCTTCGGCCTTGAGCGCCTCGCGCAGCAAGTCGGCGAGCCTGTCATCCGCTATCGAAGGCAAAGCGCCGTGCAGTTCGCGCTCGAGCAAAGCACCCTCACGGGAGAGGACGAAATGGTCCGGCGTGCGGTAGCCGCCCACCAGGCCCTCGCCCAGCCCGCGCACGGCATTGATCACGATGCGGTCGCGCTGGCCGGTGACCGGATCGGCGGTGAAGATCACGCCGGCCGCAGTCGCGTCCACCATGCGTTGCACGACCACGGCCATGCTGCCATCGGTCTGCGCGTGCATCTCGTTGCGGTAAGCCTGCGCCCGCGCGCTTGCCACCGATGTGAGGCAGCGTTCTACCGCCTCGCGAATGGCAGGGGTGCCCTCCACCCCCAAGACCGTCTCGAACTGGCCCGCGAAGGAGGCCTCCGCGCTGTCCTCCCCCAACGCTGACGAGCGCACCGCAACCGCACCGCCGAGCCGGGCGCTGTACTCATCCAGCTCAGCCGGCAGATTTCCCGGGGCGGCGCCGAGGACGACGAAGCCATCGGGGATGCGCAGGCCGAGTCCATGCAATTGCGCCAGCTGCGCGGCCTTGCCTCCCACGGGATCGCTGCGGATGCGCTCGAGCGGGATCACTTTCGCCGTCGCGTTCGACATTGCTCCTCTCTCTTCAGGAATAGAGCAATATGCCTGGGTTGGCCGACACTGGTTTTGATCGAAGTCAACGAATGGAGGACCGAGAGCGGAACAGGACTTCCCGGCACCCGGTGGCTGCAAGCGGGTCTACCTCATGCGGCCTTTTGACAAACCTGGAGCGCCGCAGGTGAGCCGTCGGCGAAGCGAGGCGCAGCATGAACGACACTTGCTACTGGCTACGCTCTGCGGCGTGTCTGGCCGCAAGTCGCCGACGAGCAGCCCGGGCGGTCCCTTTTCACTCGGATACCTTCAGCTCGGCCCCGGCGTGAGGTTGGCATAGGCGATGCCGCCGTCGACCGCGATCGTCTCGCCCACTACGTAGTCCCCTGCGCGTGACGCAAGGTAGATCGCGGCGCCGGCCATGTCCTCCTCGCGGCCGATGCGTCGCAGCGGCGTGCGCGCGGCGACGACATCCGCATGATCCCGAGCGGCACGATTCATCTCCGAAGCGAACGGCCCGGGTGCGATTGCCGTGACGACGATGCGTTCTGCGACCAGCTTCGCCGCCATGCGGCGCGTGAGGTAGATCAACGCGGCCTTGGACGCATGATACGAGTAGGTCTCCAACGGGTTGAGGCGAATCCCGTCGATGGACGCTATGTTGATCACCTTGGCTGGCCGCTCATCGCTCGCCCCGGCTTTGAGCGCGCCGTGCAGGGCCTGAGTGAGAAAGAATGGCGACTTGACGTTGAGGTTCATCACCTTGTCCCAGCCGTACTCGGGGAACTCATCGAAGTCAGCGGCCCAGGCGGCGCCGGCATTGTTCACCAGAATGTGCAGCTGCGGCTCGCGCCGCTGCGATCTCCTCGGCAAGCGCACGGCATCCGGCCACGGTCGAGATGTCGTACGGCAGCGCGATGCACGTGCCCCCGGAGGCCGAGAGCTCGGCCGCGGTGGCGATGCACGCCTCCGCCTTGCGGGCCGAGATATACACCTTGGCGCCGTACTCGAGAAACCCGGCGGCGATCATCTTGCCGATACCGCGCGAGCCACCGGTAACGAGCGCAGTGCGCCCTTCGAGCGAAAACAGATTCTTCATCGTGCCAAGGGAGGATAGGCAGTCAGATTCCCGGGTCCGAAGCCGAACCCTAGCCCATGAGTGAGACGCGCACAAGGGCAGTGGACTTGCCCAAACGGCTGAAGGTCGCTTGGGTCATGTCGCCGGGCGGCAAGAACGACGCACAGGGCACGCCGAGCGCCCACGACGGCGTGATCTACTACCCGCAAGACAACAAGGTGTGGGCCATCGACGGTAGCAGCGGACGCGTGATCTGGAAGTACGAGCAGAAGCTGCCCGACGACTGGGGCGGCTACAACGTCCCCTTCGTCACTGGCAAGCACCGCGGCTTGGCGCTATACGGGGGGAACGTGTATTTCCTGTCCAACGACGCCAAGCTCCACTCCATCGACGTGAAGACCGGCAAGGCGAACTGGGTCAAAAGCTTCGACGGCTTCCCCTATCCGAAGGACTTCGCCAAAGCCCAGGACGCGAGCGGCTATGCCACCACCGTCGGCCCAATGGCGATCCCGGGTGGCACCCTCATCGTGCCGATGAACGGCACCGACTTCGGCGGCCTGCCCGGCTACGTGCTGGGTGTGAATGCCAGCGACGGCGCGCTCAAGTGGAAGGCCAACATGATCCCGGGCCCCGGTGAGAAAGGCGCCGACACTTGGCCCGCCGGCAGCACGCAGTATGGCGGCGCCGGCCCCTGGATCAGCGGTTCCTGGGATCCCGAGCTGCAGATGTACTACACCGGGACGGCCAACGCCTACGAGTGGAATCCAAAGAACCGCGGCGGCGGCAGCAGGGACAACCTGGGGGCAGCCAGCGTAGTAGCAGTCAACACCACTGACGGGAAGGTCCCCTGGCGCTACACCGCGGTGCCCGGAGATCCGTGGGATTTCGACACGCCGCAGACGCCGATGATAATCAAGCTCGACGGCAAGAAGACCATCGTGCATCCGAACAAGACCGGCTTCATCCACTATCTCGACGCCAAGACCGGCGCGTTCATTCGGGCTCTGCCGTTCGCCGACGTGATCGATTGGGTCAAGGGCTACGACAGCAGCGGGCGCCCGATCGCCTCGATTGCCGTGCCCAAAGAAGGCGGCGATCCGGTGACGATGTGGCCGAGCCTGCTCGGTGGGGTGAACATGTACCCGAATGCGTACAACCCCCAGACCGGGTACCTGTACCTCGCGGCCACCAATTCCGGCATGAAGTATGGCCTCGAGGAAATCAAGGTCATCAGCAATGTGCGGCACTTCGGCGCCTACCAGGAATTCATCTGGGGCAACGAGATCGACAAGGCGGTCAACGTCAGTACTGGTGCCGAGGTCTGGCGCAATGACTGGCCAAGCCGGGCTACGCAGGCGGGATGCTGACCACGGCCGGTGGCCTGACGATCTGGACGACGCAGGGCGGTGGGTTCACCGTGGCGAACGCCAAGACCGGCGAGGTGCTCTACTCGCTGAGCCTGGGCACAGCTGCCAAGTCGGCCCAGCCACCTACTCGGCCAACGGCAAGCAGTACATCGTGCAGGCGCTGGGCGGCACGCCGGGCTTCGGCCGCGACGAGGCATGGGCCGCCGAGTTCGGAAGCCTGATCGTTGCCTTCACTCTCGATCGATGGCGACGAGCAGGTCCTCCCGACAATAGGCAGTTCTTTTCGCGGGCGCGCAGGGGGTGCTCTGCGCGCCCTTCTTGTTGGCTCCAGCAATCCGCTGCGGTGGTTACGGCAGAGGGGCGAGCGGCCCGAAGAAGCCGATGATGCGCAGGATCCGCATGTCATCGGAGATCTCGGCGACGTCGAGGCCCTCGGGCAGCAGGGTCGCGTCCGCCTGCACGACTCTCCACCCGAAACGCACCAGTCCGTGATGGAAGTCCAGAACGCTGGTCCTGATGATCCTCGCGCCTGGACGCCCGGCCAGGATGTTGCCGATGTGCACGCACAGTGCCTCTGATCCGGTGAGATGCGCTCTCGGGTCCGTATAGGTCGCGTTCTCCGCCCAGATCTCGTCGAGTGTGCGTTGGCGGGAGCTCGGATCGGCGACGCTCCACGCCGCACAGTATGTATCGATCAATCGTTCTAGAGCGGAGAGGTCCGTGGGATTATTCATGTGTCGAGTCCACTCGCCCAGACCGAAAAGCCCTCTCAACGGCCCCACCTTTTAGCGGGTGTGCGCGGGAGACATCCCCCGGCCCGCAGCCCTGCAGCAGAAACTTACCCCCGCCAAACGACCAAGCCGAGGTGGTCTTCCAACGCGTCGAAGTCGCGATCGGCATGCAGGAGCGGGAGGCGGTTCACGATGCAAAAGGTCCCGATCAGGACGTCGATTGTCTTTCGAATCGTGATTCCGCGCTTTCTCAAGAGGCGATAGTTACCGGCGGCCTCCATCGCAACTGTCTTGCCTACCATCGGCCGAAACTCGCAGCTTTCCAGAAGCGACCTGGCCTTTCGGAAATCGGCGTCCTGACGAAATCCGGAGAGCACTTCGGCCATCGTCAGATCACCGACGACCACCGGTCGTTCGCCAAGCAACCTGTTCAAAGCGTCTGCCTCCGTGGTAGGCCGGCCGTTGAAGAAGTCGACCCAGACCGATGTGTCGACGACGATCACGCGTCGCGCCGCATGCGCTCGAGGTCCGCATCCCAGCGCAGCTTGCCGCGGTAGCTGCGTATGCGCTGCTGCCGCTTGAGCTGTACCAGCAGCCGCAAGCCCGCCTCCACGGTCTCACGCTTGGTCGCCAGGCCGCTCACTTTCATCGCCTCGTCCATGAGCTCGTCGTCGATCTCGATGTTGGTTCGCACAGCAGACTCCATGTGTATGGCCAATCCATTCTATACACATGACTTGCCGCGCGCAAGCACATGCGCTCGCCGTCAGTACCGAGGGCAGGCCTTGATCAGTCCGCCCGGCGGAAGCGCCTGACGAGGATGACAATCCAGAGCAGCAGACAGAGTGCGAAGCCGCCCAG
>CAVYZA010000025.1:0-48107 GCA_963772865.1 uncultured beta proteobacterium | reverse complement strand
CGTCGATCACCGTTCCGATCGCGTTGCTCTTCCTAACCAATCGCGTCCTGAATCCCGCGCTGATCCCGATCGAAGTTGTCTTGAACGCCTACGTTCTGTGGGTGAATCGCGAGGCGTTTCCGCGCGTGTGGCGCCGGGTGCTGCCGATCGTGATCGGCCTGCTGCCGGGCGTGGCCCTCGGTACAACGCTCCTCTCGCAGGTCAACCCGGGTTGGCTGCGCTTCAGCACGTTCATCGTGCTGTTGCCGCTGATTCTGTTTCAGGCCGCGGGGTATCGCCGGCCGATTCGATCCGAAAAATCGGTGGGTCTCGTGTTCGGCGTCGGCGTCGGCGTTCTGTATTCGGTGACGACTATTTCGGGACCGCCGCTGGCGGTGATGTTGAGCAATCAGGGGCTGACGCAGCGCGATTTTCGCGCGGCGCTCGGCTTCATCCGCCTCGCGGAAGCCAGCTCGCGGCGGTCGCGTATGGCTACGCCGGACTCTACGCCGCACAGAGTCTGGCGCTAATTCCCTACATCCTGCCGAGCATCGCGATTGGCGTACCGATCGGGGCCCACATCATCCGGCGCATCAGGCCCGAACTGTTCCGCCGCCTGTGTATGAGCTTCGATGCGTGGATTGTGGGCTTCGGGTTGTCCACGCTGCTCAAAGATCTGAACATCGTCGAGAGCAACCTTGCCTATCTCGTGCTCGTCGCCGTCGGCGCTCTCGATACCTGGCTGCTGTATCGCTTCTTAGCGGTGCCGTTGCCGCAGGCGAAACGTGGCTTGAAACTGCAGCGGAGGCCGGTGGAGTTCCCGGCCGAACTCCTAGACCCAGTTCCGATCGTGGATCCACCGGCCGCGGCCTTTGACGCCGCAGTGCGCCTTCGAAGGAATCGGGCAGGCGCGGCTCACCCCTATCCTGTTCGCGTTGCTGTTCGTTGCCTTCGCTGCCATCGCCCGTGACGAATCGCCTCGGGTCTAGCAGTTCTCTCCGCGAGGCATCGCGAAAGGGATGCGCCAGGCGGTGGTCCGCTTCTCCACTTCGATGGTGCCGTCACGGAAGAGAAGCATGAGGCGGACCGCAGAAAAGGGGCCGGCTACGCTATTACGGAGCCCGTCACGGGCCAAGCGCCGGCGCGGCGGACCGCTCGGGAAAACTCAATCGAGCAGATTCAGTTCGCGCAGACGGGCAAGCACCTGGTCCGCCGCCTCTTCCGGGGTCGAACACGCGGAGGAGAGACGCAGCTCCGGTGCTTCCGGGGCTTCGTACGGCGAATCGACGCCCGTGAAGTTGAGGAGTTCGCCGCGCCGCGCCTTGTGATAGAGCCCCTTCGGATCGCGCTGCTCCGCCACCTCAGCGGGACGTCCACGTGGATCTCGACGAACTCGCCTTCACTCAGGAGGCTGCGTGCAAGCTCGCGCTCCGCCCGAAATGGTGAAATGAACGCGGTGATCACGATCAGTCCGGCATCGACCATCAGCCGCGCCACTTCGCCGACGCGGCGGATGTTTTCGATCCGGTCGACGTCGGTGAACCCAAGGTCGCGGCTCAGTCCATGGCGAATATTGTCACCGTCCAATAGATACGTGTGCCTGCCCATGGCGTGAAGCTTCTGCTCCACGAGGTTCGCGATCGTCGACTTGCCCGCGCCGGAGAGACCCGTGAACCAGAGCACGGCCGGGTGCTGTCCCTTCTGCACGGACCGTGTGATCTTGTCCACGTTGAAGTGCTGGCGGTGGATGTTGTGGGCGCGACGCAGCGCGAAGTGCAGGATGCCGGCGCCCACCGTGTGGTGGGTCAGGCGATCGATGATGATGAAGCCGACGACCAGGTTCACCGCGTAGGGATCGAAAGCGACCATGCGACCAAGCGAGAGGTTGCAGACCCCGATCTCGTTGAGCTCCAGCTTCTTCGCCGCGAGGTCCTCGAGGGTCGAGACGTTCACCTTGTACTTCGGTTCGGCGATGGACACCGTGGTCGTCTGAGTGCCCAGTCTCATCCAGTAAGGCCGTCCCGGTAGCATGGGCTGCTCGCCCATCCACACGATGGTGGCCTCAAACTGGTCGGCAACTTCCGCCGGATCCCCAGCCGCGGAGATCAGGTCGCCGCGCGAGACGTCGATCTCCTCGTCCAGTTCAAGCGTGACGGCCTGGCCTGCAACCCCAGCGGGAATGCTTCCATCGAACGTGACGATGCTGCTCACGCGCGCCGTGCGCCCGGAAGGTTGCACCCGGACCTCGTCTCCGGTCTGTATCACGCCGCTTGCGACGGTGCCGGCGAAACCGCGGAAGTCGGAGTTGGGTCGGTTCACCCATTGAACCGGCATGCGGAACGCGTCGGTCTTGCCGGACTTTCCTTCAACATCAAGCGTCTCGAGCAGCCCCAGTAGCGTCGGGCCCGCGTACCATGACGTGTTCGCGCTTCTCGCCACGACGTTATCGCCGTACAGGGCAGAGAGCGGAATCGCCGCAACGTCCTCGACGCCGATCTGCCGTGCGAACTCGCGGTATTCCTCGCAGATCTCCTCAAACCTCGCTTGCGAGTAATCCACCAGGTCCATCTTGTTGACCGCCACGACCAGGTGCGGAATGCCAGCAGCGAGGCGATGAACCCGTGTCGTTTCGACTGCGTCAGAACGCCATTGCGGGCATCGATAAGTATGATCGCCAGGTTCGCCGTGGATGCGCCCGTGACCATATTCCGAGTGTACTGCTCGTGGCCCGGTGTGTCGGCGATGATGAACCGCCGCTTCGGAGTAGCGAAGTGGCGATACGCGACATCGATCGTGATGCCCTGCTCACGCTCGGCGACGAGGCCGTCCACCAGCAGCGCGAGATCGATCCTACCGCCTTGCGTGCCGCTTTTCTTCGAGTCGATCGCCAGCGTATCCATCTGGTCCTCGAACAACATGCCCGCTTCATACAGCAAGCGGCCGATGAGCGTGCTCTTGCCGTCATCGACGCTGCCGCAGGTGATGAATCGCAGCAGGCTCTTCGGTCCGGGCGCTGTCACCCGAGAGCAGCGGCGGGTTGGGGCTCCAGCGTCGATGCCATCAGAAATATCCTTCCTGTTTTCTTCTTCTCCATCGAACCCACGCTGTCGTGATCGATGACGCGACCCTGACGCTCGGACGTCGTTGCGTTCAACGTCTCTTCGATCACCGCCGCGAGCGTGTCCGCGTCGGATTCCACCGCCGCCGTCAGCGGATAACAACCCAGCGTGCGAAACCGCACCTTCAGCTGCATCGGTATTTCGCCCGGCTCGAGTGGCATGCGATCGTCATCGACCATGATCAGCTGCCCGCCGCGGCGAACCACCGGTACGCTCCTTTGCCAGGTACAACGGCACGATCGGGATCTGCTCCGCGCGATGTATTGCCACACGTCGCGTTCAGTCCAATTCGAGATCGGGAAAATCCGCAGCGACTCGCCTTTGTTTTTTCGCGTGTTGTAGAGCTGCCACAGTTCCGGGCGTTGACTCTTCGGGTCCCAGCGGTGCCGCGCGCTGCGTAACGAAATGATGCGTTCTTTCGCGCGGACCTTCTCCTCGTCACGCCGTGCTGCCGCCGAACGCCGCGTCGAATTCATGCTGGTCGAGCGCCTGTTTCAACCCCTGCGTCTTCCAGATGTCCGTATGCAGTGACGAACCATGCTTGAACGGGTTGATGTTCATCGCCAGCGCTTCGGGGTTCTGGTGCACGATCAGGTCGATTCCCAAGCGCGCCGCGGTCGCGTCGCGAAATTCGATCCCTCTCCCGGAACTTCCACGTCGTGTCGACGTGCAGCAACGGAAACGGCGGTCGCGACGGATGAAAACGCCTTCATCGCCAGGTGCAGCATCACGGCGCTGTCCTTGCCGATCGAATAGAGCATCACCGGATTGTCGGCCTCAGCAACGACCTCCCGCATGATCTGGATGCTCTCCGACTCCAGGCGTTCGAGGTGTGTCAGCGGATCGCCGAACGCTCCGCTTGAACCACCTTGAGGCGACCGATTCGACAGGAAACCGTCAGCCGGACATCGATCCGGAGTATCAGTCGCGCCCATAGCCGAGCGACTCGTTGACTTGCCCTGCGCGCCGGGCGAAGAATTCCAGCGCAGCTAGCGTGAGCTCGCGCCGCCAACGCTCATCCGGTGCGATATGATGCTGAGCCTTGAAGCGAATGTTGTTGCCGTTGATGTTGTGGTGGACGCGCCGCTTCGAAGGTCAGCATCTGCTCCTCGAACGGAACGCCGAGGAATTCCGTGATCCGCTCGAGCGTGCGCTCGGGATTGGCCGCGAGGTCCTCGTACCTCACGTCGAGGATGGCTGCAGGGTCGACGAATCGCTTAAAGAGCGGCAGCGCCCGCTCGTAGTGATACTGCCAGGCCTTGACCGATTGATCCGCGCTGAAGCCGTGGCGCAGAAAGCTTGCGTAGACCGCGCGTCCGTCACGGATCAGGTTGATGACTTTCACGCGCGAACCATAAGCGAGATACTGGTCCACCGCCAGCAGGTAGCTCTTCGACGAGTTGACGAGTAGGCGCTTGCCGGTGATTCGAGCCACGTCATCGTAGAGTTCGTAGGTCCTCTTCAGGCCCTCGCGGTACGTCTTCCCGGACACGAGCGGCGATTTGAGGCCCGCGCGCAGCTCACCGAAGCGCAGTCCATGGCTGAGCTTGCGGCGCGCAGCATAGAGCGAGCGTTCGAAGCTGCTCGACGAGCTGTGAATCGGCATCCATCCGAGATCGATGGTGGTTCTCGATCTTCCCGTGCGTTCCGCGTATCGGGAGAGGACGCGGCCCCACAGCTCGCACTGGCGCACCGGCACGCCGCAGGTACACGGCGCGTTGCGCTCGAGCTCGAAGCCGAGGAGGAAGGCTTCACCGAGGGATTCGGCATAGCTGGCATTGCCCAGCATCATGTCGAGCAACGTCGACCCCGAGTGGCCAGAAGAACTGATGTAGATGACTTGCCATGACTTCGGCGCCGCTTGACGCGCAGTCCCTTCCGCACCTCGCTCGAAGCCGTGACGATCCGCTGCAGTCGGTTGAACGATACAGTTCCCCTCGGCGACAAGATTGGATTGTCCATCCATGCGGTATGACTCTCTGATCTTGAAGGCACGCGATGCAATGTAGATTAGATGACTTACGTGAAACTTTGGTGACTGCCTTGTTACAACGGCGCGCGGTCCGCCAATCGGCCACTGCTGAGCTTTGCCGCGCGTTCCTAAACGTTGCCCTGATGCTCCGATGCATCGCACGCAGCTCCGTTGGTGGGCCGAGCGTGGCTCCCGATCGCTCTTCCCCTCCCGCTGGCCCATCCGACTCAATCCAATAGCGTGATACGGTGGAGATTCCTATCGGTCCTTCCTGGCTGCGGGCGGAGAATTGGCCCCGGTCCGGATCGAGCTTCCATAGAGTGGGGGGCGCCGTTCGATGCGCTCAGCCCGATGCGCTAGCTGCGCACGCGGACGAAGCGAAGATGGGTAAGGGTCCAGTAATCTGCCGATTCTGTAAACACGAGAACCCCGCTGACGCGAGGTTTTGCAACAACTGCGGTGCGCACTTCGCGGCGCCGACAACCACCCCCGAGCCGCGCTCCTACGCCGCGGCATCTCGCCGAGAAGATTCTTGCGTCCCAGAGCGCGCTCAGGGGCGAGCGCAAGCTGGTCACTGTCCTGTTCGCCGACGTCGTGCGCTCGATGGAGCTGGCGGAGCGCGTCGATCCCGAGGAATGGCATCGCCTGCTCGATCGCCTGTTTCGGATCCTTGCCGGTGGTGTCCACCGATACGAGAGCGGCAGAACTCGCACCACCGGCGGCATCGCGCTGACCGAGCAGACCGCGCGCCTGGCGGCGGCCTTCTTCGACTTCCTTGACCGTGGCGAACAGAGTCTCAAGGGCGCAAGCGTTCCCGTGCGCGTGTTCGAGCTACGGGGACCCGGGCCAGATCCGGGACCACCTCGAGCGCTCCCGGGCGCGCGGCTTCTCGCGCTTCGTCGGCCGCGAGCGCGAGCTTGCGCTGCTGGAGAGGGCTCTGCGCGAGACGCAATCAGGTCGACCCAAAGTGGTCCTGGTTACCGCGGAACCCGGCACGGGAAAGAGCCGCCTCTGTCACGAGTTTGTCGAGCGCGCCCGCGGCGTTGTGGCCCTTCACTATGCCCGCGCGCTCTCCCACGGACGCATGCTTCCCTTTCACGTGATGGTCGCGCTGGCGCGCAGTCTCTTCGGTGTCGGCGAAGGCGCGTCACCTTCGGACGTCCGGGACGCAGTGAGACGTGGTCTCGGGAACGTGCAGCCCGATCCCATTGCCCTGGATTTCTGGCTCGACCTTCTGGGGGTGTGGCTGCCAGCGCCAGGATCAGTTGCTTCATTTGCGTTTCTCCTCTGCAGTAAGTGGCTGCAGAGGTGTAAACGCAGGCGCAGCGGGAAAGGGGTTAAAACAGGCGCGAGGCCCGAGGCGCGAGACACGAATGCCCCCTTCGCGCCTATCCGTCGACTGCGTGAGTTTCGCCGAGCAGCGCAGCGCGGAAGCGGCTGCGCAGGTACGGCCCGTCGCGCGGGGGAAGCGCGATTGCGGCCGGTTCGGCGACGACCTTGATCGCGGTGAACACCGGCCCGGGCAGGCTGAACAGATCCGGGATCGCCGTGTCCAGCTCGGCCTGCGTGCGCACGGTCGACGCACGGGCAAAGCCGGCCGCCTGCGCGATGCCCGCGAGGTCCACGCCGCGTGCGGTATGCGACCGCTGCATGCCGGTCTCGGCGTAGTGCTCGTTGTCGATGACCGCGATCGACAGGTTCGCGGTCCGCGCGGCGCCGATGGTAGCGAGCGAGCCCAACCCCATCAGCATCTCGCCATCGCCCGTCACCACCAGCACCCGGCGCTGCGGCTGCGCGTTGGCCAGCCCCAGTCCGATCATCGCCGCCGCCCCCATCACGCCCCACAGATAGAACGTCAACGGCGAGTCGGCCGTGGCAAAAGCATCGTACGTGGTTGAGCCCAGCCCGGTTACCACCAGGGCATTGCCGCGGGCGGCAAGGATTTTCGCCATCGTCTCGCGTCGTTTCAGCGTGCCAGCCATCTGTTCGTCCTCGTCTTGAAAGTCGTCGTCGCTTCACTTGAAGGCCGCCCTCACTTGAAGTCCCCGCTCACTTCAAGGCCCCGTTCACTTGAACGCCCCTCACTTGAAGGCCTTGGTCCCGACCACGCGCTGGCCGATCAGCACGGCCACGGCCCGCCCCGAGTTGAAAGCGAGCGCAGCGCAGGCGCGCACCGTCTCGGCGACAGTGTCCTCACTGTCGGCTCGATACACCAGCACATTGGCGGCCTCCAGGGCGGCCGGCGTGCCCTGCCCCATCGCCACCTGCCAGCTGTTGAACTCACCCCAGTCGCCGCGCATGGTCACCAGCATCAGCAGCGGGATGCGGCACTCCTGGTTGAGCGACAGCATGTTGATGCAGTTGCCCACGCCGCTGGACTGCATGAGCAGCACGCCGCGCTGCCCGCCCAGCCACGCGCCGGCGAGCATCCCCACGCCCTCCTCCTCGCTGGTGAGCGACACCGCCTGCATCGAAGCGTCGGCGTGGCAGCGATCGATCAAGCGGCGATGCCCTGCATCGGGCACATAGGCGACCTGCCGCACGCCGGCGGCGACCAGTTCCTGGTAGATCTGCTCGGGCCATTCTGCGGCCATGCTTGCTCCTTGGTTGTTCCGTTGCTGCGGACGCGGTTCGTTTGCGCCGCACATTATCCCAACCTTGGCGCGATCGCACAGCCCGGATCGCACCGGTCCGTGCGCCGAGCATGCCGCAGGCAAAAAATGCTAGGCTCGCAGCCCATGCGCATCGAGATCATCTGCACCGGAGACGAGGTGTTGACGGGCGCGATCGTCAACACCAACTTCAGCTACATCAGTCAGAAGCTCGGCGACGTCGGGCTCACGGTCCTGTGGGGCACCACGGTCGGGGACGATCGCCAGACGCTGCTCGAAGCATTCCGGCTGGCGGGCGAACGGGTCGACGCGGTGATCGTCAACGGCGGGCTGGGCCCGACGGTCGACGATCTGTCGCAGGAGATCGCAGCCCAGGCCGCCGGCGTCGAGCTGGTCTTCAGCGAGGAATGGTTCGGCAAAATGGCCGAGTTGTTCCGCAAGCGCAGCCGTGTGATGCCCCCCAGCAACCGAAAACAGGCCATGCTCCCGGCCGGCTCCGAGCTGCTAGACAACCCGATCGGCACCGCCTGCGGCTTCGCACTCGATATTGGCAAGGCGCGCTTCTACTTCACCCCGGGCGTGCCGCGCGAGCTGCACCGCATGCTGGACGAGCAGATCATTCCGCGCCTGCTGGCCAGGGGCGGCCGCCCCGCGGCGAGCTTCCTCAAACGCTTCCACAGCTACGGGATCGGCGAGTCGCGTGCCGACAGCATGCTCGCCGGGGTGGAGACGCTGGCGCCGGACGGCAGCATCAAGCTCGGCTTCCGTGCCCACTACCCGCAGCTCGAGACCAAGCTCACCGTGCGCGGCGCGGACATGGAGGACGTCCGTCGCAAGCTCGCACCGGTCGAGCAGGAAGTGCGCAAACGCCTCGGCAACTTCATCCTGGCCGAGGACGATCAGAAACTCGAGGGCGTCGTTCTGAACGAGCTGGCCAAGCGCGAGGCCACGCTCGCGATCGCGGAAACCTTCACCGGCGGCGCGGTTGCCGCACGTGTCGCCCCGCTCGTGGGCGCAGAGAAGGTATTTCGCCGCGGCCTGGTGGCACGCGACTCCGCCGAGCTGGCCGCAGCGGTGGGGCTCGATGGAACGCAGGGAACCAGCGCGCCCGATGTGGCAACCGCCGAAGCGATAGCACGCGCGTTCCGGCAACAGACCGGCAGCTCGTACGCGCTCGCGGTCCTCGTCGAGCTCGACGAGGGAGCCGATCGGATCGACTTCGGCGGCACCATCTGCCTGGCGATCGCCACCGGGCAAGGGGTTGCAACGCGGCGCAGCCGGATCGTGGGCGGACGCGAGTGGGTGCGCCTGGGCGCGGTGGAAATGGCGCTCGACTGCCTGCGCCGTCACCTTCAGGGACTGCCGGTCGACGAGCGGATCGATTTCGAGAAGGTCTGAACCGCGATTCCGGCCGTGTCGAGCTCGGCGCGGATGCGGCTCGCGAAGGTCGCTGCCTGCGGCGCATCGCCGTGGATGCACAGGGTGTCGGGTTCGATCGGGACCAGCGTCCCGTCCACCGCCTGGACCGCCTGCTCCAACACCATCCGCTTGACTTGCGCGACCGCGGCCTCGACGTCGTGGATCAGCGCATCCGGGCGGCTGCGCGGCGTCAGGCTGCCGTCCGCCTGATAGGTGCGGTCGGCGAACACCTCGTTGGCTACCGCAATGCCGGCGTCCTGACCGGCGCGGATCAACTCGCTTCCTGCCAGGCCATACAGCACCAGGCTTCTATCGAAGTCGCGCACTGCGCGGGCGATGGCATCGGCCAGCTCGCGATCACGCGCAGCCATGTTGTACAGCGCACCGTGGGGTTTGACGTGATGCAGACTGCCGCCAGCGGCGCGCGCGAACGCGGCAAGCGCACCGGCCTGATACACGACCAGATCGTAGACTTCCTCCGGGGCAATGCGCATCTCGCGGCGGCCGAAACCGGCGAGATCCGGCAGAGACGGATGCGCGCCGATCGCCACGCCGCGCGCAGCAGCCGCCTGCACCGTGCGGCGCATCGTTGCGGGATCGCCGGCATGGAAGCCGCAAGCCACATTGGCGGAGCTGACCAGGGCGAGGATCGCTTCGTCGTCGCCCATCCGCCAGGCGCCGAAGCTCTCCCCCATGTCGCAGTTCAGATCGATGGATGTGCGCATGCCGCTGTTCCTGGTCACGAGGAATGGTACACGCCGCAGCTAAGCTGCGCGCTTCACTCCTTCCCCCTTGCAAGGGGGAAGGCTGGGATGGGGGTGCAATGTCTGGTCACACAAGGCCTGCACCCCCACCCTGGCCCTCCCCCTAGGAGGGGGAGGGATCGCTTATCACGACGGCCGCAAGGTCAATCCTTCGCGAGTCCCTCGGCCTACCCCGGACCACCGCGTTCGAGTCAGCGTTGAACCTGCATGAGAATCGCCTCGCGCGTGCGCGCCATGTCGCGCTCGCGCGCCAGCAACAGCGCTTGCGCCTGCTCCAGCGTGATCGGCTGGAACCGCACGACCGACGCCGGCGGCAGCTGCGCCAGCAGCGGGAGGTCGACGCTGGCGACCTCGCCGAGCCGGGGATAGCCGCCGGTGGTCTGGCGGCTCGCCATCAGCACGATCGGCTCGCCGTCGGGCGGCACCTGGATGGTGCCGAAGGTCACGCCCTCGGAGATCATCTCGATCGGTTGCTCCGCGACCAGAGTCGGGCCGCTCAGCCGGTAGCCCTGACGGTCCGACTGCGGGCCGATGCGGTACTCGCTCTGACAGAAGCGCTCGCGCAACGCTTCCGCGAACAGCAACCAGTGCCGTCCCGGCACGAAGCGGATCGAGTAGGGTCCAGGCGAGAGCAGATCGACTCGTTCGGTCGCTGACCAGCGCGGGTAGGCCATGCGTGCGCGCTCGGCCGTCAGACTGCGATGCAGGGCGGGAAAACGCGCAGCCTCCAGGGCCGCAGCGTCGAGCAGATCGCCACGCCGGAGCGCGCGGCCGTGGAAGCCGCCGAAGCCGCCGCGCAGGTAGGTGCTGCGGCTGCCCATCACCGGCGGAACCTGCACGCCACCGGCCAGCGCGAGATAGCCGCGGCAGCCGGTGCGGCAGGCGCCAAACTCGAGCACGCTGCCGGCTCGCACCAGGACCGGACGCGCGCGCGGCATCGACTCGCCGTTGACGCGCGGCTCGAAGTCCCCGCCGCACGCCGCCAGCAGCGTGTCGCGGGTGACCGTGAAACCCGGACCCACCAGCGTCATCTCCACGCTGGCCTGGGTCTCGTCGTTGCCGACCAGCCAGTTCGCCAGGCGGTGGGACACCTCGTCCATCACGCCGCTCACCGGCACCCCGAAGCGCTGGTATCCCCACCGGCCGAGATCCTGGACGGTGGTGAGGATGCCGGCGCGCAGCATCTTCAGGGCCATCGGCCGGCCGCCTCGACGCGCGCGAACGCCTCGGGTGAGATGACCACGAAGCGCACCTTGTCGCCAGCCTGCAGCAGGCTGGGCGGATCCCGGTCGAGGTCGAAGAGGGAGAGCGGCGTGCGCCCGATCACGTGCCAGCCGCCGGGCGAGTCGAGTGGATAAATGCCGGTGTGCTCACCGCCGATCGCGACGCTCCCGCGCGGGACACGCGCTCGCGGCGTCGACCTGCGCGCAGTGACCAGCCGGCGATCGAGCCCCGCCAGGTAGGGAAAGCCCGGCGCGAAGCCCAGCATGCCGACAAAGTAGATAGCGGCCGTATGGATCTCCACCACCCGCTCGGGCGTCATCTCGTGCCGGCGAGCCAGCTCTTCGAGGTCCTCTCCAAACTCGCCGCCATAACAGACCGGAATCTCCAGCAAGCGCTCGGGCGCCTCGCCGGGCTGCGGAATCTCGCGCAGCACCGCCTCGATCGAGCGACGCGCAGCCTCCACCGGACTGCCTCCGGCGGCAGCGAACTGCAGCGGATCGTAGTGGACGGTCAGCGAGCAGAATGCCGGCACGGCATCGCGCACACCGGGCAGGCGGGCTGCCAGCACACACTGGCACAACCAGCTCGCCAGCGCTGCGACTTCCGCGCTGATCGCCGCGGCCAGCTCGATCACGAGCGCGCGGTCACCGAGCGGTTGGATCGAGTACGGAGGAACGGACGGCATGCGTGCGGCGCGGGACGACAGGTCGAAACAATAAGACATTCGCGGGCATGCTGCCAAGCGCCGCCTTGCGACGACAACGTTGCTCAAGTTCATGGCGCTCCCGCCGTTATGCCGGTGGGAATGATCCACAGCAGCCTGCCGTGAGCGCCACCCCCGAGCCCGCCGCCCTGGAAGAACCCGCCAGCCCGGAAGAAGTCGCCAGCCCGGAAGAAGTCGCCAAAAAGGCACGCCGGCCCGCCGACCTGCAACTCACCGTCGGCACCGTACTGAATCTGCAGGTGTTGAGCGAGAAAGGCGGCCCGCGCGTGCAGGCGCGGGTTCTAGGCTACCTGGAAGGCCAGAGCGTGATGGCGGCGCTGCCGGGAGCAACTCTGCTGCCGACCGATCTGCGCCTGGGCGACGAGATCGCGGTGCGCTACCTGGTCGGCCGCAGCGTGTGCGGATTCAAGACCCAGGTCGTGCGCGTGTGCACCAGCCCCTACCCTTATTTCCACCTGCACTACCCGGACGAAGTGCAGAGAATGGACGTGCGCAGCGCCGAGCGCGTGCAGGTGGCGTTGCCCGCTCGCCTGGAAACGGGCGCGCAGACGGTGGACGTGGAAGTTCGCGACCTGTCCGCCACCGGCGCCATGCTGTCGAGCGCCAGCGAGATCGGCGAGGTCGGCGACGTGGTCAAGCTGTCGATGGAGCTCACGTTCGGCGCCATCACCCGCCAGGTCTCGACGGCCGCCACGATTCGCAACGCCACACCGGCGACCGAAGGCGGCGAGGACAGCGCGTTGCGCTACGGCGTGCAGTTCGACGAGCTGACGGAGGCCGACCACATCTTCGTGCGCGGATTCGTGTTCGAGCAGCTCGCGAGCCGCGCCGGTGTAGCGTCTTTGTTCGCCCCTGCGGTGTAAGGCGTCAGACGCGGCAACGCGCGGTAACCCTGTGGCTTGACCCCAGCTGGCCCGCGCGCTTCGAGCGGCTCAGTGCACCCTCGAGGAATCGGGGGCAACGCTCAACCCGGCTTCGCGCCGCTCGCGCTCGAGCTGGCGCCGCTCCAGTTCGATGCCCGCGCGCACCGCAAAGATCTTGAGGATGGCCTGGTGCGGCAGGTCCTCGGGCATGCTGCCCGGGTCCGCGCAGGCGATGTGGCCGATCACCCGGCCGGCGCTGTCGAAGCACGGCAGGCCGAGGTAGGCCTCGCGCCCGTATTGGCGCTCCATGGGCCAGCGCTCGCCGGCGTCGCGCGGCCAAAACACCGGGGCGCCGGTGCCCAGCACTTCCTGGCAGGCCGTCCCGGCCAGGTCGAACTCCACGCAGCGCGCCGGCTCCCCGCCCTTCCAGCGCGCCAGCATGCGCACCCGCGCGAGGGGGTTGTCGATGCATTCGCAAACGAACGCCTCGCGGACCCCGAGCACCTCGGCGAAGCTGCGTACCAGAGCCTGAAAGCAGGCTTCGCCTTGCACGCCCGCCAGGCCGTCGGCGAGCTCGAGCAGGGCCTCCTGCACGCGCTTGCGCGAGGAGATGTCGGTCATCAGGCCGACCAGCCGGCCGGCCTTGCCGCTGGCATGGCGCACGGCACTGGCGCGCGCCAGCACCCAGCGCCACGAGCCGTCGCTGTGGCGCAAGCGGTGCTCGATCTCGAAGCGTTCGCTGCGGCCCTGCACGTGCAGGTCCAGCTCGCGCTCAACCCGCTCCCGATCCGCGGGGTGAATGCGCTCGAGCCAGTCCTCGAGACGCCCGGCCTGCTCCGCTTCGGTGAAACCCAGGATGGACTTCCAGCGCGGGGAGAAGTGCGCGCTGCCGCTGGTCAGGTCCCACTCCCACATCCCGTCGTTGGCGCCGCGCACCGCAAGAGCATAGCGCTGCTCGCTCTCGCGCAGACGCCCCTCCGCCTGCTCGCGCCGGGCGCTCTCGCCGGTAAGCTGCTCGTGCGTCTGCTGTTCGAGCGCCACGACCGCCTCGATGGCCTGGACGAGGGCAGGCCGCGTCCCCTGGTCCTTGCCGTCCAGCGTGCGGCCGCGCGCAACCAGCACCGCGTCGAGCCGCGACTCGAGGCCGGCCAGATCGCGCCGCACCCGGCGCAGGCGCATCCAGCAGCCGAGTGCGATCACCGCCGCGATCAACACAGCGCTCACCGCCACCAGCGTGCTCACACCACCACCTCGTCTGGCCGCGGCTGTGCCGGCCGCCGGCAGTGGCTGCGCTCGCGCAACCCCGCAAATCTTGTCATGCTGTCCCCTTTTCCTTCAACCCGGCGCCGCTGCCTTTCCGCTGCCTGTCTTGAACCTGGCGCCGCTATCGCATTGCTTTGCGCCAGGTCGCGCCTGCCTGCCGCAAACTGCGACTGCACGCATTCATCCTGTCCAGGCCTGGCTCTCGGTCTGGCGATCTCCGGCCGGCGCGGCGTGCAGCTGCACCACCGGCAACCGGAAAGCAAACGAAGTCCCAACGCCGATCGTGCTGTCCACCTGCATCCGGCTGCCGTGCAGGTCCAGGATACTCTTCGTGATGGCGAGCCCCAGGCCGGCGTGGCCGCCCTGCTCCCAGCCGTCGGTGTTGGCGCGGTAGAAGCGCTCGAAGATATGCGGCAGATCCTGGTCCGAGATGCCCGAGCCGGTGTCGCTGATCTGCACGACCATCTGATCGCGCTCCTGGCGCAGCGCCAGGCGCACCGTGCCTCCCGCCGCAGTGTGGGCGAGCGCGTTGCCGATCAGGTTGTCCAGAACGCGCTCGATCAGCCCGATGTCGGCGGACACGTACGGTACGCGCTCAGGCAAGTCGGCTTCCAGCTGGATGTGCCGCTGCGAAGCCTTGAGGGCGAACTTCTGCGCCACGTCCTGCAACAGCTCGCCAGGAGAGAACGGCTCCGCCTGCGGGGTGACCTCGTGCGCATCGAGCTTGGCCAGCTCGATCAGATCGGCGACCAGCTTGCCCAGCCGCTCGCAACTGCGCGAGGCGACGCTCAGATAGTTGCGCCGCTCCTGCGGTCCCAGCACGTCGTCCTTGAGCAGCAGCGTGTCGACGTAACCCTGCAGGCTCGCCAGCGGGGTCTTGAGGTCGTGCGACACGTTGGCGACCAGCTCGCGCCTGAGCACGTCGGTCTGCTTGAGCTTCTGCACCTGCCCGACGATGCGCGCGGCCATCTCGCGAAACGCCAGCGTCAGCCGGTCGATCTCGTCCACTGCCACGCCGCCGAGCGGCGCGGGGAGCTGCGGCCGCTGGCTGAAGTCGCCGGCCTGGAAACGCTCCATGGCATTGGCGAGATCGCTCAGCTTGCGCGTGATCATCGCGAACACCAGCAGCCCGACGATCGCGGCCAGGAGAATGCTGACCAGCACCACCACCGCGAAGATGCGGATGACGTAGCTCTGGTTGAGCAGGCCCGACAGTCCCTCCGCAGTCTGATTGGCGAGCACCACATAGAGATAACCCTGGACCGGGCCGGTCGGCGGAATGGGGGCCGCCGAGAAAATGCGCTCCTGCCCCGGAGAGCGCGGATCCTCGCCGAGGATAGGCAGCTTCTCGGACCCGCTCAGCAGCGCGCGTACCGGCGCGAGCGCGACCCGCTCCAGCTTGACTTCACCGTCCGGAGCGGAGTGCGCCTCGATGTGCCCGCTGCTGTCGAGCAGATAGATGTGGATGGCGGGATTGATCACCATCTGCATGTCGAACAGGCTGCGCAGCCGCGCCGGATTGGCCTGGTCCATCCCCGTGAGCACGCTCTGCGCGGCCAGATGTCGCGCCAGGGTGAGATTCAGCCGCTGGTTGCTCTCCTGGTTGTACATGTTGAGGAAGTACAACGTTCCCAGGATCGCGCCGGCTCCCACCAGCGCGAACAAACCGAGCAGGACAGCGGCGAGCTTGCTGTAGAGGGTGCGGAACATTGCGTTGCGAGGCACTGAGGCGCGAGGGTCTAGGTCTTTCTCGGGCCTCGTGCCTCGTCCCTCGTGCCTGGTTCTGCGAACTTGTACCCCACCCCCCACACCGTCAGGATGTACTCCGGGTTCTGCGGGTCGCGCTCGATCTTGGCGCGCAGGCGGTTGATGTGCGAATTCACGGTGTGATCGTAGCCACTGTGCTGATAGCCCCAGACCTGGTCGAGCAGCTGGTCGCGGCTGTATACCCGGCCCGGGTGGCGGGCGAACCAGGCCAGCAGGTCGAACTCCTTGGCCGTGAGCTCCACGCGCGCCCCGCGCACCGTGACGCTGTGCCGCTCGGCGTCGATCGTGAGATCGCCGACCGTGATGACGCGCTGGTTGTCGCCCTCGGGCTTGGCGCCGAGCAGATCGACCCTGCGGAAGATGGCCTTGGCCCGCGCCGTCAGCTCCATGACGCTGAACGGCTTGGTGAGATAGTCATCGGCGCCCATCTCCAGACCCAGCACGCGGTCCAGCTCGCTCGACTTGGACGTGAGCATGAGGATGGGCGTGTAGCGTCCCTGAGCGCGCAGGCGCTTGCACACCTCGAGGCCGTCCAGCCCGGGCAGCTTGAGGTCCAGCACGATCAGGTCGAACGGCTTGGCCTGCGCTTCGGTCAGCCCGACGATGCCGTCGAAGGCCTGGGTGACCTGGCAGCCGATGTCCTCCAGGTGCAGCTTCACGAGCTGCGAGATGTCGTGTTCGTCCTCGATGACCAGTACGTTCTGGGGCATGGCTGTATGCGAACCGTGTGAACGCAGAGCGCGCGCGGGGAGCGCGGCCGCCGTACCGGCCAGTCCAGTCCCCGAGTCGCTGCCTGTATTGTAGTCGCCTGGGCCGCAGCCAACCTCACGCACCGGCCCACGTACCCGACTCAATCCCATGACGTCCGGCATTTCCCTCCTGTCCGGCTTCGCAGTCTCGCCGTTCACCTGCGCTTCTCGATGCGGCTGCCCGGCTTCACGCCGCTGCCCTTACCGCAACGGGCGCGTCCAAGGCCGCGGCCGGTACCGGCTCGGCTCCGGTGATCAGGCGAGTGCCGCTGCGGTAGGTGAGATAGGCCCAGAACCAGTCGAACATCACCGACACGCGGTTGCGCATGCCCACCAGGAAACCCACGTGCACCAGGCCCCACAGCCACCACGCGGGGGCACCCCACAACCGCAGCCAGCCGAAGTCGGCGACGGCGGCCTTGCGCCCGATCGTGGCCAGGCTGCCAAGGTGGCGGTAGACGAAGGGCCCAGGTACCCGCCGCGCTTCGATGCGAGCGCGGATCACGCGCGCGACGTACTCGCCGCCCTGCTTGGCAGCCGGGGCCAGCCCAGGCACCGGCTGCCCGTTCCACGCCAGCGCGAGCGCCGTGTCGCCGATGACGAATACATCGGGCAGGCCCGGTACCGACAGATCGGCCGCCACTTTCACCCGCCCGGCATTGTCGGCCGGCGCGCCCAGCCAGCGCGCCGCGGGCGAGGCCACGACGCCGGCCGCCCACAGGACCGTGCGCGCTTCGATGCGCTGGCCGCTGATCGTCACGCCATCCGCGTCGATGCGCTCGACCCGGCTGTCCAGTCGCACTTCCACGCCCAGCGCCTCGAGTGCCCGGCGCGCCTGCACCGACAGCCCTTCCGGGAACGCCGGCAGGATGCGCGGACCGGCCTGCACCAGGAGAACCCGCGCGCTGGCCGGATCGAAGTTGCGGAACTCCTGGTCCAGGCCATGCCGCGCCAGCTCTGCGATGGCGCCAGCCAGCTCGACACCGGTGGGACCGCCGCCCACGATCACGAACGTGAGCAGACGGTGCCGCTCGTCCTCGTCTTCGCTGGACTCGGCGCGCTCGAAGGCGGTGAGCATGCGCCTGCGCACCGCAGTCGCATCTTCGATGCGCTTGAGTCCGGGAGCGAAGGCACCCCACTCGTCGCGCCCGAAATAGCTGTGCGAGGCGCCGGTGGCGACGACCAGGTAGTCGTACGGCACGCGCCGCCCCGTCATCAGCACCTCACGACGCTCGCGATCCACGCCGCTCACTTCGCCGTACAGGACAGTGGCGTTGAAACGGTCGCGGAACAATCCGCGAATGGGTGTAGCGATATCGCCCGGTGACAGCCCTGCGGTCGCGACCTGGTAGAGCAAGGGCTGAAACAAGTGATAGTTGTGACGGTCGATCAATGTCACACGCATCCGCGCTCGTGCGAGGCGAGCAGCGCAGGTCAGCCCGCCGAACCCGGCGCCGACGATCACCACGCGCGGGAGACCATCGAGTGAAAAGCCTGCCTTGCGCGCGAGCTCAGGAAAGCGCTCGGCAAAAAGAGCGGCGAGATAGGCGTCGAGCGACAACCGCCCGGCTCCGCGCACGGCGAGCAGCGCGAAGCGCAAGCATCCAGTACCAGTCCTGCGACACGCGCAGGTCCGTCATCTGCCCTACGACCAGCGCGGCAAGCAGCACCAAGGCGATCGGGCGCATCGCCAGGCCGATCAGCAGCAGCACCGCACCGGGTCCGAGAAGCCAAAACGGCAGATCGCCGGCCGTGCGAATCGGCAGCAGCGAAGTCGCCACCTCCGGCGTCATGACCGCAGCGAGCCCGGCGCCCGCCGCTGCCGCCATCGCGGCGCCAAGCCACAGACGCAGCCCCAACACATACACCGGGCCCAGCCGTTCCGTGGTAACCCGTCCCAGCCGCAGGGCGGCAGCCGCGTACGGGATGGCGCTGCCGCCCAACCCCCGCGCAAGCAGCGCGTCGAGCGACAGCGCTCCGCTTCCCATCACCACGTACCAGCCCAGGAGCGCCGTCCATAGCAGGTGCGTATCCAGCGCAAGATAGTTGAACTGGATCACCAGCGCCAGCACCAGCATCGACAAGGCAGCCGCGCGGGTCGCGAGGCCCGCGGCAAGCAGCACCGAACCGATCAGCTCGATGCCCGCCCCGAGCCAGGCCGCCGCGACGGGATCCAGCCAGCTCACCGGGTACTCGCTCGCCGCCAGCAGCAGCGCGTTGTCCCAGTTCGCGGCCTTCAACACACCCGAGACGAAGAAGGCCTGCGCGATCGAGACGCGAATGAGCAGGTCGAGCAGCGGTCCCAGCGTCTTCTCGCTCATGCGCACGGTCCACCCGAGTGAACGGATCCTGCCGGCCAGGCGAGCGGATAGGGCATGCGGTTTCATCATCGACTCCATCGTGTAGACGGTGGTCCTCAACTCACGCATCCACTGCCGCGTCGTGGTAACGGCACTCGAAGATGCAGCGTTGGTCGTTCGCGTGGTGCAGCTTGCAGCACAGCACGGCCTGCTCGCCACGCACCAGCAGGTAGACTTGCGCCGCCAGCAGCATCCCCAACGGCGGCGCCAGAAAATAGATCCACAGATGCGACCACATCTGCGCCGGCACCGCCGAGGCCAGGCTGCGGGCCGGATTCATGCTCATCCCCGAGAGTGGAGCCTCGACGGTGATATACACCGCGATCAGCGCACCCGCGAACAATCCGGTATAGCGGTTCAGCGCCGGCCGGTTCGATACGAACAGCACCACCAGCATCAACCCGCAGGAGATCGCCACTTCCGCACCGAAGGCCACCCAACGCCCAGGTTGCCCAGGCGCGGTGACGACGTAGTTGACGGCGGAGTCGGCCACCAGCATCTGGCCCAGCACCCAGGCGGACAGCAACACGCCACTCAATCCGCCGAGAAACTGGAACAGCGCGTAGAACACTGCATCCCACGACTGCACCCTGCCCAGTCGCCAGAACGTGAAGGTCACTGCGGGGTTCATGTGCGCCCCGGACCGCTTACCGATCGGCGAGTAAATCAGCGCGATCGCCGTGAGCCCCATCGCGATCCCGATCAGCATCCGGCGCAGCAGCCCGTCGTCTATCGCCTGACGCACCGGCGAGGCCGAATGCTCCAGCAGCACCGCGAAGACACAAGCCGAGATCATGAACAGTCCCAGACCGAGCGCCTCGAGGAGGTACTCGGGCCAGTGACTGGTCAGCGCGCTGCGCGCGCCGACCAGCCAGGCGCGAGGGGCGAGGCCCGAGGCGTCTGAGGCGCGAGGGGCGAGGCGCGAGGCACGCGATGTCGGCGAGATCAGCGAGGCGCTGTACGGCATGGTTGGTGCATCGAAGCCTCTCCAGACGCGCTCCCGAGCTGACTGCCGTAGATAAGTTCCCTCTCCCATCAAGGGAGAGGGAGTTTCCCTTCTCGTGCGTCGGCGGTCGCGCCTCGCCCTTCGTTGCATGGTTGGTGGTTTGCATCGAAGCGTCTCTCATGACGCGCTCCCGGAGCTGACTGCCAGAAAAGTTCCCTCTCCCCTCGTGGGAGAGGGCTAGGGAGAGGGGGCAGAGCGCATTCCTGATCCAGTGGTCGTGACACCATCACCCTCTCCCCTGCCCTCTCCCATCAAGGGAGAGGGAGTTTCCTTTCTCACGCCTCGTGCCTCGCGCCTCGCCCTGTCGTGCCTCACGCCTCGCTCCTCGCTTCTCGTGCCTCGCTGTCTCGCGCCTCGCTGTCGCGTGCCTGCATTTCACGCCGCGACCGGCTCGCGCTCGACTTCCGGTGCGCGCTGCTTCCAGTACGTCGGAATGTCCTCCCGATAGCGGCGCTGCACGAGGTTGGCAACCAGCCCGGTCCAGCCGGTCTGGTGCATCGCGCCCAGCCCCAGACCGGTCTCGCCGTGGAAGTACTCGTTGAAGAGCAGCAGATCGCGCCACGCCGGTTCGCGCTGGAACGGGCTGTCCGCCGGCAGCGCCGGGATGCGGCCGTCGGCGCCGCGGCGGAAGATGTTGACCAGCCGGTCGGAGATGAGTTTCGCGATGTCGTTCAGCGTCAACTCCGCGCCGCCCAGGCACGGGACCTGGACCTTGAAATCGTCGCCCAGGAAGCGGTGATAGCGCTCGATCGCCTGCACCAGCACGTAGTTGGTCGGCATCCAGATCGGCCCGCGCCAGTTGGAGTTGCCGCCGAACAGGCCCGAGGTCGATTCACCGGGCACGTACTCGATCAGCGCCCGTCCGATCCCGTGCACATGACCGAGGTCCCGGCGCATTGCGTGGATCCGCGAGACGCTGCGGATGCCGTAGTCGGACAGGAACTCGTCTTCGGACAGCAGGTGCTGGAGGATGCGCTTGAGCTTGTCCGCGTCCACCAGCGCCAGCAGGTGCTCGCCACGCGCGTTGGTCTTGGTCGGGCACTCGCTGACGGTGTTGCCGTCGAACAGTCCGTAGCGGTGCGCGTTCATCACCCGATGGAAGCGCGGTGACGCCTCCAGCAGCCGGCGATCCACGATCTCGCAGGCGAACAGCGGGATCAGGCCCACCCAGGAGAAGACGTCGATGCGCTGCGCGCTGCCGTCGGGACCGACCACGACGTCCTTGAAGAAACCGTCCTGCTCGTCCCAAAGCGAGATGCCCATGCCGCTGCCGCCGGCGATGGTGTTGGCGATGCCGAGAAACTGCAGGTAGCACTGGATCGCCACATCCTCGTAGTCGGAGTCGGAGGCCGCGAGCTCCAGGCACATCAAGGTCATGTTCAGCGCGAACATCGCCATCCAGCCGGTGGCGTCCGCCTGCTTGAGACTGAAGCCCGCGGGCAGCGGCTGCGAGCGGTCGTACACCGAGATGTTGTCCAGCCCGAGGAAGCCGCCTTCGAACACGTTGTTGCCGTCGGCGTCCTTGCGGTTCAGCCACCACGTGTAGTTCATCAGCAGCTTGTGCGTGACCCGCTGCAGGAAGCCGATGTCGGGCTTGCCGCGCTGGACGCGCTCGGCGCGGAACGTTTTGAGCGCCGCCATCGCCAGCACCGGCGGGTTGACGTCGTCGAACGACCACTCGTAGGCGGGCACCTGGCCATTGGGATGGATGTGGCGCTCGTTGAGCAGCAGCTCGATCTGCTCCTTGGCGAAATCCACGTCCACCAGCGCCAGCGCGCCGCAATGGAACGCAAGGTCCCACTGCGCGAACCACGGGTACTCCCACTTGTCCGGCATGGAAATGATGTCGGCCGACTTCATGTGACGCCAGCGGCGGTTGCGTCCGCCCTTGCGCGCGGCGGGCGGCGGGAACTGGTCGCCGTCGAGCCAGCGTGCCACGTCGAAGTGGAAGAACTGCTTGCTCCAGATCATGCCGCCGAGCGCCTGGCGCAGGATGCGCATGTCCTGCGGGTCCGCCTCCGCGAGCAGATCCTCGTAGAACACGCCGGCTTCGGCTTCGCGTCTGGCGAAGATCACTTCCCGACGCTCGAAGGCTGTCGCAAGCGGCTGCGCGGACAAAGTCAGTCCGATGGTGACGGACTGGCCAGGCTCCACGCTGAGCTCGTGCCAGGCGCCGACCTTGGTGCCGGTGTGCGTGGGGTTCACCGCGGCCTCGTCGCCATCGACGATGCGGCGGTGGAAGGCGTCCTTGACGTACGGGGTCGCGCCGGGCACGTTCCACAGGCGCTGCGCGTTGGTCTCGTTGTCGGTGTAGAGGACGCGCGCGACATGCCGGCCGTACAGATAGTAGGTGCCCAGCGTGGGATGATCGGCCTGCACCGCCCACTGCGCGCCCTTGGGCGCCGGGATCTCACGCAACGCGGGCTTGTCGACCGGGTCTCCCCAGCTCCAGTCGTTGCGGAACCACAGCTGCGGAATGAGGTGGATCGTTGCTGTGTCCGGCCCGTGATTGGTCGCGATCACGCGCACGTGGATCTCGTCCGGCGAAGCCTTGGCGTAGCGCACCTCGACGTCGAAATAGCGGTTGTCCTTGAACACGCCAGTGTCGAGCAGCGTGAAGGGTCCGTCCTGGCGGCTGCGACGGCGATTCTCTTCGACCAGCCAGCCATACGGATACTCCGCCTGCGGATACTTGTAGAGATAGCGCATCCAGCTGTGGCTGGGCGTGGCGTCGAGATAGAAGTAGTACTCCTTGACGTCCTCGCCGCGGTTGCCCTGGTTGCCGGTGAGTCCGAATGCGCGCTCCTTGAGGATCGGGTCGCGGCCATTCCAAAGCGCCAGCGCGAAGCACAGCCGCTGCCGGTCGTCGCTGATCCCGCCCAGCCCATCCTCGTTCCAGCGATAGGCGCGCGAGCGTGCCTGGTCGTGATCGAAGTGCTCCCACGCGCCGCCGTACTCGCTGTAGTCCTCGCGCACCGTGCCCCACGCGCGCTCGGCCAGGTACGGGCCCCACAGGCGCCAGTTCTCGCGCCCCTCGTGCTGGGCTTCGAGTCGTTGCCGTTCTGCATTCAGCGTCGTTTTCATGCTTTGCTCCTGTTACTGACTAACCGCAGAGGCACAGAGGCGCAGAGGAGGCGCAGAGAACTTCGATCTGATGCTGCTGCCTGCACCTGCTCGCCTTCACGTGAGCCCAACAAGGCCCGGTTGATTGATTCAACTGCTGCACAGCTACGCTGCTTGCGCGGGTACTCCGCGATCCTCGGCGTCCTCTGCGCCTCCTGCGGTTGCTTTGTCGCTTCGCCTTCTCCAGCCGCCACCAGGCTTCCAGCGTGCAGGCGACCGACCAGGCCTGCGAGGGCGCGCCGCGCGGGGTGTGCGGTGGCGCGCCGTCGAGAATCTCGCTGACGGTACCCAGACCAGCGTCGAGCAGGTGGTCACGCAACGGCTCCAGCCGGGATTGCGCCGCTGCGGCGTCGCCGAACACGCGATGCTCGGCGAGCGCATAGTGGCCGAGGAGGAACGCCCACACCGGTCCCTGGTGGTAGGAGCCGTCCCGCTCCCGGATCCCGCCCAGGTAGTACGGCCGATAGTCCTGGTGTTGCGGATTGAGCGAGCGCAGGCCGTAGGAGGTCAGCAGCTCGCGCCCGACCACTTCCACGACGCACCGCTGCGACTGCGCGTCGAGCGGGCTGTGCGGCAGGCTGACCGCGAAGATCTGGTTGGGCCGCAGCGTAGCGTCGTCGCCCGCTGGTCCATTGATGACGTCGTAGAGCCCCTGCCCGTCCGCCCGGACAAACTTGGCGAAGCCCTCGCGCGCCCGCGCCGCCAGCTCGAGATAGCGATCGGCGGGCAGCTTGAGGCGCTGCGCGAAGCCGGCCATGACGGTGAGCGCGTTGAACCACAGCGCGTTGATCTCCACCGGCTTGCCGATGCGCGGTGTCACCACCCAATCGCCCACCTTCGCATCCATCCAGGTCAGCTGCACACCTGCCTCGCCCGCGCGCAGCAGACCGTCCGCGGCATCGACGCCGATGCCGTAGCGGGTTCCCTTGAGGTGCCACTCCACGATCGACTCCAGCACCGGGAACGCGCGCTTGAGCGACCCGACGTCCTCCAGGGCATCGACGTAGGCGCGCCAGGCTTCGATGTACCAGAGCGCAGCGTCCACCGTGTTGTACTCGGGCTTGTCGCCCGCGCCCGGAAACACGTTGGGCAGCATGCCCTGGTCGACGAAGCGCGCGAAGGTCTGCAGGATGCGCCGCGCGGTGTCGAACCGGCCGGTCGCCAGCGTCAGCCCCGGCAGCGCGATCATCGTGTCGCGTCCCCAGTCCCCGAACCAGGGGTAGCCCGCGATCACCGATTCACCATCGGGAACTTCCGGCAGCGGGCGCGAGAACACGAAGTCGTCGGCTGCAAGGACGAGCTGGTCCAGCCAGCGCGGAGCATTCAGCAGTTCGGGCACCTGCACCTGAGCACGGCGCAGCTGGCCCAGGTCGCGAGCCTGGGCGCGGCGCAGTGCTTCCTCGAGATACACCGACGCGTTCGCGTTGAGGCTTGCCACCACGCCCACCCACTCGTCCGGGTGCATTTCCAGCTGCGCCTCACCCACGCACAGATGGCAGTCGCGATCACCGAGGCCGCGCTCGCGCTCGACCGGGAGATCGAAGTTCTCGTACCAGTCGTGCCGGCTGGCGATGGCGCCGCCACGGCTCTTCAAGTGCAACGTAAACCAGTTGGCATGGGCGACGCGCATGTGCGCGCCGCCGGCTTCAATCATCGGGTTGAAGTCCCAGGGCCGGGACAGTCCGTGGAAATCCCGTGCATTGACCAGCAGCCTCACTTTGAGGACGAGCGGCCGCGCTGGCACCGGTCCGCCGGACAACAGCTTCCAGCCGACGTAGGTCGTGTTCTCGCCATGCTCCATCCACACCCGGCTCTCCACTCGCAGCTCGCCGCAAGCGAAGCGCCAGACCGGGATGCGCCCGTCGAGCTTAAACGACTCGATGTCGAGGTAGCCGGCAGGCGCCACTGCGCCTCCGCCCCAGCGATTGGTGAAGAGCGGCCACTCGCGCGTGCCGTCGCTCAACGTGGCGTCGGCCTTCGCGACCACCAAGTGGCGTCCCAGCGGCGGATTGACCGGCGCCACCAGCAAGCCGTGGTAGCGCCGAGTCAGGGTCCCGGCGATGGTGCCGGCGGCGTACCCGCCCAGGCCGTTGGACAGCCACCATTCGCGGCGCTCGGCCTGCGCCAGGTCGCCGCAGATCTCGCGGCCGAATCGGATCAGTTCCGGCAGGCTTGTTTCCACTCTGGACTCCCCGAGACGAAGAGAACCTCAATGTGACCGTTACCCTTTACTCTGCTACCCAGCAACCTCCCGCGCGAAGCGCGGCCAAACACCCCCTCTCCCTCGACGGGAGAGAGGGGTGAGGGTTGAAAGCACGCCACTCAGCCCCCTCTCCCTACCCTCTCCCACGAGGGGAGAGGGAACTGCTGACGGGCTCGATTCGTGGCGCATCCTTGCTGCCGCCCGTCCCTAGTCCGCTATTGCGGTTGCGAGGGTGCGTGTGCGCACGCTCGAATCGAGCTTGCTCGCCACCCGCAGCGCCCAGGCGTAGATGGTCAGCGCGGGATTCACCCGGCTCGAGCGTGGCAGCACGCTCCCGTCCACGACATACAAGTTCTCCATGCCATGCACCCGTCCTTCGGCATCGACCACCGAGCGTGCGGGATCGCGACCGGTGACCAAGGTACCGCACGCATGGGCAGTGCCGGTGATCGGTATCGCGCGCGTCACCGGCAGATAGCCGAGCCTCAGCAGCTGCCGCTTCAGCGTGCGCACGAGCTCGCCGTGCTCGGCGTATGCCTGCGGCAGGCGCGCCGGATCGTGATCGATCTGCGGCCGTGCGCGCGAGCCGCTGGGCGCGAGAATGCGGTTGTCCGGATGCGAGCCGTCCTCGGTCTGCAGGAACAACCCGATGGCGCGCCGCGCGAACGGCTCGACCGCCATCCTGGGCGCCCATCCCGGTGCCTGCGTACGCAGGATCTCCGCGGCGAGATTTCCGCCCAGCGTCTGCACCGTGCTGTGCGCAAGCGCGTCGTGCGTCAAGAGCATGGTCTTGCTGAGGACATCCTCGACCTTCGCTGGGGTGAAGGCAAGCAAGGCCGTGAGCACGTGGAACTTGTAGTTGCGACCGACGTTGCGATAGGCGGGGAGCCGGTCGGCGATTCCAGCCGCCTCCATGTACGTCTGCAGCAGACGTGGACTGTGCAAGGCACCCGCCGCCAACAGCACCAGGTCGGCGCAATAGCGCGTCCCATCCTCACACTCTACGCCGGCTACCCGCAACGGTGCACCGGAAGCGGGCAGCAGCGCGCACACCGCTTTGCCGGTGGCGATCTGCAGATTCGGCCGGATACGCACGCGTTCCAGCAGCCGCTCCTCGGCATCGCTCTTCAAGCCACGCACCGAAGCGAACCCGTCGAAGTGCGCCGCCTCCTCGGCGTGGTTCAGCACCTCCGCAGACAACCCCAGATTGAGCATGTGCCGGCGCCAGCCCGCATCGGTGCGCTCGAGGGCCTTGAACAGCCGATCGAGCGCCGGCTCGGCAGGAAAGGTGCGCACGCCCAGCAGCCGCTCGGCCTCCTCGTAGTAGGGCTCCAGATCGTCGTAGCCGATCGGCCAGGGCAGGCAGGCATGCGCCGGATCGGCCTCGAACTCGCGCGCGCCGAAGCGCAGCAGCGCCGCGCCGTACCACTTGGTCTTGCCACCCAGGTTGAAGTGCTCCTCGGGGACGACCAGTCTGCCCGCACGATCCAGCCACGCTTCGGTGCTCAGGAACGCACCCCGCCGCATGACAGTATCGACGTCGAGCGTGCTGCCGTCGCGCGGCAGCGCCTCGCCTTTCTCGAGCAGCAGCACGCGCCGGCCGGTCTGCGTCAAGTGGTAGGCCGCCGCCGATCCGCCCGCGCCCGAACCGATGATGATCGCGTCGTATTTCATTTCCTGCTCCCGTTGCTAGCTGCCTACGGCCTACTGCTGAACCGCAGAGACGCGGAGGCGCAGAGATACGCAGAGACTTTGATTTCCAAAGGTCCGATTGCCATGCGCCGCTGTCGACGCCAGCTCGTACCGGGTATCGATTCCCTCTGCGAAACTCCGCGCCTCTGCGCCTCTGCGGTGAGAGTTTGGGCTCATGGTTGCACCAGGAGCACGGCGTGACCGTCGGGATCCTTCACCATCAGGCCCTTGCTCCAGGGCGCGCCGCGCAGTTCGACCACGCGCGGAGAGATGAAGGCAACGTTGGCGGCCTGCAGCTTGTCCGCCAACGCTGGCAGGTCATCCACCGCCACCACGGTGCGAGTGGCCGCGAGGTCATTGGGACGCTGATCGAGGGGCGTCGGCCGTCCGCCTGAAGGCGTCAGGTATTGGAGGAACTCGAGGCCTGGGCTTTCCTCGACCTGCGGGCGCAGCCCGGTGATGCGCACCACGGCGCCGAAAGCGTTGTCGAGCTGCTCCTGGGTCATGCCGGTGTTCAGGCTGCCGCCTGCCACCTTGAGACCCACGAGATCGCGCCAGAAGCCGGAGGAACGCTCGGTGTCGGATACCGCGATCGCCGAGTGGTCGATGCCGAGGAACAGGCGGCTCTTGTCCTGCCACCGCGCCCGCCCCTTGTCCGGCGGGAAATACAGCAGCTCGAGCGGATGACCGTCGGGATCGCGAAACTTGTAAGCCTTGATGCCGGCCGCAGCCTGGTTGGAGGCGGGGATGGTCTGAGGAGCACTTGAAATGGACGGCACCCCGAAGCCAGCCACGTGGGCATACGCCTTGTCCATATCGCTCACCACGACCGCGAAATGCTGGAACCACAGGTCGTTCGAGCGGCTGTCCACCGGTATCGGCGCGCCTTTCGGCGTCACGTATTGCTCGAGCTCGACGTATTCCTGGCCGAGTTGCAGGCGCGCCGAGCGCACGCGCGTGCCGAACACGCCGGTGAGGGTGTCGAGGTCGCGATCGGACACGACCGTCTCGCTCACCTTGGAGAACCCGAGCGCCTGCTGGTAGAACGCCACCGACCGGTCCAGGTCCGAGACGGTCAGTGTGAACCCGCGTATTTCGCGCGCCGCGAACGCTGTGCTCGCGAACAGCGCGAGCACGATAGACAGCACAGCCAGAGTGAGTCGATCTATGGTCGTTGGCTTCATGGCCTGCCTCACAGCCTCCGTTGCGTCGTTCGTTACCTCCCTCCCCTTCAAGGGGAGGGCTGGGGTGGGGATGGGTTACCGGGCTCAAGTGACCCATCCCCCTCCTGACCTCCCCCTTGAAGGGGGAGGAACTGTTTGGTGCTAGCCCGCCTTGAACGGGGTGGAGCCCGTCGCGAGCGGGCAGCGAACTGCTCTCGCTGCCTCAACCGTTCCCTCTGAATTCCGGATACAGGGTCATGCCGCCATCGACGTACAGCGTGGCGCCGTTGACGTAGTCCGAGAGATCCGAAGCGAGCCAGACAGTGGCCTGAGCGATGTCGTGGGTCTCACCGACGCGGCCGTGCGGGATCAGGCGCAGCAGCTTCGCTTCGGCTTCCGGCGTGTCCCACGCTTCCCGGTTGATCGGCGTCTTGATCGCGCCCGGCGACACGGCGTTGACGCGGATGCGGTACTGCGCCAGCTCCTGCGCCATAGTCTTCATGAGCATCGATACGCCACCTTTGGAGGCCGCGTAGTTGGCATGCCCTGCCCAGGGGATGACGTCGTGCACGGAGGACATGCAGATGATCTTGCCGGCTGCTGCCGACAGCTCGGGCACTACACCGCGCCGCAGGAACTCGCGCACGCCGGCGCGCGCGCACAGAAACTGGCCGGTCAAGTTGACGTCGATGACGAACTGCCAGTCCTTCAGGCTCATCTGGTGCAGCGGCGCATCGCGCTGCAGGCCGGCATTGTTGACGACGATGTCGACGCTCCCCCACTCGGCGATGACCTGCTCGAACATCGCCTCGACCTGTGCCTCCTGGCTGACGTCCGCCCGGATCGCCATGGCCTGGTTGCCGCCCGCGTTGATCTCCTGCACGACGCGCTCCGCGTGCTCGGGCCCGGACACATAGTTGACGGCGACTTTCGCACCAGCTTCCGCGAGCGCCTTCGCTACGCCTTCGCCGATGCCGGAGTTGGCGCCCGTTACGACTGCGCGCTGCCCAGCCAGCGGACGCAGGCTCATCATCTGGCGTTCGGTTCTCGTCACTGCATTCATGGCTGCTGCTCCATTCAAGCTTTGAACCGCAGAGGCGCAGAGGCGCGGAGAAAGACTCCGACAGAGTCGATGGGGAGGTACACGGACGGAATTGGTTTGACCGCGTCTCGTCCGATCCCGCCTTCCTCGGCGAATCCTCTGCGCCTCTGCGTCCTCTGCGGTTCAGGTGTGTTGTAGCGCTCGCGCCGAGCGCGCGCTCAGCTGTGCCCAAGGAAGCGGCTACGCAGGAGATGATCGACGGACAATCGCCCCGGCCCGTGAAACAAGGTCACCAGCAGCAGCAGGCCCCAGTACTGGTGCTGCATGATCCCGGCCGGCGACAGATCGGCATACGAGATCACGGCGATGATGTTGAACACGAACAGCACGCCGGCAGCGAAGCGTCCACCCAGTCCCAGCACCAACAGGATGGGGAAGAACAGCTCGGTGAACGTTCCGGCGTAGGCCGCCAGTTGTGGCGGCAGGAGCGGGACGCTGTACTCGTTCTCGAACAGCGCCAGCGTCGTGTCCCAGCTCTGGACTTTGGTCAGCCCGGATTGGAAGAACGCGGCGCCCACCACCAGGCGTACCGCCAGGTCTACCATCGGCGCCAGCCAGTTCTCCAGAGCGCTGATGCCGCTGCGTACGGCGGTGACGAGCGAGTCGCGGACTCCCATCGAGCGCGCGGACAGTGCGGTCAGTTCCATGCCGGATTCCTCCAGATATCTGCGGTAGTGCACGAGGAGTGCTACGCGCTCCCCGTGCTGGTACGTCGTCGACAGGTCAGCCCTTGCCGCCGTGCTTGGCATCCGCCGAGGTCTGGATACGACCCCCAGCGATGCGTTCGCACACACCCTTGGGCACATAGATCCAGGCCTCCGGATCGTTGCTGACGTTGACCTGGCCGGCGCAGGCGTTCTTGCTGGTGCCGCAGTCGTTCTTACCAGCCTTCACGATGCCCGCGCACTTCTCGTTGTCGCCCTTGGCGGCCAGGGCCTGGCCGGCAGTGGCGGACACACCCAGCGCGACCAGACCAGCGACGGCAGCGCGCAGAATTCGATCGGTTTGATTCATGATGGACTCCGTGTGAAGTGGGTTTTCGAACACAAGCCAGGAGATGCTTTTGCTTTACCTGGTGAGCGGCAGTGTGCGCTGCAGTTCTCACGCGGATCTCACGCGGCGCTCAAGCTTTCTTCATCTGCCAAGGAGAAATCGCACAGCGTGCCGTCAGCTACGCGGCACTGCAGACAGGCGGGCACGTCCAGTTCCGGATGCGCGGCTTGCGCCGCCATCGAGGCCGCACTCAGGGTCTCGCCATCGTCCAAGGCCCGCAGCCACGCAAACTCGGCCGCACTCACGCTCTCGACCACCGGATCGAAGCCCTCGCGCCGCATCAGAATGTGATCGCCGCCGGCGTCGAGGGCGACGGCCTCATCGCCCCGGTAGTCGGGTTGGCTCACTTGCCAGATGCGGCGTACGGGGTATGCACTGCTGAGCAGACGGCAGGCCGGGTGGAGTTTGAAGCGCAGATCCGGGTATCGCTCCGGCGGGACCTGCGTCAGCCGTTCGAGATCGAGCGCCGGATGGTCGGCCTCATAGAACACTTCGTCGAGCAGCCACTCGAGCCGAGCGACATCGGCGAGGTAGGGGAGCTGCGCCGCGATGGGAGCGCGCGCCAGGAAATCCGCAAGCTCGCCCCCGTATCGGTTCAGGTCGCCGCTGCGCGAGGGGATCTCACGAATGAACCGCTCGGCGTGATGCGCGAAGCATCCTGCACCCACCAGGTTCTCGACGCTTCGATAGGTTGCGCGCAACCCTTGCAGGTAATTGCTCAGGACGTTGGTACGATAGAAGCCGAGGCGCTGCATCGGCGAAAGACCGTCCGCGCGGATGTCGGGCACTGTGCGCTCCGACACCCCGCTGAGGAGCGCGCGGGCGAACCCCTCCTGGAGCTCACGCAGCGAGCGCACGGGCGGCCTCGGGCAGAGTCCAGTGGTCGAGGATGTCCTGGGCCTTGCGCGCTTCACCCAGCAGGACTTCCAGCGCGGGAAGGTCGGTGTCCCATTCGATGAGCGTGGGCACCGGGCCAAGGCGGGACAGCGCCTCGCCATACAGGTTCCACACCGGTCCGTGCACCGGCTTGCCGTGCGTATCGATCAGGCAAGCGCCGTTGCTGTCGAAGCCGGCGAGATGGATCTCCTGCACCGCTTGCGCCGGAATCGCGTCGAGGTACGCGAGTGCGTCGAAGCCGTGATTGACGCTGCTCACATAGATGTTGTTCACGTCGAGCAGGATGCCGCAGCCACTGTGCCGGGCAACAGCCGCCAGGAACTCCCACTCGGGAATGCAAGAATCGGAGAACTGCAGATAGCTGGAGACGTTCTCGACCAGGATCTGGCGGCCGAGGTACTCCTGGGCGGCGGCGACGTTGCGGCACACCACGGCCAGCGCCTCTTCGGTATAGGGCAGCGGCAAAAGATCATTGAGATGACGTCCGCCGACCATCCCCCAGCACAGGTGATCGGACACCAGCCCGGGCTGGAAGCGCTCGACCAGCCCCTTGAGCGCGCGCAGGTGCTCTTGCGACAGCGGATCGGTCGATCCAAGCGACAGCCCCACACCATGCAGACTCAGCGGATAGGCGCTGCGCGCCCGCTCCAGCATGTGCAGGACCTGGCCCCCGCGGGCGAAGAAGTTCTCGCTGTGCACCTCGAGCCAACCCACATCGGGATACTCTGTCAGCACCTGGCGCGTGTGCGGGGTACGCAGGCCGATTCCAGCGCGAGTCGGAATTGCGTTGCGCCCAGACACTTTGCGCGCTTCCCGGTTCATTTCGATTCCTTGTCAGACAAGCGCGCCGCGACCGCAGCACGATGCAATGCCAAGGCCCACAGCAGACAGTCGGCCTTGCTCAAAGCGACCCACGGCGAAACCGGCTTTCCGGGTCCAGCGACGGGTCGCGCCCGCGGGAGGAAGTCCCGCGGGCCGGCCGCGATCTCAGATCCGCCAGGGACCCCAGATCCACTGGGGACCTCAGATCCGGCGGGCGCGGCTGCAGAGGCCGACTGATCGGACATGGCAACCGACTCCGTACACCAATCAGTCGTCGATGGCGGTAGCGTGGGCACCCACCATCCCGCTCAGCATCACCATCAGTTCGCTCTCACTCTCCTGATCGTCGGCGGATTCCTCCTCCCACATCTGCATCAGCGAGCGCAGGGAGGTCGGCTTGGCGGCTGACGTGAAGGCGGCGGCGGTCGGGGCGGTGTTCATGGCATCTCCTCGTTCAGTGGGGTTGCGACGGTGCCCAGTATCGGAGGCGCTGATCACGAAATGTTCACGACCACCTAAGCGATGTGTCACGAGCGCAAAGACGAATACAGACCTGATGCCCCACAATGGCGCGTGCGACCGCGACGATTGCCTCCAAGCCGGTCCGCCCGGCGGATGAAACATGAAAGGAAACAGATCCATGCTTGCGCGGTACGGTGCCGCCTGGCGAGCCGTTCTGCTCGCGGTGGTGCTGGCGCCCAGCACCACGCTGGCGCAGGACCCCGACGCGACTGAGACCGCAGCGCAGGCGTCCCGGCCGACAAACCGGCTGATCGACTCCAACGACCCTTACCTGCTGCTGCACGCCCACAACCCGGTGGACTGGTATCCATGGGGGCCGGAAGCGCTCGCCAAGGCCAGGCGCGAGGACAAGCCGATCTTCGTCTCGATCGGCTACAGCACCTGCTACTGGTGTCATGTGGCCGAGCGCACCATTTATTCCGATCCGGCCATCGCAGCGCTCATGAACGAGTGGTTCGTGAACATCAAGGTCGACCGCGAGCAGCGGCCCGACATCGATCGCATCTACCTGCTAGCCACGCAGACGCTGGTCGGGCGCGGGGGCTGGCCCAACAACGTGTTCCTCACCCCCGACTTGAAGCCGTTCTTCGCCGGCAGCTATTTCCCGCCGCAGGACGACGCGCACGGACGACCTGGCTTTGCGACGATCCTCAAGGAGGTGCACGCGGCCTGGTCCACCCGCAGAGCGCTGGTCGAGCAGGAGGCCGACCGTGTCTATGCAGCCATGCTTTCCGAGCAGCAGCGACCCGTCACCAAGACGTCCGTCCAGCCAGCCCCGGCGATCTGGCTGGCCCGCGCGCGTGACGAGATCCTGCGAAGTTACGACGCGAAATATGGCGGCATAGGCGCAGGCCGCACGAAATTTCCTCGCGCACCTGCCCTCGAACTGCTGTTGCTTGGGGCACGCAACACGCAGGATCCCAAAGCGCTCGAGGCGCTGACCCACACGTTGGACGCGATGACGCTCGGCGGAATCCACGACCATCTGGGAGGTGGCTTCCACCGCTACAGCACCGAGTCCACCTGGTCGATCCCCCACTTCGAGAAGATGCTCTACGACAACGCTCAGCTGTTGAGCATCTACACGCAGGCCTACGAGGTCACCGGCAATCCCCTGTATCGCGTGACGGCGCAAGACATCACCGCTTATCTGCTGGAGCAGATGGCGGCGCCGGGGGGAGGCTTCTACGCCGCCCAGGATGCGGAGGTCGACGGCGTCGAGGGCGCAAGCTACCTGTGGAGCCAAGGCGAGATCGCCGCGCTCCTCGGGCCAGAAGCGGCCGAGCGCTTCCTGCAGGTGTACAGCCTCACGCCGATGCCGGTGCAGAGCGATGACCGTCTGGTGTCCGGCGACGAGCAGGGCGTGCTGCGCCTGCACCTCGACCCCAAAGCGCCACGCCCCGCGGACGAGATCGTGGCGCTTATCACCTCCCAGGCAGAGGTGCGAGCAAAGTTGCTCGCCGCACGCAACGCGCGGCCCCAGCCCGCCCGCGATGAAAAGATCATCGTCGCGTGGAACGCGCTGGCAATCGACGCTCTCGTACGCAGCGGCACGATACTCGGCGACCGCGCCTCGATCGAAGCGGCAAAGCAGGCAGCGGCCCGTCTTTGGGCGCTGGCGTACGACCCGAAGAGCGGGGAGCTCAAGCACGAGATTTTTCGCGACACAGCGCAGGTCCCAGGGTATCTCGACGACTACGCGCAGCTCGGAGTGGCATTCCTGGGCCTGTACGCGATCACGTCCGACCGGGTCTGGCGCGACAAGGCCGAAGCGCTTGCCGCTTCCATGCTCGAGCGATTCGCCAAAGGCGGCACGCTTGTCACCACGGTGGCAACCGGCGAGTTGCTCGTCGCGCTGGCGGACGACGGCGACAGCACGACACCCTCCGGCAGCGCCGCTGCGCTGGAATTGCTCGCACGCCTGCACGAAGTGACCCGAAAGCCCCAGTACGCCCGCTCGGCTCGCCAGGTCCTGGCGGCTCTCAGCGGCTCCCTGGACCAGAGTCCCGGTGTGTGGTCGAGCGCAGTGGCGACCGTCAATCGTCACCCCCTGCCGGCGGAAGAGACCGTCGCTTCGCCGCCGCGCCGAGCAAGCAGTGCGCGGCGCCGCGGACCGCTGAGCACCGCGGATGTCGTCCACGCTCGCGGCGAAGCACGCCGTATCGGAGAGCAGGAAGCCATCACCGTCACGGTCAGCGTCGACAAGGGCTATCACATCAACGCGAACCCCGCGACATTTGACTACCTCGTCCCAACCGCGCTCTCGATCGAAGGCGTGGCCGATCTGCGCATCGACTATCCGGCAGCGACGCTGATCAAGCCACGCTTCGCGCCGGACGGCCTGAAGGTGTACGAAGGGAGCGTCAAGTTGAAGGGTGCCGCCCCGAGTCTCCCGCAGGGCAAGCGGATTGTGGCGGCCGTCAAAGTGCAAGCCTGCGACGATCAGACCTGCCTGCCGCCTGCCACCCTGGCAATTCGCGTCCAGCGCAAGTGATGGCGATTGCGCCCACCCGGAGCGCGACGCCGAACTTGTGACACTGGACCAGATCGAGAGCGAGTTGATCGAGCGGACGACGCGGATCTGCCACGGCTACGTTTCTGCCGCAGCACGGGTACTCAAAGTATCGCGCAGCACCCTGTACAACAAGGTCAAGCGCGGCTGAGGTAACATTGCCGCATGAGTCTTGACATCCGCTGGCTGGCTCCCGCGGCGATCATCGCGGCAGCGTCGCCGCAATGCTTCGCCACTCAGTACATGAGCCTGGAGCAGGCGCAGGCGCTCATCTTCCCGCAAGCTCAGGAGTTCGTCTCGGCGCCGGTGACGCTCACGCCAGAGCAGATCGAGCGCATCGAGCGTAAGACCGGCGTGCAGGTCCGGGCACCACAGCAGCGCGTCTGGCTCGCACGCGCCGCGGGCAAGCTGTTGGGCTGGCTCATCCTCGATCAGGTCATCGGCAAGCATGAGCTCATCACCTACGCCGCCGGCATCAACCTCGACGGTACGCTGCGCCAGTTCCAGGTCATCGAGTACCGAGAAGCGTACGGCTCCCAGGTGCGCCACCTGCAGTGGCGCGATCAGTTCGTGGGGAAGAGCGCTGCGGACCCGCTGGAGCTTGACACCGACATTGTCAATATCAGCGGCGCTACGCTGTCATGCCGCCATATGACCGATGGCATCAAGCGGCTCCTTGCGTTCTATCAGGTCGCCCTGCGCTGAAGCGCGCCGCGCCGGTCCGGCGATGGGGACGCTGCTGCAGATCGTCGCCCAAGGTCCGGATCCCGAGGCGGGCGAGCGCGCGATACAAGCGGCGGTGGAAGCCGTCCAGCACGTCGAGCGGTTGATGAGCTTTCATGCCGCGGACAGCGAGCTTACCCGATTGAACCGGGAGGCGAGCCGCCAGCCGGTGGCGGTGCACCCATGGACCTACGCGGTGCTGCGGCGGGCGCTGCGGATTGCCGCTCTGAGCGATGGGCTGTTCGATATCGCGGTCGCGCCTGTGTTGGTGGAATCCGGTCTGCTGCCGCGACACGAGGGTTCGTTGCCGCAAGGCGGGCGACTGGCGCTGTCTCACGTTGCTTCCGGAACGGCGCGTGCTTTTCCGTCGACCGATGCTGATCGACCTCGGCGGCATCGCCAAGGGATTCGCAGTCGACCAGGCGATATACGCGTTGCGCCGCGGCGGCTGCACCCAGGCGATGGTCAACGCGGGCGGTGATCTGCGCCGGTTTGGGCCGGAGCCGTGCCTCATCCACTTGCGTCGACGCGCAAGCGTGGTGCCGGTGGCCGAGTTGCGCTGCGGAGCGGTGGCCACCTCCAGCCCGCATGCGGTCCGTCCCGGACGTCTGTCGCAGCCGATCGGCTGCATCATCGACCCCAGACGTCGTCGGCCCTGGGACGGTGGTGGCAGCGTCATGGTCGCCGCGCGCAGCTGCATGCTTGCCGATGCGTTTACCAAGTTGGCCGCGCTGGCCGGCCCAGCTTGCCAGCCACTGCTGGCGCGCTTTGGAGCACAGGCACGCTGGGACACGGAGACCGAGGCCGACGCTGGGCGACCCATGCCTTCGTGGTAGGCGCGGCGCTGCTACGCGCGGATGCCGGCGCCGCCAGGCGCTCATTTATCGGCATCTCGCCTGGCTGACTGCACTGCGGTACCAGATGCGGGCTAGTAGACCTTGGGAAACGCTGAGTAAGACACCGAACGCAGAGTATCGACGCGTCTATTCGATTCCTGAGAAAGATAGCAGTGCAGCGCGCACGTATCATGCATCGCTGCTCGCCGAGGTGCCGCGCGGCCGTGCGGGTCGCTCCTACCCTGATTTGACGTCGCTTCTGTTCGGCACTACCCTATAACGACCGAAAGAGACCCAGTAACGGCAGGCACAGGGATCACGGACGAGAGGAGAAGGATCATGAGCAAGGAAAGGCAGAAGTTCTCGGTCAGCTACGCCAAGGACGGGGTGTACAAGAACGGGCTGCGCGATTTTCTTGAGTACCGCGATCTTGGCATCGATAGTGCCACTCACGGTCAGTTCCGAGCGCACGTCGTGCGGGTGAAGGGCGATCACACGGGTGATCAGGACATGCACACCACCGGCCTGCATCAACATCTATGCGATTTCCAGATGTTCTACGTGCTGAAGGGCTGGGTACGCTTCATCTACGAGGGTCAGGAGGGCGAGTCACGTTCCGTGCGGGAGACTGCGTGCTGCAGCCGGCCGGCATCGTGCATAACGAGATGGCTTGCTCGGACGACCTCGAGATTCTGGAAATCTACTCCCCAGCGGTACATGAGACACGGGTAGTTGCCGAACTACCGATAAAGGAAACCGCATAGCGGCTCCGCCGCTCGATCAGCTAGAGGGCCGTCGGAAACGACGGCCCTTTTTGTTTGCGCCGGTGGCTGCAATCGATTGGGAAACAGATATTTGCGAATGCGGGTTAGCGACGCCTCTCGATCGGGCGTGGCACGTCCGGCGACCGACCTAAGGAATGATTCTGAGGTTCGTGGGTGCTGGCAGCGTGGTGATCGACAGGGTCATCGGCCCGACCTGATAGTACGTCCAAGCCTGGCGGTCACTCGATCAAAGATCACTGCGATCTTGATTGTCCGGAGGGATCAGACAAGAACGCCGCAGTGCGCTCCATCATCCAGAAACAGGAACGGTACATCCGGAAGCTGATCGTGGTAGTCGGGGCGGTTTGGAGGTTGAGCGTGCTCTACAATGCTTCGGCATGAACCCTATCGTGGCCGTCGGCCTGCCGATTTTAATTGGCGTCGCGATGACGATCGTCGGCCTGGAACTGACCGCTGGGGTTTGAGCCGCGTCCTGCACTACCCTGGAGAGGTAGCGGCCGGGCTCCTCGGACAGCTGTTCGCATTGCCGCTGATCGCTGCGGGGCTGATCCTCCTGCTGCAGCCCGAGCCTGCCGTTTCGGGAGGGTTGATCCTCGCGGCAGCGGCGCCTCAAGCGATGACCTCCACCTACTACTGTCTGCTTGGTCGCGCCAACATCGCCCTTTCGGTCACGTTGACCGCGGCTTCCAGCCTTCTAGCGTTGGTGTCGACCCCGCTGATTGCGGGCCTCGCGTTCGAATTGCTGTTGCAGCAGGACACAAGCCTTACCCTACCGGCGGGGAAAGTCATGCAACAGATCGTAACCGGCCTGCTGCTGCCGATCGGCGCCGGAATGCTGGTGCGCCGTTGGGCTCCCGCATTCGTCGAGCGCAATCGCGGACGGCTCCAGCGCCTGACCGTCGTCATGATCGCCGCGATGCTGACGGTCATCCTGGTAGATCAGGCCGCGACGATCCAGCGCCACCTGACGTCCATCATGATTGCCGCAGTGCTCTTCACCGCGGGTGCCGCAGCACTGGGCTTCGGCATCGCGAGGGCGTTGTCCTGGCCAAGACCAGACACCGTGACGCTGCTCGCAGCGCTCCCCTCGCGCAGCCTGAGCATCGCCGCACTGATCGCGGTCAATGTCCTCGGCCGGCTGGACTTCCTCGCCTTCGCCGGGACCTTCTTCCTGGTGCAGGCGGCGTTGCTCGTTCCTGCGATGCTGATGGCCCGGCCCGCAGCGGCCGACACTTGACGCACGGATCCTCTGTGTAGGTGTGCGATTTACCCGGCAGCGACACGGCGAGTCGAAGCGCGTCAAGCGCGTGGCTGAATGCGGCGCAGCTCGCCCGTGTTCCCGTCCACGCGCAGCATGTCCCCCGTCTTGAACCGCCGCGTGACGCCCGGCAGACCCGCTACGGCAGGCAATCCGTACTCGCGGGCCACCACCGCGCCATGCGAGAGGACGCTGCCTACCTCGGTTGCCAGTCCTGCCGCGCGACTGAAGTAAGGCGTCCATCCCACATCCGTGAAAGGCGTCACCAAAATCTCGCCAGGCTGCATCGCTCCAGCCTCGGCCAGGTTGCGTGCCACGCGCGCTGGCCCTACCGCTACGCCGCGGCTCAGCGGCGTGCCTTGCATGGCCTCGCCTTCCTGTACCTCGTCCCGCAACCGCTGCAACTGGAACCGGCTTGCCTTGGCACACGTATGGAAACTCTACCGCCATCTTCCGTGGGTGCAGCCGCCGGCGGTGTTCCGCGCGCCGCACCAGCGCACGGTCCGGCCCCGCGGCCAGCCGTCCCAACTCCTCATGAGTGAAGAAGAACACCAGGTCGGCGTCGGGGAGCCGCCCTTCGGCTACAAGCCGCTGCGCAAACGCTATGTAGCCGCGTTTCAGCTGCCGCACGAGCCACACCCTGAACGACTTGGAGCGCTCGCGCACCACCACCGCCGCCTTCACCGTCGGCAAGAGCCATTGGATCAACCGACGCGCAGGCCAGGATAATTGCGCGAGCGCATGGCTTGCCTCGCGCGTCCATTCGGTCTGGGTTGCCCGCGGAGCCGCCACCACGAGCTGCAGCGAGTGCACCATCGGCAGCGGATCCTCCTGCCAGTCGCGCTCTCGCAGCTCCAGTTCGCGAATGCAGCGGTGACCGTGGGTGGCGAGAAACGACTCAAACCCTTTTCCTGCGGCGCCGGAGAACGGGCTCCTCAACCATTGCAGCGCTTGAGCGCCGGGCATGCGCACGAAACTCTGAGCCGCAGCCGGCTGGGCCGCGATGAGCGCGCCGAGATCGTTCAGCGCATCCGCCACGCCGATGGAGCTCGCCGCCGCGTCCGAAGTCTTCGACCTCGCTCCCGCAAGCACCGCTGCCACTGCGGCTTGCGCCTGTGCGCTCGGCGGCGCGCCCTTGCTGAACACGCGCTGGAACAAGCCGAGCAGCGCGATCGCCATCAGCGAGGTGTGGATGTGGACGGCGGCCCCTTCGTTGACGACCTCGATCGCGCCCTGCAGACGCCGATAGTACTCGACCAAATCCGCGCCGGGCTCCACGCGGAACGAGGCGTAGCGTGCCGACGAAAGCGTCGAGCCGCCTGCGCCCAGCCGGTACCAGGCGGAAGTAGCGCAAGGTGTGCACAAGCCGTTGCAGAAATGGCGCATTGGGCGGCAGTTTGGCCTCCGGCAGCACACGGCCGGTGAGCGTGAGATCGGAGCTGTCCTTATCCATGCCGAACATTTGCGCTCCGAGCAGGTAGAAGTTCGACATGTTGATGAACACATGCCCCTGGGTGTTGACGAGCAGGGGCACGCTCTCCACCAGCGCTCGCGGAATGCCGGCGCGCACGAACAATTCGTTCATGCCAAAAATGTAGGTGGGTCCGACCACGGACCAGCTGAGCGGCGTCATCGCGCCCGGCATCCATTCTGCGATGTTGTGCCACGTGAGCTGCCAGGTGGGGTCGACCGCGTCATCGAGCTCATCTGGCCCGGCCAGGTCCAACGTGGTGATGGGCCGCGCCTGCAGCCAGTACAGTTGGCCGTCCCGGTCGATGGCCCATTCCAGGTCGAGCGGATAGCCCAGCCCCGCTTCGGCCTTGAGCGCCTCGCGCAGCAAGTCGGCGAGCCTGTCATCTGCTATCGAAGGCAAAGCGCCGTGCAGTTCGCGCTCGAGCAAAGCACCCTCACGGGAGAGGACGAAATGGTCTGGCGTGCGGTAGCCGCCCACCAGGCCCTCGCCCAGCCCGCGCACGGCATTGATCACGATGCGGTCGCGCTGGCCGGTGACCGGATCGGCGGTGAAGATCACGCCGGCCGCAGTCGCGTCCACCATGCGTTGCACGACCACGGCCATGCTGCCATCGGTCTGCGCGTGCATCTCGTTGCGGTAAGCCTGCGCCCGCGCGCTTGCCGCCGACGTGAGGCAGCGTTCTACCGCCTGGCGAATGGCGGGGGTGCCCTCCACCCCCAAGACCGTCTCGAACTGCCCCGCGAACGAGGCCTCGGCGCTGTCCTCCCCCAGCGCTGACGAGCGCACCGCGACCGCACCGCCGAGCCGGGCGCTGTACTCATCCAGCTCCGCCGGCAAATTTCCCGGGGCGGCGCCGAGGACGACGAAGCCCTCGGGGATGCGCAGGCCGAGCCCATGCAACTGCGCCAGCTGCGCGGCCTTGCCTCCCACGGGATCGCTGCGGATGCGCTCGAGCGGGATCACTTTCGCCGTCGCGTTCGACATTGCTCCTCTCTCTTCAGGAATAGAGCAATATGCCTGGGTTGGCCGACACTGGTTTTGATCGAAGTCAACGAATGGAGGACCGAGAGCGGAACAGGACTTCCCGGCACCCGGTGGCTGCAAGCGGGTCTACCTCATGCGGCCTTTTGACAAACCTGGAGCGCCGCAGGTGAGCCGTCGGCGAAGCGAGGCGCAGCATGAACGACACTTGCTACTGGCTACGCTCTGCGGCGTGTCTGGCCGCAAGTCGCCGACGAGCAACCCGGGCGGTCCCTTTTCACTCGGAGACCTTCAGCTCGGCCCCGGCGTGAGATTGGCATAGGCGATGCCGCCGTCGACCGCGATCGTCTCGCCCACTACGTAGTCCCCTGCGCGTGACGCAAGGTAGATTGCGGCGCCGGCCATGTCCTCGTCGCGGCCGATGCGGCGCAGCGGCGTGCGCGCGGCGACGACATCCGCGTGATCCCGAGCAGCACGATTCATCTCCGAAGCGAACGGTCCGGGCGCGATCGCCGTGACGACGATGCGGTCAGCGACCAGCTTCGCGGCCATGCGGCGCGTGAGGTAGATCAACGCGGCCTTGGACGCATGGTACGAGTAGGTCTCCAACGGGTTGAGGCGAATCCCGTCGATGGACGCGATGTTGATCACCTTGGCTGGCCGCTCATCGCTCGCCCCGGCTTTGAGCGCGCCGTGCAGGGCCTGAGTGAGAAAGAATGGCGACTTGACGTTGAGGTTCATCACCTTGTCCCAGCCGTGCTCGGGAAACTCGTCGAAGTCAGCGGCCCAGGCGGCGCCGGCATTGTTCACCAGAATGTGCAGCTGCGGCTCGCGCCGCTGGATCTCCTCGGCAAGCGCACGGCATCCGGCCACGGTCGAGATATCCTGCGGCAGCGCGATGCACGTGCCCCCGGAGGCCGAGAGCTCGGCCGCGGTGGCGATGCACGCCTCCGCCTTGCGGGCCGAGATATAGACCTTGGCGCCATACTCGAGAAACCCGGCGGCGATCATCTTGCCGATACCGCGCGAGCCACCGGTGACGAGCGCAGTGCGCCCTTCGAGCGAAAACAGATTCTTCATCGTGCAAGGGAGGATAGACGGTCTGATTCGCAGGTCCGAAGTCGAACCCTAGCCCATGAGTGAGACGCGCACAAGGGCAGTGGACTCAGCGCAGTACGGCAATGCCGCTGCCACGGCGGCACGACGGCCTGCACGACGCCTGCCGCCTGCCACCCTGGCGATCGACATCAGGCGTAAGTAGCCCTCGTATCGGGAAAACGAGGCGTCCGGCAGCCAGTCCGGGACCCTGGCGGGCCGCCATACCTGCCGCGATGCAAGCAGGTCGCGAAGTATTGCCGATACCCTGCTTCGGGAGTAGTGTTGGATCCGTACGCACGCCACAGCGGGCACACGCGGCCAAAGACCGCAGTCCGCGCGTCGACATCTGTCCTGGGGAGGAAGATGTGCACCTGGCTTAGGGTACTGCATGCCCGCCTCAACACGGCCGTCAGCGAGCCCGCGCGCCCATCGCACACGGCGTTCCTCCCCGCTCTGCCTTCTATCCGCTGTACGCCCACCGGCACCCGATTCGCATGCGACGGGACGCGGCATGCCCTTGCGCCCCGTGGTGTGCGATACCTGAGGACGTTAATCCAATCGTTTCTGGAGGAGGCGTTTACATATGAGCAGCTATAGCTTCAAGTTGAACGGACTGGTCGCAGCGCTTGCGCTCACGGGTATGGCCGGCTTCACCAACGCGGGGCCCGTGAATGATGCGATGCTGCTGTCCGACGCCGGTGCGTCTTGGCTTCACACCAACGGGAACCTTGCCGGCTGGCGGTTCAGCACGCTGAACCAGATCAACACCGGTAATGCCAAACGCCTGAAGGTTGCTTGGATCATGTCGCCGGGCGGCAAGAACGACGCACAGGGCACGCCGAGCGCCCACGACGGTGTGATCTACTACCCGCAAGACAACAAGGTGTGGGCCATCGACGGTACCAGCGGACGCGTGATCTGGAAGTACGAGCACAAGCTGCCCGACGACTGGGGCGGCTACAACGTCCCCTTCGTCACTGGCAAGCACCGCGGCTTGGCGCTGTACGGCGGGAACGTGTACTTCCTGTCCAACGACGCCAAGCTCCACTCTATCGACGTGAAGACCGGCAAGGCGAACTGGGTCAAAAGCTTCGACGGCTTCCCCTATCCGAAGGACTTCGCCAAAGCCCAGGACGCGAGCGGCTATGCGACCACCGTCGGCCCAATGGCGATCCCGGGTGGCACCCTCATCGTGCCGATGAACGGCACTGACTTCGGCGGCCTGCCCGGCTACGTGCTGGGTGTGAATGCCAGCGACGGCGCCCTCAAGTGGAAGGCCAACATGATCCCGGGCCCCGGTGAGAAAGGCGCCGACACTTGGCCCGCCGGCAGCACCCAGTATGGCGGCGCCGGCCCCTGGATCACCGGTTCATGGGATCCCGAGCTGCAGATGTACTACACCGGGACAGCCAACGCCTACGAGTGGAATCCAAAGAACCGCGGCGGCGGCAGCATGGACAACCTGGGAGCAGCCAGCGTAGTAGCAGTCAACACCAATGACGGGAAGGTCCCCTGGCGCTACACCGCCGTGCCCGGCGATCCGTGGGATTTCGACACGCCGCAGACGCCGATGATCATCAAGCTCGACGGCAAGAAGACCATCGTGCATCCGAACAAGACCGGCTTCATCCACTATCTGGACGCCAAGACCGGCGCGTTTATTCGGGCTCTGCCGTTCGCCGACGTGATCGATTGGGTCAAGGGCTACGACAGCAGCGGGCGCCCGATCGCCTCGATTGCCGTGCCCAAAGAAGGCGGCGATCCGGTGACGATGTGGCCGAGCCTGCTGGGTGGGGTGAACATGTACCCGAATGCGTACAACCCCCAGACCGGGTACCTGTACCTCGCAGCCACCAATTCCGGTATGAAGTATGGCCTCGAGGAGATCAAGGTCATCAGCAATGTGCGGCACTTCGGCGCCTACCAGGAGTTCATCTGGGGCAACGAGATCGACAAGGCCGTCAACGTCAGTACGGGTGCCGAGGTCTGGCGCAATGAACTGGCAAAGCCGGGCTACGCAGGCGGGATGCTCACCACGGCCGGCGGCCTGACGATCTGGACGACCCAAGGCGGTGGGTTCACCGTAGCGAACGCCAAGACCGGCGAGGTGCTCTACTCGCTGAGCCTGGGCACAGCTGCCAAGTCGGGCCCAGCCACCTACTCGGTCAACGGCAAGCAGTACATCGTGCAAGCGCTGGGCGGCTTGCCGGGCTTCGGCCGCGATGAGGCATGGGCCGCCGAGTTCGGAAGCCTGATCGTTGCCTTCACTCTCGATTGATGGCGACGAGCAGGTCCTCCCGACAATAGGCAGTCTTTTCGCGGGCGCGCAGGGGGTGCTCTGCGCGCCCTTCTTGTTGGCTCCACCAATCCGCTGCGTGTGCGGCCCAGCGCGCGCACTCCGGCAGCAAGGCCGAGCTTGCCGAGTGGTCAAAGAGAGAAAGAGATGGGCGGGACTTCCAATCCGCGACCCATCTCAAGGGGGAGGAGACTTCAGACCCGGGCAAATCGGTGCTACGTAATCAGCATGGTGCCCAGTATGGCGGACAAGTATCGCGCAGAGATCACAGACCCATAACGAATCTGCGCACCGGTCACTTCGGCCGCACGCCGGGAATCTTCACCCGCATGCGATAGACGCGATCCTCCGCCGCCAGGTAAAGCGTCTTACCGTCGGCATCGCCCCAGGTCATGTTGTGCGGATGGCGCGGTGCTTTCACGAGGCCAAGTGCCTTGCCTTGGGGCGAGAGGATCCACATTCCGCCCGGGCCCGACACGTACACATTCCCCGCGACATCCACCTTGATGCCGTCGATGGCGTCGTCGCCGGGGTCGGCGGTGAAGTCGTGGAACACTTCACCTGGCGCCAGGGTGCCGTCGGGGCGCAGCGGATAGCGCATCACGACTTTGCGCTTGTCATCCCAGTCGCCCACGTACAGATACTGTTCGTCCGGCGAGAAAGCGATGCCATTGGGTCCGGAAAGATCGGTGCTCAGCAACGTCACCTCGCCATCCTTCCAGCGGAACACGCCGCTGAACGGGAGCGCCTTGCGCGGGTCGTCGAAGAACTTCGGCAGACCGAACGGCGGATCGGTGAAGTACACCGCGCCGTCCGACTTGTAGACCAGGTCGTTGGGGCTGTTCAGGCGCTTGCCCTGGTAGGAGTCCGCCAGCACGGTGAGGCTGCCATCGGGCTCGAGGCGCGACACGCGATGATTGCCGTGCTCGTTGATGGTGAGGCGGCCGTGCGCATCGAGGGTCAGGCCGTTGGAGCCAGGCTGCCCGTACTCGGCAATGTCCGCACCCGAGTAGCCGCTGGGGCTGCGATAGACCTTCAGCTCGCCGTCCTTCCAGCGATAGATCGTGTTGCTGTTGGGATCGGAGAACAGCAGATAGCCGCCGTTGGAAACCCACACCGGGCCCTCGGTGAACTTGAAGCCCTCTGCGAGCTTCCACAGCTTGGGGTTGGCCGGCACGATGGCGTCGATGCCCGGATCCAGGCGCACGACGTCCAGGTTCACCTCGTGCGGCCGTCACACCCACCGGTCCGCGCGTGCCGCGGTGAAACTCGAGCTTGGCGTAGTGCAGGAAGATGAAGTTGGTCGGCGATTTGGAGATCGGCCCATTGATCCCGAACACCGCGAGCTGGATCTGCTGTCCAGGCTTGACGTCCCGCCCGATCACCAGCCGGTTCATCGCGTTCCACCCCATCACCACCGGGCCGCCTGCCACCCCGGTCGGATGCGGCAGCTCGCCGTCGACCCACACCTCCGCGTAGTCATCCACCTGCGTCTCGAACACGACCGTGGTGCCGGTGGTATCGACGCCTCCGACTCGCTCAGGAATCGTTACGCGCACGCGATACCAGTTGAAGCCGAGGTGACCGTGACCGCGCGGTTTGGAAAGAGTCGCCGCGTCGATCGCCTCCCATCCGGTGTCGTCAAATTCGCGGGCGCCGGCCTTGGGGAGGATGTCGTAAGTCATGTTGCCGCGGCTGCCCGGCTGACCGTCGGTACCCGGATCGTAGAAGGCGACCTGCACGATGCGCGTGTCGCTATAGCGCCATTGCGCGTGCACGAGCGCCGTGCCCTCGTGCGTCGCGAGATCGACGCTGGCGAGCGGCGTGCTGTCGTATGGGATGCCCTGATAGTCCGCCGCCTGGTCGGCGTGCGCCACGTCGGTCGCAAGACCGGCGAGCAGCGCAGCCATCCACACCAGGCGGGTGATGGCTGCGTGCGTCATTGGCGCTCTCCCAGCCGCGCCACCAGCGCCTGCATTCCGGCCGTGGCCAGTTCCTCGTCCTGAGCCGCGCTGGCCGCACCGCTCACGCCAACGGCGCCGAGCGTCTGGCCATTGACGATGATCGGGATACCACCCTGCAGGGGCGTCATCAGCGTGTCCGGCAAGGCAGTCATGGCGAAGCGTCCGCCGTTCACCGCGTCTTCGAACGCTTTGGTCTGCTTGCGGAACAATGCCGCAGTGCGCGCTTTGCCGAAGGAGACCTGCGCCGCGGCTGGAAAGGTGTTGTCCCAGCGTTCCATGGCGATGATGTGACCGCCGTCATCCACCACGGTGATCGCGCCGCCCGGCGACTTCAGTCGCCGCGCCTGCTCCGAGGCCGCGTCGATCACCAGGCGCGCGCCTTCCAGCGTGAGCACCTTCTTGTCGGTGGACTGGGCGTGCGCGGCAGCGCCGAACAGCGCTGCGGTCAGCGCCAGCGCGAAGATAGAGGTCTTCATGATTGACTCCTCGTTGTAGCCGGACCGAACCGATGCCGCTGCGTCACACCACAGCCGGCACAGAGCAGGGCTGGCGGAATTGAACGGCTGGCCACGGAGGGCACCGGGAAAAGAGCCGCGCTCGTCTGCTCTCGCGCGAGCCGTTCCAGCTTCCCGGTGCGGGTCCGTGGCCAGATCCGTGGTTCAAAGTGCGCGGCGCCTACTGCTTCACGCCGGGCGTAGGATCGTTCGCGTTGCTGATGCGTGCGCCGACGATCTTTGCGCACGTGCCCTTGGGCACGTAGATCCAGGCTTCGGAATCGCGATCGACGTTGACGTGCCCGTGGCATTGGTTCTTGCTGGTGGCGCAATCATTCTTGCCGGCCTTGATCACCCCGGCGCACTTCTCGTCCTTGGTGTGGTCGAGATTATCGGCGATCGCGTTGACGGTGAACGAGAAGGCGCCAGCCGCGATCACAGCGGCAATGGCGGAGCGCAACACGCTGTCATTGGTGCTCATCGGACTTTCTCCTTGAATGGAACGGTGATGGCCCGGCCGGCGCGCCCAGTGCGCCGGCACGACCGTGACGAGGACGTCCCTCATCCGCTGCGCATTGTGGGCGCGAATCATCACGCGCCGGTCACGCGCGCATCACAACTCAGTGGAACGAAGCGCCGCGCTGCTGCGCGGGTGGTTACGGCAGAGGGGCGAGCGGCCCGAAGAAGCCGATGATGCGCAGGATCCGCATGTCATCGGAGATCTCGGCGACGTCGAGGCCCTCGGGCAGCACGGTTCCGTCCGCCTGCACGACTCTCCACCCGAAACGCACCAGTCCGTGATGGAAGTCCAGAACGCTGGTCCTGATGATCCTCGCGCCCGGACGGCCGGCCAAGATGTTGCCGATGTGCACGCACAGTGACTCGGACCCGGTGAGATGCGCTCTCGGGTCCGTATAGGTCGCGTTCTCCGCCCAGATCTCGTCGAGTGTGCGTTGGCGGCGAGCTCGGATCGGCCTCGCTCCACGCCGCACAGTATGTATCGATCAAGCGCTCCAGCGCCGTCATGTCCATGAGGTCACCGCTCAGCGCACGTGGTTCAAGGAAGTTCCGAGGTGTGGCAGCGCGCGGACGGCGGATCAGTCCGGCCGGCGGAAGCGACGCGCCAGGATGACGATCCAGGTCGTCAGCGCCAACACCAAGCCGGCAAGCGCGCCGAACAACGCCTGCTCGGACAGACGCACGGGCACGCTGCGGTTGGCCTGCAACAGGGAGAGATGGATTCCCAGAATGAACAGCACCAGGATGCAACCCAGCCAGCAGGCATGCT
>CAVYZA010000024.1:0-99549 GCA_963772865.1 uncultured beta proteobacterium | reverse complement strand
TGTCGGCGCCGCCGATGCGATGGACGAAGACCACCTTACGGGCGTCAGCAGCGTGTGATGCAGGCATGGATCGACGTGGTTGCGGGCGCGGTGCTGCTGCTGGTCGGCCGCAAGCTGTACTGGCTGTTCGTCGCCATCGCCGGCTTCTACGTCGGGTTCGAGGTCGCTCGTGCCGTGTTGGAGGGTCCACCGCAGTGGGTGATCTGGCTGGTTGCGGCGGTAGCAGGCGTGATTGGCGCCCTCGTGGCGATGCTGTTCCAGCGGCTGGCGTTCGCACTCGGCGGCTTCTACGCAGGCGCCTATCTGGCCCTGGTCGGCGCCGAGCGCTTCCTTCCGTCCCTCGCCGGCCCGGTGATCATTATCGTCGTTGGTGTGCTGGTGCGATCGCCGCGGCTCTGCTCATGGACTGGGCCATCATCGTCCTGTCGTCGATGGTGGGCGCGGCGCTGATCGTCTCCTATCTTCACCTCGGACAACTCGGCAACCTGCTTGCATACGCCGGTCTTCTGGCGATCGGGATCGTCGTGCAGGCGCAGCTGACGCGCCCGTCCATGCATGCGCCCACGCGGCGCTAGCCGCGCGCCAGCGGCGCCGTTCTCCATCGGCACGAAGTTGATCAGGACCCCTCCGGGCAGGGTGTACTCGACCGGCGTCTCGCCGGTGTAGCCCAGAGCCGCATACAGGCGACGGCCCGGCAGGGTCGCCATCAGCTCCGCGACGCGGAACCCCTCGGCCATGGCTTCTGCTTCGCAGCATGTGAGCAACGCCCGGCCGATGCCGCGGCGCGCCCAATCGGGCCGCACGAAGAAGGCCCGAATGCGTGCTGCATCACGGGTGGGATCGAGTAGATCGGAGGTGCGCCCGGCCTGGCGATCGCCGCCGAACAGCGTGCCGCGGCGGCTCCAGCCGCCACACGCCACCAGCGCGCCTCCGGCCTCGGCCACGAAATACGTGCCGTCGCGGATCAACTCGCTGTCGACACCGAATGCGGTGCCCAGGGCCGCCTCGATCTGCGCGTCCGCATAGTCTGCGCGGCTCAGCCCACGCGCCGAATCTGCAATCAGCCGCTCGAGCTCCAGGCTATCGGCGAGAGTCGCGCTGCGCAACGAGAACTCCATCGCCGCTTGCGTCTCTAGAGCCAGAGCACCTGCTTGCGGAACTCGAGGTCCGTGAGCAGGGGTGACGCCGGACCGGTGTGCGACACGGCGCCGCGGTCGAGGACGACGGCGCGGTCGGCGAGCGAGAGCACCAGATCGAGGTGGTGCTCGATGATCAGGATCGAGATTTCGCGGCGCAGGCCGGCGAGGGAGTTGAACACTTCCTCCACCATGACCGGCGACAATCCCTCGAAGGGCTCATCGAGCAGCAGGATTCTGACGGTGCCGGAGAGGGCTCGTGCAATCGCGACCATCTGCTGCTCTCCGCCGGAGAGCTGGTCGGCCTTGGTGGCGAGCTTGTCGCGGATGCGCGGGAAGTACTCGTAGATGCGTTCGCGCTCCCACCTTACCCCGGCGCCGCCACCGCGGGACAATGCGCCCAGACGCAGATTCTCGTCCACACTCAGCCCGGCGAACAGGCGCCGCCCCTGTGGCACCAGGCCCACGCCCAGCCGGGCGATCTGTTCGGGCGGCATGCCGCCGATGCTGCGGCCCTCCAGCTCCACCCGGCCGCTCACCGGCGGGACCAGGCCCAGGATGCTCTTGAAGGTGGTGGATTTGCCCGCGCCGTTGCGTCCCAGCAGGGCAACCACCTCGTTCGCCCGCACGTCGAAGGACACGTCGCGCAGGATGTGGCTCTTCCCGTACAAGGTGTTGATGGCCTCGACGCGCAGGATCGGCGCGCCGGCTGCCTCGTGGGCGGATGTGCGCGCTTGCGCGTGAGCTTTGCCGCTGCCGATGTAGACGCGCTGCACTTCCGCGTGGCTGCGCACGGTCTGCGCGTCGCCCTCCACCAGCACCTTGCCCTCGTTCATCACGGTGATGCGCTGCGCGATGGCAAAGACGCGATCGATGTCGTGCTCCACCAGCAGCACGGCCATATGTTGGGCAAGACCCCGGATCAAACCGGTGATGCGCTCGCGCTCTGCCGCCGCCAGGCCGACCAGCGGCTCGTCGAGCAGAAGGCAGCGCGGCTTGGCCGCCAGCGCCACGCCGATCTCGACGAGGCGCTGCCCGCCATAGGACAGATCGGAGACGCGGACCGGTTCCACGCCCTCCAGCCCGAGGAACTGCACCAGCTCGCGCGTTTCGCGGTTCACCCCGTCGAGCCCGGAAGCACGCCGCAACAGATCGAACCGGTGCGGCGAGCGCGCCTGCACGGCCAGACGCAGATGCTCCCAGACGCTGAGGGACGGGAACAGGCTGGTGATCTGGAACGAGCGTGCGAGCCCCTGCGCCATGACGTCTTCGGGAGCCAGGCCGCCGATGGGTTGGCCGGCCAGCACGACCGTGCCTTGATCCGGAGCGAACATGCCCGAGATCAGGTTGAACAGCGTCGTCTTGCCCGCGCCATTGGGACCGATCAGCGCGTGCAAGGTACGATCTCCGATGGAAAGGTCCACGCCGTCTACGGCGGTGAAACCGCCGAAATGCTTGGCCACGCCCTTGCAGACCAGCAGCGGCCCCTCGACCTTGGCGTGAGTGCGCAGGAAGGCGGGCGCTTCCTGGTGGGGTTGTGGCGTCACGCGCGCGGCCATCGCCGCAGCGCCGCGTTGGTGCCGGCGCATCGGCGCCAGCACACGCTCACCCAGCCCGACCAGACCGAGCGGGGAGAACAAGATCGTCGCCATGAACAGCAGTCCGAACCAGAACTGCCAGCTCGTAGTGAAGCTGGTCACGACCTCCCGGAACAGCAGGTAGAACGCGGCACCCAGCGCTGGGCCGAGGAAGCTGCCCATGCCGCCCACTACGGTCATCGCCAGCAGCTCGCCCGAGAAACTCACGTGCACCAGCTCGGCGGAGACGAACAGCTTGAGCATGGCGAACAGGCTGCCGCCCAGACCCACCACGCTGGCCGAGATGATGAAGGCCGTCAGCTTGTAGCGCAGTACGGGATACCCGGCGAAGCGTGCGCGCTGCTCGTTCTCGCGTATCGCCAGCAGCACCGTGCCCAGCGGCGCATGCACCACGCGCCACACCAGCCACACCGTCACGAATACGATCACCGCACAGAAGTAGTAGAACAGGCGCTGGTCGTCGAGGTTGAGCCCGAACAGCGCCAGGCGCCGCACGCCCGACAAGCCGTTCTCGCCGCCGGTGACCGACGTCCAGCGGAACACGATGTAGTAGGTGAGTGCCGTGAACGCCAGCGTCAGCAGGGAGAAGTAGACGCCGCGGCGGCGCAGTGCCAGAAAACCGATTACGACACCCAGCAGCGCGGCACAGAGCACGCCACTCGCCAGAGGCATCAGCATGCTGTCCGGGAACCAGTGCAGCTGGACCAGTGCGACACAGTAGGCGGCGAGGCCGAAGAACAGCCCGTGACCGAATGAGAGCAGCCCGGTGTAACCGAGCAGCAGGTTGTAGCCGATCCCGACCATCGCGAGGATGGCAATCTCGGTTGCGATGCCCCAGGTGTAGCCCGTGCCGAGCATGGCCCAGGGCAGCACGATCAGCGCCAGGGCGAGCATGACGAGCGGGTGGCGCGGGGCAGCCGGGATCATCCCTGCAAGTCAGCGAGTCGGTAGAGGCCGCTCCTTCCCCCTGCCAGGGGAGGGTTGGGCTGGGGGGTGCGATGTCCGGTCAGGTGACGCTTCACCCCCACCCTGGCCCTCCTCCTGAGAGGGGGAGGGAACGTTAGGCGAGGCGCGCAAACGTCGCCATGCCCTGTGCTCCTTCCCCCTGCAGGGGGAAGGCTGGGATGGGGGTGCGATGTCTGGTCAGGTGACGCTTCACCCCCACCCTGGCCCTCCCCCTGAGAGGGGGAGGGGACATTCGTCTCGGCGCTCAAACTCTGCGCTCCAGCTTCTGCGCCTGGTCGCGGTTGAGCATCGACACGTAGGCCAGCATGCCGCGCAGCGGCGAAGGCAGGCTGCCGCTTTCCCATTGGCTGGCCTGATGCAGCGCCGCGCGCAGGCGCCGTCGCTCCTGCCGCGACAGCCCGAGCACTTCGTTGACCGTCACGCCGGTGACCTGCTGGCGCGAGCCGCGCCGCATCACCAGGGTCTTGTCCCGATTCACGGTGAAGCCCTCCTCGCGCACGACACGCGAGGCGAGGTGACGCAGCGCATGCACTTTCTCCAGGTCATCGCCGGAGAAGGTCATGTCGTCGGCGTAGCGGGTGTAGCCGAAGCCATGCTTGCGTGCGAGTCCGGCCAGTCGGCGGTCCATTTTCACCAGCAGGGCATTGCTGAGCCCCGGGCTGGTCGGGGCGCCCTGCGGGCATGCGCGCGGCCCGATCGGGGCGAAGCAGTGGATCGCGCCGGCGCTCACGGGCTGGCGCGGCGCCTCCGTCATCAGCACGGCCAGGACGGTCGCGACCGGGTAGCCATAGCCGAGCGCGATCAGCAGCCCGCGCACGCGTCCGAAATGCAGCGAGGGGAAGAAGTCCTTGATGTCCAGGCGCAGCACCACGCCCTTGCCGACATGCGGCTGCGCATTGCTGCGCACGGAGTGCCCGGCACGGAAGCCGTGGGCGTACTCGCTGCACGGCAGCTTGCTCACCATGACCTGGTTCAGCCGCCGCTGAATCGCCTTGAGGCGCGACTTCGGCGCCATGATCAGGCGTTCACCGCCGCCGCGTTTGGGCACTGCGAAGGTGACATAGTGGCTGCCGCGGTCGCGCGCACTGTGCACCGAAAAGTGCCGCAACGCTCGCACGTCGATGTCGAGCGCCTGGGCGACGTCCGCCTCGGTGCGCCACACCGGCAGCCCATAGCGCGCGAGCTGGGCCTCGTCCGCCTCGAGCCCGCGCAACGGTCTGGCTCGTGTGCGCATGGTCGCTGAGAACCAGCGGCGCGCGTCCGGGCCGCTCGCGCGCAACCGCTGCGCACGTGCAGGCGCCGGCCCGACGGCGGCAGCCAGTCGCCTGTGCATGGGCTTGAGCGTGACCGCTTGCGCTGGTAGCGGAGTGCTGGTCGGCTGAGGCGAGGGCGCTGGCGTGGGCGCCACAGCCGGTGCTGGCGCAGCCACCGGTTTCGGTACCGGCGCTGCCGGCCCAGGCGCCACCGGTGCGCGCGCCGCAGGAATGGCCGAGGGCCTGGTCTGTGGCCGAGGGCCCGGTCTGCGCAGCTAGGGCATGGTCTGCGCAGCTGGGGGCTGAGTCTGCGCACTTGTAGACTTGGTCTGCGCGGCGGGGGGTTTGGTCTGTGCGGGCGGACGCTGGGTCACCGCTGCAGCGCGTTTGAGTTGCTCGATCGGCGCGGGCTGGGCGGGAGGGGTGGGCTGGGGCGTTGTCGTCACGGGGCGCCGCGGCTGCGCGGGCGACGTCGGCTTGACCTGCGCAGGCGTTGGGGGTCCAGGCTGGGTCGCTGGTCGGGTCGCCTGACGGGGCGCACTGCCCTGGCTTGGACGTGCGCTACTGGCTGACGGTGGTGCGCTGGAAGGTCCCCGCGGCGATGGTTTGGGCGACTGCTGGGCGGCGCTCGCGGGCCGTGTACCGGCCGGGGCTGCTGGCTGGCTGCGGGTGGGCGCTGTCGGCGGCCGTGGCGGAGCAGCCGGCTGTGGCGGTGTCTGGCGCGGCGTGGGCCGCGCGCCGAACAGCCGGCGCAGGAAATCAAACAGCGCCATCAGGGGTTCCCCGTCCGCAGCGTCGCAGTGGAGAGCATGGCCAGATCGCGCGCGCTGACTGCCGTCGAGATGATGCAGCGGACATGACCGGCGCACGGGATGGGAGGGCGGACTGGCCGACCACTTGCGAGGCTCTGGTTTCGTGGTCTCCCCGTGCATGGCGCGCGGGGAGCCGTGGCGAAGTGATGCGCTCATCGCGCCACCCCGGCGAAACACCGGGGACCTGCTGGCTGGTTGCGGTTGCAGCCGCCCTCCCGGCTGCCTTTATCGCCGCAGGTGGCGGGCTTGTCAACCGTGCCTGCCGTACCGGGCGGGTTCGGGACGGGGCACCCCGCGGGGGCTTGCTGCGCTTCACGCGGCTCGCCTGCGGTAGACGACCGGCTGCTCGCCAGGCGTGCGCAGCCCTGGAAAACGCTGCAGCAACTCGCCAGCCAGCCCCGCGAGCGTCTCGCGCCCGTCGGCAGTATGAGCGTCGGCCAAACGCTCACGCACGTAGTGCAGCACCCGTTGCGCCGACTGCTGCGTGTCGACTGCGCGCAACACGTTCAGCACGCGCCTTGCTGCCGGCCGATCATGCGAGCGTGCCAGCAGTTCGAGCAGCAGGTCGAGGTTTGCTTCCACCACCGGCGCGGCGCTGGCGCCGGTCCCGGCCAGCGCGTCGAGCGCCAGCGACAAGACCTGGCGGTCGTGCGCGCCCAGCAGCTCGGCCACCGTCTGCGGGCTGGACTGCGCGGCCGCTCGCACCCGCGCGAACAGCGCGTGTGCGAGCGGATTGGTGCGTTCGATCTGTCGCAGGGATTGCACCGTCCCGGCGGGCACGCGCTTCAGGATGCGCACCGCGCGGCTGGCCTGGCTGACATCGTCGAGCGCGAGGTGAGCGTAGTAATTCACCGCCAGCTTTGCTGCATCGACCAGCGCTGTGTCGCCAGAACGCGGCTGGTATGCGCTCAGGTGGCTGGCGAGCAGATCGATGAGCTCGTCGTCCTGCTGCGCGATGGCACCCTTGAGCAGAGCCGTGCGCGGCTGCTTGACGGAGGGCGTGAGGCGTCCGCGGAACGGACCGCGCACGTAGTGCGGAAAGCGCTGGTAGAGCGCCAGCAGAGTGGCGTCCTTGAGCGGCCTGTCGGTGCCGCCCGCTTCCCCCGTGGCGGCGGGCGCGCCGGCGAGTTGCAACAGCTGCTGGCGCACCTGCGCCTCCGGCGAGGTCTGGTCCTGCACCAGTGCCATCACCTCGGCGTCGTATTCGGCGGCCGACGTGCACAGGACGGTCAGACGGGCCCACAGCTCCCACCAGCCGCGCCGGCGTGCCAGCTCCGCCATCTCCGCGCGACCGGCGCGCCGGCGGGCGCTCCACACCTCGGTAGCATGCGCTTCCAGGTACGCCAGCATGTGCTCGCCGCGCAGCTGGGCGAGCGCATGCAGATGCGGCCCGATGTCCGCGCGCCAGCGCTGCGGATGGCGCAGGTTCAGCTCCTCGCACAGCCGCTCGGGGCTGGCTACGCGGCGCGCGAGCTCGAGGGTGTCTCGTGCCCACTGGTCGGACGGGACCTGCGCGCGGTACAGCGCGAAATGCAGCTCGTTGTCGTTGCGTCCCAGCGCCTCGCGCATGAGGCGCGCCCAGGGCAGCCGGGCGTCCTCGGCGCGCCGGCCGCGCGGCGCGTGCCGCCGGATGAAGACCGAAGCGAGATCCGGCTGCAGCCGATACAGCTCCAGCGCGCTGTCCTCGTCCAGCAGAAGGGGACGGTCAAGCTCGCGCAGTACCTGCTCGCGCTGCGCCGCGCCCTCCGCCGATCGGAAGCGGCCCACCAGATCGGCGGTCCAGCTCCGTGCGATCTCTTCGCTCTGTCGCCGGTCAGGGCGATGGCTGGCTCGCTCGCTCATGGGTTACTCGAAGCGCTCGAAGCGCTCACCCATCAGGCCGCGCGGGCGCAGCAACAGCACCAGGACCATGAGCAGGTACATGGACGCCTCCGCCGCTGGCGGGTAGAAGTAGACGGTGATGCCGCGCACGACGCCAACCAGCAGGCCGGCGACGACGACACCCCAGAACGATCCCAGCCCGCCGATCACCACCACGACGAACGTCGCCGTCAGGATCTCGGCGCCCATCGCCGGCTGCACGCCGGCGAGCGGGGCGGACATGACCCCGGCAAGCGCCGCGAGCCCCACGCCCAGCGCGAAGATGGCGGCCAGCGCCGGCTTCAGGCTGATTCCCAGCGCGCGCACCATGTCGGGATCGCGCACGCCGGCTCGCACCACCAGGCCGAACGCGGTTCGGTTCAGCAACAGCCAGCATCCGCTCACCGCCAGCACCGCGACAGCCAGGATGGTCAGCCGATAGTACGAGTAGATGAAATCGCCGAGGATGAGCTGGCCGCGCAGCTGCGGCGGGATCGAGAAGGGCAAGCCGGTGGTGCCCCAGATCATCCGCAACGCCTGCTCCGCCGCCAGCGCCAGCCCGAACGTAAACAGCAGCCCCAGCGCAGGATCCTTGCTGTACAGGCGGCTCAGGAACAGGCGCTCGATCGCGATGCCGATGCAGGCGACCAGGACCGGCGAGATCACCACGGCGCCGAAGAACCCCAGCCGCCTCTCTACCTCGTAGGCGAGGTACGCGCCGACCGCGTAGAACGCACCGTGCGCCAGGTTCACCACGCCACCGAGGCTGAAGATCAGCGACAGCCCGAGCGACAGCACGATGTACAGCGTGCCGACCAGCAGGCCGTTGATGATCTGTTCGAGGATGAGCTCAGGGACGATTAGGAGGGCACTAGGAACTAGGGGCGAGGCGAGACGGCAGGGCGGGAGGCGTGAGCCGGCAGGCGCGAGGCTGCCGAGCCGCGTGGCATCGACATAGCAGCGCGCTCCTCCACGCAAAGTGAATCCCGCGGAAGTCTGCGGATTGCGGGCTGGATCGGTGAAGCGGCAGTTCTGGATCCCCGCTGCGCGGGGATGTTTAATCTCGCTAGCCTCGCCCCTCGCCCCTACGCTAGCCCTAGCATGACCTAGGCGTCCTAGCCCCTCATCTTGCACGGATTCTCCGCCTCCGTCGGCTGAATCATCTCCAGCGAGCCCTTCGGACCGGGTACGGGGCGCACGATCTCGAAGATATCCCACTTGTCCTTGGACTGGGCTTTCTCTTTCACCTTGACTACGTACATCTCCTGCAGAAGCTGGTGGTCCCAGTTGCGGAAACTGCCCTTGCGCTCCTTGAGGATGTCGAAGCTCGCGCCGCCCTCCAGGTGCTGGATGATTGGTTGAGCGTCGGTGGATTTAGTCGCGGCGATGGTTTGCAGCACGATGCGCACGCCGACATAGTCGCCCCACGCCTGATTGTCTGGCGGAGTGCCGAACTTCTGCTGGAACTTGGCGGTGAACGCCTGCGAAGCCGGAACCGTCAGCCCGTGGTACCAGAGGGTCTGCCAGTGCCCGGAGAGATTCTCCAGGCCTGCCGCCCAGAACGGGATGGTGTCCATGACGCCGCCGGCCAGCGGGAAAGGCAGGTTGTATTCCTTGTACTGCTTGAGGAACGTGGTCTGGTCCACGCCCGCCAGGTTGAGATAGACGAAGTCCGGCTTGAGCGAGCGGATCTTGAGAATGTAGGCGCTGTAGTCCGCGGTGTTGGTGGGGACCATGTCGTTGGTGAGGACCACACCGCCGTTCTCCTGCAGGAACTTGGAGGACACGCGGTAGAGATCCTGCCCGAACGCATAGTCCGCCGTGAGGAAATACCAGCGCGCACCCTTGATGAGGTCGTGCTCCTTCTGCCATGTCCCGATGGTCTTGGTGTACATGGTGTTGGAGCCTTCGACGTGGAACATGTAGCGATTGCAGTTGGCTCCGCGCAAGGCGTCGGAGTTGGCCCCGGTGTTGAAAAACGGGGTCTTATAGCGCAGCGCCTGCTGGGCGATGGCGAGCGCGGAGGCCGAGCTCACCTCGCCGATCAGGCAGATGACGCGGTCGCGCTCGATGAGTTTCTGCGCCTTGGTGACGGCAGTGGCGGGGTTGACGCTGTCCTCGGCGATCAGCTCGATCTGCCGGCCCAGCACGCCGCCGGCGGCATTGGCCTCCTCCACTGCAAGCGATGCGCCGCGAAAGCCGTACTCGCCGACCTGGCCGAGAAAGCCGGTGCGCGGCGTGAGATGCCCGAGACGTATGACTTCGTTCTGAGCCCGCAGGATCGCCGGAAATACCAGCGGTGCCGCAGCGAGCGCTGCAGTCTTCTTCAGGGCGTCTCGGCGCCCTCCGTGCGTAGCCTTTTGGTTCATGCTCTCCCCCTTTAGATGTTCGGTCCGCCGGACCTGGCTCCTAGCCCCTGGCCCTCACTTGAGCTTGAACCCCGAGCGAATCCAGTCGAGGCTCTTGACCCCGTCGGGCGGGCTGATCTGGTCGGGCGGGAAGTACTTGATGTTGATGAGCGTCACCTTGCCGTCCACCTTCTTCACGGTGCCGTAAGGTACGTGCTGCACGGCCTGGTGGCCCTTGCCCAGCGCCATGTCGACGGTGCCGGACGGCGATTCGAACTTGAGGTACTCGAACGCCGCGATGACCTCGTCGACGCTGGGATCCTTGCCCTTGTTGGCGGCCTGCGCCTTCTCATAGGCGGCCTTGACCCCGAAGAATGCCGTCGCCATGTGGTAAGAGGCGTAGACGGAGCTGATGCCGAACTTGTCCCGGTACGCCTTGGCGAACCACTTGTTGAGCGCGGTGGGCGGTGCGAAGGGGCCGTTGGGGCCGCGCGCACCGATGATCGTCCCATCCGGCAGCTGGTCGCCCAGGCGTTCCAGCACGGTTTCGCCCGTGAGCATGACATTGGGTGCTTTGCTGAGGAGCGCGCGCGGCGCGGCCTGCATGATGTAGGCCTCGAGGTCGCCACCCCACAGCGAGTTCTGGGTGATCTCCGCACCGCTGCCGAGCAGCGCCGAGATCTCGGTTCCGTACTGTCCCGCGCCCAGCTTGGGCGTCACGTTGGTGGTGATCTGCGCCTGTGGCTTGAGGACTTTCATGGACTCGGTGAAGTCGGACCAGGCGTCCTGGCCCCAGGCGTAGTTGGGATTGATGCCGGAGTAGCTCTTCAGGTTGGGGAAGTTCTCCGCGACATAGCGCACGGCCGCCACGTTTTCCTGGGTAGCCATGGTGGTGGTGCGGAACACGTACTTGTAGCTCGCCTCCTCGAAGATCCGGTAGGTGGCGCAGTCGAACAGCACGGTGAACTTCTTCAGCTCCTCCGCCACCGGCGCGACCGCCAGGCAGTCGCCGGAGGAGATCACGCCGATGATCAGGTCGACGTTCTGGCGCTCGACCAGGTTGCGGTACTCGGTGACGACCTTGGTGGGGCCGCCGGCTTCGTCGACGTAAACGAGCTCGATGGGACGCCCGCCGAAGCCCTTCTTCTCATAGCCGGGCACCACGCCGCCCTTGTTGAGGACCTCCGCGACCAGGTCGGAGGCGTTCTTGGCGGGCACGCCGAAGGGCCCGGCAGCGGGCCCCGACAGAAAAGTGATCACCCCGACGCGCAACGGCTGTTGGGCCTGAGCCGAAACGGCTGCAAGCAGAGCAGCGGCGAACACGAGGGTGGGCGCGCCAAGACGGCGCAGGTGGCAAGGCATGACTTCCTCCCGGTCAGTGGTTTGGAGTTTCGTCGCGCGCGGGGCGCGCAGACGTTGTTAACGGGCGATGCGAGGCTGCGGCTGACACGGCCGATTATAGCTGCCGCGGTGCCGGCCGGCCTTCCGAGATACAATGGCCGCATCGCTTGGCCACTCTGGCAGGCTGTTGACGAAATGGCTTCGGGAGCGCCCCTCGGCTCTCGCGAAGCGCACACGCGTCCAGCCATGATTGCACGCCAGACACTGGATCCAACGGCTCGGTAGGATGCCGAGAATGCACTTGTCGACAGGCTGCCAGCGTTCGGCCGCAAGCTTTGAAACTCCTAGCGCTCGATAGTTCCTCGGAATGGTGCACCGCCGCGCTCTGGCTCGACGGCCACGTGCGTGCGCGCGAAGAGCATGCCGGGCAGCGCCACTCGCAGTTGATCCTGCCGATGATCGATGCGCTGCTGCAGGAGGCCGGCCTGACGGTCCGGCAGCTCGACGGCATCGCCTTCGGGGCGGGGCCGGGATCCTTCACCGGACTGCGCATCGCCTGCGGCGTCGCGCAGGGGCTGGCCCTGGCAGCCGGGCTTCCAGTTGCAGCGGTGGGCACGCTTGAATGTCTGGCGGAAGCGTGCGACGCAGCGCGGGTGGTGAGCGCGCTGGATGCGCGCATGGGCGAGGTTTACATGGGTGCATTCGAGCGCGGTGATGGCGGGTGGCGCACTGTGAGCGAAGGGCTGTTGTGCCATCCCCTGGAGGCTCCGGTGCTGGTGGGTGAGTGGGTTGGCTGCGGCAGCGGATTCGCGGCGCATGGCGACGCGCTCGCTGAGCGCTATGCCGGTCAGCTGTCGCGCATTCGCGCAGATCTGTTCCCGCACGCGCGAGAGGTGGCGGCGATCGGGGTGCGGGCCCTCGAGCGCGGCGATGGAATCGACCCCGCCCTGGCCGCGCCGCTGTACATCCGCGACAAGGTAGCCCTCACCGTGCGCGAACGTGCCGCCCGCAAGGCGCAGGCGAGCTGACGCTGTCGCATGAGCGCAGTTCTCAAGGATCTCCCGTCGATGCGGCCGATGCGCCGGGCCGATGTGCAGCCGGTGCTGGCGATCGAGCAGGACATCTACGCGCATCCCTGGACACTGGGCAACTTCCGCGACTCGCTGCAGGCAGGCTATAGCTGCTGGGTGATGGAATGCGAGCGGTACCTCGTCGGCTACGGCGTGCTGATGGTCGGCGTGCAGGAGGCGCACCTGCTCAACGTGAGCGTGGCGAGGGAGTGGCAGCGGCGCGGGTTCGGCCGGCGCCTGCTGCATCACTTCATCGACCTGGCGCGGGGGTACGAGGCCCAGCGCATGTTCCTGGAAGTGCGTCCGTCGAACCTGGCTGCGCGCGCGCTGTACGCCGACAACGGCTTCCGCCAGCTCGCGGTCCGGCGCGGGTACTACCCGGCCGACGAGGGCCGCGAGGATGCGATTCTGATGGGGATGGACCTGTGATCGCGACCAGCATCTGCAATGCGTGCGAAAGCTGCGCGATTGGCGATGCGCTCCATTGGCGGCGAAGGCCGACGTCGGTCGAAACCGCGCTTGACGACAGCGGAACCATGACGTGAATCGACGCGACTTGATTCTGCGCGAGCTGGGGCTGATGCCGCTATGGGTGCCGCGCGGGCAAGCGGCCGAGCCTGCGGACGAGGCGGCGCACGTCGAGCTCGCGGCTCCCGCTGCCACTCGCGGCGAGACGATCGTGTCCAACCTTGCGAGTCCCCCCTCGCGCGTCACGCCCCGCGCCTCTTCCGTCACGCCGCACCCTTCACCCCCGACCGACGAGCGCGCCGCACGCGTGGCGCGCATGGAGTGGCCGGCGCTGAAGGACGCGGTGCACGGCTGCACGGCTTGTCCCTTGCATGCCACGCGCAAGCAGGCCGTGTTCGGCGTCGGTGATGAGAACGCCGACTGGCTGTTCGTCGGCGAGGGGCCCGGCGCCGAGGAAGACGCGCGCGGCGAGCCGTTCGTCGGGCAGGCGGGCAGGCTGCTGGACAACATGCTGGCCTCGATCGGGCTCAAGCGCGGGCAGGACGTCTACATCGCCAACATCTTGAAGTGCCGCCCGCCCGGCAACCGCGTCCCCGAGCCGCAGGAGGCGGCGCAGTGCGAGCCGTTCCTGCTGCGCCAGATCGAGCTGATCCGGCCCCGGCTGATCGTCGCCCTGGGCAAGACGGCTGCATCGAACCTGCTGCGTACGGAAGCCTCCCTGGGCAGCCTGCGTGGCCGGCTGCACGAGTTTCGCGGCACGCCGGTGCTGGTCACCTATCACCCTGCCTATTTGCTGCGCAACCTGCCGGACAAGGCCAAGTCCTGGGAAGATCTGTGCCTGGCGGTTGATACCATGCGGGCGTTGAAAGCGAGGCAGAGCGCCCAAATCTGATGGCCCCGCGACAGCGGTTTTGCGAAGGAGACCGAGCATGACCAGACTACTCGTAGGCGTTGTTCTGCTGGTGACCACGCTGGGACTGGGTGGATGCGGCTACAACCGCATTCAGACCGAGGACGAACAGATCAAGGCGGCCTGGAGTGAGGTGGTGAACCAGTATCAGCGCCGCGCCGATCTGATTCCCAACCTGGTGAACACGGTCAAGGGTTACGCTCAGCAGGAGAAGGAGGTGCTCGAGAGCGTCACCAACGCCCGCGCGCGCGTCGGCAGCATCCAGGCCACGCCGGAGTTGATCAACGACCCGGCGGCGTTCCAGAAGTTCCAGGCGGCGCAGAGCGAGATGACCTCGGCCCTCTCGCGGCTGCTGGTGGTAGCGGAGAACTACCCGAATTTGAAGTCGGACCAGAACTTTCGCGACCTCCAGGCCCAGCTGGAGGGCACCGAGAATCGCATCACGGTGGCGCGCAAGCGCTACATCGACTCCGTGCAGGCGTACAACACCACGGTCCGGCAGTTCCCGGTGAATCTCACGGCGATGATGTTCGGCTACAAAGAGAAGCCCAACTTCACCGTGGAGAACGAGGCCGCCATCGCCAAGCCGCCGACGGTGGATTTCAGTACGCCGAAGCCGAAGCAGTAGCGAGGTCGCGATCTTCTCTGCGGCGGCGCTCGTGGATCGGCGAACAGGCTGGCACGCGGTGTTCGCCCGCGTGCTGCTTGCGCTGGCGTTGCTGGCCGCCATCGCGGCGCTCGCGGACGTTCCCGTTCCGCCGCTGCGGCAGCGCGTCACCGACCTGACCGGCACCCTCACGTCTGCGCAGGTGTCGGCGCTGGAGGCCAAGCTCGCGGCTTTCGAGCAGCGCAAGGGCAGCCAGATCTTCGTCCTGATCGTTCCCAGCACGCAGCCTGAAACCATCGAGGAGTACGCGATCAAGGTGGCGGACGCCTGGAAGCCTGGCCGCAAGGGCGTGGATGACGGCGTGCTGCTGCTGGTTGCCAAGGACGACCGTGCGCTGCGCATCGACACGCGCTACGGTCTCGAAGGGGTGATTCCCGATGCAGTGGCGAAGCGGATCGTGTCAGACATCATCGTCCCGCGGTTTCGCTCCGGCGACTTCGGCGGCGGGATCGACGCCGGCGTCGACGCGATGATCAAGCTCATCGACGGAGAGCCGCTGCCGCCGCCGTCGCAGTGGCACGGACAGCCGCAGCAGGAGCGCGGGGTGAGTCTGCAAGCGTTGCTCGCCATCGGTTTCGTGCTCATCTTTGTCGTGGGTGGGGTGCTGCGTGCGATGCTGGGGCGTTTGCCCGCGGCCGGCGTGATCGGTGCGCTGGCGGGGGCGCATCGTCTGGTTCATGGCGGCATCGCTGCTGGGTGCGGTGGCTGGCGGCATCATCGGGTTCGTGCTGACGCTGTTGGCAGGCGCGCGCGGAGGCGTGCCGCGCGAGCCCTGGCGGCTGGAGCAGCGGAGGCTGGGGGGGCGGCGGTTTCGGGGGGGGCGGTGGCTTCGGTGGCGGCGGGGGCGGGATGGGCGGCGGCGGTGGTGCTTCGGGCCGGTGGTAGCCGATGCGATCCGGACGGATACTGACGCATTTGTTCACCACCGTCTGGGCCACGCGACGGAAGTTTCCGCCTGCCTTGCTGGACAAGATCGAGCAGACCATCCGCGAGTGCGAAGCCACGCACGCCGGCCAGATTCGCTTCGCAGTCGAGCATGCGCTGGATCTGCCCGAGCTGTTGCGCGGGATGTCAGCGCGGGAACGCGCCATGGACGTGTTCTCGATGTTGCGGGTGTGGGACACCGCGCACAACAACGGCGTGCTCATCTACCTGCTGCTCGCCGACCGCGATGTGGAGATCGTCGCCGACCGCGGTGTACACGCGCGCGTGGGGCCCGAAGGCTGGGAGCAGATCTGCCAGGCGATGGAGGTGGCCTTCCGGCGCGGCGACTTCGAGGGTGGCGTGCTGGACGGCATCCGCGCCGTCAGCGCTCATCTGCGCTATCACTATCCAGAGCAGGGGCCGTCAGCGAACGAGTTGCCCGACCGGCCGGCCGTTCTTTGACTCGCGACGGCGCGTGGAGCACTCGCTCGTAGCTGAATTCCTCCAGCAGTACGGCTATCTCGCCGTTTTGGTCGGTACTGTGCTCGAGGGCGAGACGATCCTGCTGATCGCGGGGTTCGCAGCGCACAGCGGCTATCTGAACATCGGGCTGGTCGTCGCCGTGGCGGCCGCCGGCGGATTCGCCGGCGATCAGGCGTTCTACTGGTTGGGCCGCCTGCGCGGCAACGCGGTGATCGCACGCTGGCCGAAGCTGCAGCGGCATGCGCGCAAGGTCAACACCCTGCTCGAGCGGCATCACAGCTGGATCATCGTCGGCATCCGCTTCATGTACGGGCTGCGCGTAGCCGGTCCGGTGCTCATCGGCATGAGCGACGTGCCGCCACTGCGCTTCGCTGCGTTCAACCTGATCGGGGCGATTCTCTGGGCTGCGCTGATCGGGGGGGCCGGCTATCTGTTCGGCCAGGCGGTCGAGCTGGTGCTCGGCAACATCAGGCGTTACGAAGGGCTCGCGCTGGCCGCAGTTGCGGCCGTGGGGATCCTCTTCTGGCTGTTCCAGCGCGCGAGAGCGAAAAGAAAGTACTGAGTGCTGGGTGCTGAGTACGGAGTGGACTCCGTTCCCTCGCGCTCAGCAATCAGTACTCAGCACTCGCACTATATCTTCCCGTCATCCTGATCGTGCCCGTGGATCCGCCACAGCAGGTACATGGTGCCGGCGACCAGCAGGCCGAACAAGACGATGATGGCGTTGATCGCCAAACCGGTCCGCAGCATCAGGGCGTACACGCCCAGCAAGACCAGGATGCTGATGTTCTCGTTGAAGTTCTGCACCGCGATCGAGTGACCGGCGCCCATCAGCAGGTGACCGCGGTGCTGCAGCAGGGCGTTCATCGGGACGACGAAGAAGCCACCCATCGCGCCGATCAGCATGAGCATGAGCGATGGCGCCCTGCCAGCTGGTGATGAACATCATGCTCATCACCGCAACGCCCATCATGATCCCCACGGGCAGCACCTTGACCGCCCGTTGCAGTGACACGAAGCGGGCGGCCAGCACTGAACCGATGCCGATGCCCACCGCGGTGACCGCGGTGAGCTGGGTGGCCTTCTCGAGATCGAACTTCAGCGCGACTTCGGCCCAGGTCAGCACGATGAGGCGCAGCGTGACGCCCGCGCCCCAGAACAGCGTGGTGACGGCGAGCGAGACCTGGCCGAGCGGATCGCGCCAGAGCAGGCGGAAGGAGTGCCAGAAGTCGTGCAGGATATACAGCGGCGTCTTCCTCGGCAGCTTGTGGTCGATCGCCACGCGCGGAATGTAGAGGTTGACCGCGGCGGCGATGACGTAGAGGACCAGGATCAGAACCATCGCAATCTCGGCGGCCGTGTCGACCCAGCTCGCATAGCTGGGGATGCCGACATGATTGAATACCCAGGGTGCCAGGTGCGGCCCGACCATCATCCCGCCCAGGATCGCGCCGAGGATGATGGCGCCCACCGTCAGGCCTTCCATCCAGCCGTTCGCCTTGACCAGCTGGTGGGGAGGCAGGTACTCGGTGAGGATGCCGTACTTGGCGGGCGAATACATGGCCGCCCCGATGCCGACGATCCCATAGGCGTACAACGGATGCAGGCCCAGGAGCATCGCCAGGCAGCCGGTGAACTTGACCGCGTTGCTGATGAACATCACGCGGCCTTTGGGAAGCGAATCGGCAAACGGGCCGACGAACGGCGCCAGCACGATGTACGCGAAGACGAAGAATTGCTGCAGGACCGGGGTCTGCCACTCCGGCGCCTTGATCTGGGCCAGGAGTGCAATTGCGGCAAACAGCAGGGCGTTGTCGGCGAGCGCGGAGAAGAACTGCGCCGCCAGGATGGTATAGAAGCCGCGGGTCATGGAATGGGTCGACAGGTCGCGTGGCCCGGGTCGAGCGCCTCCTGCGGTCGCGGCGTTATGCGAGCCAAAGCCGCGCCTTTATACCACGAAACAATTGCTGCACCGAAGCGGCGCGCTGCGGACACAGTAAACTAGCGCTGCTCGGAGCGGGCCTCGGTTGTGGTCCGTGCCATGCCCCAGACCAGCGGCTGACGCGGCTGTGGCCGCGTGTCCGCATCGGGCAACAGGTTCTGCATTCAGAGGCATTCCAGGTCCCGCATGACCCGCCCGATCCAGGCACGCATCCGCGCGGCCGCGCTGCGAAACAACCTCGCCGTCGCGCGGCGGCACGCGCCTGCCGCGCGCATGCTGGCGGTGATCAAGGCCAACGCGTATGGGCACGGGCTCATGCGCGTGGCCAGGGCGTTGCCTGACGCCGACGGCTTCGCCGTGCTCGATCTCGACGCCGCGCTGCGCCTGCGCACGGAGGGCTATGGCCGGCGCATTCTCCTGCTGGAGGGATTCTTCGACTTGCCCGAGCTGCCCCTCATGGCGCAGCATCGCCTGGCCGGGGTGGTGCACTGCGCGGAGCAGGTGCGCATGCTCGAGGCGCTGCCGCTCAGCACGCCAGCTGGACGTGTTCCTCAAGCTCAACACGGGGATGAACCGCCTCGGCTTGACCGCTGCGGAGCTGCGGCCGGCGCTTGCGCGGCTGCAGGCGTCGCGCAACGTCGGCGAGATCACGCTGATGACGCATTTCGCTTGCGCCGACGACGAGCGCGGAATCGCATGGCAGCTCGAACGCTTCGAGGCCGCCACGGCGGGCCTGGATTTGCCGGTGTCGCTCGCCAACTCCGCGGCGTTGCTGCGGTATCCGCACGCCGCCCGCGACTGGGTGCGCGTCGGCATCATGCTGTACGGTGCATCTCCGTTTGCCGACGAGAGCGCGGCGGCACTCGGGCTCGAGCCCGCGATGACGCTGGAGAGCCGGCTGATCGCCACACACACGCTGGCGGCCGGCGAAGCCGTCGGCTACGGCGCCACGTTTCGCGCCGAAGGCCCGATGCGCATCGGCGTAGTGGCGTGCGGCTACGCCGACGGCTACCCGCGCCACGCGGCCACCGGCACGCCTGTGCTGGTGGACGGGCGCCGCACCCGGACGCTCGGGCGTGTCTCGATGGACATGCTGTGCGTGGATCTGACCGATCTGCCCGGCGCCGGTATCGGCAGCGCGGTCGTGCTGTGGGGCGAGGGGCTGCCCGTCGAAGAAGTCGCCGCGGCGGCAGGCACCATCAGCTATGAGCTGCTGTGCGCGTTGGCGCCGCGCGTGCCTGTCCGCAGTCGTCGAGATGCCGCTCGAACGAGTCATGCGAACGGACTCGCCTCTGCGTCTGATTCAGCAGGTAGATGGCGAAGCCCAAAACAATCTACAGCTGCACGGAGTGCGGCGGCCAGACCCTGAAGTGGCAGGGCCAGTGCCCGCATTGCAGCGCCTGGAACACGCTGGTGGAGAGCGTGGCGGAGCGCACGGGCGCGCGCTACCAGGGCCTGGCGCAGGGCAGCGCGGTCCAGGTGCTGGGCGACGTACAGGCGGCCGAGGAGCCGAGGCGGCAGACCGGCATCGCCGAGCTCGACCGCGTGCTCGGCGGCGGGCTGGTGCAGGGCGCAGTGGCGCTGCTGGGCGGCGACCCCGGGATCGGCAAGTCGACCCTGCTGCTGCAGGCGCTTGCCCGGCTGTCGGAGAGCTGCGGCGTGCTGTACGTGAGCGGCGAGGAGTCGGTCCAGCAGGTGGCGCTGCGCGCGCGCCGGCTCGGTCTGCCGGAGCAGCGGTCTGAAGGCGCTGGCCGAGATCCAGCTCGAGAAGATCCTCGCCGTGCTGGCGCAGGAACAGCCTGCGGTCGCGGTGATCGATTCGATCCAGACGATCTACTCGGAAACGCTGCAGTCCGCCCCTGGCAGCGTGGCGCAGGTGCGCGAGTGCGCGGCGCAGCTCACGCGCTTCGCCAAGACCGCCGGCACGGCGCTGCTGCTGGTGGGGCACGTCACCAAGGAAGGCGCGATCGCCGGGCCGCGCGTGCTGGAGCACATGGTGGACAGCGTGCTGTACTTCGAGGGCGACACGCACTCCAGCTTCCGCCTGGTGCGCGCGATCAAGAACCGCTTCGGTGCGGTCAACGAGCTGGGCGTGTTCGCCATGAGCGATCGCGGACTGCGCGGCGTCAGCAACCCGTCCGCGCTGTTCCTGTCCCACCACAACGTGCAGGTGGCCGGCTCGTGCGTGCTGGTGACCCAGGAAGGCACGCGCCCGCTGCTGGTCGAGATCCAGGCGCTGGTCGACGAGTCGCATGCGCCCAATCCGCGGCGCTTGAGCGTCGGCCTGGAGCAGAACCGGCTCGCGCTGCTGCTGGCGGTACTGCACCGTCATGCGGGCGTGGCCGCCTTCGATCAGGACGTGTTCGTCAACGCGGTGGGCGGGGTGAAGATCGACGAGCCGGCCGCCGACCTCGCCATCCTGCTCGCCATCGTCTCGTCGCTGCGCAACCGGCCGCTGCCGCCCAAGCTGGTGGTGTTCGGCGAGATCGGGTTGGCGGGAGAAGTGCGCGCCGTGCAGCGCGGTCAGGAGCGCCTGCGCGAGGCGGCGAAGCTGGGCTTCACCCGTGCCCTCATCCCGCGCGCCAACCTGCCCAAGACGCCCATCGACGGCATCGAGGCGATCGGTGTGGATCGGGTGGAGGAGGCGATTGGGCGACTGGGACTAGGGACGAGTAGTTGAGCGCAGCTCGTGCTTGAGCGACGCTGCAACTGCTGACCCTGAGTCCCGAGCCCTACTGCTGGATCAGCGCAATCACGACCAGCGCCGCGGCAATTGCGAACCCCACGGCGGCGGCCACCCAGAGATAGGTGTAGGAAGGTGCCGATGGCCGCGCCTGCGGACGCGGGGCGGCTGCGCGCTTGGGATCGCGCCGAGTGTCGGCCGAGGCGGGTGCGGTTTGAGCGGTTGCAGACGGCGGCTTGTGCCGGTGCTGGCTTGTGCGCGGGTACTGCCTTGTGTGCGGGTGCCGGCTTTTGTGGCGGTGCCGGCTTGGGCGTGGGCGTCGCTTTGTACGGTTCGCGCTCGGCAGCGGTGAGGGCGGCGAGTTTCATCGTCGCCTCGTGCGAGTCGAACGCCTTCGACAGCGTCAAGCCCTTGGCCTTCCTGCTCGGGGGCGGGATCGGCGGGGGCGGCTTTCACCGTCGCCAGCCTGTCGTTGCGCCGCGTCGCGCTGGGCGCCGGCGGCTGACCGCGGCTGCCGTCGGCCCTGTGCACCGGTCCCGAGCCGAGCCCGAGCAAGGTGTTGCGACATTCGCGCAGATCGCGCGCGAGATCGTCGGCGTCCTCGTAGCGCTCTTCCACGCTTTTGCTGAGCGCTTTGGCCACGATCAGGTCCACCACGTCGGGCAGCAGGGGATTGCGCATGCTCGGCGGCGGAGGGCGTGAACTGCATGATCTGATACATGATGCCGTGGATGCTGTCGGCCTGGAACGGCGCCTCGCCGGTCAGCATCTCGTAGAGCACGACGCCCAGCGAAAACAGGTCCGAGCGGTGATCGGCACGCTTGCCCGCGACCTGCTCGGGTGACATGTACTTGGGCGAGCCCAGGATCATGCCGGTCATGGTCTTGACTTCGTTGGTGCGCATGCGCGCGATGCCGAAGTCGGTGATCTTCACCAGGCCGTTGCGCACGACCATGATGTTGGCCGGCTTGATGTCCCGGTGCACGATGTGGCGGTCGTGCGCGTAGGCGAGCCCGTCGGCGACCTGGGCGGCGATGTCCAGCGCCAGCTCGACCGGCAGCGGCTCGCGCGCGGCGAGCACCGAGCGCAGCTCCTGTCCCTCGAGAAATTCCATCGCCATGTAGGCGACGCGCTCGGTCTTGCCGATGTCGTAGATGGTGACGATGTTCGGATGGTTCAGCCCGCCGGCCGCGCGCGCCTCCTGGTAGAAGCGCGCCTCGTACTCCGACAGCTCGTCCTTGGGCAGGGTGAGGTTGATGGTCTTGATCGCCACCTCGCGGTCGAGCACCGGGTCGCGCGCCTTGTAGACGACGCCCATCGCCCCCTGGCCGAGCTCCGACAGAAGCTCGTAGCGGCCGAATTGCTGAGTGATTGCCTGGGTGCTCACCGCGCGCATCACTGTTTGGGCATGCTGGCTTTCACGCTCTTGAACACCGGACCCCAGATCGGATGTCCGCTCTCCTCCGGCCGCAGCTCCATGCTCGGGTCGATCTCCAGCGCCTTGCGAAACTGGTCGCGGCACTGCGTCTGCTGTCCGGCAACGCAGTCCATGAATGCCAGGTACTTGTGTGCGCGCGCCTGCGAGCGCGTGGTCAGACCCTCGTCGAGCGCGCCCTGGATGGTGCGGGCGGCGATGCGGTAGTCGCCATTGTCATACTGGCGGATGCCTTGATCGAGCATCGACTCTGCCTTGAATTTGGTGAGAGGGAACTCCTGCACTACCGTGCTCTGGCATGCCGTCAGCGCCAGCGCCAACGCCAGCGCCAACGCGCAGCCGATCTCGCGCCCGATCACAGGTCTCTACCTTTGTTGAGTGAACTTGTGTTTGATTCTAATGGTTTGGTGCGAGCCGAGCTCCACGTCTTCCTGGTAAGGCTTGAATTCTCCGTTGCGGACCTCGATTCGATACTTGCCGGGTTTGAGCGAGATCTCGGCCTTCGGCGGGCTGACGCCCACGGACCTGCCGTCCACATAGACCTCGCCCCAGGGCGAGATCGCGAGCTGGACCAGCGCCGTGGCCGCCGTGTCCGGCCGCGGCGGCGTCGGCGAGGGCAGGCGGGCCGCGGGAGGCGCGACAGTGGGTTTCCACGGCTCCACCGTTGCGGACTTGGCCTCCGCGGCCGGCTCGGCGCGGACCAGGGCGGTGCAGGGGCGGGCGCCGGCTCTTCGACGGGCGCGGGCGGCATGCTGACCGGCGGCTCGGGCGCGCGCCGTGCGGCGGGCTTGCGGGCAGGCTTCGGCCGCGCCGCGGGCGCGGGAGTTGCCGCGGGCACCACGGGCTCAACCGTAGGTGTGGGTACCTGTGCGGCTGCCGGTTCGCTCGGCGCGGGCGCGGGGGCAGCGCGTACGGGTTCGGGCGCCACGGCAACGACCGCGGCGGGGCGGGTTACCGGTGCGACCGCAGTGCGCGGCGCCGGCGCGGAGGCGGTGAAGTAGTAGAACGCTGCAGCGCCCAGGGTGAGTACGGAGATGCCCATGAACGCGAGTGCCAGCCGGCGATCGCGCAGCAGCGGCGCATGCGGCTGCGTCGCCGAGGTGAGGGTATCTTCTCCCGGCCTGCGGGCGTGGTTGCGCCGGCGCGCGATCTCGTGCGCTTCCGCGCCGGGGGCGACCAGCTCGTAGAGCTCGTGCTCGCGGACGTGCTTGTCGGTGCGCGAGCCCTGGTAGGCGAACATGCGCGCATAGTCTTCGGAAATGCGCGTGACCACGTCGTAGTACGAGCGTGAAACCAGCACCCGCGTTGGCTGCGCGAAGCTCATCACGCGCTGGGCGACGTTGATGCCGTCGCCGATGATGTTCGGCTGGCTGTTGATGTCTCGAACCAATCGCACCGGCCCCAGGTTGATACCGGCCCGCACGGCGGGGCGCTCGGCATCGGACACCGCTTCCAGCCGCTGCACCAGGTTGATCGCCACGAACAACGCGTCTTCCGGATCGCCCAGAAAGCTGATCGCCACCCCGTCGCCGGTATCGAGGATGATGCGCTCGTCCGGGGCGACGTCGGCGATCGCCTCCGCGATGTGGGTGTTGAAGCGCTCCTTGACCTGGAGCTGCTCGGAGACGGGTTTCTTCGAGTACTCGACGATATCGACGAACAGCACCGCGCACACCGAGGTGCGGTTGGTCCGGTCCCCGGACGTGGGGAACGGGAGCACCCGGCTGGTCGTTGCGGCCGGATCCTGCGCTACACCGGGGTTCAGGGGCGCCACCTTCTGCATCGGCCGGTTGGAAAAGGATTGTAGATCAGCAACTTAGAGGCAGTCCGGGGCGGTCTCCGAGGGCTGCTCCGAGGATGGTTTCATCGAGTATCATGGGGCCCGGCGGGCCAATCGCTTCACACAAAGCAAAAAAAACGCCCGCGTGTCCGCCGCATGCGACGCATTGAGAATGCGCGCTGCACGCAGGAGCAACTCGGTGACCACTGCCAATCCCTACGACCTGGGCCTGGACAAGAATCCGGCCAACTTCACTCCACTTTCGCCGACGTCGTTCCTGCGCCGTACCGCCCTGGTCCATCCGGAGCGCCTCGCAGTCGTGCATGGCGGCCACCGCAAGACCTGGCGCGAAACCTACGAGCGTTGCCGCCGGCTCGCTTCGGCACTGGCCGTGCGCGGCGTCCGGCGAGGGGACACCGTCGCCGTTCTGGCGCCCAACATCCCGGCGCTCCTCGAGGCGCACTTCGCTGTTCCTATGATCGGCGTGGTGCTCAATGCACTTAATACCCGTCTGGATGCGGCAGCTATCGCCTTCATGCTCGAGCATGGCGAGGCCAAGGTGTTGATCACCGACCGGGAGTTCTCTCCGCTGGTGAGCAAGGCGCTGCAGCGAATGGAACGCAAACCGCTGGTGATCGACATCGACGACCCGCTGGGAGCGGGCGGCGAGCTGCTGGGGGAAATGACGTACGAAGCATTCCTGGCGGGCGGTGACCCCGAGTTCGCCTGGAGCGGGCCGGACGACGAGTGGGATGCGATCGCGCTGAACTACACCTCCGGGACGACCGGCAACCCCAAAGGCGTAGTGCTGCACCATCGCGGGGCGTACTTGAACGCCGTCAGCAACGTGGTCACCTGGAGCATGCCGCACTTCCCGGTCTATCTGTGGACGCTGCCGATGTTCCACTGCAATGGCTGGTGCTTTCCGTGGACGGTGGCGTTGCAGGCGGGCACCAACGTGTGCCTGCGCCGGGTCGACGCGGCGGCGGTACTCGAGCTGATCCGCAGCGAACACGTGACGCATTTCTGCGGCGCGCCGGTGGTGCACAACATGCTGATCAACGCCCCGGACAGCCTGCGCCAGGGCATCGATCACAAGGTGCACGGCATGATCGCGGGTGCGGCGCCGCCGCAGGCCGTGATCGAGGGGATGGAGCGCATCGGCTTCGACCTCACCCACGTCTACGGGCTTGACCGAGGTGTACGGGCCCGCCGCCGTGTGCGCCAAGCATCCGGAATGGGAGGCGCTGAGCGTCGAGCAGCGTGCCGAGCGCAACGGCCGCCAGGGCGTGCCCTACGAGCTGCAGGAGGACATGATGGTCGCCGACCCGAGCACGCTGCAGCCCGTGCCGCGCGACGCCGCCACCATGGGGGAGATCTTCTTTCGCGGCAACATCACCATGAAGGGCTACCTGAAGAACCCGCAGGCCACCGAAGAGGCGTTCCGGGGCGGCTGGTACCACACCGGCGACCTGGCGGTGGTCTACCCCGACGGGTACGTCAAGATCAAGGACCGCTCCAAGGACATCATCATCTCGGGCGGCGAAAACATCTCGACGATCGAGGTGGAGGACGTGCTCTACGCGCACCCCGCCGTGCTCGAGGCGGCTGTCGTCGCCCGGCCCGACGAGAAGTGGGGAGAGACGCCCTGCGCCTTCGTGACGCTCAAGGCCGGCGCCGGCACCGTCACGCAGGAGCAGATCATCGCGTTCTGCCGCGAGCGCCTGGCGCACTACAAATGCCCGCGCAGCGTGGTGTTCGGTGCGTTGCCGAAGACCTCCACCGGCAAGATCCAGAAGAACGTGCTGCGCGATCAGGCCAGGAACCTGTAAGCGTGCGTGCGTGACCGGGGACGGCGGTGCGGTAGAATTCGGTCCCTGTCGAGCGAACCAGGACGAAGCGCCAGATGAAGATTCTCGTGCCGGTCAAGCGGGTGGTGGATTACAACGTCAAGGTGCGGGTGAAGTCCGACGGCACCGGCGTGGAGACCGCCAACGTCAAGATGTCGATGAACCCCTTCGACGAGATCGCCTGCGAAGAGGCGGTGCGCCTGAAGGAGGGCGGGGTCGCCACCGAGATCGTGGTGGTGTCGATCGGGCCGGCCCAGTGCCAGGAGACGCTGCGTACGGCGCTCGCGATCGGCGCTGACCGCGCGATCCTGGTCGAGACCGCGGCCGACGTGCAGCCGCTGGCGGTCGCCAAGATCCTGAAGAAGATCGTGGAAAACGAGTCGCCTCAGCTGGTGATCCTCGGCAAACAGGCCATCGACGACGACTCGAACCAGACCGGCCAGATGCTGGCGGCGCTGCTGGCGTGGCCGCAGGCGACGTTCGCCTCCAAGGTCAAGATCAGCGCGGGCGCCGCCGAGGTCACGCGCGAGGTCGACGGCGGTCTCGAAACGATCGCGATCAAGCTCCCCGCGGTGGTCACGACCGACCTGCGCCTGAACGAGCCGCGCTACGTCACGCTGCCGAACATCATGAAGGCGAAGAAGAAACAGCTCGACGTGGTCAAGCCCGAGGCGCTCGGCGTAGACGTGACGCCGCGCCTCAAGACGCTCAAGGTGGCGGAGCCGCCCAAGCGCAAGGGCGGTGCAATGGTCAAGAGCGTCGACGAGCTGGTCGACAAGCTCAGGAACGAAGCCAAGGCGATTCCATAAGCGCCGGTCACAAGGGGGCAGCAAAGATGGCAGTGCTGGTCATAGCAGAACACGACAACGCGGCGCTCAAGCCGGCCACGCTCAACGCCGTCAGCGCCGCGCAGAAGATCGGCGGCCCGGTCCACATCCTGGTGGCCGGAAGCGGCTGCAGCGGTGCGGCGCAGGCGGCGGCAAAGATCCCCGGCGTGGAGAAGGTGCGTGTAGCCAATTCCGCGCAGTACGCACATCCGCTCGCGGAGAGCCTGGCGGCGCTGGTGGTTGCGGTTGCGGACGGGTATTCGCACATCCTTGCCGCGGCCACGACCACCGGGAAGAACTTCATGCCGCGAGTGGCCGCGCTGCTGGATGTCGCCCAGATTTCGGACATCATCCAGGTGGACTCGCCGGATACCTTCGTGCGGCCGATCTATGCGGGCAATGCGCTCGCCACCGTGCAATCGAGCGATCGCATCAAGGTGGTGACGGTGCGCACCACCGGTTTCGACGCCGCCAGGGCCGATGGCGGAGCGGCGGCGGTGGAGGCAGTGGCCGCCGTGGCCGACCCCGGGCTGTCCAGCCTGGTCGGCCAGGAGCTGACCAAATCCGCTCGCCCCGAGCTGACCGCCGCACGAGTGATCGTCTCGGGCGGCCGCGGCATGGGCAGCGGCGAGAACTTCAACATCCTCGAAGCGCTGGCCGACAAGCTCGGCGCCGCAGTGGGCGCGTCGCGCGCGGCGGTGGACTCCGGGTTCGTCCCCAACGACTACCAGGTCGGGCAAACCGGCAAGGTCGTCGCGCCGGAGCTGTACATCGCGGTCGGCATCTCGGGCGCCATCCAGCACCTGGCCGGCATGAAGGACAGCAAGGTCATCGTGGCGATCAACAAGGATGCGGAGGCGCCGATCTTCCAGATTGCCGACTACGGGCTGGTGGCCGATCTGTTCCAGGCGGTGCCGGAGCTGACTTCGAAGCTTTAGGCAGGAGCTGGCGCCTAGATCCCGAGCAGGAGAGATCCAAATGGCCGAGTACATCGCACCGCTGCGCGACATGAAGTTCGTGATCAAGGAATTGATCGGGCTCGAAGCCGTGTCCAGCCTGCCTGGCTGCGAGGAGGTCGCCCCGGATCTGGTCGACGCGGTCCTGGAAGAAGCCGGCAAGTTCGCCACCGGCGTTCTGAGTCCCCTCAACGGGCCCGGCGACCAGCACGGCTGCAAGCTGGACAACGGGGTGGTCACCACGCCGCCGGGCTTCAAGGATGCGTACCGCCAGTTCCGCGAGGCGGGATGGCCGGCGTTGAGCTGCGATCCGCACTTCGGCGGGCAGGGGCTGCCGTTCCTGCTGGCCCACGCCGTGTCGGAGGTGTGGAACGGCGCGAACATGAGCTTCTGCCTCGGCCCCATGCTGACCAGCGGGGCCGTGCACGCGGTCGAGCGCCACAGCACCGACGTCCTCAAGCAGCGCTTTCTGCCCAAGCTCGTCTCCGGCGAGTGGATGGGCACCATGAACCTCACCGAGCCGCAGGCGGGCTCGGACCTGTCGGCGGTGCGCGCTCGCGCCGTACCGGAAGGCGATCACTATCGCATTCACGGCACCAAGATCTTCATCACCTACGGCGAGCACGACTGGACCGACAACGTCGTGCACCTGGTGCTCGCGCGGCTGCCGGACGCGCCCGACGGCGTCAAAGGGATCTCGCTGTTCCTGGTGCCCAAGTTCCTGGTCAACGCCGACGGCAGCCTGGGACCGCGCAACGACGTGAGGTGCGTGTCGATCGAGCACAAGCTCGGCATCCACGCCAGCCCGACCTGCGTCATGGCGTACGGCGACAAGGAGGGCGCGATCGGCTATCTGGTCGGGGCCGAGAACCGCGGCCTCGAGCACATGTTCACGATGATGAACTTCGCACGGCTCGAAGTCGGCATCGAGGGCATTGCCCTCGGCGAGCGTGCCTACCAGCGCGCGCTGGCCTACGCGCGCGAGCGCGTGCAAGGCCGCGAGACTGGCGCGAGAGGCGGGGAGCGCGTGACCATCATCCATCACCCGGACGTGCGCCGCATGCTGATGAGCATGAAGGCGCAGGTGGAAGCGATGCGCGCCCTGAGCGGACTGGCCGCACGCTCGCTGGATATTTCCCTGCGCCATCCGGATCGCGCAGAGCGCCAGAAGCACCAGGCCGCCATCGACCTGCTCACGCCCGTGGTGAAGGGATGGTGCACCGAGCAGGGCATCGAAATCGCCTCGCTCGGCGTCCAGGTGCATGGCGGCATGGGCTTCATCGAAGAGACCGGGGCCGCGCAGCACCTGCGCGACGCGCGCATCGCCACCATTTACGAGGGGACCACCGGAATCCAGGCCAACGACCTGATCGGCCGCAAGCTGGCCGCCGAGAAGGGCATGACGGCCAACGCGGTGATCGCGGAAATGCGCGCCTTCGACCGCGAACTGGCCGGAGCCGGCAGCCATCCCGCGCTCGGCGTGCTGCGGCGAACCCTCGCGGACGGGATCGGCGCGCTCGCAGAAGCGACCAACTGGTTGCTGGAAACCTACCCCCACAACGCCAAGGCTGCGACAGCCGGCGCGGTTCCCTATCTCAAACTGTGGGGAACCGTGGCCGGCGGCTGGCAGATGGGGCGCGCCGCGCTGATTGCCAAGCGTGCGCTCGACGCAGGGGCCGAAGACAACACGTTCTATCGAGGCAAGCTTGCCAGCGCACGGTTCTTCGCCGAGCACTGTCTGCCTCTCGCGCAGGCCTACAAACACGCGATCGTGCATGGGTCGGCGAGTGTGCTCGCGTTGGAGGAGGCTGAGTTTTGAGGGGCTAGGATCTAGGGGCTAGGGACTAGGGGCTAGGGTTGCGCGGCACAGCCGCGCCTTTCGGTTCCACAGCCTTGGGCCTTGGCACGTAGTCCCTAATCCCTAATCCCTATCCCTAGCCCCTAGTCCCTCCAGGAAAGGTTGACATCCCTGGCTCATCCGAGGATCATTCAAACAGCCGTTTGAATCGCCTGTTTGACATGCGTCCTGCCACACGAATCCCTGCACGAATCCCGGTCGAGACCAGGGACCGTATCCTGCGTGCCGCCGAAGCTCTGTTCATGGAGCACGGCTTTGCGGACACTTCGCTGCGCATGATCACCGCGCGTGCCGAGGTGAATCTCGCCGCGGTCAACTACCACTTCGGCTCGAAGGAGGCGCTGATCCAGGAAGTGTTCCAGCGCCATCTCGGCCCGCTGAATGCCGCTCGCATCGCCTGTCTGGATCGTCTCGAGGCGCAAGCCCAGGGGCAGCCGCTCAGCGTCGAGCGCATCGTCGAGGCGATCGTCAGTCCGGTGTTGCAGGTGAGCCGGGACCCGGTCAAGGGCGGCGCGCGGTTTCTGCGGTTGCTGGGGCGTGCGCTGTCGGAGGGCACGGAGGCATTGCAAGGCGTCCTGCCGGAGCACTACCGCGAGGTGGTGGTGCGGTTCAAGGCGGCGCTGCTGCGCGCGCTGCCCGCAGTCCCGGAGGCAGAGGTCGTCTGGCGCATGCACTTCATGTTCGGTGCGATGGCGTATGCGTTTGCCGGCAAAGATACGATGCAGCTCATTGCGACGTGCAAGGTGGAGGGCGCGGATGACGGCGAGGCGGTGATCAGGCATCTCGTGCCGTTCCTGACCGGCGGCCTGCAGGCGGCGCCGGCGGCCGCTTCGCAGCTGGCGGCAGCAGCCTGACTGGACCCGTGCTCGACGCAACTCGAATCGCGCCCACTGACGGATTCTCGGGAGCATCCCTATGACATTCCTGCTCTGGTTCGCAGCCTTCATCGCCGTGGTCTGGGCGCTGGCGTACTTTCGTGCGTCGCGTTGGGTGTGGGGCGCCGCTGGTGCGGCCTTCCTGATCGGTGCCTCGCTGGCGGGACTGCCGGCGGTATGGCGCGGCGTGCTGTGGACCGTGTTCATCGCCACGGCGGCGGTGCTGCTGATCCCCGAGCTGCGCCGCATGCTGGTCAGCGATCCACTGCTGGGCTGGTTCAGGCGCGTGCTCCCGCAGGTGTCGCAGACCGAACAAGAGGCGCTGGACGCGGGCACCGTGTGGTGGGACGGCGACTTGTTCAGCGGTCGCCCGGACTGGAACAAACTGCTGGCCGTGCCGCGGCCGACGCTGACCGCAGAGGAGCGCGCATTCCTGGAGGGACCGGTCGAAGCGCTGTGCGGCATGGTCGACGAGTGGAAGGTCACCCACGAGCTCAAGGACCTGCCGCCCGAGGCCTGGCAGTTCATCAAGGACCAGGGCTTTTTCGGGATGATCATTCCCAAGCAGTACGGCGGCCTGGGTTTTTCCGCGCTGGCGCATTCTACGGTGGTGATGAAGCTCGCCAGCCGCAGCCCGACCGCGTGCGTGTCCGTGATGGTGCCCAACTCGCTGGGGCCGGCGGAACTGCTGCTGCACTATGGTACCGAGGAGCAGAAGCGTTACTACCTCCCGCGGCTCGCCAAGGGCGTGGAGATGCCGTGCTTCGCGCTCACCGGGCCCGAAGCGGGGTCGGACGCCGGTTCGATTCCGGACTACGGGATCGTGTGCTGGGGTGAGCACGACGGCAAGCGTGTGCTGGGCATGCGCGTGACCTGGGAGAAGCGCTACATCACGCTGGGCCCGGTCGCTACGCTGCTCGGCCTGGCCTTCCGCCTGTACGACCCGGACGGCCTGATCGGGGAGCGCAAGGACATCGGCATCACCGTCGCGCTCATCCCGACGCGCCATCCCGGGGTGAACATCGGCCGGCGTCATCTGCCGCTCGACGCGGCGTTCATGAACGGCCCGAACTGGGGCAAGGATGTATTCATCCCGATGGACTGGGTGGTCGGCGGCGCAGGCGTACGTCGGTCAGGGCTGGCGCATGCTCATGGAGTGCCTGGCCGCGGGCCGCTCCATTTCGCTGCCGTCGTCGGCGGCTGGCGGCGCCAAGCTGGCGGCGCGCGCGACCGGCGCTTACAGCCGCATCCGCACGCAGTTCCGCGTCCCGATCGGCAAGTTCGAGGGCGTCGAAGAGGCGCTCGCCCGCATCGGCGGCAACGCTTACGTGATCGAGGCCGCGCGCGTCATGACCGCGGGCGCCGTCGATCTGGGCGAGAAGCCTTCGGTGGTGTCGGCGATCGTCAAGTACCACTGCACCGAGCGCGGCAGGCAGATCGTCAACGACGCCATGGACGTGCACGGGGGCAAGGGCATTTGCCTGGGCCCGAACAACTATCTCGGCCAGGGCTACCAGCAGGTTCCCATCGGCATCACGGTCGAGGGCGCCAACATCCTCACCCGCAGCATGATCATCTTCGGGCAGGGCGCGATCCGCTGCCATCCCTGGGTGCTGAAAGAGCTCGCCGCCACGCGCGAGCCTGATCCGGCGGCCGCGTCGCGCGCGTTCGATACGGCGCTGTGGGGGCACGTGGGCTTCCTGGCGAGCAGCAAAGCGCGCGCGCTGTGGCTGGGACTGACCGGAGCGCGGCTGATGTCCATCGCGGGCCCGGCCGATCTGCGAGGTCGCTTGCGCCGCCTCACCCGCCTGTCGGCTGCGTTCGCGGTCGCTGCGGATTTCGCGATGCTGTTCCTCGGCGGAGATCTGAAGCGCCGCGAGAAAGTCTCAGCGCGCCTGGGCGACATTCTGAGCCAGCTGTACCTCGGCTCGTGCGTCCTGAAGCGCTACCACGACGAGGGCGCCCAGCCCACCGATGCGCCGTTCGCGCAGTGGGCGCTGGACGACTGCGTTCACCGCGCGCAGGAGGCTTTCTTCGGCCTGTTCGAGAACTTCCCGGTGCGCTGGGCGGGGCGCGCGCTGCAGCTCATCACGTTCCCGCTCGGCCGCAGCTACGCGCCGCCCAGCGATCATCTCGGTCATCGCGTCGCCAGGCTGATGCTGGAGGCTTCGCCCGCCCGCGAACGCCTGACCGGCGGTATCTTCCTGCGCAAGCACGAGGACGATCCCACCGGTCGCCTTGAGGTCGCCCTCGAGCTGGTCGCGGCTGCCGATGCGGTCGAGGCGAAAGTGCGCGGCGCCGTGAAGTCCGGCGCGGTCGCTGGTCTCACCGCAGAGGCTACTCTGCAATCCGCGCTCGATACGGGAGTCATCACCGCGCAGGAGGCCGAGGCGTGGCGACGGTTCAACGCAGTGCGCCGCGCCTGCATCATGGTGGATGACTTCCCGCATGATCTGGGCCGCAGTGCCGCCGCACCGGTCAACATCACGCCGCTCCAGGACGCCGTGATGAGGAAGACCGCGTGAGCCAGTCGGTGCTGCTGCGTGTCGAGGAGGGGGTGGCGACCCTGTCGTTCAACCGTCCGCAGGTGATGAACGCCATGGACGCGGACATGATGATCCAGTTCCGAGCGGCGGCCGAGCTGGTGCAGAACGACAGCGCCGTCCGCTGCGTGATTTTGCGCGGCGAGGGGCCGGGCTTCATGGCCGGCGGCGACGTCGGCGTGTTCCACCGCCATCTGGGAGAGCTGCCGGAGCTGATCGTACGCTGGGGCCGCGAGCTGCACTTCGCAGTCCAGGCGCTGCGGCGGATGCCCAAGCCGGTGCTGGCGAGCGTGCATGGGGCCTGCGCTGGCGCCGGCTTCAGCATCTTGTGCGCCGCGGACCTGGCCATCGCGGCGGACGACGCTCGCTTCTCGCTGGCCTATGCCAACATCGGCACCAGCCCGGATGGAGGCAGCTCGTACTTCCTGCCGCGTCTGGTTGGCTACAAGAAGGCGATGGAGCTGACCCTGCTGCCCGACCTGTTCGAAGCGGCGACGGCGCGGGCGCATGGCCTGGTGAACTGGGTCGTACCGCAGGCCGAGCTTGCACAGGAGACGGCGCGCATCGCCGCGCGCCTGGCGAACGGCCCGACCCGCGCCCACGCCGAGGCCAAGCGCCTCCTGAACGATTCGCCGGGCCGGTCGACGGAAACGCAGATGGAGGAGGAGCTGTTCGCGTTCGCGCGCTGCGCACGAACCGAGGACTTCGCCGACGGCGTGACCGCGTTCGTCGAGAAGCGCAAGCCGAAGTTCAAGGGCAGATGACCGCCAAAAGCGCAAGGACTCCCAAAAGCGCAAGGACTCCTGGCCGGCGCCAAGAACAGCGGTAACATTGGGGGCGATCGCCTGGGGCGGACGCATCGCATGGGGCAGCGCCTGTGCGGTGAAGGTTGAGCGAGATGAGTGGACTCAAGAACAAAACGATCTTCATCACCGGCGCGAGCCGAGGCATCGGCCGATCCATCGCACTGCGCTGTGCGAGCGACGGCGCCAATATCGTCATCGCCGCCAAGACGGTCGAGCCGCATCCGAAGCTGGCGGGGACGATCCACAGCGTGGCGCAAGAGGTGCAGGCCGCGGGCGGCCGCGCGTTGGCGATTCAGCTGGACATCCGCGAAGAGGACGCGGTGCTCGCGGCGGTGAAGCTGGCGGCGGAGACCTTCGGCGGGATCGACGTGCTGGTGAACAATGCCAGCGCCATCAGCCTGACGGGCACCCTCGCTACTCCGATCAAGCGCTACGACCTCATGCAGGGGATCAACGCGCGCGGGACTTTCCTGTGCTCGCAGGCGTGTCTACCCTATCTCCTCAAGGCCCCCAACCCGCATATTCTGACGCTGTCGCCCCCGCTCACGCTGAAGCCGAAATGGTTCAAGGGCCATGTCGCGTACACCATTGCGAAGTACGGGATGAGCATGTGCACGCTCGGCATGGCGGCCGAGTTCGCCTCGCAAGGGGTGGCGGTGAACTCCCTGTGGCCGCGCACGACCATCGCGACCGCCGCGGTGGAGGTGTACTTCCCGGCAGTGCTGGCCAACAGCCGCAAGCCGGAGATCATGGCCGACGCGGCCTGCGTGATCCTCGCGCGCGACAGCCGCACGACCAGCGGGAACTTCTTCGTCGACGAAGAGGTGCTCAGGTCCGAGGGGATGAGTGACTTCTCGCAGTATGCGATGACGCCCGGCGCGCCGCTCGCGCCCGACCTGTTTCTCGACTGACGCCTGCGGCCCATGCCAGAACACGCACCAGGCCTTCCGCAGGACCGCGAACCGGCGCTGCGCGTGGTGCCGATGCCGGGCGACGCCAACCCGTCCGGAGACATCTTCGGCGGCTGGATCATGTCGCAGGTGGACATCGCCGGGGCGATACCCGCGATCAGGCTCAGCAAGGGTCGAGTGGCGACGGTCGCCGTGAACGCGTTCGTCTTCAAGCAGCCCGTGCTGATTGGCGATATCGTAAGCTTCTACGCGCGGGTGGTGCGGGTCGGACGCACTTCGATTACCGTGGACGTGGAGGTCTACGCCCAGCGCGGCAGGACCGAGGAGGTCTGCGTCAAGGTGACGGAGGCGACGCTCACCTATGTAGCCGTGGACGCCGAGCGGCGTCCGCGACCGGTCCATCCGCCGGCGCCATGAAGTGGAGGGAGCGCGAGTGGGACGCTCTCGATCGTGCAGCGAAGTCAAAACGAGACAAGAGGAGGATGGCAATGAACCACGCACTCGGACGGATCTGTGTGCTCGCTTCGCTGGCGGTCGCGCCGGCCATCTCTGGCGCAGCAGGGTTCGCTTTGCTCGAGCAGAATGCCAGCGGGCTCGGTAACGCCTACGCTGGCAGCGCTGCGGTCGCGGCTGACGCGAGCACCATATACTTCAATCCGGCGGGACTGACGATGCTGCCCGGCATGCAGGCAGTGGTTGCGGGGTCGGGTCTCTACGTCCAGAGCCAGTTCAGCGGGACCGCGAGCCAGACGCCGCCCCTGGGTACACCGCTTGGCACCAACGACGGCGGGAATGCCGGCGGCTGGGGCTTCGTGCCCTCGGCGTACTTCTCGACTCCGATCGGCGATCGTTGGGCTGTGGGGCTGGGCGTCGGAGCACCGTTTCGGCCTGAAGACCGAGTACGAGAGCAACTGGAAGGGACGCTATCTCGGCATCAAATCGGAGCTGACCACCGTCAACGTCAACCCGTCCGTAGCCTTCAAGGTGAACGAGAACATTTCGCTTGGCGCCGGAGTCAACTGGCAGAGGGCCGACGCGACGTTGACCAGCGCAGCGGTCATCGGCCTGGGGGTCCAAGGCCTCAACGAGCTGAAAGCCAGTGACGACGCCTGGGGATGGAACGTCGGTGCACTGTTCAAACTCGGGTCGGACATGCGGGTGGGAATCTCGTACCGCTCCTCGATCGACTACACGCTCAACGGCGACGTGAGCACGACCTCCGCCAGTGGAGCGGTCGTCCCGAGCCCGCTGGTGAACTTCCCGGCAAAAGCCGACATAAAGTTCCCCGACATGGCGATACTCAGCGTCGTGCAGCAGTTCGGCGAGAAGTGGCAGCTTCTGGGCGATTTGCAGTACACGAACTGGAGCACTGTCGGGACGATCGACGTGATCAACACCCAGACCGGGGCGACGCGCGACCAGCTGCGCTTTGACCTCGACAATGCCTGGCGGGTCGCGCTGGGTGTGAACTACTTCAGCAGCGAGAAGTGGACCTTCCGAGGCGGTGTCGCCTGGGACCAGTCCCCGGTGAGCGACCAGAGCAGGACGGTGCGCCTGCCCGACAACGATCGCTACTGGCTCGCCTTGGGCGCGCAGTTCAAGTTCGGTAAGGGCGGCGCGCTGGATTTCGGTTACGCTCACCTGTTCATACAGTCGCCGGACATCAACCAAACGAGGCAGCAGGTGCTGCCGACCGCGGGAGGTCCCGTGACCATTACCAACAACGCCACTGGCAGCTACGACAACTCCGTCGACATCATCGGGGTCCAGTTCACCTGGACGTTCTAGCCATCGCAGCACGGGGGCGGGTCGCGCCGCTCCCGCCTCGGATCACTACCGGCCGCCCGAATGCCCTCCAGCCCCTTCCATGCACAGAAAGTCGCCGTGCTCGGCGCCGGTGTCATGGGCGCGCAGATCGCCGCCCATCTGGTCAACGCCAACGTGCCGGCGATGCTGTTCGAGCTTGCCGCCAAGGAGGGTGATGCCAACGGCAATGTCATCAAGGCCATCGACGGCCTGCAGAAGCTCGAGCCGAGCCCGCTGGCGAGCGCGGCGAAGGCGCTCTATATCGAGGCGGCCAACTACGATCAGCACCTCGAGCAACTGCGCGAGTGCGATCTGGTGATCGAGGCGGTGGCCGAGCGCATGGACATCAAGCAGGCACTCTACGACAAGGTCGCGCCTCACCTTGCACCCGACGCCATCTTTGCCAGCAATACCTCCGGCCTCTCGATCAATGCGCTGGCCCAGGCGCTGCCGGAGTCCGTGCGCGGCCGCTTCTGCGGGGTGCACTTCTTCAATCCGCCGCGTTACATGTACCTGGTGGAGCTGATTCCGGCGCGCGACACCCAGCCCGGCGTTCTCGATGCGCTGGAAGGCTTCCTGACGACCACGCTCGGCAAAGGCGTCGTCCACGCCAAAGACACACCGAACTTCATCGCCAACCGGGTCGGCGTGTTCTCGATTCTGGCCGCGTTCCACCACACGCGCGCGTTCGGGCAGGGCTTCGACACCGTCGATGCGCTCACCGGCCCGCTCATCGGCCGGCCGAAGAGCGCCACCTATCGCACCGCCGACGTGGTCGGGCTCGATACCCTGGCGCACGTGGTGAATACGATGAAGGACGGCCTGCCGAACGATCCATGGCACCGCTACTTCGAGCTGCCGGACTGGTATCGCGGGCTGCTGGAGCAGAAGGCGTTCGGTCAGAAGAGCGGCCGCGGCGTGTATCGGAAAGTGGGCAAGGACATTCAGGTCCTCGACCTCGCCAAGCTCGACTACCGGCCCTCCGAAGGCGAGGCCGACGCAGCCGTGGTCGAGATCGTCAAGACGCGCGATGTCGCGGAACGCTTTCAGAAACTGCGCGCCAGCGAGCATCCGCAGGCGAAGTTTCTGTGGGCCGCATTCCGCGACATGCTGCACTACTGCGCGTACCACCTGGCGGAGATCGCCGACAACGCGCGCGACCTCGACCTCGCGGTGCGCTGGGGCTTCGGCTGGAACCAGGGTCCGTTCGAGATCTGGCAGGCGGCGGGCTGGGAGCGCGTGGCCGCGTGGATTCAGGAGGACATCGCGGCCGGCCGCAGCATGGCGCCGGCACCGCTTCCGGCCTGGGCGCTGGAGAAGGGACGTACGGGTGTTCACACGCCGGAAGGCTCGTTCAGTCCGGCCTCGAAGTCCTACCGGCCTCGATCCGCACTGCCCGTGTATCGGCGCCAGCCCTTCCCCGACAAGCTGGTCGGCGAGCGCGTCGAGTATGGCCGAACCGTCTTCGAGACCGACGCGGTGCGCCTGTGGACCACCGGCGACGACATCGGCGTGATCAGCTTCAAGAGCAAGATGCACACGATCGGTGAGGATGTGCTCGACGGCGTTCTGCAAGCGATCGACGAGGGCGAGCGCGGCTTGAAAGGCCTGATCATCTGGCAGACCGAGCCGCCGTTCTCGCTCGGGGCCAATCTGCAAGGCCCGGCCGCCAAGCCGAAGTCCGACCAGAAGCCCTCCGGCTTTGCCAAGCTGATGAAGGGCTTCCGTCGCGAGGCGGAGTCGATGGTGCTGAAGGCCGCGCGCAAGCTCAACGTGGCGGACGCCTTGATGGCCGGGCGGCTCGAAAAGGTCGAAGGCGTGGTGGCGCAGTTCCAGGCCACCACCCAGGCATGGAAGTACGCAATGGTGCCTACCGTCTGCGCAGTCGAGGGCATGGCGCTCGGTGGCGGCTGCGAATTCATCATGCATTCGGCGCGAGCGGTGGCGGCGCTGGAGAGCTACATCGGGCTGGTGGAGGCCGGGGTAGGGCTGCTGCCCGCGGGTGGCGGCTGCAAGGAACTGGCGCTGCGTGCCGCGCAGGACGCCAAGGGCGGCGAGATCTTCCCGTTTCTTCGGCAGTACTTCCAGAACGTGGCGATGGCCGAGGTCGCGCGCTCCGCAGAGCAGGCGCGCGAGATGAACTATCTCAAGGCCGGCGACCGCATCGTGATGAACCGGCTCGAGCTGCTGTATGTTGCCAAGGCCGAGGTGACCGCTCTGGCGGAGGCGGGGTACAGGCCGCCGTTGCGTGCGCGCCAGATTCCGGTTGCCGGCCGCAGCGCGATTGCGACGTTCAAGGCCCATCTGGCCAACATGCTGGCCGGGCAGTACATCTCGGAGCACGATTTCCTGGTCGCCAGCAAGATTGCCTATGTCATGTGCGGCGGCGACGTCGAGGCCGGCAGCCTGGTCGACGAGCAGTGGTTCCTGGAGCTCGAGCGCGAGTGCTTCATGGAGCTGCTCGCCACCGAGAAGACCCAGGCTCGCGTCGAGCACACCTTGAAGACGGGTAAACCCCTTAGAAACTAGGTTCTTCAGGCAATTGTGTGGGTCGAAGGGACTGGCTAAACCATGCAATGTCGCGGTGTTCTCCTCCCCCTTCAAGGGGGAGGTCGGGAGGGGGATGGGTAGGCCGCATCGCTCACCCATCCCCACCCTGGCCCTCCCCTTGAAGGGGAGGGAACAGTCGGCGGCGTCGCCGGGACCCACACGAAACTCTGAAGGACCAGAAACTAGTTCGTAGACCCCATCTACCACAGAGGACGCAGAGGGACACGATGATCCTGCCTGGTGTTCCTCTGTTAATGCGGCTCAGGAGTTAAGCATGAGCAAGCAAGTTCAGGATGCATACATCGTCGCCGCGAAGCGCTCGCCGGTGGGCAAGGCGCCGCGCGGCATGCTCCGCAACGTCCGGCCGGACGATCTGCTGGCGCACGTGTTGAAGGCCGTGCTCGCACAAGTGCCTTCGCTCGATCCCAAGGCGATCGACGACGTGATCGCCGGGTGCGCGATTCCCGAGGCGGAGCAGGGGATGAACGTCGCGCGCGTCGCGCTGCTGCTGGCCGGGCTCCCCGACACGGTGGCGGGTGCGACCGTGAACCGCTTCTGCTCTTCGGGGCTGCAGGCCGTGTCGATGGCGGCCGATCGGGTGCGGCTGGGCGAGGCCGACGTGATGATCGCGGCCGGTACCGAGAGCATGAGCATGATCCCGATGGGCGGCAACAAGATCTCGTTCAGCGAGCACATCTTCGACAGCCAGGAGGACGTTGCCATTGGCTACGGCATGGGCATCACGGCCGAAAAGGTAGCGCAACAGTGGAACGTTTCACGCGAGGCGCAAGACCGCTTCGCGCTGGAAAGCCATCGCAAGGCCGTTGCCGCCACCCAGAGCGGAGAGTTCCGCGACGAGATCGCGCCCTACACGATCGATGAAAAGGTACCCGACCTGGCGGCCGAGCAGATCAAGCACGTCACCCGCACGGTGGCCGCCGACGAGGGGCCGCGCGCCGACACGTCCCTGGAAGTGCTCGCGAAGCTGCGGCCGGCCTTCGCCGCCAAGGGCAGCGTCACTGCCGGGAACAGCTCGCAAACTTCCGACGGAGCGGGCGCCGTGGTGGTCGTAAGCGAGGCCGCGCTCAAGCGCTTCAACCTCCAGCCGCTCGCACGTTTTCTCGGCTTCGCCGTGGCCGGCGTGCCGCCCGAGATCATGGGCATCGGGCCGAAGTTCGCCATTCCCAAGGTGCTCAAGCAGGTCGGGCTCAAGCAGGACGATCTGCAGTGGATCGAGCTGAACGAAGCGTTCGCGGCGCAGAGCCTGGCCGTCATTCAGGATCTCGGCCTCGATCCGAGCAGGATCAACCCGCTGGGCGGCGCCATCGCGCTCGGTCACCCGCTTGGCGCCACCGGCGCGATCCGTACCGCCACCGTGGTGCACGGCTTGCGCCGGCGCAAGCAGAAGTACGGGATGGTGACCATGTGCATCGGCACCGGGATGGGTGCGGCCGGGGTGTTCGAGGCGATGACCTGACAGGCTGCAGCCGGCCCTTCACGTCCACCACAGAATCCGATTTGCCTCCAGCTCGCCTGTCCGAAGCGCGCGCTCGCCAGGTCGCAACGGACCGCCTCAGGAGCGCGGCTCCGATTGCAGCAGAGAGCCGTCGAGCAGCCCGTTATTGAAGTATTGCAGGGTTGCCTGCACGCGCTGGGTAAGCTGCTCGCGCACGTCGTCGTGACCCTTGAGCGAATGGTGCCGCTCGGGATCGTCTGCGCGGTACAGCTGCGGCGTGTTCCTCCGTCCAGCGGATAGAACAGAAAGTAGTCGGCACCCACCGCGAACACGCTGTTCTCAGCGCGCAGCACCACAGTGCCGCTCGCCCGGCGCGAACACCGATCGTCGCCAGCCAGTTGCGCCTGTCGACCGGTGCGCCGATCAAGTCCGCGATCGTTGGAACGATGTCGATCTGCGCGACCGGCTGGCGAGTGTCGACGGCCGGCCAGGTCCGACCCTCGCTGGTACAGCATCAGCGGCACGCGCCAGCGGCCGAGATCGTTCTCGATACTGCGGCAAGATAGGGCAGATACCCGTGATCGGCGGTGATCACGAACAGCGTGTCCTTGTACCAGGGGCGCGTCTGCGCGGTCTCGAAGAACCGCCGCAGCGCGTAGTCGGAATACGCAATCGCTTTCAGAATCGGCTCCGGGCCGTCAGGCAAACGATCGGCCAGTGCTGCAGGCACTTTGAAGGGGTGATGCGCGGTCAGCGAAAACACCGCCGCCGCGAACGGCTGGCGCATCTGCCGAGGTGGTCGGCGACGTACTGGAAGTACGGCTCGTCGAAGATGCCCCAGGCGCCGTCAAAGTCGTTCAAGTCCTGGTAGTCGTCGCGCGCATAGTGGCGCGCGAAGCCGGCGCGCGCGGTGAACTGGTCGAAGTACATCGACCCGCGGTCGGCGCCGTGGAAGAACGCGCTGTCATAGCCCTGCCGCCCGAGCAGTCTGCCGAGCCCGTCGAACTCGGTGGAGGCGTACGCTGAGGCGAGCAGCGGTTCCTTGCCCAGCGCCGGGACGCCGCCGAGCACGGCTGGTATCCCCTCGATCGAGCGCATGCCGTTGGCCCAGCCGTTGGGAAAGAACAGCGCGCGATGGCTGAGCTCGTCGAGGAACGGCGTGTAGCCCTTGACGCCGTTGACCTCGCCCATGTAGCCGAGCGACAAGCTCTCCATCACGAGGACGACGACGTTCGAGCGGCGTCGGCACCGGGCGCCGCTGCCAGCACCGACCGCGACTGGACGGCACCGCTGGTGTAGGCGAGCAGTGCCTCGCGGGAGCCGAAGTGGTCGAGGCGCGGCAACTGGTGGCGGCCGAGGCTTTTGATCAGTACGAATGGCGTGTTCAGCGCGAGGTTGCCGAGTTGCGGCTCGGCGTGCGTATGCACGACGCTGAGCGGCTTCTGGTTGGTCACCCCGCCGCGGATCGCGATCATCAGCGGCGCCACGCTCAACAGGAGAAGTCCCCCTGACCAGGCTGCGCGATGCAGCAGGCTGTTGCCGGCCAGCGGAGCTGCGGCTCTCGGCGTCGACGATCCAGCGCCGCGCGCGCAAGACCGCGATGGTCCACACGGCGGCCACGGCGATTCCGGCGACGGCGAGCGGCGCGAACTGCCGGGCGATATCGACGAACTGCCAATCCGATTCGCCGTACAGGAACAGGCCGTCGGCGGACATGCGCCGACCGACCACCCGCGCCAGCTCGCTGTCCACGGTCTGCAGCACCAGCAAGGGCAGCGTCAGCGCAAGCAGTATCCACGCGTAGAGATTCCAGCGCCAGCGCAACCAACGCGGGCCGAGGTGGATCAGCGTCCAGCGGCAGCAGACCCGCGCACAGGAACGCGGCGGCCGAGACGTCGAAGCGCAGGCCGATCGCAAAGGCCTCGAGCAACTTGGAGGACGGGAATGCGTGAAACACATCCCAGTTCCACGCCAGATGGATGCAGCGCAATGCGAAGAGGCAGACGAGCAGCGCAAGCCAGGTGGCCCAGAACACCATCGCCCGGCGGACCGCCGGGTCTGCCGAGCTCCGCGGCAGCGTTCCGGTGTCGTACCTCGCGTGCTCCTGGTCGAACGCTCTCATTGCGGGATGAATGCCGTCATAAATCGGCATTATTACGGAAATCGCGTCGCGAATAGGGCGGATGCGGGACTGTCCTCTCGGGGCGGGGTCGAGGAAGACTGCCTCCTCGGAGGTGGCAGTGGGTTGCGGACGCAACAGGGCGATCCGGCGCAAGCGCGCGGGGATTGGGGCTAAAATTCAGGACCGCGGGCCAGCGCCCGTCCGACAACAACAACGAGGAGAAGCCAGCTCCATGGCCAGAATCACCCGCGTCGAGATCTTCCAGGTCGATCTGGCGTCGCACGTCGCGCGCAGCGATGCGATTCAGACGTTCTCGACGCAGGAGACGCCGATGTTGCGAATCTTCTGCGACGACGGTTCGGACGGCACTGGCTACTCGTACACGATCGGCACCGGCGGCTCCTCGGTCGTCGCGATGCTGCGCGACCACATGGCTCCGCGCCTGCTGGGGAAGGATCCGGCCCTGATCGAGGAAATCTGGAAGGACCTGTTCTTCCACACCCACGCGACCTCAGTCGGTGCGCTCACCAGCATCGCGCTGTGCGTGGTCGACACCGCGCTGTGGGACCTGCGCTGCAAGGCGGCGGGGCTGCCGCTGTACCGCATGGCGGGCGGTGCGCAGACCAGGATCCCGGTGTACGACACCGAGGGCGGCTGGCTGCACCTGAAACCGGGCGAGGTCGTGGAAAACGCCCTCGCCGCCAAAGCCAAGGGCTTCCGCGCCGTCAAGATCAAGATCGGCCGTCCGCACGTTGCCGAGGATATCGCGCGGCTGGCGGCGGTACGCAAGGCGCTCGGCCCGGCGTTCGACATCATGACCGACGCCAACCAGGGCTTCACGGTCTCCGAGGCGATCCGCCGCGCGCGTCACTACGAGGCACTGGACATTTTCTGGTTCGAGGAGCCGCTGCCCGCCGAGGACTTGAACGGCCACGTGCTGCTGTCGCAGTCGACCTCCATCCCGATTGCGATCGGCGAGTCGCTCTACCATCCCGGCGCATTTCCGCGAGTATCTGCAGCGCGGCGCCTGCAGCATCGTGCAGGTCGACGTGGGCCGCGTAGGCGGCATCACGCCCTGGCTCAAGGTGGCCCACCTGGCCGAGACGTTCAACGTCCAGGTGTGTCCGCATTTCCTGATGGAGATCCATCTGCCGCTGGTGTGCGCGGTGCCGAACGCCACCTGGCTGGAGCACATTCCGCAGCTCGATCGGATCACCCACTCGCGCGTAGCGATGAAGAACGGCTATGCCGCAGCCGCCGGAGCAGCCGGGCCTGGGCATCGAATGGGATTGGAAGGCGATCGAGCGGATGCGCAATGCGGCGCCGATCGTGCTGAGCGCGGCTGCGGTCTCCAAACCGGCCAAGCGAGCGACGAAGCCGCCGGCGCGGAAACGCTGAAAGGAGAGTCAGTCATGTCGAAGGCCATCGCGCGGATCCGACTGCTCCTTTGCGCGGGTGCGCTGTTGGCGGTGGCGAGCGCCTTCGCCGACACCAGCACGCCCCGTCGGGCTGTGGCGCACCATCGACGACAAGACCGGCAAGGAGCGCTCGCTGATCCGCATCACCGAGGCCAACGGGGTATTCGAGGGCAAGGTCGAGAAGCTTCTCAACCGGCAGCCCGACGACGACCCCGACAACCTGTGCCGCAAGTGCGAGGGCGCTCGCAAGGACCAGCCGATCGTGGGCATGACGATCCTGTGGGGCCTGAAGAAGGACGGCGATCAGTTCGGCGGCGGCGAGATCCTCGATCCGAAGAACGGCAAGATCTACCGCGCCAAGATGAAGCTCGTGGACAACGGCGCGAAGCTCGAGGTGCGTGGGTTCATCGGCGTGTCGTTGCTCGGGCGGTCGCAGACCTGGATCCGGCAGGTGACCTCCTGCCTTTGGCTCGGCGAGCCCGCCCGTTTGACAGGACTTGAGGGTTTGATCGCGAATGCGGGCCGATCCCCTCCCCTCTCAGGGGAGGGTAGGGTGGGGTCGATGGCGCGTGACCGGTATCGACCCCATCCCAGCCTTCCCCCTTGCAGGGGAAGGAGCGTGGCGCGGCCGGTTCCTACCTTCGCTTTCCATCGCGTACCTTCGCGGTCCTATCAAGTGCGAGGCGACAATGGCGGACAGACTCAAATTCTGGGGCTGGGGGCTGGAGAAGGATGTCCTCGGCGCCGACGAGATCGAGCGCATGGAGCGCGCCTACGCGAAGCGCTTCGGGCTCGGCGACTATCGCGTCGTGCCCACGCCGAAGGCCGAGGAGATCGAGCTGCGCAGGCCGCGGATCCCGGTGCCGGGCGCGCTCTCTGACGTCTGCAGCACCGATCACTTCGAGCGCCTGCTGCACAGCTACGGGCAGTCGTTCTACGACAGCGCGCGCGCGTTTGCGCGCGACTTCTCCAATCCGCCCGACGTGATCGCCTTTCCACGCAGCGAGCCAGATGTGGTGTCCGTGCTGGACTGGTGCGACAGCGTCGATGCCGTGGTGATCCCCTGGGGCGGTGGATCGAGCGTGGTGGGCGGGGTCGAGCCACCCCGCAGCGACCGGCCCGCCGTCACCTTGGATTTGAAGCACCTGGGCAAGGTGCTTGGAGATCGATCGGACCTCGCAGGCGGCGCGCATCCAGGCTGGAACCTACGGGCCGGCCCTGGAGAGTCAACTCAAGGCGAGCGGGCTCACGCTGCGGCATTTCCCGCAGTCCTTCGAGTTCTCCACCCTGGGCGGATGGATCGCCACGCGCAGCGGGGGCCACTACGCGACGCTCTACACCCACATCGACGACTTCGTCGAGAGTTTGCGGGTGGTAACCCCCAGCGGTGCGCTGGAGTCGTTCCGCCTCCCCGGCTCTGGCGCCGGGCCGAGCCCGGATCGCATGTTCATCGGCTCCGAGGGAACCCTGGGCATCATCACAGAAGCCTGGATGCGGTTGCGGCCCCGGCCGACCTTCCGCGCCAACACCAGCGCCCGCTTCGAGGATTTCTACCAGGCGGCCGAGTGCGTGCGCGCCATCGCCCAGTCCCAGCTCTATCCAGCGAACTGCCGGCTGGTGGATGCTGACGAAGCGCTCGTGAACGGTGCCGGGGACGGCCGGCACGCGCTGCTCGTGATCACCTTCGAGTCGGCAGATCGGGTCCAGGACACGAACATGCAGCGCGCCCTGGAAATCGTGCGGGCGCATGGCGGCGAGTACGACGAAGGCGCACTGAAGAGCGAGGACGCCCAGCGCCAGGGGGCCGCCGGCCAGTGGCGCGATGCCTTCATCCGCATGCCTTACAGCCGCGAGGTGCTGACGGCGCGCGGCATCATCGTCGAGACGTTCGAGACCGCGATCACGTGGGAGCGCTTCCAGCGACTTCCACGCGCAGGTCAAAGCCGCGACCGAGAAGGCGATCCAGGAGGTGACCGGCAAGCCAGGGCTGGTGACGTGCCGCTTCACGCACGTCTACCCGGACGGTCCGGCGCCGTACTTCTCGTTCCATGCCGCGGGCGAGCAGGGGCGCCTGATCGAGCAGTGCTGGGCGATCAAGATCGCCGCTTCCGAGGTGCTGAACCGTTTGGGCGGCACCATCACCCATCATCATGCGGTCGGCCGCGACCAACGACGCTGGTACGACCGCCAGCGTCCGGAGCTGTTCGCGCAAGCGCTGCTGGCCGCGAAGAAGCGGCTCGACCCCAAGGGGATGCTGAATCCGGGCGTGTTGTTCGATCCGGAGTGAAGCTGGTGATCTGTGATCCGTGATCGGTGATCAGTGATCGCGGGTCGGGAGACATCGGCCGGCATGTCGACCTACACTGATCACTGATCACCGATCACTGATCACTGCTTCTCACAGAACGCGCTATAGTCCGCGCATGCGCCGCTACGTCTTACTGCTCATTTGCTTGCTCGGGCTGGGCGCTGCCTTTCTCCTGTCATCAGGCGCTGCGCAGCAACCTGCGCCGGTATTCGTGCTCACCATCAACGGCGCCATCGGGCCGGCTACCGCGGACTATTTCCATCGCGGACTGGGGCGCGCGGTGGACCAGGGTGCGCAGCTCGTCGTGCTGCAGATGGACACGCCCGGCGGGCTCGACACGTCGATGCGCGCGATGATCAAGGACATCCTGGCCTCGCCGATTCCGGTGGCGGCCTACGTTGCACCCAGCGGCGCACGCGCGGCGAGCGCCGGGACCTACCTGACGTACGCGAGCCACATCGCGGCGATGGCACCGGCGACCAACCTCGGGGCCGCCACGCCCGTCCAGATCGGCGGGATGCCGGGTCAGCCGGACCAGAAGCCGGACGCTGCACCCGAGCCCCAAGACAAAAGCGCTGACCAGAGCAAAGGCAAGCAGGGCAAGTCGCAGCCGGCCGAGCCGCAGGGTGATGCGATGCATCGCAAGGTGGTCGCGGACGCGAGCGCCTATATCCGCGGGCTGGCGGAACTGCGCGGCCGCAACGTCGAATGGGCCGAGAAGGCGGTGCGCGAAGCCGTGAGCCTGCCGGCGGAGGAAGCGGTCAAGCTGCGCGTCGTCGATTTCATCGCAACCGACCTGAGCGATCTGCTCGCGAAGGTCAACGGCAAGACCTTCGAGCTGCAGGGCGCGAAGCGCACCCTGTCGACGGCAGGTGCGGCGACGGTGCGGTTGGATCCGGACTGGCGCAGCCGGCTGCTGGCAGTGATCACCGATCCGAGCCTTGCCTACATCTTGATGTTGATCGGAATCTATGGCTTGCTGTTCGAGTTCTACAACCCCGGGCTGGTCCTGCCGGGCGTGGTCGGCGCGATCTGCCTGCTGGTGGCGCTGTATGCATTCCAGATGCTGCCCATCAACTACGCCGGTCTGGCGCTCATCGCGGCGGGTATCGCCTTCATGGTCGCGGAGCTGTTCGTGACATCTTATGGTGCGCTGGGAGTGGGTGGTGCGGTGGCATTTCTGATCGGCTCGGTGATGCTGATCGATACCGACGTGCCGGGATACGAGATCCCCTGGGGGATCATCGCGACGGTGATGGCCGTGAGCTTCGCCTTCTTCTTTTTCGTCATCGGCATGGCGGTGCAGGCGCGCCGGCGTCCGGTGGTGAGCGGCGGCGAGCAGCTGATCGGCGCAACTGGCGAGATCGTCGAGCACGTCGACGGACAGTGGTGGGCGCGGGTGCACAGCGAGAACTGGCAGGTGCGCGGCGCGGCACACCTGCGGCGCGGGCTGCGCGTGCGTGTCACCGCGCGCGATGGCCTCACATTGATCGTCGAGCCGGACAGCCGGCAAACGGAAGGAGATTGAATCATGCCAGGCCTGAGCGGAATCGTCGTCCTGATCATCGTCATCGCCCTCCTGTTCTACTCGTTCCGAGTGCTGCGGGAGTACGAGCGCGGCGTGATCTTCCAGCTCGGGCGCTTCTGGAGAGTGAAAGGCCCGGGCCTGGTGATCGTGATCCCCGGCATCCAGCAGATGGTGAAGGTGGATCTGCGCACCGTCACCATGGACGTGCCCCCGCAGGACGTGATCTCCCGTGACAACGTCTCGGTGAAGGTCAGCGCGGTGATCTACTTCCGTGTGGTGGACCCGGAGCGGGCCATCATCCAGGTCGAGAATTACCTGATGGCGACCAGCCAGCTTGCCCAGACCACGCTGCGCTCCGTGCTTGGCAAGCACGAGCTCGACCAGATGCTCGCCGAGCGCGATAAGCTGAACATCGACATCCAGCATGTGCTGGATCAGCAGACCGACGCCTGGGGCATCAAGGTCGCGAACGTCGAGATCAAGCAGGTGGACCTGAACGAGACCATGATCCGCGCCATCGCCCGGCAGGCCGAAGCCGAGCGGGAACGGCGCTCCAAGGTGATCCTGGCCGAAGGCGAGCTGCAGGCGTCGCAGAAGCTGCTGGAGGCCGCGCAGACGCTGTCAGGGCAGCCGGAGGCGATGCAGCTGCGCTACCTGCAGACGCTCAACGTCATCGCCAGCGAGCGCAGCAACACCATTGTGTTCCCGGTCGACCTGATCAAGCTGGTCAGCCAGGCGCTGAAGAAGGAGTGATCAGTGATCGGTGATCAGTGATCAGCGACCAGGAATCTGCCGATCACCGCCCGCTCAGGACGCCTTTCGCCTTCACCGATCACCGATTACGGATCACCGATCACTGAACTGCCGTCGCCTGCCGCTCGGTCGACCGCAACGCGTCCGGCTTGGCCGTTTTCCCCGGCACGATGACCACCGGCAGGGCGGCGTCGGGCCCGAGGTATCGGCGCGCGACCTGATCGAGATCCTTCACCGTGAGCGATTCCAGTTCCGGCACGCTGGTGGTGGCCCGCTTGAGCTTGTCCGGGTTCTCCTGCGAGCCGCTGACGATGGCCGACAGCAGATAGCCATTGGTCTGCAGCAGGCGCTTGAGCTCGTTCACCAGGGGCTTGCGTGCCCGCTCCAACTCGTCTTCGCTGACGCCGTCGCGGTACATCGCGGCGCCGATGGCGCGCATCTCCTCGGCGATCTGGCGGGCCTGGCCGGGCGGCGCATCGACGATGGTGTACAGGAACCCGAAACCCGGAAACGCCTGGCTCGGCGCGTGATCGCCTTGTGCGCTGTAGGTCAAGCCCTGTTCGTTGCGCACACGTTCCAGCACGCGGTTGCCGAGCGCTTTGGCGAGCACGAACAGGCGCCGCACTTCGCTCACGTTGCTGAAGTCCGTGGTCGGCCAGTACACCGCGGCCACGGCCTTGGGATCCACGGTGTCATACGAGAAGGTGGTCAGCTGGCGTGCGCCCGGGAAATGCACCTGGCGGGCCGCAGCATAGTCCTTCTGGTTCGCGTCGCGCTGCGGCAAGCTGCCGAACGTGGCCGTCACCGCTTCGATCGCGGCATCCATGTCGAAGTCACCCACCAGCGAGATCTCCAGGTAGCCGTGGGCGAGCGGCCTCGCCAGCGTTGCGCGCAGATCCTCCAGGTTGAGCGAGGCAAGCGCGGGTTGCGCCGGGATAGCCAAAACGGGGGTCGCCATCGCGCAGGAAGCGCGTCACGTCGCGTTGCATGACGCCCATGGGCGTGCGGTCCAGGCTCTGATACAGCTGCGGCAACCCCTGGCGGAAGCGGTCCAGCGCCTCGGGCCGGTAGCCGGGCGCGACGATGTAGGCCGCCATCAGCTGCAGTTGCAGCTCCAGATCGGCGGGGACCGTGCTGACCGCCCAGCACGAAGGCTCCGTCCTCGACGTCGAAGCTCAACCCGACGCTGCGTCCCGCGGTCATCCGGTTGATGTCGTCGATGCTGTGCGCGGCCAGCCCGCCTGCCAGGAAGGTGCCGTCCGCCAGTTGCTTGAGACCGGGCTTGTCGGCCGGCAGGTCGAGCCGGCCGCCGCCGATGCGGGCAGCGACGAGAACGCTGTTCGCCTCGAACGGCGTGCGCTTGAGGTTCACGCGCACGTTGTTGCCGAAGCGCAGCTGGGTCACCTGCATGGGGTCGCTCACGCGCCGCTCGACGATGGGTGAGCGCTCGCCGAACGTGGTGTAGGCGAACTGTGCTACCGCGTTGTCCGCGGGCGGAGTGACCGCCTGTGCGTGACTCGCCTGGTAGGCTGCGGTGATCGCGGCCTCGGCGCCGTCGATCTGCACCGGACCGGACACGAACACCAACGGTCCGTTGTCGGCCCACAGCGCACGCAGCTCGTGCACGGCCGTCTCGGGAGAGACCAGCGCGAGGATTTCGGTGATCTCCTGCAGGTCCTGGTCCGGGGCGGTGAAGACCCGGTCCTCCGTCAGATCGCGTACCAGGTCGTCGGCCAGCCCCGGCGACTCGCGGGTGGAGGCGGCGCGGCTCGCTTCCTTGAACTCCGAGAGCAGGTTCTTCTTCTGCTCGTCCAGCTCGGCGGCGGTGAAGCCGTAGGTGAGCGCGCGCCGCAACTCGGTCTCCGCGATGCCCAGCGCCTTGCGCCACTGATCCGGGCTGCGTGTCCAGGAGGATGAAGCCGATCTGGGCGAAGTCGAGGAAGTCGTCGCTCTGCGCGATGCCGCCCAGGAAGCCGGCGTCCGGCTTCTGCGCGAGGGTGGCGAGCCGGCGCGAGATCACCGCATCGGCCAGGTACAGGTTGATGTCTCGCGCTCGACGCGCGCGCGTGTCCGGCCCTGTTGTGTACGGCTTGGCCACGCCCAGGGAAACCGTGGTGCGGCCTTCCGCTTCGTAGTGCAGTCGCGTTTCCAGGCCGCGCCGCGCCACGCTGCCCGGCGCCGGGTCCTGCCCTTCGGGTCCGCGTGCCTGGAAGCTGTCGAAGTGCTTGCGGATCAGCGCGGCGAAGGCGGCAGGCTCGATGGCGCCGACCGCGATGACGGTGATGCGCGAGGGCGTGTAGTAGCGCCGATAGAAGTCCATCAGACGCTCGCGTGGCGCCGTCGAGATCACCTCGTCCAGACCGATCGGCCAGCGCTGCGCAGCGAGCGCGCCCGGCAGCAGGAAATCCAGCCCCGCTACGTAGGCGCGATACTGGGCGGTATCGCGCAAGCGCTTCTCGCTCAGCACGACGCCACGTTCCTTGTCCAGCTCGGCAGCGGGGATCAGCAGCTTGTCGGCCTTCTCGCGCAGCACCAGCAGACTGCGATCGAGCAGATCGGGCGTGTTGGACGGCAGCTCCAGCTTGTACACGGTCGAGTCGAAGCTCGTGCTGGCATTGGTGTCGGCGCCGAATGCCATGCCCAGGCGCTCGAGGTATTGCACCAGGTCGCCGGCCGGCATGTTCTCGCTGCCCTTGAAGGCCATGTGCTCGAGCAGGTGCGCGAGCCCGCGCTCGTTCTCGCGCTCTTGCAGCGATCCGGCGGACACCAGCATGCGCAAGCTCACGCGATCCTTCGGCGTGGCGTTGGGCAGGAGCACGTAGCGCATGCCGTTGTCGAGGCGGCCCCAGACCACGTTGGGGTCGGGCTGGATGTCTGCGCTCTGCTGCGGCCAGGGCGCGCCTTTGCGGGCGTCGTCGGCAGCGCCCGCGGTGCCGAGGCACAGCAGCGCGGCGAGGAGGAGGGTAAAACGCAGCCAGTACAGGCGCAGGGGGTGGTTCGAAGAATTATGCACAGGGAGGGGCATCCGAAATCACATGTTGGGATAGTTGGGACCGCCGCCGCCTTCAGGGACGACCCAGTTGATGTTCTGCGTGGGATCCTTGATGTCACAGGTCTTGCAGTGCACGCAGTTCTGCGCGTTGATCTGCAGGCGCGGATTGGCTCCGCTTGCGTCGCGCACGATCTCGTACACGCCGGCCGGGCAGTAACGCTGCTCGGGCGCATCGTACAGCGCCAGGTTCACGCTGATCGGCACCGACGCGTCCTTCAGTGTCAGATGGTTGCGCTGGTCCTCCTCGTGATTGGTGTTGGAGATGAACACGGAGGACAAGCGGTCGAAGCTCACTTTGCCATCGGGCTTCGGATAGTCGATCGGCGTGCAGTCGGAAGTCTTTTTCAACTGCGTATGATCGGGGTGATGATGCAAGGTCCATGGGGCCTTGCCGCGGAACACGTAGGTGTCCACGGCCGAGTAGGCGATCCCGCCGTACAGTCCCCAGCGGAACGAAGGGCGGATGTTGCGCACGCGCTGCAGCTCGTCCCACATCCAGGTGTGCCGCAACCGCTCCGGGTAGCCCACCACCTCCGGCCCGCCGCCCGCTTCCAAGTGCTCGAACAGCGCCTCCGCTGCGGTGATGCCCGACTTCATCGCCATATGGGTGCCCTTGATCTTGGGCACGTTGAGAAATCCTGCGGTGTCTCCCACCAGCATTCCGCCCGCGAAGGTCAGCTTCGGGAGCGACTGGAAGCCGCCCTCGGAGAGGGCGCGGGCACCGTATGCAAGGCGCCTGCCACCCTCGAAGGTGGCGCGTACACTCGGATGGGTCTTGAAGCGCTGGAACTCCTCGAACGGGCTCAAGTAAGGGTTCTGGTAGTCGAGGCCGACCACGAAGCCGACCGCCACCTGGTTGTTCTCCAGGTGATACATGAACGAGCCGCCGTAGGTCGCCGTGTCCAGCGGCCAGCCGACGGTGTGCACGATCAGACCAGGCTGGTGTCGCGTCGGTTCCACTTCCCACAACTCTTTGATCCCGAGGCCGTAGGTTTGCGGGTCGGCCCCCTCGCGCAGGCGGAAGCGCTCGAGCAGCGTCTTGGTGAGCGAGCCGCGGCACCCTTCTGCGAACACAGTCTGCTTCGCGTGCAGCTCCATGCCCGGCTGATAGCGATCGGTATGTTCGCCGTTGCGGCCGATCCCAAGATCCCCCGTGGCCACACCCGTGACCCTGCCGTCGTGGTCATACAGCACTTCGGCGGCGGCAAACCCCGGGTAGATCTCCACCCCCAGCGCCTCGGCCTGCTGGCCCAGCCAGCGGCAAAGGTTGCCGAGGCTGGCGACGTAGTTGCCGGCGTTGTGCATCTGCGGCGGCGTAGGCAGACGGACGGCGTGCGTCTGGGTGAGGAACATGAATCGATCCTCGCCCGCCGGCGTATTCAAAGGGGCGCCTCGAGCCTTCCAGTCCGGCAGCAGCTCGTCGAGCGCGCGCGGCTCGATCACGGCCCCGGACAGAATATGCGCGCCGACTTCCGATCCCTTCTCGAGCACGCATACGGACAGCTCTGCGCCACGCTGGGCGCACAGCTGCTTGAGGCGAATCGCGGTGGCCAGGCCCGAAGGGCCCGCACCGACGATCACCACGTCGTACTCCATCGACTCGCGTTGTGCCACGACGGCTCGCTCCCGCTCGAATGTGCAGCCCGAATTTCGACGCGCTGGCCCGGTGCATCTCGACGCACTGGCGCGGCCGTTTTGACGCATTGGCCCGGCGCATTTCGACGCATTAGCCTGGCGCAGCCCGCGCAGCCCGGCGCGGACATCGTGCGCTACGGGCAGCCGGGTGTAGAGGGCAGCCGCTGCGCTCGGCGGGCGGCGGCGTCCGGATACGGGCTAGAATCGGACCATGCAGATGATAAACGGTTTCATGGGAGCGAAAAATTTCCGACGCTGACCGGCCGGTGGACCCGCGGGCCACGATTCCGGAAGGGGCCAAGCTGGTGCATGTCCAGCGCATGCAGATGCGCTGGGGTGACATGGACGCGCTCGGCCACATGAACAACACGGTGTATTTCCGCTTTCTGGAGCAGGCGCGCATCTCCTGGTTCGACATCATCGGCGCGGACTATCGAAAACTGCCGGAAGGGCCGGTCCTGGGCAGCATCAGCTGCCGCTTTGTTCTCCCGGTCGTCTACCCGGCCGAGCTGGAAGTCACGCTGCTGGCCGGTGCTCCGCGTCGCAGCACCTTTCCGCTGTACAGCGAGATCCGCGACGCCGGTCCGCCGGGGCGCGTCTACGCCCGCGCCGAAGCGGTCATGGTGTGGATCGATCTGAAGGACGGCAAGTCGCGGCCGTTGCCGGAGTGGTTTAAGTCGGTCATCGGTGATCGGTGATCAGCGGACCCCAGTGTTACGGCGATAACCGCATTCGTTACGACTGCAACGAAACCGCCGACGTCAGAGTCGCTAATCACAGATCACCTGATCACCGATCACTGACCACTGCCCTTCGAACACTTGCCCGCTCGTCCCGCGGCTGTCCGGCCCGATGAGGTAGAGGTAGAGCGGCATGAGCGACTCGGGCGCGTCACGCTCAGCCATGGTCTCGCCGGGATGGGTGCGGGCGCGCAGCGGCGAGTTGACTTTGCCGGGCACCACGACGTTGACGCGCAGATTGGGCAGGGACTCCCACTCCTGCGCCTGGATCGTGTTCAGCGCGAGCAGGCCGGCTTTGGACACCGCGAAACCGCCCCAGAATGCGGCTGGCCGCAGAGCATGTGTCTCGGCCGTGAGCATCACGGAAGCGTCGGCGGAGGCGTGCAGCAGGTGCGCACAAGCTTGGGTGAGGGCGAACGGCGCGGCGAGGTTCACCCGCAGAAGATCGAGCCATTGCGTCAGCTCGTTCGTTCTGCAGGGCGCCCAGCTGCGTGAGGTGCGACGCGTTGTGCAGGATGCCGTCCAGCCGGCCAAGTTGACTCTCGATTGCCTGGGCCAGGTTGTCGTAGTCGCGCTCGACCGCCTTGGCCAGATCGAGCGGCAGGATGATCGGCTGTGGGCCGCCGGCGGCGTCGATCTCGTCGTAGGCCGCCTCCAGGCGTTCCACGTCTCGCCCGTGCAGGATCACCGTGGCGCCATGCCGGGCGAAGGCGAGCGCTGCCACCCGTCCGATGCCTCGGCTTGCGCCGGTCACGAGGATCACGCGCTCCTTGAGGAGATCCGGCGCCGGGCGGTAGCCGGGTGACCAGGTCGACGTTGTGCTCATGCTTGCCTCGACTCCAGAATCATTCGAGCGCACGCGACCCCGCTGCGCACGGCGGCTTCGAGGGTGGCGGGATAGGGGCTGGCAGTATAGTCGCCGGCGAGGAACAGACCGGGGACGGGTGTGCGCTGCTCCGGACGCTGTACGCCCACCACGCACGCGAAGGTCGCGCGCTTCTCGGCGATGACCCGGCTCCACAGCGGTGCGGGCAAGCCCGGCAGCGCTGTCTGCAACTCGCTGTGAACTGCCGCAGCCAGCGCGGCTTGATCGAGCTCTTGATGCAACCCGTGTGCGCTGATGACCACCCCGATGAGCCCGGATTGCCCGCACAGTCTGCCGCGGTCGAACAGCCATTGCGCGCGTCCGCCGGCGAGGCCGACCATCGGCTGCGGGAGCCGAACAGCGTTTGGATACTGCAGATACACGGAGTAGATCGGCTCGTAGCGCAGGCGAGAAATCATGTCGAGTGCGGGGCCGACCTCGGGCACACCGCCAAGCACCTCCGGCACACGGTAGGGGGGCAGCGCGCAGACGACATGAGAGAACGTCGCGCGGCCCTGTGCGCTGGAGACGGCCAGCTCGCTGCCGCTGCGCGTAACTGCTTCCACCGCGCAGCCCGTCACGATCCGTCCTCCCGCCGCAGCGATGAAGCTGGCGGCCGGGTCGGGAAAGAGCGTGCTGAAATCCTCCGCCGGCAGCAGCAACTCGCTGTCCGCTCGCGTGCCGTTCAGGCTGTCGCGGAGGACGTTGAGGAACACCTGCGCGGATGCTTGCGCGGGTGGCGTATTGAGAGCCGAGACGCACAGCGGCTCCCACAGATAGCGCCGTGCCTCGGGGCCTTGCTTGAAGCGGACGAGCAACGCGTCTACGGTGATGTCGTGCTCCAGACGGAACTTGGCCGCTCGCAGCTGTGCCATGAACAACGCCGCACGCAGGCGCTGCGCCGCGCTGAGTCCGGTCGAGCACAACAGCCCGGTCGCGAGGTGCAGCGGGGCGGGCAGGTCTCGCGCGCGCAGATGGAATTTTCCGAGCACGTGCAGATCGAGAGGCAGGCGCAGCAGGCCGCCGTGCGGTCCGTGCCGCACCTTCTCGATCAGCCGCAGCGTTTCCCGGTACGCACCGATGAGAATGTGCAGCCCGTTGTCGAGCGCCACACCATCGAGCTCGACGCGCCGCGCCCGCCCGCCAAGTGTGCGCGCCGCCTCGTAGACGGTGACGTCCACCCCTGCATCCGCCAGCTCGACGGCAGCCGCAAGGCCCGCCCAGCCGGCGCCGATGACCGCGATGTGCCTGTTCACTGGCGCTTCACTGTGGTCGGCCGCGGCGACGCTTCCTGGTCTTGCGCCTCGTCCCTCGAGCCTCGCGCCTGGTGTTCATGCGGCCATCCACGTTCTCCACGCGATCCACAGTTTGCGCAGCGGGGTCAGCGAGATGCGCTGGTTGAGCACGCGGCCGCCGGACGCTTCGATCTCATCGAGCAGCGTGCGATAGATGGCGGCCATCACCAGACCGGGGCGCTGGCTCTTGCGGTCGCTTGCGGGCAGCAGTGCAAAGGCGCGTGCGTAGTGCTCTCGGGCGCGCGCGGTCTGGAACGCGATGAGCCGCACGAACCGATCGTCTTCCTTGAGCGCAACCAGGTCGTCGGCGGTGAGGTCGAAGCGCGCCAGCTCGTCGAGCGGCAGGTAAATGCGGTTGCGGCGCACGTCTTCGCCGACGTCGCGAATGATGTTGGTGAGCTGGAAGGCAAGCCCCAGCGCTCTCGCGTATTCCAGGGTGCGCGGGTCGGTGTAGCCGAAGATGCGCGCAGACAGCTCGCCCACTACCCCGGCCACGCGGTAGGCGTAGACCTGCAAGGTGTCGAAGTCGGGATAGCGGTTGTATTCAAGATCCATCCCCATGCCCTCGACGATCAGCTCGAGGCGCTCGCGCGCCAATTCGTATGTGCGCACGACCGGTGCCAGCGCCTGTGCGACCGGATGCTGCGGCGTACCCGCGTAGATGGCGCCGATCTCCTGGCGCCACCACGCAAGCTTGCTGCGTGCCACACCAGGGTCCGAGACCTCGTCCACTATGTCGTCCACCTCACGGCAGAAGGCGTACAGTGCAATGATTGCGCGCCGCCGCTCCGGGGGCAGGAACAGGAAGCTGTAGTAGAAGCTCGATCCGCTCGCCGCGGCCTTCTGCCGGCAGTACTCGTCGGGGCTCATCGCCTTCCCAGGGCACGCACCAGCATGTAGATCCAGTCCGCCCGCTGCAGCCGGGGCCGGCGGGTGAACACATCGCCTTGCACAGCCTGGAGCTTGCTCAAGATCCGCTCACCGCCCTGCACGATCATGCGCAGCTCCAGCCCGAGCCGGCCCGGAAGCACGCGCCCGAGCGGCGCGCCGGCCTGCAACATGCGGCGGGCGCGCTCGATCTGCTCGAGCATGAATCGGCTCCACGCGCCGCCCGCATCGCGGGTGGCGATCTGCCGTTCGCTGACGCCATGACGCGCCATCTCGTCCTGGGGCAGATAGATCCGGCCCTTGGCGTAGTCGATCTCGACGTCCTGGAGAAAGTTGATCAGTTGCAAACTCGTGCAGATGCCGTCCGCGCAGGCCAGGCTGTGCGGACGGGTTTCGCCGTACAAGTGCAGCAGCAGGCGCCCGACCGGGTCGGCAGAGCGGCGGCAATAGTCCATGACCTCGCCGAAATCGGCGTAGCGCGTCTTGGTTACATCCTGCGCGAACGCCGACAGCAGATCCCGAAACAGGCTCACCGGCAAGCCGTGCGTCCGGATCACCGGCGCCAGCTGCGCGAACAGCGGGTGCTGGGTCGTTTGCCCCGCCTCGATGCGATCGAGCTCGCGACCGAAGCGGTGCAGGCTGTCGAGGCGCTGTGCATCGGGGACATCGCCTTCGTCGGCGAAATCGTCGGCCTGCCGTGCAAACGCATAGATCAGGCGCACGGGTTCGCGGTAACGTGCCGGCAGGACCCAGGATGCGACCGGGAAGTTCTCGTAATGGTGAACTGCCACCGCCTGGACGGCGTCCATGGGCCGACTAGCCTGGACCGTTCAGCAGCGACTCGGGGTACCGGCGAGCCACGTTCCGAACCGGGAATAGGTCGTTTGATCAGGGTGTTAAGGAGACCGGCCGGCGGCTTGATGCGAGACCGACCGGTGGAGTGGGTCGGCGCATTATATTAAAATGGCGCCTTTGCGAAAGTGGCGGAATTGGTAGACGCACCAGATTTAGGTTCTGGCGCCGAAAGGCGTGAGAGTTCGAGTCTCTCCTTTCGCACCAGAGCCTTGCCCATGTCGTGACGTCGCAGATTCGGGCGGTGCAGTGAGCCGCCCGATGCTCAGGGGGTCTGACAACAGGCCTAGTGGAAGCGCGGGCGATAGTATCCACTCCATGCTCCGGGGTCCCGGGCGAGAAGTTCCACCTCAGGAATCGATTCAATGCAAGCCACAATAGAAAAAGTCAGCAATCTCGAGCGACGCCTGAATGTCTCCCTGCCCATGCAGGAGATCGAGACCGAGGTCGAGAGCCGCTTGAAGCGCATGGCGCGCGACCTGCGCATGCATGGATTCCGTCCCGGCAAGGTGCCGTTCCGGCTGATTCAGCAGACCTATGGCGGCCAGGTGCGCCAGGAGGTCCTCGGCGACGTCCTGCAGAAAAGCTTCGGCGAGGCGATCCGCCAGCAGAACCTGCGCGTTGCGGGCTATCCGCGCTTCGAGCCCAAGCCCGCCGCCGAAGGCAACCAGGTCGAGTTCAGCGCTACCTTCGAGGTCTATCCCGAGGTCAGCGTGGGCGATCTGAGCGCTGTGCAGGTGGACCGGCCGGTGGTCAGCGTGGGTGAGGCGGAAGTGGACAAGACCGTCGAAATCCTGCGCAAGCAGCGCACGCACTACCGGGAGGTGGAGCGGGAGGCGCGCACCGGCGACAGCATCACCCTCGATTATCAAGGCACGATCAACGGCGAAGCGTTCGAAGGCGGCAGCGGCACCGATCACAGCACCGTGCTGGGGGAGGGCCGCCTGCTGGCGGGTTTCGAGCAGGCGGTCGTGGGCATGCGGGCCGGCGAAACGCGCACATTTGAACTGACTTTCCCGGAGGACTATCATGGCAAGGAAGTTGCCGGTAAGACTGCAAATTTCCACGTGACTGTCAAACGCGTGGCCGAGCCGGTGGTCCCCGAGGCGAACGCCGATTTTGCCAAGGCGTTGGGGATTGCCGACGGCGATCTGGGCAAGATGCGCGCCGACGTGAAGGGCAACCTGGAGCGCGAAGTGCGGCGGCGGCGCGACGCACGCGTGAAGGAGCAGGTGATGAAGGCGCTGCTGGAAAGCTCGAGCGTCGAGCTGCCGAAGGCGCTGGTGCAACTGGAGATCGAGCGGCTGATGGAAGGGATGCGGCGTGACCTCGAGGCGCGCGGACTGAAGACGCAGGACATCCCGATGCCCGCCGAGGCGTTCGAGCCGGAGGCGAAGAAGCGGGTGACGCTGGGGCTGATCATCGCCGAGCTGGTCAAGCGCGAAGGCCTGGCCGCGAAGCCCGAGCAGATCAAGGCGGTGGTGCAGGATTACGCCCAGAGCTACGAGAGACCCGAAGAGGTGATGCGCTGGTACTATCAGTCCCAGGACCGGCTGCGCGAAGTCGAGTCTCTGGTGCTGGAGAACAATGTGGTCGACTGGGCGCTCTCGAACGTCAAGGTAGAGGACAAGCCGACCGATTTCGACGAACTGATGAGCACAAACAAATGATGTGGGAAAAGCAGGGGATGGATCCCAGTGCGCTGGGCCTCATCCCGATGGTGATCGAGCAGAGCGGCCGCGGCGAGCGTGCTTACGACATCTACTCGCGCCTGCTCAAGGAGCGCGTGGTGTTCCTGGTGGGCCCGGTGAACGAGCTGTCGGCTAACCTGATCGTCGCGCAGCTGTTGTTCCTGGAGTCGGAGAACCCGGAGAAGGACGTCTCCGTTTACATCAATTCGCCCGGCGGATCGGTGTCCGCCGGCCTGGCGATCTACGACACCATGCAGTTCATCAAGCCCGACGTGAGCACGCTGTGCATCGGCCAGGCCGCCAGCATGGGCGCGCTGCTGTTGGCGGCGGGCGCCAAGGACAAGCGTTTCGCGCTGCCCAACTCGCGCGTGATGATCCATCAGCCGATGGGCGGTTTCCAGGGTCAGGCGTCGGACATCGAGATCCACGCCAAGGAGATCCTGTTTCTGCGCCAGCGCCTGAACGAGATCCTGGCGCGCCACACCGGCCAGGAGATCAAGACGATCGAGCGCGACACCGAGCGTGACAATTTCTTCGGCGCGGACGAGGCGGTGAAGTACGGCCTCGTCGATCAGGTGCTGGTCAGCCGCGCCGAGGTGCCGGCCTAGCCCGATCGAGGTCGAAGCGACCCGTAACCACACAGGACCGTCCCCGTGCCCATCTCCGACAAGCCCGGCTCCGAGAAACTGCTCTACTGCTCGTTTTGCGGCAAGAGCCAGCACGAGGTGCGCAAGCTGATCGCCGGTCCCTCGGTGTTCATCTGCGACGAGTGCATCGAGCTGTGCAACGACATCATCCGCGAGGAGAGCCAGACCGAGCAGGGCGGCAAGGGCACGCGCTCGGACCTGCCGGTGCCGCAGGAGATCCACGGCATCCTCGACCAGTACGTGATCGGCCAGGACCAGGCCAAGAAGATCTTGTCGGTGGCGGTATACAACCACTACAAGCGCCTCAAGAACCTGGGCAAGAAGGACGATATCGAGCTTGCCAAGAGCAACATCCTGCTGATCGGGCCGACCGGCTCGGGCAAGACCCTGCTCGCGCAGACGCTGGCCCGCCTGCTCAACGTGCCGTTCGTGATGGCGGACGCCACCACGCTCACCGAGGCCGGCTACGTCGGTGAGGACGTCGAGAACATCATCCAGAAGCTGCTGCAGAAATGCGATTACGACGTGGAAAAGGCGCAGCGCGGGATCGTGTACATCGACGAGATCGACAAGATCTCGCGCAAGTCCGACAACCCGTCGATCACGCGCGATGTTTCCGGCGAGGGCGTGCAGCAGGCTCTGCTGAAGCTGATCGAGGGCACCATCGCGTCGGTGCCGCCGCAGGGCGGGCGCAAGCATCCCAACCAGGAGTTCGTGCAGGTCGACACGACCAACATCCTGTTCGTGTGCGGCGGCGCCTTCGACGGGCTGGACAAGATCATCCGCCAGCGCTCCGAGAAGGGCGGGATCGGCTTTGGCGCCGAGGTGCGCAGCCGGGACAACCGCAAGGACATCGGGCTGGTTCTGAAGGGCGTCGAGCCCGAGGACTTGATCAAGTACGGACTGATTCCCGAGTTCGTCGGGCGCCTCCCGGTGGTGGCGACCCTCGACGAGCTGGACGAGGCGGCGCTGATCCAGATTCTGACCGAGCCCAAGAACGCGCTGCTCAAGCAGTATCAGAAGATGTTCAGCATGGAGGGTGTCGAGCTGGAGGTGCGCTCGGAGGCTCTGCGCGCGGTGGCCCATCGGGCGCTGGCGCGGCGCACCGGGGCGCGCGGCCTGCGCTCCATCCTCGAAGGGGCCCTGCTCGACATCATGTTCGACCTGCCCTCGCTGAGCAATGTCCGCAAGGTGGTGATGGACGAGGGCAGCATCACCGGCGATCAGAAGCCGCTGCTGATCTACTCGGATCAGCCGAAAGTCGCGGGGTCGGCCTGAGCCGGTCGCCAATTGCCGGGCGGAAAGCCCGTGGATTCATGTGGTTGCGGCTCAAGCTTGAATTGGGGCACGCATCACCCCACGTTCTCCTCGAGGGGACCCTTTCTCAACATCCAGGTGAACCATAATGACTAGCGTAATCTCCGGGGGCGAGACCTTCACCCTGCCGCTGCTGCCGCTGCGCGACGTGGTGGTGTTTCCGCACATGGTCATCCCGCTGTTCGTCGGCCGGCCGAAGTCGATCAAGGCCCTCGAGACCGCGATGGAAGCGGGCAAGAGCATCCTCCTGGTCGCGCAGAAGTCCGCCGCCAAGGACGAGCCCGGTGCCGAGGACATGTACAACACCGGCACCATCGCCAACATCCTGCAGATGTTGAAGCTCCCCGACGGCACCGTGAAAGTGCTGGTGGAGGGGACGCAGCGTGCGCGCATTCCCGATGGTCACCGACCTGAAGACGCACTATGCCGCCGACGCGACGCCGATCTCGGTCGAAGTCGAGGACGGCACGGAGCTCGAGGCGATGCGCCGCGCCATGATCTCCCAGTTCGACCAGTACGTGAAGTTGAACAAGAAGATCCCCCCCGAGATCCTCACCTCGCTCGCCGGCATCGACGAGCCGGGGCGGCTCGCCGACACCATCGCCGCACACCTGCCGCTCAAGCTCGAGCAGAAGCAGGAAGTGCTGGAGATGTTCGACGTGCGCAAGCGCCTCGAGCACCTGCTCGCGCTGATGGAGACCGAACTCGACATCCTGCAGGTCGAGAAGCGCATTCGCGGCCGCGTCAAGAAGCAGATGGAGAAGAGCCAGCGCGAGTACTACCTGAACGAGCAGGTCAAGGCGATCCAGAAAGAGCTGGGCGACCTGGAGGAAGGCGCCGACCTCGACGAGATGGAGAAGCGCATCAAGGGTGCGCACATGCCCAAGGAAGCGCGCAACAAGGCCGAGTCGGAGCTGCGCAAGCTGCGCCTGATGTCGCCGATGTCGGCGGAAGCGACCGTCGTGCGCAACTACATCGAGACGCTGCTCGGCCTGCCGTGGAGAAAGAAAAGCAAGATCAGCAGCGACCTCGCCAAGGCCGAAGACGTGCTCGAAGCCGACCACTACGGGCTGGAGAAGGTCAAGGAGCGCATCGTCGAGTACCTGGCCGTGCAGCAGCGCGTGGACAAGGTGAAGGCGCCGATCCTGTGCCTGGTGGGTCCGCCCGGCGTGGGCAAGACCTCGCTCGGCCAGTCGGTGGCGCGCGCAACCAACCGCAAGTTCGTGCGCATGTCGCTGGGCGGCGTGCGCGACGAGGCGGAAGTGCGCGGGCATCGCCGCACCTACATCGGTTCCATGCCGGGCAAGATCCTGCAGAACATGACCAAGGTGGGTGTGCGCAACCCGCTGTTCCTCCTCGACGAGGTGGACAAGATGGGGATGGACTTCCGCGGCGATCCGTCTTCGGCGCTGCTGGAGGTGCTCGACCCCGAGCAGAACCATTCGTTCGTCGATCACTATGTCGAGGTGGAGTACGACCTGTCCGACGTGATGTTCGTGGCCACGGCGAACACGATGAATATTCCGCCGCCCCTGCTGGATCGGATGGAAGTGATCCGCTTGTCAGGTTACACGGAGGACGAGAAGGTCAACATTGCGATTCGCTACCTGCTGCCCAAGCAGTTGAAGAACCACGGGCTCAAGGTCGAGGAGATCGCGGTGTCCGAGAGCGCCATCCGCGACATCGTCCGCTACCACACGCGGGAAGCCGGTGTGCGGGCGCTCGAGCGCGAGATCTCCAAGATCTGCCGCAAGGTGGTGAAGTCGCTGGTGCTGAAGAAGCGCGCCACCAAGACCACGATCAACGCGAAGAACCTCGGGAACTATCTGGGTGTGCGCCGCTACACCTTCGGGATGGCGGAGAAGCACAACCAGGTCGGGCAGGTGACTGGCCTGGCGTGGACCGAAGTGGGCGGCGAACTGCTCACCATCGAGAGCGCGGTGATGTCGGGCAAGGGCAAAGTGGTGTCCACCGGCAAGCTCGGTGAAGTGATGCAGGAGTCGATTCAGGCGGCGCTCACCGTGGTGCGCAGCCGCTCGCAGAAGCTCGGCATCGCCGAGGAGTTCTATCAGAAGAACGACATCCACATCCACCTGCCTGAGGGCGCGACGCCCAAGGATGGGCCGAGCGCGGGGATCGGCATCTGCACGGCGATGGTGTCGGTGCTGACCGGCATTCCGGTTCGCGCCGATGTGGCGATGACCGGCGAGATCACCCTGCGCGGCGAAGTGCTGCCGATCGGCGGATTGAAGGAAAAGCTGCTGGCGGCGCACCGCGGCGGCATCAAGACCGTGCTGATTCCGGAAGAGAACGTGAAGGACCTCTCGGAGATCCCGGACAACATCAAGAACCGGTTGGACATCCACCCGGTCAAGTGGATCGACCAGGTGCTCGAGCTGGCGCTCGAGCGCACGCCCCTGCCGCTGCCGGAGAAGAGCGAGGCGGTGGCGATTCCACCGGTCGAAACCACCGAGGCGGTCGCCGCGATCAAGCACTGAGGGTAGCCAGTGACTGGTGACTGGCCGCTGAAACCCTGGCGTGCCCTGAGCACCCTCGAAACCGGCTAAGTCGATTTGCACCCGCAGCGTGAAACTGCGGGTGCTCTCTCGTTTTTCGTTGCTGCACTGCGAATGGGCGCGGGCGCACATGCCATTGGTGTAGGCCCGCCGCTGTTTCGTTCGCACGGATCGCGCTTGACACGGGCTTTTGGCGCTTGCTATAAGGCCGCAGGGGAGCGTCGTCTGTGTGTCTGTTCCGTGAACCTCGCCGCGGGGCGTGCCACCCACACAGCTCAATAGTCACGTCAGGGAAGGCCTGCGCGCGGGGCACGCAACGCAATCCGCATTGCGTGCCAACGCCCGTGCAGCAGGGCGGCTCAACTCTCATGGGAAAGGGGACGCACGTGAACAAGCAAGAACTTATCGACGTGGTCGCGAAAACCGCCGACATCTCGAAAGCAGCTGCGGGGCGTGCGGTGGACGGTGCGATCACAGCGATCAAAGGCTCGCTGAAGAAGGGGCAGACGGTCACGCTGGTCGGCTTTGGGACGTTCTATGTGGGGAAACGTGCCGCGCGCAGCGGACGCAACCCGCGCACCGGAGCATCCATCAAGATCCGGGCCGCCAAAGTGCCGAAGTTCCGCGCTGGTAAAGCCCTGAAAGATTCGGTAAACTAGCCGGTCCTTGCGGTTGCCAGGGCGCGTTGCTGCGTGCTTGGTGCGAGTGTGCGTTGAGGCGGCTGCACGCCGGTTTCGCGGGCGTGTGCAGATGCCGTTGTGCGGCCTCGGCGGTTGACGCGCCTGCAGCCGCAGGCGGTGTCCTCGAGGTCCCACAGAGATGTACAGCTGCAGTGGCCGCGCCGCTGAACGGCTGCGAGGCGGTGGGTCGCCTGATCGGGGGTGCTTAGCTCAGTTGGTAGAGCGTCGCCCTTACAAGGCGAATGTCGGCGGTTCGAACCCGTCAGCACCCACCACACACCTGTTGCTAGGTCGCGGAGTGGTAGCTCAGTTGGTTAGAGTACTGGCCTGTCACGCCGGGGGTCGCGGGTTCGAGTCCCGTCCACTCCGCCAGATAACCGGAAAGGCGAACGCGAGTTCGCCTTTTTTGTTTTGCACGGGACGCCCCGGGAGTTTCACGGAACGCCCCGGATCGGTTCCTCGCCGCGGAACGCGCGCAAGGCAGCGGGTCCATTGACTACTCGCTTTGAAGCAGAGCGCGGACAGTATGGTTAGAAATGCAGGTTTCGCACTCCAAGCCAGTCGCTGAACCAATGTTCAGATCCGCTCAATCGAAGTGCTGCGCGTGTCGCCCCGCAAAAAGCCCGCGGGCGCTCGCGAAGCAGCTTTTGCAACGGTCTGCAGCCATGTTCGATTTCGTCAAGAATCGCCGCATCGTGGTCGGAGTGATCATCGGGCTCCTGTCCATTCCCTTCGCCTTTTTCGGTATCGACTTCTATTTCCGCGGCGGCAGCGGCGGCGACCAGGTCGCATCGGTGGCCGGTGCCAAGATCAGCGAGCGCGAGTACAGCGAGGCGCTGCGCCAGCGCCAGGAGCAGTTGCGCCGGGCAACGCAGGGGCAGGTGGATGCGAGCCTGCTCGACAGCCCGGAGGTGCGCCGCGGCGTGCTCGACCAGCTCGTCGACGAGCGCGTGATGTACGCGGCCGCGCTGAAGGCCGGCATTACCGTGACCGATGCCGAGCTGCAAGCGATGATTGCCGACATCCCCGCGTTCCGCGAGGGTGGGGGCAGCGGCAAGTTCTCGCCGGCGCTGTACCAGGCCGCGTTGCGCGCCGAGGGCATGAGCGAGCGGCAGTTCGAAGGGATGCTGCGCAAGGACCTGATCGTGAACCAGGTGCGGCAGAGCGTGGCCACCACTGCATTCGTCCCCACCGCGGTGATGGACCGGCTGTACCGGCTGCGTGTCCAGGAGCGCGAGGTGAGCCAGCAGGTGCTCGCGCCCGAGCAGTTCGCCGCCAAGGTCCAGATCGCGCCGGAGGCGCTGAAAGCCTACTACGACGCCAACCAGGACCGCTTCAAGGTCCCGGAAAAAGTGCGCGTGCAGTACGCCATCCTGACCCTCGAGGGCGTGCAGCGGCGCGTGACGCTGACGCCCGAGCAACTCCAGAAGTACTACGAGGAGAGGCGCGCCCAGTTCGAGAAGCCCGAAGAGCGCCGCGCCAGCCATATACTCATTTCGGTGCCGGGCAACGCCACACCGGAGCAGAAGGCCAAGGCGCGCGAGAAGGCCGAGGCGTTGCTGGCGCAGGCGAAGAAATCGCCCCAGACCTTCGCCGAGCTGGCCAAGAAGAGCTCGGAAGATCCCGGCTCCGCCCAGGAGGGTGGCGACCTGGGATTCTTCCCGCACGGAAAGATGGTCAAGCAGTTCGACGATGCAGTCTTCGCCATGCACGTGGGCGACATCGTCGGGCCGGTGGAAACGCAGTTCGGGTTCCACATCATCAAGCTCAACGCGGTCAAGGCTGCGGAAGGCCCCAAGCTCGAGACGGTGAAGGCGCAAGTCGAAGAGGAGCTGCGCAAGGCGGAAGGCGGCAAGCGCTTTGCCGAAGCCGCCGAGACGTTCAGCAACCTGGTCTACGAGCAGCCCGACAGCCTGAAGGCGGCGGCGGACGAGCTCAAGCTCGAGCTCCAGACCAGCGGCTGGATCACCGCCCAGGGCGCCGCCGAGAATCCCCTGCTGAACAACCAGAAATTCCTGCGCGCGCTGTTTTCAGACGATGCCCTGAAGCAGCAGCGCAATACGGAAGCGGTCGAGATCGCCCCGGGGATGCTGATCTCAGCCCGCGTCATCGAGCACCAACCGGCGACGTTGCGGCCGTTTGAAGAGGTGCGTGCCGAGATCCTTGCCCGCCTCACCCATGACAAAGCGGTGGAGCTCGCGAAACAGGAAGGCGAAGCGCTGGTGGCGCAACTGCACAAGGGTGAAGCGGACGGCCGTCCCTGGTCGGCGCCGCAGATGGTTACCCGCGAACGCCGCGCCGGACTGCACCAGGAGGCCGTCGAGGGCGTGTTCAGAGCCGACGCGAGCAAGGTGCCGGTCTACTTTGGCCTGTCTACGCCCGACGGCCGCTACGTGATCTATCGCGTCAGCCGCATCGTCGACGTCGAGACCGTCGATGCCGAGGCGCGCAAGATGCTCGCGCGCCAGATCGAGCAGGTCGTCGGCATGGAGGCCGAGACGGCACGCCTGAGCGGCCTCAAGAAGCGGATCGACGTGGAGATCAACGCGAAGGCGATCGAGAAGAGCGGGTGAGTCAGGGGGTGAAACTCCCGCACTCGGGACAGAGCACAGGGGTGAGGAGGCTTCAGTGCGTCACTCTCACCCGTCCAGTGTGGCCGCGAACGCCGCGATACTGAACCCCGCATCCACGTAGATCACCTCGCCGGTGATGCCGCTCGCGAGGTCGCTGCACAGGAACGCCGCGGTGTTGCCGACTTCCTCGGTGGTCACGTTGCGCCTCAGCGGCGCCACCTTCTCGTTGTACGAGAGAATCTTTCCGAAGCCGCCGATGCCGGCGGCGGCGAGGGTCTTGATCGGCCCCGCGGAGATGGCGTTGACGCGGATGCCCTTGGGGCCGAGGCTGAAGGCCATGTAGCGCACATTCGCCTCCAGGCTGGCCTTGGCCAGGCCCATCACGTTGTAGTTCGGCATCGCGCGATCCGCGCCGAGGTACGTCAGGGTGACCAGAGCGGCCTGGCGGCCCTGCATCAGCGGCAGGCCGCCCTTGGCGAGCGCGGCGAAGCTGTAGCTGCTGATGTCGTGCGCCATGCGGAAGGCTTCGCGGTTGACGCTTTCCAGATAGTCGCCGGCCAGGGCCTCGCGCGGCGCGAAGGCGATCGAGTGGACGATGCCATCCAGGCCGTCCCAGCGCCGGGCGAGCGCTGAAAACAGCGCGTCGATTTCCTGATCGCTGGTGACATCGCAAGCGAATATCGCATCGGTGTCGAACTCTCCGGCGAGCCCGAGCACCCGGTCCTTGACCGCGTCGCCCTGATAGGTAAACGCGAGCTCTGCTCCTTCCCGGCGCATCGCCTTGGCGATGCCGTACGCGATCGAGCGGCTGCTGAGCATGCCGGTCACGAGAACCTTCTTGCCCTGCATGAATCCCATGGTTTCTTCTCCGCGGCGAAGGTAGCTCGATTATAGCCGAGCGGCACAGGCCGCCCTGCGCCTGCGGCCTTAGAATGGCCTGTCGTTTCGGGTAGACTGTGGCGCCATGTTCAAGTTGCCGTTGTCGTTGTGCACTGCCGCGATCGTCTCGCTGGTGTTGAGCGGCTGCGGCTCGCCCTGGAACAACCCGTACCCGACCTCCGAGCGGCGCGCGAACATCTTCTACACCTCGTTCTCCGAGCGCCCCAAGCACCTCGATCCGGTGCAGTCGTACTCCGAGAACGAGTACGCGCTGATCGCCAACATCTACATGCCGCCGCTGCAGTATCACTACCTGCTGCGGCCTTACACGCTGATCCCGTTCGCCGCCGAGGAGATGCCGCGGCCTCAGTACTTCGACAGCAACGATCGGCCGCTGCCCGAGACGGCTCCCGCGGACAAGATCGCGTACATCGTCTACGACATCCACATCCGCTCCGGCCTCGCCTACCAGCCGCATCCGGCCTTCGCCCGTGGCTCCTCCGGTCAGCCGCTGTATCTGCACCTGACGGAGCGCGACCTGCGCGGTGTGCGCAGCTTGAGCGACTTCAAGGAGACCGGCACGCGCGAGGTGATCGCTGAAGACTACGTCTACCAGATCAAGCGGCTGGCGAGCCCGCGCCTGCATTCGCCGATCTTCGGCCTGATGAGCCAGTACATCGTCGGACTGAAGGAGTACGCGGACCGCATTCACGCTGCCGCCGAGAAGGTGCCCGCAAACGCGTGGCTCGACCTGAACCAGGACGAAATCAGCGGCGTCAGCGTGGTGGATCGCTACACCTACAGGATCCGGGTCAAGGGCAAGTATCCGCAGTTCCTGTACTGGCTGGCGATGCCGTTCTTCAGCCCGATCCCGATCGAGGCCGATCGCTTCTACGCGCAGCCGGGCATGGCACAGCGCAACCTCAGCTTCGATTGGTACCCGGTGGGCAGCGGCCCGTACATGCTCACCGTGCACAACCCCAATCGGCAGATGGTGCTGGACCGCAACCCGAACTTCCCGCCCGAGCCGTTTCCTTCGGAGGGCGGCCCGGGAGACAAGGAGGCGGGCTTGCTTGCCGACGCCGGGCAACCGATGCCGTTTATCGATCGCGTCGTGTTCTCGCTGGAAAAGGAAAGCATCCCGTACTGGAACAAGTTCCTGCAGGGCTACTACGACGCCTCGGGAATCACATCGGACACCTTCGATCAGGTGATCCGCGTCACCGGCAGCGGCGATGCGCAGCTCACGCCTGCAATGGAGAAGCAGGGCATCCGGCTGCAGACCTCGGTGGCCACCAGCATCATGTACATGGGTTTCAACATGCTCGACCCGGTGGTCGGCGGGGAATCCGAGCGCGCGCGCAAGCTGCGCCAGGCCATCTCGATCGCCATCGACCAGGAAGAGTTCATCTCCATCTTCCTCAACGGCCGGGGCATCGCCGCGCAGGGGCCGATCCCGCCCGGGATCTTCGGCTACGAAGGCGGCGAGTCTGGCATCGATCGCCACGTGTACGCGTGGGCGGACGGGGAGCCGCGCCGCAAGTCGATCGAAGACGCCAAGCAGCTGCTGGCCGAAGCCGGCTATCCGATGGGCATCGACCGGGAGAGCGGCAAGCCGCTCATGGTCTACTTCGACAGCACGATGAGCGGGGTCGGCGCGAAAGCGCGCACCGACTGGCTGATCAAGCAGCTCAGCAAGATCAACGTGCAGCTGGTCATGCGCAGCACCGACTACAACCGCTTCCAGGAGAAGATGCGCAAGGGCACCGAGCAGCTCTACTACTGGGGCTGGAACGCCGACTACCCGGACCCGGAGAACTTCCTGTTCCTGTTCTACGGACCGCAGGGCAAGGTCAAGTTCAGCGGGGAGAACGCCTCTAACTACGCCAACCCGCAGTTCGACCGCCTGTTCGAGCGCATGCGCGAGATGGAGAACTCGCCGGCCCGCGAAGCGGTGGTGGCCGAGATGACGGACATCCTGCAGCGCGATGCGCCGTGGGTGTGGGGCTTCTACCCGAAGGATTTCGGGCTGGCCCATCAGTGGGTGTTCAACCGCAAGCCCAACAAGATGGCCAGCAACACCTTGAAGTACCAGCGCATCGACCCGATCCTGCGCGAGCGCCTGCGCGACGAGTGGAACCCGCCGGTGATCTGGCCCCTCGCGCTGCTGGCGCTGGCGATCATCGCCCTGCTGTGGCCGGCGGCGGTGCTGTATCGGCGGCGCGAGCGGGCTGGCGGGTTGTCACCGGCGGCGGCCCCGGTACCGCCGACCGTACGCGATGAGCGGCAGCAATGGTCCAGTATCTGATCCGCCGGGTGCTGTATGCGCTGCCCATCCTGATCGGGGTGAACCTGATCACCTTTGTGCTGTTCTTCTTCGTCAACACGCCCGACGACATCGCCCGCATGCAGCTGGGGCAGAAGCGGGTGACGCCGGAGGCGATCCAGCATTGGAAGCAGGAGCGCGGCTACGACAAACCGCTGCTGTTCAACCCGGACGCGCCGGGTATTCGCAAGCTCACCGATACCGTGTTCTTCGACAAGTCCGTGAGCCTGTTCTGGTTCGACTTTGGCTCCGCCGAAGACGGGCGCGACATCGGCAACGAGATTCGCACGCGCATGGGACCGAGCCTTGCCATCGCGGTACCCGCGTTCCTGGTGGGGCTGGCGGCCTACATCACGTTCGCCCTGGTGCTCGCCTTCTTTCGCGCCACCTACGTCGATTTCATCGGCGTCGTGCTGTGCGTGGCCGCGATGTCGATCTCGGGGCTGTTCTACATCATCGGCGGGCAGTACCTGGTGAGCAAGCTCTGGAATCTGGTGCCGATCTCCGGCTTCGCAGGCGGCGTCGACGGCTGGAGGTTCGTGATCCTGCCGGTGGCGATTGCGCTGGTCGCCAGCATCGGCGAGCGCGGGCGCTGGTACCGCACCATTTTTCTCGAGGAGATCAACAAGGACTATGTGCGCACGGCCCGCGCCAAGGGTCTGTCGGAAGGGCGGGTGCTGTTCCGGCACGTGCTGCACAACGCCCTCATCCCGATCCTCACCGGGGTGGTGGTGGCGATCCCGTCGCTGTTCATCGGCAGCCTGGTGACCGAGTCGTTCTTCGGCATCCCGGGGCTGGGCAGCTACACCATCGACGCCATCAGCGCTCAGGACTTCTCCGTAGTGCGCGCCATGGTGTTCCTCGGTTCGGTCCTGTACATCCTCGGCCTGATCCTGACCGACGTTTCGTACACGCTCGCCGACCCTCGCATTCGGCTGCAGTGACCTCACGTTAGCGCATAGTCGATGCCATTCAAGCCCGTCATCCTGTGGACCGATGCACTGGTGTTCGTGCTGGTGGCGGCGGTGATCACCTTCGGCTGGTACGTGACGCGCCACGAGCACTTGATGGCGCCCTGGCGCAAAGTGATGCGCCGACCGCTACGGAATGTGCGCGCTGATCGTGCTGCTGCCGTTCATCGCGATCGGTCTGCTCGACTCATTGCACTACCGGCCGCGCCTGGACGCGATGCAGGGGACGATGAAGTCAGGCTATTCGGTCGAGGTGCTGAGCGTGTTCGACAAGCTGGTAGCCCCTCTGCGGACGCATCCCGAGCGCACCTACTCGGCGCCGCTGGCGGCCTATGCGTACGCCATGGAAACGGTGACCCTGCCGGACGGCACCCAGCAGCGGGCCTTCCCGCGCCTGAAGTTCGGCGGCGCGCATCTGAAGGATCCGGCCACCGAACTGGTCCCCGACGTACTGCGCCGGACGCTCGCCGGCCTGGGCGTGGGCGTGGTGACCTGGATCGTGTTGACCACGCTGGTGGCTGCCTGGCTGGCGCAGCGCTGGAACGGCGGTTTCGGCGGGGTGCTGAGCCTGGTGCTGCGCGGAGAACCCGCCGTGCCCTGGCGGGCGATGCTGATCACCACTGGCGTGCTCCTGCTGGTAGCCGGCCCGGTCGTGGTGCTGAGCGGCTACTATCACGTGCTCGGCACCGACAAGGTCGGACAGAGCGTCCTGTATCAGGTGCTCAAGAGCATCCGCACCGGCCTGGTGATCGGAACGCTGACCACCTTGATCATGCTGCCCTTTGCGCTGCTGCTGGGGATCATGGCCGGATACTTCCGCGGCTGGGTGGACGATGTCATCCAGTACGTGTACACCACGTTGAACTCGATTCCCGGCGTGCTGCTGATCGCTGCTTCCGTGCTGATCATCCAGGTCTTGATGGACCGCAACGCTGACGTGTTCGAGACCGTGACCGAGCGGGCGGACGTGCGGCTGCTCGCGCTGTGCCTGATCCTGGGGATCACCAGCTGGACCGGCCTGTGCCGGCTGCTGCGCGGTGAATCGCTCAAACTGCGGGAGCTCGAATACGTGCAGGCGGCCCGCGCTTTCGGCGTTGCGGACTGGGGAATCATCACGCGGCATCTGTTGCCTAATGTCATGCACATCGTCCTGATCGCCGTGGTGATGGACTTCAGCGGGCTGGTGCTGGCCGAGGCCGTGCTGTCCTATGTCGGGGTGGGTGTGGATCCGTCCATGATCAGCTTCGGCACGATGATCAACAATGCCCGCCTGGAGCTGGCGCGCGAGCCCATTGTCTGGTGGTCGCTGGCGGCAGCCTTCGTGTTCATGTTTGCGCTGGTGCTGTCGGCGAACCTGTTTGCCGACGCCGTGCGCGATGCCTTCGATCCGCGCATCCGCAGCGGCTGGGGGCTGCCGCGGCTGCGCCCCGCACTCGCGGTACGATGACGCTCATGGGCAAACCGCACAACGGGGGCAAATTGCACAACGGCGCGCTGCTCGAGGTCGAGGGGTTGTCGACCTGGCTCGATACGCCTCGGGGCGTGCTGCGGGTCGTGGACGGCGTTTCCTTCGGCATTGGCCGCGGAGAGACCTTTGCGCTGGTAGGCGAGTCGGGGTCCGGCAAGTCGATGACGGCACTCTCGCTGATGCGCCTGCTGCCCGAGGTCGGTCACATCGTCGGTGGACGCGTCGTGCTGGACGGGACCGACCTGCTCGCCATGTCCGAGCTGTCGATGCGCAGCGTGCGCGGCAGCCGCATGGCGATGATCTTCCAGGAGCCCGCCCTGAGCCTCAACCCGGTCATGCCGGTGGGCGCGCAGATCGTCGAGGTGCTGAAGCGCCACACCGACCTGGAGGGTGAAGCGGCGGTCAGCCGGGCGCGCGAGCTGCTCGAGTGGGTCGGCATCCCGGACGCGGCGCGTCACTTCGACCACTACTCGTTCCAGCTGTCCGGTGGCATGAAGCAGCGCGTGATGATCGCTGTCGCGCTCGCCTGTCACCCCAGCCTGCTGGTGGCAGACGAGCCTACCACGGCGCTCGACGTGACGATCCAGGCCCAGGTGCTCGAGCTGCTGCGTCGGCTGCAGCGCGACAGCCACATGTCGATCCTGCTGATCACCCATGACCTGGGTGTGGTCTCGGAGATGGCGCACCGCGTCGCCGTGATGTATGCCGGAGAGATCGTGGAGATCGCGCCGCGCGCACGCTTTTTCGGCGCCGCTGCGCATCCTTATTCGACCAAGCTGTTCGAGGCCGCTGCCCGGCGGAGCGGGGCGGGATCGGCCGCTCGCAGTGATCCCCGGCACGGTTCCGCCACTCGATCGGGTGTTCACGGGATGTCGCTTCGCCGACCGCTGCGACCGCGCCTGGTCGCTGTGCCGGCAGCGGGTGCCGCCGATGGTCGACTTGGGCGAGGGCCAACTCGTGCGGTGCCACCTCTACGGGACCGATGCGGGTGTTGGTCGCGATGCGGGACAGCGCCGGCGGGAGGTGGCGACTCGCGATACCGGATATCAACCAGATGTCGCCGACTCAGCCTGTGCACCGCTGCTGCAGGTCGACGACCTCAAGGTGCATTTCCCGATCCGCAAGGGCCTGTTCAAGCGCGTCGTCGGCCACGTCAAGGCGGTGGACGGGGTGTCCCTGGCGATTCCCTCGCACCGGACGGTCGCCCTGGTGGGCGAGTCGGGCTGCGGGAAAACCACGGTCGGAAAAGGCATCCTGCAGTTGCTGCCGACGACCGCGGGCTGCGTCACGTTCGAGGGCAAGAACCTGTGCGCGTTGTCGCCCAAGACGCTGCGGCCGTGGCGGCGCGACTTCCAGATCATCTTCCAGGACCCTTACCACTCGTTGAACCCGCGCATGCGGGTGATGGAGATCGTGGAGGAGGGGATGGCCGCCTTGGGCGTCGGCGCCAACGGCGCCGAGCGGCAGGCTCGAGTGGATGCGCTGCTCGGGCAGGTCGGCCTGGACCCGGACATGAAGCTGCGCTATCCGCACGAGTTCTCCGGCGGGCAACGCCAGCGCATCGCCATCGCCCGCGCTCTGGCGGTGGAGCCCAAGCTGATCATCTGCGATGAGCCCACCAGCGCGCTCGACGTTTCGGTGCAGGCGCAGATCCTCAATTTGCTCAAAGAGCTGCAGCAGAACCTGGGGCTCGCTTACCTGTTCATCACGCACAACATCTCGGTGGTGGAGTTCATCGCGCACGAGGTTGCGGTGATGTATCTCGGCCGCATCGTGGAGAAGGGCTCGGTGCACGAGGTGCTGAAGAGCCCGCGCCATCCGTACACCCGCGCGCTGCTGTCAGCGGTCCCCGCGGTGGATGCGCAGCTCAAGCGCGAGATCATCCGCCTGCAGGGCGAGCTGCCTTCGGCGGTGAATCCTCCTGCCGGGTGCCACTTCCATCCGCGCTGTCCGGAGGTGATGCCTGTGTGCCGCCAGTCCTACCCGGAGGCGATGCAAACCAGCGCGACCCATCATGTGCGCTGTCACCTGTGCTCGAGCCGGGCGCAACCCGGAGGCGCAGAGGCATCCGAGGAACGCTGAGGAGAGCGCTTAGATCGTGATAACGGGCGGTGAAGGACCCCGTCAGCGGGGTTGCACCGTCTCCGCCGGTCGCAGGAGATCGCAGGTTTCCTCTGCGAAGACTCTGTGTCTCCGCGCCTCTGCGGTTAGAGCGCTTAGGGGTAGGCGGGAAGGTCAGCCGCGCGCGATCGAGCGGTGCGGGCGGTCGCTTTCGCGCCAGATGATGACGCGCTGGCCGACGCGCAGCGTGTTGCTGCGCAGGTTATTCCACTTCTTGAGCTGGGGCACCGTGGTGCCGTAGTGCCGGGCGATGCTGGACAGCGTGTCGCCGGACTTCACGCGATGCACCACGCGGTGCTCTTCTGCGGGCGCCTGAAAGTCGGGGCTCTTGTAGGTTTCGTCCAGGTTGCTCTGCTCGTCGACGGCTTCCAGCGGAACCAGAACCATCTGGCCGGGGCGCACGCGCTTGCGTCCGGTGATCCCGTTCACTTCCTTCAACCGTTGCGTGCCGATGTCGAACTTGGCCGCGACGTGCTCGAGCTTCTCGTTCTTCTTCAGCTGATAGGTCTGCCAGCTCACCAGCGGCTGGTCATTGTTCTCCAGGTTGGCCTGGAACAGGTTCGCCTTGTCCACGGGGACCAGGAGCTGGCGATTGCCCACCGGGGTGATGACCGGCCGGCGATGCGCCGGGTTCAGCGAGATGAAATCCTCCACCGGCATGTCAGCGAGCTTGGCGGCCATCGCCACGTCGATATGCGCCGGGGCCTCGACCACTGCGAAGTACGGCCGATTCGGAACCGGCTCCAGCTCGAAGCCGAGCAGGCTCGGATCGGCGATGATGTTCTTCACCGCCTGCAGCTTGGGCAGGTAGTTGCGCGTCTCTTTCGGAAGCTTGAGGCTGAGGTAGTCGGTGGGCTTGTGCTTCTTGCGGTTGCGATCGATCGCGCGCTGGACGTTGCCCTCCCCGCAGTTGTAGGCCGCCAGCGCGAGCTCCCAGTCGCCGAAGTTGTCGTGCAGGAACTGCAGGTAGTCGAGTGCCGCACGGGTGGCCGCAAGCACGTCGCGCCGGCCGTCGTACCACCAGGTTTGCTGCAGGCCGTACTTGCGTCCGGTGGAGGGAATGAACTGCCACATTCCCGCCGCCCGCATGTGCGAGTTGGCCGACGGGTTGTAGGCGCTTTCGATCATCGGCAGCAGGGCGATCTCGGTGGGCATGCCGCGCCGCTCGACTTCCTCGACGATATGGAACAAGTACAGGCGGCTGCGCTCGATCATGCGCTGAACGTAGTCTGGCCGATTGAGGTACCAGGCCTCGTGGCGCTGCACCAGGGTGCTGTCGATCTCGTCCATGGCGAAACCGGCGCGGATGCGGTTCCACAGGTCAGCTTCGGCATCATCGATGACGGCCGCTTGCGCCGTTTCGATTGGAGGCGCGACGGAGGGCGCGATCTGGGGCGCCGCCGGTTGCTCGACGACCGTGCTTGCGGGCCGAGGGGTGTCCGGCTGCACCATGCCGACCGGGGCAGGGTTCGGTGCCGGGTTCGACCAGGGAGCGGTTTGCAGGGCGCCGTCTGCGGCCGCTGCGCTGGAGAATGCGAGCGCCAGAGCCGCCAGGGTGATTCGCAGTGTCATGCTGATCGGAGGTCGATTCATCGCCGCGAGGTGCCGTGATCCTAGTCGAGGAATGTTTGATGGGTCAAGGACTTATTTCTAAAGCTTGTCAGGAATGTGAGAGCTTTTGCACTCCGGGCCCGCGCATGCAAGAAGCAGGCCCCGGCCCGCCGACGGCGGGCGTAGCCTGGTCGTAGAGGATGTGTTGCAGGCCCGCATGTTAGCCCAGCGTGTGGGAACATGTCCCACGACACGCAAACGGGTTTTTCCCCCATAATGGTTGCAGGAATGTCGAGCGTTTCTAAGACCATGGCAGGGACGATCACCGCGCCGACGGCGCAATGGCCGTCGTTCAATGGATGGGCAGGGGGCTGCTGCTGATGTCGAACCTGATGGACGACCCGCTGACCCCGGACTGGTTCGAAACGCCGTTAGGTCGCTACCTGCTGGAGGCCGAGCAGACCTACTTCGACGCGGAGGTGGTGGACGTCTTCGGCTTCAACGCCTTCCAGCTGGGGTTCAGCCGCTTCGACTTCCTGCGCGCCAACCGCATGCCGTTCCGCTGCCGGGTCGGCGAGTCCGGCCCGGTTCGCATCCGCGCGGAGGCGACTCAGCTTCCGATCCTGGGCAACTGCGCCGATCTGGTCCTGCTGCCGCACGTGCTGGAGTTCAGTGACAACCCGCACCAGGTGCTGCGCGAGGTGTCGCGCATTCTCATGCCCGAGGGCCACGTGATCGTGGCCGGATTCAACCCGTGGAGCTTGTGGGGAACGCGCCGCTACTTTGGCGCCGAGCGCGAAGAGTTTCCGTGGCGTGGCCAGTTCATCGGTCTCCCGCGCCTGAAGGACTGGATGGCGCTGCTCGGCTTCGAGATCGCCGCGGGGCGGATGTGCTGCTACGTGCCGCCGGTGCACACCGACAAGTGGCTGCGGCGGTTCGGCTTCCTGGAGGCGGCTGGCGACCGCTGGTGGCCGTTCGGCGGCGGCGTGTACTTCCTGCACGGGATCAAGCGCGTGCCCGGCATGCGGCTGATCACCCCGCATTGGAATCGCAGCGGCGCGAAGAGCAAGAGCCTCGCACCGGTGCCGCACAGGGTGCGCGACGACGAGCAGATGGTTGCGCGCAGGCGCGACGGCGGCAGCGCGGAACGGTGACGGTCGAGATCTTCACCGACGGAGCCTGCAAGGGCAACCCGGGCCCCGGCGGGTGGGGGGCGGTCCTGCGCACGGGCGCGCACGTCAAAGAGTTGCACGGCGGGGAGCCCAACACCACCAACAATCGCATGGAGCTGACCGCGGTGATCCGCGCCCTGGAGGCGTTGACCCGGCGCAGTGAGGTGCGCCTGCACACCGACTCCCAGTATGTGCAGAAGGGCATCAGCGTCTGGATTCACGACTGGAAGCGGCGAGGCTGGAAGACCGCCGACAAGAAGCCGGTGAAGAACGTCGACCTGTGGCTGCAGCTCGACGCGCTGCAGGCGCAGCACGACATCGAATGGATCTGGGTCAAGGGCCATGCCGGGCATCCGGGCAACGAGCGCGCCGATGCGCTCGCGAACCTGGGGGTGGCGCAGGTGGGGCGTGGGGTGATCGTGTGAGGCAAATCGTCCTCGACACCGAGACCACCGGGCTGGAGGTGGTGCTGGGACATCGCATCATCGAGATCGGCGCGGTCGAGATCGTGAACCGGCGCCTGACCGACCGCCACTTCCATTGCTATCTCAACCCCGAGCGTGAGATCGAGATGGGCGCGTTGGACGTCCACGGGCTGACGTCCGAATTCCTGCAGGACAAGCCGCGGTTTCGCGAGGTCGCGCGGCAATTTCTCGAGTTCGTGCGCGGCGCCGAGCTCATCATCCACAACGCGCCGTTCGACGTCGCCTTTCTCGACCACGAGCTGCGGCTGATGGACTTGCAGCCCATCACGGAGCATTGCCCGCAGATCACCGACACCCTGCGCATGGCGCGCGACCTGCATCCAGGCAAACGCAACGGCCTGGACGCGCTGTGCGAGCGCTATTCGGTCGACAACTCGGCACGTACGCTGCACGGCGCGCTGCTCGACGCCGAGCTGCTGGCAGAGGTCTATCTGGCCATGACGCGTGGCCAGGAGACGCTGCTCATGGATCTGGGCCCCGCCGCCGGCGCAGCCGGCGAGGCGGAGCTCGATCTCGCGACGTTCGAGCTCGTGGTGCTCGTCGCTACACCCGACGAGCTGGCCGCGCACGCCTTGCAGCTCACCGCCATCGACAAGGCCAGCAAGGGTGCTTGCGTGTGGAAGCGGCTGGAGGCCGCGCCGGTAGCGGCAGCCGCCTAGACTGCGCAATCCTCTCCAAGAGGGTTCGAGGCCGCTCGACCCCGCAGTCACTCCGCGCGAAGCGCCTCCACCGGATCCAGCCGAGACGCACGATTCGCAGGCGCGACCCCGGCAGCCACTCCGACCGCGACCGCGATCAGTTCGGCCAACCCGGCGTAGGCCCACGGCGTGCTCACCGGCAGCGCCGGGAATATCGCGTGCAGCAGCTGGCCCAGGCCATAGCCCAGCAGCAGCCCGAAGACGCCGCCGATGCCGGCCAGCAGCGCCGCCTCGGCCAGGAACAGCAGCAGCACCTGCCGCCGCTGCGCGCCGAGCGCGCGCAACAGACCGATCTCGGCGGTGCGCTCAGCCACTGATATGGTCATGATGGTCAGCACACCCACGCCTCCGACCACGAGCGAGATGCCGCCCAGCGCGCCGACGGCGAACGTCAAGACCTGCAGCACCGAGTCGAGGACGTCGAGCATCTGCTGCTGGGGCGTGACGGTGAAGTCCTCGCGGCCGTGCCGCGCCGTCAGCACACGCTTGATGTCCGCGACCAGGCGCTGCACGTCCGCGTCGGGCTCGTGCACCACGTCCGCTCCCATCAAACCCTCGCGATTGAACAGCTCCAGCGCACGTGCGGCGGGGATGTAGACGGCATCGTCCATGTCGAACCCCAGCACCTGGCCCTTCGACTCCATCACGCCGATGACGCGAAAGCGGCTTCCACCGACGTCGACACGGGCGCCCAGCGGATTCGCCATCGCCGTAGAGCTCCTGCTTGACCTTGGCGCCCAGCACCGCGAACGCGCGTGCCTGGCGCGGCTGTTCCTTCGGCAGCCATTGCCCCTGCGCCACGCGCATCTGATAGGCGTGCGTGAAGTCCGCACCTTCGCCCAGTACGGTGACGCGGCGGGTCCTGCCCATGGCGCCGACTTCGGCATTGCCCGCCAGGCCTGGATTGGTGACGATGACGCCGGGGAGGTGCGCCAGGGCCTCGGCGTCCTCGATGGTGAGCGGGCGCACCGTGCCGAAGACGCCCACCGACATGCCTTGCGTCTGTGTGCGGCCTGGAGCGATGCTGATGATGTTGGTGCCGAACTGGGTGAACTCGGCAACCACGAACTGGCGCAGTCCCGCCCCCAGCGACGTGAGCAGGATCACCGCGGCAATGCCCACACAGATGCCGAACGCAGTCAGAAAGCTGCGCAGCCGGTGCGCCAGGATGGCGCGCCCGACGAAGCGAATCAGATCCGCGGTGCTCATGTGCTGAGGTCGCTAGCGCCTCGACAGCGCGATCACCGGGTCCAACTGGGCGGCGCGGCGCGCCGGCAGGATGCTGAACAGGACGCCGGTCAACATCGCGGTGATGAGCGCCGCGGCCACCGCCCACACCGGCGGAACCGCGGGCAGCAGCGGGTAGAACCGCACGATCAAAGCGTTCCCCGCCACACCGACGAGCAGTCCGACCGCGGCGCCAATGGAGGAGAGCACCACGGCCTCCGCAAAGAACAGGATGCGGATCTGGCCGGGCGCAGCCCCCACAGCCTTGAGCAAGCCGATCTCGCGCGTGCGCTGCGAGACCGCGATCAGCATCACGTTCATGATGAGGATGCCGGCCACGCCCAGGCTGATGGCGGCGATCCCGCCCACCGCCAGGGTGAGCGCCCGCAGCACGCGGTCGAACGTGGCGAGCACAGCGTCCTGCGTGACTACGGTGACGTCGAGCTCGCCCTCATGGCGTGCCTGGATCGTCCGGACGACTTCCTCTTTCATCAGATCCAGCGCGTCGCGGCTGCGCGCCTCCACCAGGATGCGCAGCAGCGTGTTGGTGTTGAACAGAGACTGCGCGAAGGCGACCGGGACGATGACGATCTCGTCCGTGTTGAAGCCCAGGTGCTGGCCCTGCGACGCGAGCACCCCGATCACCCGCACGCGCCGATCACCGATGCGCACCTGTTGCCCGACTGCGGCCGTGTTGCCGAACAGCTCGGCGCGCACCGTCGCGCCCATCACGCACACCGGTGTGGCCGACCTCGGGTCGCCAGGCGGCAGGAAGCTGCCTTGCGCGATCTGCATGCGGCGGATCTGCAACCACTGCGCGGTGGATCCGATCACCGGAACCTCGCGGCTGCGTCCGCCGAAGGATACGAGCGCGGAGCCCACCGCGAGCGGCGCCACGCTGTGCACCGAGCGGCCGCGGGTGAGCGCGAGGGCGTCATCCAATGTCAGGTCGCGCGGCGTCTGTCCCATGAACAACCGGCCTGCAACCCCCGCGGTGTCGCTGCGCCCGGGGAACACGATGACGAGGTTGGTGCCAAGCGAGCTGAACTGGTTCATCACATAGAGGCGCGCGCCTTCCCCCAGGCCGGTCAGGACGATGACTGCACCGACCCCGATCGCCATCGCAATCGCCATCAGGACGGTGCGGCTCGGATAGCCGCGCAGGCTGCCCCAGGCGTAGCGCAGGATGTCTTGCGGCCTCATGGGCTGCGCCGATCTTCCGCCACCGCCCCGTCGAGCATGCGCAACTGGCGGTGCGCGCGCTCGCCGACCTCGGGATCGTGCGTCACGACGATGAGTGTGACGCCCTGCTGGTGAAGCGTCTCGAGAATGCTCACGACCTCCTTCCCGGAGCTGCGATCGAGGTTGCCGGTCGGCTCGTCAGCGAGCAGGAGGCCCGGCTGCATGACCGTGGCGCGGGCGATCGCGACGCGCTGGCGCTGGCCGCCGGAGAGCTGATCCGGCCGATGCTGCGCTCGATCGGGCAGCCCGTAGCTGCGCAGCAGCTCGCGCGAACGCGCATGCCGTTGCTCTGCGGGGATCCCGGCCAGAGCCATCGGCAACTCGATGTTCTCCTGCGCGGTGAGGCGCGGCACCAGGTGAAAGAACTGGAACACGAACCCGATGCGCTCGCGCCGCACGCGCGCCCGCTCCTCGTCGGAGAGGCCGGTGACGTCGCGGCCCGCCAGCCGATAGGTACCGCCGCTGGCGCGATCGAGCAGGCCGAGGATGTTGAGCAGCGTGGACTTGCCCGAACCCGACGGCCCCATCAGGCTGACATACTCCCCATCGGCGATGGTGAGCGTCACCTCGCGCAGCGCATGCACCGCCTGGTCGCCAACCTGGAACACCCGGCTGATGCGCGCAAGCTCGATCATGGGCTGGGCTCGACTACGGGCCGGGCTGGGGCTGCGCCTCAGGCTTGACCAGGGCGCCGGCCTTCACGCCTGGGCGTTCCAGAGACAGCACTACTCGCTCGCCCGCCTGCAACCCCGAGCTGACCTCGGTGTGCTGCCAGTTCGCCAGACCGGCTGGTGATGGTGCGCTGCTCGAGGACGCCCGTCGCCGGGGCGTAGACGAGAACACGATTGCCCTCTTGAATCGCAGCGGTGGGAACGCGCAACGCATCGCCGCGCGCGTCGAGCACGATCTCCACATCCGCGCTGTAGCCCACCAACAGGAGCGCGGTCTCCTTCGGATCGCTGAACTCGACCTCGACATCGACAGTGCGCGCCTGCTTCTCGACGTCGAGCACATAGGGGGCAATGCGGCGGACATGGCCCTTGAACTTGCGGTCCGGGAACGCGTCCACGCTGATGCGTGCGGGCATGCCGAGACGGATGGCCGGCGCGTCGACCTCGTCGATCGGCGCGGTGACATACAGGCAGCTGTCGTCGATCAGGTCCACCGCGGGCGGAGTGGGAATGCCGGGCGGGGAGGGGATGGTCATCTCGCCGAGCTCGCCGGAGATCTTCGCGACGACGCCGTCGAATGGTGCGCGCAGGTAGGTGCGCGACAGCTCCGCCCGCACGGCCGTGAGGTGGCCCTTGGCCTGCTCCACGTCGGCCTGCGCCGCGCGGCATGCTATCGCGCGCGTCTGCGCCTCCGACTCTGCCTGGTCTACGCGCTCGATGCTGATGAAGCCCTGGTTCTTGAGCTGACGAGCACGCTCGGCGTCGCGGCGCGCGAGATCGGCCGACAGGCAGGCCTGTTCGGAGCGCAGCTGCGAGGCACTCAGCTGATCCTGGGCCACGCGCTCCTGCGCAACCAGGTTATCGTTCCACAGCTCCAGGAGGATCTGATCGCGCTTGACGCGCTCGCCCTCACGTACACGCAGCTTGGCGATCTGCCCGCCGGACAGGGGCGCCAGCTTCGAGCGCCGGCAGGCGGTCACCGTGGCGGCTCGAGTGTTGGCCACGGTGCGCTCGACCGCTCCGCGATCCGCGGTTGCGAGCACTACATTGATTGGCTTTGGGCGCGACAGGTACCACACCGCGCCGGCAATGGCGGCCGCCACGGCGGCCAAACCAAGCACTCTGGTCAGACGCATCGATTCCTTGCGCACCGGCCCTGCCCGATAGCCGATGCGGTCCGCATGCGATCCCGCAAAGCGCGTATCGACACCGGCGAGCTGCGCCGACGTCGACAACGCAGGCCTTGTCCCCGCGTGGGAATCGGTCGGGGAGGGGTACTTCTGCAGTGCGTTTCACAATCCATGGGCGAGTGTACACGTTCAAATCGCGTGCCGAGGCGCGAGGCCCGGCTCGGATTCGTCACCATAGGTTAGAATCAGCACTGGGGACCGCTGACGAAGGCGCGCGCTCGACGCGCCACAGGGCGGATGGATTCACGAATGAAGGTTCTGGTCTCGGCATTCGAAGCCGAGCAAACGGCGTCCCACGCTTACCACAACGCCAGGCAAACCGGCCGTGCCTGGGAAGACGAATACCTGGCGCTGCTGAGCGCCGTAGACATCACCAAAGAGGCGCGGGAGCGGGTGGTGCAGGCTTTCGCGCAGAAGCGCGGGTGGCGGATCAGCCGGAGGATATTCACCCTGCGGCAGATGCGCGTCGGGGCGCCACACCGAAATGTCACCGACTTCTTTCTCAGCACCGATCCGCAGCTGTTCGCGCACCCCTACTATTTTCGGCACACCGAGCGGCCGTATCGACCTGCTGCGATCGTCGCGCACTTGTACCGTTCCGAGGGCGACATGGCGAGCATCGCGGCCGAGGCGGCGCTGCTCGGACTGCGCGCCGAGCGCTTGGCTTTTTCCTGGTGGTATCCACCGAACGGATGCCTCGCGGTCTGCTACACGAGGGCGTTGGACCATCCACCTGAGTAGGCCGTGCAGCTTGGGATCATCGCGCTGAGCCAGATGCTGCAGGAACGCTGCTTGCGGCCTAACTGGATGTCATTGGCTCCCACAAGCGACGGAAATGATCGACATCATGCGCGCGCTCGCGTGGCTCGGCGCAGTACTACTAGTGGGCATCGCGGTATTCTGCCTGGTGGTGGCTTGGCGCTACTGGCGAGCACGCCGGGGCAAGCGCTCGCGCGAGCGTATGCGCTCGTAATACTGCTCCACTCAGTTGGAAGCGACTTCAGCGAGCGAGAGACGCACGCGCGATACCACTCGCCTCAGCAGACTCTCTTTCCTTGCGGAGAGGGCGCGCTGAGGCGCGGAGCGGGGCCGCCTGCGGGAATGCAACCGCGGAAGGTGCGTGTAGCCCTCAATCGTGCCAGCGACGACACTCCCTCGCCCCTTGTGGGAGAGGGCGGGGGTGAGGGGATGCCGAGGAAACTGGTGGGCGGTACTGGGCTCGAACCAGTGACCCCTGCCTGTGAAGACAGAATCCCAGGTCCATGGGAGTCCACCGCTCCGGCTTTGTAGCCTCGGATGTGCAATGGCGAATGGTCAGGTCGTCTGCAAACGTTGCACGTCGCCGCGAGCGCTTTCTTACCCTGGCGCAGCGCAAGCGTCTTTACGCATCCGCTCCCCTTGAGCTGAAGCGATTGATCCGAGCTGTCGCCCTAACTGCCGCCCGTCCTGGTGAGATCGCGCATGCAAGGGTAAGTGACTTCCACTTGGGGGCTGGAACTTTGGCACTGTCCGGGAAAACGGGTCGCCGAGTAGTGCCTTTGTCTCCAGCAGGAGTGCCGTTCTTTCAAGGCGTGTGCCGAGGGCCAACAGCCCGAGGCTGCCCTAGTTAGACGGAAGAACGGCGCCGCACCTCGCGATGCTGTGGATGCATCGATCTGAAGGTCTGGAATCGACCCCGAGCGGTAGTTCACGACCGTCCGCTATCGGGCAATGCTCGGGGCACCAAGGGCCGCGACCAGCCACGGTACCAATGCTAAGGGACAGCCTGTCAATGATGTAGTGATGCTCACGAAGCAGTGAGAGCAAGAACCGCGCGGCGAGAAACGCCCGCGTGCAAGGCACCGGCGTTTTCTTGTGAAGAAGCCCCTTCTGGTGAGGCCTATGCTTCATATCTGCGCCTCGCACACAGTGCCCAAAATGGAAGCCGCGACCTCAGCACTCGCCTCGGGCCATCTACGAGGCGAACCCGCCCCCACCTGTCAAACGCTTGCTCTAGGAGATCCACCGGCTGCGAGCTGTAGCGCTTAGAGCCAACGATTTCCTCAGAGCCCCTAGACCGGTTCAAGCGGCAGAACAAGCTCGATCCTGGATCAGACTTACCGTTGAGGGGCCTGCGAGCGGCACTGGAGGATGACCCGGTCCTCAAAGAGGACGAGGCGAGTAGGGTCGGAGGGTAGGGTTCCCTGCCTGTCCCCATTCACATCCGCAATAACCTGAGTTATCCCGGTCTTAGCTGGCGGATTATCGACGTTGCGATACTCGCATGGTACACCGGCACCGCCCCAGGGGCAGGCGTCTGCGCGAGATGAAGTGCCCGACCAAGGTCTGTCCGGGTGATCCTCGCACACCCAGCCAGCGTTATCGCACCAGGCGCATTTGGTTTTCGGAGTCATTACGATGCCGATTCATTTAGCTGGCTCTACCCCTCCATACTTCCGGACGAGCTTCAAAGCTTCAGGGACCGAAAGCAAGAACGAGCGGACTCCGACACTAAAGGAACGCCCGACCACTGTTGCAAGCTTGTCGCATACAAGCATTTGGTTGGGCGATAACACCACAACCGTGTATCGAGGGGGCTGCCCGCCGTGTATCTTGAGCAGATCAACGCGAAACGGGTGAACGGTATCGTCCCCGATCTCTTCCGCTAGGCGTGTTAGCGCCAGCTCAACACTACTCTTGCTCGGATACTCCATGAGGCTCGCCGCCCTTTTCACCGGCCACGTCTCCCGGTGTGATCGAGATGGCGCGAAGCCAGCGAACTTTCCTGCGGAGTGCTTGCCCTTCTACGTCTCGTTCCGGTATTTCAAGCCAAGTGTCCTCAGTGCATTTCTGCCGTCCTTGTGCAGGTGCGGCACGTAGTTCTTGTCGCCCCTGGGGTGTTCATGGGAAGGACACTCCTTCCCGATACATTCAAAGCCGCTGGGAAACAGCGCGTCAGAAAGGGCAGCCACAACGGCAAATTCTGCCCTGCGAAGAAACTTGAGAGAGACTATCGCGTCGCCTGATTTGCTCATGCGGCAGGCGATCGCGCGCCCCGCCATGCGAGTGATTGAGCGCGGTTCCTTGTCCTTGAGGACATAGAGCTCAATGTGCGTTTCGCGCGGCCAGCTCGACGTGTCGCTAGAGGCGATTTCCGTATAAACGGTGGAACCTGGCTGCAGGATGGTGCGGAGCTCAGCTATCGCTTCTTCTCTTGTCAACCCGTCTCCGTTCTTGCCAGCTCACGGAGACGAACATATAACTATCGTCGAAACAGTTTCTGAATATCTGCTACCGCGCAACACTTTTGTCACACTCGAGCGGCGAAGACCCAATGTTGGCTGGATTCCTCCTAGAGAGCGAGGTAAGTGAAGCGTAGTGGCGCCCCCCATCACCGTTAGCACTGTTTAAGCTTGGTCAAATCTATGCAGAGAACTCTGCCGTTCGACTGGACTGGTCTGCCGCTTGCTCCGTCGTTTGCAGACTACAAATCCTTGGAGCCTCTCACATGGACCCCCAGCGGTCGCGTCCGTATCCGTCGCTGGTCGAAGCGCTTCGGTTACTACCCAACATTCGGCCAGTCTATGAGCGACACCGCTTGGGCGAGGCGAAACATCACGCCTCCTGCTCGTCAGAGCAGAACGCCTCAATCAATGGCGTTTCGGTAACCCTGGCAGACCTCGAGCAGCTGTTTCTGTCCAGTGAGAGTGGATCTCCGCGCGTCTCACACCAGGGCGCAGCATTCCTGCTGCGCTTATTCGCACAGGGTGCGTTTGAACCCTCGTCCGAATGGCGGTCTGTCGAGGGTGGCGTGGAGTTGTTGACGCAATACGCAGAAGGCAAGGTGACCCTCCTCGACTCCCGGTTCTGGAGAAGACAGCGCCGGCGCCGGCCGCCAGCGCGCGAGAGGAAAGCTGAGCAGGCACCTACCCCAGCAGTAGAAGGTCCGATTGCGCGCCTGCCTGCATGGGGCGCGGTGACCGTACATGTGTTGGCTTAGGGAATCTCTGAACAAGTCCCATCGGGTGCGCAGCAGTGAAAGCCGAAAAAAAGGGTGCGGATTTCTCCGCACCCTTGCATCGGGGCTGGCGCGGGGCTACGCGGCCCGCCTCTGCACCTGACGGCGCATGATGAAGCCGACCACGCCGAGGCCGGCGAGCAACATCGCGTAGGCACTGGGCTCGGGAACCGCACCGACGTATTTCACGCTATCGAGCTGACCAACGTTCTGGATGTGGACCATGGCACTGGCTCCGAGGGGGACGCCGTTCTTGAACGCGAGATCGGTCATCCACTGGGCCGCCTGTGTGCCCGCCGCTTTGAAGATCGAGCTTTCGCCGTCGGTGAGACGGTTGGGGTTGTTGGCGGTTTCAAAATGGATTTCGTGCGTCCACATGCTGTAGCCGGCATCCGTTCCCGATCCGTTCGTCACGTTAAACAAGTCGAATGCCTGGCCGGACACGTTGCTAAAAGTTACCGGAGTTTGCCCACCCGTATACACCAGGTTCAATTGCGATAAGAAAGACTCAGTCCCGAACGACGGAACAGCGAGCTTGGTGAGGGTGAACTGCGTTCGCTTCCGACGGGTACCTGTCTCCGGTGCAGTTCGAGAAAAGCCATGCTACCGTGGCCTAACAAACCAAGTCGTAAACCGTCCACGAAAACGGGTCAACTCCAGCCAGCCGTCAATCTGCCAGTGAGGTAGACTTGTTTTCTTGAGGCTCTGACGGCCGCGGCGTTCGATGTAGTCGGGCACATTATGAAGCCGCCAAACAGTGTCTACTACCGCTTGGCCGCGATTAAGGTGCGGATCGTCCGCATTCTGCCTCAGGCGCGGCGCGAGCCTTGAGTCGGCGGTAGGGGAGGTCAGCGGGATCAGGGCGTGCAGTTGGAAAAGACACACTACGACACTTTGAAGGTTTCGCGGGACGCCCCCATCGAGGTGATTCGTGCGGCCTATCGCGTGTTGTCGCAGGTGTCCCATCCTGACCGCCGCCCCGAGGATCCCGCAGCGGCGGGCGCCATGGGGCTTCTGAATCAGGCCTATGCGGTCCTCTCCGATGTCGAACGCAGGCACGCGTACGACTTATCGATTGGCGAGGTCGAGGCGCCCTCGCCGCGTGCGCGAAAGTCCAAGGCCACGGTCGCGCACCCCGTTGACGTCGATTCGGCGCGAGAAGTCGAAAGGGATGTTGCGCCAATGGTCCGGCGCGGTCTTTACTGGCTCCGGTATGGGATCCTCTTCGCGGGTGTCGCGCTGGTGCTGGTGGGGCTTGGCGCCGTGCTCTTGCAGGCACGCGGGCCGCAGTTCGACGCCTCGTTTGTCACTACGCCTCCTCCCGAAGACCTCAACATGTACATTCGCCGATTGGCCCGAGAGGCCATGCTGGCGCGAGGCGGTGGTGCGGTCGGGTCGACGGCCGGTCCGGCTGCCGCCGGCAGTGAAGGTTCGCCGTCCAACAATCTGCCCCAATCGGCGATAGGGCATGACGTGTCAGTAAAGCCTGCAGAGGAATTTTCCGATTACCACCCGCCAGGGCGCGACGACGTTGCTCGGCCCGCGCTGGATCCTGGCTGGGAAACAGGTTCTGCGTCCCCGCTTCCTTCTACTTCTCTGTCCACCGAGACGGAGATCCCGTCGGTATCGCCATCGGCCGGGTACGAGCCGGGTCAGGCACCATCGGAGCGGCGTTAGCCATCGCCGAGCACCGTCGGGTAGGAGCCGCCAAATCCGGCCCGTACCAGCGCATCATGCAGACGTTGGGCGGTGCGCTTCTCTTTCCTCGGCCCGGGGGCGTCCTCGAGCAACATCGCTTCGAGCACCCCCGCCCACGCACCCATCACCGGGTAGCGCTTCGGCCGCCTCTTTGTACTTCGGCCGCGTGACATCTCCCCCAGGTACTTCGCTACGGTGTTGCGCGAGGCACCCGGCCGCCGCGCGATCTCGCTGATACTGAGCTTGTTCACTCGGTGCCAGCGGCGAATCTTGCCGATCGTCTCCACGCAGATCACTCCAGGTTCGCTCCGCAAACTGCGGAGTCTGTCAGGCTGCTCACTTTTGGGTGATCAAACAACCTCAAACCTGCTCAGTTTCGCGTGATAACTCGCATGTTGAGGCTGTTGAGGGTGTCTGGGGTGGTGTTGGTGTTTACAGTAATGAGCAATGAGGAGGCTTGGATTATCGAGAACGCGGCGGACGGGGGCGTTGGCGCGCTGGTGAAACGGCCGCATGGTGCATGGGTCAGCGTGGGGACATTTGCTCGCCTACCGCGATGCAGACAGTGCGATCTGGAATGCCGGAATCGTGCGGCACCTGAACGAAGACGATGACCAGACGTTGGGCCTCCGGGTTGAAGTCGTGGCACAAGGCGGGGTCGCGGTCTCTGTGCGCAGCGCCAAGCCTCGCGCGGATGTCCCCGACAACGGCGTGCTATGCGTGTGGCTGGCGAGCGCTGATCCCAAGGCTGACGAGATGCAACTGCTCATGCCTGTGTCTCGCTCTTAACCGCGTAGTGTCCAGATATTCGATCGACGGCTTCGGACGGCGTCCCGAGCAGGACCGAGCGCACCAGCTAGACTCTTTGCGTGATTCTGAAACCCTCGCCACTTGCCGTCATCGTGTTCCTGCTCGCCCGCGGCTGGATCAGCCGTCAGCAGCTCATTGTTGGTTGAGTACTAAGGGCCGAGAACCGTATGCTGCGCGAGCGCCTTAAGGGGTACCTTGCTCAAAGTCAGCCGGGCACAACCTTGGTCGGGGCGCCCGGGTCGCTGACACCGGGTTTCCAATATTGCGCTCGTACCGAGCCGCCGCGTGTGGGAGCCCGATTACATTCTCCCGCTCTCCGCGGGGTGCCCGGTCGTCGTGAGCAGGAGTGCTGTTTTCCGTACAGTTCCCGTACGGAGAGCTGGATTGTCTCTAAGCGTTTAATTATTGGTGGGCGGTACTGGGCTCGAACCAGTGACCCCTGCCGTGTGAAGGTGAAATTGGGCCCGTTCTAACACCCTGCCCATCGAAGCCAAGAAGGATATATAATCCCATGAAGTAACTGCATTATTTTGGTCCACCCAGATCTATTGGAGTCCACGTGCGTCTGCCTCGATCTTGTGCAAATTGCACTTACGCTGCACTTACGGGAAAACCATGGCGATCAAGTTGACGGCGAGGACGGTCGAGGCGGCCAAGCCGAGGGCCGAACCCTACGAGCTGAGGGACGCGAAGGCGTGGGGTCTCGTGCTGCGCGTCCAGCCAAGCGGGATCAAGACGTGGTACCTCCACTGGAATCGGGGCCGGCGAGTCAAGCTGGGCCGTATCGACAACCTGAGCCTGGAGGGGGCGAGGAAGAAGACGCGCGCCGAGTTGACCGAAATCGAGAAGCACGGAGAGCCCGCCCCGAAGCGCAAGACCCCGCACACGCTCGGCGAATTCATTACCGACCACTACCAGGCACACGCTGAGGCATATCAGCGCGACGGGAAAGCGAACATCAAGAGTCTGAAGGTCCAGTTTCAGCACCTATTCCACAAGCGGCTCCAGGATGTGAACCCATTGCTGATCGACAAGTGGCGCCGGGAGAAGCTCGAGCAAGGCAGAGCGGTCACCACACTCAATCGTCACCTGACGCGGCTCAAGGCTGTACTGAACAAGGCGGTGGAATGGCAAATGCTGTCGGCCAACCCGCTGCGCGGCGTGAAACCAATCAACAGCGACCGGCGCGGTGTGGTGCGCTTCCTGAGCAAGGAGGAAGAGCTCAGACTGCGCTGCACCCTTCGCGCCCGTGATCATAAGCTCATCGAGGCGCGACGCAGCGCCAATCGCTGGCGCGCAGAGCGCAGGTATCCGCTCTTCCCTGACTTGCCACACTATGGCGACCATTTGACGCCGATGGTGCTCGTATCTATGAATACCGGCCTGAGGCGAGGGGAGCTTGTCAGCCTGACGTGGGACCGGGTGAACATACCCGGGCGCATGCTGACAGTTGTCGGCGCCTATTCCAAGAGCGGACAGACGCGGCATGTACCGCTGAACGCCGAAGCCGTGGAGGCTCTGCTGCTGCTGGGGCGAACAGTGTGGGCGCGAGGGCTCTGTTTTCAACATCCAGGGTGTGAAGAAGGCGTGGGGCGCGCTGCTGAAGGCGGCGAACATCGATAATTTCCGTTGGCACGACCTGCGGCATCACTTCGCTTCTCGGCTGGTGCAGGAGAGCGTCGATCTGAATACCGTCCGCGATCTGCTCGGGCACAGCGACCTGAAGATGACGCTGATATACAGCCACCTGAGTCCTGAGCACCGATGGGAGGCCGTCGAGCGTCTGGTGCAGGAGCGCTAGACGCCGCCGAAACTGTCTATGGTAGCGACGGCAGTGCATGCATATAGCATATTCAGATCGATATTGCGCCCTTTCACGGCGGTAACCGGGGTTCGAATCCCCGTGGGGACGCCAGCTTAACTCCGGTAGGCTTCACGTTCAGCCGGTAGTGCACGGTCAGCTCCCGCGTCTTCGGGTCGAGCTCCACCCGATCGACCAGCGTATGCAGCACGCGGCGCAGCTCGCCGGCGTCGAGACGTCGCTCCTCCGACTCCCCGAGCAAGTAGAACACCCCGCCACCCTCGCGCAACTCCAGACCGTTGATGCTGAGCATGGTGCGTATCTCGTCGGCGTCGATGGTCAGCAGCCGTTCTTTCAGCGCCGCCCGCTCTGCCCAAGCAGCTTTCTGCTCGCGTAGCTCCGCGGCTCTCGCTTCCAATTCACGGATCTTGTCGAGGATCGCTTTGTCGCCGCTCTCTGCTCCCAGGTTTAGAAGGTTGTTCAATTGCTTGGTGACCTTGCCTAGCTCGGCATCCAGGGCCTTCGGATCGGCCTCGATCGCGTGGGCCATGCGCCTGGCTTCCTTGACCGTGCGGGCAAGGAAGGCCGGGTCGACGAAATCGTTCGCGATCCGAACGAGAACTTCACCTTCGATCCACGGCGTGCTGACTCGTCTACCTTTGATCCCTGCGCGATAGGCATTGTCGTGCGCGTCGCCGTGCCACTGGACACCTTCAGGGGTGAAAAGCAGGCCAGACAGCAGAAATACGTCCGGTCGGCGGACCCGCGGCTTGCGCGATTCGCGGACTTCGTGCATGGCGAGCAACCGCTCCGCCTCGTCGCGAGTGATCAACGCCTCGTGCGTTGGCGTATCGGTGACCAGCCATTCGGCGCGCGGTCGCCATTCCATCGTTCTGCGCGGATCGTCGCGCGTCGGCTTAACCTTGCGGCGCTGGTTCCACACGGTCAGCCCCGCGTAGGTCAGGGCGTTGCGCTCGATGGCGATCAAACTCGCTACCGGCTTCTCTAGCTTGGCGAGCTTCATCGCTTCGGATCGTGCCGCGCCAGACGCTCGCGCTTTCAGTACGCCTTGACCTTGCGGGCCGTTTCGATCGACGACAAGGCGCGACTTCCGCACGACTTGACCGCCCCGGACACCGCCAGTTTCTTCGTGCTGGAGCTTGTAGCCGAACGGCGCGACCCCGCCCGCGCGGAAGCCCTTGGCCACGTTGGCGGCGAGCCCGCTGCGGCCTTTCTCGGCGCTCAACCGGGCGTGTAGTCGATCGAACGCGCGCACAACCGAGAGCATGGTCTCGCCGAAGGCTGAGCTGCGGGGGGCCAATGACGCCCGACAACGCGCGGAAGATGGTCCAGCGGGCGGGCGAGCAGGCGCGGATCGGGTTTCCGATCCATCCACACATGCTCCGCCACGCGGCCGGCTACAAACTGGCCAACGACCGCCACGACACGCGGGCGATCCAGTTGTACCTGGGGCACAGGAACATACAGCACACGGTCCGCTACACCGAGCTGGCGCCGACCAGATTCAAGGACTTCTGGAGAGAGTGATGCCTACCATGATCAAAGTGGAGAGAGAGCTCGTCTTTCCAAGTGGGCAGCGATTCTCGGTCGTAGTTCACGACTTGCTGTACGAGCGAGTCGACTGCATCGTCAACGCAGCGAACGGTGGGCTCTCACACGGCGGTGGCGTGGCTGCCGCCATCGCAGAGGCGGCCGGGCCAGAGTTGGAGGACGCGTGCGACGCAATCATCTCTAGCCGGGGGCGCATTCCGGTAGGCGAAGCGGTGATGACTACTGCGGGCAGACTTCCGTTCAAAGGCGTGATCCATGCGGTCGGTCCGCGATTCGGCGACGGAGATGAAGAGAACAAGCTCGTGCGGACATTGATGTCGGCTTTCTTGAGAGCGCACGAGAAACGCTGGTCCTCGCTATCGTTCCCCGGCATCAGCTCCGGGATCTTCGCGGTCCCGCATGCAACATGCGCTAGGGCCTATCATAGAGCCGTAGCGGATTTCTTCGGGCACCCTCCCACGCTGCGCACCATTCGTCTGTGCCTCTATGAGGGCCCGCTGGTCGATGCTGTCAAGCAGGAATTGGATGGAACGGCGCCAGCGATCTTTTGAAGCGTGACCAATGCAAACCGGCAGAAGAATGGCAACCCGCGGACAGCCTGGGCACATTGGGCTGTTTGAGGAAGTTCCCAATCGCGACCCGGCGGGGGGTCGAGAGGCCGGGCCGGGGGGCAAATCGCGGGACTCCGTCTCGACGGCCGGCGCATAAGTTTAATGGATGGTCACTTACAGATCGCATACGGATCGAAGCTGGGTTTGGTAACGTCCGTGGGCGGCTCACCGCAGTCGGAGCGCCTCAGCCGCTCCGACCAGTGAGCAGGGTGGATGCGCTTGACATCTTGCCTCCAAGGGGCGCAAGCTTAAAATGTAAGTGTTCTAGAACCACTCAACACAAGCCTCAACGGCGCGTTTTCTTTGCCTGACTCGAGTGGCCGACGGCTCGCTCTTCAAACCACGCGTACTTTGCGCTGGCTTCAACAGCGTGGATCGCTTTCCCAGTCTAGGGAACCTCTGCACAAGTCAGGCTATGCCATTTGGTTGCATCGATGCGCCGCTGAGAATCCAAGTTTGACGCCCGTTTTGTTCCGCTTTTGATCCATCCTGATGCATTTTTCGTCTCATCATCGGAACTGCGGACGCACTACGGCCTACGCGGCCATCAAGCGCTTGCGCGCCAGGTACAGATTGGCCAGCGCGAACAGCGTCACGATCTGCGCGGTGTTCTTCATCAGCCCCTTGAAGCGCACCTTCATGTATCCGAACTGGCGCTTGATCACCCGGAAGGGGTGCTCCACCCGCGCCCGAATCTGCGCCTTGCGCTCGCTCTTGGCGCCTGGCCTTGGCCCGCTCCTTGGCATTGGCGATCTTGTTGACCTGCCCGCGCTTGCGCGCGATCTGCCAGTCCACCTTGGCCTTCGGGGCATGCTCCTGCGCACCGATGTAGCCGGCATCGCCATGCACCACTTTTTCTTTGCCGTGCAGCAACTGGTCGACCTGCGCCACGTCCGATTCGTTGGCCGGGGTGGTCACCACCGTATGCACCAGCCCCGAGTCGACGTCGGCGCCGATGTGCGCCTTCATCCCGAAGTGCCAGTCGTTGCCCTTCTTGGTCTGATGCATCTCCGGGTCGCGCTCCCCGCTGGCGTTCTTGGTCGAGCTGGGCGCCTCGATGATGGTGGCGTCCACCATCGTGCCGCGCTTGAGCAGCAGCCCCTTGCGGTTCAGGTGCGCGTTGACCCGCTCCAGGATCTGGGGCGCGATCTCGTTTTGCTCCAGCAGGTGGCGAAAGTGCAGGATGGTGCTCTCGTCGGGAATCGCCCCCAGCAGCGTCAGCCGCGCAAACTGGCGCATCGAGGCCACCTCGTAGAGCGCCTCCTCCATCCCCGGATCGCTCAGCCCGAACCAGTTCTGCATCAGGTGCACCCGCAGCATCGTCTCCAGCGGGTAGGGCTGGCGGCCGCGACCGGCCAGCGGGTAGAACGGCTCGATCAGACCCAGCAGCGACTTCCACGGCACCACCTGGTCCATCTCGGCCAGGAACACCTCGCGCCGCGTCGTCTTGCGCTTGCCCGCGTACTCCGCGTCACCAAAAGTCAGCTGGCTCATATTCGAATATCATCCTCTCACGCAGTCCCTATGAGACCACGTTTCTGCGGACTTGTTCAGAGATTCCCCAACGATGGTCGGGATCCGCATGCGCTCTATGTGCCGATCGAACCGGAATGTCACACCAAATGGTCTCCAGGAACTTAACTCGGTTGTTGCATTTGACATGGGCCTTGCGCTCGGACGCCCTAGCGACGGCTTGGTGCGCCACCAGCCCTACCCTAGCCGCGATCGTTGACGTTCGAAATTCTAGGTTAGCGTCTACGTGTGAGAGGTTTCAATGAAGTTACTACGTTCACCCACTTCGACGTTTGCCGACTTCGCAGCACGATGTTGGACCGGCATTCTGCCCCTGTTCTTGACCAGCTATCTAGCTGTCATCGTCGGTGTCATCATGGCCGACGATGCGCGCGCAGTGACGAGTGGACCGGGTCAACCCGAATTCCGCTCATTCACCCCGCCGGGTACAGACTACGTAGATCTGTTTACGGGCGGCTTTCAATACAGTATCCCGTTGTTCGAACTCCCGGGGCCCAATGGTGGGTACCCATTTACGCTGGGGTATCGGTCCGGGTCGTCGCTTGAAGAGGAGGACGCTAGGTTTGGGCTTGGATGGAACCTGACAGCTGGAATGATTACCCGGCAAGTTCGCGGCCTGCCTGACGACTTACGAGGCACGGTCAAGGTGCCAGATGCATCACGGCAGCCAGATGGGCACATGCTCGGGGTCCATACGGAAATCCAGATGTTGCCGAGCAACACGTATGGATTTCGCGCGGGTGCAAACTATGAGTTGATCGGGGGCGATTTTGGTGCAGTCGGAGTAAACCTTGAAGAGACCCTCTACTACAACACCCGACGTGGCTTTGGCCTAAAAAAATCCGTCGGCGTGTCGGGCCAGGTTTCCGGCCAATGGGGCATGGGTGCCAGCGTCGGCGTGAGAGCAGACTCAGAAGGTGGTGTGTCGGCTACTGCGTCGCTGTCCGCTGGCCATTCAGTGGGTGCCAATGCCACTATCGGGTACAACAATATCAGCGGTCTGCAAACCCTGGAGTTGGGCACGCGGTACAAAGAGTTTGCGGGTGGATGGACGAAGGATTTCGCCAAGACTGCCTCAATACCAGATTCGGGCTTTAGCGCTACAGGCTTCGATGTCCAAGTGACGATTAAAGGCGGACCAGCCGTCCAAGGTAGCTACATCAATTTCCTCGGGGGCGGATTCTTGAACGCCGAGACAATCTCCTCGTGTTACGCCGGTGTCAAAGCGTACGGCTACCTCTACATGGATGAGGCCACGGCCGATGACTTGGTGGATTTCAACCGTGAAAAGGATGGTCCGATTTACACACGGACGCCAAACCTCGGCAATCCAGTTCTAACTCCAGATCTATACGTCGTATCCGGCGCCGGGTTGGGTGGAACCTTCCGAGCGTATAGAGCGGACATCCCGGTCATCTTCGACAAGAAGCAAATCTCAACCCGCGATGGTGCCACTCTTCAGCTTGAGGTCGGAGGAGGTGCTTACGCTCACGGCGGTGGCGATGGAACAGTCACGGTCGGATCGACCACGATCTCCAGGTGGGACGGAGACAGCAATCAGATGGTCCAGACGCTGGACTCGGTCAACCCAGTGCTGCGAGCGCGTGGCACAGCGAGGACATCTACTTCAAGTTCATCGGGGAGATGACGAAGCAGAGCGATAACGCCGGGTCCTCCCTTTCGCAAGTAGGAGGAGAACTGCCGGCGAGCGCGCAACTTAAGGTAACCAGCCCTGACGACTGGTTGAGTGACCTCAAGGACATGAATATGCCCGACTGGTTTGCGGCTACGACCCAGCTCGCTGTCGCGGGATTCCGACGCCAGCCGAACCGTGTCGACAGAAACATGGAAGAACGATAGCAGAATGCCTCGGGCCACAACAATAGAGGCCTTCACTAACGGGGATCTCCGGCGGAGTTGCGCTCCTCAATCTACTCCCGGCAATGATATTGCCGTTCCCACTGTTAGACCACTTAGAGTTTTTTGCGACAAAGGCTTGTGGAATGCGATCGCGGCTGACACTTACCGAGACGAGAGAATCACATTGGAGGCTTTGTCATCACAAGAACGGACGGCACGCGATATATCTTTGGGTTGGCCGTCTATAACATTGAGCACGAGGAACACGAGATTTCGATCGACGCGCACAATCGAATCCAAGGTGCCTGCAACTTGGTAGCGCCGACGAGAACAGACCGGCTCGTATGGAGCCTGCCCGGGAGATCCGTGGCCTCCGGCGAATAGCACGCCGATTGGAGATCCCTACAAGAGGAACGTGGATGGAAGTGAGAAGTACAGACGCCTACGCGTTCTGCCACCCTACGCCACGGCCTATCTACTGACGGCCATTCTTGGACCCGACTATGTGGACATTGATGGCGAACAGGGCCCATCCGACGGCGACCGCGGGTATTGGATCAAGTTCGGCTATGAAAGAAAGTCCCAGCGGTATCAGTGGCGCGCGCCATATACTGGGTTGCGCTACATAAAAGGATATGAGAGCGGGCCCGTGACTACCGACAAGGGTGCGTTCACTTGGGGGAGGAAAGAGATCTGGCACCTGACAAAAGCGGAGAGCCGCACCCACGAGGCCTTCTTTGTGCTCGACTCCGAACCCAGGAAGGATGCGATCGGAGCGTGCGGAAGTACAACAAGTCGACACAACCGCCATCAGGGATGGCGGAATCTATCGGCTATGAATATTCTTCGCCGAAGATGAGGCCAAACATCTCCAAGATCCAATCTTGAGACCATAGATTTCAAGATCGACTACTCTCTAGCAAAGGGCACTCCGAATAGCGAAGGGAGTGAAGGAAAGCTGACGCTTCGCTCGCTTAAAGTCAACTACCAGAACAGCACCAGAGCCGATCTGAGTCCTTATGAATTTGAATACAATGGCGCGGCGCTACCGTACGCTTCCGGAGCGCAAGATCGTTGGGGGGCGTACCGCCAACCACCAAGCACCCTCTCTTCTGCCGTCTGCTCAATGACCGATGGACGAGATCTCATAAGTTACTTCGATCACTCTTATACCCTACAGGATGCTGATGGAGCAGGAAGGGCCAAATCAGCGGCTTCCTGGAACCTGAAGAAGATAACCGAACCATCAGGACGCATATTGTCTGTCGACTACGAGTCCGGCGACTACACTCATGTTCAAGATCGTCCGGCTATGCGCATGTTCCCGCTCTTCTGCGGGGAAGACCCCGCTTCCCAACTTCCCCCAGTTCGACCGTTTGGCCACCACCCAACTCGTGTGTCCTGGATCGCAGTGGACGGACAATCTTGGTCATGGTTCCGGCTCCACAGACTCCACCGGGAACGAGTCTGAGCGACGCATTCGCCGCTACGTATCTCGACAGTACTAGGCAGATCTACTTCCGCGCGCGAGTAAACACAAAGGATGAGGAGCGCTGGGAGACAGTATCAGGATACGCGAAGGCGGAGAGCTGGGATCCCGCGACGGATATTTCTAGCGGCAGTGTGCCCAATGGCTGGCAGATCTGGCGGATCAGTTAGGAGCGACGGGAGAGAACACGGAGAACCCTCTTAGCTTGGCTGCATTCCAACATTTGCGTCTTCAGCAACCTGAACTCCTGCACAGTCAGAGCTTTCCTGGAAAGATCGACAGCATCTCTGATATTGGTGACGCACTGACGGAAGCCGCAAAAGTGTTGACCGGGTTAGACCTGCTTTCGACCCTAGCGTTCGATAGTGGCGGCGGCATTCCGGACGGTGTAGGAACGAAATTCATGAGCGGTCAATCTTCATCCGCCTGAGAGCCCATCGGCAAGCTGACACCTGGAAAAGTCGAGATCGCTGGCAAATTTGGAGGTGGTGCGCGCGTTCGGCGGATCGAGTTCGATGACATTTGGAACTTAAGCACTAACAGCACTGGCAAGGGTGAACCTTGTTTGAGGACTGGATGGGTCTATCGGTACGTCCAGGAAGACGGGTTTACAAGCAGCGGTGTTGCCGCATATGAGCCCATGGTCGACGGCGAAGAGAACCCGTTTCGGACCGCAAAAATGTACGACCAGGAACTACATTTCGCTTCCGACTACAACCTCTTCTTCGAAACCCCGGTAAACGAGGGCTACTTCCCAGCGCCTCAAGTGGGATATGCGCGGATCGAGGTTGAGAGCGTCAATGCCGCCGACCAAAGAGCGAAGGCGGTTAGGGTGTGCGGGGAGTCGGTCCCGTTGGATAAGTATTTCGCGTTTCCGACGTCCGGGATCATGGTGCATGAGTTCTATACCGCTCGCGATTTTCCGACCAAGGTCCGGGAAACTCCAATCGGGCGCCACGACGTGTCATTTCCGATTCTGATTCCGCTAATCGGCGTCATTGGCTTCGACGACAGCGTGAGGAGCCAGGGGTATTCGATCGTCTCGAATGACATGCATCGGAAGTTCAAGCGAGTTACTCACTACGCACATCGCAAGATTCGCGACGATGCAGGAAACGTAGTGCTGCAGCGCAAAGACAATGGGCAGATCGATGATCCCGAAACCTTTGTCAAGCGTACGACG
>CAVYZA010000023.1:0-152644 GCA_963772865.1 uncultured beta proteobacterium | reverse complement strand
CACATGCGCTCGGCGTTGCCCTCTTCTGCCGGAGCGACACCTCGCCCAGGACGCTCGCGTCCTCAGGCACTGCGAGACTCTACATCTGCGCGGCGCGCGATTGACATCGGCCAGCCCATCCGGCCGGAACGGTCTTCCACTGGCGTAGAGGCGGCCGTGCCAATCCAATACCTCGGACGCACGCTGGGGGCTGTCTCCATGCGCTGGAGCATCGAAGGGCCTGAGAATGCCGAACGAGCGATGGCCTTCGGCGGCGCGGCTGCGGTCGTGTGCGCACCGTTGGTGTACGTCCTGAGCGAACGGCGAAACGCGCCGGCGCTCGAGGCCCCCTTCGACCTTGTCGGCGCCAGCCCTCGATGGAACACGTCCGCACGGCGATCCGCGCGCCGCGACTGCGCCGTTCACGGTGCTCATCGAAGGGGAAAGCGGATCGGGGAAAGAACTCGTCGCACGCGCCATTCACCGGCCGGACCGCGTCGCGATCGCCGCTTTGCGCGATCAACTGCGCGGCGATGCCGGACGATCTCGTCGACGCCGAGCTGTTCGGCCATGCGAAGGGCGCATTTACCGGTGCGGCCACCGAGCGGCTGGGGCTGTTCGAGAGCGCCGACGGCGGCACCGTGTTCCTCGACGAGGTCGGCGAGCTGTCGGCGCGGGCTCAGGCCAAGGTGCTGCGCGTACTGCAGGAAGGAGAGATTCGCCGCATCGGCGAGAACTTCACGCGGCCGTTCGACGCGCGCCTCGTCGCCGCGACCAATCGCGTGCTGCGCGCCGAGGTCGCCGCCGGACGGTTCCGGCAGGACCTGCTCTACCGCCTCGACGTGATTCGCATCCGCGTGCCGCCGCTGCGCGAACGCGTCGAGGACATCCCGCTGCTCGCGGCGCGCTTCTGGCGGCAGTCGGCCGATCGCATCGGCAGTAGAGCCGTCCTCGGCCAGAACGCCGTTTGCGCGCTCGCGCGGTATGATTGGCCTGGCAACGTTCGAGAGCTGCAGAACGTGCTTGCGGCGCTCGTCGTCGCGGTGCCGCCGCGCGGCGTCGTGAGTCATCGGAGTTGCCGGCGGCCATCGCGCGAGCCGCGCACCTCGTCGTCGCACGAATCGCTGGAGAGCGCGCGCCTCAAGTTCGAGGAGCGATTCGTCCGCGCGGCGCTCGCGCGCGCGGCCGGTCATCGCGGCCAGACGGCGGCCGCGCTGGGGCTGAGCCGTCAGGGTCTGGCGAAACTGATGCAGCGCCTACACCTCGATGCATAGATACCTCGCTTCGACGGCTGCTGCTGACGATCCCCGTGCTGCTCGGCGTGGCGACGCTGGTCTTCTCGCTGATTCACCTCATCCCCGGCGACCCGGCGCAGGCGATGCTCGGCGAGGCGCCGCCGCAGGAAGACGTGGCGCAGCTTGCGGGCGCGGCTCGGCCTCGATCGGCCGCTGATCGAGCAGTACGGGGCGTTTCTCGCGGCGTCGCGCGCGGCGACCTCGGCGTCTCGCTGCGGAACGATCAGCCGGTGACGCAGCCAGATCGTCGAGCGCTGCCGGCGACGGTCGAGCTGGCGGTGCGCGGCGATGGTCGTCGCGCGTGCTGATCGCGATTCCGCTCGGCATCGTGGCGGCCGTCTGGCGCGGCACCGTCGTCGACCACGCCGCGATGACGCTGTCGCTGGTCGGGCATCTCGATTCCCGAACTTCTGGCTCGGGCCGCTGCTCGCGATCGTCTTCGCCGTCGAGCTCGGCTGGCTGCCGGTCTCCGGGCGGGGCACGCTGGCGCACCTCGTGCTGCCGGCGATCTCGCTCGGCGCCGCGCTCGCCGCGATCCTGGCGCGCATGACGCGCGCGACCCTGCTCGAGGAGCTGCGCGAGCCGTACGTGCTGGCCGCGCGGGCGCGCGGCGTGTCGCGCACGCGCGCCGTCCTGCGCCACGCGTTTCGCAACAGCCTGATTCCCGTCGTCACGATCATCGGCCTGCAGTTCGGCGCGGTGCTGACCGGCGCCGTCATCACCGAGACGATCTTCGCGTGGCCGGGCATCGGCCGGCTGCTGATCCAGTCGATCGGCTTTCGCGACTATCCGCTCGTGCAGGGCTGCATCCTGCTGATCGCGGTCACCTACGTCGGCGTGAACCTGCTCACCGATCTCGCTCTACGGCGTGCTCGATCCGCGGATTCGCGTAGTGAGCGATCGATGATCGAAGTCGGCGGCGTTCATCGTCGTGCTGGCCGTGCTCGCGGCGCTCGTCGGCCCGTGCTGGTCGTCCCGTTCGATCCGGCGGCGCAGGAGCTGGCGCTGCGCCTCGAAGGGCCGAGCCTGCGCGCACCCGTTCGGCCTCGACGAGCTGGGGCGCGACATCCTCGCGCGCGTGCTCGCCGGCGCGCGCATCTCGCTGCTCGTCGGCCTCGTCGTCGTCGGCGTCTCGTCGACCGTCGGGGCTGCTGCTCGGATCGATCGCCGGCTACTTCGGCGGGCGGCATCGACGAGGCCATCAGCCGCGTCGATCGACATCCTGCTGGCGTTTCCCGGGCTCCTGCTGGCGATTGCGCTCGTCGCGGTGCTCGGGCCCGAGCCTGACGAACGTCGTGCTGGCGCTGTCGCTGATCGGGTGGGTCGGCTACGCGCGGCTCGTGCGCGGGCAGGTGCTGCGCGCGCGCGAGCTCGAGTTCGTGCAGGCGGCGCGGGCGCTCGGCGCGCAGCACGCCGCGCATCCTCGCTGCGCCACGTCATGCCGACGACGCTGCCGGCGGTCACCGTGCAGGCCACGCTCGGGCATGGCGCGGCGCCATTCTCGCGGAAGCGGCGCTCAGCTTCCTCGGGCTCGGCGTGCAGCCGCCGACGCCCAGCTGGGGGACGATGCTCAACGGCGGCCGGGCGCACCTGCTCGACGCGCCGCACCTGACGATCTTCCCGGGCGCTCGCGATCGCGCTGCTCGTGCTCGGATTCAACTTCCTCGGCGACGGGCTGCGCGACGCGCTCGATCCGAAGATGGCGCGCTGACGCGGCTGATGGGGCTCATCCGAGCCGCCTCAGAAGCACTCTGGGCGGTTCGATTGGCCGGATCCTTCTCGAGGACGCGTGTGAGCGTGACGCGGGCTGCGTCCTGCAAGCCGGCCAACAGCTGGGCCTGCGCGAGTCGGATGAGCGTCGGGATGTCTCCGTCCGAGCTGCCGATCGCGTGCTCATACCAGGCCACCGCGCTCACGTTGTCGCCGATCTTCATCGACAGATCGGCGATGCGAATCGCCAGTTCCACCGCGGCATGTTCGTCGGGGTCGTCGCCTTCGAGCGCGTGATAGTCGAGCAGCGCGCGACGTGCCACCGCCGCGTGCCCGAGGCGGCCCGCGGCTTCCGCGAGGGCGAAGAACGCGAGGGAATCGACGGGGAGCACAGTCGTGGCGCGCACGAGCACCTGCTCGGCGTGTCCGTCTTCCCTGGCGAGCAGCAGGGCACGGCCGTACAGCGACAGCGCCTCGCTGCTGTCGTCGTTGGCGATCGCCGCTTCGAGGGCCCCGAGCGCCTTGCTCAAGTCCACGCGATCCCCGTTCGTGCGGGCCCGCTCGAACCAGAGCCGTCCGAGTGCGACGTAGGATTTCGAGTAGTCCGGGTAACGATTGGCGGCGCGGCCCAGGGTGAGAACCGGCGTTCTCGGTCTGTCCCGCCCGCTCGTACGCCATGGCGAGGGCGACCTCTCGCGTCGGCCCGGGATCAAGACCACGCAGCGCCTCGAGCTGGGTAATGCTGTCCTCGCTTCGGCCCATGCGGCCGTAGAGGTCGCCGAGTTCCTCGCGGGCTTGAAGCAGCGCCGGCGCCAGCTTGACGGCCCGGTCGAGCGCGCGGCGCGACTCCTCGGGTCTCTGCAGATCGCGCAGGCACAATCCCAGGAGGTAGTAGGCGTCGGCGAAGCGATCGTCGAGATCGACCGCGCGTTGAAGCGATTTGACCGCCAGGCCCCATTGCCCCGCGGCGTAATCCGCGACGCCAAGCTTGTATTGCAGGCGGGCAGAGCGATCGTCGAGGCGCAGGTAGCGCTGGTAGTATCTCGGCGGCTCGCGTGAAGCGCTTGAGGGCGTAATTCACGTCGCCGAGCAGCTCCAGCGGGCGCGGGGCCAGCGAATCCAGATCCGCGGCGCGGCGGAGGTCAGGGAGCGCCGTGTCCAGCTCGTTGCGGCGGCGATAGGCTTCGCCGCGCTTCAGGTACCCGAGCATGGAGTCGCGTCTTCAACCCGATGGCATCGCTGAACGCTGCGATGGCTACAAACGTCTGGCCACGCGCGAGCGCCTCGTCGCCCTGCACGATCAGCCGTCGGTATTCGCGATCGCGCTCGACCGCCTGGTCAGGCGACCGAGCAGCCAGGCCGCCCAGCACGATGATGCCCGCGACGAGCTTTTTTCACTGGGCCCGATCGTAACAGGATCACCGCCGTTTGCCGCGGGAGGGCAGGGGGGAACAATTGCGCCATTTCGGGGTCGAATCGTCGCCGGCACGGTTGCGCCGGGCGGCGTGCTTGTGTTCGACCTGTACTCGGTGGGCGCGCCGCGCCAGCGCCTGTGGCCGGTGCCGTTCGAGCCCTTCGATTTCGTGCCGCACAAGGACGGCGGCGTGTGGATCCTGGATCGCGCGCTTCGCGCCGTCTGGCAACTCGATCGGCGCTTCGAAGTGGTGGCCGATGGCGCAGGGCCTGCTCTGGCCACCAGCGAGGGCGGTTTTGCGCCCGAGGCGGGCGACGTGGCGGCCGCCAACGTCGTCGTGCGACTGCCGGTGAGGCCCGAACGAGGCATGACGGTAGCCGCGGCCGACGCCATCGCCATCGAGGTGCTGCCCGACGGCGCCGTGCTGGTCCTCGATCGCGACGATGGCAGCGGTTTCGGCCGCGTGTATCTGCTCGAGGGCGGCACGCGCGCGGCAACGGCCGTGTCGCTCGCGCAATGGTCGAGCACGTCGAGACGGAGTTCGGCGAGAAGCCGTTCACGCCTCGTCGCGCACGACTTCGCGCTCGGCAACCGGGATGCCGACGATCCGGCCGCGTGGATCGGGCGCCTGTACGTCGTCGGTCAGGACGGCAATCAGGCGTATGCGTTCGGCGTGATGCGGGGGGCGACCAGCTCGTGCTCGACGCGCAAGCCGACTACTTCCCGATGCGACTGTTCGGAGGCCGCGCGCTCGTCGCGGTGGCCGGCGAGCCGTGGTACGACGCGGCGACGGCGTCTGGGTGCAGTCTGCAGAGACAGAAGCGTCCGCGCTACGTCGAAGCGACGGCGAGCTCTGTGACGCCGGTCGTTCGACAGCGGCGAGCCCGGATGCGTCTGGCACCGGCTGATGCTCGACGCGTGCATTCCACCGGGAACCGAAGTCGACGTGCTGACGCGCGCGGCCGACGACTGGCGCGAGCTGACGCTCGTCGACTGGCTCGAGCAGCCTCGAGTGCCGCGCGCTCGGGACGCCGGACGTCGCGGCGGCGACGGATGTCCGAGGACGGCCTCGCGCAGTGGCGCACCGAGCCTTCGCCGTACCTGCGTGGCGGCGGCCGGAGACTGCCCTATGCCCGATCGCGGCACGCGGGCGGCACCTGGGAACTGCTGTTCCAGCGCGCCGCGCGGCCGCTACCTGCAGATCAGGCTGGTGCTGCGCGGCGACGGGCGCAGCACGCCGCGCTCCGCGCGCTGCGCGCGTGGTATCCGCGGTTCTCGTATCTGCGAGCACTACCTGCCGGCGGTCTACCGCGACGACGCCGAATCGGCGAGCTTCCTCGACCGCTTCCTCGCGAACATCGAGGGGCTGTTCACGACCATCGAGGACCGCATCGCCGCGGCGCAGATGCTGTTCGACGTCGCAGAGCGCGCCGCCCGAGGCGCTCGACTGGCTGGGCCGATGGTTCGGCGTCGCGCTCGATCCGTCGTGGGAGGACGACCGGCGGCGTCTGTTCCTCCGTCACGCCATGGACTTCTTCGCCGCGCGCGGCACCGTGCGCGGACTGCAGCTCGCCCTGCGGCTCGCGCTCGACGAGTGCGTCGACGAGCGGCTGTTCGCCTGCCCGGAGCCGCGCGGCGCGGCGCGGCGCCCCGTGCGGATCATCGAGCGGTTCCGCGCCCGGCGCACACCGCGCGGCGCTGCTCGGCGACGTGACACCGCGGTGCCGTGCGCCGCAGACGCCTCGGTCCACTGCGCGCTGGCAAGCCGGCCACCGGGGCGGCGCCGAACTGCATCGGCGTTACCGCGAGGCGTTCGCGCTTGCCGCTGGCACGGAGTTTCCCTCATCGCGGCGGGCGCGCCGGCCGGCTGGAACGACTTCGCGGCAGCGCAGCTCGGCTTCGTGCCGCGCGCCGGCGCCGCCGAGCGCGCGAGCTGGCTCGCGTTTCCTCGCGCGCACCCACTCGTCGGTCACGGTCACCGGATCTGCCTGCAGACGAGCCCGCGGCGGGCATTGCGGCCGACTGGCAGGCATTCCTCGCCGACGCACGACCGTGAGCCCGAGCTCTGGCAGGATTTCCTCGCGCGCCGCTATCGCAGCGTGGACGCCCTCAACGCCGCCGTGGCGGAAGAACTGGTCGAGCTTCTCGGCGGTCGCGCTTCCCGATCGCCTGCCGCGCGGACGGACGCGCGCGCTCGTGGACTGGTATCAGTTCGAAGGCACGGTGCTCGCGATGCACCGGACGGCGCATCGCTTCACCGTGATGCTGCCGGTGCCGCGGCACATGCGCGACCGACACGCCCGGCGCAGCAGCGCCGGCTGGCGCTGGCGAGGACGGTGCTCGACCTCGAGAAGCCGGCGCACACCGTCTACGACATGCGCTTCTACTGGGCGATGTTCCGCCTCGGCGAAGCGCGTCTGGGCGACGACACGCTGCATCGATCTCGGCAGCCGCGCGCCCGAGCTGATGGCGCCGATGGTGCTGGGCGAGGGGTATCTCGCCGAAGCGTTTCTCGCCGCGTCGCCCGGTCAGCGATGCACCCGGTCGCCTGCAGACTCGGTCGCGATCGCGTCGGTCGATCGGCGCGTCTGGGTGGTCCGTGAGGTGATCGGCTCGAGCCGCACACCACGACACCCCTGGCAGGAACGAGACATCATGACGAGCCTCCCCGCCGGAACCGCCAGCGCCCGCGCCGGAAGTGATCCCGCCCGATCCAACCAAGCACGTCAAGTACACGCTCGGCATGATCCTGGGTGCCGACGACTTCGATCAGGAGTTCGCGTGGCTCTCGGGCCGCGACCGCTGGCTCGCGCGCGACGCGCTCGGCTACGGCACCGTCAACGGCCTGCAGGTCACCGTGCGGCAGGGACCCGGGCATCGAGCCGCAGGTGCAGGTGTCGTGCGGCTCCGCGATCACGCCACGCGGCGACCTGGTGCGCGTGACGCCCGCGCAGTGCGCGCCGCTCAACAAGTGGCTGCAGCAAACCACGTCGAACAGGTGGCCGGCACATGCTGATCGGCTGCCATCCGCCGGCCCGCCTGCCCGCGTCTACGTCGTGCTCTGCTACGACACCTGCGAGACCGACGCGCGCCCGATCCCCGGCGAGCCGTGCCGCAACGAGGCCGACACGATGGCGCCGTCGCGGATCGCGGACGCCTTCCGGCTCGAGCTGCGCTTCGAGGCGCCGGTGCACGACGAGGAGCGCGCGATTCGCGAGTTCGTGCACTGGGCGAGCGACACCGTCGAGATCGGCGACGGCCCTTCCAGCGGCAGCATCGCGGACTTCCTCGAGCTGCTGCGCGATGCCGTCCCGGTGGCCTCGCCGTCCGCCTCGCCGCCTGGCCCGGAGTTCGATCCTGTGTCGCCGCCGGAGCGCTTCGTGATCGATCGCTACGACGCCGTGCGACTACCTGCGCGCGGCGCTGCGCGTCTGGATCACCGAGCTGCGGCCGACGTGGCACCAGGAGTTCGGCGGCTGTCACGGCTGCAGCGGGACAGACGACGCCGACGCCCGCCGCGCCGGAGACCTGCCTTCTTCTCGCGAGAGCTCGACGTCCCGCTCGACCGCCGACGGCGACGTCGATGACGCGCAGTCGAGGTCGAAGTCGTCGAGGACGACCGGCCGATGCTCGCACATCTGCGACTGCTGCAGGAGTGGGCGATGTGCGGCCCGGGCGAGACCGGCAGCGGCGGCGCCGGGCCGAGGGGCCGCCGGGTGACAAGGGACCGAACGGCGACAAGGGCCCGGCTGGTGACAAGGGCGCGATCGGCGACAAGGGGCCGACCGGCGACAACGGGCTGATCGGTGACAAGGGTGCCACTGGGGACAAAGGGCCAAACGGGGACAAGGGGCGAGCGGGGACAAGGGACCAAGCGGGGACAAAGGTCCGGCCGGTGATCGAGGCGCCAACGGCGACAAAGGACCGAATGGCGACAAGGGCGCCATCGGTGACAAAGGCCCGAGCGGCGACAAGGGTCTCGCTGGCGACAAAGGGCCCGCTGGCGACAAAGGGCCGCGGGGGACAAGGGCCCCGTGGGAGACAAGGGTCCGATTGGGGACAAGGGCGTCGCGGGAGACAAAGGTCCGATTGGCGACAAGGGTACCGCGGGAGATAAGGGACTGGTCGGGGACAAAGGTCTGCGCGGGGACCAGGGCTTGCCGGCACGCCCGGGCTTCCCGGTGCGACGGGCGATAAGGGGCCAGACGGTGATCCGGCGAAATTGCTCGGCCGTTTCGTCGAGCTGCCGGACGGCACCGGCTTCCGCTATTTCATCGTCGCGGCAGGCACGGTCAGCCTTGCCGCGAACCGCACGCCGGTTTTCAACGATCTCGTGGTCAGGGACATTCCGGCGGACGGGGTCGTGCTCCTCACGTACGACAAGTACGCGCCACCCAAGAACCAGGACAATTTCCAGACCATCGTCAAAGTGCTGCCGGTTTTCAATCCCGAGCTGAAGAACATGCACGTCGCCAACTTCATGGCCTTCGACAGCGCGGGGCTTCCTGGTGCGCGTCACGGATCTCACCGGGGCGCCGCTGCCCAAGGCCAGGCTGCAGCAGCTCGAACTCATGGTCGAGGTGAGCCAGTACATCAGGGCCGGTTGAGCGCATGCGCCGCCGATCCCATGACATGCCCGGAATGAGGAGTCCGCGATGAGCGCCGTCGAACTGCTGCAGCCAGTCCTCGAAGGCGGCCTGCAGCGCAATAACTTCTTCAATGGGCGGCTGCTGTCCGCCGAGGACCTGCGCGCCGAGCAGGACGCGAACCGCACGCGGGAAGGCCAGCTCGCGCGCGCGGCCGGCGACGGCGTCGCGTGGGGCATGAACGTCACGCTCGGCAGCGTCGGATCGGCACGGCCTACGGTCATGGTGAGCGGAGGGCTCGCGCTGAATCGCCGCGGCGATCTGCTGCGTCTCGGGGAAGACACCGAGGTCGCGCTGGTCCCGGAGACGCGTGCGGCCGAGGTCGCCGCAGGCATCTTCGCCGAGTGCGAGCCGCCGCGCCCGACCCCCGACCTGTCCGGCGAAGGCGTCTATGTGCTCGTCGTGTCGCCCGCCTCCGGCTACAGCGGGCGCGCGCTGGTGAGCGATCCGAACACGACCGCCGCTGGCCGCGGGGCGTGCGGCGCGCGCTTCGCGGTGGAGTACGTGCAGTTCCGGCTCGTGCCCATGGCGATCATGGCGCTCGACGGGATCGCGCCGTTGCTCAAGTCGCGCGTGGCCGCACTCATCCCGCCCGCCGGCAGCCCGGCGCGCGAGCGCCTGCGCAATCTCTTGGCGCACCTGTGCTTCGGCACACAAGCACTCGGCGACTATTTCGCGGATCCGCTGAAGATGCTGAGCGGCCGGCCCGCGTGGGGCGGGTGGGGCGCGCTCGACGCGATGCGCGACATCGGCGACCTCACTGACTGCGATGTGCCGATCGCGCTCGTCGTGCTGACGGAGGCAGGTGTCAGCCTCGTCGATGCATGGTCGGTGCGGCGCAGGCTCCTCGATGCCGCGGCGATCGACGCGTGGCGCGGCGTCGCGGACCGCGGCGCGTCGCCGAAGCCGAGGCCGCGTTCCTGCAATTCCAGTCGCAGCTCGAGATCGTCAAGGGCCTCGCGTCGCCCTCGACGCTCGCGGCGAGCGGCTACTTCGATGTGCTTCCCGCAGGCGGCTGGCTGCCGACCGGTACCGGCCGGCTTCAACTGGGCCACGTTTCTCGGGCCGCATGCACCCCCGGACGTCACCGCCGTCGACTCCGCGCTGTTGCGCGGGATCCTGGAGCGGTCGTGGTTCGACGAACCCTTCGCACTCGCCACCACTCCGCCGGTGCCAGTGCGCGTCTACCAGGTGCCGGGGGCGTCGTTCGTGGTGTTCGCGCGCGCGGCGACCGGCAACCTCCGCGTGATCTTCTCGCCGGCGCCGGCAGCGAGCCAAGACCGTCAGTGTAACCGCCACCGCGGCGATCGGCCCGGCGACCAAGGCAACGACGCGTGCCGGCGCCATCGTGCCGATTCCCGGATCTTCCGCCTGGCAACTACCAGGTCGCGGTCACCGCACCCGACTACCAGGCCGTCGCGCCGGTCGACGCGAACGTCTCGGCGGCCGCACCAGCGACCTGAGCATCGCGCTCGTGCCCTTGCCGAACGGGACGATCCTGGTCGACCGCGATCGACAAGGCAAGCGGGGCGAGCCTCGCCGGCAAGGTGTCGAGCATCACCGCGGCCGGCGGGAACTGCACCGGGACGCTTCGGCAGCCACCGGCAAGTGGCTGATCTCCGACTTGCCGGCGGCGACCTACACGCTCACCGGCCTTGCGAGTGGCTTCAAGACGGCCACGCCGCGGTCGGCGCCCGCTGGCGCGCGCAGTGAGACGGTGCTGGTGTTCGAGGCCGGTCCGCGAGAAGGACAGACGCCATCGCTGCGTACCGGCGAAGGAGCGAAAAGGCCGCCGCTCAGAGGAGTGCGGCTGTGCATGGTGCTCGAGGCGACCGAGTTCGACGACGCCTATCTACTACGACGGGGCGCAGACGCACAGGCCGGCCAAGCGCCGGTGCGAGCGGACAAGTTCCGCACGGACAAGCGGGCCAGTCCGACCGCGCCGGATGCGAGCGTTACACGAGCGCGAGCGGCGAGCATCGTCTACACCGAGGCACCCTGGAGGAGCATGGTGCGCGCTCGACCCGGAGCCACGGTGCGAGAGTGGCTGCTCCAATGGCGCGAGTGGCTCGCGGACGAGCTGGACGACGACGGCATCGCGGAATCGCCACGCCCGTCATCTACCTCGACCCGAGCTACGTCCGGCCGGCAGCGCAAGGAAGTGTCGCGCACGCCGCAGGGCTACGCGGTTCCGGCGCTTCGCGGTGCGCTGGCGATCAAGCGAGGCAGGGCATCACCAGGTCGCCCGGTGGTGATCGGAAGGCGGGCCTCCGGGGCGTTGCGCTGGAAAAGGTCTGAAGAGCCTCTACGAGGTCGAGATCCATTACATCGACGATCTCGCATGGGCGTGGGAGGAGCTGATCGAGGACGTGACCGGCGACCCGCCGGAAGCCGTGCGCTACCTGATCGGAGACGCCGCCATCGCGATCGGCACCGTCAACGACGAGCGCCGCTACGACGAGGGCATGGACGAGGAGGTCGGGAAGATCCTGAAGGACCTCGGGCATCCTCGATGACGTAGCGCTCGCCAACGCGGACCCGGAGAAGCTGGGCGCGCAAGCTCGGGAGCCAGGGCTTCGCGATCCGATTGATCCAGAAGGCGCGCGCGATCGTGCCGCGGACAGCTGGTCGCTGGAGGCCTGGGATTGACGGCGAATCAGATGGAGGCGCTCTCCGAGCGCGGCCTCGACTCGAAGGGCGCCCTGGCCGCGGGCGCGGCGAGGGCGGACGGCAAGGCCGTCCTCGCGGAGGTGCTCGGACTCGAGGGCGAGACCGCCGCCGCGCGCGACGCGCGGTGGCGGCGCTCGCCAACGAGGCGGTGATGGTGATGGCGCGCAGCTCGATCGTGCTCGCCCCGAAAAGAGCCTAGTCGGCTGGACGGCTGTCGACGCACGACGGCCGTGAAGCTCGACGAGGCTGGATTCGTCTCCGTCGAAGACCTCGCCGGCGCCGACCCCGCCGCGGTCGCCACGGCGGCCAACCTCGCGCCCGCCGCCGCCGAGAAAGCTGGTGCGCGAGGCCAAGGGCGCGAGCCGCGACGGACTCGACGTCGGCATCGTCGCGCCGGTGAGCAAGACGAAGAGAAGAACCTCAACGCGATGTTTGGCGCCGGCAAGGCGACCGTCGGCGCGATCGCCGCCAAGAGCCCGGCGGAGCTGCGCCTCCGCCTTCGGCGGCGACGTGGGCCGCGCGACCGCGGTGCTCGTCGGCATCAAGGCCGGACTCGCCGGCCGCGGCATGTAGCGCGCGGGCAACGATGCTGAGCGACCTCTCGCGCGACCGCATCCGACGGGTGCGCGCGACCAGCGCGAATGCGGACCCGCTCTCGCTGCGGCGCGAGCTCGAGCGCGAGCTCGGCACCGCGACGCTGCAACATGCCTTGTTGCCGGCAGCTGCGATCGTGTGCGTGCGGCGAGTTCGGGTCGCCGCGTCGCGCGGTACCCCGCTCGGCGAAAGCCTGGGCGATGCAATCGGGCGGCTCGTGCCGGCAATGGTCCGGCCATTGCAGGGGCCCGTACCCGCGAATGCCGAGGCGGTGGTCTTTTTCGACGAGGCCGAGCTCCTCGGCCTGCCTCGCACGCGACTGGCTGCGCGGCGACGGCGATGCATGGTGGTGGCGAAACCTGTTCGCGACGCGGTTGGGGGGCGAGCTCGTCCGGCAAGCCTTCGTCGCGGCGCCACAATTCGCCCCGGCTGCGATCGACCTGCTCGATTGCATGCGGCTTGCCGCAGCGTTCGCGCGTGCGCTGCCTGCCGCCGGGTGCGAAGCACTCGGTGCGGCGGTCGCCGCGGCCTTTGGGGTGACCGGCTGGGCATCCTCCCTATCGATGTCGGGTGCGCCCGGCGGCGAACCTGCGTTTGCCGGCGGCGCGCCGCGCGCGAGCAGCGTCGATGGGGCGCGGCTCGGGGCCGCATTCGGCGATGCAGCGTCGGTGGCTGTCCTCGCCGGGTTGAGCCCGCCGGCCCGCACGCTGGTCGGGCTCGCGCTCGCGCTGCGCCGCGCGCCCACCCTTGCGCGGCGGCCGGGCTTCGTCGCCAGCCTGCGGGAAGCCCCTCCTCCGCTGGCGACACCTGAAGTCCCCGTGCAGGGGAAGCCTGCAAGCGAGACGCGCGCACACTCTTTGCTGACCCCGGAAGCAGCGTCGACGCCCATACTCCAATCGCTCGCGCCCGCCACGGCGAGCGGTGCGCGTGCGGTGGACGTTCTGGTCACGATCCCCGCAGCGTCCGCAGAGCCCGAGGGAGCGGTGGCGGCCCTCGAGCACGATCCCGATTCGCCCACCGCAGAGGGATGGTCGATCGAGTACTCCCTTTCAACCCCGACGCCGGAGCGACCGGCCACGCCCCACCGCGATCTCGATGTGTTCCGACCGCCATCGCGCCCTGCCGCGTTCGTCGCGAGCGAGTTCGCCGGGGTGCTTTACCTGATGAATCTCGCGCTCTATCTAGAGCTCTACGGCGACTTCACGCAGCCCGCGCGTCCCGGACTGGCCCTGCATCCCGGAGATTTCCTCGCGCTCGTGGGCGAGCGGTCTGCGGGCCGGCGCTCCTCGACGATCCGATCTGGGCGCTGCTCGCGGCGTTCTCCGGGCGCGGCGAGGACGAGCCGCCCGGGCTGCGGTTTCCTGGCCCCGGTGGGGACACCCTTGAACGCTGGCTCGACCAGCTCGTGCCGGCGCTCGATGTGCGCGCTGCGCTCGCGCTCGGCGTCGAGCCGGGCACGGCCCTGCCGTTCCTGTGCTGCCGCGCGGGACGCGTCGCGCTCTCGCCGACGCGGCTCGAAGCCGTGTTCCCGCTGGCCACGCATCCGCTGGCGATCCGCATCGTCGGGCTCGATCGCGACCCGGGCTGGGTGCCCGCCGCGGGACGCGTCATCGAGTTCCATTACGAATGAGGCCGCGATGAACGACCGCTCGCGTCTGCCGCCGCTCGCGCGGCCGCTGTTCGAGGGCCTCGCGCACACGCCGCAGCAGCACTTCACGCTCTACTTCTATGCCGCCCTGCTGCGCGTGACCGCGCAAGCGAGCCTGCACTTCGGGTCGGCGGAGGCGGCGAACGAGCGGTTTCCGTTCCTCGCCGGCTATCTCGACGAGATGGCGGCCTGCGGCCTCGCGGGCGTGAGTTTCGGCGACGCCCACGTGCACTGGCGCGACGCCATCGACGCATGGGAACGCGCTGCACACTGCCGCCTCCCGCTCGCCGCGCTGCGCGCGGCGGCGGCCTCGACGCACGACGACCTCACCCTGCTGGCGGAGATCGGATTGCCCGACGAGGACCCGCGCTTCGGGCTGGTGTTCGATGCGATGCAGGGCGGCGCGGGCGAGGGTCGTCCGACGCCCGCGGTGCTTGCGGCCGGTTGGCAGGACGACGCCGCGACCGATGCGCGCAGCGCGGCGCATCGCCTGCGAGGCGCTCGGGCTCGATCGGAGCGTCCGTCCGTCGGCGCGCGGGATTGCGTCCGGTCGCAGCAGTGTGGGAGGCGGTCCGCGGTCGGCGACTGCTCCGCGGGCGGGTGGGCGCGCCACCGCGCATGCGACGCACTGCCGGCCCTCGCCGCCCTCGCATTGCCGGCCTGCCTTGCGCGCGGGGTGCGCCAGGCTGCCGCTGCGCTCGCATCGGGTGCGGCCGCCGCGACGATCCTGCGCGGTCCCGCGGCACAACGGCCGCGCCAGCGCTCGCGGCCGCGATTGCGCGCGCGATGGGCAAGGGGGCGCTCGAGGTCGCCGGTCTGCCGACGCGCGCGACCCGCGGTGGCGCGCCGCGGCGACGCTCGCGTGCCTGCTCGATGCGCGTCATCGTCAGCCGCGGCGATCCCGGGTCCATCGGAGTCCTTCGAGCTGCCCGATCTGTGCCCGATGCGCCTCGCGCCGCTCTTCGTGACGCTCGGCCGGCCGGCGGTCTCGCCGGGCGCGCTCGCCGACCGCGCGATCACGCTGCGAGTGCCGGTTCCCGATCGGGAGGCGCGCGAGCGGCTGTGGCGCGATGCGCTCGGCGAGCCGCTGCGCAGGTGATCGCATACCTGCGGCTGACGAGCGGCAACATCGTGCGCGCGGCGCGCCTCGCGCGCGCGGAGCCGGACCGCAGGCGGCGCGGTGCTCGAGACTGCTCCGCGCGCCGCGATCCGCACGCTGGAGCGCCCCGGCCTCGAGGCGCTGGCGCGGCGCGTGGAGCGCTGCCGGCGACTGGTCGCAGCTCGCCGTCGTCCAGCCGAGACGCTCGCGGAGCTGACGACGCTAGACCGCGCGCTGCCGGCACCGCGAGCGGCTCGCCGGATTCGTCGGCGAGGCGCTTGGCGAGCCTGAGTCCCGGCGTGCGCGCGCTGTTCAAGGGGCCGAGCGGCACCGGCAAGACGCTCGCCGCGCGGCTGCTCGCCGGCGCGCTCGGGATGGACCTCTACCGCGTCGATCTCGCCGCGGTCGTCAACAAGTACATCGGCGAGACCGAGAAGAACCTCGAGCGCGTGTTCGCGCGCGCCGAGGAGCTCGACGTGATCCTGCTGCTCGACGAGGGCGACGCGCTGCTGACGCAGCGCACCGACGTCGCAGAACGCCAACGACCGCTACGCCAACCTCGAGACGAACTACCTGCTGCAGCGGCTCGAATCCTACGAGGGCATCCTGGTCGTCACGACCAACGCCGGCGAGCGCATCGACGCGCGCGTTCCAGCGGCGCATGGACGTGGTCATCGACTTCGCGCTGCCGGATGCGGCCGAGCGCTGGGCGATCTGGCAGCTGCACCTGCCGCCGGCCACGACGTCGACGGCCGATGCCTGCACGCCGCGGTGCAGCGCTGCGCGCTCACCGGCGGGCAGATCCGCAACGTCGGCGCTGCACGCGTCGCTGCTCGCGGTCGAGAGTCGGACTCGCCGCGTGACGTCCGCTCATCTCGAAGCCGCGATCGAGCGCGAGTACCGCAAGCAGGGCGCGATGTCGCCGCTGCGCGCGCGCGGCCGGAGCGCGCTAGTGCATGCCCGCGGCGGCCAGCAGCGCGCGCGATCCGCTGCAGTCGGCGCCCGGCGCGCCCGCCCGGCTTCGCCGCCGCCTGCGCGGCCAGCGCGAGCGAGCGCGCAGCGGCCGGCGCACCGCTGGTGCGACTGCGCCTCTGCAGCGCGGCGCGTCGGTCAGTGCGCCGCACTGGTCCGTGGCGGTCCTCGCGACCGATAGCGGCGCGCCGCTGACGCCCTCCGTGCGTGGGGCCCTGGAACAGCGGCCTCGGGCGTCGATCTCGGGCCGGTCCGTGTGCACCAGGGCGACCAGGCTGCGGCTGCTCGTGGATAGCATGCGGTGCGCGCGCCTTCGCGTTTGGACCGCATGTTTTCCTCGGCGCGGCGCGAACGTGCCACCGACCTCGCCCTGCATGGCGCACGAGGTGGCGCACGTGGTGCAGCAGCAGGGTGCGCCAGGCGTCCAGCGTAAAGGCGGCAGCGACACCGGCGACGCGTTCGAGCGCGAGGCGGATCGCGTGGCGGCGGCGGTCGTGAGCGGTCAGCCCGCGAATGTGACCGGTCGCAGCGCCGCCGCAGCCGCAGTTCTCGTTCGGCGACTGGGTGAGGAGCGGCGTCAGCGCGGTGGCGAGCGCCGTGGGCGACGTGATCGGCGCGGCGCTCGACTTCGTCAGGGACCGCGTGCACAACATTCCCGGCTACGACATGCTGGCCTTCATCCTCGGCCGCGACCCGATCACGCAGCAGCCCGTCGAGCGCAATGCGTCAACCTGATCCGCGCGATCATGGGCCTCTGGCCGGCAGGCAATCTGGTCTTCGAGGCCCTGCAGCGGTACGGCATCATCGACCGGGTCGGGACCTGGCTGCAGCAGCAGCTCGACGACACTCGGTCTCGCCGCGAGCGCGATGCGCGCAGGCGCTCGACCGGTTTCTCGGCACGCTCGGCGCCTCGGACCTCCTCAACCTCGGCGGCGTCTGGGAGCGCGCCACGGCGCATCTTCTCCGAGCCGATCGACCGCGCCAGCGCAGTTCGTGCGCGGCCTGGTCACCGGGCGTGCTCGGCTTCATCCGCGACGCCATGCTGCGGCCGATCGCGCGGCTTGCCGAGGGCACGCGCGGCTACGACCTCCTCAGGCTGGTGCTCGGCGAGGACCCGATCACCGGCGATCCCTACCCCCGCACGCCGAGAACATGATCGGCGGCTTCATGCGGCTGATCGGCCAAGAGGAGAAATGGCGCCACCTGCAGGAGTCGCGCGCCATTCCGCGGGCGTGGGCGTGGTTCCAGCAGCAGATGGCGACGTTGCTGGGCTTCGTGCGCCAGATTCCGCAGCTGTTCGTGCGCGCCTGGCAGACGCTGCAGATCAGCGACCTGCTGGACCTCGGCGGCGCCTTCGGCAGGATGCGCAACATTTTCGGCGGCTTCGTCGCAGAACTTCCTGTCCTGGGCCGGCGAACGCCGCGCTGCAGGTCATGATGTTCATCTTCGAGGTGCTCGCGCCCGGCGCGATGCCGGTGCTGCGGCGCGCGGCCGCGGTCATCCGCACGATCATCGGCGATCCGATCCGCTTCGTCGGTAACCTGGTCCGCGCCGGCCTGCAGGGATTCCGCGCAGTTCCGCGACAACATCCGCACGCACCTGATCAACGGCTTGGTCGGCTGGCTCACCGGCGCGCTGACCGGCGCCGGGCTGCAGCTGCCCGCGCGCTGGGACCTGCGCGGCATCCTCTCCCTGGTGCTGCAGATCCTGGGCCTCACCTGGCAGAACATCCGCCAGAAGCTGGTGCGCGTGATGGGCGAGACCGCGGTTACGGTGCTCGAGACCACCTTCGACATCGTCGTGACGCTGGTGCGCGAAGGTCCGGCAGCGGCATGGCAGAAGATCCTGGAGCAGTTGCAGAACCTGCAGGAGATGGTGTTCGGACAGATCCGCGACTGGGTGATCGCGAACGGTCGTCGGGCAGGCGGTCATGCGCATCCTGTCGATGCTGAATCCGGCTGGCGCCGTGATCCAGGCCATCATCGCCATCTACAACACCATCATGTTCTTCCGCGAGCGCTTGCAGCAGATCATCCAGGTCGCGGAATCGTTCTTCAACTCGATCGCCCAGATCGCGAGCGGTGCGATCGGCGCCGCCGCCGACCGCGTCGAGCAGACCATGGGCCGCCTCGTGCCGGTCGTCATCAGCTTCCTCGCGCGGCTCATCGGGCTCGGCGGCATATCCGACACCATCCGGAGCATCATCGCCCGCATCCGCGCGCCGATCGACCGCGCACTGGACCGGGTGGTGGACTGGATCGCCGCGCAGGCGCGGCGGCTGGCGTCGGCGGTGGTGCGGGGGGCTCGAGCGGTGGTGGCGCGGGTGACGCGCTGGTGGGCGAGCCGCAAGAACTTCACCGCAGCCGACGGACAGGCGCATTCGCTGTTCTTCGCGGGCGAGGAGCGCAGTGCGGTGCTCAAGGTCCGGACCGTGGAGATGCCGTTCTCGGACTTCGTGAGCCGTGCGCAGACCGGCGGCGACGCAGCGCGGGTGACCGCCAAAACGGAGGCGACCCGGATCGCCGGACTCATCGACGGCGAGCGTAACGCCGCGCCGGCAGGCGCTACCCCGGAGGCCCTGGAGCAGGCGCGCGCACAGAAGGCGACGCGGGTGAACGCGCTACTGGAACAGCTCGCGCCGCACACCTCGTTGCTGTTCGGGCCGATGGTGCCGAATTCGTTCACCGGAAACGTCAACAGCGGGGTGAATGCCGGGGGATTCGGCACGCGAATGTCGGTGAAGCCCCTCACCTTCCGCGCACGGCCGGCAGGCACGCCGCCCACATCCGCGAACAACGCCCGCTACGCCGCGCTGAACGAGCGACGGGACTCGCCTGGCGGGGCGAGCTTCTACATCAAGGGCCACCTGCTGAACCAGCAACTGGGTGGACAGGGGCAATGGGAGAACCTGGTCCCGCTATCGCGTTCCGGCAACGCCCAGCACGAACGTCAGGCGGAAGCGGTGGTGAAACGGACCGTCGACCTGGCGGCAATCGTGGAGTACACGGTAGCGCCGAATTTCGCCGGCCGGAGCGACAAGCAGGCGCTGCTGACGCGCATTGCGTCCAGTCGCGATCCCGACGACGCCAAGCGGGCAAAGCGCGGCATTGTCGAGGCGGAAGACTGGGTGCCGACGACGCTGAACGTCCAAGCCGATATCCTCGACGAAGGGCTACAGCGGCGAAACGCGGTACTGAACCAGACCATTCCCAATGCCGTGCCACGCAGTTACGACAGCTATTTCCTCAGCACCACGCCCAGTCCCGTGCCGGTAGACCTCAGCAACGACAATGAGGACGTCATAGGGACCGTCCCGGGGATCGGTGCGGTGCTTGCGCGGCGCATCGTCGATGCCAGGCCCACCAGCGGTCGCTTTTCGAGCTATGAACAAATTGCAACGCTGGTGCCCGGCATCGGACCGGCGCGGCTGCGTACCCTCGAAAGCAGCGGCCACATTCGCCTCTACCGCCGCGGGTGATGCCGATGAAGGCGACGCCGATGGTCTCCTGCATCATGCCAACCGCCGATCGGCGCCCCTTCGTGCCGCTTGCGATCGAATATTTCCTGCGCCAGGACTATTCCGACCGCGAACTGGTCATCGTCGACGACGGTGCCGACGCGATCAGCGATCTGGTGCCGACGGATCCGCGCCTCCGCTACGTCCGGATTACACCCGGGCTGACGCTGGGGGCGAAGCGCAACCGCGCGTGCGAGGAGGCGCGTGGGACGATCATCGCACACTGGGACGACGACGACTGGCACGCCCCGCGCCGCCTCGCCGTGCAGGTGGCGGCGCTCCTGGAATCCGGTGCGGAGCTGTGCGGCATCACCCGGCTAATCTTCTACTCACCCACGGCGCAACGGGCCTGGGAATACACCTACCCGCCGAGCCAGCGGCCGTGGCTCTCCGGCAGCACCCTGATGTATCGCCGCAGCTTCTGGGAGAGGCATCGGTTCGCCAACGTGAACGTCGGCGAGGACGCGAAGTTCGTTTGGAACGGATCGCGCGCGGCGATGCGCGTGCTCGACGACCACACCTTCCACGTCGGCATGGTCCACGATAGTAATGCGAGCCCCAAGCGCGCGCGCGGGCCGTGGTGGCGCGAGATCGCGGCCGACACGATTCGCGCGCTGCTCGGGGTGGATCTCGATGCCTATTCCCCCGGCGCTCCGCCGCCGGTACCGCCGGCGGCCTCTGCGCTGCCGCCCGCGGTCGCTTCCGCATCGCCGGCGCGCCCGCTGCGCAATGTCTTCGCATGCCTCGTGCACGAGGCACAGGACTGCGTCGTCGATCTCGTGCGCAACCTGCGGCACCTCGACCCGTCGTCCGTGATCCTGCTCTACAACGGCGGGAAGGACCCCACGCTGCTCACGCGCGGGTTTCCGTTCGCGCGTCACGGGGCGATTGTCCATCCCGATCCCCGTCCGATGAAGTGGGGCACGCTGCACGACTTCGCGCTCGACTGCATGCGCTTCGTGCAGCAATCCTTCACCTTCGACACGCTCACCATCGTCGACTCGGACCAGCTGGCCCTGCGCGCCGGCTATTCGGAACGCCTCGCCGCGTTCCTCGGCGGGCAGGAGAACGCGGGCCTGCTCGTCAACAGTCCGGCCGTGCAGGGGCGCGGGACACGCGTGCCGCCGGCCGTGACGGCCTGGCAGGAGGTCGAGCTGTGGCGCCCGTTCCTGCGGCGGTTCCCCGACGGCGAGGCGAAGTGGGTGCACTGGTGTTTCTGGCCCGCCACGGTGTTCACCGCCGACGCCTGCCGCGCGCTCGTCGGCCTGTTCGACGGCGATCCCCAGCTCCGGGAAATCCTGCGCACGTCGAAGCTGTGGGCCACCGAGGAGATCCTGTTCCCGACCTTGACGGCGCTGCTCGGGCTTCGCGTGCTCGCAAGCCCGTTCAGCTACGACTGCGTGAAGTACCGGGTGCCGTACTCCCCAGCGCAGTTGCGGGCGGCTTTCGTGCGGGCCGACGCATACTGGATGCATCCGGTGCCGCGCCGTTACGAGAACGCGCTCCGGCGCCAGGTTCGCGCCCATTTCAACCACTACGACAAGGGAGCAAGCATGCCCACCGATACCAGGCAGCCGGGCCTGTTCCTGACCGTGCCGGTCCTCGCGCAGATGAAGCGTATCGAGGGCTGGCTGGAGGAGGACGAGGCGGACCTGCTCATCGCTGCCACGCATGCCGCCTGCCGGCTCGAGCAGGGGCGGGGTGCAATCGTGGAGATCGGGAGCTACTGCGGGCGCTCCACGGTGGTGCTGGCGAACGCTGCGCGCGCCTTCGGGGACGGCGCCAGGGTGCACGCCGTCGATCCGCACAACGGCAGGGTCGGCGCGGCCGACCAGGGCGTGCAATCGGTGGCGCCGACGCTGGAACGGTTCCGGTCCAACATCGCCGCCGCCGGCGTCGCGGACGTCGTCGAGGTGGTGCAGAAGTTCTCGTGGGACGTGAGCTGGAGCGAGCCGATCGCGCTTCTGTTCATCGACGGCCTGCACGACTACGCCAACGTCGCGCGCGACTTCTGGCACTTCGAGCCGTGGCTCGCGCACGGCGCGTACATCGCCTTCCACGACTACGCCGACTACTACCCCGGCGTCCAGGCGTTCGTGAACGAGTTGCTCGCGAGCGGGGACTACGAGCCGGTGCAGTGCGTGCGCAGCATGATGCTGATCCGCCGCGCCCCGTCGCTGGCGCAGCGCCGGGGAGGCGAAGCTTGTGCCGCCACGCGGTCTAACCCGGACATCTCGTGAGTCCGGTGAACTCAATGTCGTGTTGATACCGCGGGTGCGCCCACGGGGATTCGAACCCCGGTTACCGCCTTTAAAGGGCGAGGTCTGAGCCATAACATGTCATGCGCATAGCCCAAACAACCTTCGCACCGGGGGCGAGGGTTCTTTAGTTGGGACCGAGATTGCGCTGTGGCGCGCACCCGTTGTTATTCTAAGCGGACGCTTTGGCTCGAATGGCCATGATATGCCTCGCAAGCGCCTCCAGCGCAGCACGCTTTTCCGGCTCGTAGTCGTGCACGTCGTAGTGCCTGTCCGTCACGCTTCGGGCCGCGTGTGCCAAGACGCGATCGACGACAAGGCCAAAGCCTAGTCGTCGCAAGATAGTTGCAGCGGTTCGCCGGATATCGTGTGGAGTAAAGAACGCCACCCGATGGTCCCGGAGGACATCCTTGTTGATCCGTCGGCGAAGCGCATGGCCGAGTGCCTGAAGATTGAAGGGACGGCCCGCCTTCTCGCCATTGCCCCTCACGACACCGCGTAGTTGAGCATCTTCCGAACGACCTTCAGCGTTTGCCACGCTTGGTTATGTGCGCCGCGTCGGTCAATACGATCGAGGACTGCGTGAATGCTGGCTTGGCTCAGGTCCTTCAGCTTGAATGACCCAATATAGGGAAGAACGTCCTTATCGAGGATACGTTGATCGGTCATCCACGAACGCTTCTTGGTCTTGGCGTATAGCTCTAGATAGACCCTCGCGAAGTCGGAGACCGTATCCCCCAGCTTAGCCTCGGCCCTCTTCACGTCTCGTTGAGCCGCGGGATCCGACGCATCCCCGCTGCGCGCGTCGCTTACTTGGGCCAGCACCTTGGCATGCGCCTCGCGTGCCTTGACGAGCGAGAGTCTGTTGTGACCGTACTCTCCGTGCTTGAGCACCCGCCGCCGTTGATGCAAGCGATAGATCGAATAGAACACGATTCTGCCGGTGGGCTCGACTCGAACAATCAGCCCGGTCTTGTCGCGCAGTTCGTAGCGCTCTTTCTTGGGTTTGAGCGCCTTAAGGTGCGAATCCTTGAGGTCGATCGACGGCATCCTCAGGTGTCTTCAGGTGTCGCTATACAATGGTTCCTGTCAAGCGTGCCTCGTTGACGAACAACGTCGAGGGGGTCAAGCTCGACCTCGACGGTTGTCAGGGAGACTTCACATGCATAGCTTGGCGCATTTCAAGGAGCTGTGCTCTCTTGCTGATGGACTGATTGCGGAGATGTCCAAGGAACAGCTCGCCGAGACTACGCGGCTGCTGGCCCTCCATGTAGCTCACTACACCCAGCGGTACGGGAACATCCCCAGCATGAACGTGCTCGAGCTGCTCGGTGGGATCGAGCCTACGGAGCAGCAGACTGACCTGCTGCACGACTCCATGGAGATTCTGGTGGGCTACCTCGGGACCGTGAGACAGCTGGAAGAGGAACGGAGGAAGCGCCTGGCGGCTGACCCGGCGTCGGATAGGCATTGATTTGGGGAGCCCTGAGTGTGGGGGGACCGACGTCAAATCAGATAGCACCGTGGCTGACGCGTTGCTGCACGCGCCCCGACCGCTTCTGACGTCTTCGCCGCTCGTTCAGCTCGGCCGCGCGGCCGTCACGCGCCAGATCACGTCCCCTACGTCGTCAGCCACCAGCAAGGAGCGGTCGGGGCCGATCGCGACGCCGACCGGTCGTCCATACGACACCCGTTCGTCCGGGGCGAGGAACCCTGTCAGGATGTCGCGCGGCGCCCCGACCGGATGACCGTCAGCAAACGGCACGAAGACGACCTTGTAGCCACTGAGCTTGCTGCGGTTCCAGGAGCCGTGCTGTCCGATGGCCATGCCCTCGGGAAATCCCGGCAGCGTCCCGGCGGGCAGCCAGCACAAGCCCAGCGACGCGGTGTGCCCGCCCAGCGCGTAGTCCGGCGTGATCGCCTTCGCAACTGCGACCGGATCCTGCGGTACACGGTCGTCCACCGTCTGCCCCCAGTAGCAATAAGGCCAACCGTAGAAGCCCCCGTCGCGCACCGAGGTGAGGTAGTCCGGCGGCGTCTCGTCACCCAGGCCGTCGCGTTCGTTCACTACCGTCCACAGCTCTCCGGTCCGCGGCTCCCAGGCGACGCCCACGGGGTTGCGAAGGCCGGAGGCGAAGACGCGGCTCTTGCCGGTGGCCAGATCGAGTTCGTAGATGCAGGCCCGGCCCTCCTCGATGTCCAGGCCGCGCTCTCCGATATTGCTGAACGAGCCGACGCCGACGAACAGCTTTCGCCCATCCGGACTCGGCAGCAAACTGCGTGTCCAATGCCCGCCGGGCTTGAACGCCGTCAACTTGCGCCCCGGCGCGGTGATGCGTGTCGCGCCCGACGTGTAGGGGAAGGCGACGACGCCGTCGGTGTTGCCGACATAGAACGTATCGCCCAGCAATGCCATTCCGAACGGCTGACTCAGGCCCTCGAGAAACGCCTCCCGCGTTTCTGCCACGCCGTCGCCGTTCGCGTCGCGCAACAACGTAATCCGATTCGGGCTGTCGCCCACGGCCGCGGCGCGCCTCATCGTGCTGATCATGGCGTAGTCGAAGACGGACTTGATGGGTCCTGGCCGGAACAGGGCCTCAGCGACAGTGACATCGCCATTGGGCAGCACATTGATCCAGCGGGGATGCTTGAGGCCGGAGGCGAACGCATTGACCTCGAGGCCGGGCGCCGCCACCGGCGTCTGCCCGGCTGCCCAGCCCTTGGCCGTCGGCATCTTGAGCGTGGGCATGCGACCTTGCGGTCTTGCGGTCGGGATCGCAGGCGTGGCGCCCACCGCCTGCTGATGCACCCCGCCTTGCAGCCGCCGCCACAGGATCGCTGCGTCGCCGACCAGCGCGACCATCTGCGCGAAAACGCCGGACAGGCTCATTGCACTTCCTCCCGTTGATCGCGCATGTTATCAACGATCGCGGCGTGATCTGACACTTCTTCCTGGCGGTCACGGCCGCCAAGGCAACTTGCCCCGGGGGTGGCCTGGTGAAATATCCGGGCTAGAGGAACCCGGCGAGCGTGCGGGCGTTTCGCTGCCCTTGATCCTGGTAGTTGTTGTTCAGCACAGCGTGGACCACCGGCACCGCCCCGCGAGCTGCTTGATCTTGCCGGCAATCTCCTTCAGCTCCGCGTCCGAGTAGTCGTAGTTGAAGCGATGACGACGTGGTCAGACCCTTCTTCTCCCAAGTGTCGACTTGCGGCCGTGCATGCGGACGATCGCCAGTTCTGGAGACGTGACTTCCCACACCGCCGGCACGCTGGTGCCGAATCCCTGCGGACCATCGACCACCACGTTGACCAAGCCACGCTCGCGCTCGAACGCGAGCGTAGAGTCTAGGTTGCGCTCGGTCCACCAGCTCTTGTTCCGAAACTCCACCGCCATCAGCCGCCCTTGCATCACGAGCGTGCAGTGCTCGACGTGCTTGCGCGGCTCGCCGCCCGAGGTGATCCACGGCGCGAACTGGAAGTGGACAGCGCCCAGCTTCCCGGTCAGCCGCAGCGGCTCGATCGCCTCGAAGAACCGGCGCCACAGCTCTTGCTGGATCTCTGCCGGCAGGTCGCGTAGTAGATGTTCTCGCTCGGCTGAACGGGCAGCGCCTGCTGAATGTCCCTGGGCAGCACCTTCGGCTGGGTCTGATGGCCGGTGAAGATCCGAAACGCCTTGACGTTGAACACGAAGCCCGGCGGGGTCCGTTCGGCCCAGAGCTGCGCCGTCGCCGGCACCGGCATCGCGTAGTAGCTGGAATCCACCTCGACCATCGGGAACTGGGTGGCGTAGTAGCGCAGCCGCGTCTCCGCGTCCTTGGCGCCAGGCGGATAGAACTTGCGCGAGTCGATCAGACTCTTGTCCGTCCACGAGGCGGTGCCAACCAGGATAGGCATCGGCGCATTTTGATCGATTCCAAGGCCCTGTCGGACCGACCTCGCCCCAGACTTGCCCTCCCTTCTGAAGCTCATTAGAATGAGCCTCCCTGTCGTTCACGGGGAGCTCGAGAAGGGAGGCAGGACACTCGAGAGGGAGAGAAACAAGGGGACCCGCGCCGCCGCCGCATGAGAGCGCTTCCAACATGGCGTGGTCGACTCCCGGCTCAGCTTTGGAGACCTGCAGTTTGAAAACCCGATGCGCGCTATTGTTCGCAGGCGCAGCGGCGTGGGCACTTTGCGCGACGGCGGCGGCGGTCGAAAAGTCGGTCTACTCCGACGACTTCAACACCGGCACGCTCAGCGATCGCACGCAGTGGAGTTTCGGCCAGGTCAGCTCAGGCGCTCCTGTGCTGATGTCGACCACGCCCCAGTCACCCGTCCCGCTCCCGCTACGCTTTCTCGCCGAGTTCGGCGGCAATGACACCGTCCACCTGAACCTCCCGCCGCTGCCGCAGGACACGGTCTCGGTACGCCTGCAATTCGACGCATACCTGTTGCGCAGTTGGGACGGCCAGGACGTTCCCTACGGCGGCCCGGACGTCTTCGGCTACGGCATCAGCGGGCGCCACAGCCGATCGTCAACGACAGCTTCAGCAATGGGGCGGGCAAGCAGAGCTACTGTCCATTCTCGCCCGCGCCCGGCCTGTGCGAGCAGACCTGGGGCTCCAATGGGCGATTGGAAAGACAAGCTCGGCGTCAACGTCGAGCTCGACCCCGCCGAGGGCTCGACGATTCCGGCCAAGGGCACGCCGATGTCCCTGGTATATCACTTCGACACCGGGCCGATCGCCTATTCCGGCGGCGCGATCACCTTCGATTTCTTCAGCCGGGGCCTCCAGGTGCACGACGACCAGCCTAACAAGGTGATCGACGAGAGCTGGGGGCTGGACAACGTTGTCGTCACCGCGCAGGTCGTGCCGGAGCCCGCGACCGTCGCGCTGCCTGCCGGCTGGCCTGCTCTTGCTGTTCTTCGCAGTTCGTCTCCGCAACCGCTCTCAGCGCTAGCACCCGGTCGCATCGCGCACCACGCGCCCGGTGGCTTGCATGGCCGGGTGAGGAGTGCGTCTGCCAGCAGCGCGCGCACCAGCCATGGCCTCAGAATCGCTCCCCTCTGCAACTCCGACCGGCTCGCCGCTCGACGTTCACGGCACAAGCCGCCGGGGCAACCTTGAATACGAGGCGCTAGGTCCCGCGCGCAGCCTGCTGGTCCTGGCGTATCTGGCCGTTGCCGTGTGGTATCTCGCATGGCGCCCGACGACGTTCAATCCGCAAGCGCCGGTGTTCTCGTGGATCGTCTATGCCGCCGAGCTGTTCGGCTTCGTGGTGGCGTTGATGCACATCTTCATGGTGTGGCGCCTCTCGGTGCGCACCTCACCGCCAGCGCCTGTCGGAGTCACGGTGGACGTCTTCATCCCCAGCTACAACGAGCCGGTGGACATGCTGCGACGGACGCTGCTCGCTGCGCAGCGCATGGACTATCCGCACCAGACCTGGCTGCTGGACGACGGCAATCGGCCGCAGGCGCGCGCGCTGGCCGAAGAGCTGGGGTGCCGCTATCTGGCTCGCGAAACCAATACGGACGCCAAGGCCGGCAATCTGAACAACGCCCTGCACCACAGCACCGCCGAGCTGGTCGCCGTGTTCGACGCCGATCACGCGCCCGCCGGCGATTTCCTCACCCGGACGCTGGGCTACTTCGCCGATCCCGCGGTGGCCTTCGTGCAGACGCCGCAGGACTTTTACAACCTGGACTCCTACCAGCACCGCCAGCACCCGCGCCGGCATCTGGTGTGGACCGAGCAGTCGCTGTTCTTTCGCGTGATCCAGCGCGGCAAGGACTGCTGGAACGCGGCGTTCTTCTGCGGCAGCTGCGCGGTGCTGCGGCGGCCCGCCCTCGACGCGGTCGGCGGCTTCGCCACCGGCTCGGTCACCGAGGATCTGCAGACTTCGATCCGGCTGCATCGCGAGGGATTCCAGTCGGTCTATCACGCGGAGTCGCTGGCCTTCGGCATCGCGCCCCCTACGGTGGTGCCGTTCCTCAAGCAACGCGTGCGCTGGGGTCAGGGTGCCATGCAGGCGCTGCGCAGCCTGGGAATCTGGTTCGGGCGCGGGCTCACGTTGCCGCAGCGCGTGAACTATCTCGCCACCGTCCTTACGTATTTCGACGGCTGGCAGAAGGCCGTGTTCTATCTCGCTCCGGTGGTGGTGCTCACCACCGGCGTCATGCCGATCGCCGAGGTGTCGTGGCCGTTCCTCGCGCATTTCTTGCCGTTCTACCTGCTGACGTTCTGGGTGTTCGAGGAGGTCGGCCGGGGCTATGGCCGCACGGTCACCACCGAGCAGTACAACATGGCCCGCTTCGCCGCGTTCGCGTGGGCGACCCTGGGTCTGGTCCGCCGCAAACTCGCTTTCCAGGTGACGGCGAAGCAGCGCGCCGAAGGCGAGAAGCCTGCGCCGCTGGATGGGGCCGCAGCTTGCGGTGTTGCTGCTCAACGTGTTCGCGATTCCGGTCGGCGTGCTCATGTGGAGGGCCGGCGCGCTTCCCACCGGAGCGCTGATCGCCAACGCCGTGTGGGCCACGGTGAACCTGAGTCTTGCCCAGGCCGTGCTCGGCTTCACCGCCCGCCTGTCCCGCTTCCGGCGGCAGGAGTACCGCTTCCCGGTGCCGCTGCCGGCAGTGCTCGACTTCGCGGGCGGCACACCGGTGGTCGGCGTGCTGGACGACATCTCGTCGCACGGCTTCAAGTTCTACGGACGCTTCCCCGCCGCGGCCGCCGCCGTCGGCGCGCACGTGCGCGGGGAAATCCGTCTGCCGTCCGGCCCGCTGCCGTGCCGCGCCGAGGTGCGCTCCCTGATCCACGCCGACTCGCCTGCCGGCCACGTCAAGGCGCTCGGCTGCCGCTTCCAGTGGGACGGCAGCATCGAGCGCGACCGGCTCGACGTGTTTCTGTACGGCTCGAACCTGCAGTGGCGCATGAACCGGCTCGGCGAACAGATGCGCACCCCGCTGGAATGGCTGGCAGGCGACGAGCGCTGGCGCAGGCGGCGCTCGCGCAGGGGTTTCGAGCATTGGGCCTCGATCGTGAGCAGCTCAATGCGATCGACTCTGTCGGAGCGAGGAATCGGACTGGTGTCGGTACCATCCAACGCTGCGCACACGCGCACGCTGGTGAGCTACCACCGCTTCGCCGACGTGGCGCCGTTGCAGGTGGACGTCGTGACGCGGTCGGGGCTCTACAGCCTGCAAGGACCGGCCTATTTTGTCGACAGCGTCGATGCGGCCGGCACGCTGCTTCACTTCTACCGCTTCGAAGTCAACGAGCAGGTGTGGCGCTCTCGCGCATGAAGCGGTTGCTCCCGCGCATGAAACAGTTTCTCCCGCGCATAGAGCAGTTTCTAGTGGCCGGTCTGCTCGCTGCCGCCCTCGCTGCCCAAGCCGACGACCGCTTGTGGATCCTGACCGGGGAAGCGTACAAGGACAACTACTACCTGGGCGGCGGGCTGCTGATTCCGTTTCCACGCAGCCATCTGGGCCAGGGCTGGGTACAGCGTTACTGGCTGGACACGTTCACTTACACGTACGAGGCGGGTCCGCAGCAGATCGACTCCAGCGTGTGGGGTGCGGAGGCCATGCTCGGCTATCAGGCATCTCGTCCCGGTCTGTCCGGGGCCGTGTACCTCGGTGTGCGCTACTCCGACGCCCATCTGAGCCCGGATGATCCCGGCAGCGCGCTGCGCGGCCAGCAATGGTTTCCGAAGGCGCAGGTCGAAGGGGATGCAATGCTCTCGCAGAACTGGCGGGCCAGCGCAATCGTCGCGTACACGTTCATCCTGGACGGCTACTGGACCCGGCTGCGCGTGGTCCATGGCCTGACCGGATCCAAATTCCTCGGACCGGAGGTGGTCGCTCAGGGCGACCCGAACTATTCGGCGCTCAAGCTGGGCGCGGTGTTCGGCGGGATCCCGTTGTCGTCGCGCGTGTCACTCAACGTGAAGGGCGGCTATCGCTGGCAAAGCGGAGCGGACTCACCGTACATCGGAGCAGAGCTGGTGGGGCAGTTTTGAGAGCGAGGCTGATTTTGTGGTTCAGGCTCATTGGCTATTGGAGAAGCCGCCTGCGCTCGCGGCGCGCAGGCGTGCCTGGGACGGGCACGCCTGCCTTTCCCTACGCGTGCCCGAGGCGCCGTCCGCGGCTGGGCGCGGCCCGCTCGGGCAACGGTGCCCGTGCGAGCTCGCGGGCCGCAGTGACAACCGCCGTCCGAAATGAATACGGCACGCTGTCGAACGCATGATCCAGCACCACCAACTGATGGATCTCGTTGGGGGTCAGGCCACGCGCCAGCAGGTCGCGGGCGATGACGCGCTGCGGCGGATTGGTGACCGCCTCGTGCATCCGCCGCTGCAGGATCTGCTTCAGGCGATCGTCGATGTTCATGGTCATGTCTGCCTCCTGTGTACGAGCGACGGGGCGGCCACCCGGCAGCCCGCGGGCCCGATCGACACAGCAGAGGGAGGAGCTGTCCGGTCGACCGGGCCCGCCAGTGCCTGGCGGTGGTCGACCGTCAGGGATCTAGCGCAGCGTGGCGGGAGCCGCGTGCCGCTTACGCCGGGCGCGCGCGCCGGCGTCCCCGCGCTGGGCGGGTTCCGCTGTAATCATGCTGCGGACAACGTGCACGTCGACTGCTCCTGGTGAAAAACGTCTGCAAACCAAACTTCGCTAGAAGGGCGCGCATCATAGCGGGTTCCCGGGCGGTGTCAACCGCTGCGCGCGCGCGTGGGGCGTATATGACGCTTGCGGTGCCGATTTCAAGGTTGTGCGCAGCGCCGAGGTTCTTCAAGGATGCGTCGCGCACGCCGTAAATCGTCCTAACCACGATCCATTTCGAGCATCAGCAGGGTTGCGCTCATGTCGCCCCACCCGACTCCCTCCAGCCGGCCAAAGTTGTCGCCTGAACCGCGTTGCCGCCACCATCGCGCCAGCATTGCGCTGCTGCTCCTCCCGACTGCCCTCGCCGTCAGCCTGCCCGCTGGCGCCGCACTTCCCGAGGAGGTGTTCGAGCGCGCGGCCCCCAGCGTGGTCGTGGTGGAGCGGCTGGACGCCGCCGGTAAGCGCAATGGTTTTGCCAGCGGCGTCGTGGTCGGGCCGGGCCGGGTGGTGACGAGCTGCCACGCCGTCAGCGGCGCGACGGCGGTCCAGGTGCGGGTACGCAGCGCCCGGCTGGCGACGCGCCTGGAGTACGCGGACGTGGAGCGCGACCTGTGCCAGCTCGAGGTCGAAGAGCTGAACCGCCGCGCTGTGCGCATCGTCGCGGCGACCCAGCTCAAGGTCGGCCAGCGTGTGTACGCCATCGGTACACCGAAGGGCCTGGAGCTGACGTTGAGCGAAGGATTGATCTCCAGCCTGCGGCCGCGCGCCCGCTCGTTCGTCATCCAGACCAGCGCGCCGATGTCGCGCGGCTCCAGCGGCGGCGGGCTGTTCGACGACGAGGGCCGGCTGGTGGGCATCGCGGCATTCCAATACGCGCGCGGCCAGAACCTGAACTTCGCGGTGCCCGCGAGCTGGGTGCCCGAAGTACCGGTGCGTGCTCGGGCCGCGTGGTCCAAGGCGGGGCTCGAGGCGACGGCCGAGCAGCCGCTGGGCGCCCGCATCCTCGCGCTGATGGACATCGGCAACTACGAAGGCGCCTTGCAGGTGGCGCGGGAATGGATCCAGGCTGCACCGGCCGACGCTTTGCCCCGGCATGCCCTGGGGCGCGTCTATGTGGGTCTGAAGCGGCCGGACGACGCGGTCATGGCCTTGCGCTCGGCCACCAAGCTCAAGCCGGAATTCGTCCGCGCCTGGATCGATCTCGGCGACGCCTACGCCGCTGCGAGTGACCAGGACAACGCGCTGGCCGCCTACGGCGAGGCGCTGCAGGTCGATCGCCCAGTCTGCCGAAGCCCGCCGCGGGCGCGGGGTGGCGTTGACCGCCCTGCACCGGTACGAGGAGGCCGTCGAGGAGCTGCACCGCGCGATCGACATCGACCGGACCTACGACGCGGCCTGGGAAGCGCTCGCGGTGGCCCACGCCACCGAAGGTCGCCCCGACCTGGCCGCCGCGGCGTGCCGCAAGGGGCTCAAGCTCAACCCGCAGTCCTTCGCGCTGTGGTATCAGTTCGGGCTGGTGCAGGCCGAGCGCGGCCAGGCCATGCAGGCGATCCAGGCTTACGAGGAAGCGTTGCGCCTGCAGCCCGACTACCTGGCCGCGGTGTACGATCTGGGGGTGCTGTACTCGCAGCAGGGCGACCGCGCCAAGGCGCGCGAGATCTACGAGCGCCTGCGCGCAATCGACGCCGACAGTGCAGACGAGTTTTCCGTGCGGTATCTTAGCGAGTAGCGTCTCCGGCGAGCTGCGGCCGTGCCGGGACACCTTCGGGGACACCGTCACGCATGACTGAAGCTGAGACCACGCAACCGATTGCCGCCTGCGACGTGTTCGTCCTGGGCGGCGGACCCGCCGGCTCGACCATCGCCGCCCTGCTCGCCCAGCGCGGCTGGCGCGTGGTGGTGGCAGAGAAGGAACACCATCCGCGCTTTCACATCGGCGAGTCGCTGCTGCCGCTGAACTTGCCGCTGTTCGAGCGCCTGGGCGTGAGCGACCAGATCGAGCGCATCGGCATGCGCAAGCACGGCGCGCAGTTCGTCTCTCCCGACCACGACCATCCGGTCACCTTCGACTTCGCCAACGCCTGGGACAAGGCCTACCCCTCGGCCTACCAGGTGCGCCGCTCACAGTTCGACGAGGTCCTGTTCCGCAACTGCGTCGCACAGGGTGCCCAGGGGCTGGAAGGCTGCCGGGTCACGTCCGTGGATTGGGGCGATGACAGCGTGGGGGTGCAAGTCCGCCTGGACGATGGCGCCAAGCGGGAGTGGCGAGCGCGCTTCTTCGTGGACGCTTCGGGGCGCGACACGTTCCTCGCCAACCGCCTCGGCTTGAAGCAGCGCAACCCCAAGCACTGCAGCGCCGCGCTGTACGGGCATTTCACCGACGCGCAGCGCCTGCCCGGCCGGGAAGCCGGCAACATCAGCATCTTCTGGTTCGAGCACGGCTGGTTCTGGTTCATCCCGCTGCTCGACGGCACCACCAGCGTGGGCGCGGTGTGCTGGCCCTACTACCTCGCCTCGCGCAAGACCGATCCCACCAGCTTCCTGCATCAGACGATCGCGCTGTGCCCGCCGCTGGCAGAGCGGCTACGCGACGCCAAGCTCACCGCCCCGGCGACTGCCACCGGCAACTACTCGTACACCTGCACGCGCATGTACGGCGACCGCTATCTTCTCGCCGGCGACGCCTTTGCCTTCGTCGACCCGGTGTTCTCCTCCGGGGTCATGCTGGCGATGAACAGCGCGTTTCATGCAGCCGACGCGGTGGAAGCCTGGCTGCGCGACCCGAGCACTTCCACCGCAGCGTTTCGCCGCTTCGATCGCAGCGTGCGCCACGGTCTGCGCCAGTTCTCCTGGTTCATCTACCGGATGACCAACCCGAACATGCGCCGCCTGATCATGGGGCCGCGCAACTACCTGCGGATGGAGGAAGCGGTGCTGAGTCTGCTCGCCGGCGACCTGTTCCGCGGCACCCCCATCTACCGCAGCCTGCGGCTGTTCAAGCTCACCTACTACATGTTCGGGCTGTCCGACCTGGCGACCAGCCTGAGGGCCTGGCGCAGGCGCAAGGAACTGATCCGCGCTCCGCAAGAAGATCCCGCCGCCGGCGCGCGGGCGTGACCGCGCTGCGGCTGCTCGCATGCGCCGGGCTGTGCGCGGCGCTGGCCGGCTGCGCGTCGCCCCCGCCGGTACCGGTCGACAATCGTCTGCCGGCGGCGCGCTTCCTGCTGACGTTCGACGACGGTCCCAGCCCCTTCACCTGGTACAACCCGACTCGCGTGATCCTGGACACGCTCGCCGAGAACGACGTCCAGCCCGGCATCAAGGGGCTGTTCTTCGTGCAGACCCGTGCTCGCGGCGCCAGCACGCCAGAGGGCCAGGCGTTGCTGCGGCGCACCCATGCCGATGGCCACGTCCTCGGGCTGCACAGCGGCACCGCGCGCGGACACGTCGATCACCGGCACCTGTCGCCGGCGGAACTCGACCAGTCCCTCCAGGACGGTATCCACGACCTGACTGCGTTGACTGGTCGTCCGCCCACCCTGGTTCGACCGCCCTTCTGGAACTGGAATGCGCGCACCCGCGCGGCCTACGAAGTCCATGGCCTTGCCATGCTTCTCACCGACATCAACGCCCGCGACGGCAAGGCGTTCGGCTGGACCGTCAGCCTGCGCAGGCGCAGCCATTTCCGGCATGGCCTCGAACGGGTGCGGACGCACGCCTCCACCCTGCCCGTCCACAACGGCATCCTGCCGGTGGTCATCACCTTTCACGACACCAATGTCTACACCGCGAGCCACCTGCAGGAGTACCTCCACATCCTTCTGGAGGAATCCCGCCACGTGGGTTTGCCCATTGCCACTCCACCTTTCTACAATGGCGCCGAGGAGATCGAACAGGCGGCGCTGCTGCGTGCCCGCGCCGGGGTTTACGCGGGACCGCCCTGAACCGACGGACAACACTACAAAGCCCGACGGACGACACGAAAAACCGTGGCTCACCCCCAGCACTGGGCCCGCACGGCCTATGGATACTTCTGGCTCGGCCTGGGCTACGCCTATTTCGGCGGGCTGGGCGTGCTGCTGACCCTGGTGGCGGCGGTCCTGTACCCGCTCCTGCCGCGTCAGGCCGGCTCGCACCTGGGTCGCCGCATCATCGGCGCCGTGTTCAGGAGCTTTCTGGCACTGATGGAGGCACCGGGCATCCTGCGGCTCGACCTCTCGGCGCTGGACAGCTTGCGTGGCGAGCCCGGCCTGATCATTGCACCCAACCACCCCTGCCTGCTGGACGCCGTGTTCGTCATCTCCCGCATTCCGGGCGTGGCCTGTATCACCAAGGCGGACAATTGGAACAACCCGATACTCGGCGGCGGTGCCAGGCTGGCCGGGTATATCCGCAACGACTCCGCGCGCGGCATGCTGCGGCAGGCGGCGGGCGAGTTGCAGGCCGGGCATTCGCTGCTGGTGTTTCCCGAAGGCACGCGCACCCGCACGCCTCCGGTCAACTCGTTCAAGGGCGGGTTCGCCGTTGTGGCCAGGCAGGTGGGCGCGCCGGTGCAGACCGTGTTCATCGAGACCGACAACCCGTTCCTGAGCAAGGGCTGGCCGGCGTTCAAGCTGCCGCCCCTGCCGATCGTCTACCGGGTGCGTCTGGGCGATCGCTTCAACGTGACCGGTGATGTTCAGAGCTTTCTGTGCTCACTGGAGGACTACTACCGGCGTGAGCTCGAGGCGGGCGCGGCCGCCGCCGCGCACGCCGAGGCCACCCCAGCAGCCAGCCGACTTGATCGCCGGCTGACATGCGCGAGCCCCCGGCGCCACCAGCCTCCCGCACGCACCTGGTCCTGATTCCGAGTTACAACACCGGCCCGCGGTTGCTCGAAACGGTGCAGGCCGCGCGCGCGCAGTGGAATCCGGTGTGGGTGGTGATCGACGGCAGCACCGACGGCAGCGGCGAGCAGATCCTGGCGCGCGCACGGACGGACGCGGGTGTCCGCGTGCTGCTGCAGGCACGCAATCGCGGCAAGGGGGCGGCGGTGCTGCTGGGCCTGCGGGAGGCCGCCGCAATGGGTTACACCCATGCGCTCACCATGGACGCCGACGGCCAGCACCCGGCCGACCGCATCCCAGCCTTCATGGCCGCCTCGCAGCGCGACCCAGCCGCCTTGGTGCTCGGCCGCCCGGTGTTCGACGCCAGTGCGCCGCGCATCCGGGTGGTCGGGCGGCGCGTTTCCAACTTCTGGGCGAACCTGGAGACGCTGTGGGCCGGGATCGGCGACTCGCTGTTCGGGATGCGCGTGTATCCGATCCGCTCGCTGCTCGCTGTGATGGAAACCCACCGCTGGATGCGCCGCTTCGACTTCGACGTCGAGGCCTCCGTGCGTCTGGTCTGGCAAGGCCTGGAGCCCGTCAACCTCGACACCCCGGTGCGCTACTTCCGGCCCGAGGAGGGCGGGGTATCGCACTTCCGCTACGGCCGCGACAACCTGCTGCTGTCGTGGATGCATACGCGCCTGTTCCTGAGCTTCCTGCTGCGCTTGCCCAGGCTGCTGTTGCGCCGGCTGCGCGACGCCCTCAGGCCAGATAGGTAGCGATCGTCCCCTGCAAGAGCGCCTTGCCGTCGAACCACGCCTCCACCCGGTAGTGAGTCAGCGGCGGTGCGGCAGCCTCCAGCCGCACGGCGGCGAGAAGAGGCACATCGACCGGTATGCGCTCCGCGTACAAGGCCACGTCGCGCAGCGCCACCAGATAGCCGATGCGCGCCCCCGCGGCCCCGCTGCGCGAGCGACGCAGGGCTTCCCAGACAGCCGCGGTCTGCGCGGCCGCTTCGATCCCGGCAAGGGCCGGCGCGAAGCCGTGGTGCGCGAGCGCGCAGGCCGCCGGCACCCGCGCCGTGCAGACCAGTCCCTCCGCCGTCTCTGCAACGACTGATTCGACCAGCCGCATCGGCGGGCGATGCGGAAGCAATGCATCGAGCTCGGGAACGCCAGGCGGTGGCGGACCGGCCGGATCAGGTCCGACGCCGGTGGTCGGCGGCGAGTCGGGAGGACCCAGGATCAGCTGTGCATTGGCGACCAGCTCTGCCTGGCGGCGAAGATCGATGCGCACCTGCGCACCGTCGAGCTCACGCGCTTGCAGCTCGAGCCGATCCGCAGGCACGACCAGCTGGCGCAGGCGCGCAAAGGCGATGCCGTGCAATGGCGCGGGACGCTCCCGGATACGCGCCAGCGCCTGCAGCGCCAGATCCAGCAGCACCACGCCGGGAAGAATCGGCCGCCCCGGGAAGTGGCCCTCGAAGCAGGCACCGCCCGCGGGCACGTCGATGGTCGCGTTCATGCACGCCGCGCTACGATCGCGGCGACCATGAAATTCGGGTAGTGGTCCCGGATCGCAGCGATGTCGGGATACACCTCGACCGCGTCGAAGCCGTTCGCGTGCAACGCGGCCGTCCACTGCTCGGGCGACAAGAACCCGCCATTGGGACGCCAACCCGGAACGCGCACGGCATCGCGGAAGCTGCCGAGAAGATTGAACACGATCTCCAGGTACAGGGGCATTCCGGCGAAGGGACGCACGCACTCGGCCAGGACCAGCACGCCATCGCTTCGCAGCGCCGCGCGCAACTGGGCCAGCGTGGCGGTGAGGTCGCGCGCGACGTGCAGCACGTTGACGCCGTAGATCATCGAGCAGCTCGCGGGCGTCACACCGGCGGCCGCGAACGGTGCGTCGATGTCCAGGATCGCGAATGAGAACGGAACCTGCGCAAAGCGGGCGGCGAGCGTTCGCTGGGCGCGTTTGAGAAACAGCGGGGAGATCTCGGTGAATGAATAGCCCGCGAGCTGCGCCAGCCGGCCGGTGACGCCGAGCCGGTCGAGCAATGCTTCGGCCCCGCTGCCCAGCCCGCCGCCGATTTCGAGAACCGTGCTCGCGCCCGGCGGCAGGGCCTGCGCTGCGGCGATGGCACCCACCGCGTTGCTGATCGCGTACAGCGGATTGCCATTGGAGAAGTACTTGACCCAGGTGCTGATGCCCTCCGGTCCAAACAGAGCCTGCTCGCCGCTCAGCTCACCGCGCAAGACCGCGGGGTAGTGCCGCGCGGCCAGCTCGGCGATGAGGTAGGAAGGCACGCAGCGCGGATCGAGCGCTTCCTGCGCCTGCAGGACCTCCTGCGCCGCCAGCGCGGGCAACGGCCGTTCCAGGCGATAGCGCCGCTCACCACGGGCCGCGCTGGTGCTCGCAATCCAACCGTGCCCGGCCAATGTCGCGAGCACCCACCCGACTGGAATCGTTGCAATGCCCGGAGCGAGTCCGGCACGGGCCACTGCCTCGGACACGCTGGCTTCCTGGACGCAGGCCGCTTCCAAGCCCAGCGACTGGAATACTTCCAGCGCAAGCCGGCCGGTGTAGTCCTCGAGCAGGTCGCAGGACGCCACGAAGGCCTCGTCGAACAGAGGCAGCAGGGCGGGCGGCAGCAGCGCAGCTCGCTCGTCCTGGTTGCTTCGCGTTGATGCAATCGGCATGAGTCGGGGCCTTCCTGGACGGAGCGTTTGTGATCCAGTGTAGCGCACGCTAGCCGGTTGAACCGGCCCTGGGGGCTGCGGCCAGCATAGCGGCGAATACCAGGCTCAACAGCGCGCCCAGCGCAACGGTCGTGCCGATCGCGCTCAGCACCGGCGCCGTGGCAAAGCCCAGCAAACCGAACCCGATCACTGTGGACGCATTGCACAGGGCGGTCGAAGTAATGGTGCGCTCGGGATCGCCCGCCGCGAAGTTGTGGCGTTCGAAGAACAGCGTGTAGTTCGAGCCCACCCCCACCACCAGCAGCATGCCCACCAGGTGAAACAGCGTGAGCCGATGCCCGGCAAGCGTCAGAACGGCTATGGTGACCAGCAGCGCCGCCGCCAGCGGCACCAGCACATCCCAGACGCGCCGCAGCGAGCGCAGGCTCGCGAGCAGGGCCAGCACGATGGCGCCGGCGCCCATCAGCGCGAAGCGCACCACCTGATCGCGATAGCCGCGGTACAGCGCCTGCGTTTCCTGCTTCAGGTCGAGCAGGTGCACGGACGCAAGTCCCAGTCCACGCAGCGACGCGGCGACGGCGCTGGCATCGGCAACACCGCGCAACGGCAGCACTGCGACCCAGCCGTCCTGGCGCTGGGTCAACAGCGCTTCCAGCCTCAGCTGCAGGCCGGTTCCGGCGAGATCGGCGGGCCGCACCAGCGCGGCCTCGCGGGCCTTCGCCACGTCCTGCAGGAACGGCTCGAACAGCCCGGCGCGAAAGGGCAGGCCGCGTGCAGCCTCGGCGACGCGTTTTGCCAGCGTCGTCGCGTCCGGCAGCGCGCGCTGGCGCTGCGCCTGCGTCGTCGCGCTGGGCAGAATCAGCGCGGGCGACTCGAATCCCGCCAAGGTGCCCGCATCGCGCAATTCCCCCAGCGCGGCACCAATCCGCTCAGCCGTCTCCAGCGCCTCCTGCTCGTGCGCCCCGAACAGCACGACCAGGTAACGGGTATCCGGCGCACCCAGATCGCTGCGCAGTTGCTCGTCCAGCCGCTTGGCGGCCTCCGGCACCGGGCTCAAGCCTTCCAGGCGGTCGTCCCAGAGCGCGGCACCGCGCACGGCGAGCCAGCCCGCAGCCAGTGCCACTACGATCAGCAGCGCGACGCGCAGCCTGGTCAGGACTCGAAACAGCCGCCAGCAGCATGCGGCCCAGTCCGGTGAGCGGGCGGGCTTGATAGCCTGGAGGTGACAGCTCGGGCAGCACCAGGCGAGTCACCGCGAAGGCCACCAGCAGACCCGCGATCGAGAACAAACCGAGCTGCGCGAGTCCCGGAAAGTCCGACAGCAGCAGCACGCCGAAGCCGCAGACGGAGGTCACCACGCCCAACCTGAGTGTGCGCCACATCCGGCCGGCGGCGGGACCCGATGCGGAACCTGCGGCGCCGCCGCTGAAGAGATAGATGGCATAGTCCACCCCTTCCCCCAGCAACGTCGCACCGAATCCCAGCGTGATCCCGTGCACGGAGCCGAACGCAAGGCTGACCGCCGCGACCCCCGCAGTCGCCCCGGTCAGCACCGGCAGCAGGATCAACAACAGCACGCGCGGCGAGCGGTACACCGCCAGCAGCAGCGTCGACACCAGGGCGACGGCAAGCCACGAGATGCGGCTGACGTCACGCTTGATGGCCGCACGGGAGGCCACGGCAAACACGCCGGGGCCGCTCACCAGCAGGCGTGCCGCGGGCGCGCCCTGCGCCGCGGAGATCTGCGCGAAGGCGTCGCGCAACCGCTGCAGAGCGCGCTCCTGGCCGTCGATGTCGAAGCCCGCCGCGCGCGTGCGCGCGATCAGCAGGGCGCGGTCCCCGCTCGGGCTGAACCAGACACCCTCGCGCTTCTGCGGTCCGGCCTCGGGCTGCCACTGATCGAGCAGGTGCAGGAGCTCGCCGGTCGGATCGCGCGGCAGCACCCGGCCCAGCAATGCTCCAGCGGGCGATGCCAGCAGCGATAGATCCTGTTCAAGTGCCTCGCGCAGCCCGGCGACGCTGAAGCGCTCCACCGTCACGCCCGAACTGAGCAGGTAGCGGTGAGCGAGAAGGAACTGCGCGTCGGCCTGCATGCGCTCCTGCGCGCCGTTGCTGACGTACAGGAACTCGGGCGCGCCCGCCAGCTGCTCGGCGAGCGCTGCGCTCATCTGCGCAAGGCGTTCGGGCGGAGCGCCCTCCAGGCCCACCAGCAGCAGCTGCGACACCACGCCCTCGCGCAACTGATCGACCAGCACGCGCTGCGCGGGCGTCGGTGAGCTGGGCAGGAACGCCGACAGATCGGTGGTGAAGCGCGCGCGCGACGCGAGCAGAGCGCACGCGGCCAGAAACGCGATCCACAGCAGAATCGCCACGCGGCCGCGCCGCGTCACGGGTCGGCCTCGGTAACCGTCATGACCGAGTGGTCGCCCTGCGTCTCGTGAATCTCGACCGTGGCAATCCTGCCGCCGCTGCCGGTGATCGCGATGCGCGCGATGAGCGCGCTCATGCGCGGCTGCTTGGGCGTGAGCGAGAGACGCCACGCCTGCTCGCTGCCGTCCAGCACGACGTTGTAGAACCGCTCGAGCTGGGCCTGATCGCCCTTCAAGGTCGAGCGAATGCTCTCGACGAAGGCCCACAGCACCGGATGGTCCTGGAGCGCGAACGTGCGCTTGCGGCCGCGCGCGTCCTCCAGCCGCAGGCGGTCACCGTCGACCACGAAGCTCTCCGGCTTGGGCGTGAGCGTGCGCCGCGCGAGGTGGTCGGGGGCGCGGTACTCGAGCGTCCCCGACAGCTCCAGGGGCCGGTCGAGGATCTTGAGATACTTGCGCTCGACAAAGCGCGCCCTGGAATGCTGTACCGCGGCCAGTTCGCGCATGAGCGGGGCGAGCCCCCAGGCCGGTGAGCCGTCGGGCTGCTGCGCACTCACAATACTGCAGGCGAAAATCGCGCACAGACCGGCCACACGCAGGAGCAGCGTGCTGGTCATGGCTGAGCGCGAGCCGCTCAGGGCAAGCGCGGTTGACCATGCCGGCCACCGCCGCTCGCTGTCGGCCAGCAACCCTACGCCGCCGGCCCGTTCCAGAAGTCATAGAAGTTGAACCAGTTGTACGGCGCCTCGCGGCAGTGGTGCTCGAGCCGCGCCGCGTAGGTGGACACCGCCTCCTCGACCATGGCGCGACGCCGCGAGCGGTCGACGTCCGCGGGGTCGAACAGTTTCTCGAAGTACAGCTCGTAGCGGTTTCCGCCGCGATACAGGCCGAGCATCAGCACGACCGGTCGCTTGAGCATGAGCGCGATGCGGAAGGGCGCCGTGGAAAACCCCGCCAGGCCGCCGAGGAACGGCACGCGCAACTGCCCCTCCTCCTCCAGCGCGCGATCGCCGAGCAATCCCACCCAATCGCTTTGCTGCAGCCGCTCCTGCACCTTGAGCATGGAATCGAAGCGCCCCAGCGCGATCACGTCGTGGGCGAACGAGGGATTGATCGCCTTGGTCACCTGGCTCACCATGCGCGCGTTGTCTTCGTACATCACCAGCGCGACGCTGACCTGCCGGGTCGTGCCCGCCACGCGCAGGACTTCGAAGCTGCCCATGTGCGCTCCGAGCAACAGGCAGCCTTGCCCGGCCGCGCGCAGCTGGTCCATGACCTCCTCGCCGTGCAGCGCCACGTCGAACAGGTCGTAGCGGTCCTTGAGCAGGTAGATCCGGTCCAGCGCGACGGTGGCGAAGGTGAAGTAGTGCCGGAACAGGTCGGCCAGGCTGGGTCGGTGTCCCAGCGCGCGCGTCAGATAGCCGCGCGACGCGGCGCGCGCGCGCACCGAGAACACCAGAAAATAGGCGCACACCGGCAGCATGGCAAACCGCGCGATCGGCCGACCCACCAGTCCCGCGAACCCGACCAGCAAGCCGCAGAGCCAACATGCTGCCGCGCTCGCGCTGCTGCAACCAGCCCTGGCTCACGCCGGCATCCCTCCCTGCGCTGCGGCGGACATCAGGCGTCCGGTTTCGCTGCTGCGCACACCGCCGCCAGCCGCACCAGCGCTTCCCGCGGCAGCTTGCCGGTCGCGTTGCGCGGAAGCGCCGGCGACGAAATGCAACGGGCGCGGCAGGAATACGGGATCGATGCGCGTACGCAGACCGCTGAGCACGGCATCCGGAGTCAGGTGCGGAGCGACCACGAAGGCGACCAGCCGGGTGACGGTCTCCCCGCTGTCGTCGGGCAGGAAGTACACGCCATCCTCGACCCCGGGGATGCTGGCCAGCTGATGGTTCAGGTAAGCGAGCGAGGTACGCTTGCCGGCAATGTTCACCATGTCGGCGCTGCGACCGTGCAGGACGAAGCGCTGTGCATCGAGCGGCTCGATGATGTCGTTCGCCAGCGCCTCGACTTCGACGTGTCCGCCACTGAACCACACCCCCCGCTCGTCCGAGCGCATGCGCACGCCCGGCATGGTGCGCCATTCCGCGCTGCTGGCCGTGCGCCGCGTGGCGACCTGGCCGGCTTCCGTGAATCCGTACACCTCCAGCAAGGGCGCGGCGTAGCGGCGCTCCGCCTCGACCGCCAGCGCGACCGGCAGCGGCGCCGTCGCGCAGACGATGAGCCGGAGCGCAGGCAGCTGCTGCTCCTCTTCGAGGAGCGCTCGCAGATGCACCGGCGTAGTGACCAGCACGCGTCCGGGCGGCGCCTGCTCGAGCGCCTTGCGGATGTCGGCAGGATAGAACGGGCGCCGCGCCTGCAAAGCAAACGCGTTGTGCAGCGCCAGCATCACGGTCGATTCCAGTCCATACATGTGCTGCGCCGGAACCGTCCCGATCACGGTGGCAGCAGGGGTATCGCCCAGTTCCATGGCAGCGGCCTCGGCCTGCGCGCCGCGCACCAGCGCACCCCAGCGCTTGGGGTGAGGCGCCGGCTTCCCGGTCGAACCGGACGTGAACGCGATCGCGGCCAGCTGCTCGGGTCCGAAGGCGGGCATCCCTGCCGCCGGCTGTACGCCGTCCGTCCGCTCGATCTCCACCATCTGCAAAGGACAGTCCGGCACCGGGGAGTCGATCAGGGCGTAGAGACCCGCGTAGTCTTGCGAGAGCGCTCTCAACAGCTCCGGCGCCGCCCCCGGCGGCAGCAGGTTGACCTGGCCCCGCACCAGCGCGGCGGCAAAGCCGACCACGAAGCGATAGCGGTCCGCGCACAGGTTGACCACATGCGAACGCGAGGGCAGGCGCGCGGCGAGCGCAGCGACGTCAGCGAGGAACGCATCGACGCGCAGCGGTTGATCGTCGCGGAACGCCGCCACGGCAGCGCGATCCGAATGAGACAACAGCGGCAGGAGCATTGGGCCCACTACGGGCGCTCGGGCATCGAGTTGGAAGCCGCCGCGCTGCGCTGCGGGAGACGGCTAACGCTGCGAGAGACGGTCAGCCCGGCGGCGCGTCGCGCTCCCCGGCCCGGAACGCACGCGCCGCTGCCGTGATCGGAGAATGCTGCAGGTGGCGCAGGCGGGTGATGCGCACGCAGTACTCCGCCACGAACATCATGGCCACCAAGGGCAGGTTGAGAAGGTTGGCAAACACGGACCACGCCGGAAGCGGCGCAAACACAAACAGCGAAATGGATGCCACTGCCATGCATGCAAAGAAACTGCACCACGCTTGTGTAACGCGCCGCGTGTAACCCAGCACCTCCACCGGCAAGGTGCCGCCCCGGACCCGCCTGGCGATCCGGGTAACGAGGGGCTCGCGTCCCTGCCGCAGGGTCCGCGCGAACAGCCACAACAGCCCCAGATAGACGCTCACGTGCACCGCCAGCAGTGTGACGGGAGCCTTCCCTGGCTGCGTCGACAACCAGATCCCGGCGCCGACAGCGACAGCCAGCACGGGCCAGCGCAGACGTGTCCGCCAAGTGACCGCGGCCACAGCCAGCAGCGGTACGAGCACGACCCAGGCACCCGCTGCGCCATGGGCCAGCGCCCGGTACACGAGGAGTTGATATCCGATCAGGACGCAGCCGGCGGCAATCATGCCCCAGGTGCGAAGGTGCGGCACATTCAGCGCGCCGCATCGGGCGAGCCAGGTGCGGCTGGGCTTGCCGGCGTCATGCTCACCGGGTCCGATGCTGCTGGACATGCTCGGTGAGGCTGCGCAGCGAACTGAAGATCCGCACGTTGTCGGCATCGTCGGACTGCAGCTGGAAACCGTACTTCTTGGAGATGGTCAAGGCGACCTCGAGAATGTCGATCGAATCCAATCCCAGCCCCTCCCGGTACAGCGGCGCGGTGGGATCGATGTCGTCGGCCGTGCTCTCGAGGCTCAAGGCCTCGACGATCAGCTGGGCAAGCTCGCGTTCCTGCTCGGTCAGCGCCTGGACGCTGCTCATACTCGCGCCTCCCTTATTGTGGGTCATTGCCGTATTTATGGGTCATTGCCTGCAATCGATTCTACTATAGGCTGTCGGCCCCGCCCGACCGGTTGACGGCAACCGGTGCTCCCGCGTAGGCTCGGACCAGCAGCGGCTCTGGAGGCGCCTGCAAGCGCAATGCCTGCGGGATCGCGGCCGCGAAGCGGCGGGCCACTTCGAGGAGACGGCCCAGTCCGGCCCAACGACTGCCCGCCGGCGGCGTCCGCTTCGCCTCCCGGCAATCCGGTCAAACGACAGTGCAGCCTATTTACCTGCGCCACATCACACTCGCGACCAGCATCGGCACCGGCCTTGCCGCCACTCTGCGCGCGCTGCGCGAGGGCCGGTCCGGGTTGGCGCCCTGCGCGTTCGAGACTGTGGCCTTGAACACCTTCGTCGGACAGGTCGCGGACGATGCGTTGCGACCGGTACGCGACGACTTGCAGCCCTTCGACTGCCGCAACAACCGTCTGGCTCAGCTCGCGCTGATGCAGGACGGCTTCGCCGCGGCGGTTGCGCAGGCCCGTCGCCGCTTCGGTCCAACGCGGCTAGGGGTGTTCGTCGGCACCAGCACCTCCGGCATCTTCGAGACCGAGCTCGCCTACCGGCACCGCGACCCGCACACGGGGGCGCTGCCGCCCGGCTTCGAGTATGCGCGCCGCCACAGCACGTACGCGCTGGCCGCCTTTGTGCAGGCGTGGCTGGATCTGCGCGGACCAGCCGTCGTCGATTTCCACCGCCTGTTCCTCCAGCGTGAAGGTGTTCGCTGCCGCCGCACGCGCGATCGCCGCAGGCCTGTGCGACGCCGCAGTCGTCGGGGGAGCAGACAGCCTGTGCCTGACCACGCTGTACGGCTTTCACTCTCTGGGACTGGTTTCCTCCAGTCCTTGCCGGCCCTTCGATCGCGATCGCGCCGGCATCTCGATCGGCGAGGGAGCCGGCTTCGCATTGCTGACTCCCGAGGGAGACGCCGCCGACTTGCGCCTGCTCGGCGCCGGCGAGAGCGCGGACGCGCACCACATGTCCACGCCTCACCCGGAAGGGTTGGGGGCGCGCCTGGCGATGGAGGGGGCGTTGCGCTCCGCCGGACTCGAACCGGACGCCATCGACTACATCAATCTGCACGGCACCGCCACACGCACCAACGACGAGTCGGAAGCGCGAGCCGTGCGCACTCTGTTTGGCGCGCAGACGCCATGCAGTTCCACAAAAGGCTGGACCGGCCACGCGCTGGGCGCCAGCGGAATCGTCGAGACCGCCATCTGCTGGCTCGCCCTGCAGGATGGCTTCATGCCCGGCAGCTGCCAGACGCGGGTGAAAGACCCCGCGTTGGACGTCAACTACCTGCTGGAGAATCGCAGCGAACCGCCCGTTCGCATCATGAGCAACTCATTCGGATTCGGCGGCACCAACTGCAGCATCATCCTGGGACGCGGCTGATGCGGCCGGTCTACGTGGAAAGCGTGGGCGTGGTCGGGCCAGGGCTCGCGGACTGGAAGTCGGCGCGCGCGGCATTGCGCTCGCCCGCGGCCTATACCGCGGCAGAAACCAGCCTGCCGCGCCTGGACGTTCTCCCCGCTGCCGAGCGCCGTCGCACCGGCATGCCGGTCAAGCTCGCACTCGCTGCCGGCCTGGATGCGTTGTCCGGCTCATCGCGACCCGCAGACTCGCTGCCGACGGTGTTCACCTCGTCCGGAGGAGACGGGCAAGTGCTGCACGAAATATGCGAAACCCTGGCGACTCCCGACCGCCAGGTGTCACCCACTCGCTTCCACAACTCGGTGCACAACGCGCCTGCCGGCTACTGGAGCATCGCCACGCAGTCGCGCAAACCTTCGACCAGCCTGTGCGCCTATGACTGGAGCTTCGCTGCCGGCTTGCTCGAAGCAGCCGCGCAGGTCTTGGTCGACCACGACGCGGTGCTGCTGCTGTCTTTCGATCTGCCCTACCCACAGCCGATGCATCCGCAGCGCCCCATCCACGGGATCCTCGGCATCGCCCTTCTGCTCGCCCGCGATCAGGGAGTGCAGGCCATCGCACGTCTAGACATGCAGCTCATGGACCAGCCGGCCAGGCCAACGCCGTGCGTCGACGCGGAGCTCGAACGGCTGCGCGCCAACAATCCGACGGGGCGCGCCTTGCCTCTGCTTGCGATACTCGCAGCCGGAATCGATGCCCAGCTGAATCTCGAGTATGTCGCAGACACCAGTCTGCAAGTGCGCGTGACAGCGCTGCGGCCGACTTCCAGATCGTGACTGGCAGTTGCCTGGCCAAATCCGGAAGCGCAAGAAAAACGCCGGGCAAGCCCGGCGTTGCTTCGGCAATGCAACAGTCCTTCAGCGCGCGATCGACAGCCCGGAGCGGACGGCGCCGGCACGCAGCGCTTCGATGCGCTCGTCGAGCGGCGGATGCGACATGAACAATCGCTTCAGCCCCCAGCCGCCGTCCCCCGAGATGCCGAACGCCTTCACCGTATCCGGCAGGCTGGAAGGCTCGTGGGCCTCCTTGAGCCGCTGCAGCGCCGCGATCATCTTCTCGCGCCCGGCCAGCTGCGCACCGCCGGCATCGGCGCGGAACTCGCGCTGACGGCTGAACCACATCACCACGATCGAGGCGAGGACGCCCAGGATGACTTGCGCGATCAGGGAAATAATGAAGAACCCTGGACCATGCCCGTTCTCGGTCCTGAACACAGCCCGATCGACGACGCTGCCGATGACGCGCGAGAGGAACAGCACGAAGGTGTTGACCACGCCCTGGATGAGCGCCAGGGTCACCATGTCGCCGTTGGCGACGTGGCTCACCTCGTGGCCAAGCACGGCCTCGGCCTCTTCCCGGCTCATGCCGCGCAGCAGCCCGGTGCTCACCGCTACCAGTGCACTGTTCCGGCTCATGCCGGTGGCGAAGGCATTGACCTCCGGCGCGTCGTAGACGGCGACTTCGGGCATGCCGATGCCGGCCTGCTGGGCCTGCCGGCGAACCGTCTCGACCAGCCACTGCTCGACGGCGTTACGCGGCGTTTCGATGACCTGCGCGCCGACCGCGCGCTTCGCGATCCACTTGGACATGGCCAGCGAAATGAACGAGCCGCCGAAGCCGAACACCGCCGAAAACACCAGCAGCGCGTTCAGGTTCAGGCCGCCGCTCTGGTCGAGGATGGAATCGACCCCGAGCAGGCGCAGCGTGATGCTGAGCACGAACAGGATCGCCAGGTTGGTGATCAGGAACAGGCCGATGCGCTTGAACAAAGTTCGCTCCTATGCACAATGAGTGACAAAGCCGCAGTTAGACGCCAGCAGCGCGCTGCGAGTTCCGCTTGGATTCGAAGCCCATTCTAACCCGTCTCCAGGGCCTCCAACTGCGTCTGCAGATCGAGCCACCGCTCCTCGGCATCGCGCAGCCGGGCGTTGACCTGGGCCTGTTCATCGAGACATGCCTTCAGTCGCTCGCCGCTGTCTGCCGCGTAAAGATTGGGATCGGCTAGCGTACTTTCAAGCTGTTGGCGCCGCACGCCGAGCTGCTGCAGCTCCCGGTCGAGACCCTCGAGCTGCTTCTGCAGCGGCCGTCGCCGGGCCGCCAGGCGGTCGCGTGCCTGCGCCTCGACGCGGCGCTGCTCCCGCCGCGACGGCGCCTGCGCGTCCACCGCCGGCGCCTCCTGCGCCTGGCGCCGGCGCGCCTGCAGCCAGTCGCGATAGTCGTCGAGGTCGCCGTCGAACGGCGCACAGTGGCCGTCGGCCACCAGCAGCAGCGCGTCGGTGCTGGCGCGCAGCAGATGACGATCGTGCGACACCAGCACCATCGCCCCCTCGAACTCCTGCAGCGCCATGGTCAAGGCCTGGCGCATCTCCAGGTCGAGGTGATTGGTAGGCTCGTCCAGCAGCAGCAGGTTGGGCCGCTGCCAGATGATCAGCGCCAGGGTAAGCCGCGACTTCTCTCCGCCGGAGAATCGACCCACGGCAGCATCCACCATCTCCCCGCGAAAATCGAAGCCGCCCAGGAAGTCTCGCAACGCCTGCTCGCGCGCCCGGCGATCGACCCGGATCAGATGCTGCAGCGGCGATTCATCCGCGCGCAGCTGCTCGAGCTGATGCTGGGCGAAATAGCCGATGCGCAGCCCTTTGCCCTCCGCACGCTGTCCAGCCGAGGGCATCAGCTCACCGGCGAGGAGCTTCACCAGCGTGGACTTGCCCGCGCCGTTGGCACCCAGCAAACCGACGCGCGCGCCAGCGCGTCAGCGTGAGGTCGATGCTCGACAGCACGATGCCCCCGCCGTAGCCTGCCTGCGCGTGCTCGAGCGTCAGCAGCCGCTCGGACGCCGGCTCCGGCGCTCGAAACGAGAAGCTGAACGGCGCAGTCACGTGTGCCGCGGCGATGAGCTCCATGCGCGCGAGCGTCTTCAACCGGCTCTGCGCCTGCCGCGCCTTGGTCGCCTTGGCGCGGAACCGCTCGACGAAGCTGTGCAGGTGGGCGATCTCGCGCTGCTGCTTGGCATAGGCGGCCTGCTGATTGGCGAGATTGGCGGCGCGCTGGCGCTCGAACTCGCTGTAGTTGCCCTTGTACAGGCGCAGCGTGCGCCCTTCCAGGTGGCAGATATGCTCGACGGCGGCGTCGAGAAACTCGCGGTCGTGAGAGATCAGCAGCAGCGTCCCGGGATAGCGCTTGAGCCAATCCTCCAGCCAGAACACCGCGTCCAGGTCGAGGTGGTTGGTCGGCTCGTCCAGCAACAGCAGGTCGGAGGGACACACCAGGGCCTGCGCCAGATTGAGCCGCATGCGCCAGCCGCCGGAGAACTCGGCAACGGGCCGCAGCTGGTCGACCTGATTGAACCCCAGTCCATCGAGAATCCGTGCGGCGCGGGCACGGGCGCTGTAGCCGTCGATGTGGTCGTACTCGACGTGCAGGTGGGCGATCGCAGCGTCGTCGTGCGCGGCCTCCGCCTGCGCCAGCGCCTGCTCGATCCGTCGCAGCTCGCGGTCGCCGTCGAGCACGTAGTCCAGCGCGGGCGCCGGGGAGGCAGGCGTTTCCTGGCTCACGTGCGCGATGCGCAGCCCCGGCTGGATCTCGACTTCCCCGGCCTCTGCATGCAACTCGCCGCACAGCAGTTGCAGCAGGCTGGTCTTGCCGGTCCCATTGGCGCCGGTGATGCCGATCTTCTGGCGGGCGAAGAACGTAACGTCGACGCGCTCCAGCAGGGGCTTTGCCCCGCGCTGCAAGGTGACCTGGCGCAGGACGATCACGGCAATGCCGGCAGCACCGGGCTGCGCTTCGTTCGTGTTATCTTCGGCTTCATTCAGGCGCCATGGACCGGCTCGCCGGACAAGACCAACCGTTTGATCAGATCGAGGCTCTCAAACTATGCGAAGCGCAGTCGCGCTAATCGTGATTCTGGTGTGCACGGCAGACTCTCTAGCGGAAGAAACGCGCAGCGTCGGCACCTGCCGCATCCGGCCGGGCGCCCTGTGCACCAGCATGAATCTCACCGGGGCGAAGCTGAACGATGCCAATCTCGCGCACGCCCAGTTCACTCGCTCGGTGCTGACCGGCGCCGATTTGAGCGGAGCGAATCTCGATCAATCCGATCTGTCACGGGCCGACCTGCGCAAAGCCGATCTGCGCTCGGCCTCCCTGCTCAAAGCGAACGCGCGCGGCGCGCGCTTCGACGAGGCGAACCTGGACGGCGCGCTGCTCAACGGCGCCGCCCTGCAGAACACCAATATGAGCGGGGCGGATTGTACCAAGGCCAACCTGGGCGGCGCCGATCTGGCCAACGCCACGGCTCGACGGGGCGCGCTTTCAAGGCGCCGACTTGCAGCGCGCGAATCTGCGTGCGGCCAGCCTCAAGGGCACCTCGCTGGCCGAGGCGCAGCTGCAAGGCGCCAACTTCAACGGCGCCGATCTTGACCGACGCCGATCTTACCGGGGCCAATGTCGAGCGCGCAAACTTCAGCCGGGCCCGCACTACCGGCTGCAAAGGCTGCCCATAGAGGATGATCAAATGATGGCGGGCGGTTGAAATGATGGGGTGGCTGATGGGACTCGAACCCACGACAACCGGAATCACAATCCGGGACTCTACCAACTGAGCTACAGCCACCACAGAAACCGAAGTCAGGCATGCGCGGGCCACCGCTTTGGCCTGCCCGACGGGACTCGAACCCATAACCCCCAGCTTAGAAGGCTGGTGCTCTATCCGGTTGAGCTACGGGCAGGACTCGCCGCGTGCGCCGCACCATCCCAGCGGGCCGGAAGGAGCGTTGGTCGGGGTGAGAGGATTCGAACCTCCGACATCCTGCTCCCAAAGCAGGCACGCTACCAGGCTGCGTCACACCCCGGAGGCCGGGTATTATGCCCGCCCGCCTGCGGCCTGGTCAATTTGCGCCCGCGCCAGGGACTTGGGATTGAAGGCAGGGGCCTGGGATTGAAAGTTGCTTGCAGGCCCTGCGTTAATCTGCTATAGAAGCGCATTTTTCCAAACCGGAACGCGGGAAACCAGCCACTATGGCCGCTGAATTTCACACCCAGCAGTTCAAGCCCTACCAGCCGAAGAAGGGCGAGGCGTACATGAACCCCAAGCAGCTCGAGCACTTCCGCAAGATGCTCGCGGCGCTGAAGGACGAGTTGAGCCAGGACATCGACCGCACCGTCCACACCATGCAGGACGAGGCCACCATCTTCGCCGACCCCAACGACCGCGCCAGCCAGGAGTCGGACATGGCGCTGGAGCTGCGCAACCGCGACCGCGAGCGCAAGCTGATCAAGAAAATCGAAGAAACCATCGCCAAGATCGACGGCGGGGACTACGGCTACTGCGACAGCTGCGGCGTCGAAATCGGGCTGAAGCGCCTCGAGGCGCGGCCCACCGCCACGCTGTGCATCGACTGCAAGACCCTCGACGAGCTGCGTGAGCGGCAGGTCGCGAAGTAGTTCTCCACCCCACCCCTCTCCCCCCGCACTCAAGCTTGCGCCCCGTATGCCGATGTGAAGCCCGGAGCGGCTAAGCATCTGGCATCGGGCGGGCGCGTCCCTGCCCCGCTGCAGCGCAAGGCGGCGCGGCGGGCTGCAGCCCGGACCCCCGCGCCGGCATCCGCCGCTTAAGGATTGCGTCGTTGCATGACGACCCCAAGCCCGCGTTCCCGCGGGCAGTTGGCGACGGCTGCGTGTCGGCTGCGCCCTGGCAACTGAGGAGAGTTCTATGAAGCGTTGGCACAAACGGATGGTTCGGGCCACGGCAGCCGCTGCGCTGACCGCGACCGCGGCGCTCGCGACTGGCGCCCTGGCGGACAGCGCGGACGTGACCCTGGAGCGCATTCGGAACGCCGACAAGCAGCCGGGCGACTGGCTCACCTACCACCGAGACTACAAAGGCTGGCAGTACAGCCCGCTGGACCAGATCAACAGCAAGAACGTCGACAAGCTGAAGGTGGCGTGGACCCACGTCATGCCGCGCTCAATGCGCGGGCTGCAATCGATGCCCCTGGCTGTCGACGGAGTGGTGTACTACTCGGGCTCGTTCAATCAGGTGTTCGCGCTCGATGGTGCGACCGGCGAAGTGATCTGGTATCACCAGCAGAAGCTCAACGAGGACCTGGTCGCCAAGCAGACCCACTCGCCCTACAACCGCGGAATCGCGGTGGGGCTGGGCCACGTCTACATGGGGACGCTCGACGGCAAGCTGGTGGCGCTCGACCGCAAGACCGGACAGCTGGTCTGGGAGACCAAGCTGCTCGATTCCGAACGCCTGACCGTGGGCTTCACCGGAGCGCCGCTGTTCGTGAAGGACAAGGTCATCATCGGTGCGCAGGGCGGCGAATGGCCCTACCGCGGGCCGATCTTCGCGGTGGACGCCAGAACCGGCCAGGAAGTGTGGAAATTCTACACAGTGGGCGGTAACGATGGGACACATTCCGACGCGCGCAACACCTGGGGCAGCGACTCCTGGCGCACCGGCGGCGGTGGCGGGTGGATGCCCGGCAACTACGACCCCGAGACCAACACCGTGTGGTGGGGCACCGGCAACCCTGCCCCGCTGTACGACTGGTCGGGCGCGGACTTCATGACCAACGGCGCACGCCCCGGCACCAACCTGTACACCTCGTCGGTCATTGGCCTGGATCCCGACAGCGGCGAGCTGAAGGCCTATCACCAGGAGCTGCCGCACGACGCCTGGGACTTCGACAGCGCCGTGGGCGAGTTCGTCATGGTCGAGCGCGCCGGCCGCAAGTACATCGTGCACCCGAACAAGAGCGGCTTCGTGTTCGTCTACGACCGCAAGGGCAACGTGCAGAACGTGTGGCGCCTGGTGAAGAACATCAACTTCGTCCAGGACATCAAGCCGGACGGCACCCTGGTGGGACGACGCGACCTCACCGAAGGCTCGCACAAGGACCTGTGCCCGTTCATCGCCGGCGGGGTGAGCTGGAATGCGGGCACCTACAACCCCAAGACGGGGCTGTACTACAAGGTCGGCAACGAGTGGTGCATGGATCTCACCGTCACCAAGACCACGCCGATCCTGGAGCCGATGGCCCAGCTCAACATCGGCGCCAACTTCTCGCTGGTCAACCCGCCGGGCGAGAAAGCGCACGGGCACGTGGCCGCGCACGATCCGCTGACCGGGGCGAAGAAGTGGGAGGTGCGTTTCCCTGAGCCACCGCTGGCGAGCCTGCTGTCAACCGGGGGCAACCTGCTGTTCGTGCCGGATGCGCGCGGCTACCTGCGCGCTTTCGACGCCACCGCGGGCAAGGAGCTGTGGAAGCACAACAACGGGCAGGGCCACAACGGCGGCATCATCAGTTACAAGGGCAAGGACGGCAAGCAATACGTCGCCGTGGCCACCGGCTGGGGCGGGCTCGCCGGCGACGACTATGCGAGTTTCTTCGGCAAGCCCTTCAACACGTTCGCGAAGGACTCCGGGGTTCTGGTAGTATTCAGTCTGCCGTAATCCAAACGGCATCTCACGCGTTCAGGCAACGACGGACGCGGCACTCCTGCGGCTGGGCTGCGGTTGGTCCGATTGCCCGGGTCCCGTGTGGTCCCGGGCCGGGCGCTCGGTTCGCCGAGCGCTTGGCGTCGGCCGCTGCAGACGCATGACGGCATTGTTCTTGCAAAAGGCTGACAGGAAGGCCTGACGGCAAGGCAATTCACAGGAACTTCCGGCGTCCGATGCAGGACAAAGGAATACAGCCCGGGTTCGCTTGCGTCCCGTTCCCTTGAACCTTCGGAAATGACACGCACATGAAACAGACTGAACGAAGCCTCAACCCGCGCCAGATTCGACACCGCCTCGGCCTGAACCAGCAGGAGTTCTGGGGTCGCATCGGCGTTACCCAGAGCGGCGGCTCCCGCTACGAGAGCGGGCGCTCCATGCCCAAGCCGGTCAAGGAGCTGCTGCGGCTGGTGCACGTGGACCAGATCGACGTGCGCAAGATCACCCGGCACGACTATCAGGTGATCTCCTACCTGAAGAGCGCTGACCCGGCCCTGTACAAGCGCCTGCGCCAGCAGGCGTCGACCGGGGGCACGTCGGTGCACAAGCGCCCGCGGCATCGCTAGTCGATCAGGTAGTTACAGAGCGGCCCGGCGCACCGTCATGGTGCGCGCCGCTCGAGTCCGCTGGGTGTGCGCAACGCGCACCCGGCTGCGCGATGGGTTCTGGATACGGTGGACCGAGTCCTGCGGTTACGCTCGTGCCCACGAACCGCCTCCAGCCGTCCCTCTTGTGACTCCAAGACCCCGCCCGCATCGAGGGCTTGGTCGCCTGCAAACGCCATTCCCTGTATCATCGCCATCGGCCATTTCCGGAAGTGTTGCCGGAGGGTTGGCAGAGCGGTCGAATGCGGCGGTCTTGAAAACCGTTGTGCGGAAACTCACCGGGGGTTCGAATCCCTCACCCTCCGCCAGTAACATCCGTTCCTGAGTCAAGACAGTACCGCCCTCCCCTTAGTTGACCGCGCCCGAATGCAGGACAGTGCGGCGGGGCGAGTCTACAGCTTGAGCGCAGTGCAGAAGCCTGAGCATGTGTCGGTGGTACTCCAGGCCAGCGGGTCGGCCGATCGCAAGGCGGGGAAATGGCCGTGCCCTGCCCTTTAGCGGGCTGCCCGCCACAATGTGTAGTTTCTGTTAAAGGGTTCCCTCAACCTGCCGAAATGATCCTCAAGGTCGAAGAAGCGGCGCCCTAAGCCGCGTGATTTCCAACGACAGCTTTGAGGAGACAACATCGCAATGAAGATGCGTTTCACGCAGAAGCTCTACGCCGCGCTCAAGCAAGTGCTGGTTGTCGCAGCATGCCTGCTGAGCCTTCCGGCCTCGGCACCGGCTGACCTTATCGCAATTGATCCCCGTGCGACTTACTTGAGAACGAACAACGACAACGCGCTTGATGCAACTGCGATTGACCTCGGGGCCCTATCCTTCCCAGCAAATCCAGGGGATGCCATCCTGCTCGAACGAGTCGGCGAATACAGTCCTTATCCTGCCTTCGGCGATATGAACGAGTCGATGGTCGCCGTTTTCAGTTCCGGTGCCACATTGCTCTCAAACAACAACTTGGCCCGCGTCGTCGGTGCCATCGACGCTGGCACCGACTTCATGACCGCTCCAACGGCAGTCGGTGGGCTAACGACTGACATCCTGCAAGACTTCCTGATTTCCGCGCCTACGGGCGGCGCTTCCGCCGTACTCGTCCAAGTACCTATCGGAGCCAGATTCCTGTTTGTTACTGCGCACGACAATTTCTTCGGTGACAACGCGGATCCGAATCAGAACTATGGCATTCGCATCACTTCCGCAGTCCCCGAGCCTAGTAGCCTTGCGTTGCTTGAGTTTGGTGGCCTCTGCATGGTGATCGCTGCGTGGCGCCGGCGGGCCCGGTCACGGGGCATCAACGCGAGCAGCAGCACTTTCAGAGTCTCCAGAGGCAACGGTTATGGGTCGCCCGGAGAGGCAAGGGATGTGGCAGCCTCGGATCGGCCGGATTGACCGGTCGTGTCCTCAAGGTACGCCGGCGCATCGAGGCGGTCCCTGCGAGAGGCCGCGAGGCTGCGTCTGGTACCCAGATACAAACACCTCCTGTGGTGAGAGTGTCGCCCTATTGAGACGCTGGAAGCGTGCCGGAGGCGCTTTGGTAACCACCTTTGACCTACCGCGCTCCCATGACGAGAACCTAGAGGGGAACTCCGGACATGGTAGAGTGCGTTCGGCGTTGAACCGGTGGCGACTGGAACGGCTCTCCTGAGCAAAGGGGCCCGCAGAGCCAATATCCACGCGGGGCTTGACAGACTCACCCTCCGCCATCCCGCCGAACTTTCCGGGCGACCCCAGGTCTGATGTAGGCAATTGACAACAAAGCGTTTAAGGAGGCATCGCATGGAGCAGGGCTATCCGATCACCGCGCAGGGCGCAGTCCTCGCGGACAGCCGCCACAAGGTACTGCGCAACACGTACCTGATGCTGGCACTCACGCTGGTCCCGACCGCCATCGGCGCGGCGATCGGAGTAAATCTCCAGTTCGGTTTCCTGCGCGCCAATCCGATGATCTCGGCCATCGCCATGCTGGCGATCTTCTACGGCTGGATCTTCGCCATCGAGCGCAACAAGGACAGCGTGCTCGGTATCGGCCTTCTGCTGGGCTTCACGCTTTTCATGGGGCTGCTGCTCGGGCCTCTGCTCCAGGTCGCTTTGGGTCTGAGCAACGGCGGACAGCTGGTGGCACTCGCCGCCGGCGGCACGGCCGCGACCTTCTTCGGATTGTCCGCGGTGGCCACGACGACCAAGCGCGACTTCAGCTTCCTCGGCAACTTCCTGATGGTGGGAGTGATCGTGGTGATGCTGGCCGTGGTCGCCAACATCTTCCTCGCCAGCCCGCTCCTGCACCTGGTGGTATGCGGCGCCTTCGTGGTGATCAGCTCGATGATCATCCTGTATCAGCTCAGCGCCATCGTGAACGGCGGCGAAACCAACTACGTTTCCGCCACGCTCACCCTGTACATCAGCATCTACAACCTGTTCACCAGCCTGCTGCAGATCCTCATGGCCTTCACGGGCAATCGCGACTAGGTTCGATTTCGGCTCGAGAAAGGGCGGCTGCGGCCGCCCTCTTTCATGCCTCCGACACAACGAGGACCGCAAAGGCGCAGACGCGGTGCGCAAAGGAATTCCAGACCAGCGTCGCGCTGAGCTCCAGCCTTTCGACCCGTAGTCCCGCACCAAGGCTCCGGCGCTCTTCTTTGCGGCACCTTTGCGTCTTTGCGCCTTTGCGGTCCTCGACTGACGCCGTAACGCAGTAGTCACTCCCGCTCGAACAACGCCATCGATTCGACGTGCGAGGTGTGCGGGAACATGTTGATCACGCCCGCCGCGCTCAACCGATAGCCTTTCTCGGCCACCAGCACGCCGGCATCGCGCGCCAGCGTAGCCGGATTGCAGGATACGTACAGCAGCCGGCGCGGCGCCTGCAGGCCGAGCGCCTGGATCAGCGCGGCCGCCCCATCGCGCGGCGGATCCAGCAGCAGCTTGTCGAGCCGCGGCAGACGCTGCAGCAGGTCCGCGGCCTGCGTGTAGAGGTTGGCCTGCCGGAAGCTGGCACGCTCGCTCAGACCATTGCGTTGGGCGTTCTCCGCGCCACGCTTCACGAGGTCCTCGCTGCCTTCCACGCCGACGACCTGCGCCCCGCGCCTCGCCAGCGCGAGCGTGAAGTTGCCCAGGCCGCAGAACATGTCTGCCACCTGCTCGCCCGGCTGCGGATCCAGCAGCGCGATCGCGCGCCTCACGAGAACCCGGTTGACGGCCTGGTTGACCTGCGTGAAGTCGCTCGAATGGAACCCGAATGCCAGGTTGAACTCAGGCAGCTGGTACGACAGGAGGCGGACAGCCGCCGGTTCCAGAGGCTGCAGCGTGGCCGGACCGCCTGGCTGCAGATATAGGTCCACGCGGTGCGTTCGCGCGAACTCCCGCAGGCGGTCGCGATCGTCGGCGCTGAGCGGATCGAGGACGCGCAGCACCAGCACGTCCACGCCGTCGCCGACTGCGACCTCGACCTGCGGAATGCGTGCAGCCAGCGAGACCTGCGACAGCGCGGCGCGCAGCGGCGCAATCATCGCGGAGATGTGTGCAGGCAGCACTTCGCACGAATCCATCTCCACCACGTAGTGGGTACGGCGCTCGCGAAAGCCCACCAGCACCCCGCCTTTGCCCGCCACCATCCGCACCGACATGCGGGCGCGCTGACGGTACTGCCACGCGGGGCCGTGGATAGCGGGCAGAATCGCATCGGGCTGCACCCGCCCGATGCGCGCCAGGTTGTCTTCCAGGACGCGTTGCTTGATCGCGACCTGCGCTCGCGAATCCAGATGTTGCAAGCTGCAGCCGCCACAGCGGTCATAGTGGGGACAGCGCGGCGCAACCCGCATGCTGCTCGCCTGCAGGACGCGCACCGCGTTGGCCAGATCGAAGCGCGGTTTGCGACGCCAGGTCTCGATCTCGACGCTCTCCCCAGGCAGGGCAGCGTCGATGAAGGTCACCTTCCCGCCAACGCGCGCAACACCGCGCCCTTCGAGATCGAGGGAGTCGACTCGCACCAGGTCATGCTGCTAGTCGGCCTTCAGTGCGGGCAGCGCGGTGCCAGGCAGTGCCGGTCGCTGCGCGTCCGCGCCGCGGCCCGTCCATGCCGCCAGGAACTGTTGCCAATGGGGAGCCGTCGAGCGCGCCAGGGTGTCGTGGACCAGCTCGATCTCCTGCTCGTACGCTTCGCGGGTGAGCGCGGCGCGCGCCAGCTGGAAGCGCAGGAACACCAGGTAGGTGTTCACGACATCCGTCTCGCAATAGTTGCGAATCGCGCCGATCTCGCCGCGCTGATAGGATTCCCACACTTGGGCACCGCCCATGCCGAGCTTGCCGGGAAAGCCCAGCAGCTGCGCCAGTTCATCGAGCGGCGCGCTCGCCCGCGGCTGGTACATCGACAGCAGGTCCATCAGATCCAGGTGGCGGCTGTGATAGCGGCTGATGTAGTTGTTGTAGCGGAACTCGCGGTCCTCGTCGCCCATGTCCCAGTAACGTCGCGCCTGCACGCCGTGGACCAGGGAGCGATAGTGCAGCACGGGCAGATCGAAGCCGCCGCCGTTCCACGACACCAGCTGCGGGGTGTACTTCTCGATCCCCTCGAAGAAGCGCTGAATCAGCGCACCCTCGGGCTCGTCCGCAGCCCCGAGCGACCAGACGGTGAAGCTGTTGCGATCGCGCAGTGCACAGGCGACGGCGACCACGCGATGCAGGTGCAGCGGCAGGAAATCACTGCCGACAGCCTGGCGGCGGCGCTCGAAAGCCAGCTCCGCGACCTGCGCATCGGACAGAGACGCCGAGACGTCGTAGAGGCGGCGCAGGCCCGCAACGTCCGGAATGGTTTCGATATCGAAGGCGAGGATCGGGGTCACGGTCAGGCGCGCGGTGCCACAGAAATTTAACCTTCAGGCGGGTGCATGATTGTAGCCGATGCCCCAAGACGCTGAACCCAGTGCTAACATCGGTAGTCATTAGAACTATGGATGTCCCGCGAGGAGAGCGTAGCCGTGGACGCTGCCACACGCCTCAATCCCGCCGCTTCGGCCAGTCCTGAGATCCCCGACTACGTCCGGCACCAGCGCCTGCGCCAGTGGGTGATGGAGGTCGCCAACCTGACCCGCCCCCAGCGTATCGTCTGGTGCGACGGCTCCGAGCAGGAGTACCGCCGCCTGTGCTCGGAGCTGGTCGGCAACGGCACCTTGCTGCCGCTCACCCCAGACAAGCGCCCGGGCAGCTTCCTCGCGCGCTCCGATCCCTCCGATGTCGCCCGCGTCGAGGATCGCACGTTCATCTGCAGCATCCACAAGGCCGACGCCGGTCCCACCAACAACTGGATGGATCCGCGCGAGATGAAGGCGACGCTCGCGCCATTGTTCGAGGGCTGCATGCGCGGCCGCACCATGTACGTGATGCCCTTCTGCATGGGACCCATCGGCTCGCCCATCTCGCATATCGGCGTCGAAATCACCGACTCGGCTTATGTAGCGGTCAGCATGCGGATCATGACCCGCATGGGCCGCGCGGCCGTCGAGGCGCTGGGCGACAGCGGCGAGTTCGTGCCCTGCCTGCACTCGGTCGGTATGCCGCTGGCGCCGGGCCAGCAGGACGTCCCCTGGCCCTGCAACCGCGAGCACAAGTACATCGTGCATTTCCCGGAGGAGAACGCGATCTGGTCGTTCGGCAGCGGCTACGGCGGCAACGCTCTGCTGGGCAAGAAGTGCTTCGCGCTGCGCATCGCCTCGGTGATGGGCCGCGAGCAGGGTTGGCTCGCCGAGCACATGCTGATCCTGGGCGTGGAATCGCCGGCCGGCGAGAAGACCTACGTGGCGGCCGCCTTCCCCAGCGCCTGCGGCAAGACCAACTTCGCCATGCTGATTCCGCCGCCTGCATTGGAGGGCTGGAAGGTCACCACGGTCGGCGACGACATCGCCTGGATCAAGCCCGGGCCGGACGGACGCCTGTACGCGATCAACCCGGAGTTCGGCTTCTTCGGCGTGGCGCCCGGCACCTCGCGCAAGTCCAATCCCAACGCCATGGCCACGCTCGAGCGCAACTGCATCTTCACCAACGTCGCCCTGACCGAGGACGGCGACGTGTGGTGGGAAGACATGACCGAGCAACCGCCGGACCGCCTGATCGACTGGCAGGGCCAGCCCTGGACAGCGGCTGCGGGCGCAAGGCCGCCCATCCCAACGCGCGCTTCACCGTGCCGGCCGCACAGTGCCCGTCCATCGACGATCGCTGGGAGCAGCCCGAGGGCGTGCCGATCTCGGCCTTCATCTTCGGCGGCCGCCGCAGCCAGACCGTGCCGCTGGTCTACGAGACGTTCAACTGGGCCGATGGCGTCTATGCCGCCGCCACCATGGGTTCGGAGACCACTGCCGCGGCCGCGGGCAAGACCGGCGAAGTGCGTCGCGATCCCTTCGCCATGCTGCCGTTCTGCGGTTACCACATCGGCGACTATTTCGACCACTGGCTGGAAATGGGCCGCCGCGTAGCCCATCCGCCGCGCATCTTCTGCGTGAACTGGTTCCGCAAAGGCGCGGACGGCAAGTTCCTGTGGCCGGGCTACGGCGAGAACATGCGCGTGCTGAAGTGGATCGTGGACCGCTGCCACGGTCAGGCCAGCGCCGCCGAGAGCGTGCTGGGATGGATGCCGCGCAGCACGACCTGGAGTGGACGGGCTGGAGTCGGTCCCGGACGCGCAGTTCGCCGAGCTGATGGCGCTCGAGCGCGACGCCTGGATCCAGGAGCTGCTGCTGCACGAAGAGCTGTTCGTGAAGCTCTACGACAAACTGCCCAAGGAGTTCGTGCTCAAGCGCGAGCTGCTGCTCGCCAGCCTGTGGCGCTCGCCCGAGCGCTGGACCGTTCCCGACTGAGTGCCTACTGCCTACTGCCGATGACCGCAAGGCGCAAAGGCCCGCAGTAGAACGCAGAATTGCGGCTTTGGACTTGCGTTGACGGGCCGTCAGCACCAGGGCGCCAGGCAGCACGCCTATCTCTGTCCTTACACGTACCGCCGCGCAGATGCCGTAAGCTTCCTTTGCGCCTTCGCGCCTTGCGGTCATCGAGACTCACTGCGCCAGCAGCCACTCGACGTAGCGCGACCCCTTCCTCCACCGTCAGGAACGGCGCCCGGTAGCCGGCGCCTCGCAGCCGTGCGAGATCGGCCTGCGTAAAGCTCTGGTACTTCTCCTTCAGCCCGGCCGGGAACGGCACGTAGTCGATGAGGCTCTTGGACAGCATCTGCTGGAGGTCGAGCGCGGGCTCGCCCTGACTCGCGCGCACGGCATTGACGGTCGCCACGGCCACGTCGTTGAACGTCTGCGCCCGGCCGGTCCCGGCGTTGAAGATGCCGCTGGCTTCGGGATGCGCGAGAAAATGCAGGTTCAGCTTCACGACGTCGTCGACCGAGACGAAGTCGCGGCGTTGCTCGCCGGCGGCGTACCCGCCGCTGCCCTCGAACAGCTTCACGCAGCCTTCGCTGCGATACTGTTGGAAGAAGTGGAAGGCGACCGAGGCCATGCGTCCCTTGTGCCCCTCGCGCGGACCGTAGACGTTGAAGTAGCGCAGGCCAACCACCTGGGCCGTGTTGTCGCGCCAGCGCCGCCGCACCAGATTGTCGAACAGGGCCTTCGAGTAGCCGTAGACGTTGAGCGGCCGCTCCGCCGCCGGATCCTCGCGGAACACGGGCCCCGCACCATACACCGCCGCCGAAGAGGCGTAGATGAGCGGGATCTCCTCCGCCTGGCAGTATTCGAGCAGCTCGGCGGAATACCGGTAGTTGTTCTCCATCATGTAGCGGCCGTCGCCCTGCATGGTGTCGGAGCACGCGCCCTGGTGCAGGATCGCAGCGATGTCGCCGTCGAAGGCACCTCCGCTGAGCTGGCCCAGGAACGCCTCCTTGTCGAGGTAGTCGGCGATGCTGCAGTCCACCAGATTGCGGAACTTGTCGCCGTGCGTGAGGTTGTCCACGGCGACGATGTCGGTCTCGCCACGCGCGTTCAGCGCCTTGACGAGATTGGAGCCGATAAAACCGGCCGCGCCAGTCACGATGATCATGCGTATGTCAATCCACGAACAGCTCGTCGGGCTGCACCACGGCCGTGCCGAGCCTGCCCACGACGATCCCGGCCGCACGATTGGCCCAGCGTACCGCATCGGCCAGGGTCATCCCCGCCGCCAGCATCGTACCGAGCGTGGCGATCACGGTATCGCCCGCACCGGTCACGTCGAAGACTTCCTTGGCCATCGCCGGGACGGCCAGCACGTCCGCCTCGGTAACCAACGTCATGCCCTCCTCGCTGCGCGTGATCAGCAGGGCATCGATCTCCAGCTCTTCGCGCAGCCTGCGCGCCCGCGCTACGAAATCGGCCTCGCTCTTCCAGGTGCCCACGACCTCGCGGAACTCGCTGCGGTTGGGCGTCAGCAGCGTAGCGTGGCGGTACTTCTCATAGTCATCGCCCTTGGGATCGACCAGGACGGTCTTGCCGGCTGCACGCGCCGTGCGGATCATGCGATCGACGTGCGTCAGCGCGCCCTTCGCGTAGTCCGACAGAATCACCACCTGCGCAGTGCGCAGGCACGCCTCGAAGTCGTTGAGCTTTGCCTCCAGCGCGGCCTGCGCCGGCAGATCCTCGAAGTCGATGCGCAGCAGCTGCTGCTGCCTGCCGATGACACGCAGCTTCACCGTGGTGTGCAGGGCTGCGTCGCGCGTGAGGCGCGCCGTCACCCGCTCCTGGCCGAGCAGCCTGGCCAGGCTGGCGCCGGCTTCATCCTCACCCACCACGGCGAGCAGCTCGACTGGTGCGCCCAGCGCCGCGGCATTGCGCGCCACGTTGGCCGCGCCCCCGGGGCGCTCCTCGAGGCGTCCGATACGCACCACCGGCACGGGGGCTTCCGGCGAAATGCGGCTCACGTCGCCGAACCAGTAGCGATCCAGCATCACGTCGCCGACCACCAGCACACGCGCAGCGGAAAGATCAGGTCGGGTCATGCTTGGCTGTCACGCTCTGCCGATCGAGTAGTACTCGAGGCCTGCCGCCTGCACCACCGCGGGATCATACAGGTTGCGTCCATCGAACATGAGCGGCTGGCGCAGCGCGCCGCTTGATCTCGGCGAAATCGGGGCTGCGAAACTCTTTCCACTCGGTGACGATGACCAGCGCATCGGCGCCGTCCAGGCAAGCGAGCGGAGATTCGCTGAAAGACACGCGCGGCTCGGCGCGGTAGATGCGCTGCGCTTCCTCCATCGCGGCCGGGTCGTAGGCGACCACCTTGCCGCCGGCGCGCCAGAACGCCGTCGATCAGCACCCGGCTGGGCGCCTCGCGCATGTCGTCGGTATTCGGCTTGAACGCCAGCCCCCAGAGCGCGAAGCGCTTGCCGGCGAGATCGGCACCCAGCCGCGTCTCGAGCTTCTCTCAGCAACACCACCTTCTGCGCTTCGTTGGCCTCCTCCACCGCCTTGAGGATGCGCAGGTGCGCGCCGCCCTGGTCGGCGGTGCGCTGCAGCGCCCGCACGTCCTTGGGGAAGCAGGAGCCGCCATAGCCGGCGCCGGCATACAGGAAGTGGTAACCGATGCGCGGGTCCGAGCCCATGCCGCGGCGCACCTGCTCGATGTTGGCGCCCAGCCGCTCGGCGAGGTTGGCGAGCTCGTTCATGAACGAGATGCGGGTGGCAAGCATCGCGTTGGCCGCGTACTTGGTCAGCTCCGCCGACCTCACGTCCATGATCAGCATGCGCTCGTGGTTGCGCTGCAGCGGGGCGTACAAGGCGCGCATCAGCTGTGCAGCACGCTCGTCGTCGGTGCCCACGATGATGCGGTCGGGCTTCATGAAGTCCTCGACCGCAGCGCCTTCCTTCAAGAACTCCGGGTTGGAGACCACGTTGAACGGCACGTCGGCGCCGCGCTCGGCCAGCACCGCGGCGATCGCTTCGCGCACCAGGTCGGCGGTTCCTACCGGGACCGTCGACTTGTCCACGATGATTCGATACTCCGTCATGTGGCGGCCCACGTTGCGTGCCGCAGCCAGCACGTAGCGCAGGTCCGCGGAGCCGTCCTCGTCCGGAGGCGTGCCGACTGCAATGAGCTGGAACTGACCATGCCCCACGCTCGCTTCGACGTCGGTGGTGAAGCGCAGCCGCCCGGCCTGCGCGTTGTGCCGCACCAGCGACTCCAGGCCGGGTTCGTAGATCGGGATCTCGCCCGAGTTGAGGCGATCGATCTTGGCCTGGTCCACGTCCAGGCACAGCACGTCGTTGCCCAGATCCGCCAGGCACGCGCCGGACACGAGGCCGACGTAACCGGTTCCGATGATGGTGACTTTCATGCGTATGTTCCAGGGTCAGAGATGACGCGGCAACCGGCGAGCGCTTCAACCGTGCTTGCGGGCCGCGCTCTCCACCTCGTTGTTGATGGCTGCGAGCGCCGCCAGAGGATCGGCGGCGCGAGTGACCGGACGGCCGACCACCAGAAAAGTGGCGCCCATCGCGATGGCGTCGCTCGGGGTCACGATGCGCTTCTGATCGCCGGCGGCGTCGGCCAGCGTGCGAATGCCGGGCGTAACCAGGAGAAAGTCTTCGCCAAGCCGGCCGCGCAGGGCCGGCCCTTCCTGCGCGGAGCACACCACGCCGTCCAGCCCGCACGCCTGCGCCAGGCTCGCCAGGCGCAGACGCGGCGCTCTGCGGCGTGCCGTCGATGCCGACCTCGCGCAGGTCGGCTTCCGAGTGGCTGGTGAGCACCGTCACCGCGATCAGCAGTGGTCGCGCGCGGCTGTGGCGAGCGCCTCCCGCGCGGCCGTCATCATGGCGCGCCCGCCCAGCGCATGCACGTTGAGCATCCACACGCCCAGGCCTGCCGCCGCCTTGCACGCTTGCGCGACGGTGTTCGGGATGTCGTGAAACTTCAGGTCGAGGAAGACCGCGAAGCCGCGCTGCACGAGCGTCTCGACCAGCTCCGGGCCGGCGGCGGTGAACAGCTCCTTGCCGACCTTGAGCCGGCACGCTGCAGGCGACAAGCGGCCCGCCAGCGCCAGCGCCGGCTCGGCGTCGGGGTAGTCGAGCGCGACGATGACGCGTGGCGAGGTCGCTCATGCCGGCCAGCTCGCGCTTCCTCGCGTGCGGCGCGGAGAATAGGTCTCCCAGCCGCGCACGCCGGGCAATGCCAGTAGAACTGGCGCGCCCGGAAACCGCAGTTGTCGCACTGGTACATGGCCAGGCTGCGCGTGTGCTGGTGCACCAGGTTGCTTGATCAGCTCGAGATCCCGGCGGCGCTCGAGCGGCGCATCCAGCAACTGCGCCTCGAGCAGCTTGTCGAGCCCGAGCAGCGTCGGAGTGCGCCGCAGCTCGTCGCGCACCAGCTCGGTACGCCGGCTCCGGTCCCTCGCGCTCCAGCACGCCCTGGAACACCACGTTGAGCAGATCGAGCGACGGATAGCTTGTCGAGATAGCCGCGCAGCAGATTGAGCCCCTCCTCGACGCGGCCGCAGCTGCTTGTACGCCGCCAGCAGCCGCTCCGCGACCAGCGCCAGATACGCGCGGATTCTGCGCTCTCGATGCGTTTCCAGGCCTCGATCGCCGCGTCCGGGTTGCCCGCCGACAGCTCGAGGTCGCCCAGCAGCATGTTGGCGCGCACGCACAGCCGGTGATGCGCCAGCGCCTGCTCGAGATGCGGGCGCGCCGCCTCGGGGCGCGTGTGCATCATCTCGTCTGACCGCCAGCTCGCAGTAGAAGTTGGCGATCTCCTTCTGGTGCGAGCGCCCGGTCACGCTTCCAGCTTGCTGGCGGTGCTCGATCGCCTTCTGCCAGTCCTTCTCCTGCTCGTAGATCTCGAGCAGGAACTCGCAGCGCCTGCTTCGCGCGTGCGGTGTGCCTTCGAGCTTCAGGAACAGCTCCTCGGCGCGATCGAGCAGCCCGGCCTTGAAATAGTCCTGCGCGAGCTCGAACAGCGCGACTAGCTTCTGCTCGCTGCGCCAGGTCGGCGCGCTCGACCAGGTTCTGGTGCATGCGGATCGCGCGCTCGACCTCGCCGCGGCGGCGGAACAGGCTGCCCAGCGCGAAGTGCAGCTCGATCGTCTGCGGATCGACCTTGACCACCTCGATGAACGCCTCGATCGCCTTGTCCGGCTGCTCGTTCAGCAGGAAGTTGAGGCCCTTGAAGTACGAGGTCGGCAGCGCGCGCGATTCCGACAGCAGCTGCTTGATGTCGATGCGCGCCGCGAGCCAGCCGAGCGCGAAGAACAGCGGCAGCGCGAGCAGCCACCAGTACTCGATTTCCATCGGCTAGCCCGGATCGTTCATCGCATGCGGCCTAGAGCAGCTCCGGGTCGGGCTGGCGGCTCGCACGCGGTCTCCGAGCCGCGGCTCGGCGGCATGCAGCTCGCGCTTCAGCGCGACGATCTCGCGGCGCTGCCGGAGCATCTGAGCCAGCCCGGCCGCGAGCCCGACCGCCGACGCCCGCCAGAAGAACACCAGCAGCACGAAACAAGCGGCGCCTGCCACTCGTCGCCGAGGTAGTAGCGCACGCGTCGACCGGGTCGGTGTTCTTGACCGCGAACGCCAGCACCAGCAGCGAACAAGAGCGAGCTTGAGTTCGCAGACCGCATAGCCCAGTAACCGCAGCTGACCGGCTGAGCCGCCGTTCGCCGCGTGCATCGCGCGCGGACGAAAAAAAGCGGCACGATCTTTCGATGATGCCGCCGCTAACAAGCGCTGCCCGAGCATCGTTCGCTGCTACTTCTTGATATCCACGCGCTCGCGCAGTTCCTTGCCGGCCTTGAAGTGCGGCACGTACTTCGCCGGCACCTGCACCTTTTCGCCCGACTTCGGGTTGCGCCCGGTGCGCGGCGGCCGGTAATTCAGCCCGAAACTGCCGAAACCCCGGATCTCGATGCGCTGCCCCTGCGCGAGGCTCTTCGCCATCGCGTCGAGGATCATCTTCACCGCGAGCTCGGCATCCTTCGCCACCAGCTGCGGGTAGCGCGCCGCCAGCTTCGCGATCAACTCGGACTTGGTCATGGCGCCTCCTTTATTGTTGAGTATTGGCGGTGTCCAGCTTGGCCTTGAGCAGCGCGCCGAGATTGGTGGTGCCGGTGCTCGCCGGCTTGTCCTCCGGCAAGCTTCTTCATGGCCTCGGCCTCCTCCGCCATGTCCTTGGCCTTGATCGACAGGTTGATCGTGCGGTTCTTGCGATCGATGTTGATGATCATCGCCGTGACCGTGTCGCCTTCCTTCAGCTGCGTGCGGATGTCCTCGACGCGGTCGCGCGCCACTTCGGACGCCCGCAGGTAGCCCTCGACGTCGCCGTCGAGCTGGATCACGGCGCCCTTGGCGTCGATCGACTTCACCGTGCCCGTCACGATCGAGTTCTTCTCGTGCGCCTGGATGAAGCTGTTGAACGGATCGCCTTCGAGCTGCTTGATGCCGAGCGAGATGCGCTCGCGCTCGACGTCGATCGACGAGCACCACGGCCTCGACCTCCTCGCCCTTCTTGTAGTTGCGCACGGCCTCTTCGCCGGGCAGGGACCACGACAGGTCCGACAGGTGCACCAGCCCGTCGATGCCGCCGGGCAGGCCGATGAAGATGCCGAAATCGGTGATCGACTTGATCTGGCCCTTCACCTTGTCGCCCTTCTTGTGGTTCATCGCGAACTCTTCCCACGGGTTCGGCATGCACTGCTTCATGCCGAGCGAGATGCGGCGGCGGTCCTCGTCGATCTCGAGCACCATGACCTCGACCTCGTCGCCCAGCTGCACCACCTTGGACGGATGCACGTTCTTGTTGGTCCAGTCCATCTCGGAGACGTGCACCAGGCCCTCGATGCCCGGCTCGATCTCGACGAACGCGCCGTAGTCGGTCAGGTTGGTGACCTTGCCGAACAGCCGCGTGCCCGGCGGATAGCGGCGCGAGAGGCCGACCCACGGATCTTCGCCGAGCTGCTTCATGCCCAGCGAGACGCGGTTCTTCTCCTGGTCGAACTTGAGCACCTTGGCTTCGACCTCGTCGCCCACCGTCAGCATTTCGGACGGATGCTTCACGCGGCGCCACGCGAGATCGGTGATGTGCAGCAGGCCGTCGATGCCGCCCAGGTCGACGAACGCGCCGTAATCGGTGATGTTCTTGACGATGCCCTTGACCACCGCGCCTTCCTGCAGGCTCTCGAGCAGCTTCTGGCGCTCCTCGCCCTGGCGAGGCTTCGAGCACCGCGCGGCGCGATACCACGACGTTGTTGCGCTTGCGGTCGAGCTTGATGACCTTGAACTCCATCTCCTTGTTCTCGTACGGCGTGGTGTCCTTGACCGGCCGGATGTCGACCAGCGAGCCGGGCAGGAAGGCGCGGATGCCGTTCACCATGACGGTGAGCCCGCCCTTGACCTTGCCGTTGATCAGCCCCTGCACGACCGTGCCTTTCTCCAGCGCCTCCTCGAGATCGAGCCAGGCCGCGAGGCGCTTCGCCTTGTCGCGCGACAGCCGCGTCTCGCCGTGGCCGTCTTCGAGCGATTCGATCGCGACCTTGACGAAGTCGCCGGGCTTGGCCTCGATCTCGCCGCGGTCGTTGCGGAATTCCTCGACGGGGATGTAGCTCTCCGACTTGAGGCCGGCATTGACGACGACGTAGTTGTCGTCGACGCGGATCACCTCGGCGGTGATCACTTCGCCTACCCGCATTTCCTTGCGGGAGAGGCTCTCCTCGAACAGCGCGGCGAAGTTTTCGACGATGTCGGAGGTCTTGGTGGGGGTGGGGGTGGCGGTGGTAATCACAGGCGATAAGTACTCATCGAAAAACCCGTCGGATTCGACGGGAGCCAGTTAATGATTTTCCTGTCCGGTACGGCTGCGCGCATCGCGCGCGGACAACCGGCCAGGGGCTATTTGCTGCGAATCTCCTCGTACCAGTCCAGCACCTGCCTGGCGGCCTGATCGACACTCAGGTCACTGGTATCGAGCACGCGGGCATCCTCGCATCGGACGAGCGGCGCCACCGCGCGGCTGGCATCGCGCGCATCGCGTTCGTGGATGTCCTGCAAAAGGGTGGCCAGTCTAGCATCGATTCCTTTTTCGATCAACTGTTTATAGCGGCGGCGGGCGCGCTCCTCGGGGCTCGCGGTGAGAAAGACCTTGAGCCGCGCGTCGGGGAACACCACCGAGGCCATGTCGCGGCCGTCGGCCACCAGTCCGGGAGGCTGGCGGAACGCCCGCTGCCGCTCGAGCAGCGCGGCGCGCACCGGCTGCAGGCCGGCGACCCGGGAAGCCGCAGCCGACACTTCCTCGGTCGCATTGCTCCGTTACGGGCTTGCCCGCCAGCAGCACGGTTTCGCCCTGAAAGCCGCAGTCGAGCTCCTGCGCCACTCGCGCCAAGGCCTCCGGATCGGCCAGGCCGACCCCGGAGCGCAGGGCCGCAGGGCCACCAGCCGGTAGAGCGCGCCGCTGTCCAGGTACTGGAACCCGAGGACTTCGGCGACCCGCCGGGCCACCGTGCCCTTGCCCGAGGCGGAGGGGCCATCGATCGCGATGACGGGCGCCTCCGAGGCCTTGGGCGACGTATCCAGGGTTTCGGCTCCCTGGCCCTCTGCGCCCTTGCCGCGCGCAGACGGCTGCGCCGGCAACGTAATCTGCGCGAAGCGCTCGAAGTAGTCCGGAAAGGTCTTGGCCACGCACTCCGGGTCGTTGATGCGCACCGGCACCCCGCCCAAGGCCACCAGCGAAAAGCACATGGCCATGCGGTGGTCGTCGTAGGTGTCGATGCCGCTGGCCGGGGAGACTGAGGGCGTCGGGAGCAGTGACCGCCAGATAGTCGCTGCCCTCCTCCACGTGCGCGCCGACTTTGCGCAACTCGGTCGCCATGGCGGCAATGCGGTCGGTTTCCTTGACCCGCCAGCTGCCGATGTTGCGCAGCGTGCTCGGGCCGTCGGCGAACAGCGCGGCCACCGCCAGGGTCATCGCCGCGTCGGGAATGTGATTGAGGTCGAGGTCGATGGCGCGCAGCCGGCCGGCGCGGCGGAGCGCGCGCCTCGATCCAGTTCTCGCCGATGGTCACATCCGCGCCCATGGCCTGCAAGCCTCGGTGAAGCGCACGTCGCCCTGGATGCTGTCGCGGCCCACACCCTCTACTCGCACCGGCCCGCCGCCGATGGCGCCCGCCGCCAGAAAATACGACGCGCTGGAAGCGTCGCCCTCGACATGGTAGGCGCCCGGGCTCGTGTAGCGTCCGGCCGGCAGCGTGAACCCTTGCCAGTCGTGGCGCTCGACCGTAACGCCGAAACGCGCCATCAGGTTGAGCGTGATCTCGACATACGGCTTGGAGATGAGCTCGCCCTCAACCTGGACCGCACGGCGCGGCCGGTCAACGGCAGCGCCATGAGCAGCGCGGTCAGGAACTGGCTGGACACCTCGCCGCGCACGCTCACCGGCCGGTCCACACTGATCCGGGCCGGCAGGATCTCGAGCGGCGGGAAGCCCTCGTCGCCGAGGTAGTCGATCTGCGCGCCCGCCTGGCGCAGGGCATCCACCAGGTCGCCGATCGGACGCTCGTGCATGCGCGGCACGCCGGACAACCTATAGTCCCCGCCGGACAGCGCCAGCGCCGCGGTGAGCGGGCGGAATGCGGTGCCCGCGTTGCCGAGGAACAGGTCCGCTTGCTTGACCGGGAACGTGCCTGCGCACCCGTGCACCCGCAGCCCGTGCGCATCGGCGCCACGCTCGAGCACGATCCCCAGCGCTTCGAGCGCCTCCAGCATGCGGGCGACGTCGTCGGAGGCGAGCAAGTCGTGGATCTCGGTCTCGCCTTCGGCGAGTGCAGCCAGCAGCAGCGTGCGGTTGGAGATGCTCTTCGAGCCCGGCAGCTGCACGGTGCCGCGCGCCCGCGACAGCGGGGGCAGATCGAGAACAGGGGGATAGCCGGCCACAGCCGTGTTTCAGGAGCGCTGCAGCCAGCGGCCGCGCGCGGTCTGCGCCGTTTCGAACACGCGCTGCACGCTCGCCGCATCGCCGTTGCGGATGCTGTTGGCGAGCGCGGTCAACTCGGTCTGAAACGCGTCGATCTCGTGCAGCAGCACGTCGCGGTTCGCGACACAGATATCGCGCCACATCTCGGGAGAGCTGCCGGCGATGCGCGTGAAATCACGAAAGCCGGCTCCCGCGAAGGAGAACAACTCCGCCCCGTCAGGACGCGCGGCGAGCATCGACACCAGGGCAAACGCCAGCGCATGCGGCAAGTGGCTCACCGCCGCGAAGATCTGGTCGTGGCGCAGCGCATCCATCTGCAACACCCTGGCGCCGCACACGCTGCCAGGCCGCCTCGACGCGACGGCAGGCCTCGGGCGACGTTTCAGGCAGCGGCGTCAGAACGACCAGGCGTTTCTCGAACAGCGCGGCGGTCGCGGCTTCGACACCGGAGCGCTCGGCGCCGGCGATGGGATGCGCTGGAACGAACTGGGCCAGCTTGCTGCCCAGGTACTGGCGAGCTGCCTGCACCACGTCGCGCTTGGTGCTGCCACCATCGGTCATCACGCAGTCCGGCTCGAGATGCGGCTCGATCTGGGCCAGCAGCGCACCGGTTTGCTGAACCGGTGTTGCCAGCAGGACGAAGTCGGCTTCGCGCACAGCGCCGGCCGCGTCGGTAGCGATCTCGTCGATCACACCCAGCTCGAGCGCGCGCTCGAGGTTGGCGCGGCTGCGCCCCACGCCTGCCACATGGGTCACGGCGCCAGCTCGCTTCAGAGCAGCGGCAAACGAGCCACCGATCAAACCAACCCCGAAGACTGCCAGCTTGCGCAGCTTAGGTCCCTCCAAAGCCGCATCATCCGATCGAGGGATCACGCGTGCAGCGCGGCTTCCAGCGCGTGCAGGAAGCGCGCGTTCTCGGACTCCAGCCCGATGGTCACGCGCAGGTGCTCCGGCAAGCCGTAAGCGCCCACGGGGCGCACGATCACACCCTGGCGCAGCAGGCGCTGGTAGACCGGCCCGGCGTCGCCCACGCGCACGGTGATGAAATTGCCTACCGAGGGGATGGAGTCGAGCCGCAGGCGCTCGAAGCCTCGAACGAGTTGGCGCATCCCATCGTCGTTGACACGCCGGCTGCGCTCCACGAACGCCTGATCGCGCAGCGCCGCCACGGCGGCGGTCTGGGCCAGGCTGTTCACGTTGAACGGCAGGCGCACCCGGTTGAGCAAATCGCAGATCTCCGGGTGCGCGACCCCGAACCCCACTCGCAGACCGGCCAGGCCATAAGCCTTGGAGAACGTGCGGGTGACGATCAAATTGGGATGATCGTCGAGCCAGCGGAGACTGTCGACGCGCAACGGGTCCGGCAAATACTCGTGGTACGCCTCATCCAGCACCACGATGACGCGGCGTGGCACGCGCGCCAGCAGCGCCTGCACCTGCTCCGCCGGCGCGAACGTCCCGGTCGGGTTATTGGGGTTGGCGATCCACAGCACACGGGTGTCCTCGCGCACCGCCGCCGCCATGGCTTGCAGGTCGTGCCCGAAGGCGCGCGCCTGGACCTCGATTCCAGCGGCGCCCGCCACCTGCGTCGCAAGCGGGTACACCACAAAGGCATGCTGGGAGTACACCGACGAGGTGCTGGCGGTAAGAAACGCGCGCGCGACGAGCTCGAGGACGTCGTTGGATCCGCTGCCGAGGACCACCTGCTCGGGACGCACGCCGTAGTGCGCGCACAGGGCCTGCTTGAGGTCGAAGCCGTTCCCGTCCGGATAGCGCGCCAGATCCTGGAGCTGAGTCGAGACCGCGGTCTGCACCAGCGCGCTCGTCCCCACGTGGATTCTCGTTGGAAGCGAGCTTGACGATGGTCGCTTCCTCCAGTCCCATCTCGCGCGCCAGATCCGAGACCGGCTTGCCCGGCTGATACGGCGCGATTCCGCGGATGTTGGAGGGTGCCAGTTCGCAGGCGTCTAGCATTTGTCTCAGGCCTACCTACTAAAGCGAATTCACAGGATTAACAGGATTTCTCAGGATTCACAGGATTTACTTCTTGCTGTGTCGTTACCGCCTTCGGTAGATCGTGGGCAGGCGCACAGGCGGGAGCCCGATCGGCAGGGTCTGGATGCCGATCTGCACGCTGACAAGTCGATCCCGGTGAAGTCCTAATCCTGTTAATCCTGAGAAATCCTGTTAATCCTGTGAATTCGCCTTAGATCACACCGCCGCCGGATACGACCCGAGGATCTTCAGAAACGACGCGCGCTCTGCGAGCTCGCGAAGGGCGGCCGCCACCGCCGGATCGTTCTGATGGCCCTCGATATCGACGAAGAACACGTACTCCCACATCCCGGTTCGCGCGGGGCGCGACTCCATCCGCGTCATGCTCACGCCATGCCGGGCGAACGGCTCCAGCAGCGCATGCATTGCTCCGGGGCGGTTGAGCGCCGACATCACCAGCGAGGTCTTGTCCCGGCCGGAGGACTGTACGTCCAGGTGGCCGATGACGACGAAGCGCGTGGTGTTGTTGGGATTGTCCTCGATGTTCTCGGCCAGCAGGTTGAGCTGGTAGAGGCCCGCCGCCGTCCGACCCGCAACCGCCGCCGCTCCTTCCTCCTGGCTCGCCTGACGGGCCGCCTCGGCGTTGCTCACCATGGCGATGCGCTCGGCGCCGCGGCAGATTCTGGTTGAGCCATTCGTGGCACTGCCCCAGGCTTTGGCTGTGCGCGTAGACCCGCGCGATGCCTTGACGATCGCTGGCCCGGCTCATCAGGCACTGATGCACCGGCAACAGGACCTCGCCGCATACCTTCGCGGCGGTCGCCAGCAGCAGATCCAGGCTGCGCCCGACTGCTCCGTCGGTGCTGTTTTCCACCGGCACGACACCGAACGACGACCTGGCGGGCTTCGACCTGGCGGAACACCTCGTCGATCGACGCGCACGGCACGCCATCGACCGCGGCGCCGAAGCGCTTGACCGCCGCTTCCTCGCTGAAGGTGCCGCGTGGACCGAGGAAGGCCACCGCCATCGCCTCCTCGAGCGAGCGGCAGGCGGAGATCACTTCGGTGAACAGATGCACCACCGCTTCCCCCGATAAGCGGACCGGGATTGCGGTCGGCAACCCGCCGCAGCACCTGCGCCTCGCGCTCGGGGCGGTAGACCGGGCCGTCGCCCTTCAGGCCCCCGATGCGCCGGGCCAGGTCAGCACGCTCGTTCACCAGCGCGAGCAGTTGGTCATCGACAGCGTCGATGCGGTTGCGCAGGCTGCGGATGTCGTCGCTCACACCTGGGCTCTCAAGCGGGGAGGTAGCGAACCATCAGCACGCCCTCGATGGCGGTAAGCGCGCGCGTCGCCTCCGCAGACACTGGACTGTCCACGTCTACCAGCGTGTACGCCATGTCGCCCTCTGGACTTGTTCAGCATGTTGTGGATGTTGAGTCCGGCACTCGCCATTGCAGTCGAGATCTGGCCGAGCATGTTGGGCACATTGGCGTTGGCGATGCCGACCCGGTACGGCGACTCGCGGTCCATCAGCACGTCGGGGAAGTTCACTGCGTTGCGGATGTTGCCGTGCTCGAGGAAGTCGCGCAGCTGGTTGGCCACCATGACGGCGCAGTTGTCCTCGGCCTCTCGGGTGGAGGCGCCCAGATGCGGCAACGCCACGACCGCGGGGTTGCCGTCGAAACGCGCGTTGGGAAAATCGCACACGTAGTACTTCAGACGCTTGGCGGCCAGCGCCTCGGCGACCGCGTCGACGTCCACCACCGCGTCGCGGGAGAAGTTGAGGAGCACCGCGCCGTGACGCATCAGCCCGAGGCGGCCGGCGTCGACCAGGTGCCGGGTGGCCGGTACCAGCGGCACATGCAGCGTGACGAACTCGCTGCTCTTCAGGACTTCCTCGATGCTCTGGGCCTTGCGCACCTGGGACGGGAGGCTCCAGGCCGCTTCCACCGTGATCTCGGGATCGAACCCGAGCACCTGCATGCCCAGCTTGATCGCCGCGTCGGCCACCAGGCTGCCGATCCGGCCCAGGCCGATGATGCCCAAGGTACGGTGCGGCAACTCCACACCCGCGTAGTGCTTCTTGTTGTCCTCGACCAGCTTGTCGAGATCGCCGTCGCTGCCGCGCAGCCCCTCGACGAAGCGCACCGCCGGGACGATGTTGCGCGCGCTCAGCAGCAGGCCCGCGAGCACCAGCTCTTTGACCGCGTTGGCATTGGCCCCGGGGGCGTTGAACACCGGCACGCCACGCTGGCTCATCGCCGGCACGGGGATGTTGTTGGTGCCGGCGCCAGCGCGGCCGATCGCACGCACGGTGTTGGCAATCTCGGTGTGATGCATGTCCTGCGAGCGGACCAGGATCGCGTCCGGTCGCTCGAGGTTGCTGCCGACCTCGTAGCGATCCGCCGGCAACAGCTTGAGCCCGGCGTGCGAGATCGAGTTCAGGGTGAGGATGCGCAAGTGTTCGGCCATTTCGTCTGTCACCCGTGGGTACGCTCGAACTCTCGCATGAAGCTCACCAGTGCGTGCACGCCATCCAGCGGCATCGCGTTGTAGATGGAGGCGCGCATGCCCCCAACGGAACGGTGACCCTTCAATTGCAACAGCCCGTGCTGCTTGGCCTGCTGCAGGAACGCTTCGTCCAGACCGGCATCGGGCAGCGTAAACGGCACGTTCATGCGCGAGCGGTCCTGCCTCGCCACTGGGCTGGCGTAGAAACGGCTCGCGTCCAGCACATCGTAGATGAGCTGAGCCTTGGCGATGTTCACTTTCTCCATTTCCGCGAGGCCGCCGCGCCGCTTGAGCCACTGCAGGACCAGCCCGGCGATGTACAGGGCGTAGGTCGGCGGCGTGTTGTACATGGACTCGTTGTCGGCCTGCACCTTGTAGTCGAACATCGACGGGGTGGAGGGCGGCGCATGGCCGATGAGATCCTCGCGGACGATCACGATGGTGAGCCCCGCGGGCCCGATGTTCTTCTGCGCGCCGGCATAGATCACCCCGAACCGGCTGACGTCCAGCGGGCGCGACAGCAGGCTGGAGGACAGATCACACACCAGCGGAACCGAGCCGGTGTCCGGGATCCAGTGAAATTCGACGCCCCCGATGGTCTCGTTGCCGGTGTAGTGCACATACGCTGCTTCCGGCGACAGCTTCCAGCTCGACTGCGGCAGGCGCATAGGTGAACTTGCGGTCCTCGCTGCTGGCGGCGATGTTCACGCTGCAGAACTTCTTGGCCTCGCCGATCGCCTTCTTCGCCCATTCACCGGTGTGGATGTAGTCGGCGCTCCGCTTCCCGCGCAGCAGGTTCATCGGCACCATGGCGAACTGGCTGGTCGCCCCGCCCTGCTGGAACAGCACCTTGTAGTTGGACGGAATCGCGAGCAGCTCGCGCAGGTCGGCTTCGGCGGCTGCGGCGATCGACATGAACTCCTTGCCGCGGTGGCTCATCTCCATGACCGACATGCCGCTGCCGTGCCAGTCGAGCATTTCCTCCTGCGCCTGCCGCAGGACTTCTTCGGGCAGCACCGCGGGGCCCGGACTGAAATTGAATGTACGCATGACCTTAGTCTTCCGGCTGATCCGGGTCTATTCCGTCCGATCCGGGGCCATTGTCCGGAGCCGCCGGACCAGGCGGTTCCGCTCCGTTGTCTTCGCTGCCGTTCTCGTCGGTTTCCACCACCCGCTCCAGGCCGGCCAGCTTCTCTTCGTCGCCCAGGTTGATCAGGGTCACGCCCTGCGTGGCTCGGCCCATCTCGCGGATCTCCGCGACCCGCGTACGGATCAGCACCCCGCCGGTCGTGATGAGCATGACTTCGTCCTCGGGGCTCACCAGCCTGGCGGCCACCACCTTGCCGTTGCGGGCAGTGGTCTGGATCGCGATCATGCCCTGGGTGCCGCGGCCGTGACGGGTGAACTCGGCGACCGGGGTGCGCTTGCCGAACCCGTTCTCGGTGGCCACCAGCACGGTCTTGCTCTCGTCATCGGCCACCACCAGCGAGATCACCTGCTGGCCGGGGGCGAGCGTCATGCCGCGCACGCCGTGCGCCTCGCGACCCATCGGGCGGACGTCCTGCTCGTCGAAGCGCACCGCCTTGCCGGCATCCGAGAACAGCATGATGTCGTGACGGCCGTCGGTCACCGCCACGCCCACCAGATAGTCGGCCTCGTCCAAGCCCACGGCAATAATCCCGCTGGGGCGCGGCCGCGAGAACTCCGACAGGGGCGTCTTCTTGACCGTGCCGTTGGCGGTCGCCATGAACACGTAGTGCGCTTCGTCGAAGGTCTTGATCGGCAATGCCGCGTTGATCTTCTCGCCGTCGGTGAGCGGCAGCAGGTTGTTGATCGGCTTGCCGCGGCTGGTACGCCCGCCCTGCGGCGCCGTGTACACCTTGATCCAGTACACGCGCCCGCGGCTGGAGAAGCACAGGATGTAGTCGTGGGTGTGGGCGATGAACAGGTGCTCGATGAAATCGTCTTCCTTGGTGGCCGTGGCCTGCTTGCCGCGCCCGCCGCGCTTCTGCGCCCGGTATTCGGTGAGCGGCTGCGACTTGATGTAGCCGGCGTGCGAAAGGGTCACCACCACGTCCGCGGGTGCGATCAAGTCCTCGAGGTTGATGTCCTCGGCGTTGACCTGGATCTCGCTGCGGCGCGCATCGCCGAACTGCTCCTTCACCTGCTTGAGCTCAGCAACGATGATGGCAGTGATGCGCTCCGGCTTGGCGAGGATGTCGAGCAGGTCCGCGATGGTCTCCATCATCTCGCGGTACTCCTGCACGATCTTGTCCTGCTCGAGCGCGGTCAAGCGCTGCAACTGCATCTCGAGGATGCGCTGGGCTTGCGCCTCGGACAGTCGATAGCCGCCGGGTTGACCGTCGGCGGGCGGCTGCATGCCGACCTCGCGGCTCAACCCCTGCGGACGCGATTGCTCCGCGCCCGCGCGCTCCAGCATTGCCTCCACCGTGGTGGAGCGCCACAGGCGGCCGGTAAGCTTCGAGCGCGCCTCCGCCGGCGTGGGCGACTCCTTGATGAGCTGGATAATCTCATCGACGTTGGACAGCGCCACCGCCAGGCCTTCGAGCATGTGGGCGCGCTCGCGCGCCTTGCGCAGCTCGTACACGGTGCGCCGGGTCACCACCTCGCGGCGATGGCGCAGGAACGCGTCCAACAGATCCTTCAAGTTGAGCACGCGCGGCTGGCCGTCGACCAGGGCCACCATGTTCATGCCGAAGGTGTCCTGCATCTGCGTTTCTTTGTACAGATTGTTCAGGACGACTTCCGGGATCTCGGCGCGCTTGAGCTCGATCACCACGCGCATGCCCGACTTGTCGGACTCGTCGCGGATCTCGGCGATCCCCTCCAGTTTCTTCTCGCGCACCAGCTCGCCGATGCGCGACAGCAGGTTCGCCTTGTTGACCTGGTAGGGCAGCTCGTCCACCACGATGGCCTGGCGCTGGCCCTTGTCCATGTCTTCGATGTGGGTGCGCGCCCGCAGCACGACGCGCCCGCGGCCGCTGCGATAACCCTCGCGCACGCCCGCCACGCCATAGATGATGGCGCGGGTCGGGAAATCCGGGCCGGGCACGATCTGCATCAGTTCGTCGATGTCAGTCTGCGGCTGCTCGAGCAGCTTCAGGCACGCGTCCACCACCTCGCCCAGGTTGTGGGGCGGAATGTTGGTGGCCATGCCCACCGCGATCCCGGTCGAGCCGTTGATCAGCAGATTGGGGATCTTGCTGGGCAGGACCGTGGGCTCCAGCTCCTTGCCGTCGTAGTTGGGGACGAAATCGACGGTCTCCTTGTCGATGTCGGCCAGCAGCTCGCCGGCGATGCGCTGCAGTCGGCATTCGGTATAGCGGTAGGCCGCCGGGTTGTCGCCATCGACCGACCCGAAGTTGCCCTGCCCGTCGATCAGCGTGTAGCGCATCGAGAAGTCCTGCGCCATGCGCACCAGGGCTTCGTACGTGGCCGAGTCGCCGTGCGGGTGGTACTTCCCGAGAACATCCCCGACCACGCGGGCGCACTTCACGTAGGGGCGGTTCCAGACGTTGTTCGCCTCGTGCATGGCGAAGAGCACGCGGCGGTGCACCGGCTTGAGCCCGTCGCGCACGTCCGGCAGCGCCCGCCCGACGATTACGCTCATGGCGTAATCGAGGTAGGAGCGCCGCATCTCCTCTTCGAGGCTGACGGGCAGGGTTTCTTTGGCGAATTGATCCATGGTCACAGAGGCTGGCGGGGCGCACGGCGGCGATCGAGCGCAGAACCTCGCGCCGCACGCCCTGCTGGGGGCCAGCGGGCTCTACTGCATACCCGCGCCGCCGGCAAAACTGCGATTTTAGCATGCGAGGTAGCCGTGACGACGCAGTGACGGAGACGCCGTGCGGTCGGCAAGGGTGCACACCGCGGCGGTTGTTCAAGGTCTGGTTGGGGGCCTTGTGCTATGATCAAACGGCTTGAAGAGTCGCGGTTGCTTCCGCCCGACAAAGCGGAACGGCCGCGGCGAAAAACAACGATTCGGTCTCGAGACAAGCCAGCCGCGTGCGGCTCATCGAGACCGGGGAGTCCGAGGAGCGACCATGCACTTCCAACTCAAGAAGACGATAGCTCACGTTACCGTCCTGTCTGCGCTCATTCCAATGGCCGCGTGCACCGGCGGCGGGCAAGTCAAGGGGCAACGCAATCCGGAGCAGGCGCAGGTTGCGGCTCTGCGCGACCCGGATCTCGCGCCCAAGCGTGGCGATTATTCCTACGACACCGTGCAGGGTCACGTTGTCCGCACGACCGTGACGGGTGAGTGCGTGGAGACGATCTTCTGGACTCCCGCGGGAGCCACCCTGGAGTGCGCTCCGAGCCTGTTCGGCAAGACCGCCCCTCGCGCCGCTGCTCCCGCTCCGCAAGCCGCGCCACAACCGCAAGCCGCGGCACAACCGTCGCCACAGGCCGCCACGACCGTCACCGAAACGGTCGAATACGAGGCGATGCAGTACACGGAGCCCTCCGCCGCTGCCGAAGCGCCGATGGAAGACTTCTATGCGCCCGGAGACGTGGCCGGGCTGGTGCCGGTGCCCCCGCCGTCCGCGGATGAGCGGACGACGACCGCATCAGCGAATCGCGCATGTACTACGAGGAGGAAGCCGTCGAGTCCGAGGAGGGCATCGTCGGCCGGCGCGAGTACTACGAAGAAGAGGAAACCGTCCAGCAGGACGACGGCATCGTCGCCCGGAACGAGTACTACGAAGAGGAAGAAACCGTCCAGAAGGACGACGGCATCGTCTCCCAGAGCCAGTACTACGAGGAGGAGAGACCGTTCAGGAGGACGACGGTATCGTCTCCCAGAACCAGTACTACGAAGAGGAAGAACGCGTCCAGCAGGACGACGGCATCGTCGGCGAAAGCCAGTATTACGAAGAAGAAGAAACCACCACCACGGACGAGACGGTCATCGCCCGCAGCGAGTACTACGAGGAGGAAGGCAAGCAGCCCGAGGACCTGATCAGCGAGCCAAAGGCGACCGAGGAATCGGCCGTGGCGGCCGCGGAGGAGGAACAGGCGCCGGCGCCGGCCCCCGTCGAGCAAGCGGCCGGCCCGCCCCCGTCGAGCAAGCGGCGGCACCGGCCCCCGTCGAGCAAGCGCCGCACCGCCCCCGCCGAGCAGGTGGCGGCGCCCGCAGCCGCGCAGCAAGAGCAGGCCGCCGCCCCCGCGGTGGCAGCGGCCGAGCAGGAGCAAGCAGCCGCCCCGGTCGTGGCCGCAGCCGAGCAGGAGCAGGCCGCCGCTCCTGCCGAGGCCGCGCCGGAACCCGCTCCCGCGCCGCAAACCGCCCCACGCCGCAACCCACACCGGCGCCGCAACCCACACCGGTGGTGCTGCCCCTGACGATCACGCTGGAAGCCGAGCCGTGGTTCGACTTCGACCGCTACACCGTGCGTTCGGATTCCCGTGAGAAGCTCGACAAGCTGGTAAGCCAGATGCAGGGCGTCGAGTACGATCAGATCGTGGTGGTAGGTCATGCCGATCCGATCGGGACGGTCGGAGTACAATCAAATCCTGTCCGAGCGGCGCGCCCGCGCGGTGAAGAACTATCTGGTCGGCCAAGGGCGTACCGGCCGACCGCATCCGGACCGAGGGCCGCGGCGAATTCGACCTCCCCTTCGACCCGGCGCTGTGCAAGGGCCAGAAGGGGAAGAAGTACATCAGCTGCCTGCAACCCGATCGCTCCGTGGAGGTGACGGTCACCGGCACCAAACCGCAGTAATCGCGGGACTGCCGACCAGCTCACGGAAAGCCCTGCGCGAGCAGGGCTTTCTCATTGATGAACGCCCCAGGCAAACCCGCTACCCAGCCCGTACCCGCCGACCGCATCATCAGCGCCCGCTACGTGATCCCGGTAGAGCCGGCCGGCGTGGTCCTGGAGGACCATGCGGTCGTGATCCGCGATGGACGCATCGCGGACCTGCTGCCCACCGATCAGGCGTTGAGCGCCTACGCGACGGGGACCCATACCGGGCTCTCCACCCACGCGCTGATCCCGGGCCTCGTCAACCTGCATACCCACGCCGCCATGGCGCTGATGCGCGGCCTTGCCGACGACCTACCGCTGATGGAGTGGCTCACGCAGCACATCTGGCCGGCCGAGGGCGAGCACGTCTCTGCGCAGTTCGTCTTCGACGGAACGCTGCTCGCGTGCGCCGAGATGATCCGTGGCGGAGTGACCTGCTTCAACGACATGTACTTCTTCCCGGAGCAGGCCGGGCGAGCAGCAGTCGCCGCGGGCATGCGGGCCGCGCTGGGTATCATCTGCCTCGACTTTCCGACCGCGTACGCCGCCGACGCGCAAGACTACCTGCACAAAGGGCTGGCGGTGCGTGACGCGCTCAAGCGCGAGACGCTGCTGTCGTTCTGCATGGCGCCGCATGCGCCGTACACCGTCAGCGATCGCAGCTTCGAGCAGATCGCCACCTACGCCGACGAGCTGCAGATCCCGATCCACGTGCACCTGCACGAGACCCAGGACGAGATCCGCAAGAGCGTGGACGACTTCGGGGTGCGCCCGTTGCAACGCATGCATCGGCTGGGGTTGCTCGGCCCGGGCCTGATTGCGGTGCACGCGGTACACCTGGATGCGACTGAAATCGCGCTGCTGAAGGAGACGGGCAGCCACGTCGCGCACTGCCCGAGCTCCAACCTGAAGCTCGGGAGCGGAATCGCACCGGTGGCGGCCCTGCTGGACGCCGGCGTGAACGTCGGGCTGGGCACCGATGGCACGGCCAGCAACAATCGACTCGACTTGTTCGAGGAGATGCGGCTGGCCGCGCTGCTCGCGAAGGGTGCCAGCGGCCGGCCGACCACTGCTCCGGCGCAACGCACCCTCGCCATGGCCACGATCGATGCGGCGCGGGCGCTGGGGCTGGAGGACCAGATCGGTTCCATCACGCCGGGCAAGCAGGCGGATCTCACAGCGGTCGATCTCGCCGCGCTCGAGCTCTCCCCTTGCTATCACCCGCTGTCGCACCTGGTGTACGCGGCAGCGCGCGAGCATGTCAGCCACGTGTGGGTGGGCGGCCGGGCACTCCTGGAGAATCGGCGCCTCACCACATTAGACGCAGCCGAGCTCACCGCCACCGCCGCGAGCTGGCAGCAACGCATCGCACGGCAGGCATGAGCGAGCCGCTCAACGTCGATCCGCAGGAGCTGGAGAAATTCGGTCAGCTCGCGCACCGCTGGTGGGACCCCGACAGCGAGTTCAGGCCGTTGCACGAGATCAACCCGTTGCGCCTCGGCTGGATCGACCAGCATTGCGCGCTCGCGGGCAAACGTGTGCTGGACGTGGGCTGTGGCGGCGGCATCCTGTCGGAAAGCATGGCGGCGCGCGGAGCGCAGGTCACCGGAATCGATCTGTCCGACAAGGCGCTGAAAGTGGCGCAGCTCCACCTGCTGGAAAGCGGCGCGCGGGTCGCCTATCGCAAGATCGCCGTCGAGGAGCTGGCGCGCGAAGAGCCATACGGCTACGACGTCGTGACCTGCATGGAAGTGCTCGAGCATGTGCCGGATCCGGCCAGCCAGGTGCGCGCTTGCGCTGCGCTCCTCAAGCCGGGTGGCCAGGCGTTCTTCGCCACCATCAACCGCAACGCCAAGGCATTTCTGCTCGCCATCGTCGGCGCAGAGTATGTGCTGGGCCTGCTGCCGCGTGGCACGCACGAGTACGAGAAGCTGATCAAGCCCTCGGAGCTGGCGCGCTCTTGCCGCGACGCCGGTTTGGAAGTGCGCGACATGGTGGGCATGACCTACAACCCCTTCACCAAGATCTATGCGCTGGGGCGCGATACGGATGTGAACTACATCCTGCAGGCAGTCAAGCCGTGAGCGCGGGATCCGCACGCTCAGGTCTGCGCACCGTTCTCTTCGACCTCGACGGCACCCTTGCCGACACCGCGCCCGACCTGGGTTATGTCCTCAACCTCCAGCGGCTGGCGAGAGGTCTCGAGGAAATGCCTCTCGAGCAGCTGCGTCCGGTGGTTTCGCAAGGCGCACGCGGTCTGCTGCGCGTGGGATTCGGCCTCACGCCCGGCCAGGATGGCTACGACTCGATGCGCGACGAGTTCCTCGACCTGTATGCGGACAACCTGGTCCGGCATACCAGGCTGTTCGAGGGCGTGCCGCAACTGCTCGATGCGCTGGAGCGGCAAGGTCTCGCCTGGGGCGTGGTGACGAACAAGCTCGCGCGGTTCACCGACCCGCTGCTGGACTTGCTCGGACTCGCGCAGCGCGCCGGCTGCGTGATCAGCGGCGACACCTGTGCCCGTGCCAAGCCTCATCCCGACCCGCTGCTGGAAGCGGCCCGCCGGCTGGGATCGTCGGCCGCAGGCTGCGTGTACATCGGCGACGACGAACGCGATGTGCAGGCAGGCCGTGCTGCCGGCATGCAGTCCGTAGTAGCCCTGTACGGCTACCTCGGAGAGAATCCCGCACCTCTGAGCTGGAAAGCGGACGCCGCGATCGAGCAGCCGCTCGACCTCCTGTACCTGCTCTGAGCAGCGCCAGTCGAGCACGCGGCCATGGCGCCGGCGATCGATGCAGACCCCATTGCCGCGTGCTACATTTGGTCCGAGCTCTGACTTGCGGCCGCGCCGGTACCGGCGGGGACTGCGGCGGGAACAACGCTCAATTGGGGAGACCATCATGACATCGAAACTCGGGTGCGCGCTCGCCTGCGCGACGCTGGCGGCAGCACTCGGCGCCGCCGCGGTCTGGCTGCCTGGCGCCAGCGCAGATCAGCTTGCCCCCAAACGAAGAGACTACGTTTCGGACACCTTCGGCAACGCCGCGCGGACGACTGTTACGGGCCAGTGCGTGCGCACGACCCTGCCAGAGGCCGGATTGCCACTCCGACGCTGCGTGGAAGGTGAGGTGGAGACCGCTAACGCACCCGCGCCCGCGGCTGCCCCGCCCGCACCCGCACCCGAGGTGGTGGCCGCGCCCAAACCGGTAGAGCCGGTACCGGCGCCGGTGCCGCCACCCGCGCCGGTTGTCCAGGAACAGCCGGTCAGCGCACCCGCCGTGTCTGCCAACGAGGAGGTGGTGGCGGCGGAAGCGCTGGCCGAGGCCAGCGCGGACTCCAAGTACGACCAGGAAATCGCCGCGACCGAGGAGGCGATGGCGCCAGAACCGCAGGCCGAAGCCGCTGCTGCACCACCCGAGCCACCCGCGGAAGTCAGCCGAAGCACCTCGCCACCGCCCCGGAAGGGCAAGCACCTCCGGCCCCCACCCCCGAAGCCACCCTCCCGCCGCCCACCCCACCGGCCCAGCCCAAACCGCACAAGCTGCGATTGGCGGCCGACACGCAGTTCCACTTCGACCGCGCGCAACTCACTCCCTCCGGACAGGCCGAGCTCGACAAGCTGATTGCGGAAATGGGCGCAGCGCAGATCGGCGCCATCACGATCGTCGGCTATACGGATCGCATCGGCACGGATGCCTACAACCAGAAGCTGTCCGAGCGGCGAGCCGACTCCGTCAAGCAGTACCTGGTGGGCCGCAGCGTGGAAGCCAACCGGGTGCAGGCAATTGGACGCGGCAAAAACGATCCCGTCACCACCGCGGAGACGTGCAAAGGCATGAGAGGCCAGCGTCTGATCAAGTGCCTGGCGCCCGACCGGCGAGTCGAAGTCGAGGTCGTCGGCCTGGTCACGCCGCCGGCACAGTGATTGCGAGCCTTCAGAACGGGCTTGAAAATTCGAGCCCGGAATGCCACATTGCGCATGTGGGGGCGACTTGGTTTCGACGTGGGTCGCAAAGCAGCTCAGTGCATGTCAAGGTCCAGTCACCTTGTAAATCCGCTGGAAACTCTATAGTCGCCAACGACGACAGCTACGCTCTGGCCGCCTAACACCGGCCGGACTCTGCCCCGGTTTACTCATGGGCCGGATCCGATCCCGCAAGGGTGAGGAGAGCAGAGTCATTTACATGAGATCGTGCCGTGCAGGGCTACTTTGCCCGGCATCAAATCGTTAGGTAGCTCGCCCGACATCAGCCCGCCGGCCGGCGGTTGAAGGGCTAAATCAAACGGCCTGGCTAAGCATGTAGTAACTGACTGTAGAGGGCTTACGGACGCGGGTTCGATCAATGGTCGCCTCTGCCCGCAAGGGCAGAGTGAAAACGGGGCTCACATCGGTGAAACCTGTTGCCGCCGTAAGGTGGCATGGCAACGCCGAGGGGTAGGTAGGGGGCTAACCTCAGGCCTGCCCTGTAGAGACTCATAGACCGGCCGACGCAGGGGACTGCCGGGGCCGGCACTAGGATTCGCCGGAAAGCTTCCGACGAATAACACGCTCCGCATCCCGGGCGACCGGGATGAAGGCATAGTCCAGCCTGTTTCGAAAGAAGCAGATCAGCTGTCCCGCCGCCTCCACCAATCTTGCTTGCAAGCGCCGGAAGGGATCCTTCCGGCGCTTCCTTCTTGACCCGTCGCTCGAGGGCTCAGCGGATGAGCCGGCGAGCCTAAGTCGGTCTCGTCTGTCGTTGCTCTTCCTTTCGGTTGTACTGCAGATGCCCGCCGCCGCGGATTGCGCGGACGGCAAGCTGGGAGTGCAGAGGGCCCTCAGGGAAGCGATCTTTCCGGCGCTTCCTTTTTGACCCGCTGCTTTCTTTACGTCCTGGCGCTCGCGGAGACGTGCGCCTTGAGGAAGCGGCGCGCGTGCTCCACGACCTCCTCGATGTGCTCCTGCGAATCCTTCCACGGATAGATGGTCACCTCGGAATTCCTGGCGAGGCTTGCCACTTCCATCGCGACCTTGTACGGGTGCGCGGGCACGTCGTCTGGCGCGATCAGGAGCGGCGTCTGGATCGAGCCCACGAAATCGCGCGACACCGTGAACACGAAATCAGCACGGTTGGCGTACATGCTGGTGAGGAAGTCGTGGACGGTGGCCATCGTGACGTCCGGACGCCGCTCGCACAGCTGCGGTCCCCAGCCCTTGATGTTGTTCTGGTAGAAGAGGTCCGGGATCTCGGGCCGGAAGCCGCTCGGCTGCATCATCGCCGCGGCGACGACGCGCTCCGGCGCCCGCTTGATGAGGTTGTGGATCATCGGCCCGCCGATGCAGAAGCCCATGACCAGGAACTTGTCGATGCCGAGATGGTTCATGAGTCCGAGCTGGTCGTCGGTGTAAGCGTCCCAGGGACGCTCGATCTCCAGCGGCCCGCTGGACTGGCCGGGGTTGGCGTTGCGCAGGTCGGCGCAGATGCAGCGGAAGTCGTCCTTGTATCGCTCCATCGGCTTGAAGGGCGATACCGTCTCCCAGGAGGCGAAGGACGAATTGAGCCCTCCGCCCGGGATCAGCAGCAGGGGGTAGCCGGAGCCGACTTCCTGGTAGTGGATGCGGACGGGACCACGTTCGTAGAAGGGCACCGCCGGTCTCCTCCATCACGAGTCGCCGTTACTCTACCTCACGGCCACCTCGCGGGCCGAAGTCGCACCTTTCCTGGCGCGGCTGAAGTTCTGGACGCGAGCGCCGTTTGACCGGTCAGGGCTGGAACGTGTCTCTGAGCGCGACGCCGCCGAGGTCGCCAGGGATCCGGCGGGGCTGACGACAGGGCAACGCGCGGAGCGGATCGTTCGGCGCCGGGATCGGCGACCTGCTCACAGAGGCGCAATGCTTCGCGTGCCGAAAGGTTCAGCGGACCGCCGTCCGGTGGGATCCGCGCCTTGGTGTAAGTGGCCAGAAAGGCGTATACGTCCGCGCGCCAGCGTGGCTCGACGCACACAACGAAGCGGTACTCGAGACCGCTCGGCACACACGCGACCCTGACTGCGGATGAGGACCCCTCGCACAGCCGTCCCAGTGCAAGGCAAAGTTCGCTGCTGATTGCGGTATTGTCGCTTGCCACGTGCATCTGACTTCTCCGGTTGAAGCTCCCCGCAGGACGGCTGCGGTAGGCAAGCGCAGGATAGCCACACACAGGCTGACAGGACATAGGTCGTTAGGCATAGAGTCCGGGGGCGTTTCCGCCTACATCCGTAACAGTCCTGGCCTTGCCTTGGCATCGGCGGGAAATGCGCGTGGTTCACGCTAGGGACGCGGGCAAGTTCACCTGTCTCGCTACCAGCTCACCTGCCCCCAACTCACGTGCCGCCAACTCCCTTGCCCCTAGCTCGCCTGCTCTTGGCGGCGCTCAAGCATGCTGGGGCGAGACCGATAAGCCGAGAGTTGTCCTAGCCTGGCGCCGCACCTGCTCCTTCCCAATGGCCGCCCCACCCTGCGACACGCCGACCGACACGACGCTGGACAGCGGCCGGATGGCGGCAGGCAGCCCGCGATCCGATCAGCTCGCCTTGCTCCGGCGGATCATCGATGAGCGCCTGCTGGAGGCGCATTTCCAGCCGATCATCGACCTGGCGAGCGGCGCCGTGGTGGGCTACGAGGGACTGATCCGCGGTCCGGTCGATACGCCGTTGCGCATGCCGGTCGAGCTGTTCCGCGCCGCCGTCAAGCACGGGCTGGTGCTGCGACTGGAGCGCTTGTGCCGCCTCACCGTGGTCCAGGCCTTCGCCCGGCTGGGCCTGCCGCGGCGCCTGTTCCTGAATGTGCGGCCTCAGTGCCTCGCGCTGTCCAGCCTGGCGACGACCGCTACCGCCGAGATGCTGCGCCAGCTCGATCTGCCCCCGGAGCGCATTGTCATCGAGCTGACCGAGCATCTGCCGATGTTCGATTTCTCGAGTGTGCGCACCGCGCTCACCCGCTACCGGTCGCTGGGTTTCCAGGTCGCCATCGATGATCTCGGAGAGGGCTTCGCGAGCTTCCGCATGTGGTCGGAGCTGCGGCCGCAGTACGTCAAGGCCGACATGCATTTCGTGCAGGGTATCGACCGCGATCCGCTCAAGCTGCAATTCCTGAAATCGATCCAGCAGATCGCCCGGACTTCAGGGTCGCTGATCATTGCGGAGGGTATCGAGACCGCCGCCGAGCTGGAGGTCGTGCGCGATCTGGGCATCCCCTACGGGCAAGGCTACTTCATCGCCTACCCCTCGGCGCAGCCGCCTCTGCAAGCGCCGGACCCCGTGGTGGCGGTACTCACGGCCTCGCGCGGCAAGGTCGGCACAGCCTGCGCGCGCACCCTGGGAAGCACGGCAAGCCTTCTTATCCCGGTCGTGCCCGTAGGTCCGGACACTGCGTGCTCGGAAGTTCTCGCGCGTTTCGAGCGCGAGCGAACGCTGCATGCCGTTGCGGTGGTCCATGAGGGCAGGCCGATCGGCCTGATCGAGCGGCATGCATTTCTGCAGCGCTTCGTGCGGCCGTTGCGCAGGGAGCTGCTGCGAAGTAGGGCCTGCCGGGAGTTGATGGACCCGAACCCGCTGATCGTCGACAAGGAGACCAGCATCCAGGAGCTGTCCGGCCACCTCGCCCAGGGCGAGCAGCGCCATCTCCTGCAGGGGTTTGTTCTCACCGAGCGCGGCCGCTATGCCGGCCTGGGCACCGGGCAGGACCTGATGCGCGAGATCACGCGCCTGCTCTGCGCTTCGCCCGGTTCAGCGCCGGCCCGCGACGCGGCCGCTACAGACCCTAACTCGCGGACGCCGTGTCCGGGCTCGACCTTCGGGCAGGCTGCCGGCGCGGTGCATCTGCTCGGACGCGAACAGCGGGTCGCCCCGCAGGTAGTCGGCCGCCATGTCGATCGCATCCGCGCCCCAGAACAGCCTATCGTCGATCAGCAACGTCGGCACACCGAATACACCGCGCGCCACCGCCTCCTCGCCGTTGCGTCGCAGCTGCGCCTTCACTTCGGGCGCGGCGATCCGCGCATCGGCATCTGCCACCCCCAGCTCGGTGACCAGCGCGCTCCATGCCTCGGGGTCGTCCGCCACCTTGCCTTCGCTCCACGCGAATCGAAACAGGCGCAGCATGGCGGCGCGATCGTCGCCGAGCACGATCGCCAGACGCAGCAGCGGCAACGGGTTGAACGGATGATGCGGCGGCGGACATGCCCGCAAGCCGAGCTTGTGAGCACGCCACACGATGTACTGATAGGTGAACGTGCGCTTGGGCGGGATCTCTGCGGGGCCAAGCTGGCCCCAATGTTCCAGCAGGCCCGCGAACAGCACCGGCTTGCAAGCCAGCAGCGCGTCCGAGGGCAGGCGATCCAGGGTCTCCGCCTGCAGCCACGCGTAAGGGGAGATGAAGTCGAAGTACCAGTCGACGTTACGCATGAGGTATTGAGCGCGGTGAAGACTCCGGCAAAGAACCGGGCTGCACAAAGACACGCGTTGTCGTGGACGAGCCAACACGCTGCGCCACCACTCCCGCGTTCTGCATGCCCGACTGCGGCCGATCTGCACTGTCACGCAGCTCTCACTTGGCACCCGTGTTGGCGAGCTCGGCGCGCACGCGCTGCTCGCGTTCTGCGAGCTTGCGCTTGAGCTCGGGGATCATGGCCTGGGTGGCCCGCTCACCCTCGAGTATGGCGAGGTGCCGCCCGCCAAAATCCGTCGACGACAACTTCGAGATATCCGGCCTGATCGCCACGTCCGCCTCCGGCAGCTCGCCCGCGGCGATGGCATTGCCCATGATCGCAAAGGTCTGCAGCAGCACGTCGACGGTACCGACCAGCGGCGCCTTGCTGGGCCGCGCCGAGATGTCGACCGCGATGACGATGTCTGCTCCCAGCCGCCGTGCGACTCGCACCGGCACCGGGCTCACCAGCCCGCCGTCGACGTATTCCCGGCCCGAAATCCGTACCGGCTGGAACACCCCGGGCACGCTGCTCGAGGCGCGCACCGCGGTGCCGGTGTCGCCGCGCTCGAACACGATCATCTCGCCGCTCTGCAGATCGGTGGCCACGATCGCGCATTTGCGCGGCAACTGCTCGATGGGGCGGTTGTGCACCGTCTTGTTCACGAACTCCTGCAACGCCTCGCCCTTGAACACCCCGCGATCGGGCAACGACCAATCGCTGAGCATGGATTCCTTCATGTCGAGGGACAAGCGCTGCAGCTCGAAACCGTCGAGGCCAGAGGCATACAGAGCGCCGACCAGGCTTCCGGCGCTGGTGCCGACGATGATCTCCGGCTTGATGCCCTGCGCCTCCAGAGCCTTGATGGCACCGATGTGCGCGAAGCCCTTGGCAGCGCCCCCGCCCAGCGCCAGGGCGATCTTCGGAGGTGGCACCACGATCGGTGCGGCCTCGGGCGGCGCAGCCGGCGCGGGGGGTGTCGGTGGCGTGGGGGTGTCGTGCTTGGAGCTGGGTGCGCCGCGCAGCCGACAACCAGCAGCGCGCCGGCCAGGCAGGCCAGCGAGCGTGGCAGTGGATACATCGACCTGCGGTCCGCAGGCTACATCTGGGACTGCAGATAGTTCTGCAGGCCGGTCTGGTCGATCAGGCCGAGCTGGGTCTCCAGCCAGTCGACATGCTCCTCTTCGCTCTCGAGGATGTCCTCGAAGAGCTCGCGGGTGATGTAGTCCGCAACCGATTCGCAGTATGCAATGGCTTCCTTGAGCAGCGGCAGCGCCGCCATCTCGAGCTGCAGGTCGCACTTGAGCGCCTCGGGCACGTTCTCACCGATCAGCAGCTTGTTGAGCTGCTGCAGGTTGGGCAGGCCCTCGAGAAACAGAATGCGATTGATGAGGCGGTCGGCGTGCTTCATCTCGTCGATCGACTCGTGATACTCGTAGTCGTCGAGCTTCTTCAGGCCCCAGTTGCGAAACATGCGGGCATGCAGGAAATACTGGTTGATCGCCGTGAGCTCGTTGACCAGGACCTTGTTGAGGTACTCGAGGACTTTCTTGTCGCCCTGCATGACGGCTCCGTCGGAGAAGGATGACCGTCAATTATAGCGCCAGGCGTTGGCTGACGCCCGTGCTGCACGGGGAGCGAAGGCTTCAGGCCGCTATCGGGACCTGATGCGGCGTCGGAGCCTGCTGCGCTTCCGAGATCAGATCTGCCGCGAACTTTGCGCAGCAGCCGCAACCAGCCGCCACGCCGAGGCATGCGCTCAAGTCGTGGACCGACGCCGCGCCCTGCTCGATCGCGGTTCGGACCTGCCGCTCAGTGACGCCGTTGCAGATGCAGATGAACATGGCTGGCTAGCTGTAGAACGGGTGAAATCTTACCCAGAAATGAGAATGAGTGTCAATCGTCTTCGCGCCGCAACGGGCAAGCGGCGCACCCCGCCGCCTTGATCGGGTGGCGGTTGAGGGCCTCGACCAGGCAGCTGACCGATCGCCGGCAAGCCAGCACCGGCACGCCCTGATCCTGGGCGGCGCGCCGAAACCCGCGCATGGCGTTGTGGTTGAGGAAATCGGTGAACAGAATGAGCAGCTGCGTCCCACGCGGCAACGCGCCGACACGGCGCTGGTCGGCGGCGTCGCGGCCGCTGATGTGACGGCAGATGTCGATGCCGTGCTCCTTGAGTACTTGGGGAATGTTGCCCAGCCGGTCGGCTCCCACCACTGTTGCGTCCATTCGTTGCGATTCCCTGACGAGATGCCGGCCGTAAGCTCAGCGGAGAAGTAATGATAATGATTCGCATTAAGTATTGCAACAAGATCCTCGAAGTACTGCCCCGTCAGGGTGTTGACAGTAAAATATTGCGTATAATTCGCATTCACACCAAGGCCCTGCCGCCACGAGACCGCCGATGAGACCGTTGCTGCTCCTCCTCGCCCTGCTGTTTCCAGCCTCGCTCCTCGCCGACGACAAGGCCGCCGACACCGTTCTCAACCTGCTCGACTACGTCGCCGTCGAGTACCCGTCGTTCGTGCAGCACGGCAAGGTACTCGACGCCGGGGAGTACGCCGAGCAGGTCGAGTTCTCGGCGCAGGTGCGCGAGCTCATCGCCAAGCTCCCCGACAACCCGGCCCGCACCCGCTGGGAGGAGCGCGCCGGTGAGCTGCACGCCCTCATCCAGGCCAAGGGGGACGGAGCCCAGGTCATTGCGCTGGCGCGGCAGATCCAGCGCGGCTTGATCGCGGACTACGCGATCGCCGTAGCGCCCAAACAGGCGCCGGACTTGGACGGCGCGGCCACCCTCTATGCCGCCAATTGCGTGGCTTGCCACGGCGCCCTGGGCAACGGCAAGGGACCCCAGGCCACCGGTCTCGAGCCGGCACCGAGCAACTTCACGGATCGAGCGCGCGCCGCCGAACGCAGCGTGTATGGCCTGTACAACACGATCAGTCTCGGGGTGGCGGGCACGTCGATGCCGGCCTTCACTCAGTCGAACGCAGATCAGCGCTGGCAGCTGGCGTTCTATGTCAGCCAATTTTCGGCTGCCGACACCGAGCGCCAGCAGGGAGAAGCCGCGTGGAAAGACGGCGAGGGCCGCGCAGACTTTACTGACTTGTCGCGCCTGGTCACGATGACCCCTGCCGAGGCCCAGGCCCAGGGAGGAAACACAGCGGCCATTCTCGCGTACCTGCGCAGTCGGCCCACCGCGCTGCAGACGGCTTCACCGGGCGCACCCATCGACTTCAGCATCGCCACCATGCACCAGAGCCTGACGGCCTTTCGCGCCGGCGAGCCCGAGCGCGCCTATCAACTCGCGGTGACGGCTTACCTGGAGGGCTTCGAGCTGGCGGAGGGCAGCATCGACAACGTCGATCGCAACCTGCGCGCACGCACCGAGCAGGCGATGATGGCGTATCGCAATGCCCTCAAGGCCGGCGCGGCTCCTCAGGTGGAAAGCACCTACCGCACGGCGGTCGCGCTGCTCGACGAGGCGCGAACACTCACCGGGTCGCATGGGATCTCGGCCGCATCGAACTGGGTGAGCTCGGCCGTGATCATCCTGCGGGAAGGCCTGGAAGCGCTTCTGGTGGTCGCGGCAATGGCCGCGTTTCTGATCAAGACCGGCCGCCGCGATGGCCTGGTGTGGCTGCACGGTGGCTGGATCGCCGCATTGCTGCTCGGCGCGGTGACCTGGACCGTGTCCAGCCAGATCATCAGCATCAGCGGCGCGCAGCGCGAGGTCACCGAAGGCGTCACCGCCCTACTGTCTTCGGCGGTGCTCCTGTACGTCGGCTTCTGGCTGCACAGCAAGTCCAGCGCGCAGAAGTGGAGCGCCTTCATCAAGACCCAGATCGAGCGCAGCACCAGCAACTGGTGGGGCATCGCACTGGTGTCCTTCCTGGCGGTGTACCGCGAAGCGTTCGAGACCGTGCTGTTCTATCAGGCGCTGTGGCTGCAATCGGACGCCGCAGGCCGCAGCGGCGTGCTGGCCGGTTTCGCCACCGGCGTGGTCGGCCTGATCGTGCTCGCGTGGCTCATCATCCGGTTGTCGATCCGGCTGCCGCTGTCGCTCTTCTTCGGTGTCAGCTCGCTGTTCATCGCCGTCATGGCGGTGGTATTTGCGGGCCAGGGCATCGCGGCGCTGCAGGCCGCCGGGCGGCTGCCCGCCTCGCCGATCGACCTCCCCACCATCCCGCTGCTGGGCATCTATCCGAATCTTCAGGGCATCGCCCTGCAGGTCGTTCTGGTGCTCTTGATCGTGGGCGGCTATTTCTACCTCCGTGGCCACACCAACCGCGCATGACGGCAAGCTCCAAACCAACCCACGCACCCTTGCGCTACGCCCGGCTGGCGCTGCTCGCGCTCGTGGTCACCTCGTCCCAGCCGGCCAGGTCCGTGCAGGACCAGGTGGTCAATCTGTACTCCGCCCGCCACTACGACACCGACGAAGCGCTGTACACGAACTTCACCAAAGCCACCGGCATCGAGATCAATCGCATCGAGGCTGGCGACGACGCACTCCTGGAGCGGATCCGCAACGAGGGCGCCAACAGCCCGGCCGACGTGTTGTTGATCGTGGATGCAGCGCGTCTGGCGCGCGCCGAGCAGCTGGGCCTGTTCGCGCCGGTGCGCTCGAAGGTCCTCGAGCAGCGCATCGCGCCCGAGTTTCGCGATCCCGACGGGATGTGGTTCGGGTTTTCCAGCCGCGCGCGCGTCATCGTCTATGACAAGGCGGCGGTGAAGCCGCAGGATGTGCCGAGCTACGAGAGCCTGGCGGACCCGAGGAACAAGGGCAAGGTCTGCACGCGCCCGGGCTCGCATCCCTACATGCTCGCGCTGGTGAGCGCGATGATCGAGCATCACGGCGAGCAGAAGACCGAGGAGTGGGCGCGCGGCGTGGTCGCCAACTTTGCGCGCCCGCCGCGCGGAGGCGACACCGACCAGATCAAGGCCGTGGCGGCCGGCGAATGCGGCATCGCACTCACCAACAGCTACTACCTGGTGCGCCTGATGCGCTCGGCCAAGCCCGAGGAACGAGCCGTGGCCGCGCAGGTGGGCCTGGTGTGGCCCGACCAGAAGGGCTACGGCACGCATATGAACATCTCGGGCGGAGGGCTGATGCGCAACGCCCCCAACCGCGAAAACGCGGTCCGCTTCCTGGAATACCTGGCGAGCGACGCCGCCCAGGCCTACTTCGCCACCGGCAACAACGAGTGGCCGGTGGTCAAGACCGCTGCGGCCAAGAACCCCGAGCTCGCTTCCCTGGGAACGTTCAAAGCCGATCCCTTGAACGCCGCGCAGCTCGGCAAGAACCTGGCGGCGGCTCAGCGCATCGTCGATCGCGTCGGCTGGAAGTAGGCGCGGGCCCGAGGACTGCTCAGCGCGACGCGCGGTTCGCTGCGAGCACCTTCGAAACCAGCAGCACCGGCAGCAGGCCCACCAGCACGATCGTGAGGCTGGGCAACGCGGCCTCGCCGAGTCGCTCGTCCTTCGCCAGGTTGTAGGCGTGGGTCGCCAGCGTGTCGAAGTCGAACGGCCGCAGCACCAGCGTCGCGGGCAGCTCTTTCAACGCATCCACGAATACCAGCAACGCGCCGATCAGCAGTCCCCGAATCAGCAGCGGCGCATGCACGCGCGCGGCCGCACCGATCGGACTGCAGCCGAGCGTGCGCGCGGCCTCGTCCATGGCCGGGGTGATGCGGGCCAGACCGGCCTCGACGTTGCTCAGCGCCAGCGCCAGGAAGCGCACGACATACGCATACACCAGAGCAGCGATGCTGCCAGTCAGCAGCAGTCCGGTCTTCACGCCCCAATGCGTGTGCACGAATGCATCGAGCGCATTGTCGAAGCGCGCCAGCGGCACCAGGGTCGCCACCGCCAGGACCGCTCCTGGCACCGCATAGCCGAGGCCCGCCAAGCGTACGCTGAAGACCACCGCAGCGCGGGGCTGCAAGCGCGCCGCGTAGGCAAGGACGAGCGCCGCGATGACCGCCAGGCCAGCCGCCAGCCCCGCCGCCTTGAAGCTGTTTGCAACCAGACCGGCATAGCGGCCAAGCGCACCGAGGGTGGTTTCCTGCCATGCAAGGTGCAGCAGAATCGCGACCGGCAGGAAGAACCCCAGCACCGCCGGGACCAGGCAAGCCAGCGCCGCACTCCACCCCTTCAGGCCCGCGAGATTGCGAGGCGGCGCGCTGGCAATGCCGGCGCCGTGAAAGCGCGCGCGCCCTCGCGATGCGCGCTCCAGCCACAGGATGAGGATCACGACACCCAGCAGCATGAGCGAGAGCTGCGACGCAGCCGCACTGTCGCCGAGACTGAACCAGGCTTTGAACACGCCTGTGGTCAGCGTCTCCACCGCGAAGTACGACACCACCCCATAGTCGGCCAGCGTCTCCATCCCCACCAGTGCTACTCCGGCTGCGAGCGCCGGTCGGGTCAGCGGCAACGCCACACGCAGGAACGCCCGCCAGCCGCTCAGGCCAGACAGCCGCGCAGCATGCAGGAGGTTGGGCGAGCGCTCGGCGAAGGCCGCACGGACCGGCAGGTACACGTAGGGATAGAGCACCAGCACGAGCAGACACGCCGCACCGGGCAGCGAGCGAATCTCCGGGAACCAGTAGTCACGGGCGCGCCAGCCGGTCACCTCGCGCACCCAGGTTTGCACCGGACCGCTGAACTGCAGCAGATCGGTGTAGGCGTAGGCGACCACGTACGCAGGCATGGCGAGCGGCAGCACCAGCGCCCACGCCAGCCAGCGCCGGCCCGGAAACTCGAACGCAGCGATGAGCCACGCGCACGCGGTGCCGAGGACCGCTGAACCGACAGCTACAGACACGGCCAGGACCACGCTGTTGGCGACGTAGCGTGGCAGGACGGAGTGCAGCAGGTGCGACCAGACGCCGGAGACGCCGGGTGCCAGCGCACCGAGGACGAGCCCGGCCACCGGGAGAGCGAGCACCGCGGCGACGAGCACCGCCGCGGTGCCCAGTCCGCGTGCAGTCACACGCACCGGAGCGGGGGCGATCAGCAAGCTATCGGAAGGAGTCAAGAGAGAGTCGTCGAGGCTGCAGCCCTGCCGCCACTCTGCGGAACGGCACTGCGGCGAATGCCCGCGTATTCTAGCCGGGACCTGAAGTCGCGCGCCGCGCCGCTATACTTGCGTCCTCAAATGCAACCGCCCAGCTCCGGCGCGCCGCTGCTCGAGGTGCGCGATCTCACTCATTCCTACGGCCAGCAGCGCGTCTGCGATGCGCTGTCCTTCGCGCTGTCCGCCGGTGACATCGCCTGCCTGCTGGGGCCCAGTGGCTGCGGCAAGACCACGCTGCTGCGTTGTGTGGCAGGCTTCGAGCCCGTGACGGGCGGCGAGATCCTGCTCGACGGCCAGGTGGTGAGCCGGCCCGGCTTCCAGCTGCCGCCCGAGCAGCGCCGCATCGGCATGGTATTCCAGGACTACGCACTGTTTCCGCATCTCAGTGTCGCCGGCAACGTCGGCTTCGGCCTGACTCACCTTGCGCGCGCGGCCCGGGACCTGCGTGTCAGCGAGCTGCTGACAGCGGTCGGGCTGGAAGACTGCGCCGCCAAGTACCCGCACGAGCTGTCGGGAGGACAGCAGCAGCGGGTGGCGCTGGCCCGTGCGCTCGCACCGCGCCCTCGCCTCCTGCTCCTGGACGAGCCGTTCTCCAACCTCGACGTGGACCTGCGCGAGCGCCTGGCGGTGGAAGTGCGCAACCTGCTCAAGTCGCAGGGCGCGACGGCCGTGCTGGTGACGCACGATCAGCACGAGGCGTTCGCCTTCGCCGACCGCATCGGCGTCATGCAGGCAGGGCGCATCGCACAGTACGACACGGCCTACAACCTCTACCACCGTCCCGGCAACCGTTTCGTGGCCGACTTTGTCGGCCAGGGCAGGCTCGTGCCGGGGCGCGTGACGGCGGCCGATCAGGTCGAGCTCGAGCTGGGCGTGCTGACCGGCGAGGTTACGTTCGCGAACGGCGGTGGCAAGCACTCGGAGCGGCCGTTGCTGGTCGACGTGCTGCTGCGCCCGGACGACGTCGTGCACGACGATTCCAGCCGGTTGCAGGCGCAGGTGCTGAGCAAGGCGTTCCGCGGCGCGGATATCCTGTACGTGCTGCGCCTTGCCCAGCGGGTCGGAAGTGCTCTCGCTGGTGCCCAGCCATCACAACCACCCGATCGGGCAGGCCATCGGGGTGCGGCTCGAAACCGACCACATCGTGGTTTTCCCGCGGGACGCCGACCCGGCTGGAGATTCCGCCTCCCCCGCACCCGGCTAGGCGGGTGCGCCGGTCTCTTTATCTGCCCGGCAGCATGCGTTCGAAGACGCGGTCCTTGTCGAGGACCAGGTGCTTGAATGCGGCGAGGACATGAACGACGATCGCCGCGACCAGCACATACGAGGTGATTTCGTGCACTTCCGCCAGCGCATCGCGCACCGCCTGGTTCTCTGCGAAGAACGGCCCGATCGGGATGCCGAAATACTTGACGCCGTACTTGGTGAAGTTGGAGCCGACGAAGCCAACCACCGGCATGATGATCAGACAGGCATACAGCAGGCGGTGACTGATCTTGGCAGCGGTCACCTCCCAGCTTGGCATGGACGCGGGAAGCGCCGGCGGTTTGTGGGTCAGCCGCCACCACACGCGGATCAGCACCAGCACCCCGAGCGTGACGCCGATCGACTTGTGCAGGTTGAACCAGAAGGCGCGATCGGGGGTTCCCTTGGGGATGCCGGTCATATACCAGCCCAGGCCGATCATCACGAAGACACCGATCGCGAGCAGCCAGTGCAGGAAGATGGCGAAGTTGTGGTAGCGCTCCGCGCTCCGTCTTGTTGTCCATATGGAATCGAGCCCTGTGCGGGTTGTCCGTGCGCTATCGTAGCAAACTGTCTGTGCGGCGTCGCAGGCTGCCCTCGTTGACGACGCGAGCGGCGGCCGCGCGTCTGGAGCAGCAGCAGATCCCCGCACGGACAAACAAAAAGGGCTGCCTGCGGCAGCCCTTCTGGTCACTACAGTCCGCGGTTAGCGGTTGTAGATGTACATCGTCACTTCGAAGCCGAAGCGCATTTCGGTGAATTCAGGCTTGGTCCACATAGCGTCTCTCCTCATTGGTAGGGGTAAACAACAGTCCTCGGATCGGGGGTGTTGCTTTGCTTCAGGGGTCATTCTCCAGATCGGCAGGCGTGGCGGCCAGCGCAAATCGCTGATTCGTGCCTCATGATTTTCATGAGATCCGCGCCTGTTTGCTGACATTGCGGCGCAGCAACCGCGCGCCGGCAGGCGCTATTCACGGGTGAACCAGACCGGCACGGATGGCGATGATCGCCAGTTCGGCCTGGTTCGAGGCGCCCAGCTTCTGCTTGATGTTGTACAGATGGGTGCCGATGGTGCGCGGGCTCAGCGACATGACCTCGGCAATTTCCGCCACCGACTGTCCTTCGGCCAGCGCCAGAAAGACTTTGAACTCCTTTTCGCTCAGCATATCCACCGGGCCTTGCTCACCGGAGAGCTGCTGCATGGCGAGCTGCTGAGCGATGCTGCCTTCGAGGAACGTCTTGCCCTGGGCGACCTGACGGATCGCCTGAATCAGTGCCTCCGCGGCGCTGCGTTTGGTGAGGTATCCGGCCGCTCCCGCCTTGAGCACCCGCCGCGCGTGCATCGCGTCCTCATGCGCGGACAGAACCAGCACACGCGCCGCCGGCTGGCGTGCCAGGATGCGGCCGATCGCCTCGAGCCCGCCGATACCGGGCATGGAGATGTCCATCACCACCACGTCCGGCTGTACCTCCGGGAACTGCCGGACCGCTTCCTCCCCGCTGTCCGCCTCCGCCGCCACCTCGATGTCGGGGGTGCCCTGCAGCAGGAGGCGAAAGCCCATCCTGACCACGGCATGGTCGTCCACCAGCATCACCCGGATGGCCCGCTCACCCACCGCTCAGCCCCATCAGTGCGCGGCAGCGGGTTGCGCGGACCCGGCCTCGACGAGCGGGATCCGAGCCCGCACGCTCAGCCCGGCACCCGGCTGCGTGAGCAGCTCGAACTCGCCGTGCAGGGCCTGGACGCGCTCACGCATGCCCATCAGGCCGAAACGGGCCGCTTCGTTGGCGTTGCGCTCGCCCAGGCCGCGACCGTTGTCGCGCACGAGCACCTCGAGCGCTTCGGCCGTGCGCCGCACGCTGATCTGAGCGCGATTCGCGCCCGCATGCCGGACCACGTTGGTCAGGCACTCCTGGACGATCCGGTAGACGGTGATGTTCACCGTCTCGCCGAGACCGCTCAGCTCGCCCTCCAGGGTCAAGTCCACGGCGACGTCCGGATAGCGGGTGCGCCACGTCTCGACCCAGCCCTCCAGCGCATCCTGCAGGCCGAGATGGTCCAGCGCGCTGGGCCGCAGCTGGCGGATGATGCCGTGCACCACGTCGTACAGGTGCCCCGCCACCTGCACGATGGTGCGGGCGTTGGCATGGATCTGCGGGTCGCTGCCCTCGGTGCGGTTGGCGATGGCGGCGCCGATCGTGCGGATCGCCGTCACGCTCTGGCCCATCTCGTCGTGCAGCTCGCGCGCGATCACCCGCCGCTCCTCCTCCAGCCGGGTCTGGATCACCTGGGTGAAGCGGCGATTCTGCTCCAGCTCGGCTTCCGTTTGCTGCGCGCGCTTGTGCTCGGTGATGTCGCGCATGCTGCAGATCTCGCCGATCACCTCGCTGCTGGCCGGATCGACCAGCGGCGCCGCCGACAGCGCGACCTCCACGACACGGCCGTCTTGCGCGACTCGCCGCGTCTCCAGGTTCTCGATCACCGCGCCGGCCTGAATGGTCGCCAGATTCTCCGACAGCTCGGCTTCCAGGTCCGGCGGCGTGAGCAGGCGTGCCGACCGCCCCACGATCGCCTCCGCCCGATAACCGAACAGGCGCTCCGCGGCCGGGTTCCAGAACGAGATGTTGCCCTCCAGATCGTGGATCATGATGGCGTCGCTGGACTGCTTGGTCACCAGCGCGAGCCGCTGGTTTTCTGCATGGCTCTCCTCCAGCGCGTCGGCCATGCGGTTGAAAGTCTGACCGATCGAGTCGAACTCCGGCAAGGCGAACGCCGGCAGGCGCACATGGTAGCGTCCTTGCTCCATCTGCGACAGGCCGGACAGAATCGTGCGCACCGGCCGCAGCGAGCGCCCAAGCAGAAAGAATACTGCGAGATTGAGGACCAGCAGGAATCCGACCAGCAGCCACGCGAGGCGGCTCAAGTCGTCCCACGCATCCAGGATGGCGCGCGAGGGATCCGGCGTGATCAACACGCGGCCCTCGCCGGTCTTCAGCTCGACTTCGGGCAGTGCGGGTCCAACCACGCGCGTGAACCAGGCGGGCGCTGCGCGTCCGGCCTTGTAGACCGGTGGAGGCGAGCGGTACACCAGCCCGCCCGCGGCGTCGTAAAAGGCGATCTCATGCGCTCGCACCCGCCCCAGATTCTCCAGGAACGGCAGCAGCACGTGCTCGCGCCCGGTGCGCTGGCGTGCGAGATCGCTTTCATAGAGCACGGCGGTCAACAGCTGCATGGTCACGCGCGTGCCCGCTTCGATCTCTTCGCGGATGGAGTTGCGCATATCGTCGACGATGATCTTGCCGGTCACCAGGGTGAACAGCGCGATCAGCGCGGTGATGATCAGGTTGAGACGGACCCGCAGGCTCATGACGGAGGGCGCAGAACGGCCTTGAACTCTTCGGTCGCACGTACCAGCGCCGCGCGCAGCGCCGGGTGCATGGCCGAGTGGCCGGCCTCCTCCACCATCCACCAGTGCGCTGCCGGCCACGCTTGCGCCAGAGTGTACGCCGTGACCGGTGGGCAGGCCAGATCGCGGCGGCCCTGCACGATGACGGCGGCCAGGTGCGTGATGCGGGACAAGTCGCGCATCAACTGGTCGGGCTCGAGGAAGCAGTGAGAGGCCAGGTAGTGCAGCTGCACGCGCACGCGCGCGAGCAACTCGGGGCTGGGCGGCGCGGCCGCGCTCGATCCCGCCTCGCCCACGGCCATCGTCGCATTCTCGTACGCGTTCCAGCGCTGCGCCGCCGACATGTCCCCGCGTACGACCGCCTCGTGGTAGTGCGCGATCAGGCCTTCACAACTCGGCTGCGGGACGCCACGCGTGAGCGCCTCCCACGCCTCCGGCAGGAAGTGTCGGAGCCCCTCGACGAACCACGCCACCTCGGCGTCCGTGGCCAAGAACACCCCGCGCAGGACCAGGCCGCGCACGCGCTGCGGATGCGCCTGAGCGTAAGCCAACGCCAGCGTGCTCCCCCACGATCCGCCGAACAACAGCCAGCGCTCCACGCCCAGGTGCTGGCGCAGGCGCTCGATGTCTTCCAGCAAGTCCGCGGTCGTATTGGCGCGGATCTCGCCACTCGGCGTCGACCGGCCGCAGCCGCGCTGATCGAACAGGACGATGCGATAGAAGGACGGGTCGAAGAAGCGGCGGTGACCGGGATTGGTACTGCTGCCGGGGCCACCGTGCAGGAACAGGACCGGCGCGCCCTGCTGGTTGCCGCACACCTCGAAGTACAGGCGGTGACCGTCTCCAACCTCGAGCCATCCGCTTTGCGCCGGCTCAATCGGCGGATAGAGGTCTTCCATCGTCGGGGTTGCTGGCTAGCGCTTTTCCACCAGCTTGAACACGATCGGGAAGCGCACCGAGAACTCGCGGTCGCGCAGCTCGTCGGGTACCTTCGGCATGACTTCCTTCACCATCTCGAGCGCGCGCTGGTCCAGCACCGCATAGCCGCTGCTGGTGTTGACCGCGATGCTCTTGACCTTGCCGCCGGGCATGAACTCCACGCGCACGTGGCTGGTACCTTCCCAGCGCCGATCGCGCGCCAGCCGTGGATACGCGGCGTCACCGCGATCCTTCACGAGGCGCCCCACGCGCGACTGGATCTCCAGTGCAAAGCGTGAGATGGCGTCCGCATCGTTGTTGGGTCGCTCTTTCGGAACGCTGGGTCTGAGTGGCGGCGCCGGCGGGGCCGCCGACACCGGGGCGGTAACAGGACGGGGGGGCCCGGGAGCCGCTTCCACCGGCGCCGGTTCCGCGGTCGGCGGCGCAACAGCGGCCTGTGAACGCTGCACCGGCTGGACCGGGGCAGCGGCAGGGCGCGGCTGGATCGTCGGCTCTGCGCGCGGTACCGGGGTCACCTCGGCCTTCGGTTGACTGGGTACTCCGACAGAAGGCGCCTCCCGCGTCGGTTCGACGCGCGGCTCCGCGCGCGCGACAGGCGCCGCTGCAGGGCTGACCGGCTGCTGCGGGCGCGGCTCGGGACGCACCTGGGGCTGCGGCTCGACGCGTGGCTCAGCGCGCGCGACATCGACGCGCGGCTCTGGCCGCCGGTTCTCAATTTGCGGCTCGGTACGCGCAACCGGCGGCGCCACTGGACTCACCTGTGGTTGCGGGCGTGGCTCGGGGCGGGCCTGTGGGCTCGGCTCGAGGCGTGGCTGCACCCTGGAGGTCTCGGCCCGCGGCTCCGGCCGGGGTGGCTCAGCCTGCAGGTCAGGACGAGCATTCGGGGGCGTGGGGACCGCCATCACCTGCTGCTGAATCTGAGGCTGGATGCGTGGCTCCGGACGCACCTCCGGCCGTGGTTCAGCGCGCGGTTCGATCTTGGGTGTGGAGCGCTCTACGGGAGGCGCAATCTCCGGCCGGGGCTGGGGCGCGGCAACGGGCACGTCGCGCCGCGGCTCGATGCGCGGCTCAGAACGCTGGACCGGTGGCTGTTCCGGTCGTGGCGCCGGACGCGCCTGCGGCTGCACCCTCGGCTCCTGCCGCAGTTCCGGGCGCTCCACGCGTGCGACCGGCTCCACCGGCTGCGTGGGCGGCGCAGTGATTTGCGGTGTCGCCTGTATCGGCACCGGCTGAGGCTGGGGTTCAGGCCGTCGCTGCTGCGGTTGCGGCGTGGGAGTGGCCCGCTGTACAAGCTGCGGACGCTGCGGTGCGACAGGCTTGGGCGCCGGCTTGCGCGTCTCCGGCTCGCGGGCCGGCGTCGGAGCTGGCTCGAGCTGCGCCGGGGCCAGCTCCACCGTCAGCGTCTTCTCCTCAGGCAACTGCGGCCGCAGGCCCGGCAGGAACAGGAGTGCCAATGCGTGCAGCAAGACCGACACCACGAACGCCACCACCAGGGGCCGTTCCTGGTACCACGGCTGCAGCGAGCCGTTCGGGAAGAAGGGATCAATGGCAGTGGTGGCGGTCGACACGATGTGCAACGGTTGAAGTGTTCATGGCATGGACTGCGCACACGGGGTACAGATTCAATTTCGGCAGTTTGCCGGGATAGCTGATAGACACAGCAGCCCCCGCCTGCGTGTCACAATCTCATGAAAATCATGAGCCGCAATTGCTGATATTGCTGTGTGAACCCCGCACGGCCGTCACGGACAATACGTGAGAGCGCGGTTGATTGGTTTGTACTTTGGGCCGGTGCAGGTGGCTCGAGGTCAAGCAACCGGCTCCCTCGAGGCGATCGTGGCCAGCGGCATCGACCGCAATCGCAAATGATAACCCATATCTTTTCTGGAGAAGACTATGTGGACCAAGCCTGAATTCACCGAAATGCGCTTCGGCTTCGAAGTGACGATGTACATCTACAACCGCTAAGCACCAGCGCGGTTGGGACGAAAGCCCCGATCGCTGGGGCTTTCGTCGTTATTGGGCTACACAAAACCTGACTCATGCGCATTCGCGTCCTCGGAGCTGCAGCGGGCGGCGGTTTCCCGCAATGGAACTGCAACTGCCGTAATTGCGACGGTGTGCGCAAGGGCAGCATTCGCGCCGCTGCCCCGCACGCAATCCTCGATCGCGGTGTCGAGCAACGGCGTCGACTGGGTGCTGTTCAACGCCTCGCCCGACGTGCTCGCCCAGATCAAGGGCTTCCCCGCCCTGCAGCCCGGCCGCGGGATCCGCGACACCGGCATCCGCGCCATCGTCCTGGTCGACGGCCAGATCGACCACACCACCGGCCTGCTGATGCTGCGCGAGGGCAAGCCGCTGGAGATCTGGTGCACCGACATGGTCCACGAGGATCTGACCACCGGCAATCCGCTGTTCCACATCCTGAATCACTACTGCCGCGTCAACTGGCATCGCCTCCCGATCGAGCCCGGCAACGACTTCGCGGTCGACGGCATCGAGCATCTGCGCTTCACCAGCGTGGCGCTCAAGAGCAAGGCGCCGCCCTACTCCCCGCATCGCGACAACCCGCACGAGGGCGACAACATCGGCATGCGCATCACCGATACGCGCACCGGCCACCAGGTGTTCTATGCTCCCGGGCTGGGCGAAATCGAGCCGCACCTGCAGCCGTTGCTCGCTCAGGCCGACGCGGTGATGGTGGACGGGACCTTCTGGACCGACGACGAGATGGTGGGCCTGGGCATCTCCAGCAAGCGCGCGCGCGACATCGGCCACCTGCCGCAGTCCGGCGAGGGCGGCATGATCAGCGTGCTGCAGCCGCTCAAAGCCAAGCGCAAAATCTTGATCCACATCAACAACACCAATCCCATCCTGAATGAGGATTCGCCCGAGCGCGCGCAGCTGGCGCGCGCGGGGATCGAAGTCGCCTACGACGGCATGGACATCGAGCTGTAAAGAGCTTCCAAGGAGAGCGCCATGGGCGCACCAGAAAACGTACAACGCGGGGGTGAGAAGCCCTGGACCCGCGAGGAATTCGAGGCACAGCTGCGCGCCAAGGGCAGCCGCTATCACATCTATCACCCGTTCCACATCGCCATGAACGGCGGGGGCTGCACCAAGGAGCAAGTTCAGGGCTGGGTGATCAATCGCTTCTATTACCAGACCGCGATTCCGCTGAAGGACGCGGCGATCATGTCCAACTGCCCGGACCGGGACGTGCGGCGCGAGTGGATCCAGCGCATCATCGACCACGACGGCCAGCGTGGCGACGAGGGCGGTATCGAAGCCTGGCTGCGTCTCGCCGAAGCAGTCGGGCTCAAGCGCGAAGACGTCACCTCGCTCAAGCACGTGCTGCCGGGCGTGCGCTTCGCGGTGGACGCCTACATCAACTTCGGGCGCACCCGCCCCTGGCAGGAGGCTGTCACCTCTTCGCTCACCGAGCTGTTCGCGCCCGAGATCCACCAGAAGCGCCTGGACACCTGGCCGGAGCACTACCCGTGGATCGACAAGGACGGGTACTTCTACTTCCGTAAGCGCCTGGCCGAGGCGCGCCGCGACGTCCAGTTCGCGCTCAACTTCACGCTCGACCACTACCGTACCCGCGAGCAGCAGGAGCGCGCGCTCGACATCTTGCAGTTCAAGCTCGACGTGCTGTGGTCGATGCTCGACTCGATGCAGGTCAACCTGGGCATGGGCCCCAAGCGCTGAAGGAGCCTGCGTGAGCGAACGCCTTCCTCTTCCGCTCGGGACGCCGCTGGAACTACATCGTCAATACCGCTTCCAATGGGAGGAGGCCCAGCAGTCGTTCGTCCTGCTCTATCCCGAAGGCATGGTCAAGCTGCCGGGCAGCGCCGGCGAGATCATGAAACGCCTGGACGGGACCCGCAGCGCGGAGCAGATCGTGCAGGAACTGGAAACGGCCTTCCCCGGAGTCGACCTGCGCGGCGACGTGATGGAATTTTTGGAGATCGCCCATGGAAAAGGCTGGATCCGAACCAAGGAAAATCGGTAATCCGCTCTGGGTCAACGCCGAGATCACGTACAAGTGCCCGTTGCACTGCGTGTTCTGCTACAACCCGACGGACTACACGCAGTACGGCCCGGAACTGACCACCGAAGAGTGGCTGCGCGCGTTGCGCCAGGCCCGCGAGCTGGGCGCCGTGCAGCTGGGCCTCTCGGGCGGCGAGCCGCTGATGCGCGACGATGTTGAGATCATGGCCGCGGAAGCGAGCCGGCTCGGCTACTACGTCAACCTCATCACCTCCGGCATCGGGCTGACCGAGAAGCGCATCGCCGCGTTCAAGGAAGGAGGACTAGGCCAGATCCAGCTCTCGTTCCAGGACTCGACGCGGGAGATGAACGATTTCCTGTCCAGCACCAAGACCTTCGAGCTGAAGTCGAAGGTCGCCAAGCTCATCAAGCAGTACGACTACCCAATGGTGCTCAACGTCGTGCTGCACCGGATGAACATCGACCATATCCAGCAGATCCTGGAGATGGCCGAGGCGATGGGCGCCGAGCACGTCGAGCTCGCCAACACGCAGTACTACGCCTGGGCGCTGGTGAATCGCGACCAGCTGCTGCCGAGCCACGAACAGCTGGTGCGGGCCGAGGAGATCACCAACCAGTTCCGCGCCCGCGTCGGCAACAAGATGAAGCTCTACTTCGTCGTTCCCGACTACTACGCCAACCGGCCGAAGAAGTGCATGAACGGCTGGGGCAACCACGTTCCTCAACATCACCGCCGACGGACTGGCGCTTGCCGTGCCACGAGGCGCGCATGCTGCCGGGACTCACCTTCCCCAACGTGCGCGATCACGACCTGCGCTGGATCTGGGAAGAGTCGCCCGGCTTCAACGCCTATCGGGGCGACGGCTGGATGAAGGAGCCGTGCCGCACCTGTCCGGAGAAAGAAAAGGACCTGGGCGGCTGCCGCTGCCAGGCCTTCATGCTCACGGGCGATGCGACCAACACCGATCCGGTCTGCGACCTGTCACCGCACCACAACCTCGTTACGGAGGTGGTGGCCAAGGCGCAGAAACCGGCCTTGCCGGCCAACGTCAAGCCGATCGTGTTCCGCGACGACCGCAACTCGCGCAAGCTGAGTGCGAAGGGTGAAGCCGCTGCCGCGGCTGATACGACGCCGGTGGCTTAAAGCCTAGTTAGGCGAGGACCGCAAAGGCGCAAAGACGCAAAGGAGCCGCAAAGCTCCAGCAAAAACTTTCAATGCGGCCGAGCTTGAAGCGACCAAATTGTCGCCTCACCCGCGGGCCAACGTCCCGGTACGCTTTCACTGCGACAATTGCGCCGCCACGTAGGGGACTTACCTTGCGCCTTCGCGCCTTTGCGGTGAAGCTCTGATGCCTAGTGATGATGGCCGTGGGCGCCGTGCACATGGCCATGGGCGAGCTCTTCCGCGCTGGCGGCGCGCACTTCGGTGACCGTGCACGAGAACACCACGGTCTGCCCGGCGAGAGGATGATTCCCGTCCACGACCACCTTGTCCTCGGCGATATCGGTCACCGTGTAGATGCGTGACTCGCCGGATTCCTCCGAGCTGCCCTCGAACTGCATGCCCACCTTGAGGTTCGGCGGGAACACCTTGCGCGGCTCGATCCGCACCAGTTCTTCCTCGTATTCTCCGAACGCGTCCTCCGGCGTAAGCTGCACCTCACACGCGTAGCCCACCTCCCTTCCCTCCAGCGCCTGCTCCACCCGCGGGAAGATGCCGTCGTAGCCGCCGTGCAGGTAGGTCAAGGGCTGGTCGGCCTGCTCGATCGTGTTGCCCTCCGAGCCACTCAGCTGGTAGGTCAGCGAGACCACCGTGTTCTTTCCGATCTGCACGTTCAAGCCATCCTTTTCAACAAGTTCAGAACTTCTGCCGCGTGGCCGCGCGGAGCCACGCCGTAGAGCGCGTGGCGCACCACGCCGCTGGAGTCGATCACGAAGGTCGAGCGCTGGATGCCGGTCCGGCGCTTGCCTTCCACTTCCTTGTGCTGGAGAACGTCATAGCTGCGGCACACGTCGCCCTCGGTGTCCGCGAGCAGCTCCACGCTGATGCCGTGCTTGTCGCGAAACGTCCCGTGGCTCATGCAGTCGTCCATGCTCACACCGAGCACCACGGCGTTCAGGCCGCTGAACGCATCTTCCAGCTCGCTGAAGTCGATGGCCTCCAGCGTGCAGCCCGGCGTGTCGTCTTTCGGATAGAAGTACAGGACGACGGTCTTCGAGCCTTTGAACCGGGACAGGCTGACCAGTTCCATCTCCGAATCCGGCAGCTCGAACGCCGGGGCGGGATCGCCTGCTTTCAACATACCTGTGTTCGGTCGGTGGCGCGCTTGGCGTTGCGGGGGCGCGGATGATTCTAACCGATTTGCTTGACACGCAAGTTGCACCTTGACACGCAAATCGCCCCTGACACGCAATTGCCGTTGGACCGCTGCATATAATCAGCGCATGAAGCTGCATGATCGACCGACTGCATTGCTAGGCGGGCTCACGCCCAGCCGTTTCCTGGACCACCACTGGCAGAAGCGCCCGCTGCTCGTGCGCGGCGCCATCGGCGGCTTCACCGGTCTGCTGTCCCCAGGCGAGTTGATGGCGCTCGCCTGCCGCGACGAAGTGGAATCGCGGGTCGTGATCCGGCGCGCACAGCATTGGGAAGTGCAGCATGGCCCGTTCACGCCACGCTTCTTCCGCCGCTTGCCGGCGCGCGGCTGGACGCTGCTGGTGCAGGACGTCAATCACTTCCTGGCGCAGGGCCGCGAGCTGCTGCAGCGCTTCGCCTTCATTCCCTACGCCCGCCTCGACGACCTGATGGTGAGCTACGCCCCGGCCGGCGGCGGAGTCGGCCCGCACTTCGACTCCTACGACGTGTTCCTGCTGCAAGGCCTGGGGCGCCGCCGCTGGCGCATCAGCAACCAGCGCGATCTGGCCCTGGTTGCCGACGCGCCGCTCAAGCTGCTCGCCGACTTCCGTCCGCAGCAGGAATGGACACTGCACGCCGGCGACATGCTCTACCTCCCGCCGGCCTGCGCCCATGACGGTGTCGCCGAAGACGAGTGCATGACCTATTCCGTCGGCTTCCGGACGCCGGCCTGGCAGGAGCTCGCCGCCGCGTTTCTCGCCCATCTGCAGGATCGGCTAGCCCTGGCCGGCCGGTATGCCGATCCGGATCTGCAGCCGGCCACGCACCCGGCCAAGCTCAGCCATGAACTGCTGCACGCCACGGTCGAGCGCTTCGCCCGCATCCGCTGGTCGCGCGCCGAAGTGGCGCGTTTCCTGGGCTCGCACCTCACCGAACCCAAGCCGCATGTGTTCTTCCGGCCGCCGCGCCGGGCCCTGTCCTTGCATGCGTTCACGCAGCGAGCGCTACGCACCGGAGTCGCACTCGAGTTGAAGACGCAGATGCTCTACGACGGCAGCGCCGTGTTCATCAACGGCGATACGGTCTTCGCCAATCCTGGCGGTGCACCCTCCCGGCGCCTGCGCGCCCGCCTGCGCGAGCTGGCCGATGCGCGTTGCCTGCAGCCGGTCGACGGCGATCCAGCGGGGCTGTTCGCCCAGCTGCACGCATGGTATCGGGCTGGCTACCTGGGTCTGCGCGGCGTGCGCCGCAGCCACTGAAGGAGCATTCGTGGAGACGAACGAACCGCAGCACCGGGCCCTGGACGGCATTCAAGACTACGAAGCTGCGATCGACGTTGTGCTCGCTCGCCCGCAGCGCACGCTGCGGATCTTCGACCGCCAACTCAGTGCCAGCTACAACAGCCTGCACCGTCACGAGCTGCTGCGGGCGTTCCTGTTGCGCAGCCGGGCAAACCGGCTGTACGTCGTGGTCCACGACGCGGGCAACCTCGCGCGCGACTGTCCGCGCGTCTTGAGCCTGCTGCGGCAGTTCTCCCACGCGGTCACGGTTCACGAGACCGAGGGTCAGGGTAAGCGTGCGTGCGATCCGATTGCGCTCGCCGACGAGCGCGACTACCTGCATCGTTTCCACTACGATCAGCCGCGCGCGCTGCTGGCGCTGGATGACGCGCACGGCGCGCATGGCCTGCTCGAGCGCTTCCAGGAGATCTGGGAGGCCTCGGTGCCGGCGGTCTCGGCGACTACGATAGGGCTGTGACTCTGCTCGGCGACAGCGCGCCGGGCATGCATGCCATACGCTTAGAGCGGCGCTGGCAGCGCCGCTCCGCACTGGAAATAGCGCCCGGATGTGCTATGCTTATCGGCTAAGTCGGCACGTGGCGCAAGTTCCGGCCGCACCGGCCCATAACAAAGTCGCTGACCCCTACACACCTACGTCAATCCGAGGAACCTAGATGAAACACGCGCTGATCGCCGCTGCCATCCTGGCCGTTACATTGTCCGCTTGCGGTAAGAAGGAGGAAGCCGCGCCGCCTCCCCCGCCCGCTCCCGCCCCTGTGGCGCCTGCACCCGAGGCTGCTTCCGCTCCGGCTGCAGCGCCCCCGGCGACACCCGCTCCGGAAGGCGAGAAGAAGCCGTAACAGCCCGCTCGAAGACCACGGGAAAAGCCGACCCTCGAGGTCGGCTTTTTCTTTGTGGGCCAGCATGGGGGGTGTCGCAATAGGTCTACTGATTAACCGCAAAGGCGCAAAGACGCAAAGCATGCGCAAAGAAGAGCCCATGTTTTCAATGGCAACTCTTTGCGGCCGTTCTTTGCGCCTTCGCGCCTTTGCGGTTTGACTGGCCCTCTTGCGACACCCCCCGCACGTTCATGGATAGGGGACTGCGCATCAGCTGATTTGACGCCAATCCAACCCGCTGTCCTGCTCCGCAACGCTGATCCAGTCCGGGGTGCAGGCGAGCGCGGCGGCCAGCGCTCCGCGCGCCAGGTCGGGGCGATTGTTGTTCTGGCTCAGGTGCGCGGCCACCATGTGCTGCAGCCGCGCGCAGTCCAGCTGGGTGACCAGGTCGGCAGCCTGGCCGTTGTCCAGGTGCCCGAAGCGCCCGGCGATGCGTTGCTTGAGCACCGGCGGGTAGTCGCTGCGCTCGAGCAGGTCGGGGTCGTGATTGGCTTCCAGCACCAGCGCGTCGCAGCCGTCGAGAACGCGTCGGATGTGGGGTGTAGCGCAGCCGGTATCGGTGAGGACGCCCAGACGGCGGACGCCGTCGCTGAACACGTATTGAGCCGGCTCGCGCGCGTCGTGGGGCACGGGGAAAGGCTGCACTTCGATGGACCCGATGCACACGCACGCGTAGCCCTCGATGCGATGCAGCTCGAGGCCGTCGAGCAAACCGCCGACGCCCCGCATCGTCCCCGGGGTGGCCCACACCGGCAGCGCGAACTTGCGCGCGAGCCGGGCGACCCCGCCGAGATGGTCGTCGTGCTCGTGGGTGACCAGGACGGCCGTAATCTGGTCGGGTTCCAGCCCCAGCCGGGCGAGGCGGCGCACGGTCTCGCCCAGGCCGAACCCGCAGTCCAGCAGGAGGCGGGTCTCCTGCACCTCGACGACAAGCGCGTTGCCCTGACTGCCGCTGCCGAGGAGGGCGAAGCGCACCGGTTATCTCAAACCTTCCTGCACAAGCGGGTTATCTCAAGTTTTCGAGCACAACCGGGCTACTTCAAGTCTTCCAGCAGGACGGTGAGGATGCGGGTGGCGACCTCGGATTGTTCAGGCTTGCCGTCTCCGGACAGCACGCTCACGCGCGAGCCGGTGGCCGGTGCAGCCGCCTCCTTGACCGCGATACGGTACTCCGCCGCCTTGGCCGCCGGATCGTCCTTGTCCCAGAACGCCAGCTTCGACAGCCAGCCCTTCTCCTGCACGTCCGAGGGATTCATGTACTTGACGTAATACGTGCCCGCCGCACGGTCGCGATCCTGCACGGCGAAGCCGAGGCGGTCCAGCGTCAGGCCGACGCGGCGCCAGCTGCGATCGAAGTCGTCCTTCATCGTCAGCACCGGCTGGCCATCAGCCTTGGTGAGGGCGGCACGCGGCTCGATCTTGGCGCTCCTGACCTCGGCCGTGGCGACTTGCTGGTTGACCCCGAACTTGACCATCAGCCGAGTGAGCATCTCGGCCTCCAGGTTCGGATCGGGCGGGCGCGGCTGCCAGACGGTGCGGCCGGTCTGACGCATGTTGGCGTCGTTCACGTACATCTCGTAGGCGCCTTGGTGGCTGATGTAGATCTCGGTGCTCTTGCCGTCGGCGCTGCGTTCCACGCGCGTGCGATAGCGGTCGCGCTCGGGCGCCGAGTAGGCCTGGTCGAGGGCCTTGCCGAGGGTTTCGCGGAGCCAGCTCTGCGGAATCTTCGCCCGGTTCTCCGCCCAGTCGGTGGCCATCACGCCGACCTGCGGGTTGTCCACGGCGACGATGAACCCCATCTCCTGCCAGAACTCGCGCAGGGTCGGCCACACCTGCTCCACCGGCTCGTTCACCACCAGCCAGCGCTGACTGCCGGCCCGTTCGATGTGGGCGCTTTCGATCTTCGGCAGCACGCCCTGCAGCTGATTGCGGGTAGGCTTGTCCTGCGCGTACTCCGAGTACGTAGCCGTGGCGCGGGCCGGGGCATCCGGCAGCGCGTAGCGATCGCTGGTCGCGGGGGCTGCGATGTCCGGCGGCACTTCCAGCGGCCGGGCTTCCTTGGCCGACTTGTAGTCGACTTTCTTGTTCTCCAGCACGGAGGACTTGCAGCCGACAACCAGCGCGGCAGCGGCGACTACGCCTATCAGGGCAAATCTGCGCCTCATACGATCTTCGTACTCATGTGCTACCGCGCCGCGCATCGGGCGGTCACGCTGGCTGGCGTTGCGGCACGCTCAGCCCCGCCTGGTCCATGGCTCCGCGCAGCAGGTCGTGGAAGGAAGAGGACAAGGGCGTCAGCGGCAGGCGGATACCGCCGCGGATCAGCCCCATCTGCTGGAGCACCCATTTCACCGGGATCGGGTTGGCTTCTACGAACAGGTGACGGTGCAGCCCGAGCAGCCGGTTGTTGGCGGCGCGGGCACGATTCAGGTCGGCGCCGAAAGCGGCGACGCACATCTCGTGCATCAGGCGCGGAGCGACGTTCGCGGTCACCGAAATGACCCCGTCCCCGCCCATCAGCGTGAGCGCCAGCGCGGTGGCATCGTCGCCGCTGTAGATCGCGAAGCCTTTGGGTGCGCGCCGGATCAGGTCCGCGCCGCGCTCCAGGTTGCCGGTCGCATCCTTGACGCCGATGATGTTGGGGATCTGCGCCAGGCGCAGCGTCGTGTCGTTGTGCAGATCGGCCACGGTGCGGGACGGCACGTTGTAGACGATCATAGGGATGTCCACCGCCTCCGCGACCGCCTGGAAATGCCGGTACAGCCCTTCCTGGGTCGGCCTGTTGTAGTAGGGCACCACTGACAGGCATTGATCTGCCCCGGCCTTCTTGGCGAAGGCCTGCAGCTCGATCGCTTCGCGGGTGGAGTTGGCGCCGGTACCGGCGATGATCGGCACGCGCCCGGCAGAACGTCCGATCGCCGTCCTGATCAGCAGGGTGTGCTCGGCGAAATCCACGGTCGGCGACTCGCCCGTGGTGCCGACCACGACGATCCCGTCCGTCCCCTCGGCGATGTGCCAGTCGATGAGGCGGCCGAAGGCCTCCAGGTCGAGGCTGCCGTCCTCCTGCATGGGTGAGACGATGGCTACCAGGCTGCCTCTGAGCATTGTTCTCTCCCTTTGTACTGAGGGTTGCGCGGGATGAAAAATCAGCGCGGATTCTAACTCATCCGGCCCGCCCCTTGAGGCGTGCCGCCCTGCACTGCGCACACCCGCTGTACCAGGGCCGGCTTGGGGTCCTCAACGTACACGTCTTCGTAGGCGATGACGCGCAGACCCCGGCACAGCTCCAGCAACTCGCCCGGCTCCAGCAGGAATTCCGGGTTCGATGGCCGGCCGTAGCGTTGGTTCCCGGCAGCAAAGGTTTCGTAGATCAGCACGCCCGCGGGCAGCAGGCTGTCGCGCAGCACCGACAGCAGCGGACGGTGCAGATAGTTGGTCACCACGACGGCGTCGAAGCGCTCGCCGGCATAAGGCCACGGGCCGCCTTCGATGTCGGCGAGGGTCGCCCGCACGCCCGGCACGCCGGTCAGCGCTGCGACGGCCTGCGGGTCGCGATCCACCGCCACCACCCGCAAGCCCAGGCCAGCGAGGTAGCGGCTATGGCGACCCTGTCCGCAGGCAACGTCGAGCACGCGGCCACCCGCCGCGATCAGGCCGGCGAAGCGGACCACCCAGGCCGAGGGTGTCTGCAAACCGTGGGAAGGGTCCATGGCCGGCGCAGTGACCCTCAGTGCGGAGCAAACGCCTCGACCACCCGCCCCATGGCGAGAACGGCCTGCTCGAACAAATGCCCCAGGGCCGGCCCCATGTAGGGCACGGCAAAATACATCGCGACGAACCCGGTCATCAGCGTGATCGGAAAACCGACGGCGAACAGATTCAACTGCGGGGCGGCACGAGTCATGATGCCGACCGCGATGTTGGCGATCAGCAGCGCTGCAATCACCGGCAGCGCGACAGTGAGACCGGTGTGGAAGATCACCGTCCCCCAGTCCAGCAGCACGCGAAATCCCAGCGGATCAACCGGCGCCGCGCTGACCGGCAGCGCCGCAAAGCTGTCGGCCAGAGCCGTGAGCACCAGTGCATGACCATTGGTGGAGAGGAAGATCAAGATCGCGAACAGCCCCACGAACTGTCCCAGCACAGCCGTCTGCGCACTGCTCTGAGGGTCGAAGAACACCGCGAAGCCCAGGCCCATCTGCAGGCCCGAGAGCTGGCCGGCCATCTCCGCCGCAGTCAGCGCGATGCGGATGGTGAAGCCCATGGCCAGCCCGATCAACAGCTGCTGGATCGCGATCAACACACCCGCCGCCGATGCCGGCTCCGCCGCGGGCATCGGCGGCAGCAGCGGCGCCACCACCAGGGTGACGAAGAGCGCAAATCCGACTTTGACGGTCACCGGTACCACGCGATTGCCCATCACCGGCTCGGCCAGGATCAGCCCGAGCACGCGCAGGAACGGCCAGACGAACGCAGCGATCCAGGCGTACCACTGCTGCGAGCTGATGCTGATCACGCACCAATCCGGTGGCTCAGCCGATCATGCCCGGGATGGCCGAGAACAGACGGCGGGTGAAGTCGACCAGCAGGCTCAGCATCCACGGGCCGGCCAGCACGGCGGCAGCGAAGATCGCCAGCAGCTTGGGAATGAACGACAGCGTCATCTCGTTGATCTGGGTAGCGGCCTGGAACACGCTGACCAGCAGGCCGGTCGCCAGCGCCGCGAGCAGCAGCGGCGCCGACAGCAGCACGGTGATCTCGAGGGCCTGCCGGACGAGGTTGATGACGGTTTCGGGCGTCACGGCGCTGCGCGCCTCATGTATAGAAGCTCTGCACCAGCGATCCCACCAGCAGGTTCCAGCCGTCCACCAGCACGAACAGCATGAGCTTGAACGGCAGCGAGATGATCACCGGCGACAGCATCATCATACCCATCGACATGAGCACGCTGGAGACGACCAGGTCGATGATGAGGAAGGGGATGAACACCACGAACCCGATCTGAAACGCGGTCTTGAGCTCGCTGATCACGTAGGCGGGCACCAGGATCTTCATGGGCACCTGGTCCGGGCTCGCCAGCGGCGGCGCCTTGGCGATGTTGGCGAACAGCGCCAGATCGGACTGGCGGGTCTGGCGCAGCATGAAGCCCTTGAGCGGCACCGAGCCGCGCTCCAGGGCCTCGTTGAACCCCAGACGCCGCTCCGAGAAGGGGACATAAGCTTCGCGATACATCTGCTCGAAGACCGGCGCCATGACGAAGAACGTGAGGAACAGCGACAGGCCGATCAGGACCTGGTTGGGCGGAGCCTGCACGGTGCCCAGCGCCTGACGCAGCAGCGACAGCACGATGATGATGCGAGTGAACGAGGTCATCATCAACAGGATCGCCGGCAGGAAGGTGAGCGAAGTGAGGAACAGCAGCGTCTGGATCGTGAGCGTGAAGGTCTGACCGCCTCCGGGCGCGGGCGTGGCCGTGACGGCTGGCAGCGCCGCCTGGGCGAGCGCCTGCTGCGAGGCCACGACCAGCGCAGGCAAGAGAATCAGACCAGCAAGGTCGTTGCGCGCGCATCGCTATCGCTCGGAACGCGCGCGGCCTAGTGCCTGCCCCAGTAGACGCTGAAACGCGCCGCCCGCGCCCGGTTGCAACTCCGCCGCCTGCAGCGGTTTGGGCATGCTGTGAACCAAGGTGACGCTGCTCGCTGCCACACCGAGCAGCAGCCAGGTGTCCCCGACTTCGACGACGACCAGGCGCTCCTTGGGCCCGACCATGACCCCCCCGACCACTTTGAGGACGCCGCCCGCGCCGGCCTGGCCGGGCACGAAGCGGCGCATCAGCCAGGCGAACAGGCCGATCGCACCGAGCACGATCAACAGCGCGAACAGGACCTGCAGCAGGCTGATGAAGGAGACAGGAGATGCGACGGCCGGCGGTGTGCTGCTCTCGGCCGCCTGTGCAGCGGCGGCAGCGCCGAGGAGAAGGTGCCAGGATGCCGTTCGGCAAGCGCCGAGCGCTTGCGCATGCCGGCTCATCGATTCAGGCGGCGCAGTCGCTCGTCGGGTGCGATGACGTCGGTGAGCCGGATGCCGAACTTGTCGTTGACCACCACCACTTCGCCCTGGGCGATGAGGCAGCCGTTGACCAGCACGTCCATGGGCTCGCCGGCGAGCCGGTCCAGCTCGACCACCGAGCCCTGCACCAGCTGCAGGAGATCGCGGATCGGGATCTTGGTGCGCCCCAGCTCGACCGTGAGCTGGACCGGGATGTCGAGGATCATGTCGATCCGGCCCGGAGCGCCCGCTGCAGACGCGTCGCTGGTGAGCTCGGAGAACACTTTCGGCTGCGGCCTGCTGCCGCGCGCGGCGGAATCCTGATCTGCCATTGCGGAGGCCCACTGATCAGCGCTGACGTCGCCCTTCAGGTCACTGTCCGCCATCTTGCTCCCCGCCCAGCACGCGCTCGACTTTCAGCGCGTACTGCCCTCTCACCACGCCGTAGCGGCACTCCAGCACCGGCACGCCGTTGACGGTTGCCGACACCAGCTCGGGGAGATCGAGCGCAACCACGTCCCCGGGTTGAAGCGCCATGAGCTGGCCGATGCTCACGGTCGCGTGGGCGAGATCGGCCACCAGCTCCGCCTCGGCGCGATACACCTGCGCCGACAGCAACGACACCCAGCGGCTGTCCGCCTCTCCGCGCTCCGCCTGCACGCTGCTGTAGATGACGGTGCGAATCGGTTCGAGCATAGCATAGGGCAGACAAACGTGAAAATCGCCGCCGGCGCCGCCCAGATCGACGCTGAGCGTGACGCTGACCACCGATTCGCTGGGCACCGCGATGTTGACGAACTGCGGGTTGGTTTCCGAGCGCACGTGCTCCAGGGTCACCGGATGCACCGGCTGCCAGGCTTTCTGGTACGCATCGAACGCAAGGTTGAGCATGCGCGTGACGATGCGCATCTCGGTGGGCGTCAGCTCGCGTCCCTCGATGCGCGACTGCAGCTTGCCCTGGCCGCCGAACAGCGTGTCGATCACCTGGAACACCAGGTTCGGCTCGAACACCATCAGGCCGGTCCCGCGCAGCGGCTTGACCTGCACCAGGTTGAGGTTGGCGGGAACCGCGAGGTTGCGGAGAAACTCGCTGTAGCGCAGCACCCGCACCGGTGCGACGGAGATCTCGACGCTGCGGCGCGTCAGGTTGGCGAGCGAGCCGCGCAGGGCACGGGCGAAGCGCTCGTGCACCAGCTCCAGCGTGGGCATGCGCCCGCGCACGACGCGCTCCTGCCTGCCGATGTCGTAGGGCTGCACGCCGCCTGCTGCTGGCGCCTCGGCAGCCGCATCTTCGGCCTCGCCGCTCACCCCGCGCAGCAGCGCGTCGACTTCCTCCTGGGAGAGGATGTCTTCTGCCATCTACGCGGCGCGGCGCATGCGCGTCATTGGATCACGAACGAGGTGAGCAGGACTTCGAGGACACCGTCGGCCGGTTCTGGCGCGGCCCGATCCGCCGCGGGCTTGACCTCGGCAGCGTGCGCTTCACCGCCGCCGGCACCCTCAGGCGCAGCGGCCAGGGGCTTGCCCGCCGGGGTGTGGACGCCGAGCGGCTGGTTCACGACTTCGCGAATCTCCGCGCGCAGCTGGTTCTTGCCTTCCAGCGAGGACAGGTCGTCGAGCTGCTTGCTCGACAGCAACAGCAGCACGCCGTTGCGGATCTCCGGGAGATGCGCCTTGATCCGGTCCCGCACGTGCTCATCCGCGATCTTCAGATCGATCCCCACCTGCAGGTAGTGCTGGACTTCGCCAGCCAGATTCACCACGAACGGGTCCAGAGTAAAGAAGACGGGAGGGACGTTGACAACGACTTTCTCTGCGTGCTCAGCCTTCTTCCCCGTCCCCAGCAGGAACCAGGCGCCCGCGCCGCACAGCAACGAGCGCCAACACGACACCGATGATAATGACAACGCGCTTCTTCTTGCCACCTGGTGCGCCCGCCGTTTCCGTCTGGACTTCGCTCTTGGACATGGTGTCTTTCCCCGTCGACGTGATCAATGGCCGCCAGCCAGCCGGCCCTCCCCGGCTATTACGGCCAGGCCGCTGGAATCTGAGCCCAGCGGATGTCAAAGCGGAGGAAAAACAATGCCCTTGCGCAGGGCAGTTTAGGTGGTTTCTAGACGACAGGCAACAGCCGGCGTCAGGCGTATACGTCGATCACGCCGAGGCCGGCCCGCAGCGGCAGGACCCCCGCCGCGGTGCCAGGGTGCAGGAGATAAGCGGGGTCGGCGAGCGCGTGCTCGGCCCCGGCCCAGCCCTGGGCAAGCGCCGAGTGGTCCGGGTTGCCCTGAGCGAAGCTTTCCGCGCCGACGGAAACGTTGCCGAGGCTGATTCCCAGTCCCTGCAGCATGTCCTGCAGGCGCGGCAGGCTCGCCTGGATGGCATCGCGCACCGCCGCATGCGGAGATGCAAACGACAAGCTGGCCTGGTCGTTCGCGATCGACAAGCGCACCTCGACCGGTCCCAGCTGAGGTGGATCGATGCGCAACTCCGCCACCTGGTGATTGTTGGTAGCCATCCACACCAGCCGGTTTCCCATCTCTGTGCCGAACTCGCGGCTGCCCACCGGAGCGGCCATTTCCAGACGCACCGGCTGGGCGGAAGGGCGCGCCGCATTGTCGACGCGTTCGCTGGCGATCGGCACGACGTTGATCGGCGTGTTCGAATCGTGGTGCGGAGTTGTTGCGGAATCGGGCTTCGGCGAGGACTCTGCCAAGGCCGAAACGGGGGCCGGGTCGGCCGTCGGCCGCATCGCGGCGAGGGTGGGTGCGGCAATACTTGCCGGGTCGGGACCTGCCGGGTCCGGCACGGGTGGTCCTTTCACCGATGACGGCAAGGCCGGGACCGATGACGGCGAGGCCGGCGCGGCATCCGCACGCGTCGCGGTCGCCGCAGGGACGACGCCAGGATCCGCCACCGCGGGCTTGGCCGGCGCCAGCCCATCGACCGCTATCGCAGGCGTCCCAGAAGCGGGTGCGACGGGAACTGCCATCTGCGCAGCCACCACCACTTGAGCCGCAGCCGCGCCGTCCAGGACCTGCGCGGGCAAATCCGTGTTCTGCGTCGCGTCCGCCGGCTTGGCTTCAGGCTGACCTGCATCGGCCGGCGCGGAGGCCGTTGCGAGCGGATCTACGCTCGCGCCCGAGGGCACGGCGAGGGCAGCAGCGAGCACGGCGTCGAACGAGACTGCGTCGTCGTCACCTCCCTTGGCTGGCGGCGCGTTGCCGGGAGCGGATGGGCTCGCCGGCAATTGAGGCGGGGCGATGGGTGCGGGGCTGGCCATGCGGCATCTACACGAAGACTTGCGGCCTCGTTCTGCAAGCCGCGTGCCACGGGTCGTGCAAAGCGTGCGCGGGCGTCACACCTCGCGGTCGGAGCGCCTGCCACGGAGGGCAAACTCGTCCTGCTGCTTCTGCTCGACGCGCGCATCGCGCACCGCCTCGCCGTGCTCGTGCCGCGCACGCGCAGAACCTGCAGCGCCTGCTCACGGTTGCGCAGCCGCAACCAGCGCTGATGCTCCTCTTCCCAGGTTTGCCGGCAGCGCGCCACCTCGGCCCCCTGCGCTTCGATCGCGCGCGCGAGCTTGGCGAGGAAGGCCTGGAAATCGCGCAGCCGGTCGGCTGGCAGGCCCTGCGCGAGCTCGGCTGCCAGGCTCGCCTCGTACTCGGCGCGGTAGCCTTGCAACTGGTCGAGCCTGTCCTGGGCCTGCTGCAGGCGCAGGCGCAGCTTCTGCAGCTCCGCCGTGGCCACGTCCAGCGGCGCGCCGCGAGCTCCAGCACCGTCTGCAATCGGAACGGCGCTGCCATCAGGCGAGCAGCTCCCGCAAGCGCGCCCGGCAGCTCGCCACGTCGGCCCGCTCCTGCAGGTCCTGCTGCAGAAACGCGATGAGCTGCGGATACAACGCCACCGCCCGGTCCACCACCGGATCCGCGCCGCGCACATAGGCGCCCACCGCGATCAGATCGCGCGAGCGGCGGTAGGCCGAGAACAGCTGCTTGAAACGGCGTACCAGCTCGAGCTCGCCGGCGCTGAGCAGCTCGGTCATCGCCCGGCTGATCGAGGCCTCGATGTCGATCGACGGGTAGTGGCCCTGGTCGGCCAGGTCGCGCGTGAGGACGATATGGCCATCCAGGATCGCACGCGCCGCGTCGGCGATCGGATCCTGCAGGTCGTCGCCCTCGACCAGGACGGTGTAGAAGGCGGTGATCGACCCGCGCTTCTCCGGCCCGTTGCCGGCGCGCTCCACCAGCTGCGGCAGCTTGGCGAACACCGACGGCGTGTAGCCCTTGGTGGCGGGCGGCTCGCCGATCGCCAGGCTGATCTCGCGCTGGGCCATGGCGAAGCGGGTGAGCGAGTCCATGATCAGCAGCACGTGCTTGCCCTGGTCGCGGAAGTACTCGGCGATGGCGGTGGCATAGGAGGCGCCGTGCAGGCGCATCAGCGGCGGGCTGTCGGCCGGCGCGGCCACCACCACCGAGCGCGCCAGGCCCTCGCTCCCCAGGATCGTCTCGACGAACTCGCGCACCTCGCGGCCGCGCTCGCCGATCAACCCGACCACCACCAGGTCGGCGCTGGTGTAGCGCGCCATCATGCCGAGCAGCACGCTCTTGCCCACGCCGCTGCCGGCGAAGAGCCCGAGACGCTGGCCGCGCCCGACGGTAAGCAGCGAGTTGATCGCGCGCACGCCGACGTCCAGCACGGTGCGGATCGGCGCGCGGTCGAGCGGATTGATCGGCCGGCTGTGCAGCGGCACGTAGCGGTCCAGCGCCAGCGCGCCATGGTCGTCCAGCGGCCGGCCCGGCGCCGTCGACGACGCGCCCGAGCAGCGCGTGCGCCCACCGCGACCTGCCGGGCGCGATCCTCGGCGCGCCGGCGCGGCACGAAGTCCTCGCCCAGCCGCGGCACGCGGGTGACGGCTGGGTCGACCGGGAATCACCAGCGCGCCCGGCTTCAGCCCGTAGATGTCGGTCGAGGGCATCAGGAACAGCCGGTCGCCGGAGAAGCCGACGACCTCCGCATCCACGCGCTGCCCGCTCGGGCGTCAGCACGAAGCAGCTGTTGCCCACCGGCAGCTTGAGCCCCACCGCCTCCATCACCAGCCCCGCCACCCGCGTCAGCCGCCCGCTCACGGTGAACGGCTGGCTCGCCCGCACGGCGGTCCTGGAATCCTCGAAGTACTTCTGCCAGCGTCGCAGGCGGCTCATGCCTGCGTTACTCCCGAAGGTGAGTGCAACCGCAAAGGCGCGAAGGCGCAAAGGATGCGCAAAGAAGGGCGCCGTTCATCACGCAAGATCAATCAAAGCGGCGGCGGCCCGGCAGTGCATGCTTGCGATCGACGCAGTAGCAGCCGCGTAGTTCCTTCTCGAGGCGGGCTTGAGCCTTTGCGGACCCTTTGCGTCTTTGCGCCTTTGCGGTGCTCGGCTCTAGGTCGTAATGTCGATCCAGGAATCGTCGCGGCCGAGCGAGGCCACCACGCGCCGCCAGCGCGTCTCCAGCGCGGCGTCCACCTCGGTGGTGGGCGTCTCCAGCCGGCAGCCGCCACGCTCGATCTGCGCGTCCTCGACAATCTTCCACGGCAACGTCGCCAGCGACGGATCGTCCTCGAGACCCCTGCGCACCAGCGCGGCATCGGCGGGATTGAGCAGCAGCACGGTCTGCTCCGACAAGCCCGGCAGACTGGAGATCGCTTCCCGCACCACCGCCAGCACCAGGTCCGGCTTCACCCGCAGCGACTGTCCGCACGATCTGCTTGGCGAGTTCCAGGCCCACGGAAAGCACATCGCCAGGCCAGCGTCTGCTCGAAGTCGTGCATCAGTTCGTTCACGCCGGCGATCAGCGCTTTCAACTCCGCGCGCTCGGCGGCCAGCGCCGCCTGCGCCTCCTGACGTCCTGCCGCCAGCCCGTCGCGATAGGCCTGCTCGCGCGCGCGCGCCAGCTCCGCAGCGTTGGCGGCGATCTCGCCGGACGCGCTGGCCTTCGCGCCGGTCACCAGGTCGGTGAGGTCGAGCTTGCGGACCTCGGTCAGCGCCTCCTTCGGGATGATCTTACTGGACAAGGCCTTCCTCGCCCTTTCCGCCCATCGCGATCTGGCCTTCCTCGGCGAGCCGCCGCACGATGCGCAGGATCTCGCGCTGCTCGGTCTCCACCTCGGACAGCCGCACCGGCCCCTTCGCGTCCAGGTCGTCGCGCAGCATCTCGGCGGCCCGCTGCGACATGTTCTTGAAGATCTTGTCCTTGAGCGGCTCGCTGGTGCCCTTGAGCGCGACCACCAGCGTCTCGGACTGGATCTCGCGCAGCAGCAGCTGGATGGCGCGATCGTCCAGATCGAGCAGGTTCTCGAACACGAACATCTTGTCCTGGATGGTCTGGGCCAGCTCCGGATCGATCTCGCGGATATGCGCGCTCACCGAGGCTTCCAGCGTGCCGCCCAGGTGATTCAAGATCTGCGCCGCGGCGTCCACACCGCCGCGCGTGCTCTTCTTCACCTTGTCGGCGCCCGACAGCAGCTGGGTCAGCACCTCGTTCAAATCGCGCAAAGCGCCCGGCTGCACGCCCTCCAGCGTCGCGATCCGCATGACGACGTCGTTGCGCAAGCGCTCCGGCAGCTGGGCCAGGATCTCGCTGGCATGGTCGGCGTCCAGGTGCACGACAATGGTGGCGATGATCTGCGGGTGCTCGCCCTTGATCAGCTCCGCCACCGAGGCCGCGTCCATCCACTTCAGGTTCTCGATGCCGGCCTGCTCCGGACCTTGCAGGATGCGATCGATCAGCGCGGAGGCCTTGTCGCTGCCCAGGGCTCGCGTCAGCACCGAGCGCACGTACTGGTCCGAGCCCACGCCGATGGTCGCGTGCTGCTCGGCCTCGCGCCGGAACTCGCGCAGGACCTTGGCCACCTGCTCGCGCGTCACGTTCGACAGCTTGGCCATGGCGGGGCCGAGCTTCTGCACCTCCCGGGGCCCGAGGCACTTGAACACCTCCACCGCCTCTTCCTCGCCCAGGGACATCAGCAGGATTGCGCTGCGCTGGATGCCGTCCTCGCTCAACTCACTGCCCCACCCAGTCCTTCACGACGTTGGCGACCACCCGCGGCTCCTGCCGGGCCAGATCCTTGACGGCCCGCAGGTCGGCGTCATAGCCCGGCTCCGGCGCTGCACTGTAGGCGGCCGCGCCGCCGAGCTGCGGCTCGATCGGCGCCGGCGCCCGGCCTCTGTCCGGCGCGCGTGAGGTCGCGCACTGCGGAGCGGACCAGCAGCAGCGCGATCAGCAGCGCCAGCCCGGCACCCCCGTACATCACCAGACTGCCGACCCCGGCGGGCGAGGACCAGCGGCGCACCGCCACGCTCCATTCGTCCGGCGCTTCCACGCCTGCAACGGTCAGCTTCGGCACTGAACGGCGCGTTGACCACGTTGAGCGTGTCCTTGCGCTCCTGGCTGAATCCCATCGCCTCGCGCGCCAGCGTGTTGATCTGCGCGAGCTCCTGCTCGCTGAGCGGCTGTGTAGGTGGGTTTGCCGCCGGCATCCGGCCGCGCGCCGATAGTTGACCACGACTGCCGCCGACAAGCGCTTGACGGCGCCCACTTCCGCCTTGGTGTGGCGGATGGTCTTGTCGACTTCGTAGTTGACGATGTTCTCGCGGTGCGTGTTGGTCGGCTGCGGCGGTTGGCTCGCCGCCTGCCGCTGCGCCTGCGCGGCGGGCGCAGTCAGCGGCGCCGTGGCCGCCCCGGGCGGCTGATTGGAGAGCGCGCCGGGCACGCCGCTGGGGCCCTGCGGGTTGACGGTCACCGTTTCCACCGTCTGCTGGCTGCGGATCGACGCTTCCTGCGGCGCAGGGTTGGGCTTGAAGGTTTCGGAGGTCTGCTCGACCTGATTGAAATCGAGCGCGGCGGCGACCTGGGCGCGCACGTTGTCCGCGCCGACAATCGGCTTCAGGATGTTCTCGATGCGCGCGGCGTAGCTCGCTTCGACGGCGTGCAGATACTTGAGCTGCGAGGAGTCCAGGCCGCCGGTGCCGGGCGCGGCGACTTCGCTTCCGGACAGCAGATTGCCGGCCTGGTCCACCACGGTCACGTCGCGCGCTTCCAGCTCCGGCACGCTGCTGGCGACCAGATGCTGGATCGCGCTGACCTGGCCGGCGTCCAGCATGCGGCCGGGATACAGGCTCACCAGCACCGAGGCGCTGGGACGCTGCCGATCGCGCACGAACACGGTGGGGCGCGGAATCGCCAGATGCACGCGCGCACCCTGCACTGCGCGCGATCGACTGGACCGTGCGCGACAGCTCACCGGCCAGCGCGCGCTGGTAGTTGACCTGCTCGGCGAACTGGCTCATGCCGAACTTCTGCGTGTCCATCAGCTCGAAGCCGACCGCACCGCCTTTGGGCAGACCCTGCGCGGCCAGCTGCAGGCGCAGCTCGTAGACGCGGTCGCCTGGGCACCAGGATCACGCTGCCGCCCTCGGCGACGCGATACGGAACGTTCTGCTGCGCGAGCGCCGCGATGACCTCGCCGCCGTCGCGGTCGGACAGGTTGGAGTAGAGAACCCGGTACTCGGCCGTGCGCGCCCACAGGAAGGCCACCACGACGAGCGCGATGGCGGCGGCCAGGGCCACAGCCAAACCGACTTTCTGGGCGTTACCGAGGGCGCCGAAGCCCCGCGCGAGGGCGCCTATGCCTTGACCGGAAGGACGGGGTGGCTTGACCGGGAGCCTGGGCCATCAATGCTGCCGGTGGAACGCGGCGGGCATCGTGCTAGGCGGGTCGCGGTGCGGATGCATGCCGGCTCGAGGAACCCTTCACACCTGCATGTTCATGATTTCCTGATAGGCGGAGACCAGCCGGTTGCGCACCTGGACCATGGTCTGGAACGACAGGCTCGCCTTCTGCAGGGACACCATGACTTCGTGCAGGTTGACGTTGGGGGCGTTGAGGTCGAACTCGCGCTGCAGCCGGATCGGCCTCCTGCTGCGCGTCGTTGGCCTGCTCCAGCGCTGCCTTCAGCGCTGCGCCGAACTCGGGTGCACCGTCCGCGGCAGCAGGCTCCTGCTGGCCCGCGGCACGCGCGGACAGGCTGTTGAGCTCCTGCAGCAGTTGGTCGATGCCCTGAGTGTTCACTTGGGTCATTCCGAGAGCGGATGCATTACGCGCGGGTCAAGCTGCAACTCCCATGCCACTGAAGTGGGCCCGGTCATCCTGGTCCGGGGTCAGTCTGCTTCCGGCTTGCCGCCCGCGGCTTCCAGCCGGTACTGCGCCAGCTTGTAGCGCAGGGTGCGCTCGCTCATCCCCAGGCGCTCCGCGGCCGCTTTGCGCACCCCGTTCACAGCCGCCAGCGTTTCCAGGATGTGGGTGCGCTCCAGCGACTTGAGATCGCTCGGATAAGCCTTCCCGGGCTCGCCGCGCGCTCCCAGGGGTGCGCTCCGGGCGCTGCCGCACCGGCAGTTCTTGCCGCTTCTCCCGGCGTCCGTGCGGTGCCTGCGTTGACTCCGGGCAACCACAGATGCTCCAGCTCGATCACCCCGCCCGGCGCGAGAATCACCGCGCGCTGCATCACATTTTCCAGCTCGCGAATGTTACCCCGCCAGCTATAGGCCGTCAAACCAGCCTCGGCGCTCGCCGACAGGGTCAGCGTGCGGCCCTGCGCAGCGCGTTGCAGCACGCGCTGCGCCAGCGGCACGATGTCCAGCGGACGGCTCGCGCAGCGGCGGAACGTGCAGCGGAAACACGTTGAGCCGATAGTACAGATCCTCGCGGAAGCGTCCGCCCTGCACCTCGGCCTGCAGGTCCCGGTTCGAAGTGGCCAGGATGCGCACGTCGAGCGCGATCGGCTTCTTGCCGCCGACGCGCTCGACCTCGCGCTCCTGCAGCACGCGCAGCAGCTTGGCCTGCAGCGCCGCGGGCATCTCCGAGATCTCGTCCAGCAGCAGCGTGCCGCCCTGGGCCTGCTCGAACTTGCCCGCGTGCGGCGGCCGCGGCGCCGGTGAAGGCGCCCTTCTCGTAGCCGAACAAGGTCGCTTCCAGCAGGTTCTCGGGGATGGCGGCGCAGTTGATCGCGACGAACGGCCCGGCCGGCGCGCGCCGAGTGTGCGGTGGACGAAGCGCGCCAGGACTTCCTTGCCCACGCCGCTCTCGCCGGTGATCAGCACGGTCGCCTCCGAGCCGGCGACGCGTCGCGCCAGCTCGAGCAGCTGCTCGCGAAGCCGCGTCGCGCGCGATGGGTTCGTCCGGCGTCTGCGCGGTGGCAGGCAGCATCCAGCGCGCCACCTCCGCCACCAGCGCTTCCGGCTCGAACGGCTTGGGCAGATAGTTGCAGGCGCCCGCGCGCATCGCCTCCACCGCGCGCTCGATCATCCCGTAGGCGGTCATCAGCAGCACCGGCAGCCCCGGCCAGCGGCGCTTGATCTCGCGCAGCAGCTGCTCGCCGTCCATGGGCTTCATCTGCACGTCGCTGACCACCAGTCCCACCGCGCCGGCCTTCCAGCAGCTTCGAGCGCGGCCGCACCATCGGCGGCTTCGCAGGACCTCGTAGCCCGACAGCTCGAGCGTGTCGGTGAGCGCTTCGCGCAGGCTCGCATCGTCCTCCACGATCAGCACCGGCAATGGCTTCATCCCGATCTCTCCTGCGTGCCTGCCAGCGGCAGGCTGACCTTGAACGCCGCGCCATGCCCGGGCGCCGATTCGACCCGCACCTCGCCGCCGTGCGCGGCGACCACGCTGCGCACGATCGCCAGCCCCAGCCCGGTGCCCTCGGTGCGCGTGGTGAAGAAGGGCTCGAACAGGCGTTCCTGCACCTCCGCCGGCATGCCCGCGCCGCTGTCGGCCACGCACACCCACGCCAGGCCGCCCTCGGTGTGCGCCTCCAGGCGCACCTCGCCGCCGGGACTGCATGCCTGCAGGGCATTCTCCAGCAGGTTCACGAAGGCCCCGGCGAGCGCTTTGCGGTTTCCGCGCAGCGCCACGTCCCCGCAGCCCGCGCGCACAGTCGAAGTGCACCCCGCGGCTCGCCATCTGCGGCTCCATCACCTGCGCCAGCTCGTGCAGCAGCTCCGGCAGCTGGATCAGATCGTGCGCCGCCGGGCACGCCGCGCACGAAGGTGAGCATGTCCTGGATCATGCGCTCCAGGTCGCGCAGACGGGTCTGCGCCTTCTCCGCAAAGCGCAGGCGGTCCACGTCCGGGCAGCGCCGGACGCGCCAGGTTGCCGGTGTACAGCAGCGCCGTGGCGAGCGGCGTGCGCAGCTGATGCGCGAGCCCGGCGGCCATCTCGCCCATCGCGGACAGCCGCTTGTGGCGCTCGAGCTGCTCGCGCAGCCGGCGCGCTTCGGTGATGTCGGAGATCAGCAGAATACGCCCGCCGGCCGGATCGAGCGGGCTCGTGCCGATGCTGACCCAGCGCTCCTGCGCGTTGCCGTCGGCATCGCGCAGCTGCCACTCCTGGGGAGTCGCGGTCGCGGCCAGCCGCTGCGCCTCGATCTCGCTCCAGAGGCGGCCCACGCTGTCGGCCGCCCAGCAGCTCGAGGGCCGCCGGGTTGCCTTCGAGCACACGGCCCGGCGGCATCGAGCACGACCACGCCCCCGGGCAGCGCATCGAGCAACAGCCCCAGGCGCCGTGACAGCGCCTCCTTCTCCTCGTACTGGGTGCGCAGCTCGCCATTGGCCACTGCCAGCTCGGTGGTCAGCCGGACCACCTGATCCTGCAGATCCTGGTAGGCGGACGCGAGCTGCGCGGAGGCTTCGTTGAACAGCGAGAAAGCCTGCTCCAGCTCCTGCGGAGAGGGCAGTTTCGCGGGATGGCGCAACGTGATTCTCGAGGAGGCCGCGGGTTTGGCGTTGGCCGGCAGCATACCCTCCCTGCGCGCGATCAAGGAAGGGCCGCCGGTTTGACACTGGTAGAGGTGGATGCTAAAACATGCCGCTTGCAGTTCGACGTGCGGCCTGCCGACTGGCGCGCTCTACCCCCGGGGGAAATACCAAATGAATAGAACGATTGTCTTGCTCGTGGCCAGCGCGCTGTTGAGCGCCTGTTCCAGCATGAGCATGCGCTCGCCCGCCGCGACGGCAGTGCTGGTGCCGACCAAGGGCAACAAGGTGAGCGGCACGGTCGACTTCACGCAGAGAGGGCAACACGGTGGTGGTCGTGGCCAAGGTCACCGGCCTCACGCCCGGCGCGCATGGCTTCCACGTCCACGAGAAAGGCAACTGCACCGCGGCGGACGGCTCCAGCGCCGGCGGGCACTTCAACCCGGCCGGCGCGCCGCACGGCGGCCCGGGCCACAGCCCGCGCCACGCCGGCGATCTCGGCAACCTGGAAGCCGACGCCAACGGCGTGGCCAACTACAAGGCCGAAGTCACCGGCATCAGCCTCGGCACCGGCGACGACAGCATCATCGGCCGCGCCGTCATCGTGCACGAGAAGGCCGACGATCTCACCACCCAGCCCACCGGCGGCTCCGGCGCCCGCCTCGCGTGCGGCCTGATCAGCAAGAGCCCGGACAAGTGGTTCTGATTCTTCAGGCGCCTACGCCGTGAGGACCGTAAGGCGTGAAGACGCACGAGCACGCAAAGCAGACCCGGAGGCGAGCATGTGTTGCCAGCTGGGGGTGCGCTGAAGAGGTCGACGCTGGGTTACTTCGCGACTCCTTTGCGCCTTTGCGTCTTTGCGGCTTAGCCCCGACCTCAGCCTCATCGTTGATCCCCTGGCTCGAAGGCGACGCCGACTTCCCGCCCCTGGAGCAGGCCCTGCGCCGGCCCAACGGGCTGCTGGCGGCGGGCGGCGACCTCTCTCCGGAGCGCCTGACCCGCGCCTACCGGCGCGGCATCTTCCCCTGGTACAGCGCGGGCGAGCCGATCCTGTGGTGGAGCCCCGATCCACGCATGGTGCTGTTTCCCGAGCGAGCTCAAGATCTCGCGCTCGCTGGCAAAGACGCTGCGCAAGGGCACCTTCACGATCACCGCCGACACCGCCTTCGACCAGGTGATCGAGGGTTGCAGCGAGCCGCGCGACGGGACAACCCGGCACCTGGATCACCGCCGCAGATGCAGCAGGCCTACTGCGCTCTGCACCGGCAGGGCCGCGCCCACTCGGTGGAGACCTGGCAGGACGGCCGCCTGGTGGGCGGGCTCTACGGCGTGGCGATCGGGCGCGTGTTCTTCGGCGAGTCGATGTTCTCGCGCGTGAGCGACGCCTCCAAGGTGGCGCTGGCTCACCTGGTCCCTCAGCTCGAGCGCTGGGAATTCGGCCTCATCGACTGCCAGATGCGCACCCCCCTGCTGGCCTCGTTCGGGGCCCGCGAGATCGCGCGCAGCCAGTTCGCGCGCCGGCTGGCAGAGTTGGTAAACTACCCGGATATTCCGGCGCCCTGGCAGCTGACCCCCATCGACGCGCTCAAGAACACGAGGCCGTGACCCAGCTCAACGATCTCCCGTTCTCGGTACTGCAGTTCTACGCGACCGCGCCCTACCCCTGCAGCTACCTGCCCGACAAGCTGGCGCGCTCGCAGGTCGCCACGCCGAGTCACGCCATCGACACGCAGGTCTACAGCCAGCTGGTGCGGGCCGGGTTCCGCCGCAGCGGCGCGTTCACCTACCGCCCCTATTGCGACAGCTGCCGCGCCTGCGTGCCGGTGCGCATCCTCACCGACTGGCTTTCGAGCCGACCCGCTCGCAGCGGCGGGCGCTGAAACGCCACGCCCACCTCGACGCGCGCCTGCTCGACCTGCGCTACAACCCGGAGCACTACGCGCTGTACCTGCGCTACCAGTCGACCCGCCATTCCGGCGGCGGCATGGATCACGACAGCCGCGAGCAGTACCGGCACTTCCTGCTGCAGAGCAATGTCAACTCCAGCCTGGTGGAGTTCCGCAAGGAGGGCCGCCTGGTGATGGTGAGCATCATCGACCGCCTGGAGGACGGGCTGTCCTCGGTGTACACGTTCTTCGACCCGGAGCATCCGGGCGGCGGCCTGGGCACCTACAACGTCCTGTGGCAGCTGCAGCTGTGCCGCAGCCTGCGGCTGCCCTATCTGTACCTGGGCTACTGGATCGCGCAGAGCCGCAAGATGGCCTACAAGATCAACTTCCAGCCCATCGAGGGCCTGGTCAACGGTCACTGGGAGCGGCTGCCCTCTGCCGGCTGCGCCAGCCCTCCCGAAACACGAGGCCGGACCACCGCTGGCCCGGCGCTCCGACAGCTGCTGGTTCTCGCTGTGTCATCTGAGCGCGTCACGGTCGAGACGCGCGGCCACGTCGTCCTCATCGGCCTGAACCGGCCGGCCAAGCGCAATGCGTTCGATCTCGCGCTGTACAGCGAGCTGGGCCTGGCGCTCGGCGAGTACGAGCGCGACCCGCGTCTGCGCTGCGCGGTGCTGCACGCCCACGGCGAGCACTTCACCGGCGGCCTCGAGCTGCCGCAGTGGCTGCCGTTCTTCCGCGACGGCCGCATGCCGCCCCTTCCGCAAGGCGCGGCCGACCCGCTGCAGCGCGAAACGCAGCTCGCCAAGCCGGTGGTCATCGCGGTGCAGGGCTGGTGCCTGACCATCGGCATCGAGCTGCTGCTCGCGGCCGACCTGCGCGTCGCCGCCGACTCCACGCGCTTCGCGCAGATCGAGGTCAAGCGCGGCATCTACCCGGTCGGCGGTGCCACCGTGCGCCTGGTGCAGGAGCTGGGCTGGGGCAATGCCATGCGCATCCTGCTCACCGGCGACGAGTTCTCCGCCGCCGACGCGCTGCGCTGGGGGCTGGTCCAGGAGGTGGTGCCGCACGGCCAGCAGCTCGACCGGGCGCTCGCGCTCGCGCAGACCGTCGCGCGCCAATCGCCGGTCGGGGTGCGCGCCACCCTGGCCTCGGCACGGCTGGCTCGGCAGGCCGGGGAACGGGCGGCGTTCGCCCGCATGCTGCCCGACCTGCAGCAGGCGCTGGCGCAGGACGATGCGGTGGAGGGGCTGAAAGCCTATCTCGAGCGCCGGGAGCCGCAGTTCCGAGATCCGGAATGATCTGGGAGCTGGCGCGGGCGGCGCTGTTCCGGCTCGACCCGGAGACCGCCCACCGCGTCACCTTCGCCCTGCTCGACGCGTGCGCGCCGCTGCTTGCCGGGCCGCGCGCCGGACGCGGCGCCGGTGCAGCTGATGGGGCTCACGTTCCCCAATCGCATCGGGCTGGCCGCCGGCCTGGACAAGAACGGCGAGCACATCGATGCGCTGGCTCGCCTGGGCTTCGGCTTCCTGGAGGTCGGGCACGGTCACGCCCCGGCCGCAACCCGGCAATCCGCGTCCGCGCATGTTCCGCCTGCCCCAGGCCCAGGCGGTGATCAATCGAATGGGCTTCAACAACCTGGGCGTGGACCGGCTGGTGCGCAACGTCCAGGCCGCCGCGCTATCGCGGCATCCTCGGCATCAACATCGGCAAGAACTTCGACACGCCGATCGAGCGCGCGGCCTCCGACTACCTCACCTGCATGCGCAAGGTGTATCCGCTGGCGAGCTACCTGACCATCAACATCTCCTCGCCGAACACCAAGAACCTGCGCCGGCTGCAGGAGGCCGACGAGCTCGACCGCCTGCTCGCGGCGCTCAAGGCCGAGCAGGCGAAGCTCGCCGACGAGCATGGCCGCTACGTGCCCATGGCGCTCAAGATCGCGCCCGATCTGACCGCCGAGCAGCTGCACTCGATTGCGGAGCTGCTGCTCGCGCACCGCATCGATGCGGTGGTCGCAACCAATACGACCGTCTCCCGAGAGGGCGTAGAGGGGCTTGCCCACGCCGAGGAAACCGGCGGGCTGAGCGGCGCGCCGCTGGCGGCGCGCTCGACCCAGGTGGTGCGGCAGCTGGCCGCGACAGCTCAAGGGCCGCATCCCGATCATCGCGCGTCGGCGGCATCATGCGGGCCGAGGACGCCGCGCAGAAGCTGGCGGCCGGCGCCAGCCTGGTTCAGCTCTATACCGGGCTGGTGTACGCCGGGCCGCGGCTGGTGCGCGATTGCGTTCGGCGGCTGCCGCCTAGGCCTGCAGCTCGGCTCACGGCCGCCTGAACCTGCAGAGGCGCGAGAGGCCGCAGCAGGACCGCGCAGACGAACAAGCATACAGACGCGACGGCTGATGCAGCAGCCGGAGCTATCGGCTGGCGATGCAGGCCGCGCAAGACCGCGAGCTGGCGCCACGGGCCAGAGCGGGTACGGCGGGCAGCTTGCCAGTCGACTCGGCCGGCTGCTATACTTTGTCGTTTTTGCCGCTTCCGCAGCGATGCAGTCGCTGCTTGCGTCCATGATTCCACACCCCCATCTCCGATGAGATGCACCTTGCTCACGGCCTCACGTTCCCCGATCTCTACCACCGCGACGGCCTGATCCGGCTGGACGGTCTGTTCCTCGATCACCTGCGCGCAGCCGACCCCGATCTCGCCGCCCGCCTTGTGGGTGCCCGCACTGATCCCGCTGCGCTCGACGCGCGCGCGCATTCCGATCTGCTGATCGCAGTCGCGCCGCATCTGGAGGACTTCGTCGCCGAGCTGTTCGGCATTCGCGCGGAAGTGACCGCGCTGGCCGCGCGCCATCATGAGCTGGCTCCGCTGTACAGCGTGAAGCGGCTGTTCGTGCAGCGGCGCGCCATGAATCGAATCAAGCCGGCCGAGGCCGCGCAAGTCGATGGTCCCGCGCTGGAAGCGCAGCTGGCGCGCGCAAATGGGCGGCACCTTCTCGGAGCTGGGATTCGCGCAGCTGGTGACGCAGTGGCAGCAGGACGAAGCGCAGCATGCCCAGTCCCTGGAGCTCGCCGCGCGCTACGCCGCGTGGGCCGCGCACACGCCGGCCGGCCGCGAGCGGCATCGCAGCGGGATCCTGTTCAAGGCCCCCGGCAAGCTCGACTACTTCCACCTCGTTGCCGCTGCAGAGCGACGATGCCGCCGGCTTCCGCAGCTACACCCTGGGGCACCTGCGCCGGCGCGAAGGCTTCAAGCTCACCGACGCCGGCACCGACCTCGTCGGCGCTTTGGACCAGGCCAACTACTGCATCTGGTGCCATGAGCAGGGCCGCGACTCCTGCTCGCACGGCCTGAAGGACAAGGCTCCGGCCGACGGTGCGCCGGCACCGTTCAAGAAGACCGTGTTCGGCGTGCCGCTGGCCGGCTGTCCGCTGGAAGAGAAGATCTCCGAGTTCCAGAAGGTCAAGACGCAGGGCAACGCGGTCGGTGCGCTCGCCCTCATCACCGTGGACAATCCCATGGTGGCGGCGACCGGACACCGCATCTGCAACGACTGCATGAAGTCGTGCATCTACCAGAAGCAGGAGCCGGTCAACATCCCGCAGGCGGAAACGCGCACGCTCAAGGACGTGCTGGAGCTGCCCTGGGGCTTCGAGATCTATTCGCTGCTCACGCGCTGGAACCCGCTCGACCTGCACCGCCCGTATCCCGCGGCCGCCCAGCGGCAAGCGCGTGCTGGTCGTCGGGATGGGGCCGGCCGGCTTCACCCTGGCGCACCACCTCATGAACGACGGCCACGTGGTGGTGGGCATCGACGGGCTCAAGATCGAGCCGCTGCCCCCGGAATGGTCAGGCGTCGATGAGCGCGGCGAGCGCGTGGCGTTCCAGCCCATCCGCGATGTGACGGCGCTGTACGAGTCGCTCGACGACCGCGTCATGGCGGGGTTCGGCGGCGTGGCCGAGTACGGCATCACGGTGCGCTGGGACAAGAACTTCCTCAAGCTCATCCGCCTGCTGCTGGAGCGGCGCGACGCAGTTCGCCATGTTCGGTGGCGTGCGCTTCGGCGGCACGCTTGCGCGCCGAGGATGCGTTCGAGCTGGGCTTCGACCACATCGCGATGGCGGCCGGCGCCGGGCGGCCAACCGTGCTGGAGCTGCCGAACGGCCTCGCGCGCGGCGTGCGCACCGCCTCGGACTTCCTGATGGCGTTGCAGCTCACCGGTGCAGCCAAGACCGACTCGGTGGCCAATCTGCAGATCCGGCTGCCGGTGGTCGTGATCGGCGGCGGCCTCACCGCGATCGACACCGCCACGGAATCGGCTGCCTACTACCCGCTGCAGGTGGAGAAGTTCCTGGCGCGCTACGAGACGCTGGCAGCGGAGCGCTCGAGCACGGCAGTGCGCAAGGGCTGGAGCGAGGAAGAGAACGCCATCGCCGACGAGTTCCTCGCGCACGCGCGTGCGCTGCGCGCGGAGCGGGCCGCCGCCAAGAAGGAGGGCCGGCCCGCACGCATCGCCGAGCTGCTGCAGTCGTGGGGCGGAGTCACCATCGCCTACCGCAAGCGCCTGATCGACAGCCCCTCCTACACCCTCAACCACGAGGAAGTGGAGAAAGCGCTCGAGGAGGGCATCCGCTTCGCCGAGGGCCTGAGCCCGCTGGCGGTGGAGGTCGACCGCTACGGTCATGCCAGCGGCCTGAAAGTCGCCGTGCGCATGCCCGATGCGAACAACGAGCTGCAGCCGGCCGCGGAGCGCGTCCTGCCCGCGCGCACCATCCTGGTCGCGGCCGGCACCCAGCCCAACACCGTCGCCTCCCGCGAAGATCCCGCGCATTTCCCGCTGGACGGCCGCTACTTCCAGGCCGTGGATGAGGGCGGCAAGCCCGGTGAAGCCGCAGCGCAGCGCCAAGCCGGAGCACGTCGAAGTGCTGCTGGCGCGCGAACCGGACGGCCGCTTCATCAGCTTCTTCGGCGATCTGCATCCGTCCTTCTTCGGCAACGTCGTCAAGGCGATGGGCGGGGCCAAGCAGGGTTACCCGCAGGTGAGCCGCGTACTGGCGACGCGTGCGCCGGCCTCGCCGCTGTCCGATGCCCAGTTCATCGCCCGCCTCAACGACGAGCTGCGCGCCACCGTGCACGAGGTGGTCCGGCTCACGCCCACCATCGTCGAGGTCGTCGTGCGCGCTCCGATGGCGGCGCGCCGTTTCCGGCCCGGCCAGTTCTATCGCCTGCAGAACTACGAGCGCAACGCGGCCAGCGTCGACGGCACGCGGCTGGCCATGGAAGGGCTTGGCGCTGACCGGCGCCTGGGTCGATGCGGACCGGGGGCTGGTGTCGACGATCGTCCTGGAGATGGGGGGATCGTCGGACCTGTGCGCGCTGCTCGAGCCGGGAGAGCCGGTGGTGCTGATGGGGCCGACCGGCACGCCGACCGAGATTCCCACTGACGAGACCGTCATCCTGGTGGGCGGCGGGCTCGGCAACGCAGTGCTGTTCTCGATCGGTCAGGCGCTGCGCCGGGCCGGGTCGCGCGTGCTGTACTTCGCCGGCTACAAGAAGATCATCGATCGCTACAAGGTGGAAGAGATCGAAGCCGCCGCCGACGTGGTGGTCTGGTGCAGCGACGAAGCCCCTGGATTCGCGCCTGGCCGTCCGCAGGACCGTTCGTTCGTGGGCAACATCGTGCAAGCCATGGCCGCGTACGCCGCAGGGCGGCTGGGCGCACCGACGATTCCCCTCGAGGATGGCAACCGCATCATCGCCATCGGCTCGGACCGCATGATGGCGGCGGTGGGCGCGGCGCGCCACGGCATCCTCGCACCCCACCTCGACCCGCACCATTTCGCGATCGCCTCGATCAATTCGCCCATGCAGTGCATGATGAAGGAGATCTGCGCGCAATGCCTGCAGCCGCACGTGGACCCGGCCACCGGCAAGCACCAGCTACGTGTTCTCCTGCTTCAACCAGGACCAGCCGCTCGACTGCGTGGACTTCCCCGGTCTGGCGGCGCGGCTGGCGCAGAACTCGGTACAGGAGAAGCTCACCGCGCAGTGGATCGATCGCTGCCTGGTGCATCTGCGGCGGCGTGCCGCCGCTGCTTAGAGGCCCGACCGATGGCCCCGCCGCGCGAGCCTTAACCGCAAAGGCGCAAAGACGCAAAGGAAGCGCAAAGGTGGATTCTGCGATGCGCACGCGCCCTCAGGCCAATCGGCCAATACTATTTCGCCGATGCTTGGGATTTCCTTTGCGAGTTCTTTGCGTCTTTGCGCCTTTGCGGTGAGGTCTAACCCAGCATGAGCATGCCGACCGCAGACCAGATCGACGCGCTGCTGCCGCAGACGCAATGCACGAAATGCGGCTACCCGGGCTGCAGGCCGTATGCCGAGGCGATCGCGCGCGGCGAGGCCGGCATCAACCAGTGCCCGCCGGGCGGCGAAGCAGGGGTTCGTGCTCTCGCAACCCTGCTGAACGTCGCGTTCAAGCCCCTCGATCCAGCCAATGGCGTCGAGCAGCCGCGCGGCGCGGCCTTCATCCGCGAGGAACTGTGCATCGGCTGCACGCTGTGCATCCAGGCCTGTCCGGTCGACGCCATCGTCGGCGCGGCCAAGCTCATGCACACGGTGCTGATCGAAGTTTGCACGGGCTGCGAGCTGTGCGTGCCACCCTGTCCGGTCGACTGCATCGACATGCTGCCGCTGGCCGAGCTGGCGCGCCGCGGCTCGGCAGAAGGCGCGCGTGAGGCGTCGATCCCGGTAGCGACGCATGCGCACCGCTGGCGAGCCCGCTACGCCTCCCATCTGCTGCGCACAGCGCGCGAGCGGCAGGAGCGCGACGCGCGGCTCGCGGCGAAAGCGGCGGGCAGGCTTCATCCCCTGGAAGCGCCCGCGCTCAGGTGAAGACCGGCAACGCAAGCAGGCTGCGATCGCCGCTGCGCTGGAACGCGCACGAGCGCGGCGCGCCCAGCTGACTGCCACACATGAACCCCGCCAAGCGCGAAGAGATCTTTCGCCGTCTGCAGGCGCGCGACCCGGCGCCGACGACCGAGCTGGAATTCCGCACCCCCTTCGAGCTGCTGGTGGCCGTGGTGCTGTCTGCCCAGGCCACCGACAAGAGCGTGAATCTCGCGACCAAGCGGCTCTTCGCCAATGCCAACACGCCGGCGGCGATCCTCGCGCTCGGCGAGGCCGGGCTGACCGAGTACATCAAGAGCATCGGTCTGTACCGCACCAAGGCAAGGAATCTCATCGCAACCTGCCAGATACTGCTCGAGCGCTTCGGCGGAGAGGTCCCGCACGAGCGCGAGGCGCTCGAGAGCCTGCCCGGGGTCGGGCGCAAGACCGCCAACGTGATGCTCAACACCGCTTTCGGCGAGCCCACCATCGCAGTGGACACGCATATCTTCCGGGTCGCCAACCGCACCGGTCTCGCGCCGGGCAAGGACGTGGAGGAAGTCGAGCGCAAGCTGCTCAAGTTCGTCCCGGCCGCCTATCGCAAGAACGCCCACCATTGGCTGATCCTGCACGGCCGCTACGTGTGCATGGCGCGCAAGCCCAATTGCCCGGGCTGCCTGATTGCGGACTTGTGCGAGTACCGGTCAAAAACACCGGCGGCGACCCAGCCCCCCGGCCGCAAAGCCTGATCAGCCCGCGACGAGCGGCTTGCAGTCGGAGCTGTCCATCAGCGATGCACGAGGCCAGACGCGAGGTTGTATGAAACGAAACGGCCGGCGCTGGGCCGGCCGTTTCGGGCGTCGAGCAGGCGCTCTCAATATTTGACCTGGAGCCCGGTCTGCTGCGCGAAGTATGCCGCGAGATTGCGGATGTCTTCGTCGGTCAGTTTCTCGGCCATCGGGGCCATCATCGGGTTCTGGCGCGCTCCGCTCCTGTAAGCCTCCAGGGCGTGCACCAGGTAGTCCTCGTACTGACCGGCCAGGATCGGCGTTTGCGGAATGATCGGTTTGCCGCCGCCCTCGCCGTGGCAGGCCTTGCACACCTCGTCGGACTTGCGCCTGCCGGCTTCCACATCCGCGGCCAGAGCCGGCATGGCGGCGAGTCCCGCAGCACAGGCCAGCGCGAGAAAGATCTTGTTCATGGTCTTCGTCCCTGGAGTTGTGGGCGCGATCACTTGGCGCCGGCGTAGTACGCGGCGAGGTCCGCCATATCCTGGTCGGAGAGCGAGCCGACGATGGCATCCATGGAGGGGTGCCTGCGTGCGCCCGAACGATACTCCTGCAGCGCCTTGACGTATGTAGCTCGCATCCTGCCCGCCCAGCTTGGGAACATGGAAGACGACCGGGTAGGCTGTGCGGTATCCGGCGATGCCGTGGCAGCCCTCGCACATCTGCCTCTTCAGACGGCCGGCCTCGGCGTTTCCATCCTGTGCCTGCAGCGGCAGGCTCGCGCACAGGGCCAACCCCATACCGATGGCAACACCTGTTCGGAAGGAGATCATGGCGTGTTCTTTGGGGATAGGTTAAGTGGTTGTTATGGGATGTAAATCACGGCGCACTGTAGCGGATCACCCGCGCCGGGTCAATGCCGCCACGCGCAGTCTCTCGCGCAGCCCTCAGCCTCCCGGTAGCGGGCCACCTTCGACGATCTGCAGGGTCTGAACGAAGCGGTTGTCATGCGTGTCCTCGACCTCCACTCGCAGCTCGCCCTTCGCGTGCGGCACGAACCAGAAGCGAAACGTAGGGTTGTCACTGAGCGAGAAATCCACCTCCGCGCTCATCACCAGCTTGCCGGCATAGGTGACCAGCACGCTGCGCACGAACTGCGGAACCGCGCTCGGATCGAAGTCCGAGGCAAGCGCAGATTCGTTCGGATGGCGGATGTTGATCTGCACCAGGTTGGGCTGGTCGTACTTGATCTCGTCCTCGATGCGGAATTTCATTTTGCCGAGGAGCCCGGCGGGGACGCTGTATCGGCCGCCCGGCGCCGAGCAGCCGCCCGCGGCCTTGACCCAGCGCGAATCCATCCACAGCCTGCCGTCGTTGGTCTCGGCGATCGCGCGCACGTGGCTGTAGTCCTCGAAGCGCAGCCGCGTCTCCACCTGAGCGCGCCCGCTGTCTCGCGTGAAGTGAAACACACCGGCAGCCGGCGACGGGTTGCGCTCGACGAGCAGATAGATCGTGGTGATGTAGCGCTCGGGCGTCTGATCGATCTGCGCCTTGACTGCGACCGGAACCGTGGAGGCGTCATCCGCGCGCAGCGCCAGATACACGCGCACGACGTCCTTGCCGTCGAGGATCTCGCGGTCGCCGAACATCAGCTTGCGCACCGCGCCCCAATACTCGCTCTTGGCGGGATCCGGTTCGGCCTTCTCGTTCGCCAGTGCGGGCCCGGCGAGCAGCACGCTCGCTGCCAGCATCAGCCCGGCGAGATTGAGTCTCGCTCGCATGCCACCCCCCTGTGCTTCGCCTTCGCTTCCCAAGGCCGGCCAGAGTATAGCGAAGTTCGCGCTTCGAGCAGCGGCCGGCAATGCTGCCATACTCGTTCGCGCCTAGAGGGCGGATCTTTCGTGCGGGAACTTTCTGGCTGCGTTGGCGTTCTTATCCGTTCGCGCCGCCAATGCGCCCCGGCTCCGGCACGCTCAACGCGTGGCCAACCTCAACGATGAAGAGGGTGGGATGAGGCTTCGGCCCGCTGCGCTTAACGCGCGCAAGCGCGCGTTAGCCTGCGCCGCAACAAACCGCCGAACTGAAACTAGACTCGCGACGTCCAGATACCCACTTCTCGACTGCGGGTCGGCGTTCTGGCGTATAACTCCTACGATGGCCGAGTCATCCCACCTCGCCGGCAAGAGTTTGCTCGCAATTGGCGCGGTTTGCCTGGTTGCCGGCCTGGGGCTTCAGGCAGAACCGTACGCAGATGAACTGCATCGCTTCATCGCGGCATTCTTACTCGTGCTGGGGGCGATCAGCGCAGCAGCAGCCTTCTTAGTCGCATCGCTGACGAGTTGGCGCAAATTCAGGCGATCGAAGCGACCGCCCAACTGAGAGCACTACTGGTACGCGCTTAAAATCTCAGATGGGCGGCAGGACATCGCGACTGCATGGTCGCGTGTCCCAGATGAACAGCGGATCATTCATGCCTTCAAGGCAAGACCACGACAGTTCATTTCCTACGGTTCTAGCAGCCCAGCCTTCCACGGTCCGAATTATCGGCGCAACGCCCACGACTACAAATTCCCCCACGCGACCTCCCGCAGTAACAACACTTTGTAGCGATGGAGCACGGAGCACCGAAACCGATTGAGACCAGCAGAAAGCCATGGCAGCCATGCATACAAGCAGGCAAGCTTGGTGACAACGCTCAATCAGACGATTCAATTCCCACCTCCCAGAACTACTAGACGGCTCTTACCTCGCCTTGTCGACAGTTTTGCGTCGGGCTGAAGGTGAACATATCTGACGGGAACTAACGTCGCGCGCCTCGCACAAAAGTAAGGGTGTTTGTTGTGCAACAAGCGCCCCGTCCCGAAGGCCTCTGTGTTCCTTTGATGGGTTGTTTGGTGGGTAGGTTTTTCTACCCACACACCAACCTCTTGAACAATAAGTACGTTTCACGCTTCTCTTGGCGGAGAGGGTGGGATTCGAACCCACGGTACGAGTCACCCCGTACAACAGATTTCGAGTCTGTCCCGATCGGCCGCTCTGGCACCTCTCCGAGAGGGTGCTATCTTACAGGATGCGTGAGCCGCGTAGCCGTGCGCGACAGCCTCGGAACGCTCCAGAAGCCGCTTGAGCGGCCTTCTTTTTGCTTGATTCGGCCCCACAGGGTGTTGACAAAACAACTGCTCGCGGCACCAACCAGGCTCAACGATGCAAGCGAACGCCCGACACGACCCCCGCGCCTGCGCGCGCTTGAGCGGACGCCGCGCCAGCGCCGCGCTGACAGCTGCGTGAGCAAGCGGTCGATGCCCAAGCTCCCCCTGTCTCTTCTCCTGGTGCTGCCGGTGGTATGCGAGCCCGCGTTCGTGCCGCCGCGACCGGTGCCGCCGCTCGCCACGTCGGGCGAGTTGCTCGTGCTGACGACAAACTCGGCAACCACTCGCTACATCGATTCGCAAGGGCGCTACGCCGGGCTGGAATACGACCTGATCGAGATGTTCGCCCGCGAGCAGGGCGTGAAGGTGCGCTACCTGGACCGTCAGCCGCTCTTCAAGATCCTGCCCGAACTGCGTCACAACACAGCGCACCTGGCCGCCGCCGGCCTGGCCATCACCTCGGATCGGCTCGACCATTTCGAGTTCGGACCTGCCTATCAGATGGTGCAGCCGGTGATCGCGTACAACACCGACAATTCGGCCCCACGCAGCGTCAAGGACGTCGTAGGAAAGCGCATCGAGGTGGTGCGCGGCTCCAGCGGCGTCGACGAGCTGCGCGCCCTGCGCAAGCAGTTTCCGAAGTTGCGCTGGTCGGAGGTCCCCGAAGGCGACAGCGAGGGCCTGCTGAGCCGCCTGTCCGACGGCAAGACCGATTTCGTGGTCACCGAGGCCCACAGCCTCGACGTGATGCGCAACTTCTATCCGAACCTGGCGCGCGCTTTTCCCATCGGCGATCCCGAACCGCTCGCCTGGGTGTTCCCGAAGGGCGGCGATCCTGTCGTCATGAGCCACGCACGCGAGTTCTTCCTGCGCATCATCAACGACGGCACGCTGCGCCAGTTGATGGAGCGCTATTACGGCCACGTCCAGCGCCTGAACCAGATGGACATCGCGAACTTCCTGGACCAGAGGCGCATGGTGCTGCCGCGCTATCGCATCATGTTCAAGCGTGCGCAGGAGTCGAGCGGCATCGACTGGCGCCTGCTCGCGGCACTGGGCTTCCAGGAGTCGCACTGGGAACCGAGCGCGGTCTCGCCCACCGGCGTGCGCGGCCTGATGATGCTGACCAACGAGACCGCCGACCGCATGGGCGTCAACGATCGGCTCGATCCTCAGCAGGCGATCCTGGCCGGCGCCGACTACCTGCTGGAGCTGAAGGACACCCTGCCGGCGCGCATCCAGGAACCGGACCGCACCTGGCTCGCGCTGGCCGCGTACAACGTCGGCTACGGGCACCTGGAAGACGCGCGGCGCCTGGCGCAACGCACCGGCTTGAACCCCGACCTGTGGGTCGATGTCAAGCGCATGCTGCCGCTGCTGTCGCGCTACGAGTACTACAGCACCGTCAACCACGGCTTCTGCCGTGGCGGCGAAGCCCTGGTGCTGACCGAGAACATCCGCAACTACTACGACATCCTCAGCCGCTACGAGGAGCCGCACGTGCCCGACTTCACGCTGTTCGCCACCGCCCAAGGGAAGGACAAGGCCGGCGCCCCCGCCGCAGCGCAGTAGGCGCAGCAACCGACGCGCTGCAGCCTACGTTCAACGCGGGGGCTCGATGGCTTGGAGCCCTCCCATATACGGCTGCAACGGCGCGGGAATGTCCACGCCGCCGTCGGCACGCTGATAGTTCTCCAGGATCGCCACCAGCGTACGGCCCATCGCCAGGCCGGAACCGTTGAGCGTGTGCACCAGCTCGGGCTTGCCCTTCTCGTTCCGGTAGCGAGCCTGCATGCGGCGCGCCTGGAACGCTTCGAAGTTGCTGCAGGAGGAGATCTCCCGGTACGCGCTCTGGCCGGGCAGCCATACCTCGATGTCATAGGTCTTGGCCGACGAGAAACTCATGTCGCCGGTGCACAGGGTCACCACCCGGTAGGGGAGCGCCAAGCGCTTGAGGATCTCCTCGGCGTGCGCAGTGAGCTGCTCCAGGCCCGCGTAGGATTGGTCGGGATGGATGATCTGGACCAGCTCGACTTTGTCGAACTGGTGCTGGCGAATCATGCCGCGCGTGTCCTTGCCATACGAGCCTGCTTCGCTGCGGAAGCACGGCGTATGGCAGACGAACTTGAGCGGCAGCCGCTCGAGGGGGACGATCTCGTCTCGAACGATGTTGGTCACCGGCACCTCGGCGGTCGGGATGAGGTAGAGCTTCTCCGCATCCTTGCGCGGGACCGCGAACAGGTCGTCCTCGAACTTCGGCAGGTTGCCAGTCCCGCGCAGGCTGGCGGCATTGACGAGGTACGGCGCATAGACCTCGGTGTAGCCGTGCTCGCGGGTATGCACGTCGAGCATGAACTGCCCCAGCGCCCGGTGCAGCCGCGCCACCGCCCCGGTGATGAGCGAGAAGCGCGCGCCGGAAATCTTGGTGGCGCGTTCGAAGTCGAGCAGGCCCAGCCCTTCGCCCACGTCCACGTGGTCCTTGACTGGAAAGTCGAAGCGCCGCGGCTCGCCCACTCGCCTCACTTCGACGTTGTCGTCAGCCGACGTGCCGATCGGCACCGACGCGTGCGGGAGATTGGGGACGACGAGCAGCAGGTCGGTGAGCTGTTGCTGAAGCCTGTCGAGCTCCTGCTCCAGTGCCTTGAGCTCGCCGGGCAGCGCGGCCGCCTCGGCCATCAGGGCCGACGCATCCTCGCCTTTGCGCTTGGCCTCCCCCACCTGCTTGGAGACGATATTGCGGCGGTTCTGCAGCTCCTGGGTGCGCGTCTGCACCTGCTTGCGCGCCGCTTCCAGGCGCAGAAACTCGTCGGTTGGCGCGCTCACGCCGCGCGTCGCCAGCCGCTTGGCTACGCCGTCCAGGTCGCTTCTCAGCAGTTGGATATCCAGCATCGGGAACCTCATTCACCACAGAGGACACAGAGGAACACAGAGAATTGTCACGGTCACGCAAATACCTGTTGCCTCCGGCACTCCTTGCAAGCATACACGCTGCCTTCAGGTCGTCCTTGGTTTTCCTCTGTGTTGCTCCGTGTCCTCTGTGGTATGCGCGTTGGGTTTGGCTTGTCTTGCTGCGCAGCGCGATCCAGCTCGCGCAGGTGCGCCAGTTTCTCGCCGATCTTGCCCTCCAGCCCGCGCGACGTCGGTTGATAGAAGCTCACCGGCGGCATGCCTTCTGGAAAGTAGTCTTCGCCGGCGGCGTACGCGTCCGGCTCGTCCTGGGCATAGCGGTAGGCTTTGCCGAACCCCAGCTCCTTCATGAGCCGGGTGGGCGCGTTGCGCAGATGCAGCGGCACCGGCCGTGTGCCGTCGCGGGTGACGAAATCGCGCGCCGCATTATACGCGACGTAGGCGGCGTTGCTCTTCGGCGCGCATGCCAGGTAAATGGCAGCCTGTGCCAACGCCAGCTCCCCTTCCGGAGAGCCGAGCCGCTCGTAGGTTTCACAGGCGTCGAGCGCCAGCCGCAGCGCGCGCGGGTCGGCAAGGCCGATGTCCTCCACGGCCATGCGCACCAGGCGCCGCCCGACGTACAGCGGGTCGGCGCCTCCGTCCAGCATGCGCGTGAGCCAGTACAGCGACGCGTCAGGCGAGGAGCCGCGCACCGACTTGTGCAGCGCGGAGATCTGGTCGTAGAACTGGTCGCCGCCTTTGTCGAACCGTCGCATCCGCTCGGCCAGCGCATCGCGCACGAAAGCTTCGTCGACTGCGTCCTTCGACTGCGTGGACGCCGCGTCGGCGACCTGCTCGAGCATGTTGAGCAGCCGGCGCGCATCGCCGTCGGCGAAGCCCACCAGCATCTGCCTGGCGGGGTCGCTGATGGTCAAGTTGCGCAGCGGCCCGCTGCGGGCGCGCTCGAACAGCACGCCGAGATCTTCTTCGGTGAGCGGTTCGAGCACATGCACGGCCGCACGCGAGAGCAGCGCACTGATCACTTCGAAGGACGGATTCTCGGTGGTGGCGCCGATGAAGGTGAACAAGCCCTGCTCCACGAACGGCAGGAAAGCATCCTGCTGGGCCTTGTTGAAGCGATGCACCTCGTCGACGAACAGGATGGTGTGGCGGCCCGTTTCACGCAGCGTCTGCTGCGCCTGGGCGACGGCCTCGCGGATATCCTTCACGCCGGACAACACCGCGGACAGGGCGATGAACTCGGCGTTGCAGGCGCGCGCGAGCAGGCGTGCCAGAGTCGTCTTGCCCACACCGGGCGGGCCCCACAAGATCATCGAGTGCAGCTTCCCCGCGCGGGCCGCAACTTCCAGCGGCTTCCCGGGATCCAGCAGATGACGCTGCCCGACCACGTCCTCCAGCCGCTGCGGGCGCATCAACTCGGCGAGCGGAGCCGCCGGCTTGGGGTCGGGGAAGAGGTCGGGTTCGGAGGACAAGCGCGGCATGTGGCAAGAGCTAGGCCCGAGGCACGAGGGGCGAGGCACGAGAAGTGGCAGGTTCACGGCACGGGCGTAAGTGTCCGAGCTCATCTAACAGTCGACTAACCCTAGGAAATCTTCGACCGCGTGGTCTCGGGCCTCGCGCCTCGAGCCTTTATTTCATTGATCCTCGATCACGTCTACCCCCTTGGGCGGCGCGAACGTGAACGTACCGGGTGGAAGCTTGGGGTTGCGCTCGATCTGGCTGAAGCGAATGAGCGTGATCTGGCCGAGCTGATCGTGCAGCTCCATGGTGTCGAGCGTGTTGCCCTTGAAGCCCATGCGCACCTTCTGGAACATGCTGTCCTGCTCCTTCGGGTAGGCCTCCAGCCAGTCGAGGCCGCGGCTCACGCCCTTGGCGTTGACGTTGTAGTACTGCTCGATATTGTTGCTGCCCGCCAGCAGTGCAGCCGGACTGCTTCCCAGCGACCCCGCGAGCTTCTTGACCGTGACCTGAGCCAGCTCCTTGTCGTACACCCACAGCTTCTGGCCGTCGCCCACGATCAGCTGCTCATAGGGCTTCTGGTATTCCCAGCGGAACTTGCCGGGCCGCGAGAAGACCAGCTTGCCGCTGGCCGACTGCGTGGTCTTGCCACTCTTGTCCGTTACCTGCTGGGTAAAGCTGGCGCGCGCGGACTGCGTCTGCGCGATGAATGTCTGCAGCTTCTCCATGCTGCCCGCGGCATGGGCGTGCCAGCAGACCAGCATCCCAAGCATTGCGATTGCCTTTCGCATTTCCTCTCCGTGGTTGTTCGGTGACTGGTGATTCGGTGACTGGTGACTGGCAGTTGGTCACGGGTGAGAGACTCGAAGCGCGGGCTCCGGACACCAGCTCCCAACGCTGATCGCCTTGCCACCGAACCAGTCACCAGTCACCTACTCCTTCGCCGGCGCCAGCACTTCCCGGTTTCCGTTCGCCTGCATGCTCGACACCAGGCCGGCGCGTTCCATCGCCTCGATCAGACGGGCGGCCCGGTTGTAGCCGATCCGCAGGTGCCGCTGCACCAGCGAGATCGACGGCCGGCGGGTCTTGACCACGATCTCCACCGCCTGGTCGTAAAGCGGGTCCTTCTCCGCGTCGCCGCCTTCCTGTTCGCCGCCCTCGAGCGCTTCGTCCAGCTCGCCCCCCTCGAGGATGCCCTCGATGTACTGAGGCGTGCCGCGCGACTTCAGGTACTCGACCACGCGGTGCACTTCCTCGTCGCCGACATAAGCGCCGTGGACGCGCTGCGGATAGCCTGTGCCCGGCGGGAGATACAGCATGTCGCCCTGGCCGAGCAGCGATTCCGCGCCCATCTGGTCGAGGATGGTGCGCGAATCCACCTTGCTCGACACCTGGAACGCCACCCGCGTGGGGATGTTGGCCTTGATCAGGCCGGTGATGACGTCCACCGAAGGACGCTGAGTGGCGAGGATGAGATGCACCCCCGCGGCCCTCGCCTTCTGCGCCAGACGTGCGATCAGCTCCTCCACCTTCTTGCCGACCACCATCATGAGGTCGGCAAGCTCGTCGATCACCACCACCAGCAGCGGCAGCTCCTTCAGCGGCGGCGGCGTTTCCACGTTGAGCGCCAGCGGGTCGGCGATCGGAGTGCCGGCCTTCTCGGCGTCCTTCACCTTCTGGTTGAACCCAGCCAGGTTACGCACACCGAGCATGGACATGAGCCGGTAGCGGCGCTCCATCTCCGCCACGCACCAGGTCAGCGCGTTGGACGCCTGCTTCATGTCGGTGACCACCGGCGCGAGCAGATGCGGAATGCCTTCGTACACGGACAGTTCCAGCATCTTGGGATCGACCATGATCAGCCGCACCTCGTTGGGGGTGGCCTTGTACACCAGGCTCAGGATCATGGCGTTGATCGCCACCGACTTGCCGGATCCGGTCGTGCCGGCGACCAGGAGATGAGGCATGCGTGCCAGGTCTGCAACGATCGGCTTGCCGGCGATGTCCTTGCCGAGCGCCAGCGTCAACGCCGAGCCCATGTCGGCGTATACCTGCGAGCTCACGATCTCCGACAGACGCACGATCTGGCGCTTGGGGTTCGGAATCTCCAACCCCATGCAGGACTTGCCCGGGATCGTCTCCACCACGCGGATGCTGATCACCGACAGCGCCCGCGCCAGATCCTTCACCAGGTTGACGATCTGACTGCCCTTGACGCCCACCGCAGGCTCGATCTCGTAGCGCGTGATGACAGGGCCGGGATAGGCCGCCACCACCTTCACTTCGATGCCGAAGTCGAGCAGCTTCTTCTCGATCAAGCGAGAGGTGTATTCCAAGGTGTCGGCCGACAGCACCTCGACGTTCGTCCCCGCCTCGTCGAGCAGATGCACGGGCGGCAGCGGCGAGTCCGGCAAATCCTCGAAGAGCGGCTGCTGGCGCTCGCGCCTGACCCGCTCGGATTTCGGAATGGCCAGTTGCGGGGGCTCGATGTGGATCGGCAGGTGCTCGTCGAGCTTTTTCTTCTCCTCCTCGACCACGACTTCCCTGCGCTGCGCCGCCTGCTCGCCGATGCGCCGATCGCGTGCCGCCTGCCAACGCGCGGTGCCCGCGGCCCAGGCGTTCTCGATCCATCCCCCGAGCCGTTCGGCGACATCCAGCCAGGACAGCCCGCTGAACAGGCTGAAGCCGATGCCGGCCACGAACAGCAGCAGCAGCGTCGCCCCGGTGAAACCCAGAAACCGGTTCAGCGGCGCGCTCGCCATCACGCCGAGCATGCCGCCGGGTTGCATCGGCAGCGCCACATGCAGGCTGTGGAGGCGCAGCGCTTCCAGGCTGCAGCTTGCCAGCAGCAGCGCGAGGAACCCGCAGAAGGCGATCCAGAAGGTGCGCCGGTCGCCGGAACCGGTGGCTTCGATGCGCCGGTAACCCCACCAGGTAGCGAACAGCAGGAATACCACCCACCAGTAGGCGGAAAGGCCGAACAGGGAAAGCAGCAGGTCGGCGATCCACGCGCCCAGGCGGCCGCCGGCGTTGGCGACGGCCTGGTTTCCGCCGCTGTACGACCAGGCACGATCAGCCTTGTCGTAGCTGCCGAGCACCAGCGTCAGGTAGACCGCCAGCGCCACCAGCGCCAGCCACCGCGACTCTCGCAGCAGGCCCGCCAGTCGCGGCGGCAGCGGCGCCCGCGCCTGCGCGGACACCGCCTTCGATCTAAAAAACATCCCGCCTACAATCGGTTAGGTACATGAGGCATTATAGCTTGGCGCCCCCGCGGACTCGACATGCGCGGGAGCGGACTGATAGATTCGGGTTTCCTCAAAAGCATCGACTGGCACGACCAACCATGGCGACGAAAAAGCACGCGCGCCTGCTGATCCTCGGCTCCGGGCCGGCAGGCTACACCGCCGCGGTATACGCGGCACGGGCCAACCTCAACCCGGTGCTGATCACCGGCATCGCGCAGGGTGGCCAGCTCATGACCACGACCGACGTGGACAACTGGCCGGCCGACTGGGAAGGCGTGCAAGGCCCGGAGTTGATGGAGCGCTTTCATCGGCATGCCGAGCGCTTCGGGACCGAGATTGTGTTCGACCACGTGCACACGGTACGGCTCGCGGACAAGCCGGTGACGCTGACGGGGGATCAAGCGACCTACACGTGCGACGCGCTGGTGATTGCGACGGGCGCATCGGCGAAGTACCTCGGCCTGCCCTCGGAGCAGAAGTTCATGGGCAAGGGCGTGTCGGCCTGCGCGACCTGCGACGGCTTCTTCTACAAGGGCCAGGACGTGGTGGTCGTCGGCGGCGGCAACACCGCCGTGGAGGAAGCGTTGTACCTCTCCAACATCGCCAAGAGCGTAACGGTGGTGCACCGGCGCGACCGTTTCCGCGCCGAGAAGATCCTGGCCAACCGCCTGCTCGACAAAGCCGAAAAGGGCAACGCCCGCATCGAGTGGCACCACACGCTCGACGAAGTGCTGGGTGACAACAGCGGCGTCACCGGCGCCCGCATCAAGGATGTGCGCAGCGGCCGCACCAGGGACCTCGCCGTGAAAGGCCTGTTCGTCGCGATCGGCCACACGCCCAACACGGAGATCTTCGCGGGGCAGCTGGAAATGGAGAATGGTTACATCGTGACCCGCGGCGGGCGCAACGGTAACGCCACCGCCACCAGCGTGGCCGGCGTGTTCGCCGCCGGCGACGTCCAGGACCATGTCTACCGGCAGGCCGTCACCAGCGCCGGCAGCGGCTGCATGGCGGCGCTGGATGCGGAGAAGTATCTCGACGAGCTCGGGCACTAGGGCTGTGATCAGTGATCGGTAATCGGTGATCAGTGACTCGGAGGGCGCCAAAGGGTTCTTGCTGTGATGCTGCACCGATCCTTGATTGATTTACGGACCCCTGATTGCCGATCACCGATTACGGATCACTGATCACGGATCACTGAGTCCGACATGGCGAAGCCAAGCAAACATCCCAGGAACGACAACGCCGACGCCTTCCGCGAGGCGGTGAAAGACGTGCAGCCGCTGCCGGACACGGGCCGTGTCGTGCACGCCCCCCCGCGCCCCACCCCGCTGGCGCGCCAGCGCGAGCAAGACGACCGCCAGGTGCTGGCCGACAGCTTGAGCGTCGATCCACCGCTGGAGGCCGCGCTCGAGTCGGGCGATGCGCTCGCCTACCTGCGCGACGGAATGTCGACGCAGGTGCTGCGCAAGCTGCGCTCGGGCTTCTGGGCCGTGCAGGACGAACTGGATTTGCACGGGCTGCGCAGCGACGAAGCGCGCGAGCTGCTTGCGCAATTCCTGGCGGGCGCGCTGCGCCGCGGCCAGCGCTGCGTGCGGGTCATTCACGGCAAAGGCTCGCGCTCTCACAACAACGCGCCAGTGCTCAAGGGCAAGGTCGCAGCTTGGCTGAGGCAGCGCGCTGAAGTGCTGGCGTATTGCGAGGCTCGGCCAGCGGAGGGCGGGAGCGGCGCGGTGGTAGTTTTACTGCAGGCGCGAGGCGCGAGGCGCGAGGCACGAGAAAACGACCCGGATGCTTAGGCCGCAACTCAGTCCATCGTGGTGCGAGCGCTGTCGCCGTCCGGGCTTTTTCTCGCGCCTCGTGCCTCGCGCCTCGGCCTGCTTAGACCGCCGCTTCGTCGGTCTCGCCGGTGCGGATGCGGATGACGGTCTCGACAGGGGTGACGAAGATCTTGCCGTCGCCGATCTTGCCGGTGCGCGCGGCCTTGATGATCGCTTCGACGGCGCGCTCCTGGAGTTCTCCGGGAACCACGACTTCGACTTTGACCTTCGGCAGGAAGTCGACCACGTACTCCGCACCCCGGTACAGCTCGGTGTGCCCTTTCTGGCGGCCGAACCCCTTCACTTCGGTCACGGTCAGACCGGTGACCCCGATCTCCGACAACGCTTCGCGCACCTCGTCCAGTTTGAACGGCTTGATGATCGCTTCGATCTTTTTCATCGTCGCTTCCTGAGGTGGATATCCAGCCTGTTGAAAGAGTGGCTGCGCCAGCGCACCGCGGGCTTCACGGGGCGCGCACGCGTCCAATTGCCTGATTGAGCGTCACCAAACATGGGTCTGGTGGTCGGGTAACCGGCGGTCCGGATGCATGTCTCGACAACCTGCCACAGTCGGCGGCTACCCAGTCCCGCTTACAGTATAGTCTGCTTGTCCGGGCCGATTGTGAAACCAGCCCGCGGTCGTCGAATCCTCCGCATTCCTTGAAGCATGCCCACCGTCCGCATCCTCGACTCGTTGGAGGAGGTCCCGCCCGCGGCCTGGAACCGGCTCGCGGGGGACTCGCCGTTCCTGCAGCATGCCTTCCTGCATGGCTTGCATGCCACCGGGTGCGCAAGTCCCGAGAGCGGCTGGTCGCCCCAGTACGTCACCCTGTGGGAGGGCGCTGAGCTGAGCGGCGCGATGCCGCTCTATCTCAAGAGCCATTCCTACGGCGAGTACGTGTTCGATTGGAGCTGGGCCGAGGCCTACCAGCAGCACGGCCTGCGTTACTACCCGAAGCTGCTGTGCGCGGTGCCCTTCACGCCCGCCACCGGCGGCCGGCTGCTGGCCGACACGCCGCAGCGCCGGCGCGCACTGCTGGACGCCGCCTTCGACCTGGCGGCGCGCACGCAGGCCTCGTCGTTGCACGTGCTGTTTCCGCCGGCGGAGCAGGCGGCCGAGCTGGAAGGACGCGGCCTCATGCTGCGCTCGACGGTGCAGTTCCACTGGGAAAACCCGGGCTGCAGCGATTTCGACGGCTATCTCGCGGGCATGAACCACGACAAGCGCAAGAAGATCAAACAAGAGCGCCGGCGCGTGCACGAGGCCGGCATCACCTTCCGCTGGCTGTCCGGGCGCGACGCGCAGGAGTCGGACTGGGACTTCTTCACCTGGTGCTACAACCGCACTTATCGCCAGCACCACTCGACACCGTACTTGAACCGCGCTTTTTTCCGGCACCTCGCGACGTACATGCCGGACAGCGTGCTGCTGGTGATCGGCAGCCGCTCCGGCAAGCCGGTTTCGGCGGCTCTCAACGTGCACAACCAGACGGTGCTCTACGGACGCTACTGGGGTTCGGCCGAGTTTCATTCCGGCCTGCACTTCGAGACCTGCTACTACCAGGCCATCGAGTTCTGCATTGCGCGCGGGCTGCACGCGTTCGAGGGCGGCGCGCAGGGCGAGCACAAGCTCGCGCGCGGGCTGCTGCCGCAACGCACGCTCTCGGCCCACTGGCTCGCGCATCCGCAATTCGCCCGCGCCGTGGAGCACTTCCTGGCGCGCGAGACGCGCGGGGTCGGTGCCTACCTCGACGAGCTCAACGAGCACAGCCCGTTCAAGGCCGCCGATGGAGCGCCGCCGCTCTGACTTCGCGGAACCATTAACGCAGATGCCACCGGCTGCGGCCCGCGCGCCGATGGCATAATCCTGGCTTCACGGCGGCGTTGCGGCAACATCAGGCTCGCAGCCGTCCAATCCCACCGCACACAATGACCATCGTCCATCGCGCGCTGTGCGCGCTGTCGCTGCTCGCCGCAGTCCTGTTGGCG
>CAVYZA010000022.1:0-37123 GCA_963772865.1 uncultured beta proteobacterium | reverse complement strand
AAAGCAGTGATTTCAGGCGGAAAGCTTGGATTCCCCAGGCCGATCTGCTAGACTTCATCCTAAGAAAGTGTCAATGGGCGGTTCGCCCATTTTTTGTTTGTGTCGTACGCGGAGAAGATTACCAGCCTCCTGGAGGCGACCCTGCCCGGACTCGGCTACGAGCTGGTGTACCTCGAGCTGTCCAGGGGCTTGGTGCGCGTGTTCATCGATCGAGCAGGCGGCGTAAACGTTGACGACTGCGCCCTCGTCAGCAACCATCTGACCCGGCTGTTTGCGGTGGAAGGAGTCGAGTATGACCGTCTCGAGATCTCCTCGCCTGGGTTCGATCGGCCGCTGCGCCGGCCAGAGGATTTCCAGCGCTTCTCCGGCGAGCGTGCGCAGGTGAAGATGCGAGTCCCGATTGCGGGACGAAAGAATTTCACGGGCGTGCTCCGAGGAGTGAGCCGCTCAGAGCTCAAGCTCGAGGTGGACGGAGCACTGGTTTTGCTGGACCTGGCGCAGGTGGACAAAGCCAGGCTGGTGCCCAATCTGTAGCGGGAACTATTATGAGCCGAGAACTACTGCTTCTGGTCGATGCCCTGGCGCGGGAAAAGAACGTCGAAAAGGACATCGTGTTCGCTGCCCTGGAGCAGGCCCTGGCGTCGGCCACCAAGAAACGCTTCAAGGAGGACGTCGACGTGCGCGTCGAGATCGACCGCGACAACGGCGACTACCGTTCCTTCCGGCGCTGGCACGTGGTGCCCGATCGAGCTGCTCGAGGCGCCCGACCGCGAGTACACGCTCGAGGAGGCCCGCGAGCTGGTGCCCGACATCGGGCTCGACGAATACATCGAGGAGCCGCTCGAGCCGGTCGAGTTCGGCCGCATCGGCGCGCAGACCGCCAAGCAGGTGATCCTGCAGAAGATCCGCGATGCCGAGCGGGAGCAGATCCTCAACGACTTCCTCGCGCGCAAGGAGCATCTCGTCACCGGCACGATCAAGCGCATCGAACGCGGCAACGCCATCGTCGAATCCGGCCGCATCGAGGCGGTGCTGCCGCGCGACCAGATGGTTCCGAAGGAGAATCTGCGAGTCGGCGACCGGGTGCGCGCCTTCCTGCTGCAAAGTCGATCGCGGCAGCCGCGGCCCGCAGCTGGTGCTGTCGCGCGTGGTGCCGGAGTTCCTCATCAAGCTGTTCGAGCTCGAAGTGCCCGAGATCGAGGAAGGTCTGCTCGAGGTCAAGGCGGCAGCGCGCGATCCGGGCGTGCGCGCCAAGATCGCCGTCAAGTCCAACGACCAGCGCATCGATCCCATCGGCACCTGCGTGGGCATGCGCGGCTCCAGGGTCCAGGCCGTCACCTCCGAGCTGGCCGGCGAGCGCGTGGACATCATCCTGTGGTCGGCGGACCCGGCCCAGTTCGTCATCAACGCCCTGGCTCCGGCGGAAGTCGAGAGCATCGTCGTCGACGAAGACTCTCGCAGCATGGATATCGTGGTGGACGAGGAGAACCTCGCCCAGGCGATCGGCCGCAGCGGGCAGAACGTGCGCCTGGCGAGCGAGCTGACCGGCTGGGAGCTCAACATCATGACGGAGGAGGAATCCCGCAAGAAGAGCGACGAGGAGGCGCAGTCGGTGCGCGCCCTGTTCATGGAGAAGCTCGACGTCGACGAAGAGGTCGCGCAGATCCTGGTCGACGAAGGTTTCTCGACGCTCGAGCACGTCGCCTACGTGCCCATCAATGAAATGATGGAGATCGAGCAGTTCGACGAGGAGACGGTGAACGAGCTGCGCAGCCGTGCGCGCAATGCGTTGCTCATGCAGGAGATCGCCAGCGAAGAAAAGGTCGAGGAGGTGGCTTCCGACCTGTTGTCCCTCGAAGGGATGGACGGCCAGACCGCGCGCGTGCTGGCGAGCAAAGGGGTGAAGACCCAGGAGGATCTTGCCGAGCTGGCGCTGGACGATCTGGTGGAGCTGACCGGCATGGAAGCAGAGCGGGCCAAGGGCTTGATCATGGCCGCCCGCGCGCCGTGGTTTGCGTGACGCTGAGGGTAGTCTTAGGGACGATGGACGTCGCGATCCCGCTGGAATGCAGGGTAGGAGCAAATAGATGGCACAGACGAACGTGACTCAGTTCGCGAAGGAGCTCGGGGTTCCCGCGACGATGCTGCTCGAGCAGCTGCAGGCTGCCGGTGTGGGCAAGAGCTGCTGGAAGACACCATGCTCACGGAGCAGGACAAGACGCAGTTGCTCGAGTATCTGCGCCGCGTCCACGGCACCAACGAGGCGAAGACCAAGATCACCCTGACGCGCCGGCAGACGAGCGAGATCAAGAAGGCGGACGCCACCGGCAAATCGCGCACCATCCAGGTCGAAGTCCGCAAGAAGCGCGTCTTCGTGAAGCGGGAAGCGAGCGCTGGCGAGGTCGCCGAGAGCGCCCCGCCGGCTCCGCCGCCTGTCGATGCAGGGCAGCTGGCGCTGCGCGAGGAAGAGGCCCGCAAGCAGGCCGAGTTGATCTCCCGCCAGGCGGCCGAGGCGGCCGTCAAGGCCGAGCGCGAGAAGAAGCGCAAGCCTGTCGAGGAAGCCCCCGTAGCGCCGGTGCAGGCGGAGGCCCCGAAGGCCGGTCGAGGCCAAGGCAGAGCACCGGCGGAAGCGAAGGCCGAAGCCCCAGCCGCTCAGGCGGATGGGAAGCCGGCCGGCGGTACGCTGCACAAGCCTGCCTCCAAGCCCGGCACGACGGCCGAGAAGAAAGCGCCGAAGAAGGTCGGCAAGGATACCGGCTGGCGCGACGAGGCCGCCAAGCGGCGCACCATCAAGACCCGCGGCGACGAAGGCGGTGCCGGGGGCTGGCACGCCCGCAAGGACCGGCATGCGCGCAGGAGGACCACCAGTACCGACGTGCCGACCCAGCATGGCTTCTCGCTGCCGACCGAGCCGGTCGTGCATGAGGTGTTGATTCCGGAAACCATCACGGTCGCCAACCTCGCGCAGAAGATGTCGGTCAAGGCGGCCGAAGTGATCAAGGTGCTGATGAAGCTCGGCACCATGGTCACGATCAATCAGGTGCTGGATCAGGACACGGCGATGATCGTGGTGGAGGACATGGGCCACCTTGCCAAGCGCGCCAAGCTCGACGACCCGGAGTCATTCCTGTCCGAGACCCAGCAGGTGCCGGCCGTCGAGCGGAGCCGCGCGCACCGGTGGTCACGGTGATGGGCCACGTCGATCACGGCAAGACCTCGCTGCTCGACTACATCCGGCGCACCCGCGTCGCCAGCGGCGAAGCCGGCGGCATCACGCAGCATATCGGCGCTTATCATGTCGAGACCGCACGCGGGATGATCACCTTCCTCGATACGCCCGGCCACGAGGCCTTCACGGCCATGCGTGCGCGCGGCGCGAAGGTGACCGACCTGGTGGTGCTGGTGGTGGCTGCGGATGACGGCGTGATGCCGCAGACGATCGAGGCGATCCATCACGCCAAGGCCGCCAAGGTGCCGATCGTCGTGGCGGTGAACAAGATCGACAAGCCGGAAGCGCAGCCCGAGCGCATCCGCCAGGAGCTCGTGACGCAAGCGGTGGTGCCCGAGGACTGGGGCGGGGACACGATGTTCGTCGACGTCTCGGCCAAGACCGGGGCCAACATCGACAGCCTGCTGGAGGCGATCCTGCTGCAGGCCGAGGTGCTGGAGTTGAAGGCACCCAAAGCGACCCCGGCCAAGGGGACTGGTGATCGAGTCCCGGCTGGACAAGGGACGCGGTCCGGTGGCTACCGTGCTGGTCCAGTCCGGTACGCTGAATCGCGGCGACGTGGTGCTGGCCGGCGCGGTGTTCGGGCGTGTACGTGCGATGCTGGATGAAAGGGGCCATCCGGTCCCGCACGCCGGGCCCTCGATCCCGGTCGAGATTCAAGGGCTGTCCGAGGTGCCGATCGCCGGCGAAGAAGTGATCGTGCTCGGTGACGAGCGCAAGGCGCGTGAGATCGCGCTGTTCCGCCAGGGCAAGTTCCGCGACGTGAAGCTCGCCAAGCAGCAGGCCGCCAAGCTCGAGGGCATGTTCGAGCAGATGGCAGCCGGCGAGATCAAGACGCTGTCGCTGATCATCAAGGCCGATGTGCAGGGATCCCAGGAAGCGTTGGCCCACGCGTTGCAGAAGCTCTCCACCGACGAGGTGAGGGTCAACATCGTGCATAGCGGCGTAGGTGCGATCACGGAGTCCGATGTGAACCTGGCGCTCGCCTCGAACGCCGTAGTGGTCGGCTTCAACACCCGCGCCGATGCCACCGCCAAGAAGCTGATCGCGTCGCACGGGGTGGATGTCCGCTACTACAACGTGATCTACGACGCGGTGGACGAGGTCAAGGCCGCCCTGTCCGGACTGCTGGCGCCGGAGAAGAAGGAATCGGTCACCGGCCTGGTGGAGGTGCGGCAGGTGTTCCACATCTCGAAGGTCGGGACCGTGGCCGGTTGCTACGTGCTCGAGGGCGTGGTCAAGCGCGGCTCGCTGGTGCGTGTGTTGCGTGACAACATCGTCATCCACACCGGTGAGCTCGACTCGCTCAAGCGCTTCAAGGATGACGTGCGCGAGGTCAAGGCCGGCTTCGAGTGCGGCCTGTCGGTCAGGAGCTTCAACGACATCAAGGAAGGCGACCAGCTCGAGGTCTACGATGTGGTTGAGGTCGCGCGCACCTTGTCGTAGGCGGCTGCAAGCCGGGCACGACACGAGATCACGATGGCGCGCGAGTACTCCCGCGCTTCGCGGCTCGCCGAGCAGATCCAGCGCGACCTTGCGGAGCTGATCCGGCGGAGCTGAAGGACCCGCGGGTCAGCCTGGTGACGGTGACGGCGGTCGAGGTGAGCACGGACTGACTCACGCGCGCATCTTCGTGACGACGCTCGCCGATGCGATCGGCGCCGACGAGACGATCCAGGCGCTGCAGCATGCTGCCGGGTTCCTGCGCAGCCGGCTGTCGCACAGCCTGACGTTCCGCCAGGTTCCCGAGCTGCACTTCGTCTACGACGAGTCGGTCGAGCGAGGGTTGCGACTGTCGAAGCTCATCGACGATGCCGTGAAGCCCGACGATCCCGCTGAGGGCGGTTGATGTGCGACGTGCGGGCGGGCCGAGCCTTGCGCACGCAGGCCGCGCATCGCATCGACGGCATCCTCCTGCTGGACAAGCCGGTCGGGATTACCTCCAACGCTGCTCTGGTCCAGAGCAGGCGCCTGCTCGGGGCGGCCAAGGCCGGACACACCGGGACGCTCGATCCGCTCGCCAGCGGTCTGCTGCCGATCTGCCTGGGGGAAGCCACCAAGTTCGCGCGCGTTGCTCCTGGACGCCGACAAGACCTACGAGGCTGTGGTCGCGCTCGGGGCAGCGACCACCACCGGGGACGCCGAGGGTGAGGTCGTGTTCACGGGCGACGTATCCGGGGCCGAATCGAAGCTCGAACCGGTCCTGCAGCAGTTCCTTGGCGAGCAGACCCAGATGCCACCCGATGTTCAGCGCGCTCAAGCACAAGGGTCGGCCGCTGTATGCCTACGCAAGGGCCGGAGAGCTGGTCGAGCGCGCGGCGCGGGACGATCACGGTTCATGAGCTCGAGCTGCAGGCCTTCGACGGGGAAATCGCTGCGAATCCGCGTCCGCGTCAGCAAAGGCACCTATGTGCGTACGTTGGCCCACGACATCGGTACACGCCTGGGTTGCGGCGCGCATCTGACAGGGGCTGCGTCGGACCGGCGATCGGGGACGCTGACCGTCGACGACGCCACCACCCTGGAGCGAGCTCGGCGCGCTGCGCTGCCGAGGAGCGGCTGCGGCACTGCTCGGCCCCGCTGACATGCTGGTGCGCTGCTACCCCAGACTAGACCTGGGCGCGCCGTGGGATGCGGCGATCCGCCGCGGGCAACGCGTGCCGGCGCCCGCGCAGCTTGGACCGCGGTCTGGTCGGCCTGTACGACCGGCGCGGCGCGTTCATCGGCGTGGGCGAGGTGCACGACCCCGGCGAGGTAGCGCCGCGCGGCGGCTGGTTTCCGAGGCGGCCAGTCCCGCCGGCAGCGCCCGCGGAGCGCATCGACGGCGCCTAAGCCCTTAAGATTGCTTGAGTATTGGAGCGAATCAGGGCTACAATGCGCGTTTTCCCGCGAACGAACGAGAGCATTCATCCATGTCGATCAACACCGAGCAGAAGGCGCGCATCGTCGGCGAGCATCAGCGCGCCAAGGGCGACACCGGTTCGCCCGAGGTCCAGGTCGCGCTGCTGACCGCGCGCATCAACGATCTGACCGAGCACTTCAAGAGTCACGTCAAGGACTTCCATTCGCGCCGCGGGCTCTTGCGTCTGGTGAGCCGCCGGCGCAAGCTGCTCGACTACCTCAAGCGTTCGGACAGCGACAAGTATCGCGCCACGATCGACCGCCTGGGGCTGCGCAAGTAGCGCCTGCGCCGTTGCAAAGCACGACCCCATCACAGCCTCGTGGCTGTGGCACCGAGGCCCCGCCGCGCAGCCGGCCGCTGGCACTGACCTGTAACGCCCTCGAGCTATGGATGTAAACCCTATCATACCCGTCAAGAAAACGATTCAATTCGGCCGTCATACCCTCACCATCGAGACCGGCGAGCTCGCTCGCCAGGCCCACGGTGCGGTCATGGTCAACCTGGACGACACCTGCGTGCTGGTGACGGTCGTGGGCAGGAAAGAAGTCAAGCCCGGCCAGGACTTCTTTCCGCTCACCGTCGACTACATGGAGCGGACCTACGCCGCGGGGCGCATCCCCGGCGGCTTCTTCAAGCGCGAAGGCCGGCCCACCGAGAAAGAGACACTGACCTGCCGCCTCATCGATCGGCCGATCCGGCCGCTGTTCCCGGATGGCTTCTTCAACGAAGTCCAGGTCGTGGCCACGGTGGTGTCGTCCAACAACGAGGTCGACTCCGACATCCCGGCGATGATCGGTGCATCCGCGGCCCTGGCGCTGTCCGGCATCCCGTTCAACGGTCCGATCGGCGCAGCGCGAGTCGGCTTCAGCGACGGCGAATACCTCCTCAACCCGACCGCCACCGAGCTCAAGACCTCTCAGCTCAACCTGGTGGTGGCGGGAACGCAGCAGGCTGTTCTGATGGTCGAGTCCGAGGCCAACGAGCTGTCCGAAGAGGTCATGCTCGGTGCCGTCGTGTACGGCCACGAACAGATGCAGGCGGTGATCAATCTGATCAACGAGCTGGCGGACGAGGCCGGCAAGCCGCTGTGGGACTGGTCGCCGCCGCAGAAGGACGAGGCGCTGGTGCGCCAGGTGGCGGAGCTGGCCGAGGCGGGCCTGCAGGAAGGCTATCGCATCCGGCAGAAGCAACAGCGTTCGGAGACGGTCGAGGTCGCTGCGCAACACGGTGATGAATGCGCTGGTTACGAACGCGGCGGCGCCTGCCGATGAGAACATGGTGGCCACGCTTGTTCAGCGACCTCGAATCCAAGATCGTCCGAGGCCGCATCCTCAGCGGCGAACCGCGCATCGATGGCCGCGACACGCGCACCGTTCGCCCCATCGCCATCCGCACCGGCGTGCTGCCCAGGGCCCACGGCTCGGCGCTGTTCACCCGCGGCGAGACGCAGGCGCTGGTGGTCGCGACGCTGGGCACGGCGCGCGACGAGCAGATCATCGACGCTCTCCAGGGCGAGTATTCGGAGCGCTTCATGCTCCACTACAACATGCCGCCCTACGCCACCGGCGAGACCGGCCGCGTCGGGCGCGCCCAAGCGCCGCGAGATCGGTCACGGCCGCCTGGCCAAGCGTGCGCTGGTGAACATGCTGCCCACCGCGGAGCAGTTCGGATACTCGATGCGCGTGGTATCCGAGATCACCGAGTCGAACGGGTCGAGCTCGATGGCCAGCGTCTGCGGAGGCTCGCTGGCGCTGATGGATGCCGGCGTGCCGATGAAGGCGCACGTCGCCGGGATCGCGATGGGGCTGATCAAGGAAGGCAACCGCTTCGCGGTCCTGAGCGACATCCTGGGCGACGAGGACCACCTCGGCGACATGGACTTCAAGGTGGCGGGGACCGAGCGCGGCGTGACTGCGCTGCAGATGGACATCAAGATCCAGGGCATCACCAAGGAGATCATGCAGGTCGCCCTGAGTCAGGCGCGCGAGGGCCGCATGCACATCCTGGGCCTGATGCGCCAGGCGCTGGAGACGCCGCGGCCGGAGATCTCGGCCTATGCGCCGCGCATGCTGATCATCAAGATCAAGCCCGAGAAGATCCGCGACGTCATCGGCAAGGGCGGCGCGGTGATCCGCGCCATCACCGAGGAGACCGGAACCACCATCGACATCGCCGAGGACGGCACCGTCACCATCGCCTGCACCAGCTCCGACGGCGGCCTTGCCGCGAAGAAGCGCATCGAGGACATCACCGCCGAGGTCGAGGTCGGACGAGTCTACGAGGGCACCGTGCTCAAGCTGCTCGACTTCGGCGCGATCGTCTCGGTGCTGCCGGGCAAGGACGGCCTGCTGCACATCTCGCAGATCGCCGAGGAACGTGTCAAGAACGTCGGCGACTACCTGAAGGAAGGCCAGTCGGTGCGCGTCAAGGTCCTCGAGGCCGACGAGAAGGGGCGGCTACGCCTGTCGATGCGCGCCGTCGCAGAACCCCAGACGCAGCAGTAGCGCCGGACGCTGACTGCAAAGAGAAACCCGCCCGAGGGCGGGTTTTTTGTTTTCTGCGGCGCGGCTACCGTATCAGTGCGTCGCCGCGGCAGCTACCGCGTGCACGACCATTTCGGTGAACGGGTAGCACGTGCGCCTGCAGCCACACCACGACGCCCACCAGCGCCGCCAGCACGATGCTGTGCCAGAACACGTAGCGCAGGATGTCGCCTTCGTGTCCGTACCAGCGCGTAGCGGTGCTGGCGACGACGATGCTCTGCGCGTCGATCATCTTGCCCATGACGCCGCCGGAGCTGTTGGCGGCTGCCATCAGCACCGGGCTCAAGCCCAGCTGCTCGGCGGTGATGCGCTGCAGTCCGCCGAACAGCACGTTGGAGGCCGTATCGGAGCCGGTGAGGGCGACGCCGAGCCAGCCCAGCATGGCGCCGAAGAACGGGTACAGCATGACGCCGGTCTGGGCGAAGGCGAGTCCCAGCGTCGCGTCCGTTCCCGAGTAGCGCGTCACGAAGCCGAGCGCCAGCATCGCGGCGATGGTGATCAACGAGTAGCGGACCAGCCAGATGGTCGAGAAGTATTTGCGGAACAGGCCCGGGATCGAGTAGCCCATGAACAGGCCGGCGACGATCGCCGCCAGAAAGATTCCGCTGCCCGGTGGCCGACAGCCAGTTCAGCGTGTAGACGGCCGCCTCCTTGGTCGGCTTGGCGACGACCGGGGGGACCTTCTCGACCAGGTTGTTCAGGCTCGCGATCGGGAAATCCAGCTTGGTGATGCCGTTCCAGGCATGCACGATCTTCTCTTCCTTCCTTTCGCCGTCGACCACGGCGACGTGCACGCTCTGGCCGTTCAGCAGATTCTTGACGGTCGGGAAGCCCCAGGCGAACACGAACACGCGTCAGGATCAGCCAGGGAATCCAGGCCCGGACCACCAGGCCGGTCGGGTGACGCTCGAAGCGGCTGGGCGGACCTTCCTCGCCGCTGTCGGTCTCGTGCCCTTTGAGCTTCGTGGTGCGCCAGATCTCCTTGGGCTTCCAGACCTTCAGGAACAAGGTCAGGCAGGCCATGGATATCAGCGCCGCGCCCACGTCCACCAGCATCGGGCCATGGAAGTTGGAAATCAGGAACTGCGGGATGGCGAAGGTCACGCCGGTGACCAGGATGGCTGGCCAGATTCCCTTGACTCCCTTCCAGCCGGAGAACGCCCAGATCAGCCAGAACGGCACGAGCACCGAAAAGAACGGCAGCTGCCGTCCGACCATGGCCGACAGCGCCATCTCGTCCAGGCCGGTGACCTTGGCGAGCGTGATGATCGGCGTGCCCAGCGCGCCGTAGGCGACCGGCGCCGTATTCGCGATCAGCGACAGCCCGGACGCCGCCAGAGGCGAGAAGCCCAGCCCGATCAGGATCGCGCCGGTCACCGCCACGGGTGTGCCGAACCCCGCCGCGCCCTCGAAGAAGGCGCCGAACGCGAACGCGATCAGCAGCAGCTGCAGCCGGCGGTCCTCGGTGACATTGGCGATGTTGTCCTGGAGGACCTGGAAGTAGCCCTTGTCCTTGGTCAGCTGGTACAGAAAGATGATGTTCAGGACGATCCACCCGATGGGCAGCAGTCCGAACATCGCGCCCAGTCCGGCCGAGCCCGAGCGCCATGCTGGCCGGCATGCCGAACACGAGAATCGCGATCAGCAGCGCGCTGACCAGTCCGAGAATGGCCGCCCAGTGTGCCGCCATGCGCAGGAAGGCGAGGGTGCCGAGCAGCACGACGATCGGGATAGCAGCCAGGATCGTCGACAGGACCGCGCTGTTCAGAGGGTCGTAGACTTGCTGCCAAACCATGGAGTCCTCCCTTGTGGCTTATGGTCGTTGTCGAGCCGGCGCCCGTGCGGTTGCCGGTCGAGTGCGCGGATTATATACACCCGCCGCAGCGGCAGGGAGCCCGCCCGTATAATCCGTCGAGCGTTGTGCACGGGCCGGACGATAACCATCAGCATGCGGGAGAGGATCGGATGAATCAGAGCGCACAACTGGCCACCGGTGGCGAGATCCTGGTCGAGGCGTCTGCGGATCCATGGCGTGGACTGGCCTTCTGCGTTCCCGGCGAGAGCTACCTGGCCGTGATCGACGCGATGTACGACAGGCGCGAGCAGATGCGTTTGATCGTCTGCCGCCAGGAGGGCGGCGCTGCCTTCATGGCCGAAGCGTACGGCAAGCTGACCGGACGGCCGGGCATCTGCTTCGTCACGCGTGGACCGGGCGCGACCAACGGCAGCATCGGTGTGCACACCGCCTACCAGGACTCGTCGCCGATGATCTTTTTCATCGGCCAGGTGGGCGGCGACATCGTCGAGCGCGAGGCCTTTCAGGAAGTCGACTACCGGCGCATGTTCGGCCAGATGGCCAAGTGGGTCGCACAGATCGACCGGGCCGAGCGCATCCCGGAGTATGTGAGCCATGCATTCCATCTCGCCGTCTCGGGCGGCCTGGCCCGGTGGTGCTGGCACTGCCCGAAGACATGCTGGCGGCCCCGGCCACGGTGGCGCCTTCGCAACCCTATCGGCGTGTGAAGCCACATCCCGGTGCGAGCGAGCTGCAGCAGCTGCGCGAGATGCTGATGAACGCACAGCGACCGTTGGTCATCCTCGGCGGTGGCGATTGGACCGCGGCGGCGTGCGCCGACATCCTGCCGTTCCTGGAGCAGTGGGAGCTGCCGGCGGCCTGCTCATTTCGCCGCCAGGATCTGCTCGACAACCGCAACTCGCGGTACGTGGGCGAGGTCGGCATCGCGATCAGCGCGGATCTGAAGAAGCGCGTGCGCGAAGCCGACCTCATCCTCGCGCTCGGTCCGCGCCTCGGCGAGATGACCACCGGGGGCTACACGCTGTTCGAGATTCCGCAGCCCAGGCAGCGTCTGGTCCACGTGCATCCGGGCGTCGACGAACTGGGGCGCGTGTACGAGGCCGAGCTGATGATCAACGCGGGCATGGCCGAGTTTGCCGAGCCAGGTCAAGGGCCTGGCGGCCCCTGCGGCGAAGCCCTGGCAGGCGTGGAGCGCCGACGCTGCGCAGCGAATATCTCAAGACTATCGATCCGGTCCTCGCGCCCGGTGCCCTCAACCCGAGCGTGGCGATCGCCTGGCTGCGCGAGCGTCTGCCCGCCGGGAGCATCATCACCAACGGCGCCGGCAACTTCTCCGGGTGGGTCCAGCGCTTCTACCAGTACACCGGTTTCCGCACTCAGCTCGCGCCGACCAACGGGGCGATGGGCTACGGTGTGCCCGCCGCGATTGCCGCAAAGCTGGTCCATCCCGACCGCATGGTGGTGTGCTTCTCCGGCGACGGGGACTACCTCATGACCGGTCAAGAGCTCGCCACTGCGGTTCAGTACGGCGCGGCGGTGATCTTCTGCGTCGTCAACAACGGCATGTACGGAACGATCCGCATGCACCAGGAGCGCGACTATCCTGCGCGCGTGTATGGGACGGCGCTGCAGAACCCGGACTTCGCCGCCTTGGCGCGCGCCTACGGCGCGCACGGCGAGCTGGTCGAGCGTACCGAGGACTTTGCGCCGGCCTTCGAGCGTGCGGCTGCCGCGGGCAAGCCCGCTGTCATCGAAATGCGCATCGATCCGGAAGCCATCACCACACGCACGACGCTGACGGCGATACGCGAGCAGGCTTTGTCCGCGGGCCAGTAACAGATCAGTCGATCTTCGCTCCGGATTCACGCACGATCTTCGCCCAGCGCGCGATCTCGGACTTCACGAAAGCAGAGAGCTCGGCGGGCGTGCTGCCGGCCGTGTCGATTCCGTCTCGCGCGAGCTGCTGCTGCAGCTCCTTGTCGCGCAGTACCGTGCGCACCGCCTCGTTCAATCGCGCGACCACCGGCGCGGGCGTGCCGGCGGGCGCGAACAGCCCCTGCCAGGAGATCACGACGTAGCCCGGATAGCCGGACTCGGCCACCGTGGGCAGCTCCGGCGCCGCCGGGGAGCGGCTTGGCCCGGTGACTGCAAGCGCGCGCAGCTTGCCGGTGCGCACCATCTGCAACGACATCGGGATGTTGTCGAACATGAGCTGCACTTGTCCGCCGAGCAGATCGACCAGCGCGGGCCCGCCGCCCTTGTAGGGGACGTGCACCAGCTTGATATTGGCGGCGCGCATGAACATCTCGCCCGCCAGATGCAGCGTGGTGCCATTGCCGCTCGAGGCAAAGACAAGCTTGTCCGGGTTTGCGCGCGCGTAGTCGACCAACTCGGCCAGAGTGCGCACCGGCATCGAGGGATTCACCACCACCACGTTCGGCATCGTCACCAGCGATGAGATCGGCGCGAAGTCCTTCACTGGGTCATACGCCAGGCTGGGGTAGAGGGTTGGATTGATGCCGTGCGTCGACACCCCTCCGAGCAGCAGCGTGTAGCCGTCAGCGGGCGCCTTCGCTGCAAGGGCAGCACCGATGCCGCCGCCTGCTCCCGGCCGATTGTCGACGATGACTTGTTGACCGAGAGTCGCGGTCAACTTTTGCGCGAGCAGCCGGCCGACCAGATCCACCGAGCCGCCGGGCGGGAACGGCGCAATCAGACGGATCGGCTTATCTGGATAGGCCGCCGCGGCCTGCCCCGCGCCGGCCGCAAGGGTCAGCGCCAGCAGCCATAGCCGCAGCCACGACATGGCGAATGCGCGAGGATGCGTCGCAAACTCAGAAGCCGACAGCCTGACCATCGCGCCGTGGATCCGATGCCGCGAGATAGCCGCCGTCCAGCCGATAGATCAGCTGAGCGCTGCCGAACTCCGTGCTCCAGCGCTCGGCGTGGCGTACCTCGTGGCCCAGGCGCGCCAGCGCGCTCACGGTTGCGGCTGGCATGTGGTGCTCGACGACGACGCTGCGCCCGCCCAGCACCTTCCAGCGTGGTGCGTCGGCGGCTGCCTGCGGGTTCTGCCGGTAGTCGGCGAGGCGTACCATCATCTGCGTGTGGCCCTGAGGCTGCATGTCGCCTCCCATCACGCCGAAGCTCATCAGCGGCTGCGCCTGCGCGAGTCGCAAACGCAGGGATGATGGTGTGCATCGGGCGCTTGCCGGGCCCCACCTGGTTCGGATGTCCCGGCGTCAGCCGGAAGCAGGCGCCGCGGTTCTGCAGGCTGATGCCGGTGTCCGGCACCACCACCCCGGAGCCGAAGCCCATGTAGTTGGACTGGATGTACGACACCATCATGCCGTTCGCGTCGGCGGCGGTCAGATACACCGTTCCCGAGCGCGGCGGCACGCCGTAACCGAAATCCTGCGCACGCTGCCGATCGATGCGCTTGGCGCGCTGCGCGATATAGCCGGGGTCGAGCAGGTCGGCAGCGGACACCTGCATGAAGCGTGGATCGGCCACGTGCTGGTGCAGATCTGCGAACGCGAGCTTCATGGCTTCGAGCTGCAGGTGCACGCTCTCGGGAGAGTCCGGAGCAAGTGCGGACAGATCGAAGTGCTCGAGTATCGCCAGCGCCATCAGTGCCGCGATGCCCTGGCCGTTGGGCGGGATCTCGTGCAGCCGCAGGCTCGCGGTAGGCATGGCTGACCGGCTCGACCCAGTCGGCTGTGTGCGCAGCCAGGTCCGCGGCAGTCATGGCGCCGCCCTGCTCGTGGCTGGCGGCGGCGATCTTCTCGGCGAGCCGGCCGCGATAGAACGAATCGCCGGCGCTGCGCGCGATCTCCTCCAGCGTTGCGGCTTGCGCCGGAAAACGGAACTGCTCGCCGGGCCGCGGCGCGCGGCCGTCGGGCAGGAACGCCGGAGCGAATCCAGGCTGGTCTGCAACGCGCTCGAGCTGCGCTGCCCATTGGCGCGCGACGGTCGGAGAGACGAGAAAGCCCGAGGCCGCGTACTCGATGGCGGGTGCGAACAGGTCTGCGAACGGAAGCTTGCCGAACCGCTGCGACAAAGCCACCCACGCGGACACCGCACCCGGCACCGTGACGCGTGTCCCATCCGACGATCGGCATGGATGCCTGGCCGGCGAAGCGCTCGGGCGTCCAGGCCGCGGGTGCGCGCCCCGATGCGTTGAGCCCGTGCAGCGTGCCGCCATCCCAGATCAACGCGAAGGCGTCGGAGCCGATGCCGTTCATCGTCGGCTCGACGACGGTCAACGCGATCGCCGTGGCGACGATGGCATCCGCGGCGTTGCCGCCATTGAGCAGCATGCGCAGGCCGGCTTGCGCGGCGAGCGGCTGGGAGGTGGCGACCACGTTCGCCGCGAGCACGGGCATGCGCTGCGACGGATAGGGAAACGCCCAGTCGAAATCGTGCAAGCTCAGGCCTCCTGGAATGCTTCCTCGCGCTTGCGGCGCACCGCCGGCAGCACGACCAGCAGCAGCAACAGCGCGGCCAGAGCCGAGCATGCTGAGGCTCAAAGGGCGCGTCACGAATACGGACGGATCGCCGCGCGAGATGGTCATCGCCTTGCGCAGATTCTCCTCCAGCATCGGTCCCAGCACGAAGCCCAGCAGCAGCGGTGCCGGCTCGCACTGCAGCTTGATGAACACATAGCCGAGCAATCCGAACAGCGCCGCGAGCCCGACGTCGAACACGGAGTTGTTCAGACTGTAGATCCCGATGCAGGACAACACCAGGATGGCGGGATAGAGCAGGCGATACGGCACGGTCAGCAGCCAGACCCACACGCCGATCAACGGCAGATTCAGGATGACCAGCAGCAGATTGCCGATCCACATGCTCGCGATCATGCCCCAGAACAGCTCGGGGCGCTCGGACATGACCTGCGGGCCGGGCTGGATGCCGTGGATGATCATCGCGCCCACCATCAGGGCCATCACCGCGTTCGATGGGATGCCCAGCGTGAGCAGTGGGATGAACGAAGTCTGTGCTCCGGCGTTGTTGGCGGATTCGGGTCGCGGCCACGCCTTCGATGGCGCCTTTGCCGAAGCGGGACGGATCCTTGGCCAGGCGCTTTTCGACCATGTAGGACGGCAAACGAGCCGAGCACTGCGCCGCCGCCAGGCAGGATGCCGAGCACCGAGCCGATTCCGGTTCCGCGCAGGATCGCCTTCCAGGCCATGCGGAAGTCCTCGCGGCTGGGCCACAGGCGTCCGATGTTGGAAGTGAACACCTCCCGGTTGCTGCCCTTGCTCCAGGTTCGCGATGATCTCGCCGAACGCGAAGATGCCCATGGCGACCACCACGAAGTTGATGCCGTCGGTCAGCTCGGGGACGCCGAAGGTGTAGCGCATGCGGCCGACTTCCGGGTCCGCGCCCACCAGGCCCAGCAGGATGCCCAGCACGATCATGGCGATGGCCTTCAACAACGAGCCGTGCGCCAGCGTGACTGCGGCCACCAGTCCCAGCACCATCAGCGAGAAGCGCTCGGCCGGTCCGAACTTGAAGGCGAGCTCGGCCAGCGGTGGGGCGAACGTGGCGAGGATCAAGGTCGCCACGCAGCCGGCGAAGAACGAGCCGAGCGCCGCGATGGCCAGCGCCGGTCCGGCGCGGCCCTGCCGCGCCATCTGATAGCCGTCCAGGCAGGTCACCACCGACGAGGACTCGCCGGGGAGGTTGACCAGAATCGCCGTGGTCGACCCGCCGTACTGCGCGCCGTAGTAGATCCCGGCCAGCATGATCAGCGCCGCGACCGGGGAGAGGTGGAAGGTCACCGGCAGCAGCATGGCGATCGTCGCGACCGGTCCGATTCCGGGCAATACTCCGATCAGAGTGCCCAGCGCCACGCCCAGCAGGCACCAGCCGACGTTGGCCCAGGTCAGCGCGACGCCGAACCCGAGCGCGAGGTTGTCCAGCAGCTCCATCAGAACGGTGTCAGCCGGAAGGGCAGTCCGAGCCCCTTGGTGAAGAGTCCGACAGCCAGCGCCACCATGATCGCGGCCAGCGGCAACACTTCCCGCCAGCGGAAGTCGCTCGCTGGCCAGTGCGCTTATCAGCACGACCAGCACGACTGCCGCGACGATGCCCAGGCGCTCCACGCGTCAGCGCGAACGCCGCGACCGAGGCCAGAATCAGGGCCAGTGGCTTGAGAGCTGAAGGACGGCGGGGGCGCGGCAGAACCGGCAAGAGCGCGTACCAGCACTCCGACGCCCAACAGCGCCAGCAATCCGCCCAGAATCCTGGGAAAGTAGCCCGGGCCCCATGCGCATCGCGCTGCCCATCGGGTAGTCACGGCCGATGAAAGATCGCCGCCGCGCCGAAGCCAAGAAACATCAGGCCGGCGAGGAAATCCGCGACACTCCGGATCCTGGTGCCCACATCCTCCCCCTCATTGTTGTGGCACATTCTTTCACATCCGGCGCGACAACAGCAAACGCAACGCCGGCACATACTCAGCTGCGCGGCAAGCGCCGCGGCGATTTTGCTACCATGCGCACCCGAATGCCGGATGTCGAACCCCAAGTGCCGGATGTCGTTACCATGCGCAACCTGGGTGCCGGGTGTCGACTTCGCGGCCCATTGCCAGATGCGGTCGGCGCTTACGCGGCTGGACGCCCGACAGCGTGCGGCGCGGCGCGCGCCCGATCGCCGCGCACGCGGGCGGTTCGCGATGACCCATGGCCCAATACTTCGTCATTCACCCCGATAACCCGCAGCGCCGGCTGATCCAGCAAGCGGCCGGCATCGTGCGCAGCGGCGGCGTTGATCGTCTATCCCACCGACTCCTGCTACGCGCTGGGCTGCCAGCTCGGCGACAAGGCCGCGCAGGAGCGCATACGCACGATCAGGCGGGTGGATGCCCAGCACCATTTCACGTTAGTATGTCGGGACCTTTCCGAGATCTCCCATTACGCGCGGGTCGACAACCGCGTGTACCGCATGCTCAAAGCCACCACGCCCGGCAGTTACACGTTCATTCTGCGAGCGACCCGCGAAGTACCGCGCCGGCTGCAGAATCCGAAGCGCAACACCATCGGCCTGCGCGTTCCCGATCACCGCGTCGTGCAAGAGCTGCTGACGGAGCTGGGCGAGCCGCTGCTGAGCTCGACGCTGCTGCTGCCCGGCGACGAGCTGCCGCTGAACGATGCAGCCGGAGATCCGCGCGCGCCTCGAGCGGCAGGTCGACCTGATACTGGACGGGGGCTCCTGCGGTGTCGAGATGACGACCGTCATCGACCTGACCGGTGATCTGCCCGAGATCGTGCGCATCGGCAAGGGCAGCCTCGAGCCCTTCGGCGTTGCGGCCTGAGCCGTCTGAATTCCATGAGCTTCGACCTCGCTGGTCTGATCCAGGTGATCGCGCTTGCGGCGATCCCGATCACCTTTGCCATCACGCTGCACGAGGCTGCGCACGGCTATGCTGCCCGCCACTTCGGTGACTACACGGCGCACAATGCCGGGCGCATCAGCCTCAATCCGCTGCGCCACATCGATCCGGTCGGAACCATCGCAGTGCCGCTGCTGATCCTGGTGACCAGCAAGCTGATGGGCACCGGCGGCATCCTGTTCGGCTGGGCCAAGCCGGTGCCGGTCAACTTCGGGCAGCTGCGCCATCCCAAGCGGGACATGCTGTGGGTCGCGGCAGCCGGACCCGGCGCCAACCTGGCTGATGGCCTGTGTGCTGGGCCTTCGTGCTGCAGGCTGGCCCTGGGCATGCCGGCGAGCTACTTCTCGCTAGCCGATGCAGCGGATGGCGCAGTACGGAATCGGCATCAACGTCGTGCTGATGGTGCTGAACCTGTTCCCGCTGCCGCCGCTGGACGGCGGTCGCATCGCGGTGAGCCTGCTGCCGGGGCGCCTGGCGTGGCGCTTCGCGAGGATCGAGCCGTATGGCTTTATAATTCTGCTGATGCTCCTGTTCACTGGTGTCCTCGGCGCGCTGCTCTCGCCCTTCAGCCGGGCAGCGCTGCGACTGATCTACACGGTCTTCAATCTGGGCTGAGCTCGACTCCTCGATGTTCCCCGACCGCGTTCTGTCCGGAATGCGCCCCACCGGCGCCCTGCATCTGGGGCACTACCATGGCGTGCTTGAAGAACTGGGTGCGCCTGCAGAACGAGCATCCCTGCCTGTTCTTCGTGGCCGATTGGCACGCGCTGACCACCCACTACGAAGAGCCGGGGCAGATCGAGGAGCATGCCTGGGACATGGTGATCGACTGGCTCGCTGCCGGCATCGATCCCGTCGCTGGCCACGCTGTTCGTCCAGTCGCGCGTGCCGGAGCATGCCGAGCTGCATCTGCTCATGTCCATGATCACGCCGCTCGGCTGGCTCGAGCGCGTGCCGACCTACAAGGACCAGCAGGAGAAGCTGACCGACCGCGACCTGTCGACGTACGGCTTCCTGGGCTATCCGCTGCTGCAGAGCGCCGACATCCTGATCTACCGCGCCACGCTGGTGCCGGTGGGCGAGGACCAGGTGCCGCACATCGAATTCACCCGCGAGATCGCGCGCCGCTTCAACCACATCTACGGCCGCGAGCCGGGCTTCGAGGAAAAGGCCGAGGCTGCGGTGAAGAAGCTCGGCAGCAAGCGCGCCAAGCTCTACCGGGAGCTGCGCACGCGCTACCAGGAGCAGGGCGACCACGAGGCGCTGGAGGCCGGCCGGGCGCTGCTGGAGGAGGCCCAGAACCTGAGCCTGGGCGACCGCGAGCGCCTGTTCGGTTACCTCGAGGGCGGCGGCAAGATGATCCTGTCCGAGCCCGAGGCGTTGTTGACCGAAGCGTCCAAGATGCCGGGGCTGGACGGACAGAAGATGTCGAAGTCGTACAACAACACCATCACGCTGCGCGAGGATGCCGACAGCGTGGCGCGCAAGATCCGCACGATGCCGACCGATCCGGCGCGCGTGCGTCGCAGCGATCCGGGCGACCCGGAGAAATGCCCGGTCTGGCAGTTTCACCTGGTGTACTCGGACGATCCAGACCAAGGAGTGGGTGCAACGCGGCTGCCGCAGCGCGGGCATCGGCTGCCTCGAGTGCAAGCAGCCCGTCATCGACGCCGTTCTGCGCGAGCAGGAGCCGATGCGTGAGCGCGCCCAGATCTACCTCGACGATCCGAGCCTGGTGAGGAACATCATCGAGGACGGCTGCGACCGGGCGCGCAAGCAAGCGGCCGAAACCATGCGCGAGGTGCGCGCCGCGATGGGTCTGGCGTACGACTGAGTGGGGCGGCCGGGCCAGCGTATAGAACAGGCCAGGGGTTAACCCGCCACGCTTCGTTGGACTCACGTCTTGTTGCGCATCAACCGCTGCTTCTCGCGCTGCCAGTCCCGGTCCTTTTCAGCTTCTCGCTTGTCATGCTGCTTCTTGCCTTTGGCGAGGCCGATCTCGAGCTTGATCCAGCCGTTGCGGTAGTGCAGGTCGAGCGGGACCAGGGTGTAGCCGGCGCGCTCGACCTGGCCGATCAATCGGCTCACCTCTTCGGCGCGCAGCAGCAGCTTGCGCGTGCGCGTGGGATCGGGATGCACGTGCGTGGAGGCGGTCAGTCAGCGGAGTGACGTGGCAGCCGATCAGGTGAAGCGCACCGTCCTTGACGATGACGTACGCCTCGCCGATATTGGCGCGTCCGGCACGGATCGCCTTGACCTCCCAGCCGTCGAGCACGATACCGGCCTCGTACTTCTCCTCGATGAAGTAGTCGTGGTAGGCCTTGCGGTTTTCGGCGATGCTCATGGCAGGGGCGACCTTGCGCGGGTTCCGCGGACCGAGTCTGCGCCGGGCAGGGCGCGATTCTATCAGCTTGGCTGCCACCCCCCGGAGCGCAGTTGCGGCGTTGCCTTCCACCGATCTGCGAGCTGAATGGCGCTGGTGCGCAAGTCCGTCCTGGTCGGCTACGCCGCGCAGCGCATGTATGGGCTGGTGGACGGCGTAGAGCGCTATCCCGAGTTCCTGCCGTGGTGCGGTGGCACCGAGCTGGAGTATCGCGATGGCCAGATCACCCGCGCCTCCATTCGCATCGACTATCGCGGCATCCACCAGAGCTTCCGGACGGAGAACCGCACACAGCCGCCCGAACTGATCGAGATCCGGCTGCTCAGCGGCCCGTTTCGCGCCTTGGACGGGACGTGGCGATTCACCTCGCTCGCCGCGGATGCGTGCCGCATCGACTTCGAGCTGCACTACGAGTTCTCCAGCAAGCTGCTGGAGCGCCTGGTGGGGCCGGTATTCCACTACATCGCCAACAGCTTCGTCGACGCCTTTCTCAAGCGGGCCGAGAAGCTTTACGGGAGCTAGCCGGACATGCGGGTGGAAGTCGTCTACGCCCTGCCGCTGGAGCAAGACGTCGTCTCACTCGAAGTGGCTGCGGGTGCGACTGTGGGCCAGGCTCTCGCAGCAAGCGGGATGCTCGCTCGCCACCCGGACATCGATCTTCGCGTCGCCCGGCTGGGGGTATGGGGCCGGCCTGCGACGCTCGGACGCGCTCCTGCGCGAGGGCGACCGGGTGGAGATCTATCGCCCGCTGCAGGTCGATCCCAAGGAGGTGCGGCGGCGCCGCGCCGCCAGCAAGCGCAGTGACTAGGTGATCCGTGATCGCGATCGGAACAGCCAGGACGCTACGGTGCACCTCGCGGACACTGGTCACGGGTCGCTGATCACCGATGACCGCACTACTTGCACCACGAGTCGGCGACCTTGCGGGCCTCTCCCAGCTCGCTGGCGATCTCGCCATCGGAGAGGTAGAGCGGTCTCGCCGTTGGGGCCGTACTTGGTGACGCGGCCGCCCGCCTCGAGCGCCGTCAGGCGGTTGGTGGCCTGGGCGCAATTGCGCTTCTTCTCCTCGGCAGCCTGGGCATCCTGCTGGCGCTTGGCTTCCGCCTCGGCCGCCTCCAGGCGGCGCTTGCGGAACTCCATCTCCTGCTCGGCTGCCGTTTTCGGCCCCTTCGGCGCCGCGCCCGCGGGTGCGGCGTTGGCGTTGTCGCCGGGCGTCGCACCCGCGGGCGCGCTGGGCGTGGCGCGGGCGTGCTGGGCGTCGGCGCATTCACCACGCCTGATTTCTTGGCGCCACCAGGCGGAGGTTGGTCGGAATAGTGGACCTTGCCATCCTGGTCGACCCACTTGTACATCACCGCCGAGGCTGGAAGGGCGGCCAGCAGCAGCGCCAGCGTCAACACCCGTTTCATGCACGTTCTCCTACTGGAAATGAGGGTACCCAAGCTGCTCGATACCGAGCCTGGCCTGCTCGGCCGCGAACTGCGCAAGGCGCTCCGCCGCGGCGTAGTCCTGCTGCGCCAGGGCCTCTTCGGCGTGTTTCAGCGCGTCCTGGGCCGTCGTCCAGAGCGCACGCTTCTGCGCAGCAGCCTCCACCGCATCCGCGCGCAGCGGCAACGGCTGCGCGTGCCTGCCGCGCCTGCTCAGCTGGATCGGCGCTGGTTCGTGCCGGCGGCCTCGCCAGCCAGCACCAGTCCGGCGGCGAGACAAGCAACAAGCGTTCCCTTCTGCATACAAGAGTCTGATATACAAGGCTTCTTCGAGGCGCAGGGACGGAGCCCGTAGCGGGCTGGCATTCCTAGTAACGACAGGACGCTCGCGTATAATAGATTCTTTGCGAGGTCTTCCAGCATGCGAGTGGTTCAACGGGCGCTCACATTCGACGACGTCTCCATCCTCCCGGCCCATTCCACCGTCCTGCCCCGCGACGTCAGCCTCAAGAGCCGGCTGACCCGCGCGATTCAGATCAACATCCCGCTGCTGTCCGCAGCCATGGACACCGTGACCGAAGCGCGCCTGGCCATCGCCCTGGCGCAGGAGGGGGGGATCGGGATCGTCCACAAGAACATGGCGCCGCGCGCCCAGGCCGCCGAGGTCTCCAAAGTCAAGCGCTACGAAAGCGGCGTGGTGAAGGATCCCATCACCATCGCCCCCGGCATGAGCGTGCGCGAAGTCCTCAACCTGATCCGCACCTACAAGATCTCCGGGCTGCCCGTGGTCGAGGGCAAGCGGGTGGTCGGCATCGTGACCAACCGCGACCTGCGCTTCGAGACCAACCTCGACCAGCCGGTGCGCAACATCATGACGCCACGCGAGCGGCTGGTCACGGTGCGCGAGGGGGCGACGCTCGAGGAGGCCCAGGCGCTCATGCACAAGCACCGGCTCGAGCGCGTGCTGGTGATCAACGCCGAGTTCGAGCTGCGCGGGCTCATCACGGTGAAGGACATCCTCAAATCGAGCGAGTATCCGAATGCCTCCAAGGACGACCTGGGCCGGCTGCGCGTGGGTGCCGCGATCGGCGTCGGCGAAGGCACGGAGGAGCGCGCCGAGCTGCTGGTCGACGCCGGGGTCGATGTGCTGGTGGTCGACACGGCGCATGGCCATTCGCAGGGGGTGCTCGAGCGCGTGGCCTGGGTGAAGCGCAGGTTCCCGCAGATCCAGGTGATCGGGGGCAACATCGCTACGGCGGAGGCGGCGCGTGCACTGCGAGACGCCGGGGTGGATGCCGTCAAGGTCGGGATCGGTCCCGGGTCCATCTGCACCACCCGCATCGTCGCCGGAGTCGGGGTGCCGCAGATCACCGCGATCGCCAATGTGGCTGCGGCGCTGGAGGGCAGCGACGTCACCGCTGATCGCCGACGGCGGCATCCGCTACTCGGGTGACGTCGCCAAGGCGATCGCGGCAGGCGCCGATGCGGTCATGCTCGGCGGCCTGTTCGCCGGGACCGAGGAAGCGCCCGGCGAGATCGAGCTGTTCCAGGGGCGCTCCTACAAGACCTACCGCGGTATGGGCTCGCTGGGCGCGATGCAGCAGGGCTCCAGCGATCGCTACTTCCAGGAGGCGAGCGCGGAGGACGCCGTCGAGAAGCTGGTTCCGGAAGGCGTCGAGGGGCGGGTTCCCTACAAGGGCAGCGTGATCGCGGTGATTCATCAGCTCATGGGCGGGCTGCGGTCCAGCATGGGCTATGCAGGCTGCGGCACGATCAGCGAGATGCGCGAGCGCACCGAGCTGGTGGAGATCACCGCAGCCGGCGTGCGCGAGTCCCACGTCCACGATGTCCAGATCGTCAAGGAAGCGCCGAACTACCGCGGTGGAATGAGCTCGCCACTGCCTATGCCCAAGGCTGAACCGCAGAGGCGCAGAGGCGCAGAGAAACGCGGAGCAAGGCTCTGCATTCGAGGCGGTCGGTTCGTGTCAGTCGAGCACGCTCCCCACGGATAAGACATGCATTTCTCTGCGCTCCTCTGCGCCTCTGCGCCTCTGCGGTTCAGCCTTGAGGGGTAGTGCTCGAGCATGCATCAGAAAATCCTGATCCTCGATTTCGGCGCCCAGTACACGCAGCTCATCGCGCGGCGCGTGCGCGAGTGCGGCGTCTACTGCGAGATCCACCCCTGGGACGTCAGCGACAGCTTCGTCCGCGAGTTCGCAGCCGGCGGGGATCATCCTGTCGGGAGGGCCGGCCTCGGCCTACGAGGGCGGTGCGCCGCGCGCACCGCGCACGGTGTTCGAAGCTGGGCGTCCCGGTGCTGGGCATCTGCTACGGCATGCAGACCATGGCCGCCCAGCTCGGCGGCCAGGTCGACGGCGGGCACGTCCGCGAGTTCGGCTACGCCGAAGTGCGTGCGCGCGGCCATTCGCTGCTGCTGCGGGACATCCAGGACCGGGTGAACAGCGAAGGCCACGGCCTGCTCGACGTGTGGATGAGCCACGGCGACAAGGTGACAGCGCTGCCGCCCGGCTTCAAGATCATCGCCAGCAATGCCGCGACCCCGCTCGCGGGCATGGCGGATGAGACGCGCAAGCTCTACGGCGTGCAGTTCCATCCCGGAGGTCACCCACACGCTCCAGGGCAAGGCCATTCTCGAGCGCTTCGTGCGCGTGATCTGCGGCCTGGACGCCGACTGGACGCATGCCGAGCTACATCGACGAGGCCGTCGGGCGGATCCGCTCGAGCGTCGGAGCGGAGGAAGTGATCCTCGGGCTATCCGGCGGGGTGGACTCGGCGGTGGCCGCTGCCTTGATCCACCGCGCGATCGGACCGCAGCTCACCTGCGTGTTCGTCGACACCGGCCTGCTGCGGCTGAACGAGGCGGAGCAGGTGATGCAGACCTTCGCCCGCAACCTCGGCGTCAAGGTCGTGCAGGTCGACGCCGGTGCGCAGTTCCTGGAGCAAGCTGCGCGGGCGTCAGCGATCCCGGAGCAGAAGCGCAAGATCATCGGCCGCGAGTTCGTCGAGGTGTTTCAGCGCGAAGCCGGCAAGGTCAAGAATGCGCGCTGGCTGGCGCAGGGCACCATCTACCCCGACGTCATCGAATCGGCCGGCGCGAAGACCAAGAAGGCCGCGAACATCAAGTCCCACCACAACGTCGGCGGCCTGCCCGAGACCCTGCATCTGAAGCTGCTCGAACCGTTGCGCGAGCTGTTCAAGGACGAGGTGCGGCGAGCTGGGTCTGGCGCTGGGGCTGCCGCGCGAGATGGTCTATCGCCATCCGTTTCCGGGGCCGGGCTGGGCGTGCGCATCCTCGGCGAGGTCAAGCCCGAGTACGCCGATCTGCTGCGGCGTGCGGACGCGATCTTCATCGACGAGCTGCGCGCAGCGGGCTGGTACGAGAAGACCAGCCAGGCGTTCGCGGTCTTTCTGCCGGTGCGCTCGGTCGGCGTCATGGGTGACGGCCGCACCTACGAGCATGTGGTCGCGCTGCGCGCCGTGCAGACCGAGGACTTCATGACCGCGCACTGGGCCGAGCTGCCGCTACGGCCTGCTGTCCAAGGTCTCCAACCGCATCATCAACGAGGTGCGGGGCATCAACCGCGTCGTCTACGACATCTCCGGCAAACCGCCGGCGACGATCGAGTGGGAATAATCCAACGTTCCGCAGTGTTTTCAAGGACTATCGTCTTTAGCATGTAACAGCGATGATAAATGTCGCTTCTTCTATCGGTATCTATCGGTGACAGGCGCTCGATTTTTGCCGGCAAATCTGACGGTAAGAGTTTCCAAGCCAACCAGCAAAGATGTTTAGCGTTCGACACGATTTAGCTGTGACGGTAAAAAAATAGCCAAAATTATAGCGCTCACAATGATTCTGGGCATCATAATGCCTTGAGGCTGATGACGGTAAAACTCGGCCGCCGGAGGAGTTTTTGATGCTGACTGATACGGCGCTCAAGAACCTCAAGCCCAGGGCCACTTCCTACAAGGTGGCGGACCGGGATGGCATGTATGTTACGGTCTCGCCCAAGGGGACGATTACTTTCCGCTACGACTACCGCCTGAACAGCCGCCGGGAGACGCTCACTATCGGGCGCTATGGGCCGAGCGGATTGTCTCTTGCCCGCGCGCGCGAGAGGTGCCTGGATGCCAAGCGTGCGGTCTCTGAAGGTCGGTCACCGAGCAGGGAGAAGCAGCGCGAAAAGCGGCGTTCGGCGGAGGCGAAGACCTTCCAGGAATTTACCGCCGCGTGGCTGGCAGGAGCGAGGATGGCTGACAGCACTCGATCGATGCGCAAGAGCATCATCGTTCGAGACATCCTCCCGGTGTTCAAGAATAGGTTCATGACGGAGATCACCACCGACGACCTGCGTGGCCTGTGCAACAAGGTCAAGGACAGGGGAGCGCCCGCCACGGCTGTCCACGTCCGCGACATCGTGAAGCAGATTTACGGTTTCGCGATTCTGCGCGGCGAGAAGGTCACCAATCCTGCAGACGACGTGGGGCCGTCGTCAATCGCCACGTTCGTTCCCAAGGACCGCGCGCTCTCTTCGACCGAAATCCGCGTTATGCATAAGCTGATCGAGACGGTCGCTACGTATCCGACGATCCGCCTCGCGTTGCGCCTGATCCTGCTGACGCTCGTGCGTAAGAGCGAACTCATCGAAGGTACATGGGACGAAGTCGACTTCGAGAACGCGCTCTGGACCATCCCCAAGCAGCGTATGAAAGGCTCGAAGCCTCACAACATTTACCTCTCGCACCAGGCGCTGGACATTATGGTTGCCCTGCGCACCTGCGCGGGCGGCTCGAAGTACTTCCTTCCGTCGCGTTACGACGCGGACCGCTGCATGTCCAAGGCCACGTTGAATCGGGTTATCTCCGTGGTCGTTGAACGCGCGAAATCTGCGGGCCTGCCGCTGGAGAGCTTCACGGTGCATGACCTTCGCCGCACCGGCTCGACCATATTGAACGAGCTTGGCTTCAATGGTGACTGGATCGAGAAATGTCTCGCGCACGAGGAGGGCCGCTCCTCACGCGGCGTCTACAACAAGGCGGAGTATGCCGAGCAGCGCCGCCATATGCTGCAGGAGTGGGCTGACATGATCGATGCATGGGTGGCCGGCGCTTCACACACGCCGACACTCCTGCCGCCCTCGATGAAGGTCCCTACGACGCGGGCGCTGCTTTGACGGGACGGCGCTTGCGCCGCCTAACGTCTGGGGCCGGTGCCCTCTCCAGCTGAGCAGTATTCGCCACTTGACGTCGCGCCTCGACCCAGGCATCGACTTCAGCCAGATCCCATACGACGCATCGGGGCGTGAGATAGAAGCGTCGTGGAAATTCACCGCGGCGTTCCATTTCGTAGATCGTCGTGTTCGCCAACGGCACGATTTGGCGTAGTTCGGTGCGGCGGATAGTTCGTCGAAACGGCAGAGGATTCGCCGGCACTAGTTGCGGTAAGTGTACCCCTGTCTTCGAGGCTTCAGATCGAGCGCGAGTAGATTGCTCGTTCGTGTCCGTCGCGGTGTCCGCTCGGGCGGTACCAACCCAGCGATTTGTTTCGGCCATTGTCGGCTCCGAACTTATGGCAAATGATGCCCGCGCTTCGCGAAAGTACATCGATTTGCAGTGTGCCATGAATCACTTCCTATCTCAGCAGCTGCGACACGGAATGCCGAGGGCGGTGAGCAACTGCACGCGCGCTTCGCGACGTCTACGGTCGACCCGGTGACGGTCTGACGCGGCGGCAATCTCTCCAGGCTGCGTGGGCCTCTCTGTTGCCGGGCTTGTGGACTGCGCGCGAGTTCGGTCTGGGTCATGGTGCAATGCGCATAGCGTGCGAGCGTCCTGCAGCGATCCGCGCGGGTATGAGCTGGGCATTCCCATTGTAAGTCCGTTGGTCATAGCGTCCGAACGTAGGCCGAAAGCGAGTCAGGGTGTGCGGTCGGGAAACGAATGCCCGAGCTCCAATCGGTATTGCAATCGGCTTCCTCGGCCGCACGTGATCAGGTTACCGAAGCGCACCGGCCAGAGAAACTGGCAAAACTAACAGTACCTAGCAGAACTGACAGTCCCTGATCGGTGCGTGTCACGCGATGCACGCGCCTTTCGAAGTGGAAAGAGGGACCGGTCGTGCACATCGCTCGAGCCTACTGCGTGCAGGCCGCAAAGGTCGTTGACATCTACACGAGGCCGTCTCGAGCAATGTTGAATTTGTGCATGGCGCCCACGCATTCATAGTCAACCACGGCTTTGGGCAATCGGGTGCGTAGGTGCGCCAGGATTTCGCAGGTCTTGAACCCGATCGTGGTGCTCATTTCGAATGGCTCCGGAAATCTCGATCGGTTTTCTATCGGGCAAGCGAGACTAGAGGAGGCTCGCGGCGCCGCAGTTGGTCTCCCCGCTGCTGATATTCCAGTTCGAACCCGCGGTGCAGGTGGTGGGATCAGGCGCGGTGGATCCCGGTGCATAGGCTGAGAACTGGAAGGTGCCGGTGTAAGGATTGCCGTCGTCGATCTTGCGGTCGATCTCGGCCATGAGTTCCACCGGCAACAGGCTGCCGGTCTTGATGTTGTTCTTGTTGAGCGTGTTACCGCTCGCCCCCCAGTTGGCGTCGTAGACGAGCTGCATATACATGAGGTAGGGGTTCTTCGGGGTGTTGCTTTCGTCCGGCACGGCAATCGAGGCGTTCGCCATGGCGTAGCTGCCGTTCAGGAACCCGGCCGCGGTCAGATGGTTCCAAGCCAAGATCTCTTCGTGCGACGACGCTACCGGTGGCGGCAGTCTCGATCAGCCCGTTGCCGTTGCCATTGAAGCATGGGCGTCGCACCGCAATTGATACTGGTATCGGCCGCCGCGTAGTCGCCGGGCAGCGCCCGGTAACGGTCCTGGAATCCGAAGAAGGCGGCCTTTACGCCTTCCTGCTGGGAGATCATATTGCGCACGCGGGCGCTGCTGATCAGTTCTTGGCCCTTGACTACGCCACCGAGTAGCAGGCCAACGATGACCAGCACGATAGCGATCTCGATCAGCGTAAAGCCTCTTTGACAGTACTTCACCTTTCAACCTCAGTTTTATGTCCGTCCCAGAGCATGGCGGTCTGGCGTCGCTGCAGTTCTCACTTACGTTGGTTGCCGGCGCGAAACGCACGCTTGCCTGTGAATGCATCGCGAGAATCATGCCAGTTCATTTGTTCCGACCTGTCAGACATCTACCGAGGTATGTCAAAGCAATCCACAGTTTGAGACGCTGATAACCGCCGATTCATCGACGGCGGTGTCGAGCGTTCCGCACCTACCAGGGGCGAGTGAACGACTGCGTAGCCGATATGCGCCCGACGTTGGCTGTTCACCTTGCACACTTTCCTGACGGTGATGGACGGGGTCCAATACCCATCCTAACCTGAGGCCCTCATTGCGGGAGCCGCAAAAGGGCAGCAGATGGATCTAACCGGATACGGATACCGCCGCAGCGCACTGCGTCAAGACCGACCTGAAGTCACTACCGGTACGACGCAGAAACCACCCTCGCATTCGCCTGAGTTGACCGGCGAAGCTTTGCGCTTGCTCATCAAGGTCGACAAGAAAGTGGGACTCCAAGAGCTCTCGCTGCGATTCCCCGATGTTCTGAACAGAATCGCGAATGTGTGGGGCAGTTCGGGACGGGCTGAGCGCTGCTTTGATGACTTGCTGCTCGACAGCCGGGGAACGCGTCAGGGCTTCCCGCAATCCGTCATCAGCGAGATCGCGTCGCTGCGTCACTACTATCTAACCCATGTGTTTCCCAAGCGCATCGATCCCTGGGAGCAGGGTCTGTTGCGCTGACCGTTCTACCCCTCACTTGACGAGGACCACTGTATAGACCTTCAGTGGCGCGATGCGATGGGAGGTGATACGAATATATTTCAACGGCAAAAGATTGCACGACAAGGACTTGCTGGGCCTCAAGGCGGGACCAGCTCAGGCGCTGGTCGAAGACGGACTCGGGCAGGGTGCTGGGGCGTCATCCCAATGGGCCACCATCTCGGCTGCCTGCTCCGACAGCGGGTGAGCCATACTTGACCGAGGGAGCGCCACCGTCAGAAGCCGGCCATTATGTTGAGGACCCAGTTATGAACAGTTCTCGCTCGAACCGCGAGCGCTGCCTCTCGTACGGAAGGCGGTGGCAGCGCCCGCGGGCTGCACATAATTACAACGTCTTCAGGAACTCCATCAGCGAGTCGGGTGCCTTGTAGCGCCGGACGTGCGGCATCGGGCTCCTGCAGGCGCGCCAGTGCGCGCTGCTTTCATCGCCAGGTCGGCCTCGACGTACTGGTGGGTCGTCGTCGGGCTCTCGTGCCCGAGCCACAGGGCGAGCGTCTCGGCATCGGTGCCCGACTGCAGCAGATGCATGGCCGTCGTGTGACGGATGATGTGCGGCGAGATGCGTCGCTGGGCAAGTTGCGGCTGGGTCGGTGCTGGCGGCCGCAACCGCCAGCGCGAGCCGCTGCGTCACGTTGCCGCGGCTCATCGCTTGGCCATCGCGGTTGGGCAGCAGCGCCGAGTCCGGCTGCAACTGCGGGTTGCGCCGCAGCCACGCGCGGATCTGCCGCACCGTCGACGGCCACAGCGGCACCGTGCGCTGCTTGCGGCCCTTGCCGTGCAGATGCACGCAAGCCGCGCCATCGAGCACCACGTCCGACAGCGTCACGCCGATGATCTCCGACACCCGCGCGCCCGTGTTGTAGAGCATGCGCAGCAGCAAATGATCGCGCTGGCTGGTCCAGGTGCCATCGGGCTCGCCGATGACGGCCATCATCTCGGCGCGGGTCAGGAAGCCCAGCATCGGCCGCTCGAAGCGCTTCATCGGCACGCCCAGCGCCTGCTCGACGACGTGCAGCGCGGTCACATCGCGCCGACCGGCGAACTTCAGGAACGCGCGTAGCGCCGCCAGCCGGGCATTGCGCTTCTGACCGCGTTGCCGCGCTCGTGTTCGAGATGATCGAGGAAGGCCAGGATCAGCGACGGCGTGATCTCCTGCAGCGTGATCGCGGTGGGCTGCTTGCGCAGTCGCGCCTGGGCGAACTGCAGGAACAGCACGAAGGCGTCGCGGTACGCGGCCACCGTGCGCGGACTCATCGCGCGCTGCTGCTGCAGGTGCTCGGTGAAGAACGCCTGCGCCAGCGCGGCGAAGCTCGGCGGGTGGGTCGAGGTCGGACTTACGCATGGCCGTCCTCCTCGCGCCGTGTCGTCACACAGATCGACGAAGTGCTCGAAGCGCTTGCCCACCAGTTGCATCAGTTCGGGCACGCCGGTGAGATACCAGTAGGTGTTGGAGATCTTGGCGTGACCCATGTAGGTCGACAGCGCCAGCATGCGCGGATGCACGTCGACGCCCTGCTCGTGCCAGCGCAGCAGGCGGCGCACCGCGAAGCTGTGCCGCAGATCGTGGATGCGCGCCGCGCCGTGACCGCCGCGCGCCACCCAGCCCGAGTTGCCGGCGCAACTGGTCGAAGACGCGATGCGCTTGGCGATCGCCCAAGGGCTGGCCGAGCAGCCGCCCGCGGGTGCCGATGAAGAACGGCAGCTCGCGGGTCGGCCGGCACGTAACCGCGCCCGCTCGCTAGCGATAGCGTGCCAGCGCGGCCACCGCGCTCGGCGTGCAGCGGCACCAGGCGCGACTTGCCGAACTTGCTGCGCCGGACGGTCAGCACGCCGGCCTTCAGGTCCACATCCGCGTCGCGCAACGCCGAGCGCCTCGGAGATGCGCAGCCCGGTGCACGCGATCAGGCCGAACAGGGTCTGCATGACCGCGCCGCGCAGACTCAGGGCGGGCCGATGCGCCCGGCGGCGTCCACCAGCGCGGCGATCTCCTCGTCGCGGAAGATGTGCGGCGTCACGCGTCCCGGAACGGGGCCGAAGATCGCCTCGTCGGGCACCTCGGTGGCGGGTTCGAACTGCTGCAGCCAGCGCGTGAAGGGTCGCAGCATGCGCAGCGCACGGGCGGCCGTGGCCCGGTCGCCGCGGCCGCCCTTGGCCTGCCGCGCCCAGGACGCCATCAGCTCCACGGTCAACGGCCCGCGGTGACGGCAGGCCTTGACGTAACGCGCGAAGCGCGCGAGCGACTGGCCCATGTGCTTCGAGTTCGAACCCGAGGCGTCGCCGCTCGGCGAGGTACTGCTCGACCCGGGCCGTCAGAGATGTGCGCGCGCTCATGGCCGGCTCCCGGGCCAGGGCAGCGCCACGTCGGCCAACGCGCGCGTGGTTGAGCTTGGCGTAGATGAGCGAGGTGTTCAGCGAGCGGTGCCGCAGCACGTCGGCCACTTCCTTGATCGAACTGCCGCCGTTGACGAGGCGACAGGCCAAGGTGTGGCGCAGCGCATGCGTTCGGCCGTGCGCGATGCCGGCGCGCCGGAAGGCATCGCGCACGACGCGGCGGATCGCGTCGACACCGACGGGCTCGTCGTGCGGCGCCATGTGCCGCACGAACAGCGCGCGGTTGCTGGCTCGACAGGTCGTTCATGGCGGACGTAGTCCTCCAGCGCCTTGCCCGTGATCGCCGGCAGCGGCAGCACGTCCTGACGACGCGACTTGGTGCGCTTGCAGCGTGACGGTTCCCTGCTGCCAGTCGATGTCGTCGAGCTGCAGCCGGTTGATCTCGGCGATGCGCAGGCCCAGATCCAGCGCCAGCCGCACGATCGCGTAGCCGCGCTTGGGTGAACGCAGCGTGCGGGTGAACGAACTCAGCACCCGATCGACTTCGGTCGGGCTTGAGCGCTCGCGGCAGCGACGCCAGGGTCCAGTTCGCCGGCGAGGCGATGACGGCGAGCAGTGGCTGCACGGCATCGCCGCGAGTGGCGCGCCAGCGCAGATACGCGCGCAGCGCGGCGTTGATGGTGGCGGCGTTGCTGGTCGTGTTGACCAGTTCCATCTGCTCGGCGACGAAGCGGCGGATGTCGTCAGGCCGCAGTTCTTCGAACGCCAGCGGTCGACCGGCGAACTTGTGGATCAGCAGCCGCTCGACGATGCGCAGCCGGCTCTCGCGCGTGCCGTCGGCCAAGCCCGCGGGCGTCGCGCATGTGCGCGTCGTAGCGACGCAGCTCATCGGCAATCGGACCAGCCGGCGTGGGCAACTCGGCGATGACACCCTGCCGGCGCAGCATGGCCAGCAGCGGCATCAGTGCCGCGTGGGCCTCGCGCGGGTGCCGCATCGCATGCGCCGCGCAGCCGCAGTGCGGCAGGTGGTCGTGCAGGAACTGATCGACGCGGCTCTCGTCGAGTCTGCTCGCCGGCAGTCGGCACAGCGCCATCCAGTGCGCGAAGTGCGCCAGCGCAGCCGAGGCATCGACTGCACGGTGCCGCGACGCGTAACGGCCCGCGCTTCAGGCGCGCGACGTAGGCCGGCACGAACGCGGCCAGCGGTCCGTCGAGCAGCCAGGCTCGGGCGGTGTGGTGAAGGCCGGGATCTCGGACATGGCGGTCTCCAGAAGTGTGGAGACGCCGTGCTGCCGCGTCCGCCGAAATTATGTCCAGTTCAGCGCGTCGAACGCCTCGACATCACGAGGCGTCGCGCGGCTCGCCTCAGCCCGCGCCCTCGGCACTGTTCATAACTGGGTCCTGCACATAATGGCCGTTATGGAGAGCTCTCCATAACGGCCAGAAGCGGTCCGTCGTCGCCGGCTCCCAATTCGCTTGAAAGCGGTCATTGGATGGCGCCGCTAACAAAAGCGTCGGATGAACGCGGTCAAGACTTGACGTCGTCCAACGTAGGCTGCCGTGTCGCTGAGGGCGCGGTCGATCGTCAGAAGCGATAGATCAACTCGATCATGTGTAAATCAGCGCCGATGGTGGTGGGCCCGTAGGCGGGCTATAGTCAAGTCTGGTGTATGACGTAGAGCTAGGCGGCGACTCTGCTGTGTTCACGCTCTCGTCTCCGAGATGCGGCCTTCACTTCCGACGACGGCTGCTCGAGCCCGTCACGGAACTTCACTCCGGCGATCACCTTGGCCAGGAACTCAAAGCCCCTCAGTCGTCGCCAACTGAGCTGCGCGCTCATGCCCAGTTTGAAGATCATGCTGAGCATGCTGTCGCGGCTGACACAGCCCTTGGCCCGGTCGCTGCGATGACGGATGGTGGCGAACGCCGACTCGATCACGTTGGTGGAGCGAATGTGCACCCAGTGCTCGGCCGGAAAGTCGTAGAAGGCGAGCAGCGCCTCGCGGTCCTTCACCAGGCACTCGACGGCCTTGGGATACTTCGCTTTGAAGCCGGCCACGAAGCGATCGAAGGCCGTCTGCGCCTTGGCCTTGGTCTCGGCCATCCAGATCTCGTGCAACGCGCTCTTGGCCTTGGGCTGCACGCTCTTGGGCAGGTAGTTGAGCACGTTGACCATCTTGTGCACCCAGCAGCGCTGCGCGCGAGTCGTGGGAAACACCTCCGAGAGCGCCGCCCAGAATCCCAGCGCCCCGTCGCCCACCGCCAGCTTGGGCGGCACGCTCAAGCCGCGCTCCTTGAGCTGGTGCAGCAGGTCTCTCCAGCTGTGCTTGGATTCTCGCACGCCGTCCTCGATCGCCAGGAAGCGCTTCTGCCCGCGCTCGTTGACCCCGATCACCACCAGCACGCACAGCCGATCGGATTCGCCTCGCAATCCCGAGTAGATGCCGTCGGCCCACAGGTACACCCAGCGATCTTTGTCCAGGCGGCTGGCGCGCCAGGTCTCGTACTCGGCCTTCCACTTCGCCTTCAGACGACTGACCACCGCCGCCGACAAGCCTGCAGCCTGCGGGCCCACCAGAGCGCTCAGCGCCTGGCTCATGTCGCCGGTGGACACCCCGTGCAGATACAGCCATGGCAGCGCCGCCTCCACCGAGCGCGAGCGCCGCACGTACGGGCGGCACCAGCTTGGAGTGAAACACCGCCCCTTCACCCGAGCGATCGCGCACCTTGGGCACCTGCACGCGCACCGGCCCGATCCCGGTGAGCACCTCACGACCCGGCAGATGCCCGTTTCGCACCACCGCGCGACGACCCTGCGCGTCGCGACGATCGGCAACGCCGACCAGATACTCCTGCAACTCGGCCTCCACGGCTTGCTCGATCAGCCGCTGTGCGCCCTCGCGCAGCAACTGGCTCAGAGCATCCGACACTTCCCCTGGTCGGGGAAACCCAATCACGCTATCCTGCTTCACGGCGTACCTCCTCGTAGGTTTGCTGAAACTCGACTTCGACAATCGAATTTCAGCAGAGGTACGCCGCCTCTCTCAAGTCATTCGTACACCAGATTCAGTTATAGCTCCCCGTAGGCTCCCCAATCGGAGTAATGCATGAACCGGTAGCCCACGCCGAACCGCTTGTATACCGGAACACCCACACCGAAAGTTAACGCGCCCTGGACAGGTCCGCCGAAATCCTGGTTCGCGAAGTTGCTCTGACTCAGCACGGCCACACCCGCGCCTAGGTCCACAGTGAACCGCCCGTCCCGGGTCCCGAGGGCAACCACAGGGAGGACGGACACCACGAGCGCGCCCGACCCCGCGCCTTCGAGGTAGCCGGCGCTCGTCAGCACCCGCGTCCCCACGCCCCAGCTCGACGTGCTGTAGCGCTCCCAGGGGCAGACGAAAGGCCGCCCATACGTCGTACTCGTAGAACGTCTTCCGGCGTTGCTCCTTGCCCAGCACGTCGTCGCTACTAACGCGCGCCCGAATGCCAACGCTAACCAGGTCCACGTCGAACGCGCGGCTCGCAGCCGGGGCAACGACACAAACGATATACGTCGTCAGCGCGAGAAATGCCTTGGGCATCGGGCCAAGCTGACACCTACGGATAGGAATTGCAACCGTATCACGTGTCGTGGCAGGGCTCAAGACGCTGTGTCTGGTTACCCGAGAGCGGACAGTCGCGAACTACCGCTGTGGGTCCGACTTGAGACGGTCGCGACTGAGAAATCGGCCTCAACCGGTCATTCGGAAATCCCGTTAGGCAGTTGCGGTGCAAGAGATGTGATGCTAGTTCGGCTAAATGAGGTCTTGCGTGATCCTGAGCGGCTATTGGAGCCTGTAGTATCATCGTTCATCGTTGTCCCCTTCCCCCGTAAGGCGCGAGCACACGGGACTTGGTTACCAACAGGAGAAACCGATGCACGTTCAATCTACCCTGCGGCTACTGGTTTCTCTGCTGTTATTGCTAAACGCCGGACGCGTGCTTGCCGACGCTGCCGGGAGATATCCGGAAGCTTGAACAGGAACGCTTTGCGGCATACGTGCAGGGCGATGTCGCTGTGCTGGACAGGATCTTTGCAGACGACTTGGTCTACTTCCATTCGAATGGCTTGTCTGACCCCAAGTCAGGGGTACTACAGAGCTTCGCTTCCGGTGACCTCAACATCTCGCGCTTCGAAGCAGGAGACCTCCAGGTGCGAGAGATTGGCAACGTGATGGTCGCCACCGGTCTGGTGCATGTGGAGTTGGTCAACAAGGGCACTCCAGCCAAATTCGATATTCGCTACAGTGCCATTTATGCCAACCAGGGCGGTCAATGGCGACTCGTCCACATCCAAAACGCTCGCATGCCGCCGGCCAAGACCTGACGATTCTTGATGAAGACCTCCCACGTGCTCTGAGCGCATCCAATCGGCAGAGAACGGCCAATTGCAGACCTTCACCCCTCTAGCTAATTTGCTCGGAAGCGCCCTTTCAACGGTGCGATCGACCGTCAGGGGAGACACCCATCTGAGCGCCCCGAAGGAGATCGCTCAACGACTCAGTTCACCGGGCCGGACGGCAAGCGTGTTGCGGCCCGGTGCAACTGACGGTTGTGCCGGCCTCACCTTTGGATGGAATTGCGTCGGATGGGGCGCAAGATTACCGCACACGGATTCAGAAGCACGTTCCGACGACATTTACCCGAATACGGCGGCGATGTATGGCTTCAGGCCAAGCCTGCAACTTTGTGTTTAATTGACATTCGCAAGCGACAGGAATACTGTACTTTCGGTGTTGCTAGCGCTGTCACCGGAAGCGTCCTGCTTTCGCACTCTGGGAGGTTCGGTCCCATGAGAATATCCCCCTCGATCTGCACAAAGGCGTTCACAGTCCTTCTGCTTCTCGGCCTGTTCAATCCTGCTTTCGGTGATGTGTTCACGTTGTTGCCGGGCAGTACCTTTACGCAGACGGGAGATCTCAGATCTATTTTGATGCTGGCGGGACTCACGTAACGGGTTCTGGCAATCTCGAAGGGCAGGCGCCCGGGGAGTTTCAGTGCCGCTCTCACCGGCACAGTCGAGGCGAGCGTCGTGGGTTCAACATTGAATTTCACGGGCGGTACGCTCAACGTGAACGATACCGGGAACTGGCAGCCGACCGGCCTCTCGGGACGCTCGGGTTCACAACGACGGTGCCATTCTCGGGCCCAGGAGGCAGTGCATCGATTAAGTTGGTCGGTGC
>CAVYZA010000021.1:0-89198 GCA_963772865.1 uncultured beta proteobacterium | reverse complement strand
CTCACGACCTGGTGATTGATCGTGGTGCGCTCCTCGAAGGTGCGGTCGAGGTCGAGCTTGCCGATCTCGCTCCGCAGCGTGGTCTGCGCGAGCTGGATGATCGCGAAGGGCAGGTTGGTGATGCCGTACGACGCGCGCTCGGGGTCGATGACCTTCGAGTAGAGGACGCCGTCGACGCCGACCTGGACGTTGTCGCGCGTGATGCAGTCCTGCTCGGGGATGTCGATCGCGTCCTCCTTCAGGCTGTGGCGGTAGCGGATGACGTAGATGAACGGGATCAGGATGTGGAAGCCGGCGCTGAGCGTCCGGTTGTACTTGCCGAGCCGCTCGACGACGTACGCGTTCTGCTGCGGCACGACGATCGCGACGCGCGAGACGACGTACAAGGCCGCCGCCGCCAACATCAGCATCACCAGCAATGCACCCGACATGCGTTCCTCCTATTCTGCGCGCAGCCAGAGCGTGAGGCCGTCGACGCGATCGACGCGGCAGCGCGTGCCGCGCGCGAGCGCGACGCCGTCGGCGCCGCGCGCGCTCCACGTCGTGCCGCGGAGCTCCGCGCGTCCGATGCCGCCCGCGGGAATGTCCTCGAGCACGAGCGCCGGCTCGCGGCGGAGGTCGTCGACCTGGTGACCGCTCGTCGACGGCGGCTGAGCGTGCGTTGGAGATCACGACCGCGCCGATCGACGCGACGCGTGAACACCAGCCACTGCAGCCACGGCGGTCCGCCCATCCGAGCCCGACCAGCGCGCCGACGATCAAGCCGCCGACGCCGAACGCGAGCAGGAAGAAGTTCGTCGGGATCTGGGCTTCGGCGATCGCGAGGACGAGGCCCAGGATCATCCACATCCACCACGCCATGGCGCGTTCTCTGTCACGAAACCTCGGACCAAGTCCATGCCGGTCGCGGCGCTCGCGTTGGCGACGCAATGCGCATTCTGTTAGCCGTTTTCGCCATGACGATTTCCTGCCGTGCCGTCGTGCTCGCGATGCTGTGTGGTGTGTTCGGGGTAGGATCCGCTGGATCCGCCACGGCGCAGGTCGCATGTGGCGACACGCTCACCACCGACCTGAAGCTCACCGCCGACCTCGCCTGCACGGGCGCTGCAAGCGCTGATCATCGGCGCCGACAAGATCACGATCGACCTGAACGGCTTCACGCTCTCCGGCGACGAGGATCTCGGCGACGTCGGCATCGACAACCCGCAGGCGTTCGACGGGGTCGTGATCAAGAACGGCACCGTCAGCGACTTCGACAAGTGCATCGACGTCGCGGGCGGCGACAAAACCGCGATCACCGGCCTGACGGTCAAGTCGTGCACCACGGCCGCGATCGACCTGGACGTCGCCCAGCTCTGCCAAGATCGGCAAGAGCACGATCGTCGGCGACGGCTACGGCGTCCGATGTCGGCGGCTGCCCAGAACGTGATCGAGAAGAACGTCTTCATCGCGAGCGGCGGCGGCGACTCGTCGTTCGCGGCGATCGCGATCGCGGGCAACGACAACATCGTGCGGAAGAACCAGCTCACCATCAGCCACTTCAGCGTCTCGGTGAACGGCGACCGCAACCTCGTGACCGGCAACACGATCGACCACGGCGACGGTCCGTGCATCAGGGTGACCGGCGGCACCGGCAACGAGGTCGCCAAGAGCTCGCTCGCCGCGTGCGACGGCGAGGGTGTGCTCGTGGTCGACGCGCCGGCGACCGTCGTCACCAAGAACGACGCGACCGGCACGCGCCAGGACGGCTTCACCGTCGACGGCGCGAGCGACGGCAGCATCGTCGAGAAGAACCGTTCCCGCGCCAACGACCGCAATGGTGTGCTCGTGAAGAACGCTGCCGGGCGGCGTGCGCGTCGACGGGAACGTCGTGACCGGGAACCGCCTGAACGGCATCAACGTCGTGAGCACGACGACGATCGCCGCCAAGAACACGGCGACCGCGAACGCCCTCGTCGGCATCAACGCCGAGACGATCGCCGTCGACGGCGGCGGCAACAAGGCGAGCGACAACGGCGAAGCGAACTGCGTCGGCTTCGTCTGTCCGTAGCGGCACCGTCAGCGCCGTCGACGCGCGTTGTTGCGACACCTGGTCGCGTTGGTAGCTTGCCCCTTCACCCGCCGGGTCCCGACGACCCGCGTGGGCGGTCGTGTATGCAGCCACTACCTCACGAGGACGGATCGTCGCTCCGCGACGCCGTGCGCCGCGCGTCGACGACGCGCGGCCGGCGAGCGTCTGCGCGTCGAGGGCCTGCGCGGCGGCGCGCGCGCGCTGCTGATCGCCGAGGCGTATCGCGCCGCGCCGTCGCCGTTCGTCGTGCTCGCGTCGGGCGCGGCCGAGGCCGAGGCGCTCGCGAGCGATCTCGCGCTCTTTCTCGGTGAGGATCCGCGCCGACGCCGGCGCTCGAGCGGCGCGTGCAGTCGTTCCCGGCGTGGGACGTGCCGGCCTTCGAGCCGGTGTCGCCGCCGGCGGCCGTCGTCCACGACCGCATGCGCGACGCTCTTCCACCTGATCCACGGCCGCGATCCGATCGTCGTCACGACGCCCGACGCGGTGATGCAGCGCCTCCTGCCGCGCGCCGTCGTCAAGGAGGCCATGCGCTACCTCGTCGAGGGCGACGAGGTCGACGCCGAGGAGCTCGCGCAGCACCTGATCGCGTGGGGCTACCTGCGCGTGCCGGTCGTCGAGGACTGCGGCGAGTTCAGCGTGCGCGGCGGGCTGATCGACGTCTTCACGCCGCTCGACGCGGCGCCGTTCCGGCTCGAGCTCGACGGCGACCGCATCGAGAGCCTCCGCACCTTCGATCCCGACACGCAGCGCTCGTCCGACCAGCGCGAGGAGGTCGTGATCATCCCGGTCCGCGAGGCGTCGCTCGCCGATCTGCAGCACGCCCGAGGCGCGCCGTGCCGTCGAGGTGCGCGCCATCGAGATCGAGATGGCGCGCCTCGACCGCAACGCCATGAGCGACGCGCTCGAGAACGGGCTCTTCTTTCCCGGCGTCGAGTTCGTGGCGCCCTACGTCTACCCGCAGGGGCTCGCGACCTTCTTCGACTACCTGCCGGCCGACGTGCGGCTCTGGATCGACGATCCGGCCGGCGTCGAGAGCGCGTGGGACGCGACCTTCGCGCTCGTTCAGCAGCGCGCCCGCGAGGCCGAGGAGGCGCGGCGCTTCTTCGCGCCCGCCGAGCGCTTCGCGCATGACGCCGCACGAGGTGCGCGACGGCGCTGCGAGCCGCTTGCCGACGGTCGAGCTCGATCCGCTGGTCGGCCTCGCCGGCACGGCCGGGCATCTGCGGGTGCCCTGCTACACGCTCGCCGACGTCGACGGCGCGCGCGCACCCAGCAGCAGCGACGCCGAGCCTGAAGCCCGTCGCCGACCGCATCCGCGAGTGGAGCGCCGAGGGGCGGCGCACCTTCATCGTCGTCCCCGGCGCCGGCCAGCGCACGCGCCTGCAGGGCCTGCTCGCCGCCAACGGCGTCGACGTCGCGATGGCGACCGAGCCGCTGCCGGCGCATGCTCGCCGGCGGCTGCGGGCCCGCCGGTGATCGTCGACGGCTCGCTCTCGCAGGGCTTCCGCCTGCCCGCCGAGCCCTGGGTCTTCATCGGCGAGGAGGAGATCTTCGGCGAGCGCCGCCAGCACCGGCGCGTCCGCAAGGTCAGCGCCGCCGACGTGCTCTCGAGCCTCGCCGAGCTCAAGGCCGACGACTACGTCGTGCACGTCGACCACGGCATCGGGCTCTATCGCGGCCTCAAGCACCTGAACGTCGCCGACACCGAGGGCGACTTCCTGCACCTCGAGTACCAGGGCGGCGATCGGCTCTACCTGCCGGTCGAGCGCATCAATCTGGTCGGGAAGTACGTCGGCGGCGGCGACGAGAAGTACTCGTCCCAGCGCGTGCCCAGCCGCACCGGGTCGTACACCAGCCTGGCCCCGCCCAGGAAGATCAGGGTGCGATAGTGGAGATGCGCCTGGTGGATGTCGTTGCCCGTGAACAGAGTGACGACGATCCACTCCGGCTGCAATGCCAGCGCGCGATTCTTCGAGCATCGCGAGGTATTCGTGCGGCCCGGTCGCGGGAACGCCAAGGTTGACGACGGGAAACACGCTCGGCCCGCCCAGCTTCGCCTCGACCAGGTACGGAAAATTCTGTTGGAACGACGTGATCCCGAAGGTGAAGGAGTCGCCGATGAAGACGGCCCTCGGCGGCGGTGCACCCGCCACCGATTCGCGGTCGTTGAATCCAGCCGAGTTGGTCTTGACCTCGCCGACGGCGACGTGCGGAAGGCCGACGAGACCGACCTGCGGATCCGATGTGAGGCCGGCGGCCTTGCCCGGCACGAGTGCCAGGATGCGCAGCGCCACCTCCAGCAGCACAGCGGAGGCCACCAGCACGAATGCCGCGGTTCCGAGCCAGCGGAAGATGCGCTTCATCGAGACGCTGAGCGCTCGGCCGCGAGTGCGATGGCCTAGGGCAGCCGCCCGTGGATGGCATTGACGAACATCTCGCGCATCTCAGCGGCCCCCGCTGGCCGCGGGTTGCCGCCCGTGGAGGGATCCTCCACGGCTTCCGGGACCAGCACGTCGAGGTCGCTCTCCTTGACCCCGAGCTGGGTGAGCGTGTTGGGAATGCCGATCTCCTGGCGCAGCGCAAGCACCCAGGCAAGCACCGCGGCGAAGCCGGGGTCGGGCAAGTCCAGGTAACGCGCGAGCCGCGTCATCCGATCCTCGATAGCGGGGCGGTTGAATGCGAGGACGTAGGGCATCACGACCGCGTTGGTCTCGCCATGGTGCGTGTTGTAGTGCGCGCCTACCGGATGGCTGAGCGAATGGATGGCGCCAAGCCCTTTCTGGAAAGCGGTTGCACCCATGCTCGCCGCGGCCATCATGTGCGCGCGCGCCGTCACGTTGCTGCCGTCCTTGACCGCGACCGGCAGCCACTCCTTGATGAGGCGCATACCCTCGAGCGCAATGCCGTCGGCGAGCGGGTGAAACCCCGGCGCGCAGTAAGCTTCCAGGCAATGGGCGAGCGCATCCATGCCGGTGGCCGCCGTGATGCGGGGTGGCAGCCCCAGCGTGAGCTCGGGGTCGGCAATCACCACAGCCGGCAGCATCCTGGGGTGGAAGATGATCTTCTTCAGATGGCTGGCTTCGTCGAGGATGACCGAGGCGCGGCCCACTTCGGAGCCGGTGCCCGCCGTGGTGGGAACGGCGATAGTCTGTGCCACGCCTGCCACGTTCACCCGTGTGTACCAGTCCTCGCGATCCTCGAAATCCCACAATGGACGCGTTTGCCCAGCCATCAGCGCGATGGTCTTGCCGACGTCCAGCGCGCTGCCGCCGCCAAAGGCGATGACACCATCGCAACCCTGCCCCTTGTAGAAAGCCACGCCATCTTCGACATTCTTCCCGACTGGATTGGCCCGGATGTCCGAGAACACCGTGTCGCCCAGGCCGGCACTCCGCAGCGACGCGAGTGCGCGCTCGATCATCGGCAGCTTGCGCAGCCCGGGGTCGGTCACGAGCAGAGGCCTGCGCATGCTCAGCTCCTTGCATACAGCGGGCAGCTCTGCGATCCGTCCAGCGCCGAAGCGCACGGCAGTGGGGTAGTTCCAGTTGCGGACGAGGGTCTTCGGGTCGATGGTCATGGGAGTAATCGGGTCACGTCTTGACCCGAAGGTGAAACGACTTGGGCCGAGTGAGCTGCTCGTAGCCCACTACCGAGAGCGTACAGCCGCGCCCGGAGTTCTTCACGCCGGTCCAGGCGAGCGCGGGATCGAGGTAGTCGCAGCGGTTCATGAACCAGGTGCCGGTTTCCACGCGCTCGCCTATCGACAGGGCCGCGTCCACGTCGGAGGTCCAGATCGCGGCGGTGAGGCCGTACTCGGCTGTCGTTCATCAGCGCGATGGCTTCCTCGTCGCTCGCCACCTTCATGATGCCGATCGACCGGCGCGAAGCTCTCCTCGCTCATCAGTCGCATCGAGTGGTCGACGCTCACCAGTACCTGCGGCGCCATGTAGGGCGTGCCCTCCCGGTCGGACGGAAACGCTTCGGGGTCGATCAGGGATTGCGCGCCTGCGGCAATCGCCTCGCGCACCTGGCCACGGGCGAAGTCGGCGGCGCGTGCGCGCACCATCGGGCCGAGGTTGACGCTGGTATCGAGCGGATTGCCGAGCCGGTACTGGCGGCTGAGCTCCACGATAGCCTTCCACGAAAGCGTCGTAGACCTTCTGGTGAGCATAGATTCGCTCGATGCCGCAGCAGGACTGCCCGGAATTGAACATGGCGCCGTCGACCAGGTTCTCCACGGCGTGCGCGAGATCCGCGTCGGGCGCGCACGTAGGCGGGGTCCTTGCCGCCCAGCTCGAGCCCGGTGGCGATGAAGCGGTCCGACGCCGCCCGCTGCACCGCCTGACCGCCTGCAACCGAGCCGGTGAAGGCCACGAAGTCGACGCAGAGGCGAGGCGATCATGCGCGTGGACTGTTCGTGGGTGCAGTGCACGAACTGGAATACGCCTTCCGGCAATCCTGCCTCCCGGAACGCGTCGGCAAATCGCTCCGCGCAGAGCGGCGTTTGACTGGAATGCTTCAACACCACCGCGTTGCCGGCCATGAGCGCGGGGACCACCGAGTTCACCGAGGTCAGGTACGGGTAGTTCCACGGCGCCATCACCAGCACCACGCCGAGGGGCTCGCGACGGATGAATCGGCGGAAGCCCTCTCTCGGGCCGGCATCCAGGTCAGCGAGTGCTTGTGGCGCGATCGCGACCATATGGCGCGCACGCTCCTCGAACCCGCGCACCTCGCCGGGCGACTGGCCGATCGGCCGGCCCATCTGCCAGGAGACCTCCTCCGCGATCTGCTGGCTTGCGCGCAACGAATGCGTCGATGAAGCGCGTAACGATCGCCGCGCGCTCCGCGAGCTTCGTTTGCTTCCACTTTACCTGCGCCGCTCGCGCGCGCTCCAGCACGCGGCCGATCTCGGCGTCGGTCGCGAGCGGCCGTTCGACGTAGACCCGACCGTCGACCGGGGAGATGGTTTTCTGTGTCTCAGTCATGGTTCTCGGGACGGGCGTGGCTCCGAACGATAAGGGCACACCTTGCAACTGACTTGCTCTAGATGATTTCGAAGTAGCGCGCCAGCTCCCAATCGGTGATCGCCTTGCGGAACTGGCGCTCTTCCCACTCGCGGGTGGCGGCGAAGTGCTCGACGAAGGCGTCGCCGAACAGGTCGCGCGCCGCTTTCGATGCTTTCAACCGCTGCGCTGCTTCCCACAGGGTGCCGGGCAGAGCGTGCTTCGCCTGCGGCTTCTGTTCGTAGGCATTGCCGCTGACGGGCTTGCCCGGCTCGAGCTGGTGCTCGATGCCCCAGAGCCCGGAGCCGAGCGCGGCGGCCAACGCCAGATACGGATTGGCGTCGGCGGCAGCGATGCGGTACTCGACGCGCTGGCTCTTCTCCGACCCCGGTATCACGCGCAGCGCGCAAGTGCGGTTCTCCACCCCCCAGGTGGCGTGGGTCGGCGCCCAGAAGCCGGGCACCAGCCGGGAGTAGGAGTTGACGGTGCTGGCGATCATGCCGAGCAATTCCGGCATCAGCGCATGCTGTCCGGCAACGAACTGCTTCATCAGCGCGCTCATTCCATGTGCATCGGCGGCGTCATGGAAGGCCGCTTTGTCGTCGCGTCCTTTGAGAGAGACGTGGATATGGCCGCTCTGGCCCGGATAGTCGGGCGACCATTTCGCCATGAACGTCGCGATGCGGCCCTTGCGCTGGGCGTGGACCTTGATGAAGGTCTTGAACAGCGCGGCCTTGTCGGCGGCTTCCAGGCCGCGGTCCACCGCGATGGCGGCCTCCAGCACCCCCGGACCGGTCTCCTCGTGGAGGGCTTCCAGCGGGAAGCGCATCTTCTCGCACAGGTCCAGCGTCTCCAAATAGTGCTCGGAGTGGACCGAGTTGCGGATCACCGAATAGCCGAAGAAGCCGGGTGCGATCGGCTTGAGGTCGCGGTAGTGCTTCGCCCGCACCGAGTCCGGTGTCTCGTCGAACACGAAGTACTCGTACTCGAAGCCGGCGTATACCTCGAAGCCCATGCTCCGCGCCTTGTCGAGCACCCGGCGCAGCAGCCCGCGCGGGCAGGGCACGTCGCGCTCTTCGACGAACTCGGCGAGGAAGAACAGCATCCCGGGCTCGAACGGGATGTCGCGGCAGGATCCGGGCAGTATGCGCACGGCGGCGTCCGGATAGCCGGTGTGCCACCCCGTGTACTGCGTGTTGTCATAAAGCTGGTCGTTGGAATCCCACCCCAGCACCACGTCGCAAAAGCCGAAGCCCTTGTCCAGCGCGCTGAAGAACTTCTCGCGCGACATGTACTTTCCGCGCAGGACGCCCTCGATGTCGAACACGCCGACCTTGACGTGCGTGAGGTTGCGCTCCTCTACGATCTTCCTGGCGTCGGTGGCGGTCTTGACGTCCTCGGGTCTCATGAATGGCTCGGTCGAAGTTGGAGTTGAGATGTTAGCGCCCTGTGCAGCCCGCCCCTACTTTAGCCTATCCGTCGCAACCAGGTACGCCAGGAACGCGCGAGCTGGAGGACGTTGTGATGTTCAGAGTGGGCTGCTTATGAAACGACGGAGCGTCGATCAATTCTGGGAGGACAAGGACCTCAAACCTGTTGCGGCAGCAGTTCTGTCAACGCGTAATTCTCTTGGCCGCCTCCCTCTTGGGCGTTCAACTCGGCGACAGCGCTAAGCAATTTTCTACGGTTACCCAGTGAGATCCCGAGTTTCGCGAGACCGCTGTTGTCTCACTCATAGACGAACGCCGGGTCGTCGAGGTCGATCGCGGGGAACTCGTCCTTTTCGGCCCAGTAATCCTGGGTGTGCTGCCATGCGGGCTTGTCGCCACGTTTCGGCAGCAGATCCATGCTGCGCATGAGATAGCCGGGATTGAAGTTCTCCGGATCGATCCAGGGCAGCAACCGCATGTCCTTGTCCTCTGGGCGAAGCGTCGGCGTGACTTTGCTTGCGCCTATCTTTTTCATGTGATTGAGCAACCGGCAGACGAACTCGCCGATCATGTCTGCCCGCAGCGTCCAGCTCGCCCGGAAGTAACCGAAGACCCACGCCAGGTTGGGAACCCCGGTGAACATCGTGCCGCGATAGGTGACTGTATCGGAGAAGACCAGGGGTTTGCCGTCAATGACGAAGTCGATGTCGCCGAGCACATTGAGATTGAAGCCCGTGGCGGTGACGATGATGTCCGCTTCGAGAACCTTGCCGGATTTCAAAACAATGCCGGTCGGCATGAAGTGGTCGATTTCATCGGTGACCACCGATGCCTTACCGGAGCGCACCGCCTGGAACAGGTCGCCGTCGGGAATAAAGGCGATACGTTGCCGCCATGGCCGGTAGCGCGGCGTGAAGTGGGTCTGCACGTCGTAGTTCGACCCCAGGTATGCACGCACTGCCTCGAGCAGTTCCTGTTTCACGACCTCCGGTTCCGTGAACGTCCGGCGGGTGAACACGTCTTGCTCGTACAGAATCTTCCTGCGTACGATTTCGTGGATCCAGGTCTCGTCTATGTCGAGCGCGCGCAGCTCGTCAGCGATCGCAATCGCATTGCGGCCCGTCCTGAAAAACGTCGGCGAGCGCTGCAGCATCGTGACATGCGCGCAGTCGGCCGCAATCGCCGGAATGAGCGTCGCTGCGGTGGCGCCAGAACCGATGACGACGACTTGCCTGCCAGCGTAGTCCAGGTCCTCCGGCCAGGTCTGCGGGTGAACGATGCGGCCCTTGAATGTCTCCATTGCGTTCCACTCGGGTGTGTAGCCCCGCGAGTGCCGGTAATATCCCTGGCACATCCAGAGAAAGTTTGCGCTGAACCGGACTGTTTCCCCGGTATCCATCCGGGTGGCATCGAGCGTCCAGAGATTCTCGCGGCTGGACCAGCGTGCCGAAGAGATCCTGTGGTGATACCGGATGTGCGGGGCAAGGTCATTCTCGTCGATGACTTCCCCTAGATAGCGCAGGATCTCGGCGGCCGTTGCGATGGGTGCCCCCGTCCACGGCTTGAAGGCATAGCCGAAGGTATACAGGTCGCTGTCCGAGCGGATGCCCGGAAAGCGGTGTGTGCGCCATGTGCCGCCGAAACCTTCCAGCGCATCCAGAACAATGAAGCGCATGGCGGGGCACTGCTGGGTGAGGTGATAGGCAGCACCGATGCCCGAGATGCCCGCTCCGACGATCACGACATCGAAGGCCTCTATCTTGCCGGGCGGAGCCACGATGTGGGTTTCTGGTTGATTCATGGTTCTCGATCGTCCTGATGAAATATCCGGGCTAGCCGGCTTGGCCGGCGGCTCGGAGAGTAGGAAAGGTCGACCTTCGCCAAGTGTAGACGGTCCGCGACGCAACTGGATGTTGACGGCGTTGGGGCCGGCGCCCGCTCGTGGAACGAGCTGCGAAACTAGACGGATACTTCCGGCTATTGATCCGTGATGCGCAGGTTGGTCGGCGCGGGAAGAGGTCGAACGCCGAGCAGGATCACCTCGAAGTCGTTCGCCGTCAGCGCGCGGAAGGCCGGGTTGAGCACATCATTGTTCCAACGCGTGTCGTAGGTTCCGCTCACGTACAGGTCGGAGCCGTTGTCGGCGACGATCAGGCCGTAGCGCTGCATTGCGCGGAAGATCTTCTGCACTTCCGGTGTGAACGTGGAGAGGTTGCGGCTCGCCTTCAGCCGCAGCCGCGCGCCCATCGGCAGGGCGCCAGCGGTCGAGCCGGCACGATGGGACGCCGGGAAGACATAGCCGTTGGTCGCGCGCACCGTCACGCGAAAGCGCGTGACGGATCTCGTCGGGCCCGAGACACCTCGTCATATCGCACCAGCCCCGGCAGGATCGCCAGCCCGGCGGCGTCGGCCGAGGTCCAGCCGTCCGGGCGGCGCCCGTTGGCGTTCAGGTCGAAGAACGCGCCGGAGCCGGCGCGCCACTGGCTGCCGTCGTAGAACACGTTGTAGAGCTCGTACAGATAGCGCCGCTCGCGATCGACGATGAGCAGGTGGCGGTCGCCGCTCGCGCGCAGGTCGACGTTGCCCGGATCGCCGCCCTCGATCCAATGCGACTGCGTGATCGCCTCGTCGGGAATCGGGTAGAACGGGACACTCCGGTTGGTAGTGTGGTCGACTCCGTCGCTTTCGCTCGCGTATTGAAACTGGACGGCGCGCGGCGTTACCGTGCTGTCGACGACAGCGTACGGAAAGCCGTATACCTGCGCGCTGCCCGATGAGACGTTGCCGCCGAAATCGGGGTGGAGTGTCTTCGTCGGTCCGATGAAGTTGATGTAGCTGGCCGAAGCAGGATCCACCGGCAGTCGCGAGATATCCAGGTTCCACCAGTTGTCGCGCGGAAACAGCGGCAGCGGGCCCGGGATCGCGCCGCCCTGGATGCTGGTGGCGGCGACGACGCTGCCGAGCGCGGTGGTGACCGATATCAGCGCCGCAGCCAGAATGGAGGCGTGGCGCTGAGGCGTCGCTGGACCCTGGTGATTTCTTGCTGGCATGGCAAAAACAGGCGTCCCTTATCCGTCAATCGGTGCGTAGTGGGCAAGCAAGTATCGTACGCTCAGGATCCAGGCCGTAGAGAGAAGGTTGGGGTGCGGCCGATCGCGCGCCGTATGTCGCTCTGGAGACGCTTGAATTTCCCATCCGGTGCTGTTTCGCGACACCGTCCCGAAGGCACACGTTTTGTCAGTCCTTCGGGATGTTGTCGCCGGCAGAGCACAGGGCGGTAGATTCATTTGCTGCTGCCGCGCTCTGCGTTTTACCTACTTCGGTACCTGGGCGGGCAGCGCAGATCATAGTCAGGCCGGGCGTGCAGGACGGCAAGGCCATCGCGACCAGCAACCCGCGCTCAAGCTTTCACTCGCGCCGCGCGTGGATCGTAGAGCGCCCCAAGATACAGCTGGCAGGCGATGCGTTCGGCAGCAACCTCGAGCTCATAGTTGCCCGAGGTCAGCATGGTATCGTCCACGCCGGCCGCGTTGCGGACGTAACCGAAGCCGATGTTCTTGCCTACGGTGTAACCCCACCCTGCGCTGGAGAGCCATCCCACGCGTTGTCCGTCGCGATAGATCGTTTCGCGCCCAAGCAGCACGACGCTGGGGTCGTCCACCGTGAAGCAGGCCAGGCGCTTCTTCAATGGTTGCGACTGCTGCACCAGCAGCGCGTCACGCCCCAGGAACGGTGCCCTTGGCGAGCTTGACCGCCCACGCCAGTCCCGCCTCGAGCGGCGTGTGGTCCGGGCCGATATCGCTGCCCCAGGCGCGGTACCCCTTTTCGAGCCGCAGCGACTCGATCGCGCGATAGCCCGCGTTGACGATCCCGTGTTGCTTGCCGGCTTCCATCAAGCGTTCATACACAACGAGGGCGGACTCGACGGGTATGTGCAGCTCCCAGCCCAGCTCGCCCACGTAGGTCACACGCAGCGCGCGCACCAGCGCGCCAGCGACGTCGATCTCGCGCCATGCGCCGAACGGGAAGGCCGCATTGGACAAGTCCGCGTGAGTCACCTGTGTCAGTACGTCGCGCGCTCTCGGGCCCATCAGCGCCAGCACGCAATAGGCCGAGGTGACGTCGACCAGAGTGGCATCCGCGCAGTCCGGCGGGATGTTCCGGCGAATCCAGGCGAAGTCGTGGGTGGCGAACCCCGTGCCGGTAACAATGTAGTACTCGGTCTGGCGACAGTCGCGCGACGGTGAGATCGCACTCGATTCCACCGCGCGCGTTCAGCATCTGCGTGTACGTGAGACTCCCCGGCGGTTTGCCGACATCGTTGGCGCAGATCCACTGCAGGGCCCGTTCGGCGTCCTCGCCGATCAGCAGGAACTTGGCGAAGCTGGTCTGATCGAACAGCGCGACGCGCTCGCGGCAGGCCTGATGCTCCGTGGCGACGTAAGGAAACCAGTTCTGCCGGCCATAGGTATAGATATCCTTCGGTTCGACGCCGGGCGGCGCGAACCAGTTGGGCCGCTCCCATCCGAGCTTCTCGCCGAAGCACGCGCCCTGATCCTTCAGCCGCTGGTAGAGCGGTGACACGCGCAGCGGACGGGCGCTGCGATACTCTTCGAACGGCCACGCCATCGTGTAGTGCTTGGCATAGGCCTCGAGCGTGCGTGTGCGCACCCAGCGCTCCGAACGATGGTGTCGGCCGAAGCGCCGGATGTCGACCGGCCACAAGTCCATGGGCGGCTCGCCGGCGGCGATCCACTCGGCCAGCGCCCGTCCCGCACCGCCGGCGGAGGCGATGCCGAAGGCGTTGAAGCCGGCGCCGACGTAGAAGCCCCTGACTTCGGGCGCCTCGCCGAGGATGAAGTTGCCGTCCGGCGTGAACGACTCCGGCCCATTGATGAGTTGCTTGATGCCCGCCTTTTCCAGCGCGGGCACCCGCGCCAGGGCCTGCAGTCATGATCGGTTCGAAATGGTCCCAGTCCTCGCTCAGGAGCTGGAACTCGAAGCCGTCTGGAATGCCTTGCTCCGCCCACGGAATCGGATTCGGCTCATAGCCTCCCATGACCAGCCCGCCGACCTCTTCCTTGAAATAGATCAGCCGGTCCGGATCGCGCAAGGTGGGGAGGTTCTTGGGCACGCCGGTTATCGGCTCGGTCACGATGTACTGATGCTGCACCGAGACCAGCGGAACGTTGACTCCGGCGAGTTGTCCGATCTGCCTGGCCCACTGCCCCGCGCAATTGACGACGATCTCGGTGCGGATCACGCCGTGCGAGGTCTCTACAGCCGATACGCGACCGCTGTCGAGCTGAATCCCGATGACCGGGCAATCCTCCACGATCTTGACGCCTTGCATGCGCGCGCCCTTGGCGAGCGCTTGCGCGATATCGGAAGGATTGGCCTGCCCATCGGTGGGCAGAAACGCGGCCCCTGCGACATCGGAGCTGTCCATGATCGGCCAGAGCGCCTTCGCCTCGGCCGGCGACAGCAGATGCATTTCCAATCCGAAGCTATGGGCGGTCGTCGCCTGACGCTTGATCTCGACCAGCCGCTCCGGATTGCAGGCGAGGCGCAAGCCGCCGTTGCGCTTCCAGCCGGTCGCCAGGCCGGTTTCCTGTTCCAGCTTGTCGTACAGCTCGACGCTGTACTTGAGAAGCTGTGTCACGTTCGCAGACGTGCGAAGCTGACCGACCAGGCCGGCGGCATGCCAGGTCGAGCCGCTGGTGAGCTTCGCGCGCTCGAGCAGCACGATGTCCTTGAAGCCCGCGCGCGCCAGATGATAGGCCGTGCTGCACCCGATGATGCCGCCACCGATGATGACCACCTGCGCAGCCGAGGGAGGCGTGGTCATCGTACGCTCCCGGAGAGCTCGTCGAACTCCGTGAACTCGTCGTAAGCGCGTGTGAAGCGCGCCAGGTAATCACTGGTGTAGGCGGCGTAGTCGAACTGGATCTTCGAGTAGACCTCCGACACCATGCTCCACATGGTCTCGCGCAGCAGCGACGCGCATTTCATCGCCGCGAATCGTCGCTGCAGTCCCAGATCGACCTTGCCGAAGTAGCGTTCCAGCACGAACCGGGCTTGATCCTCACCGAGCTCGCTGTTGGAAACCAGGCCGCCGAGATCGAACAGCGGGCTGTTGAATCCCGCGTAGTCCCAGTCGATCAGCCAGAGGCGCTTGCCGTCGTCGATGAAGTTGGCGGCCAGCAGATCGTTGTGGCCGAAGACGATGGACACCGGTCCGACTTCGCGCTCGAGCCGCTCGGCGCGCTCGATGAGCTGGGGAAGCGCCTCGACATGCGGGCTCGCGCACGCCTGCAGCTCGGTCGCGTAGCCGCGAATGACCTGGAACACCCAGAACACCAGCGATGGCCCGCGCAGATGGCGGGGCACTTGCTCATGGCAGCGCTTGATCAGATCCACTGCGCCCGGAAGAAGCGCGGGGTCGCGCACCAGCTCGGGCGACAACGCACGCCCCTCGATGTAACGCAGCACGAGCGCTCCGGGCTCGGCGTAGACGACCTCGGGCGAGACGCCCGCCTCGAACGCTGCGCGGCTCGCGGCCAGCTCGTTGAAGCGCATCACGCCGTGGATCGGAATGTCCTGACCCAGGCGCACGACGAATTTCTGCCCGCGGTCGGCGACCAGGTAGTTCTTGTTGGTGATCCCGCCGAGCAGCGGTGCGGGATCGACCCTGCCAGACCAGCAAGGCAGCTGCAGGATGCGGTCGAGAGGCTGGTGATCCATGGGCATCGATCCAGGATACTTCAGGCGCTGCGCCAGCCGCGCGCCCGCTGCACCGCGTCCGCGAAGCGAGCGTGCAGATCGTCCGCCAATGCTGCGCTCGGCATGATCGTGCGCTCGGGTGCGGCCGTGGGCGGGACCGACCCGTCGTAGCTCAAGCCCGCGCCGATGTAGGCCAGCTGCGAGATCCCCAGGCCGGTCAGATCGGCCGTGGCGGGGATGGCCACGGTACGGTTCAGAGCCCGCGCGAGAAACTCGCAGAAGTAGGGATTGCGCGAGAGCCCGCCGTCGACGGACACGATGGGTGCGAGCGGCAGCCGCGCGTGCATTGCCGCCATCGCCTGTGCGCTGCGCAGGGCCACGCCCTCGAGCACCGCCTGCACCAGGTCCTGGCGCGACGTTTCCAATCCCATGCCCACCCACAGGCCCGCGGCGCTGCGATCCCAGTAGGGGCAGGCGAGCCCGGACAGCGCAGGGACGAACACGATGCCCCGCTCGATGGCGCTCACCGCCTCGAAGCGCTCGATCTCGTCGAACCGCGCGAACAGCCCGAGCCGTTGCGCCCAATCGAGCGCAGAGGCTGCGTTGTAGACGCCGCCATCGACTGCATAAGTCGTCTGCGTGCCGATGCGCCAGGCGACGGTGGGCAGCAGCCCGGATTCGGGTGCGCTTACCGGCTGCCCTCCGGTGACGGCGAGGGCGAACGCGCCGGTGCCGAACGTGATCTTGGCTTGCCCCGGGGCGCGGCAGCCGTGCCCGAAGAGCGCCGCCTGCTGATCGACGGCGCTCGCGGTGATTTCCACACCATTGACGGCGGCGCGTCCGAGCTCGCCCACGGTCGAGCGGATCGGCGGCAGCAGCTCGATGGGCACGCCGAACAAGCGGCACAGCTCGGCGTCCCACTGCCCGGTGGCCAGGTTCATGAGGCTGGTGCGCGAAGCCGTGGTCACGTCGGTCGCGTAGACGCCGCCCACCCGATCCAGGAAGAATGCGTCGCTCGTTCCGAGTCGAAGACTCCCGCGGCCGGCGAGCTGCGCCGCGGCGGGCACGTTGTCGAGAATCCACTTGAGCTTCGAGGCCGAGAAATACGGATCGAGCGGCAGCCCGGCGCGCTCGAGGGTCATGCGCTCGGCGCCCTCGGCCTTCAGCCGCTCTGTCGTGGCCTGGGTGCGGTTGTCTTGCCAGACGATCGCATTGCACAGCGGCTCCCCGCTGTCCGCATCCCAGGCGATCACGGTCTCGCCTTGATTCGCGATCCCGATGGCGGCAGCGCCTTCCGCCGCCCCCAGGCATCGCATGACACTGGCGAGCAGCTCGCGCCCATCGTGCTCGACCCAGCCCGGCCGTGGATAGATCTGGCGGTGTTCCATTGCGCAAAGCGCAGCAAACTGACCGTCCGCGGACAGGCGGTAGGCCTTCGTGCCGGTGGTACCCTGGTCGATGCCGACGACGAAAGACATGGTCATTGGCGAGTGACTGGTGACTGGTGACTGGTGGCAGGTGACGACGGAGCGCCTGCCGCCGCGGCGACATCGACAATCAGCGAGTCGATGTCCACAGGCAAGTGCGCCGGCGCAGGAATCAGAATGCGCCGCTCCGGAAGCAGGTGCCGCTGGGCGCTCCAGATCTCGCGAGAGCCGCTGTACAGGCGCAGGCGGCCGTGGACTTCCCGGCTTACGCGCAGATTGATCGGGAGAGCGAAAGGCAGCGGCGCCGGATGCGCGATGCGCTGCGGGCACACGTAGCGCACCGCACCTTCCGCATGGATGGAAATGAAACGCTCAGCGTTGAGCAGCTCGCGACGGAGGCTGGCTGCGATCGCGCGTGCCACTGCGCGGCCCTCTTCCCAGGCGTTCCAGGACGGCTCCACGGGCCGGAGCAGGTTGCCGGCCGCAAAGTAGGTTGGATCGGAGCAGCGCCCGTACTGATCCACCGCGGTCCGCCGGTGGCGGGGTCCAGGGCGAGATGGCTCGACTGCAGGATCGCCGACTCCGGCACGAAGCGCCCGCTGAATACCACGCCATCGCACTCCAGTATTTCGCGCGCCCCGTCACGCTCCACCTCGATGCCGGTGACGCGCTCGCCGCCGTGCACCGCGACCACTCGCGTCCCAGTCAGCACGCGCGCGCCGAACAGGAGCCTCGCGATTGCGCGTGCGGGCCCAGGTGCGATGATGCGCGGCTGCTCCTCGACGAGCGCCAATGCCCGGATGCGTGCGTGCCGCATGGTCAGCAGGTTGGAGAAGGACACCAGCTCGGAGCCGACGATGACCGCTCGCTCGAACGGACGCAGGTCCGCGAGGTAGACCATCTGCTGCAGGGCGCCGGTGGTGACCACACCCCAGGGCCGGCTGCCCGAGACGAGTCTCGCGGCACGAGGCGACTCTCGCGTGCCCAGCGCGAGCAGTACGCGCTGGCCCTTGAGCGTTGCCGGTCCGACTGGCGTCGCCAGCTCGACAACACCCCCGGCGTGGACACGCACAACGGCGACACCGGTGCGGACCACCACGTTGCGGGCAGACTCGAGCAGACGTTCTGCATAGCGCGGGCCGGTAAGGAGCCGGGCGAACTCGCGCCAGCCGAACCCGCGGTGTCCACAGTGGCGCGGGACGCCGCCGGCATGCTGTTCGCGCTCCAGGACGACGACGTCATCGATGCCCAGGCTCGCAAGCTGCGCAGCGGCGGACAGGCCGGCGGGTCCTGCACCGACGATCAGGACCGGGTGCTCTGTCACGCGGCCTGCCTCCCCGGCGCGGGCACATCCGCGAGCCGCCCCGCCGCGAGCTGCGCGACCCGCCAGGTGCAGTAGAAGCCCTGGCAGCGACCCATCAGGCAGCGGGTGCGGCGCTTGAGTCCGCCGAGATCGCCTGCCGGCAGGGGGCCGGACAACGCAGCCTCGACCTCCGCGCGCGTCACCAGCTCGCAGTGGCACACGATCTCGCCGGCATCGGACTGCTGCCAGCCGCGCGGGCGCTCCTCGGACAGGTTGGGAACCGGTGTCCACTGTGGCTCGTCGGCCTCCTCGAGGGCGCCGAAATGCGCGCCGTACAGACGGGCCACGTGCTGCGCGATGCCGAGCGCGCCGGTGAGTCCGGTGGAGCGGATGCCGCTCACCGTGATCCAGCGACGCTCGGGCAGTGCGGCGATCTGGTAGTCCTTGAACTGCGTGGCCGGCCGCAGGCCAGCGTAGACCGCGTTGACCGAGTGGCTGGCCAGCGCAGGGATCAGCGCCACCGCCTTGTCGATCAGACTCTGCAGCGCGGTCTCGTCCACCGAGGCGTGGCTGCGCTCCTCGACCTCCTCGGCAGTAGGGCCGACCAGCACGTTGCCGAAGGCGGTGCGGGCCAGCACGACGCCCTTGGTCCGCTCGGTGGGGACCGGCAAAATGATCGACCGCACCAGCCGATAGGCGGGCTTGTCGAACACCACGAACTGGCCTTTGCGCGGCCGGATGGCGAATGGCGAGGGTCGCGCGACGGTCTCGATCACGTCGCCATACAGGCCGGCTGCGTTGATCACGACCCGCGCCGAGATGGGACCCGTCCCGGTGGCGAGCACCCAGCCCGCATCGTCCAGCTGGCCTCCCGTCACCTGGCATCCGCGCCGGACCTGCGCTCCGTGCGCCATCGCCTGAAGCACGTACGCGAGCGGCGCCGACCAAGGGTCGATGACGTGCTCGCCGGGGACGACAGCGGCGCCGAGTGCCCCCAGCGCGAGGTTGGGCTCACGCGCATAGAGCTCGGCCGGGGCGATCTGCCGCACATCCAACACGCCATTGGCATGGGCCTGGGCAACGATGCCCGGAAGGCGTTCCCGCTCCGCGGCGGTCCAGGCTACCACGACCGCGCCGGTCTCGATCAGGGGCAGGTTGAGGCGCTCGCGGATCTGCAGATACTCCGCATAGCCGGCCTGCATGCATGCCACCTCCAGGCTGCCGGGAGTGCTGTCGAAGCCGGTGTGCAGGAGCGCGCTGTTGCCCTTGCTCGCACCCGACAGGATGTCCGCGCCTCGTTCCAGGAGCACACAGCGTGCCCCGCCCAACGCCAGGCGGCGTGCAATGGCGCAGCCCACCACACCGGCCCCGACGATCGCGACATCGAAGGTCATCTGGACTCACAAACGAAAAGTGGGGCGCACGCCCCACTTTTCAGCTTACCGCGAATCGCCGCCGGGGATCGGGTCTACGCCGTTTCGCCGATCGCCTTCTCGGCCGCCGCGATCTCAGCCTGCCGCTTGGCGATCATGTCGCCGATCGGAGGACCGCGGAAGCGCCTCACCTCGAAGGCGGCCCAGATGACGACCATCGCGATCAGCATCGCGACGATCAGGTAGCCGACCTTTTCGTTCGGAGGCTGCACACCGACGAAGATCAGCAGCGCGCAGCCGATGATCGCCAGAACCGCCACGAGCTTCGACGAAGCACCCAGCTGGAAGGGGCCTTTGGACGTCCACGTGCCGTTCATTTCCGCCCGCAGCCCGGCCGCTATGGGCATCAGGTAGGACAGATACAGAAACACCGCGCAGCCCGTCGACAGCACGACAAAGGCATTTCCGTACAGCGTGGCGACGATCGACAGCATGGCTCCCCACCAGATGGCGTTGACCGGTGTGCGGTACTTGCGGCTCACCTGGCTCAGGGCTTTGGAGAAAGGCAACCCGCCATCGCGGGAGAAGGCGAACATCATGCGCGAGGTAGAGGTGAGGCCGGCGAGCGCGCACAAGTAGTTGGCGATCACGATGCCGATGATCAGGATGTTCTTGAACACCACCGGCATGGCCGACTGGCTCATGAGCCACGGGAACGCGTTCCAGCCCTGCTTGGCGCCTTCCTCGACGCTGGGCAGGGCGACGATGAACGCGGCGATCATGACGTAGCCGAACAGGAAGGACCAGAACACGGAGTGGATCATGCCGCGCGGGGCTTCGCGCGATGCATTGCGCGTCTCCTCCGCGGTGTGCGCCGACGCGTCGAAGCCGGTGATCGTGTACACGCCCTGGAGAAGTCCCAGCAGGAAGATGAACCCGGTGGACTGGACCACCACCGGCCAGACGCCGCCGCCTGCGTCGCCGGAGAAATTGCTGAAGGTGAACAGCCGCGACAGGTCGATGCTCGGGGCGTAGAACAGCAGCGCCACGGTCAGGAGCGTCGCGAACACGAAGATCAGGTAGCCGCTGAAGTCCGTGAGGATGGTGGTGGCGCGGATGCCGACGTGATTGAGGATCGCCTGGCTGATCGTGATGACGGTGATGAAGATGGTCTGCACCCACCAGCCGTGATCGAACGTCTCCTTGCTGGTCCAGTTCGACACGTCCATGCCAAGGACGTTGGCCAGGAACAGGTCCCGGAACAGCAGGAACACGCCGAAGTTCACCGACGACACCACGAACATCAGGCCGAGCAGATTGAACCAGGCCGCCACCCAGCCGTAGCCGCGTCCGCCGAGCAGAGAAGCCCAGTGGTAGATGCCGCCTGCCGTCGGGTAGGCGGAGGCGATCTGTCCCATGGCGGCCGCCACGATCAGGGCGAACAGCGAGGCCAGGGGCCAGCCATATCCCACCGAGGCACCGCCCGCCGCGCTCAACGACAGCGGAAAAGCCGTGATGCCGCCCGCCAGGATGCAGATGATGGAAAACGAGATGGCGAAGTTCTGAAACCCGCCCATGCGCCGATGCAGTTCCTGCGCATAGCCCATGCTGTGCAGCGTCTTCAGGTCTTCTGCGTGCTCTTTGCTTTGCTCGTAGTGTTGTTTGGCCATGATTCCCCCCTGGAGTGCTTGTAGAAACAAATGGGAGTGCTTTTAGAAACAATGCCCCTGGCGTATTGGACAGGTTTCTGCGTCCGGGCACAAGGCCGGTGTGGGCACCGGGTTGCCCGCGAAGGTCGGGCTCGGCCATTGCCACCTGGATGGGAACCGAAGTTACTGGTTTGTGACGATGGCCCCGGCGGCGTGAGGATCGCCTCGGTGCGGGTTGCTGGGCGCCGCCTACCAGCGGTGCACGGTCTTGTCTACACCGCCCTCGTCGAGCACAGCGGACCAGCCGTTGGTGTTCTCCTGCGGCCCGGACTTGAGCACTGCGCCTTCCTGCATCAGCTGCTGCGCGCGCTTGTGCACGGCCGCGCGGTCCGGTCCGGTGACGATGATCTGCAGGCCAAGGCGGGCAACCCGGCAACCGTCAACGTCGGGCGCTGCCGTGCGGTCCTCGAGCGTCGCCACAAAGTTGCGCCCCAGCGCCTCGACCTTGGAGACGAGCTTGGCGCCTTTGCTGACGAGCTCTGCCACCTTGGCCTCGACCGCCGATCGGTCCGCGCCCGAGACCATCGTGTGCGTGCCCAGGTTGGCCACCTTCACTGGATCCATCACGCCCCCCAGAATGCGGCCCGATGCCGAGCGCATCCCAGTATACTCCCGCCGCCCCGCGGCAAGAGCTGTTACCGGCGTTGGACGCTACTGCGGGAACAGCACGCTCCACTGTGCCGCGGCGGGATAAGTGATGCCCAGCTCGCTGGCGCGCTTGAAAGCGTCGCGCGCGGCAACCGGCTCACCCGTGTTGAGGGAGGCCTTGGCGAGCGCGAGCCACGCTTGCCCGTCGTCGGGGTTGGCGCTGGTCCAGTCCCGCGCCAAGGTGAGAAGGTCGTCCCAGCGCTGGTCGGCTTCCAGGACGGCCGCCTTCAGATAGGCAGGCTGGCGATCGATCTGCTCGGCCCAGAACGGCACTCCCGCCAAGGGAGCGATCTCCTGCGCAGGCGCGTTTTCCAGCGCCTTCAGCCATTCGGTCGGAACCGCGAAATAGGAGGTGCCGCCTGGCTGCGTGCGGAAGAACGTGATGATCCCCACCAAGCGGCCGTCCTGGTCGAACAAGCCGCCCCCGGAGGCGCCATGGGTGAAGGCGGCCGTGGTGCGGATGACCATGGCGCCGTCGTGCTCGAACAATTCAGCCACTTCGCCCGCCTGGAATGTGAGGGCGCGACCGGCATTGAAACCGATGGCATAAACGGGGTCGCCGATCTTGAGGTTGCGGGACTCTCTGATCTCGACAGGCGGGCGGGCTACAGAGGGGAAGGTGAGGCTGCACAGATCATGGGCAACGTCGGCGGCCTCCAGTGTGGCTCCGTCGCCTCCGCCGCCGCCGAACAGCATGACCCGCGTGGCAGTCAGCGTGACATGGCAATTGGTGACTACGGTGCCGTTGGGGAGGGTGATACCCGATCCCATGTGATAGCGTCCGCTCGCGCCGACACTGACGACCTGCACGAGGCTCGGCCGCACCTGCTTGAAGATCTCCCAGCTGTCGGCCGCCGCGGCCGTAAGAGGGAGGAGGGTGGCCAGCGTGGCTGTACCGATCAGCTTGCGAAACATGAGACGCTCCTTGTCGCTTCACCTCCTCCCAAATCTGGGTTGATCTGTAGGTACCTGCGGAACCAGGCCGTTGCCCTTGCATCAAATCACTGCTTCGAGCTCCAACTTAGTGCACGGTACACCCGCGGTCTTCGGCGCTCCGTGCCAACTGATCCACCTTTTCAGCAGCTTACAGACAGTGTGGGTTCGGAGCACCACCGCTTGTCCTCACAGTCCGCAATATCCGTGCCGAGCGACAATCCTGCAATATGCTGTTGGTCAGGGGGGTGCCCAAGACGCTGCACTCCCGGCCGCTGGCATGCGAGCGCCGTGATGGGAGCGAAGAACAAGCCGGTGCAAGACCCGGAGCCAGGCGCTCGCTGGCCCGAGCAGGGCGGATGCTATGCTCTCCTCGGCATCTACGGAGGAGACACATGAGCCGCATCAAGAAGGTCGAGGTCCACGTCTTTCAGTTCGACGCGATGAATCTGGGATCGAAGGGCGGGGGTGGGGTGGGAGCGTTCGGCTACTCGAAGGGGGCGAAGACGCGGGTGACCAAGTACGCCGTGACGATCCAGACCGACAACGGGTTGCGCGGCGAATACGTCACGCACTGGGTGGGCTCCTCGGCCGCTCTGGGCCAGACGCTCATGCTGGCGCCGTACCTGCTCGGGCGCGAGGCCGAGCAGCGCGAACTCATCTACGACGACTTGAAGCGCCAGGCCCGCCAGTTCGACCACATGGGTCACGGGCCCCTCGACATTGCGCTGTGGGATCTGCACGGCAAGAAGCTCGGCTGCTCGGTATCGGAAATGCTGGGCGCGTATCGCATGCGCCTGCCGGCCTACGCCAGCACCTACCACGGCGACCGCAACGGCGGATTGGACAGCAAAGAAGCGTTCGGCGCCTTCGCGCTGCGCTGCTACGAAATGGGTTACAGGGCCTTCAAGATCCACGGGTGGAACGAGGGCAACGCGCGCGAAGAAGCGCAGAACCTGCTGCACGTGCGCAAGGTCGTCGGCGACAAGATGAACCTGATGATCGATCCGGCCTGCGAGCTGCGCACCTTCGCCGACGCGCTGTACGTGGGGCGTGCCTGCGATGAAGCCAGCTACTTCTGGTACGAGGACCCGTTCCGAGACAGCGGCACTTCGGCCTTCGCGCATCGCAAGCTGCGCGAGATGATCAAGACGCCGATTCTGCAGACCGAGCACGTCCGCGGGGTGGAACCCAAGGCCGACTTCCTGATCCAGGGCGGCACCGACTTCCTGCGCTCGGATCCCGAGTACGACATGGGCATCACGGGTGCCATGAAGATCGCCCACCTGGGCGAGGCCTTCGGCATCGACGTCGAGGTGCATGCCTGCGGACCGGCCCACCGCCACTGCATGGCAGCCATGCGCAACAGCAACTACTACGAGGTCGCGCTAGTCGGTCCCGACACCCCCAACGCGGTGCCGCCGGTCTACAAGTGCGGCTACAGCGATCAGCTCGACTGCATCGACCGGGACGGCTGCGTCAGCGTGCCGACGGGTCCGGGCCTGGGCGTGCAGTACGACTGGGAGTTCATCGCCAAGAACCGCGTGGCGCTGCACGAGTTCGCGCTCTAGCGCCGCTAGAGCGCGCCCAGCACCACGTCGCAGACGCGGCGGATCTGTGCGTCGCTGAGCATCGGGAACATCGGCAGCGATACGACGCTGGCGGCCGCCTGCTCGGCGTGCGGCAGGCCCAGGCCCTGGTACAGCTCCTGGTAGACGTCCTGCCGGTGCAGCGGGATCGGGTAGTAGATCATCGAACCGATCCGGGCCGCCTCGAGCGCCGCCTTCAAGGCGTCGCGCTTCGCGCTGCGCAACGTGTACTGATGATAGACGTGCATGCCCTTGCCATGCTCGCGCGGCGTGACGACGCTCGTCCCGGCCAGCAGGCGGTTGTAAGTGTGGGCCTTCTCGCGGCGCAGTGCATTGAGCTTGTCCAGGTGCTTGAGCTTCACGCGCAGGATCGCCGCCTGCATCTCGTCGAGACGGCAGTTGTAGCCGATGACGTGGTGGTGATAGCGGGTGCGGCTGCCGTGATTGCGCAGCACCTTGATCTCATCGGCGAGCTTGGCGTCGCGGGTGACGACCATGCCGCCGTCGCCGTAGCAGCCGAGGTTCTTGCTGGGGTAGAAAGAAAAGCAGCCGGCCACGCCCGCACCGCCGCAGCGCGTGCCCTCCCAGTCGGCGCCGATCGCCTGGGCGCAGTCTTCGATCAGCGCCAGCCCGCGCTGCTCGCAGATCGCCCGCAGGCGCGCGAGATCCGCGCATTGCCCGAACAGGTGGACCGGCATGACGGCACGCGTGCGCGGCGTGATCGCGGCCTCGACCGCAGCCGGGTCGATGTTGAAGGTGTCGGGCTCGATATCCACGAACACCGGGGTGGCGCCGCAGTACGAGATCGGTTCGGCTGTGCCGATGAAGGTGAACGCGCTGGTGATGACCTCGTGGCCCGCTCCGATCCCGAGGGCCCGCAGAGCAAGGTGCAGCGCGTCGGTGCCGTTGGCGACCGCTACGGCGTGCCCGACCCCGCAGTACTCGGCGATCTCCCGTTCCAGCGCGACTGCCTGCGGTCCGAGAATGAATTGAGTCGACTGCAGCACCGCATGCAGCGACTGCGTGAGTTCGGGCTCGAACAGGGCGTACTCGGCCGCGAGGTCGAGCATGGGGATGGGCGTGGGCTCGGCAGTCATACCGCCGCTTCGGCTGCACCGTACACGGCGCTCAGCGTGAGGTTCATCTGCCGGCACACCTCGAGCGCCACTTCCAGGGCGCGCTTGCCGTCCGCGCCGGTAACCGGCGGATCGGTTCGGGTGCGCACCGCGTGCGCGAACGCGCGGATTTCCGCCATCAGCGGATCGGCCTGCTGGAACTGCTGCTCGCTGGAAGAGATCTGCGGCATGCCGGCTGGCGTAAGGCCGCTGCCCTCCTTGCGCACGCTGCGCACATGGAAGTTCTCGCAGTCGATGGAAAAGTACTGGTCGGGCTGGAAGATGCGCAGCTTGCGCAGCGAGGTCTGGCTGACGCGGCTGGCCGAGACGTCGGCCACGCAGCCATCGGCGAACTCGATACGGGCATTGGCGATGTCCACCGCCGGCGTGAGCACCGGGAAGCCGCTGGCGCGCACCGCGCTGATGTCGCTGCTCACGAAACTCAGGATCAGGTCGATGTCGTGGATCATCAGGTCGAGCACGACGTTCACGTCGATCCCGCGCGGCTTGAACACCGCGAGCCGGTCGGACTCGATGAACAGCGGCCGCGTGATCTGGTCCCGTACCGCCAGAATAGCGGGGTTGAACCGCTCGAGATGGCCGACCTGGAAGGTCAGCCCGCGGCGTGCGGCCAGTTCAACCAGCTCCGCGGCCTCGTCGACACGTGCGGGTGACCGGCTTCTCCACCAGGATATGGACGTCCGCCAGCAGACAGTCCTTCGCTACTTGGTGATGCAGCTCAGTGGGCACGACGATCGAAGCCACGTCGATATCGCGCAGCACCTGCCTGTAGTCGGTGGCGGTCGAGTGCGCCGACGCTGTCGGCTACCTCCTTCGCCCGCGCCGGATCGACGTCGACCACTGCGCGCAACTCACAGTCCTCGAGTGCGGCGTACTTCTGGGCGTGGAACTTGCCGAGGTAGCCAGCGCCGATGACGGCTGCGCGCAAGGGCTGGGGCATGGGCGGAAAGGCAGAATCTGCGAGAGTTGGATCCGGGATGATAAACGAGTCCACCGGCCATGGGGCAAGCCGGCAGAATCTGGATCATACTGGGCAGGGCCGCGTGGCTCGGTTCGGGCATACGCAGAGTGGACGCAAATCGGATTGTGCACCGGCGCTTCCTCCGGCAAGGTGGAGTGCGCCAGGTGGCCAGCCGGAAGGAGGACGCAAATGGAAGACAAGGGCATGAGCAGCGACGAGCTGCGCGCCGCGGTGAGCGCGTCGGTGGCAGACGGCGACCAGATTCGCGACCGCGTACGCGAGCTGATGCTGCAGGCGCTGCGGCAGCGCAAGTTCGACTATGCCGGCATGCGCGAGGTGATGCACACGATGACCGAAGGCATCAGCATCGGCGCGGACAAGAGCGGCAAGGAGGTGCGCCACGCCCTGGCGGAGGCGTTCACCGGGATGGATCAGGCGATGAGCAAGGTGGCGCAGGCCGGCAGCCTGGCGATCAAGGAGATGACCGAGCGCGGGCGGGAGTTCTCCCAGAACGAGCTCAAGCAGGGGCTCGACTCGATGCGCACGATGGAGGGCGACTTTCTGGACTCGGTACGGCAGGTGTCCAAGTCCACCGCCGGAACGGTCAAGAGCGAATGGCAGGAACTGCTCGGACATGCCCAGCGGACCGGCACCGACACTGGGCGGGTGATCGCCGAGACCGCGCGCGAGTTCTCCAGCCGCATGGCCAGCACGATGAGCGAGAGCGCGCTCGCCGGCATGGAGGCAGCGCGTACCTTCGGCGAGCGTTTTGCTGCCGCCGCCAGCGGCATCCTGCAGGGGATGTCGGAGGCGCTGCGGCCGGAGGGCGAGCGGGATAAGGGGAAGAAGTGACTGCTGATTCTAGTGATCGGTGATCGGTGATCGGTGATCAGGAGCTCGCGGGACGACTTGGCGGCCGGTCCTCGCCTGAAAGGGCCGTGGTCATGGCAGCCGATGCGACCCGATCACCGATCACTAGCCCTTCACCGCCGGCACGACCAGCTTCTCCTGCAGCTCCGCCGCCTTGAAGGGCTTGGACAGGAAGTCGTCCATGCCCGCCGCCAGGCAGGCTTCGCGGTCGCTTTCCATGGCGTTGGCGGTGAGCGCGACGATGCGCGGCTGGCGCAGCTCGGGCATGGCGCGGATCGCGCGCGTGGCGGTGAGCCCGTCCATGCGCGGCATCTGCATGTCCATCAGGATCAGGTCGTAGTTGCTGTCGCGCACGCGTTCCAGCGCCTCGGCGCCGTCGGTGGCCAGGTCGGCGTTCAGCCCCAGCTTCTGGAGCATGCCGAGCGCCAGCATCTGGTTGACCGCGTTGTCTTCGACCAGCAGGATCTTCAGGTTGGCCGCGGGCTGCGCTGCCCGGCCCTTGGGCGCAGCCTGGCCCGGCGCCTCCCCCGCCATGAGCGGGATGACGAACGTGAAGGTGGAGCCTTCGCGCTGCTTGCTCTCGGCGCGGATCTGCCCGCCCATTCCCTCCACCAGGCGCTTGCAGATCACCAGGCCCAGCCCGGTGCCGCCGTAGCGGCGGGTGATCGAGCTGTCGATCTGGGAGAACTTCTCGAACAGCCGGTCGACCTTGTCGGGCGGAATGCCGATGCCGGTGTCCTGGACCTGGCACTCCAGAGCCGGGCCTTGCGGCAGCGTGCGCATGGCGACGCGCACGCCGCCGGCGTGGGTGAACTTGAGCGCATTGCCCACCAGGTTGGTGAGGATCTGCTTGAGCCGCGTGGCGTCGCCCTTGATCCACGCCGGCACGTCGGCGCCGATCTCCACGTCCAGGTACAGGCTCTTCTTCTGTGCCTGCGCGCCGAGCAGATCGGCCACTTCTTTCACGATCGCGCGCACCTCGACCGGGCGGGCGTCCAGGTGCACGCTGCCGGCGTCGAGCTTGGACAGGTCGAGGATGTCGTTGATGATGGTCAGCAGGGTCTCGCCGCTGGTCTGGATGGTCTCGACGTAGCGCTTCTGCTCGTCGGTGAGCTCGGTCATCTGCAGCAGCTGGGCCATGCCCAGCACGCCGTTCATCGGCGTGCGGATCTCGTGGCTGACCACGGCCAGGAATTCGCCCTTGGTGCGCAGCGCATCCTGCATTCTCGCCGCCGCCTCCTCGAGCGCGCGGGTGCGCTCCTGCACCGTAATCTCGAGCTTGGCGGCCTGCGCCTGCAGGCGCTGGTTGGTCTCGAACAGCTCTGCGCTCTTGCGCTCCAGCAACTGCTCAGCCTGCTTGCGCGCCTGCCGTTCGCGCTCTACCCGCCGCAGCAGGATCTCCATCTCGCTGTTCGCTGGAGCGGGGGCACCGCGCGCTGCGCGCGCTGCCGCCAGGCCGGAGGGCTGATTGCGGTCGCGCTGGTCGCTCATGCGCGCTCCAGGGTGAAGCGGACGCGGCTGCCGGAGTCGGCCGCCACACTCTCGCGGCTGATCGCGAGCGTCTCGCGGAAGTGCGCGGCGCAACCCTGGATGAGACCTTCGGCGAGGTCGGCGAAATGGCGGGCGGATTGATACAGCAGCACCATCCGCAAGGCGTTGCGCTCCTGCACTTCGAAATGGGGCAGCTCGGCGTCCGGGTAGAGCTTGCGAACTTCGACGTGGATCATGCCGTTGAGGTTGGCGAGAAACTCGAATGTCGAGCCGGTCGCCGTGAAGAAATGCGGAAAGCCCAGGACGAAGCGCCCGAACAGATGCTGGCCGAATGTCCGCAGCAAGTCCGGCACCGGGGTGTCGGTCGCCTTGGACAGGGCGGCGAGCAGACTCCACATCTCGCCGTGATCGTAGGTGCCCACGGATGTGTAGGCACCCCCGGAGGGGACGCGCGCGTCCAGGATGATCCGGTCGACCATGGCCGGGTCGAACCGGCTCTCGACCATCTCCAGGAACTCGGTGAAGACGATGCCCTTCATGCTGGGTGACTCAGTGATCGGTGACTCGGTGACTCGGGATCCTCGGTGACTGGACGGTGACCGTCCGGTGGTCATGGGTCGGACCGGTGGCTGACACGAGCAGCGATGCGCACTTCCACCGCCACTGACCACTGATCACCAATCACGATCACCGGTTTTGCTCAGGCTCTATCGGCCCGCCCCCGGCCTTCTTGAGCAGACCGTCGGCGCAGAGCCGGATAATCGCGTGCCATGCTGATCGAAACGCTGCTAGCCATGCGCGACCTGCCGCGCCTGCACGAGATCGCCTCGGTGCTGGTGCGGCATGGGTTTGGTGATCTGGTCCGGCGTACCGGCGTGGTCGGTGCGCTGGAGCGTGCCGGGCAGGCCCTGCACCGGGGTGCGCGGGAGCCCACGGCGGCGCTCACGCCGGCGCAGCGCGCCCGCCTTGCGCTGGCCGAGCTGGGGCCGAGCTTCGTGAAGCTCGGGCAGCTGCTGGCGACCCGCGTTGACCTGCTCCCGCCAGACTGGATCGCCGAGTTCGAGCACCTGCAGAGCGACGTCCCGCCGGTCCCCTTCGAGATGCTCCTTCCGGCTCTGGAGCAGGCGCTGGGGCGCTCTCCGTTCGAGGTGTTCCGGGAGCTCGACCGCACTCCGCTGGGTTCGGCTTCCATTGCCCAGGTCCACGGGGCCACTCTGCAGGACGGGACGGCCGTGGTGATCAAGATCGTACGGCCGGGGATCCGCCCCAAGATCGACGCGGACCTGCGCATCGTGGCTTACCTGGCCGGGTTGCTGGAGAGCGAGATTCCCGAGGCCAAACGCTACCAGCCTGCGCAAGTGGTGGAGGAGTTCGCGCGCTCCATGCGGCGGGAGCTCGACCTCGCCCAGGAAGCGCGCGCCCAGGAGCGTTTCGCCCAGAGCTTTGCGGGCGACCCGGGCGTGCTGGTGCCGCGCATCTACTGGGAGTACACGCGTGAATCGATGAACGTCCAGGAGCGCGTTCAGGGCATTCCCGGCCAGGATCTGGCCGCGGTAGACGCCGCCGGCCTCGACCGGCGCGTCCTGGCCTGCCGCGGCGCCGACGCGGTCCTCAAGATGATCCTGGTAGACGGATACTTTCACGCCGACCCGCACCCCGGCAACGTGTTCTATCTGCCCGACAACCGCATCGCGATGATCGACTTCGGGATGGCGGGCCGGCTCTCCGAGCAGCGTCGCCGCGAGATCGTCGACATGCTGTGGGGTCTGGCGCGGCGCGACGAGCAGGCGGTGACCGACGTGCTGCTCGACTGGGTGCGTGACGCCGACATCGACGAGGCCAAGCTCGCCGCCGACGTCGGAGACGTGATCTTCGAGTACGAGAAGATAGCCCTCAAGGACGTGCGCATCGGCGCGCTGCTCAACGACATCACCGGGATCGTGCGCCGGCACTCGATCGTGCTGCCATCCGACCTCGCGCTCCTGTTCAAGGCGCTGCTGACGCTGGAAGGGCTGGGCCTGAAGCTCGACCCCGAGTTCCGCCTGGTCGAGCACCTGGGGCCCTTCCTGCGCCGGGTAATGCGCGAGCGCTATCGGCCCTCCGCGCTGGTGGCCCGCGGGCGGCGTCACCTGGTCGAGTACCTTAGCTCTGGTCGGGAGCCTGCCGCGCGACTTGCGACGCTTGCTGAAGGAAGCCCGGCGCGGGCGCATGAAGCTCGAGCTGGATCTCAAGCGCCTGGATCATTTCGGTCAGCAGTTGTCGCGCAGCGCCAACCGTCTTACCGTGGGCATTGTCACCGCCGCGCTCATCGTGGGCACCTCCATCGTGATGACGGTGAGCGGGGGGCCGACCTTGTTCGGGCTGCCCCTGTTCGGCCTGCTCGGGTTTCTGCTCGCCTTCATTGGCGGGGTGTGGGTGCTGGTGTCGATCTGGCGGTCCGGGAAGGACTAGCTAACTAGCCCGGCTTGCCTCGGAATGTGCCGTCAAGGCGCCAGGGGCACGAATCGAACGGCCGAACGAGTCGAAAGCCGCCACGCCTTCGGCTTTGCGCTCTGGCGGCAAACTCAGGGCAGATCTGCTGCCGGGTCGAACAGGTCCAGGCGATCGGTGACGATGCAATCGACCCCCCACGAATAGAGCAGCTGAGCGCGGGCGGGGTCGTTCACGGTGTAGCACAGCAGCCCGTAGCCGGCCGCGTGCACTTCCGCCAGCCAGCTCAGGCGTGACGCCGGTATGCAGCACGTGCAGTGCGACACAGCCGAGGTCGGCGAGCGCGCCGCGCCAGTCGTCCGGCGGATCCTCGACCAAGAGCCCGCGCGGAAGCGCCGGGGCGGTGGCCTGGGCCGCGGCCAGCGCTTCGACCGAGAACGACGAAAGCAACGGCGGGTGGCCGTATCCGGCCCACAGGCGCGCCGATTCTCGAGCGACGGCGTGTCCGGTCTCGGATTCGCGGCCACGGCACGGCTTGATCTCGACGTTTGCCCACAGGTCGAGCGCCCGGCAGGTCCCGGCGGCGGATTCATATGTGGGTACACGCTCACCCGCGAAAGCGCGACCGAACCAGCTGCCGGCGTCGAGGGCGAGCAATTCGGCGATGCCGGTGGCCGCCACCGCGCCGCGCCCCGAGGTGGTGCGGTCCAGGGTCTCGTCATGCATGAGAACGGGCACACCCTCTGCACTGAGCTTCACGTCGAACTCGGTTCCGGCGTATCCGAGCCGAGTCGGCCAGCCGCAAACCGGCCAGCGTGTTCTCGGGGGCGAGCGCGCCGCCGCCGCGGTGGGCCAGCAAGCGGGGGAAGACCCACGATCCGGTCTGACGGGCGCTCACGCTGTCCCCCCTTGGATTTGCGCGGCGTCGCCCATATCAGGGAAGCAGGCCGGATGCCGGTATAATCGACTGGATTTTTTCTGCGAATTCACGAGGTAAAGATGCCGATCTACGAATACCGCTGCCGCAGCTGCGGATTTGAGAAAGAGTATCTCCAGAAGCTGAGCGATGCACCCATCACCGATTGCCCCAGCTGCGGCAAGGCGGAGATGGGCAAGCTCGTGTCCGCCGCCGGCTTCCAGCTGAAGGGCTCGGGCTGGTACGTCACCGACTTCAAGAACAACGGCGCTGCCAAGAAGGACGTCGGGGAGAAGAAGGACGGGGAGAAGTACGGGCAAGTCCGGGGCAACCGAGTCGTCTGGTGAGAAATCGGGGTCGTCTGGTGACAAATCCGGGTCGTCCGGTGACAAATCCGGGTCGTCCGGCGACAAGTCGGGGTCGTCCAGTGACAAGTCCGGGTCTTCCGCCGCCAAAAGTCCGCGGCTCCGGCCTGCCAATAGGCCTTGACCGCACTCGGTGAAGAAATACTTCATCACGGGGCTCCTGATCTGGATCCCCTTCGGGATCACGCTCTGGGTGATCAACCTGGTCGTGACCACCCTCGACAGCCTGCTGCCGGCCGTGCTGGAACCGCGCGGCTGGCTGGGGATCGATGTGCCCGGGCTGGGCGTGGTTCTCGCCGTCGCGGTGGTGTTCCTGACCGGCCTGCTCACCGCCAACATCATCGGCCAGCGCTTGGTCGCAGTGTGGGATGCGACGCTGGCTCGCATCCCGTTCTTCAAGTCGATCTACGTCAGCGTCAAGCAGGTGTCCGACACGCTGTTCTCGAGCAGCGGGCAGGCCTTCCGCAAGGCGCTGCTGGTGCAGTATCCGCGCAACGGCTCTTGGACGATCGCCTTTCAGACCGGCACCCCCGGCGGTGACGTCGCGAACCACCTGCACGGGGACTATGTCAGCGTGTATGTACCGACCACGCCGAATCCGACCTCCGGCTTCTTTCTGATGATGCCGCGCTCCGAGGTCATCGAGCTGGACATGACTGTCGACGAGGCCCTCAAGTACGTGATCTCCATGGGCGTGGCGGCTCCCACTGCGCCGCGGCGCCCGTCGTCGCCCGCCGTCGCGGAGCCTGCGCACCGTGTGTAGACCGGCGTCCCGGCGCCGCCTGCGTCTCCTTCTCCCCTTCGACTCGGCTTCCTTCGCTTCATGCGCACCGACTACTGCGGACTGATCGACACACGCTTCCTGACCCAGACGGTGACCCTGTTCGGCTGGGTCCACCGCCGGCGCGACCACGGCGGCGTGATCTTCATCGACTTGCGTGACCGCGAGGGCCTGGTGCAGGTGGTGGTCGATCCCGATACGCCCGATACCTTCGCCGTGGCCGACCGGCTGCGCAACGAATACGTCGTCAAGGTCGAGGGCCGGGTGCGCCCGCGCCCCGAGGGGACGGTGAACCCGAATCTCGCCAGCGGCGCGATCGAGGTGCTGGCCAAGCACATCGAGCTGCTCAATCCTTCGCTCACGCCGCCCTTCCAGCTCGACGACGAGAACCTGAGCGAGAACGTGCGGCTCGAGCATCGGGTGATGGACCTGCGCCGCCCCGAGATGCAGCGCAACCTGCGCTTGCGCTACGGAGTGGCGATGGCGGTGCGGCGCCACCTCGACGCGCAGGGCTTCATCGACATCGAGACGCCCATGCTCACCCGGTCCACGCCGGAGGGCGCGCGCGACTTCCTGGTGCCCAGCCGCATGCACGCGGGGCAGTTCTACGCGTTGCCGCAGTCTCCGCAGCTGTTCAAGCAGCTGCTCATGATCGCCGGCTTCGACCGCTACTACCAGATCACCAAGTGCTTCCGCGACGAGGACCTGCGCGCCGACCGCCAGCCGGAGTTCACCCAGATCGACATCGAAACCTCGTTCCTGGGTGTGGCGGAAATCGCCGGTCTGATGGAAACCATGATCCGCGCGGTGTTCAAGGAAGTGATGGGCATCGAGCTGGCGGACCCGTTTCCGCGCATAAGCTACGCCGAGGCGATGTCCAGGTACGGATCGGACAAGCCCGACCTGCGGGTCCCGCTTACCCTGACCGAGCTCACCGACGTGATGCGGGACGTGGAATTCAAAGTGTTCAGCAGCGCGGCCAACATGCCCGCGGGCCGCGTGGCGGCGTTGCGCGTGCCCGGCGGCGGTGCGGCGCTCACCCGCAGCGAGATCGACGGGTACGGCCAATTCGTAGGGATCTACGGCGCAAAAGGACTCGCGTACATCAAGGTGAACGAGATCGCGAAGGGCCGCGAAGGCATGCAGTCCCCGATCGTGAAGAATCTGTCCGACGCGGCGCTTCAGGCGATCGTCACGCGCACCGGGGCTGCCGATGGCGATGTCATCTTCTTCGGCGCGGACAAGGCCAAGGTGGTGAACGATGCGCTGGGCGCGCTGCGCACCAAGATCGGCCACGAGAAGGGTTTTGTCGAGCGCCGGCTGGAGGCCGCTGTGGGTGCTCGACTTCCCCATGTTCGAGTGGAACGAGGATGAGAAGCGCTGGGACGCGTTGCATCACCCGTTCACCTCACCCGCGGAGGGTCATGAAGATTATCTCGACAGCGATCCTGGCAAGGCGCTGTCGAAGGCATACGACATGGTGTTGAACGGCTGGGAGATCGGCGGCGGCTCGATCCGGATCCATCGCCAGGACGTGCAGTCGAAGGTGTTTGCGGCCCTCAACCTGCAGCCCGAAGAAGCACGCGCGAAGTTCGGGTTCCTGCTCGACGCGCTGCAGTTCGGCGCGCCGCCCCACGGCGGCATCGCCTTCGGCCTGGACCGCATCGTCACGCTGATGGCCGGCGCCCCCTCCATCCGCGACGTCATCGCCTTCCCGAAGACCCAGCGCGGTCAATGTCTGCTTACGCAGGCGCCCAGCCCGGTGGACGAGAAGCAGCTGCGCGAGCTGCACATCCGCGTGCGTTCTCAGGACCCCAAGGCGTAACCGCAGAGGCGCGGAGACGCAGAGGACCCGCAGAGGAAAGGCGTGATGGATTCGGATGGAGACGCTGCTGCTCGGGCAGGGGATGGCCACAGGCACATACGGGTCGCCGAGCACATTCCTTTTTGGCGCGTGGCACGGCTTGCTCTGCTGCTATCGCGTACGCACGAGGGGCTCGTCATGAGGTTTCCTCTGCGGGTCCTCTGCGCCTCTGCGCCTCTGCGGTTCCAGTCTTGAAGTACAAGATCCCGAGATCGGTGCTGGTGGTCGTGCACACGCCCGACCTCCAGGTCCTGCTGCTCGAGCGGGCCGATCACCCAGGCTTCTGGCAGTCGGTGACGGGAAGCCAGGACGAAGGAGAGACGCTGGAGCAAACCGCAGTACGCGAGGTGGGAGAAGAGACCGGGCTCGATGCGCGCCGCTACGAGTTGCGCGACTGGCAGCTGCAGAACGAGTACGAGATCTATCCGGAATGGCGCTGGCGCTATGCACCGGGGGTGACGCGCAACACCGAGCACGTTTTCGGGCTGGTGCTGCCGCAGTCGCAGGACGTGCGCCTCGCCCCGCGCGAGCATTTGCACTTCGTGTGGCTGCCCTGGGAGGAAGCCGCCGGGCGTTGCTTCTCTTGGAGCAATGCGCAGGCGATACGGCGGCTGGCGCCGCCAGGGGCTAGGGGCTAGGGACTAGGGGCTAGGGGGTGTTGTCGCAGCGGCACTCGCCGCTCGATACCACCTCTAGTCCCTAACCCCTAGTCCCTAGCCCCTAAGAGCCCCTAGCCCCTCAAATGGACACGCTTCACGTCCTCACCTACAACATCCACAAGGGCTTCCGGCAGTTCAATCGGCGTGTTTCGCTGCACGACCTGCGCGAGCGCCTGCAGTCGGTCGAGCCGGACCTGGTGTTCCTCCAGGAAGTCGTCGGATTCCACGCCCGCTTCGCCGAGCGCCACCGCGACTGGCCGACGACGCCGCAGTACGAGTATCTCGCCGACTCCGTGTGGCATGACTTCGCGTATGGCCGCAACGCGGTGGTCGACGACGCCCATCACGGCAACGCGATCTTGTCGAAGTTCCCGATCGTGCGTTGGGATAACGAGGACGTGTCCATGCACCGGCTGGAGCGGCGCGGTCTCCTGCATTGCGAGGTGGACATCCCGGGCTGGTCGCAGCCGCTGCACACCATCAACGTGCACCTGGGCCTGCTCAAGGTCTGGCGGCAGAAGCAGCTCGACGCGCTGATCGCCCGCATCGAGCGCCTGGTGCCGCACGACGCGCCCGTGATCATCGCCGGCGACTTCAACGACTGGACTCGCCGTGCGAGCCGCTACCTGATTCGCTCGCTCGATGTCCTCGAGGTGTTCGAGACCTACGGGCACGGTCCGGCGCGCAGCTTCCCCGCAGTCCTGCCAGTGCTGCACCTGGACCGCATCTACGTGCGCGGCTTCCGCGTGAAGCTTGCACACGTGCATCGCGGTCAGGACTGGGCACGCATCTCCGATCACGCCGCACTTTCCGCTTTGCTCGCACGCGAGTAGAGTAAACGCAGCTTTTCAACGCGCGGCGTCACAACGCGAAGGACGCAAAGAACGTCCTCGAAGAAACTCCGGACAACGGAACACGCCATCCGGCCGCGCGCGCCCGGCAACGTCATGCCGATCGCGCAGCGCTTTCGGGGCCGCATCGCCTGCGCTCTCGCCAATTCTTTCTTGTGCCCGGTGTGCGTGCTGCTGCGCGCAGGTGTGAATTCGAATTCAAATTTCTTTGAGAAATCGATGGCATAGGCTTTGCTGCCGGGTTGACTCGGTTATCACCTTTCCGAGACCTGAGGGTGCCTTCTCTGTTCAAGCGCAAACCCGTGGCGCCGCGCGCCAATGACACCACAGTGCTGGCTCAGGCGATCGAGCCTGCGCCGATGCTGTGGGTGCTGGGCAGCTTGTGTCAGCTGTATCGCATCCCGTTCGACGCGAAGCTGATTCTGCAGCGCTATGCGCCGCCGTATAGTCTCGCGACCTTGGGCGAAGCCGCCGAAGCGCTGGGCCTGCAGGTCGGCGAATGGCGGCCGGTGACCGAGTTCGCGCAGGTCTCGTTGCCGAGTATTGCGCTGGTGAAGGCGCCGCTGCCTGGGCAGGCCGCCAACGATGCAGACGACGCGCCAGGACCAGCCTTACCGGCGCTGATCTTGAAAAGCGACGGCACGCGCTTCCTCTATTTCAGAGCCGGATCGGAGAGCGGCGAAACGGCCTCGGTGACCGAGTTCGCCGCGCTGTTCGACGGCATGGTGTTGCCCGTGGGACGCGCGCCGCAGGCGGCCAACGAGCCGGGTGCTGCGGAGGACAAGCCGGAGGTGCAGGAACGCGGCTTCGGCTTCGGCTGGTTCGTGCCGGAATTGCTCAAGCACCGCAGAGTGTGGCGCGATGTCCTGCTCGCTTCACTCACTATCCAGTTGATGGCACTCGCCACGCCGCTGTTCACCCAGGCGATCATCGACAAGGTCATCGTCCACCAGACCCGCAGCACCTTGATGGTGGTGGGCTTCGCACTTGCGATGTTCATGATGTTCTCGGCCGCGATGACCTGGGTGCGCCAATATCTGGTCATCCACACCGGCAACCGCATCGACGCGGTGCTGGGTACGCACGTGTTCTCCCATATGCTGCGGCTGCCGGTGCGCTACTTCGAGCAGCGCCCGACCGGCGTGATCGTCTCGCGCCTGCACGGGGTGGAGACGATCCGCGATTTTCTCTCCGGCGCGGCGGTATCCCTGATCCTGGACCTGCCGTTCCTGGTCATCTTCCTGGCGGTGATGTTCTGGTACAGCTGGCAGCTCACGCTGGTCGCGCTGACCGGACTGCTGTTCATATCGCTGCTCAGCATGGCGGCGACACCGATATTCCGCAAGCGCCTGAACATTCAGTTCCTGCTCGGCGCGCGCAACCAGGCCTTCGTCACCGAGTACGTGGCCGGCATGTCGACCGTGAAGAGCATGCAGATGGAGCCCACGCTCGAGCGGCGCTACGGCGACTACCTGGCGAGCTACCTGAAGGCCGGCTTCGGCGCGCGACAGCTGTCCAACACCGTGAACGTCATCGCCAACGGCATCGAGCAGACCATGACGTTGGCGATCCTGGTGGTCGGCGCGCTGCTGGTCATGGGCAACGACGGCTTTACCATCGGCATGCTGGTCGCGTTCCAGATGTTCGCGAGCCGCATGTCCCAGCCGATGCTGCGGCTGGTCGGGCTGTGGCAGGAGTTCCAGCAGGCCTCGGTGGCGGTCAAGCGCCTCGGCGACATGATGAACATCCCCACCGAGCCCTACGCCGTCGTGCCGGCGCGCAGCCAGCGCAACGCCGGGCGCATCGACATGGTCGGGGTGAGCTTCCGTTACAGCGACCAGCATCCGTTCGTCTACCGCGACTTCAACATCACCCTGCGCGGCGGCCAGCTCACGGCCTTGATGGGGGCTTCGGGCTCCGGCAAGAGCACGCTGTCCAAGCTGCTGCTCGGCTTCTACCCACCCACCGAGGGTCAGATCCTGATCGATGGGCGCGACCTGCGCAATCTCTCGGCCAACGAGCTGCGCTCGTGTTTCGGCGTGGTGCCGCAGGAGACCGTGCTGTTCTCCGGGACAATCTATGACAATCTGGTCATGGCCAATCCGCACGCCAGTTTTCAGGATGTGATGGACGCCTGCCGCAAAGCCGAGATCCATGACGTTATCGAGCGACTCCCGCAGGGCTATCAGACCATGCTGGGCGAGCACGGCGTGGGGCTGTCCGGCGGACAGAAGCAGCGCCTCGCCATCGCGCGCGCGCTGCTCAAACGGCCGTCGGTCCTGATCTTCGACGAGGCCACCAGCAACCTTGACGTCGAGACCAGTGAGCACTTCGCGCGCACCATCAACCAGCTGAAAGGCTCCACCACCATCCTCTTTATCACCCACCACGTCCCGCGCGGACTGGCGGTAGACGCCATCGTCCGGCTCGGCGACCAGGGTCGGCCGCTCGCCGAGCCCGGCACGATCGGCCCCTCTCGCCAGCTCGCCCCCGCCGCGCGTGTCAGCGCGGGCGGCGACGTACCACCGCCCGCTGCCTCCTGACCGACTGGCTTCCGGCGAACTCGCCGGCCTGAGTACCTTGTTTTGTAGTTCAAAATCTCTGACAGATCGACCGATGCCGGACCCGTACCGATGCCCATTCACGGCACCTTTGCCGGCGGCGGTCGGTTTGGGACGACGATTTGACCTTCTACCAAACAGGTGCCTGCAAGGTTGGAGCGCAGGTACACGCTGTTGAAACGGTCCGGTGGGGTGAGTTTGAAGCACTGTCAACGTGTGCTTTAAGCTCTGTCATAGCGCGTTTGCAGCATCGTCACACCCTCCCGAATCTTCACATTGCTTCACAGACTCAATCAGTTAGTGGCATAGGCCTTGCGCCACTGTCGGCAGGAAACAACAGGTTGGGGCGCGAGGCAGTAGCCCGGTCAAGGGAGCCGGACTTCGTGCGCCAGCCGTAGTTCGAAGCAGAGCGCGTGTCGGCGCGGCAGACGGGGATGGCAGCGCCGACGCATAACGAATTCAAAAGGCTGAAGCTGGAGGCACATCATGGCAACTGAACATCTGACGGGCGAAGGGCTGGACACGGGCGACGACGTCAACATTTACGAGAGCGGTCCGGGCGACGACTTGTACGACGGCGCCAACGGCAAGAACGTCATCGTTTACGAGCTCGGCGATGGGGTGGACACGGTCACGTTCGCCGCACCGCGTACCTATCAGTTTGCCGGCTATCTCATTGCCGCCCAAGAGGCGCTGGACAGCGCAAGCCCGGGCCAGTCCGGAGACTACAGCAACGACTATTTCAACGAAGCCGACTCCAGCCTGATCAGCCGCCTGCCGTTCCAGATCAGTACGGTGCTGAATGGCCTGCAGCGAAAGCTCGGTGATGATGGCGGGTGGGTGCCGGGTGTAGTGGATTGGGACAGCGCCCAGGCCGCATTCAACGACTTGATCGCCTGGATCAATGCGCCGGTCACCAACCTCATCCGGTTTGGTCCCAATATCAGCCCTTCGGACATCACCATCCAGACTTCGCTGAACACCACCTCGTTCGGCGTTCCCTCCAGCTTCGTGGTCGCCGTGGGCGGGGACCAGGGGATCGTGTTCAACATGCTTCCGCCCGATTTGGCTGCGGGCGCCGCTCCAACCCCGCCTCCCATGGACATCACGTTCGAATTCCAGAACGACGACGGCAGCGTCAGCACCGCTACCCTGGCTGAGATTCTCGGCCTCGACAGCGATGGCGTGTCCGGAGACCATACGGGCACCGCGGACGGTGAAACGATGGTGGGCAGTCTGGGCGACGACCAGATCCGTGGCCGCGACGGCGACGATCGCATCGACGGTCGCGCCGGCATGGATGGCATCTACGGCGACGCCGGCAACGACGTGCTGTCCGGCGGCGCCGGCATGGACATCATCTACGGGGATGCAGGCGACGACGTGATCGCGGCCGGCCCGGACGGCGCTTTCGTATCGGGCGGAGCCGGGAACGACGTGTATCTGTTCAACGCCGGCGACGGCACGCTGTTCGTGGACAATATGCCGGGGGTGACGGCAGGCGACAGGGACACCATCTCCTTCGGCGGCGGCATCGCGCCGCAGAACGTGATGGCCTACATCGACGGGACCGGCACGCTGACGCTGTTCATGCCGGGCAGCTCCGATCAGATGCTGCTGGTGTGGTACAGCGACCTGGACAACAGCGGGACCCTTACTGAGAATCCGGAGCAGACCGTCTCCAACGTGCAGTTCATCGACAGCTCGGGGAATGTGCGGGTGTTCGACCTGGCGAGCCTGGTGCACGCGAATGAGGCGGCCTTGTTCGGCGCCACCCTGGACAACCCGGTGCCTTTGTTCGATCTGGGCAGCGGCGAGATCACGGGCACCGTAGCAACGGCCGGCGGCGAGTACGCGACCAACTACGCGGCCTCCGGCAACATGTTCGAGAGTGACGCCCCGAGCGCGCGGCAACCATGCGCCGGAGACCGGCACCACGCTCGGAAACGTGACCTTCCAGGAAGGCGCGAACGGTTCGGTGTTCCTGCCGCAGAGCGCCTTCAGCGACCCGGACGGCGACGCCCTGAGCTACTCCGCCAGCCTCGGCGACGGCAGCCTGCTGCCGACCTGGCTGCACTTCAACTCTGAGACCGGCGAGTTGAGCGGTACCCCTGACGATGCCCAGGTGGGAACCCTCAGCATCAGGGTCACGGCGGCCGATGCTGCGGCCTCCGCCAGTCAAACATTCAATCTCACCGTGACCAACGTCAACGACGCGCCCACCGGCGCGGTGGACGTTGCAGGCACGGCCAGCGAAGACCACGTTCTGACGGCGGACGTCAGCAGCATAGCCGACGCCGACGGACTGGGCGCGATGAGCTATCAGTGGGCGCGCTCGACCGACGGTGGTGCGAGCTGGACCGACATCAGCGGCGCGACCGGTAACAGCTACACGCTGGGCGACAGTGACGTGGGCAGCCAGGTGCACGTGAACGTCAGCTACACCGACGGACACGGCACGGCCGAGAGCCTGACCAGCGCGGCGAGCGCCATGGTGGCCAACGTCAATGATGCGCCGGCAGGTGAAGTCAGCGTGTCGGGCACGGCCAGCGAAGATCACGTTCTGACGGCGGACGTCAGCAGCGTGGCCGACGCCGACGGACTGGGCGCGATGAGCTACCAGTGGGCGCGCTCGACCGACGGCGGGACGAGCTGGACCGACATCAGCGGCGCGACCGGCGCCACGTACACGCTGGGCGACAGCGACGTCGGCAGCCAGGTGCATGTGAATGTCAGCTACAGCGACGGACACGGAACGCCAGAGAGCCTGACCAGCGCGGCCAGCGCAGTGGTGGTCAACGTCAACGATGCGCCGACAGGTGGAGTCAGCGTGTCGGGCACGGCCAGCGAAGATCACGTTCTGACGGCGGACGTCAGCAGCGTAGGCGACGCCGACGGACTGGGCGCGATGAGCTATCAGTGGGCGCGCTCAACCGACGATGGTGCGAGCTGGACCGACATCAGCGGCGCGACCGGCGCCAGCTACGCGCTGGGCGACAGCGACGTGGGCAGCCAGGTGCGCGTGAATGTCAGCTACAGCGACGGACACGGTACGCCAGAGAGCCTGACCAGCGCGGCGAGCGCCGTGGTGGCCAATGTCAACGACGCACCGACCGGTGGGGTGAGCGTCACGGGTACGGTCCGCGAAGACCAGACCCTCACGGCCAGCAGCAACCTCGCGGACGCCGATGGACTGGGCGCCATGAGCTATCAGTGGCAGCGCTCGACCAATGGCGGCACCGCCTGGCAAAGCATCGGCGGCGCGACCAGCAACACCTACAAGCTGGGCGACAGCGACGTGGACAGCCAGGTGCGGGTGAGCATGAGCTACACCGACGGACATGGCACCGTTGAGACTGTGACCAGCGCAGCGACCGGCTCGGTGGCGAACGTGAACGACGCACCGACTGGAGCGGTAGGCCTCACCGGCAATGCCACCGAAGACCAGACCTTGACGGCGAGTACCGGCAGCATCGCCGACGCCGACGGATTGGGCGCGTTCAGCTACCAGTGGGCGCGTTCCACCGACGGCGGCACGAACTGGAGCAACGTCAGCGGCGCGACCGGTTCGACCTACGCGCTGGGCGATGCCGATGTCGGCAGCCCGCATGCGGGTGAGCGTCAGCTACACCGACGGCCATGGCACGGCCCAGAGCCTGACCAGCGCGATGAGCGCGGCGGTGGCCAACGTCAACGACGCGCCCACTGGAGCGGTCAGCCTCACGGGCGAGGCCACCGAAGACAAGACCTTGACGGCGAACACCGGCAGCATCGCCGACGCCGACGGATTGGGCGCATTCAGCTACCAGTGGGCGCGGTCCACCGACGGCGGTACGACCTGGAGCAACGTCAGTGGCGCGATCGGTTCGACCTACGCGCTGGGCGATGCCGATGTGGGCAGCCGCATGCGCGTCTCCGTCAGCTACACCGACGGGCGTGGCACGGCCCAGAGCCTCACCAGCGCAATGAGCGGTGCGGTGGCCAACGTCAACGACGCGCCGGTGCTGGTACAGGCGATCGCTGATCAGAGCGCGCAGGCCGGCCAGGCCTTCAGCATGACGCTGCCGGGGGATGCCTTCCGCGACGCGGATGTTGGCGACGTGCTGACCTACGCCGTACGCATGGCCGACGGATCGGCTCTGCCGTCCTGGCTGAGCTTCAATGCAACCACCCGCACGTTGAGCGGGACCCCCACGGGTGTACCGGCCAACGCCCGCATGAGCATGCAGCTTCAGGTGGTGGCCACCGACACCAAGGGGATGAGCGCGAACGATATCTTCGCCCTCAATGTGGACGGCCAAACCCCGCCGCCGCCTCCGGTGCAGGGCAAGAACCTGCGCGGGGGCAATGGCAACGACGTTCTCACCGGCGGGGCGGGCAACGACACGCTCGATGGCCGTGCCGGCAAGGACGTACTCAACGCCGGCGCCGGCAACGACACGCTGAACTTCTACGCCGACTCCACCTGGAGCGGACGCCGGAGCTCGCGGCGCACCAACGCCGGCAGCCCGGACTATGACGGCAGCGGCGAGCGCGTGAGCATCAGGGGCATGGGCCAGAGCCAGGACATCTTCAACGGCGGTTCGGGCGTCGACACCTTGGTGGGCACCAGCAGCGCGGACGCGATTCTGCTCGACGATACCAGGAGCAGTGCCCAGCAGTCCGGGCCGCGCCTGGTGGGGATCGAGATCATCAACGCAGGTGCCGGCGACGACGTTGTCGACCTCACCAGCAGCCGCTACACGTACGGCGATGTGACCGTCGACGGCGGCACCGGCAACGACGTGATCTGGACCAACGAGGGCAACGACACGCTGCTCGGCGGGTGCCGGCAACGACCGCATGGACGGCGGGGCCGGGAAGGACTACCTGTTCGGCGGCAGCGGCGACGACGTCATGGCCGGTGGCAACATGGAGGACATCCTCCAGGGCGGCAGCGGCAACGACTCGCTGAGCGACATCTCGCCCACGGCCGGCGGTCTGATGGACGGCGGCGCCGGTAACGACGTGCTCGAGGCCAGCACCGGCAGGACCATGTTCATCGGCGGCACCGGCGACGACACCATCCAGCTGGGTGGGGGCACCGACATCATCGCGTACAACCGCGGCGACGGGCGTGACACCGTGAAAGCAGGCAATGGCGGCGACGCCACCCTGTCCCTGGGTGCCGGCATCAAGCTTCAGGATCTGGCCTTCCGTCGCTCCGGCGACAGCCTGCTGCTGGAAACCGGGGGCGGGGGCACGATCACCTTCGATAACTGGTACCGCGGCCGCAGCTATCAGGCGGTATCCAAGCTCCAATTCGTCACCGACGGCGTGACCGGGGGCGGCACTCTGCTCAACCAGGAGATCGAGACGTTCGACTTCAAGAAGCTGGTGGGCGCGTTCGACAATGCCCGCAAGAGCAATCCGGGGCTGTCCAAGTGGGCGCTGACCAATGGACTGGCGAGCTTCGATCTAGGCGGCAGCGACCACGACGCGCTCGGCGGCGAGCTGGCCCACACCTACGGGGCGACTGGTTCGCTGGTCGGGATCGGGGTGAGCGCCGCGCAGGAGATCATCAGCTCCTCGAGCTTCGGTGTCGGCAAGCAAGGGCTGAAGCCGCGCGACCAGATGACCGCCGGCGACCTCAAGCTGGCCTGAGAAGCGCAGTTCACAGTCTCTTAGCATGATCCTTGCAGGCGTGCGCCGCATGCCTGCAAGGATCGTTTCATGAGCGAGGCTGCACCCACCGCAGCCGGGCCGGAAGCGCTCGATTTCTCCCCGGCGATTCTGCGCCTGCAGCGCGACCCGCCGTCGCCGCTCCCGCGCCTGTTCCTGTACCTGCTCCTGGCGCTGATCGCTGGGATGCTGGTCTGGGCAATCATTGGACGTCTCGACGTCATCGCCGTGGCGCCAGGGAAGCTGGTTCCGACCAGCTACGTCAAGGTGGTCCAGCCGGCCGACGCCGGCATCATCAAGGAAATTCTGGTTCGCGAGGGCGATCTCGTTCAGGCCGGCCAGGTGCTGGTGCGGATGGACGCCAGCCTGTCGCAAGCGGACACCCGCCAGATCGGCAGCCAGCTCATGGTCACCGGTCTGCAGCTGCGCCGCATCGATGCCGAGCTCGCCGGGACGGCCCCTGAAGCGCAACCCGAAGACGATCCGGTGGCGTTCGCGCAAGTGCTGGCGCAGTACCACGCCCACCGCCAGGCGCATCTCGATGCCCTGGGCAGCGAGCGCGCGGCGCTCAGCCGCGCCGAGCAGGGGCTGATGCGGGCGCGCCGCGACGAAGCCAAGCTGCGCGAGACCCTGCCGATCTACGAAGACCAGGAGCGCGCCTGGAAGCAGCTGGTCGACGAGGGCTTCGCCGGCCGGCTGCAGTACGAGGAACGCAAGCGCCAGCGCATCGAAGCCTCGCAGGAGCTCAAGGGGCAGGCCCACACCATCGAGGCCGCCCGCGCCAGCATCCAGCAGTCGCGCGAGCGCATTGCCCAGATCGAGTCTACCTACCGCCAGGATTTGTACAGCGAGCGCGTGGAAACCCTCGCGCGCCACCAGACCCACACCCAGGAGTGGGAGAAGCAGGCCCACCGCAATGAGCTGCTGGAGCTGAAGGCGTCGCAGGAAGGCACCATCAAGGACCTCGCTACGCACACCGAAGGCGCTGTGTTGCAGCCCGGGACGGTGCTGATGACGATCGTCCCCGCCAACGAGCCGCTGCGTGCCGAGGTATGGGTAGACAACCACGACCGCGGATTTGTCCACGAGGGGCAGAAAGTGCGCGTCAAGGTGGCCCCGTATCCGTTCCAGAAGTACGGCATGATCGAAGGCGTGGTCAAAACCGTGAGCGCGGATGCCAACGAGTCTCAGCGCAACGCCGGTCCCGAGGGACAGAACACACCACCCCCGCCTGCCTCTCAGTTTCGCAGCATCGTCGAGCTCAAGGCCCAGGCGCTCGAAGCCGACGGCGCGCGCCACAAGCTGATGCCCGGCATGCAGGTCGACGCCGAGATCTCGCTCGGCGATCGCACCGTGATCGAGTATCTGCTCTCGCCGGTGACCAAGGCCTTTCGGGAGGCCGGGCGCGAGCGTTAGGGCAGTCATCCCCGTGCAAGCAGGGAGCCCGGAGTACGAGGGCCGCGGGTTCCCGCTTGGCCGTTCCTCGAAACCTTTCTTGGCCCATGCCGATACGGTTTTCGCGGGAACGGCATCGTAGGAACCGATCAGGGCCTCCCTAATTCGATCCGGCGATCAGCCGTCCCGCCTCCCGGTGGGCGGCGCCGCTGCGCTCCAGCTCCGCCCACCAGATGCTCGGCCAGTTCGGTCGGCGGGAGCCGCACGTAGCGCTCGTTGAATTCTCTGTAGAAGGGAACCTGCTGCAGGTACGCAGGCAGCCCGGCGAGCGGCAGGCTCCCCTGGTCCAGAAGAATGAACGCAAGCATTGTCTTGAGCGCCTGCCGGGCCAAACGCACGGGGTCGCCCCGCGAGGCTTGGATGCGCCCGAAGCAACGCTCCAACGCTGCGCCGACCTCGGTGAAAGGCGCGCCGTGTCCCGGGATCACAACGCGTGGATCGAGTGCCGCGATCGCTTCGAGGGTCTGCTGCGCCTCGTCCAGCGCGCTGGCCGGTTCCGGCATGACCAGGCCGAAGCCGCGCTCCCACAGGGCGTCGCCCGAGATCAGGATGCGCTCCTCCGGGTTCCAGAACACCAGTGCGCCGGCGGCATGACCCGGTGCCGCGATCATTCGCCAATCCAGCTCTCCCCAGCGGTAGGTCTGTCCTGGCTCCAGTACGCCGTCCACCGCGAAACGCTCGGCCTGCTGCCCGGTATAGTCGATCCACAGGGCCCGCTCATCCCATGCGCGCACCAGCGGCGCCTCCGCGGCGGGGATCAGTGTGGTGCATCCATAGGCCCGCTGCACTGCGGCGTTGCCGCCCATGTGATCGCTGTGGCAATGGGTATTGACCAGCTGATCGATCCGATCGCCCTGCAGACAGTCGCGCAGCAACGCGAGCGTAGTCGCGGCGCGCGTGACGTAGCCGGTGTCGATCAGCACGTTGCTGTCCGCGCGCGCGCAACACGACCTGATTGGCATTGAGCCAGTCGCGTACGATCACATGGATCTGCGCCGGGAGGGCGGAAGGGGTCATCGAATCGGGCGGACGATCGTTCGAGGTGGACAGGGCGGGCGCTTGCCTGGGTACGAATTATCTCACCCGCCGCACCGGGTCGGGCCGTCCCGCAGGGGTTGCGCCAATCACTGCGCGTGTTTCGGTGTAGTCTCGGCGCGTTTGCGCCTGTTGCAGACTCAGCGCTGTCGCGCGGAAGTCTTTCACCAGGAGAGCCAATGAGCACGCAAGCGCAGGCGACCCCTTCCACGGCGGCCTCTGAGGAGGTGCGCACTGGCCTGAGCGCGGAAGCGTTCCGGCGCAGCATCCTGGACAACCTGTTCTATGTCCAGGGCCGCTTCCCGGCCGTGGCCACGCTTAACGACTGGTACACCGCGGTCGCACTGAGCGTGCGCGACCGCGTACTGCAACGCTGGGGTGCCAGCGGCGCGACTTACTCACGCAAGCGCAGCCGCACGGTGTGCTACCTGTCGGCCGAGTTCCTGCTCGGCCCGCATCTGGGCAACACCCTCCTCAACCTCGGCGTCGAGGCGCAGGTGCGGCAGGCGGTCGCACAACTCGGCCTCGACCTCGACGTGCTGCTCGACCAGGAAGAGGAGCCGGGCCTGGGCAACGGCGGCCTGGGACGGCTCGCCGCCTGCTTCATGGACTCGCTCGCGACGTTGCAGATTCCGGCGATCGGCTACGGCATCCGCTACGAATTCGGCATCTTCGACCAGGAGATTCGCGACGGCTGGCAGGTCGAACGCACCGACAAGTGGCTGCGGCTGGGCAATCCGTGGGAGATCGCGCGGCCGGAGATCGCCTTCGAGGTGAAGCTGGGCGGTCACACCGAGCCTTACACGGACGAGCGACGGTCGCTACCGCGTGCGCTGGGTGCCGGAGCGGGTGGTAAAAGGCATCGCCTACGACACGCCGATCCTCGGCTACCGGGTGAACACCGCCAACCTGCTGCGCCTGTGGAAGGCGGAGGCGGTGGAGTCCTTCGACTTCGCCGCTTTCAACACCGGCGACTACTACGGCGCGGTGAACGAGAAGATCTTCTCGGAGACCATCTCCAAGGTTCTCTATCCCAACGACGAGCCGGGCCTGGGCAAGATGCTGCGGCTCGGGCAGCAGTACTTCTTCGTGTCCTGCTCGCTGCGCGACATGATCCGCATCCTGTTCCAGGCCGACGCGCGCATCGAGAGCCTCGCGGACAAGTATGCGATCCAGATGAACGACACACATCCGGCGCTGGCGGTCGCCGAGCTGATGCGCCTGCTCGTCGACGAACATGGCCTGGACTGGGATCCGGCCTGGGATCTGACGCGCCGCAGCCTCGCCTACACCAATCACACGCTCCTGCCGGAAGCCCTGGAGAAGTGGACGGTGGAGCTGTTCGGGCGGGTGTTGCCGCGTCATCTGGAGATCGTGTACGAGATCAATCGCCGCTTCCTGGCGGAAGTTCGCACCCGCTATCCCGGCGACGAGGCGCGCGCCGCCCGCGTGTCGTTGATCGACGAGTCCGCGCCTCGCTGTGTGCGGATGGCGCACCTGGCGTGCGTCGGCAGCCACGCGATCAACGGCGTGGCTGCGCTGCACACCGAGCTTCTGGCGCGCGAGACGTTGCACGACTTCTTTCAGCTGATGCCGGAGAAGTTCAGCAACAAGACCAACGGGGTGACGCCGCGCCGTTTCCTCGCGCTGGCCAATCCGCGCCTCGCGACGCTGATCGGCGAGGCGATCGGCGACGGCTGGGTGAAGGACCTCGAGCGCCTGAGGGCGCTCGAGGCGTTCGCGCAGGACGCGACTTTCCGCGCGCGCTGGCGGCAGGTGAAGGTCGACAACAAGCGCGCACTCGCGCGCTTGATTCAGACGCGGACCGGGCAGGCGGTGGATCCGGCCAGCCTGTTCGACGTGCAGATCAAGCGCATCCACGAATACAAGCGCCAGCACCTCAACGTTCTGCACGTTGTGGCCGCGTACCAGCAGCTCAAGCTGCACGCACCGGCTGAGGTGGTGCCGCGCACCGTGCTGTTCGCGGGCAAGGCCGCGCCCGGCTACGTCATGGCCAAGCTCATCATCAAGCTGATCAACGCCGTCGCGGAGGTGGTCAACGGCGATCCCGACACGCGCGATCGGCTGAGAGTGGTGTTCTTCCCGGACTACAACGTCAAGCACAGCCAGCTCATCCTGCCTGGGGCGGAGCTGTCCGAGCAGATCTCCACGGCCGGCAAGGAGGCTTCGGGCACCGGCAACATGAAGCTGGCGATGAACGGCGCGCTCACCATCGGGACCCTGGACGGCGCCAACATCGAGATCCGCGAAGAGGTCGGCGCGGAAACCTTCTTCCTGTTCGGCTTGACGGCCGAGGAGGTCGCCGCCCAGAAGGCGCGTGGTTACCGTCCGCGCGACTGCTATGAAAGTAATCCGCACCTGCGCGCAGCGATCGACCTGATCGCCGGTGGCCATTTCTCGCGCGGCGACCACGGGCTGTTTCGACCCCTGGTCGAGCGCCTGCTCGATCACGACGAGTACATGGTGCTCGCCGACTTCCAGGCCTACGTGGATTGCCAGGCCGAGGTCGCTCGCGCTTACGCGGATCCCGAGCACTGGACGCGCATGTCCATCCTCAATGTCGCGCGCATGGGCAAGTTCTCGTCGGACCGCGCGATCCGGGAGTACTGCCGGGATATCTGGCACGCGGAGCCGCAGCCGATCGAGCTCGGTTGAGCCGCGTTTCGGAGGTCGTCAGAAGGGACGTGTGACGCCAGCCGAACGAGCGGCCGCGAGGCCGCGGCGGGATCGACCTTTTACCAAGGTCAAACGGCCTGGGAGCCGCCGGAGTAAGATCACATCCCCCTCCCCAAGAAAAGGAACCAGTCATGAAGCTGATCAACGTTGTCACCACCGCAGCATTGGCGCTGTCGCTCGCGGCGTGCTCCAGCATGACGCCCAGTGAGAAAGCCAGCAAGCAGACCGAAATCCGGCACGCGACCCAGCAGTCGCTCGACAGGTTCTTCAAAGCCGACCCGACGTTGCAAAGCGCAGTGGCGAACTCGCCAGGGTACGCGATCTTCACCACGTACGGCATGAGCGTCATCGTCGGTGGCGCAGGCGGCAAGGGCATCGTACACAACAACCGGACCAGGACCGACACCTTTATGGACGCCGCCCAGGCGAGCGCTGGCCTGCAGGTCGGCGCGGCGCAGACCGATACGCTGATCATCTTCAAGACCGAGGAAGCCCTGCAGAAGTTTGTGGACAGCGGCTGGGTCGCCGGCGGAGGCGCCGTTGCGCAAGCCGGAGCAAAGGGAGAATCGGTTGGGCCAGGGAAGGGCGAGAATCTGATTGCGGACGCCAAGTACTTCACCCTGACGCCGAACGGTCTGCAGGCCGGGATCGCAGCCGCCGGCACCAAGTACTGGAAGGCGAAGGACCTGAACTAGCGGTACGGAAACGCCGATCGGCATCCGGTCCGCGGCAGCTCCTGCGGCGGACCGGTGTCGTTCAGGACGTGCGACACGCCTCCAATCCCTTCCAATCGAACTCGATGCCATGCCCGGGGCGATCCGGCGCGATGGCGAAACCGTCCTGGATCTGCAGGGGCTGCGCGATATAGCGGTCGAGGCCGAAGCCGTGCGCCTCGAGATACGAGCGGTTGGGCGCAGCGGCCAGTAGATGCACGGTGATGTCGTGGGCGCCGTGCGAGGTTACCGGCAGATTGAAAGCCTCGGCCAGGCGCGCGACCTTCATGAATACCGTCACGCCCCCGCAGTTGGTGACGTCCGGCTCCGGAAAGGTTACGCCGCCAGCGTGGATCATCTGCGCGAACTCGTACAGCGTGTGCAAGTTCTCCCCTGTCGCCACCGGCAGCCCGCCCTCGCGCACGATGCGCGCGTGACCCTGCACGTCGTCGGGGATGGTCGGCTCTTCCAGCCACGTCAGTTGGGACGGCTGGAACGCGCGGGCGGCACGGATCGCCTCATCCGGGCTCCAGCGCATGTTGGCGTCCACCATGAGCGGAAAATCCGCGCCCAGGTGCTCGCGCATGGCCTGCACGCGCGCGACGTCCTCCGAGAGCTTCGGGCGGCCCACCTTCATCTTGATCGCGCGAAACCCTTTCTTCAGGTTGGCGTCGGTCTGCGCCAGCAGCGTGTCGAGCGGGAAATACAGGTCGATGCCGCCGGCGTAGCAGGGGACCTTCGGGTCGTCTCCGCCCAGCAGCGTCCACAGGGGAACGCCAAACCGACGCGCCTTGAGATCCCACAGCGCGATGTCGACCGCGGAGATGGCCATGGCCGCGGCGCCGCCGCGTCCGCCATAGTGCAGCGCCCACCACATCTTCTTCCACAGCGCTTCGATCAGGTCGGCGCGCTCACCCGCGAGACGCGGCGCGATATCGCGCTGGATGGTGGTGTGGACGGCGGCACCATTGGTACCGACGGTGAAGGTGTAGCCCGATCCTTCCGCCCCCTCCTGGTCGCGGATGCGCACCGTGACCAGTTCGAAATGCGTCATCTGCCCGTGCGTGCTGTCGGATAGCGTCACCGGCAGCTTGATCAGGTAGTGGTCGGTGTGGACGTTCGCGATGATGGTCATGGCTGGTTCACCGTGCAGGCGGGTACGCTCAACTTTCCGGCACTCAAGGCCGGGCCGGAGACGGTGCTGTCTCTCCCGGCGTTGGATTCGCCGACGGCTGCGCGGGCGGCGTGTTGCTGGAGCCGGGATTGCTCGGCAGCAACATGGGTGCGGGCGTGTCCTCGATGAGCTTGACGTGCTTGACGAAGTGGCGCGTCTCGCCGAAGCAGGTGGTGGGCAGCCAGATGTGCTCCTCGTAGGTGAGCGCCACGCGGCGGCCGATGAGCCGGTTGATCTCCGCCGCGGTGTCGTCGTCCCAGACCGTGAAATGGAATTTCTCGGGCATCGCGCCAGGCAGGGAGACCATCGCCATCTCGCCCTCCCAGGTCTTGCACAGGAAGCCCTTCTTCGACAGTTTCTGCACCCAGCCGGCCTGCTCGCCGGTGGAGTAGTTCCAGCTCAGCATGATCCAGATGTGGAGCGCGAACAGCAGCGCACCGGCCGCGAAGATGCCTACCAGGACCCACATCAGTGCCAGACCGCGTTGTCTTGTTCTGCCAGTCATCCGGAGGTCCTTCGGGTGTGCGGCGATGCCGCCAAGCGGCGATTATAGGCAGGGTAGGGCGGTGGCGCGCAGGCGCGCGGATGTCGGGGAGGATCCCGGCGACCGTGGGCTCGACGACGATGCGCTGCCTTCAGTCGCGGCTAGAATAGCGAACCGCTCATACACTATCTCATCCGCCTCATGCACCCATACCGTGGCGCCGTCATGCAAATGCGCGCCACCATCGAGATCTGATGCAGCACCACTCGGCCCTTGCGCAACCGGCAGACTCAGCAGGCGGGTCGGCGCCCGCGCGCCGCAACGACTGGGCCGTCCTCCGGACGCTGCTCCCGTACCTGTGGGAGTTCAAGTGGCGCGTGCTGGTTGCGATGACCTTCCTGGTGGCGGCCAAGCTCGCCAACGTGGCGGTGCCGCTGGTCATGAAGCAGATCGTCGACGCGCTCGACGCCAGGCAGGCCGTGCTGGTCGTGCCGCTTGCCCTGCTGGTGATGTACGGCCTGCTGCGCGCAGCCAACACGCTGTTCGCCGAGCTGCGCGACATCGTGTTCGTGCGCGTCTCCAAGCGCGCGATCCGGCGGGTGGCGCTGCAGGTGTTCCGGCATCTGCATGCGCTGAGCCTGCGCTTCCATCTCGAGCGCCAGACCGGCGGCGTCTCGCGCGACATCGAGCGCGGCACGCGCGGCATCTCCACGCTGCTGACCTACATGCTGTTCTCGATCATCCCGGTGTTGCTGGAGTTCGGCCTGGTGGCCGCGGTGCTGCTGTCGAAGTTCGACTGGCGTTTCGCTGCCATCACCGCCGTCGCCGTGGTGGTGTACCTGGCCTTCACCGTCGGCGTGACCGAGTGGCGCACGGCGATTCGCCGGCGCGCCAACGAGCTCGACTCCAAGGCCAACAGCCGCGCCATCGACAGCCTGCTCAACTACGAGACGGTCAAGTACTTCAACAACGAGGACTTCGAGGCGCGCCGCTACGACGAAAACCTGCGCAAGTTCGAGAACGCGGAGGTGCACAACGAAGCCTCGCTGGGCCTGCTCAACATCGGCCAGAGCCTGATCATCGCGATCGCGGTGACCCTGCTGATGGTGCTGGCTTCAGAGGGCGTCGCCCAGCGCAGCCTCAGCCTGGGCGACCTGGTGCTGGTCAATGGCCTGCTGATCCAGCTCTACATCCCGCTCAACTTCCTCGGCATGGTCTACCGCGAGATCAAGCAGGCGCTGATCGACATGGACAAGATGTTCCGCCTGCTGGAGGAGAACCGCGAGGTCCAGGATCGCCCCGGCGCGCCCGATCTGCCGCCGGGCGAGGCCAGCGTGCGCTTCGAGCACGTCGATTTCGGCTACGACGCCAGGCGCCAGATCCTGTTCGACGTGAGCTTCGAGATTCCGGCGGGTCACACGGTGGCCGTGGTCGGGCACAGCGGGTCGGGCAAGTCCACGTTGTCGCGGCTGCTGTTCCGCTTCTACGACGTGAGCGGCGGGCGCATCACCGTCAATGGGCACGACATCCGCGACATCACTCAGCAGCAGCCTGCGCGCCGCGCTCGGCATCGTGCCGCAGGACACCGTGCTGTTCAACGACACCATCTTCTACAACATCGCCTACGGGCGGCCGGACGCCTCGCACGAAGAGGTGATCGACGCCGCTCGCGCCGCCCACATCCACGATTTCATCGAGTCGCTTGCCCGACAAGTACGACGCTGCGGTGGGGGAGCGCGGGCTCAAGCTGTCGGGCGGCGAGAAGCAGCGGGTGGCGATCGCACGCGCGTTTCTGAAGAACCCGCGTGTGTTCGTGTTCGATGAAGCCACCTCGGCGCTGGACTCGCGCTCCGAGCAGGCGATCCAGGCCGAGCTGGACCGCATCGCCCGCGACCGCACCACGCTGGTGATCGCGCACCGGCTGTCGACGATCGTGGACGCCGACCAGATCCTGGTGATGGACCATGGCCGCATCGTCGAACGCGGCACGCATGCGCAGCTGCTGCTTCGCGGCGGCGCGTACGCTCAGATGTGGGCACTGCAGCAGCGCGAGGAGGCCAAGCGCCGCGAAGAAGCGGGAGCGCCGCCGCAGGCCGCGCCGATCGTGGGAGGCTGATACTATCGCGCTCCGAAACGGAGGGACGATGCGAAGGGTTTGTCGATATCTGGCCTTGAGCGCGAGCGTGGCGCTGTCCTGGCCAGCTCAGGCGCAGGGCCTGAGCGCCTACGAGCTGTTGATGGAAGTGGAGAACTGCAGCCTGACGCTGAGCGGGCAGGCGCCGAAGTTCGACCCGGAGGCGGAGGCGGTGGTCTTGACCGTGTCCAGTTCCGAGGTGGGGCAGGGCATCACCGCGCACTTGTTCTACTTCGCACCGGGCAAGGAGGGCGCGCGTGACGACTTCGGTCTGATCCTGGATGCGGAGCCGGCCACCGTCGCCAGCGCCCTGCCTCAGTATGCGCAGAGCAAGGCCGTCAACGGCTATCGGCGCGAGCTGACCGGCATCGGCGACCCGGACGGGTCGGCCAAGGGCAAGGGCAAAGCGTTGCTGGTGTGCCGCGGCGGGCGGGCCGATGGTGCGGGCCCTGCCGTGGTGCCTCGCTGAGCTCGACTTTAGCTTAAGAATGTTGCGCTTACGTAATGATTTTTGCTAGATTTTGCCGCGAAGACACCGGCTGGAACGGTGTCTGCTTAAAGTTGCCTGGCCGCAGACCGTTAAATCTGGCGAGAGTCCGGGTGACGCAACGCTGAGACATGGCTATGCTGCGGGAAACCGCGGCCCCGGTCGGACTCGGAGCAACCTGAAGAGCAATAACCGAAGGAACCGTTGAGGTCATATGCCAAGAATAGAAACAATCCTGCTGCTCGCCCTTTGTCTGCCCGTACCTTCGTGGGCGCAGAGTGGCGTGCCGGACTCCACCGCGCCTGCCGGCGTGCTCCCTGCCGGCGTGCCGCTGGTCGCCGGCTTGCAGCAGGCCGAGCCGCTGCCGCAGCCCGTCGAGCTCAAGCCCGAGCTGCCGCAGTTCCGGCCTTCCAACACCGTAGCCGAAGCATTTGCAGGCTCCCAGAGTGCCCTCAAGCTGCACTCCGCCGTTGCGCTGGTCATCGACCAGGAAGACGGCCAGCTGCTCTACGCCAAGAACACCGACGCGATCATGCCGATCGCCTCGATCACCAAGCTGATGACAGCGGTCGTCGTGCTGGACGCGAAGCTGCCGCTGGATGAGCCGATCACGATTTCCCGCGAGGACGTCGACACGCTGAAGGGCACGCGGTCGCGCCTCAAGCTGGGTGTGACGCTCCCGCGGCAGGAAATGCTGCGCCTGGCGCTGATGGCGTCGGAGAATCGCGCGGCCGCCGCGCTTGCCCGGACCTATCCCGGCGGTACCGCCGCGTTCATTCGCGCGATGAACCAGCGCGCCCAGCGAGCTGGGCATGACCGATACTCGCTACGTAGACCCCACCGGCCTGGATCCAGACAATGTCTCGACCGCGGTAGACCTCGCGATCATGGTCAATGCCGGATATCGTTACCCGCTGATTCGCGAGTTCACCACCCAGGATTCGCACCGCGTCGCAGTGGGCGCCAACGCCAAGAAGCGTCGCTACAGTACGGTCGCGTTCCGCAATTCCAACGGCCTGGTGCGCAGCGGTACCTGGGACATTGGACTGTCCAAGACCGGCTACATCAGTGAGGCCGGCCGCTGCCTGGTCATGCAGGCGCGCATCGCCGCCAAGCCGGTGATCATCGTCCTGCTCGACTCGTGGGGAAAGTTCACCCGGATTGGTGACGCCAACCGCATCAAGCAGTGGATCGAACGCCTCGAGGACGGCGTGCCTACAGGACGCGGTAAGCGCCTCATGTAGCGCTTGCTGTCCGCTGGAGCTGGAAGCCCCGCCGCGCGCGGGGCTTTTTGTTTGCATGACAACCGCGCGCTGGTTTCTCGGCGCTATGCAGGCGCGGCGAGATCTGTTCTTGGCGCCCTTCGCCTCTGGCGCCGAGAGCTCTGCTCGGGCTTTGGCATGCTATCATCGCCGCGCCCGCTGCATCGAAGCGTCGCGCCAGCGATGCTGCCGCGGGCCACAAGGCAAACTCCCATGCGTGTGGCTCTCTTCGTCACCTGTCTCGTGGATCTCGTGCGCCCCCGCATCGGCTTCGCGGCGCTCGAGCTGCTGGAGCGCGCCGGGTGCGAGGTTGTGGTGCCGGCCACGCAGACGTGCTGTGGCCAGCCGGCGTATAACTCGGGCGACCGGCCGGCCGCGCAGGCGCTTGCCCGCAAAGTGCTGCGCGAGCTGGCGGATTGCGACTACGTGGTGGTGCCGTCGGGTTCCTGTGGCGGCATGCTCAAAACGCACTACCCCGAGCTGCTCTCCGAGTTTTCCGAGCTGCGCGCACAGGTGGAGTGGCTGGCCGCTCGCACCTGGGAGCTCACCGATTTCCTGGTGAACGTGCTCAAGCTCGAGCAGGTGCCGGGCCGCTTCCGCGGCACCGTCAGCTACCACGATTCCTGTTCAGGGTTGCGCGAGATGGGCGTCAAGGTGCAACCGCGCGCACTGCTCGCCAGGATTCCCGGGCTGGGCCTGAAAGAGATGAGCGCGCCCGAGCAATGCTGTGGCTTCGGCGGCACCTTCGCCGTCAAGTACGGCGATATCTCCGCGCGCATCGCTGATCAGAAGTGCCAGGACATCGTCGCTACCGGGGCCGATGCGGTGGTGCTGGGCGATCTCGGTTGCATGCTCAACATCGAAGGGCGGCTGCGCCGGCGTGGTGACAGCAAGACGCAGGTCCTGCACGTGGCCGAAGTGCTCGCCGGCGTCGCCGGCGAGGGCGAGGCTGGGCGCGAGGCACGAGGCACGAGGCGCGAGAGCGCGCCTGCGCGCGCGCCCTCTCCCCAAGAGAGGCCGTAGTGCAGATCCGATCGGCGCAATTCAAACAGCTTGCCACCGAGAAGCTGGCCGACCCCAACCTGTTCAAGGCGCTGTCCAGCCTGCGCGGGCTCATGGTGTCGGGGCGCGCCAAAGTCATCCTCGAGCTGGACAACTTCGAGGCGATGCGCGAGGCCGCCAAACAGGTGCGCGACAGCGCGCTCGAGCACCTCGATTTCCTGCTCGAGGAGTTCGAGCGCAACGCCACCGCACGCGGCGCCAAGGTGCACTGGGCGGAAGACTCGCAGCAGATGAACCAGCTCGTGCTGGACATCGCACAGCAGGCGCGCGTGCGCAAAGTCATCAAGTCCAAGTCCATGCTCGGCGAGGAGTCCGGACTCAACGAGTTCCTGCAGCGCGGCGGCATCGAGGTGCGCGAGACCGACCTGGGCGAATACATCATCCAGGAATCGGGCGACACCCCCTCCCACATCATCGGCCCGGCCATCCACAAGACGCGGGAAGAGGTGTCCGACCTGTTCGAGGAGCGGCACCGGCTGCCGCGCAAGACCGACATCCGGGAGATGACGCGCGAGGCTCGCGAGATTCTGCGCCCGCACTTCCTGACCGCCGACATGGGCATCACCGGCGCGAACTTCCTGGTGGCGAACACCGGCACCACGGTGATCGTGACCAACGAAGGCAATGGCCGCATGACCACCACGCTGCCGCGCGTGCACGTGGCGATCGCCGGCATCGAGAAGGTGCTGCCGAGCCTGGAGGATGTGTCCTTCATCCTGCGCCTGCTGACGCGCTCGGCGACCGGCCAGTCGATCAGCAACTACCTCACGTTCACCACCGGCCCGCGGCCGGCCGGCGACCAGGACGGCCCCGAGGAGTTCCACATCATCATCGTCGACGCCGGGCGCACGCGGGTGCTCGGCTCGGAGCTGCGCGCTGCGCTGCGCTGCATCCGCTGCGGCGCGTGCATGAATCACTGCCCCGTCTACCAGAACATCGGCGGGCATCCCTACGGCTGGGTGTACCCCGGTCCGATCGGGTCGGTGCTCACGCCCGCCTACCTCGGGCTGGAGAACGCGCTCGACCTGCCCAACGCCGCGACCATGTGCAATCAATGCGGCGTGGTCTGCCCGGTGAAGATCCCGCTGCCCGATCTCATGCGCAAGCTGCGCGAACGCCAGATCGAGCGCAAGCTGCGTCCGTGGAGCGAGCGCGCTGCGATCAAGCTGTGGGCCTGGGCGGCGGCGCGCCCGGTGGTCTATGGTGTGGGGGCCCGCATCGCGGCGCGGCTCGGCAAGTGGCTGGGCGGACGCGAGGGTCTGCTCCACCGATTGCCGGCGGTCGGCTCGGCGTGGACGGCGGAGCGTGATTTCCCGGCGCCCGCGGGGAAGACTTTCCGCGAGCTGTATGCCGCGCGCAAGAGTGGATCGCACTAACCGCGCAGGACTCAGTGGAGCACATCGTCTTTCTGGACCGCGCGATCCTGCCGATCGAGTTGCGGCCGCCGAGCTTCCCGCACACGTGGGCGGAATACCCGGTCACGCGCCTCGACGAGCTGGACGAGAGACTGAAGGGTGCGACGATCGTAGTCTCCAGCAAGATCCCGCTGCGCGGCGAGACGCTGGCGAAATTTCCCGCCATTCGCTTCATCGCGGTGGCCGGGGCGGGCGTGGACGTGTTCGACCTGGACTACTGTCGCGCGAACGGAATCGTGGTGTCCAACGTCGCGGGCTACGCGCAGCACACGGTGCCGGAGCACGCGTTCATGCTGATCCTGGCATTGATGCGAAACCTGCTGGCGTACCGCAGCGATGTGCAACGTGGCTTGTGGCAGACGGCGGAACCGTTCTGCTACATGGATGCGCAGCTGTCCGACCTGCACGGCAAGACGTTGGGCATTATCGGCGAGGGCGCGATCGGCCAGGGCGCGGCTCGCATCGCGCGCGGCTTCAGCATGCGCGTGCTGTTCGCCGATCACCCGGAGCCCAAGGCGCCGGGGCTCGAGTACACGCCACTCGACGTGGTGCTGGCCGAAAGCGACGTCGTCACCCTGCATTGCCCTCTGACGCCCGCGACGCGCAACTTGATCGGCGAGGCGCAGCTGAGGCGCATGAAGCGCAGCGCGCTGCTGATCAACACTGCGCGCGGTGGCCTGGTGGACGAAGCGGCGCTGCTGCGTGCGCTGCGCGAAGGCTGGATCCGCGGCGCCGGGCTCGATGTGCTGTCGGTGGAGCCGCCTCGAGGCGGCAACCCGCTTCTGGATCTCGATCTGCCGAATCTCATCGTGACGCCGCACGTCGCCTGGGCCAGCGATGAGGCCTTGCACGGCTTCGCCGAGCAGTTGATCGGCAACCTCGAGGCGTTCGTGGCGGGAGCGCCGCGCAGTCGGGTCGCGCTGACACGAGGGCCGGGACTAGGGAAAGCGGATGACCGGAGGATTCATGGTAACGAGCATCTCAATGCGACAGGTTCCGCCCGGCATGAGCAGCCCTTCTGCCTACGCCCGCGTTCGTGGATCAGAGCATCCTCTGTTCCCGGCCTTGTAGTCACGAGTCACCAGCAGCTGACATGACAGCAAGAGACAACATCCTCGGCCGCATCCGCACCGCGCTCGGGCGCAATGCGCCATTGACCGAACAGCAGAGCGCGCAGATGCGCGCCAAGCTCACCGAGCATCCGCGCGGCCTGCTGCCGAGCATGAACTGGGAACTGCTGCCGCGCTTTCGGGAGCGCTGCGAGAGTCTGTCCAGCACGGTCGATCAAGTGGCAGGGACAGCAGAGGTGCCGGCGGCGGTCGCGCGCTACCTCGGCCAGAACGGGCTGCCTCTGCAGGCAGTGTGCTGGCCCGAGCTCGGCCATCTGGACTGGTCTGGTGCTGGGCTGCAAGTAGAAGCGCGCGCGGCCGCAGGGCACGACAAGGTCGGGATCACCGGCGTCTACTGCGCGATCGCGGAGACCGGAACGCTGATGCTGCTGTCCGGTGAGCACACCCATCCCGTGACAAGTCTGCTTCCCGACACTCACATCGCGATCGTGCCCGCGGCACGCGTTTTGCGGAGCATGGAAGACGGCTGGGATCTGCTGCGCCGGGAGCACGGTTCGCTCCCGCGCCAGGTCGCCTTCGTCTCGGGACCTTCGCGCACCGCGGACATCGAGATGACCCTGGTGCTGGGCATTCACGGGCCTTACCGCGTCCACATCATCGTGGTCTGAGGCGGGCTGGTCGCAGTATCATCACTTCGGCCCGGCGCTGGCGGGCTGAAAGTAGCGGCCATACACAAGGGCAAGGCACCATGCGCTACGTCGACTTCCTGCCTTCGCTGCCGCTGCCCGTAAGTGGACTCGCGCTGATCGGGGTGACCCTGCTGGCTGGCTTGATCTGCGGAGAGCTGCTGCGCCGCGTCCTGCGGCTGCCACGCATTACCGGCTACGTTCTCGCCGGGCTGGTGCTGGGTCCAAGCACGTTGGCGCTGGTGGGCGACGATGTGCGCGACAGCGCGCGCATCCTGCTGGAGGTGGCGCTGGGGCTGATCCTGTTCGAGCTGGGGGCACGGCTGGACTACCAATGGCTCAGGCGCAACCCCTGGTTGCTCGCCACCAGCCTTGCCGAGAGCGCGCTGTCTTTCGCGTGCATCTACTTCGTGCTCGCTGCCCTGTCGGTCGCGCCGCTGTATGCGCTGATCGCTGCCGCCATCGGCATGGCCACTTCGCCGTCGGTGCTCTTGATGGTGATCCACGATCAGCGCGCCGACGGACCGCTCACCGAGCAGGCAGTGAACCTGACCGCGCTCAACAACGCCTTTGCGGTGCTGACGTTCACCATGCTGCTGGCGCAGCTGCACATGCAGTACCAGGCGGGGCTGTACGTGGTGCTGCTGCATCCGGTCTACCTGCTGGCCGGATCGCTGCTGCTGGGCTGGCTCGCGAGCATGCTGATCCTGCTGCTCGCGCGCTGGCTTGGCAAGTTCGAAGACCTGCAGTTCGTATTGCTGGTCGGGGTGATCCTGGTCACCGTGGGCTGTGCCGTGATCCTGAAATTGTCGGTGTTGATAGCGCTGCTCGGACTGGGCGTGATGGCGCGCAACCGTGACCGCTACCGCAGCCTGCTGCCGGTCGAGTTCGGGACTGCCGCGCAGTTCTTCTTCATCGGACTGTTCGTCCTCACCGGTGCCTATCTCTCGCCGGCTGACCTGCTGCGGGCGGGGTGGGTGGCGCTGGCCTATGTCGCCGCACGCGCGTTCGGCAAGCTGCTGGGTATCGCCCTGTTCGCGCCCCTCTCGGGGTTGCGCCCGCGCAAAGCCGGCCTCCTTGGGCTCGCGCTTACCCCAATGGCAGGGGTGGCGGTCGTGCTGGTGCAGGTCACCACGCAGGTCTACCCTTCCTTCGGCGAGGAGCTGGCGGCGATCGTCCTGTCTGCCGTGTTGCTGCTGGCGGTTGCGAGCCCCGTGGCGGTTCAGCTTGCGCTGCGATTGGCCGGCGAGACGCGTGAAGCATGAGTTGCATCTGCAGTCGTGATGCGCTCGGATGGATCTTGCGGCGCGCCGCGCGGTCCAAGGGGGACAATCGATGACGACATTACCGTTCAAGCCGTCCGAGCCGTTCACCTTCGGCGTCGAGCTCGAGCTGCAGATCGTCAACCGGCGCGACTACGATCTGACCGCCGGGGCGCCGGACCTGCTGCGACTGCTGGAAAAGCAGAAGCATCCAGGCGAGATCAAGCCCGAGATCACCGAGAGCATGCTCGAGATCAGCACGTCGGTGCAGCACACCCACGCGGGCCTGCTCGCAGAGCTGAGGACCCTGCGCGACGTGGTGGTGCGGCAAGCCGACCGCCTCAACCTTGGCATCGCCGGAGGCGGTGCGCACCCGTTCCAGCGCTGGAACGACAGGCGCATCTACGCGATGCCGCGGTTTCAGTTCCTGAGCGAGCTGTACGGGTACCTCGCCAAGCAGTTCACCGTGTTCGGCCAGCACATCCACGTCGGCTGCCGCAACGGCGACGAGGCTGTGCGCATGCTCCACGGAGTGTCGCGCTATATCCCTCATTTCATCGCACTGTCCGCTGCCTCGCCTTTCCTGCAAGGGGTGGACACCGCGTTCGATTCGGCGCGGTTGAACAGCGTCAACGCCTTTCCGCTGTCCGGGTACATGCCGGCGGTGGACACCTGGGCGGCGTTCGAGACTTACTTCGAGACCATGCGCGGGCTGCAGGTGGTGGGCAGCATGAAGGATTTCTATTGGGACATCCGCCCCAAGCCAGAGTACGGCACCATCGAGATCCGTGTCTGCGACACACCACTGACCGTCGAGCATGCAGCGGCGCTGGCGGCCTTCGCGCAGGCGCTGGCACGCTGGCTCGTCGACAGCGGTTTGCCCCCGCACGCCCGCGAGCTCTACAGCGTGTACGGCTTCAATCGCTTCCTGGCCTGCCGCTTCGGACTGGAGGCCGATTTCATCGACGCCGGCACGCGCGAGAAGGGTCCGCTCAAGGCCGACCTGCTGCGCACGCTGGCGACCGTCCGCAACTACGCCTCCGACGATTCGGGGCGTGACGCCATCGACTGGCTGCGCGGCACCGTCGAGCAGGGCGCGAGCGAGAGCGCCTGGCTGCGCGAGGAGTACCGCCGGCATGGAACGCTGAGCGACGTGGTGCGGCGGCAATGCGAGCTGTGGAGCGCGAGCATCGTCGACGCCGCGCTGTGACGGATTGCGCCGATGCCCTACAGCCGCCCACCCCTGAAGATCGGCCTGTCCCCGCGGTTCCTCCACAAGAGTCCCCTGGAGCTGGGCTTCCGCGGCAAGACGCTGCAGTACCTGGAGCAGTCGATCGCCCACTGGGTGATGACCCATGGCGCGCTCATCTTCATGATTCCGTCCATCGAGACGGGCGGGCTGATCCGGCGCGGCAACCTCAGCGTCGAGGACTATGTGGAGGCGCTCGACGGCCTGGTGCTGCAGGGCGGAGCCGACGTCTCGCCGCGCAGCTACGGGGATCACCCGCTGCGCCGGAGTGGCAAGGCGATATCCTGCGCGACCGCTACGAGATGGAGCTTCTGGCCGGCTTCGTGGATATCGGCAAGCCTGTGCTCGGCATCTGCCGTGGCGCCCAGCTGATCAACGTCGCCTACGGCGGCACGCTCTGGCAGGACATTCCCAGCATGGTGCCCGCGGCGCTGCGCCATCACGATCCCGAGCTGTACGATCAGAACGCTCATCTGCTGCTGTTCGAGCCCGGCTCGCTGCTGGAGAAGGTTTTCCCCGGTCGGCGCTCTGGCCTGGTCAGCTCCATTCATCATCAAGCGGTGCGCGAGCTGGGCGCCGGCCTGACGATCGAGGCGCGCGGAGAGACCGATGGGGTGATCGAGGCGATCCGGTGGAACGGGCCGAGCTTCGTGTACGGCATGCAGTGGCATCCTGAGTTCCATCCCGGTCGCGGCGATCTGCTCGACTGCACGCCGATCCTGGAGGCTTTCCTGCGCGAGGCGAGACAGCGCAAGACTGCATGACCGATGCGTTCACGCCCCCATCGCGATGAGCCCGCAGCCTGGCATCTGCTCACGCCCCACGAGGTGCTGCAGCGCCTGGGCAGCGATGCCCACAGGGGGTTGAGCAGCGCCGAGGCTGCGCAGCGCCTGCAGCGCACCGGCCCCAACGAGATCGAGGAAGGTGCCCGCCGCGGGCCCGGGCGCCTGCTCCTCGAGCAGTTCACCGACTTCATGATCCTGGTGCTGCTCGCGGCGGCTGTGATCTCGGGCGTGATCGGCGATCTCACCGATACCGTGGTGATCGTAGTGATCGTTGTGCTCAACGCGATCATCGGTTTCGTCCAGGCCTTTCGCGCCGAGCGCGCCATCGCCGCTCTCAAGGCCATGGCGGCGCCCACCGCACATGTGCTGCGCGACGGGCAGACCGCCAGTGTGGCGGCGCGCGAGCTGGTGCCCGGCGATGTGGTGGTCTTGGACGCCGGCAATGCCGTGGCCGCCGACCTGCGCTTGATCGAGACCGCCCAGCTGCGGATGGAGGAGGCGGCCCTGACCGGCGAGTCACACACCGTGCAAAAGCACGTGCGTGCACTGGAGCAGGCCGACCTGGCGATCGGCGATCGTCACAACCTCGCCTACAAAGGGACCCTGGTCGCGCATGGTCGCGGGCGCGGCGTGGTGGTGGCTACCGGCATGGACACCGAGCTGGGTCGCATCGCCGGTCTTCTGCGTGGCGCGGACGAAGTCAAGACGCCGCTGCAAAAGCGTCTGGCTCAGTTCGGACGCGCTTTGTCCTTTGCGGTGCTGGGAATCTGCGTGCTGCTGTTCGTGGTGGGGGTGCTGCGCGGAGAACCCCTCGTGCTGATGGCGCTCACCGCCATCTCACTGGCGGTGGCGGCGATTCCAGAGGCGCTGCCAGCGGTGGTGACCGTGGCGCTGGCGCTGGGCGCACGCCGGCTGGTGGAGAAGAATGCCCTCATCCGCAAGCTGCCGGCGGTGGAGACCCTGGGATCGGTGACCTACATCTGCTCGGACAAGACCGGCACGCTGACTGTCAACCGCATGCGCGTGGAGGCGCTCTGGGCGCTCGGCGAACGCTGGGCGCCCGCAGCAGCGCCGCACGCGCAGCCCTGGGAGATGCTGCTCAAGGCGGCCGCCCTCAACAACGATGCCGGCGTTGACCGTGACGGCCGGGTGAGCGGCGATCCGACCGAGGTGGCGCTCTACGAAGCCGCGCTCGCGGCCGGTCAACACAACGACGAGCTGCTGGCAGCAATGCCGCGGATAGCCGAAATTCCTTTCGAAGCCGAGCGTGCGCGCATGACCACATTGCATCGCAGCGGCGATGAGGTCCTCGCGCTCGTCAAGGGCAGCCCCGAAGGCCTCATCGCCCTGTGCCGCCATCAGCTGGGTCCGCAGGGACAGCAACCGTTCGATGCACCGGCGGCCCAGGACGCCGCCGAGCACATGGCCGCCGACGGGTTACGAGTGCTGGCCTTCGGGTTCCGCAGGCTCGTGCAGGTGCCGGACGATCTTTCCGCCGAGGGCATCGAGAGCGACCTGGTCTTCCTGGGGCTCGCCGGCATGCTCGATCCGCCGCGCCCCGAAGCCCGCGATGCTGTCGCCCTGTGCAAGTCGGCCGGCATCACCCCGGTGATGATCACGGGCGACCATCCGGCCACCGCTCGGGCGATCGCTGCGAAGCTCGGCATCATCGAGCCGGGGGCCGACGTGCTGGCAGGCAGCCAGCTCGCACGCCTGCAGGAGCGCGAGCTCGGCGAGCGCGCCGGCCGCGTGCGCGTCTACGCTCGCACCTCTCCCGAGCACAAGATCGCGATCGTCAAGGCGCTGCAGACGCGCGGCGAATTCGTGGCGATGACTGGCGATGGCGTCAACGATGCGCCCGCGCTCAAGCGCGCCGACATCGGCGTGGCCATGGGCGTGACGGGCACCGACGTGGCCAAGGAAGCCGCGCACATGATCCTGCTCGACGACAACTTTGCCACCATCGTCGCAGCGGTGCGCGAAGGCCGGCGCATCTTCGACAACATCCGCAAGTTCATCCGCTACGCCATGACCGGCAACTCGGGCGAGATCTGGACCATCTTTCTCGCGCCGCTGCTCGGGCTGCCCATTCCGCTGCTGCCGATCCACATCCTGTGGATCAACCTGGTGACCGACGGTCTGCCCGGACTGGCGCTCGCCGTCGAGCCGGAGGAGCGGGGCATCATGCGGCGCCCGCCGCGCCCGCCCGGCGAGAGCATCTTCGCCCACGGCATGTGGCAGCACATCGTCTGGGTCGGGCTGCTGATTGGAGCGCTGTGCCTGCTGACCCAAGGCATGGCGATTCACCTGGGCTGGCACTGGCAGACCATGGTGTTCACCGTGCTGACGCTGTCGCAGCTCGGCCACGCGCTGGCGGTGCGCTCCGAGCGCGAGTCGTTGTTCAGCCAGGGCGTACGCTCGAACACACCACTGCTGGTGGCCGTGCTCTTCACCCTGGCGCTGCAGCTCGCCATCATCTATCTGCCGATCGGCAACGCAGTCTTCAAGACTGTTCCCCTGGACGCAGTGGAACTTGGCGTGTGCCTGCTCATGTCCTCAGTGGTGTTCTTCGCAGTCGAGGGAGAGAAGTGGTTGATCCGCCGTGGTCGGCTCTACGGCGAGCGGCCGCTGCCTGCGCCACAGGGGACTCGGCAATGAGCCGAATCCACCTCCATGACTGAGCCGCCGATCAGGGATGTCTCGGATACGGCGTTCTGGATCGCACAGCTTCGCGCTGCGGAGACCGAGCGTCGCGATGCCCTGTTTCGCGACCCGTTGGCCGCGCGTCTTGCGGGAGAGCACGGCCGGCAGATTGCCGCTGCGATGCCGATGTCGCGCCTGGTCGCCTGGAACGTGGCGATCCGAACCCGCATCATCGACGACTTCATCCAGAGTGCGGTGGGCGAAGGCGTCGACGCCGTCCTGAATCTCGGTGCGGGGCTCGATGCTCGCCCTTATCGAATGGATCTGCCGCCCGCGCTCCAGTGGATCGAAGCCGACTATCCGCAGATCATCGGCTACAAGGAAAGCGTCCTCGCCGCCGAGAAGCCACGCTGCCGCCTCGAGCGCGTGAAGGTGGACCTGGCCGATCCAGCGCAACGCCAAGCGCTGTTCGCCAAGGTAAACGTGCGAGCGAGCCAGGCCCTGATCCTTACTGAGGGCGTGCTCCCCTATCTGAGCGTCGAGGAGGTTGCCGCTCTGGCAGACGATCTCAGAGCCATGGATCATGCTCGGTACTGGGTGGTCGATTATTTTCATCCGGCTGCCATGAAGTTCCGGCGGGGAGGGGGCATGGGAAGGGCGCTGCGCAACGCAACGTTTCGATTTGCCCCGCCCGACTGGTTTCGTTTCTTCCAGGAGCATGGCTGGAAGCCGAGGGAGATTCGTTACCTCAGCGAGGAATCGCAGCTCGTCGGTCGGCCGATCCCTCTGCCCGCCGCGTTGAAGGTCGCCATCGGAGTCGGCAGGTTGTTCGTGGGTGGAGACAGGGCCGACGTGTTCCGAAAGTTCATGGGGTACGTGCTGCTCGAGCCGGCGTGATCGGCCGCACAACGATGGCGATCACGCAGCGCGGATCGTGAAGGATCCGCGGCACGCGGCAGTGCCGCCACAATCACAGCCGCGGCGCGCGCGGCCAACGCGTGCCCGGTCGCGGCATCGGTGGTGGTGTGACTCGAAGCACCCGGAAAAAAAGAGTACGCTTGATGTTCGAACAAACTACAGGCATGCCCTTCACATGCCCGGAGACCGATAGGTAAGGCAATGAAACGACATCGCGCTCTCGGCGCGCTATGCGCTGGACTGATCTTGGCTGGGTGCGCAAGCCAGGCGCCTCGTCACCCTCCGGCGACAGCAACCGTCGCTGCGCCGGCGACACCCACGCCCGCCGCACCAGCCCCCTCGACCGGCGGCAGCAACGACCCGTACGTGCGCGCCCTGTACGCCGATTCGCGACTGGATCCGATCCGCCACAAGGTTCCGCTGTTGCTCGGACCCGATGTGGTGCAACCGCTCTACTTGAGCAACGAGACCAAGCCGTCGCCGGCGGAGAAGCGAGCCATCGCGGCCTGGCTGCAGGTGCGCGAGGAGGCGCAGCGCTATCGAACCGCGCATGCCGGAGCGCCGTCACCGCTCCTCACGCGCACGCGCAAGGAAGTCACTGCGGCCATTCTGCAACTGCAGAACGGCGAACTGACCTATGGCGCGTTCGCGCGACGGCTCCAGCAGATCGACCAGGACTATCAGGCCGCGATGCGGCAGAATGTCGGCCTGCGCAACTGAAACCCCCAACAGCGCCAGCGCTGCGCGCTTCAATACAACGAGGAACGTCCATGAAGAATGAGCTCGTGATTCGTTCGGCCCTGGCCGGTCTTGCTGGCCTTGGCCGCTGCCGCTCCGGCGGTGGCGGCAGACAAGGAAAAGTGCTTTGGCGTTGTCAAAGCCGGCGAGAACGACTGCGCCAGCGCCAACGGGTCGCATTCCTGCCATGCCAAAGCCAAGGCCGACAACCTGCCGGAGGAGTGGAAGTACGTCCCCAAAGGCACGTGCGAGAGCATGGGCGGCAAGCTCAAGTACGAGAAGCAGGGTTGACGCCTCAGGGTTGACGTTCCAGTGCGCGGCGTCGGCATCGGTCTGCGCGCTGCGCACTACCCTGAATTCCTGCGCGGCATCCCGCCAGTCGATTGGCTGGAGGTGCACAGCGAGAACTACTTCGGCGACGGCGGCTACGACCTGCATGTGCTCGAGCATGTCCGCAAGGACTATCCTCTCAGCCTGCACGGCGTCGGCCTTTCGCTCGGCTCGGCGGATGGCCTGCGCACCGAACACCTGAGCAAGCTCAAGCGGCTGGTCGATCGCATCCAGCCTGCGCTGGTCTCGGAACACCTGTCGTGGGGCGCGTTGGGCGCGCGCCATTTCAACGATCTGCTGCCGATGCCGTACACGCGGGAGGCGCTGCGCCTGATGGTCGAGCGCGTGACGCAGGCGCAAGACGCGCTCGGGCGCCGCATCCTGGTCGAAAACGTGTCCAGCTATCTCGCCTATCGCGCGTCCGAGATGAGCGAGGGGGAGTTCCTCGCCGAGCTGGCGCAGCGCAGCGGCTGCGGGATCCTCCTGGACATCAACAATCTCTTCGTCAACGCCAGGAATCACGGGTTTGACGCGCGCGTGGCGCTCGCTGACTTTCCCGCGCAGCACGTGGGCGAGATCCACCTTGCGGGACACCAGCCGATCGACGACCTGCTGATCGACGACCACGGCTCGAGCGTCGCGCCGGCGGTGTGGGCGCTGTACGCACAAGCCTGCGAGCGTCTCGACGACCTTCCTGCGCTTGATCGAATGGGACAGCAATATTCCCGCGCTCGACGTGCTCGTCGCAGAAGCGTGCGCTGCGAAAGCCATTCGGTCGCCTGCCTATGCCTGATCTCGCCGAGATCCAAGGCAGGTTCGCGCAGGCGCTGGACGGTGCGGCGTGCGCAAGAGACCTGCCCGGACCTGTTCGTTGGCGCCGAGCACGATGTGGTCCGGCGCCTGGCGGTCTACCGCGGCAACCTCATGGGCACCAGTTGCCAGGCGCTGGCCGCCGCTTATCCCGTGATCGTTCGGGTCGTCGGTGCTGAGTTTTTCGAGGCGATGGCGCGGGCCTATCTGGCGCACTCACCCTCGGCGAGCGGCGATCTCAACCAGTACGGTGGCGCGCTGCCGGCTTTCCTGGAAGACGTTTGCGCCGGTCCGCGAGCTGGCTTATCTGCCCGATCTCGCGCGGCTCGAGTGGGCGGTCCACCGCGCGCACTACGGCGCCGACAGCGCGGGGCTCGACCTCACGCGCCTGGCGTCGGTGACTGAGGCACAGCAGCCGAGTCTGCGTCTGAAGCTGAACCCGTTGTGCGCGCTGCTCGAGTCGCGCTATCCGCTGGCGCGGATCTGGGAGATTCATCAAACCGACTACGCCGGCGAGTTCAGCGTCGCAATTCGAGGGCGGGCCGTTCCATGTACTGGTTTCACGTCCGCGCTACCGCGTGCGAGCAGGCGCCATCGGTGCAGGTGAGTACGCGTTCCTCGCGGCGACGGCGTCTGGCGCGATCCTGAGCGATGCGCTCGACGAGGCGCTGCGCATCGATCCCACATTCGCCCTCGGGGCGGCCCTGCGCGCATGGGTCGAATCGCTCGTCGTGATCGACTTTCGCTGAGCAGACCGCTACGGTCCGGGCGTTAGAGAACGCCTGCCACAGAGAGCACAGATATCGCAGCGCGAGGTCGGGGAATGCGTTCCATATCCGGGGTGCGCAATTCGGGGCACGCCGACTCGCGCGCTCCGTTGCCCTTTCTCTGTGCTCGAGGGATCGTTCCGGCTACGCCGACTACGAGGCTTTCAAAGATCCGAGGATCTCCTGGCGAACGTCGGTAATCTCACGTGCGTGGCTCGTGTGCGCCCCTTCGCAACGGCCCATACGAGGGCAGCGCGTGCTGCGCGGACAAATGATCCGTGCACTGTTCTGCAGGGACTCCTCGACCCAGGCGATGTTGAGCACGTTGGCAACGGCGCGAATCGCGTCGGCTTCCGCGCGACGCAGCTTCGCGCTGCCGCCGCGGCGCTCGCATTCGTCCGCGATGGCGCCGACGATCTGCGTGGCGTCGGCTCCGTTGGCGTCGAGCGCGGGCGACAGATCGATCCCCACGGACAGCACGTGCGGATTGCCCGCCATGTCGCGGGTGCGAACCGAGTGGCAGCAGTACAGCAGCCAGCGCTCGTTGTCCCGCAGCACTGAGAGCTGCGAACCGCTTGGTGTCCGGGCATCGCCGATCAGGCGGAACACCGCCCAGTTGGGACACGGATCGGACACCTGCGTCATGTTTCCCCACGGCAGCGGAATCCCGTTTCCGCGGTAGACCGCCCGCAGCAGGCCGGGCGGGTAAGCATCGAAGAAGTGCCACCAGCGGGTAAGGCGACACCTTCGTCATCCGCCGCATGACGACCGCCGGGGTCAGCTCGAGCTTGTTCCCGACTTCCACGCGATAGCGTTCGCGGGTGAGGAGCCTGCGAAACGGCACCTTGGGGCAGAGCAGCGCGCCGGCGAAGAAGCTGCACTCGAAATCGCGCCACGCGTGCAGCACGTCTTTTGGATCCATGCCCTGGACCGCCGTCCCGCTCTCCGGGCTGCCGCCCATCTCGCCGCCGGTGGCATGAGCGGATTTCATGCCGTCGCCGCCGTGCAGGACCTTGTGCGCGATGTGCGAAGCCAGGTCGAACTTCAGGCGGGCGTGATCGCCTTGCAGGGCGCGATTGAGGAACACCGTGCCCGGCGGCTCGAAGAATGAACGCACCATGCTGCGCACGTCCCGGTCCTGGTTGCGCGTGAGAATCGGCTTTCTCTCGAACCAGCGCAGCTCCAGCCCATGTGCCTTGCACAGGCGCAGCAGATCGTCGGTGGACAGTGGGAAGGCGCGCTTGCCGACCTCCTCCGCGGCCCGTTCGAGATCGGGAAACTCGTTGCGCGAGCTTTCCTGATAGGAGCGGATCAACAGATGCGCGAACTGCCGTCCAGACGTCCCCGTTTGCGACAGCAGCTCGGGAATCGCAGCCTGCAGCAGTTCCCTCGAGAACAGGAACGACGGCTCCAGATGCATGCGAGCCGCGCCCCCCTGGTTCGGCGCCGACTTGACCGGGGCGATCTCGGCGTTCTGATCGTAGAACCATGCCGTGTTGCGCTGGAACACCTTGGCGACCAGGGCCAACACCTCCTCGGACGGCACCCGGCGCCCGCTTTCGATCATGCTCAGGTAGGACACCGAAGGGCCCGTCTGGGCGTCGAGCTGGATGCAACGCATCGACAACTCCTCCAGCGTCATGTGGTTCTGCTTGCGCAACGTGCGCAGCTTCGCCCCGAGGAAGTGGCTGTTTCGACCTATCCGTCCCGCCGCCATGGCCGTCAAACCTCGCTTGTGAAATCCCGGTTGCTCATCTATGTCAAATTGACGCTGTGAAATTTCTATTTGTGAAGTTGGCAACAATCGATCGCTAGGATAGCCTCGTGACGGCCCCGCAGGCAACCGCTTCGCGGCCCGTCCGCCTCATCCAATCAGAAGGAAACCAGCCATGACCACCGATCTTCACAGCACCGCCGCGATCGAGGAAGCGCTGCGCAACGCGATGGAACAGCGATCCCCGCTGGGCCAGCGTCAAGCGCGGGTACACCGCGGCCGACGTGATCCGCCTGCGCGGCAGCGTCCAGATCGAACACACGCTGGCCCGGCGCGGCGCGGAGAAGCTGTGGGATCTGCTGCATGAGCGCCCCTTCGTCAATGCGTTGGGCGCAATGACGGGCAACCAGGCTATGCAGCAGGTCAAGGCGGGCTTGTCGGCAATCTATCTGTCCGGCTGGCAGGTGGCGGCGGATGCCAACGACAGCCTGTCGATGTATCCCGATCAGTCGCTGTACGCGGTTTCCAGCGTGCCGACGGTCGTCCGGCGCATCAACAATGCACTGCTGCGGGCGGATCAGATTCAGCACATGGAGGCACTGCAGAGCGGGAAGCCGGCCAGCATCGACTACCTCGCGCCCATCGTCGCGGACGCCGAGGCGGGCTTCGGCGGCGTGCTCAACGCCTACGAGCTGATGCGAGCCATGGTGGAGGCGGGTGCGGCGGGCGTGCACTTCGAGGATCAGCTCGCGTCCGCGAAGAAATGCGGCCACATGGGCGGCAAGGTTCTGGTCTCGACTCAAGAGGCGGTTCAGAAGCTCATTGCCGCGCGGCTTGCCGCGGACGTGCTGGGCGTGCCGACGTTGCTGCTGGCCCGCACCGACGCAGAGGCGGCCAGCCTGGTGACCTCGGACATCGATGAGAATGACAAGCCGTTCCTCACCGGCGAGCGCACGGTGGAGGGTTTCTTTCGCGTCAGGAACGGGACTGGAGCAAGGTCTGGCGCGGGGTCTCGCCTACGCCGAGTACGCCGACCTGGTGTGGTGCGAGACGGGGACGCCGGATCTCGCCTTCGCCCGCCAGTTCGCCGAAGGCATCCACCGCAAGTTCCCCGGCAAGCTGCTGGCCTACAACTGCTCGCCGTCCTTCAACTGGAAGCGCAACCTCGACGATGCCGACCATCGCGCGGTTCCAGCGCGAACTCGGTGCAATGGGATACAAGTTCCAGTTCATCACGCTGGCGGGCTTCCATGCGCTGAACTATTCGATGTTCGATCTCGCGCACGGCTACGCACGCAGGAACATGACTGCGTTCGTCGAGCTTCAGGAGCGGGAGTTTGCCGCCGCGGAACGCGGTTTCACCGCAGTGAAGCACCAGCGTGAGGTGGGGACGAGCTACTTCGACGAAATCACGCAGGTCGTCCAGGCCGGCCGCTCTTCGCTGACCGCGCTGCACGGGTCAACGGAGGACGAGCAGTTCTTCGGTCATGGGAAACGTCCGGAGCTGAGGGTGGCGGGTTAGGCGGCGATACTGCGGGCCGTCGCGGTCGGCTTCCAGCTCACCTCGACGGCGCCGCGTGCCGATCGCTCCGTCGCACGCCTGGTTGCTTGGAGCGCTTGGCTCGAATCAGGTGTCGTGGTCGACGTCTCTAGCCGGCCGGCGACGTTTCTGGCCATGATTGCCACCGATTCGGTCGTTGAACGGAGCGAACCTCAATCAGGATCCGCCACGGCGGTGGCAGGTTCCGCCGGCGCCAGGACCACACTCGCAACCTTCCCCTTCCTTCTCGCAGGCCATTGGCCCTCGGGTTGGTCCGCGCGCACCCAGCATTTGTGCGATCTGTAAGCGATCCGAAACCGGGTCGTTGCTAAGCTGGTCTGGCGTTGTTGGGAGGGCGGATGGTGGATGATCTCCAGGTGTATGTCGTTCGCGTGTATCGGAACGACAGCGCCGGCCTCGCGGGCGTGGTCGAAAGGGTCAGCGGCGGCGAAGAAAAGTCGTTTCGCGACGCCGCCGAGCTCTGCCGGGCACTTGCCGACTTTCTATCCTTCGACGCATCCCCCGAGTTGAGATCAGGAGAGTGAAAATGAGAAGAATCGGTGTGATTGCGACGACGTTCGTGCTCGCCGGAGCCCTGGGGTCTGGCGGGGCAATGGGTGCAAAGGTCAACCTCCCGAAGGAAGGAAAGTATGCGTTCGACTTCTGCCCGATCGGCCACGGCAGAACCTTCTCCGGAGGGGAAAAGTTCTTCGTCATGAGCTACGACCTCGACGCGGTGATACGCGCGACGCCAGCCAACGGGCCGTTCGACCGAATGGGTGCGCGCTGCTACGGGCTCTATAAGAGCATCGCCGGCAAGCCGCACGAGGCTGGTGTCTGCGAGCTGACCGACCTGGACGGCGACAAGTGGTGGATGGACTACGAAGGAACCTGGGATGGCAGGTGGCGGCACGTACAAGGCGGTCTGGGGCAGCGGCAAGTACGAAGGCATGACACTACAGGGCGAGTATCATATCGACAACGCATGGGGTAGTCCGGCCAAGGACGTCGCCTTCGTCGGCTGCAATCCAAATCAAGGCACGTATAAACTGAAATAACCCAAGTCATGACGGCGTTCCCGACCGGGCCGCCGCCATGCGTGCGCTCGCCCGGGACACGTCGATATGCCGCGTAGCGGTCCGGTTGCGAAGATCAGCCGGCCACGCCTGTTCGGCGTAGTCCGGCGCGAGCGCCTGTTCAGCTTGCTGGATGGAAACGAGGGCCGGCCTGTGATCTGGATCGGCGGGCCGCCCGGTGCTGGCAAGACGACCCTCGTAGCAAGCTACCTGGAGACCCGCGCGGCCCCGAGCCTTTGGTACCAAATCGACGCAGGCGATTCCGATCCGGCCGCCTTCTTCCAATACCTGGTTGCCGCTGCCGTGGTCCTGCAGCAGGAAGCCCTGCCCACCCTTCCAAAGTTCGTGCCCGAGCATTGGAGCAGTATCGCGGCGTTCGCCCGGCTGTTCTTCCGAACGCTCTTTGCGCAGCTCGCAGACGGCACGATGCTGGTCCTGGACAACTACCAGGAGCTCGATGCCGAGAGCGCTGTGCACGAGGCGCTCAGACAGGCCATCCGAGAAGTGCCGCGCAACAGTTCGGTCATCGTGATCAGCCGGAAGGAACCGCCTCCCTCCTACGTCGAATTCTCGGCCATCGGGGCCATGCTCTTCGTCGGGTGGGATCAGCTTCAGCTCTCGCTGGACGAGGTCTCCGCCATCTGCGCTCAGCGCAACGTAACAGAGGGCTGGCTGCTGAGCGCCCTTCACCGCGAGTCGCAGGGATGGGCCGCCGGGATCACGCTGATGCTTGAGCGGCTCACCAACCTCGGCAGAAACCAGCGGGAGCTGCCCCACGAGACACGCGAATCGGTGTTCAACTACTTCGCCAGTCTGATTTTCGATCAGGCGCCTCAAGGCACCAAGCATGTTCTGTTGTCCACAGCCTTCCTGCCACGCGTGACGGCGGCCTTCGCGACGACGCTCAGCGGCTCGAGCGAGGCAGGCAGCGTGCTGGAAGATCTATACCATCGCCGCTTGTTCACGAACCGGCGCCCGGGCGAAGAAAACGTCTACCAGTTCCACGCTCTCTTCACCGATTTTCTGCGCGCTCGAGTCCGCACCACGCTGTCGGGGGAAGCGCTCCAGCAGCTGCTCGATCGCACCGCGCTGATCCTCGAGGCAGCCGAAGACTACGACGGGGCAGTCGAAGTCTGGCGCGAGGGCGGCAACTGGCGGCAGGTGCGTCGCGTGGTCCTGGCGCGGGCGAATGCGTTGCTCGATCAGGGGCGGCGGCAGACATTGACGCAGCAGCTGCTGGCCATCCCCGAAAGCATTCGCGCCCACGACCCGTGGCTGGTGTACTGGCTCGGACGTGCTCGGATGCAAGTCACACCCCAAGAGGGCATGGAGACGTTGCGTGCGGCCCTTAGGCTGTTCCAGGAATCAGGCGACCGTGCCGGCCGCATCGAATGTCTGACGGCCCTGCTCAGTGGCGCATTCCTGGGGTTCCATGCCCTCGATGCGATGGATCCATGGCTCGATCAGCTGCTGAATGAGCTCGACGCAGCGCCCGGCGTGCTGTCGGCGGACGCCGAGCTGCGCGTCAGCAGCGTACTGTGCTTGACGTTGTTCCACGTGCGTCCGTGGCATCCCTCCGTCGCCCCGACCTATCAGCGCATCGAAGAGTTGCTGCCGCGCTGCTCGGATGCGTCGGTCGCTCTTCTGGCGGTTATGGTGGCCCTTGTGGTGAGTGGCCTGTGCGGCGACTTCGAGCGCGGCGATCGCCTCGCGCGAGCGATCGAGCCGCTTGCCCTCGCGGAGTCGGCTAGTCCGACGGACGCGGCGTGGGCCTACGCCCAGGTCGTATGGTTGAGATTCATCGAAGGAAGGTACGAAGCCGCGCTCGAGTGCATCGCAAAGACCTTGGCCATGGCGGAGTCGAATGGCTTGCGTCAGGTCGTCCGGCAGCTACTGCTGTGGCGGTTCACCGTGGAGTGGCGGGCGGTTGGATGGCCGGCAGCCCTCGCATCGCTCGCAGCAGCGGAGACAATCGACATTCCCGCCGCGCCCATGGCGCAAGCGCAGCTTTGGTTGTGGCGGGCCCGCATCGCCGGGCATCGGGGGCGCAAGGACGAAGCGTCCCGCCTGGCCCGGCTCAGCCAGAGTTCGGCCATGCAGATCGGCTCGCGCCTGGAGGAGGTCGTGTTCTCCCTGTCGAACGCGGACGTGCAGCTGGATGCTCAATGCGCCGACGAAGCCCAGCCAATGCTTGCGCATACCCGGCAACTCGTCGAGCGAGCTCCCCTCTACGAGTGCTTCCTTCCCGCGGTCCTGCTCTTGGAGGCTCGCTGTGCGCGGGACAGTGGCGACGAAGCCGGTGCGCTCGACTGCCTGCGCGCTGCCCTCGCCGTCGCGCGCAAGCACAACCACCGCTACTACCTGCGCGTTTGCGACTGGTCCATGCCGGCTCTGTTCCAGCTCGCGCTCGATCGGCACATCGAAACCGACCTGGTGCTCGACCTGATACGCACGTTCAGATTGCGGCCGCCTGCCGAGGCAAACAGCTCGTGGCCATGGCCGACTCGGATCTTCGCGCTCGGGCGCTTCGAGATCCAGGTCGGTGGAGACCCGGTGGAGTTTGCCCGGAAATTGCCCCGCAAGACCCTGACGCTGCTCAAGGCGATACTCGCATACGGCAATCGGGAAGTCTCGGAGGAGGTTCTTTGCGACACGCTGTGGGCCAGCGAAGACGGCGACGCAGCCAGCAATGCGCTGTCTATCACCGTACTGCGCTTGCGCAAGGTGCTGGGGTCGAACGAGGCGATCGTGCAGAAGGGCGGTAAGGTTCGCCTCAACCCGGACTGGTGCTGGGTCGATGCCTGGGCCTTCGAGGGACGCGTTGGCTGCCCGTCAGATGCGGGAATCGAAGCGCTGGACTTGTACCGTGGCGCGTTTCTTCCGGAGGATGAGCAGGAGCCTTGGAGTGTGTCCACGCGTGAGCGTCTGCGTGGCAAGTTCATTCATGCGCTGTCGAGCCGCGGGATGGACCTCGAAGCGAGGGGGGACGCCGAAGCTGCTGCGGAATGCTACATACGCGGTATCGAGGCCGACCCTGTCGTGGAATCGTCATATCAGGGGTTAATGCGCTGCTACGAGAAGCTCGGCAAGCGCAGCGAAGCCTTCAGTGCTTATCGGAGGCTCAAGCACACCCTATCGGTGGTGCTCGGTGTTCCACCTTCGCTGGCCACACATCAACTGTTCGAGCAGCTCTTGCAAAAGCAGCGAGAGAGGGTTGTACCCGGCTACGAAGAGGGCCTGGGCGAAGCACGTTTTCACCAATAGCCGGCGCTCCCCGCAGCGGCCGGCACATCCTGATTGCCTTCGGGCACCCGCTGGTACGGTATGCGATCGTTTACCTTCTGGTTCAGCTCAAGGTGCGCCGTACCACACTTCGATGACCGCACCGGAGTCGAAAGCGATGCGGGTCCGGTTGCCGACGAACCAGTGGGTCGTCGCTTCCAGCGAGCGGCCGTCGCGCGGGTCCTGCGCCCACAGGTAGTAGGTGCCGTCGCGGTCGGCTCGCCAGGTCAGCTCGTCGCCGACCCGGTAGTCGCCGGGCTGCCACAGCTTGACGGTTTCGGCGCTCTTGCAGCGATCGCCGCAGCGGTGGAGGCGCAGGGCGTTGTTGTCGGCCTTGGTCAGCACTTTGATGTGGAATACGGTGCCCGCCGGTGTGACCCGTTGCGGGCCGAACGTGCGGTTGCGTTGGGGCTCGACGTAGATCAAAGGCGCCGGGTCGGAAGCGCCGGCGGCGGCGCGTCTGGCCCGCCCGACAGCGCGGTCAGGACAAGCAGCACAGGCAAGCGCGAGCAAGAGCACGGCCGCAGACGGTAGAGTTCGCGGCTCAGCTGCGCATGCTCGGTCCCGGGTCTGGCCGTCGCCGTGGCCGGCCGATCACGCCCGCGCACCGGCGAAGTGCTGGTTCAGCACCTCGAAGGCCTTGCCGAAGGTGCCGTTGCCGACCGCCTCCACCACGTCGGCCTCCTTGCCGTTGGTCACCTTGAACTCCGCGGTCCACACGCCGAGCGTCTTGTTGCCGACCGTGATCGGATGCAGCTTGAGCGTCGCGACGTAGCCTTCGACGGGCAGCGGCGAGGTCAGGATGCAGTAGGTGAAGGTGTAATCCAGATCGGACAGGGTCAGCAGCCGCTCGCGGATCGTGCCGCCGCCTCCGGCGATGTCGAAGTTGCGCACGCAGCCGATCTTGTCGCTGGGCAGCCCGTCCTCGATGTGGCTGCGGGAGAAGCGCGGATGCCAGTCGGGCAGGCCGTTGAAGTCGCGCACCTTGGCCCAGACCTTCTCGATCGGCGCGTCGATCACGGCGCTCACGTACACTTTCGTCATGCTGTTCTCCTCCATCAACGCGCCGGCCACTGCCAGGGCGGCAGCTCGAGCGGCGCCACGCCCGAGGATCCTGGTTTCGCCGAGCTCCTTCTCCAGCATCAGCGAGTGGCAACCCGGCTGCTCCTCGAGCGCAGCGATCAGGCGGCGCGCATGCGACACTACCAGAACCTGCGAGCGCTGTGCGGCGCCCGCGATCAGGCGCGCCAGCGCCGGCAGCAGGTCGGGGTGCAGGCTGGTCTCCGGCTCGTTCAGCACCAGCAGCCCGGGCGGCCTGGGGCTGAGCAGCGCGGCGATCCACAGCAGGTAGCGCAGCGTGCCGTCGGACAGCTCGGCCGCCTTCAAGGGCCGCAGCAGGCCGGGCTGGCTCATCGTGGCCTCGAACCACCCGTCCGAGCTGGTCACCTCGACGCTCGCGCCGGGAAACGCGTCGTCGATCGCCTCGTCCAGTGCCGCGCTGTCGCCGATCTCGCGGATGGTCTGCAGCGCCGCGGCCAGATCCGCGCCATCGTGACCGAGCACGGGCGTGTGCGTGCCGACCTGCGGCGAGCGGGCCGGCGCCTCGAGGTCGGTGCGGAAATGATCGTAGAAGCGCCAGGCGCGGATCTGCTCCCTGAGCATGAGCATCTCCGGCGCATTCCTGGGGTCGGCGAGCTGCGCCATCATGCTGTCGAAGCTCGCCAGGTGCTGCGTGAGCGTGCTCCACTCGCCGTCGTCGGTGCGCGTGCGCACCAGCGGGCCGCGCCGGTCGACCAGCAGCGCGGCCGGCCGCAGCAGCGGGCCGCTCCAGATGCACTCGCGCTTGATCTCCGGATCGAGCGAGAACGCCGAGGTGGTCGGCGTCGGCAGGCCGAGGTCGATGGCATAGCCGAACTCCTCGCCCGCGAAGCCGAGCCGCAGGCTGACCGAGTGCTTGCGCACCGTGCCTTGCACCGGATAGTCGCCGCGCTTGACTGCGCGCGCCGATGCTCTCCGGTCCCGCCCACAGCGTCGAGGGCAGGCCGCCCTCGCGCGCGAGCGAAGGAATGACGCGGCCCTGCGCCGTATCGGCCAGCAGCCGCAGCGCGCGGTAGACGTTCGACTTGCCGCTGCCGTTCGCGCCGGTCAGCACGTTCAGCCGCTGCAGCGGCAGGACCAGGTCGCGCAGCGAGCGGTAGTTGGAGATGGCGAGAGTGGTGAGCATCGCGACGGCGGAGACTGGTGCGTGCGGTGCGAGTCCGTGCAGCTTCACGAGCCTGGTCTGCTCGAGCCGGACGTACAGCCGCTTGTTGATCTTGCCCTTGTTCTCGGTGCGGAAGATCGAGAAGCGGCCCAGCTCGCGCGGTGGCGCTCACGTGCGTTCCGCCGCAGGCCTGCGCATCGAACCCTTCGATCTCCACGACCCGGACGCGGCCGTTCGATCACCGGGGGCTTGACCTCCAGCGTCCTGAGCAGGTCGTCGCGTCGGCGGAACTCCTCCTCCGGCAGGTAGTAGGCTCGCAAGGCGTGATTCGCGAACCAGCACGGCGTTGACCTTGGCTTCCAGCTCCGCGCACAGCGCCGGCGAGAAGCCCTCGAGCTTGAAGTCGATCCGCGAGTAGTCCACGCCGATCTGCACGCCGGTGATCCAGCCTGCGTAGTCGCGCAGCGCGATCGTGTTCACGACGTGGAGGACGGTGTGGTAGCGCGTGAGTGCGAGGCGTCTCTCCTGGTCCAGCCTCGAGACGGACCTGTTGACCGAGGACTTCCGGCGGTGGGGCCGACTTCGCGACATGCCAGAGCACCTCGTCGCAGCCGCCTCGATCGTCACGATGTCGAGCACGGCGCCGCCCGGCAGACGCGACCGGCCGCGAGTCGGCGGGCTGGCCGCCTCCGCCGGGATAGAAACAGGTGCGGTCGAAGGCGAGCGCACTGTCGCGCACTGCAATGACCGTCGCATCGGCCTCGAAGCAGTGGTCGTCCTCCCAATACAGCCGGGAGGTGGCAGGCAGCTGAACGGAGCTCGCTCCCGCGGCCGGAGTCGGGTGGGTTCATGCGCTTGGTGCTCGGCGACCGCGGCCGGGATGCCGCTCGCACGTCGATTATATGTTGGTCAACGCAGGATACATGTTGGTCAACGCTGGGCGATGGGTCCGCGTTTGGGCACGGCCCCGTGCGGATCGACCTCGCAGGTCGCCGGTCTGCGAGGGAGACGCTGCTGCCATTGCCGGCTAGAATAGCCGCCGCAGTGATGTGGTGCCGGAGCAGCAGTCCGCGAGCGGTCCGGCGGTGCCGCTCGCGGCCGTGCATCGGTCCAAGCGGCGCAGGCAACCCGTCGCGGTAACGTCCGACAACACGCGTCCATAACCGGAGGAACAGAACCATGCAGCGCAGATCGTTTCTCAAGAAGGCGGCTGTCGGTGTGGCGGCCGGCACCATCGCCGCGCCGGCCATCGCCCAGTCGCAGCCGGCCATCCAGTGGCGGATGGCTGCGAGCTGGCCCAAGAGCCTGGACACCATCTACGGCGCCGCCGAGCTGGTCGCCAAGCGCGTCGGCGAGATCACCGACGGCAAGTTCCAGATCCGCGTCTTTGCCGCGGGCGAGATCGTGCCCGCGCTGCAGGTGCTCGATGCCGTCCAGGCCGGCACCGTGGAGATGGGCCACACGGCGACCTACTACTACTTCGGCAAGGATCCGACCTTCGCGCTCGGCACCTCGATCGGGTTCGGCGGCAACATGCGCCAGAACTACGCGTGGTGGTTCTTCGGCGGCGGCTCCGAAGCGATGGCGCCGCTGTTCAAGGAGTACGGCTGCGTCGCGCTGGCGGCGGGCAGCACCGGCTGCCAGATGGGCGGCTGGTTCCGCAAGGAGATCAAGACGCGTCGCCGATCTGCAGGGCCTGAAGTTCCGCATCGGCGGCATGGCCGGCCTGGTGCTGGCCAAGCTGGGCGTGGTGCCGCAGATGATCGGCGGCCCGGACATCTACCCCGCGCTGGAGAAGGGCACCATCGACGGCGCCGAGTGGGTCGGCCCGTACGACGACGAGAAGCTCGGCTTCAACAAGGTCGCCAAGTACTACTACTACCCGGGCTGGTGGGAGGGCGGGCCCATCAGCATGATGCTCATCAACGAGAAGCAGTGGAACGAGCTGCCCAAGTCCTACCAGGCCGCGTTGCACGCCGCCTGCAGCGAGGCCTGCGTGTGGATGCCGGCGAAGTACGATTCGCAGAACCCCGACGCGCTGCGCCGGCTGGTCGGCGGCGGGACCAAGCTGCGTCCGTTCCCGAAGCCGGTCATGGAGGCGTGCGAGAAGGCGGCCTACGAGCTGTACGACGAGCTGCAGGCCAAGAGCGAGCACTGGAAGCGGATCTATCCGCAGTGGAAGAAGTTCCGCGACGACCAGTTCCTGTGGTTCCGCGTCGCCGAGTCGACGTACGACAACTACGTCTTCAACTCGAAGATCGGGCAGGGCAAGTAGCGCGCAGCCAGACTCGCGCCAGCAAGACAAAGCCCCGCCGCGGCGGGGCTTTGTGCTTGTGCGACGGGTCGGCGCGCAGCGGCTACTTCTTCGGACTCCTTGAACAGATCCTCGAGCTCGCTGCCGTCGCGTCCTTGCCGGATGCGCCTTGTCGGCTGGCTTCGCTGCCGCCGTCGCTCCTTCGAGATCGGTGCCGGCTCGCTGGCACGGCCCGAAGTCCGGCGCGCGTGCGTTGCGTCCCGGCTCGCGGGCCGCCTCCGAGCGTCCGGACTCCGGCGCGGGATCATGATCTCGATCTTGGACGGATCGATCTTGTGGCGGTCCAGGTTGCCGGTCACCAGACCCGGGAACGCGATCACGATCGCGACCATGATCACCTGGATGCAGACGAACGGCACCGCACCCCAGTAGATCTGGCCGGTGGTGATCGGTGCGGTCAGCTTGCCGGTGATCTTGTCGACGTAGTCCCGTGCCGGCGCGACGCTGCGCAGGTAGAACAGCGCGAATCCGAACGGCGGATGCATGAACGAGGTCTGCATGTTCACGCCGAGCAGCACGCCGAACCAGATGAGATCGATGCCGAGCTTGTCCGCGACCGGACCGAGCAGCGGCACGATGATGAACGCCAGCTCGAAGAAGTCGAGGAAGAAGGCGAGCACGAACACCAGGATGTTGACCACGATCAGGAAGCCGACCGGACCGCCGGGCAGGCCGGTGAGCAGATGCTCGACCCACAGGTCGCCGTTCACCGCCCGGAACGTCAGGCTGAACACGGTCGAGCCCACCAGGATGAAGATCACGAACGAGGACAGCTTCGCCGTGGTGTTCATCGCCTGCTTGAGCAGCGACCAGGTCAGGCGCCGGTTGATCAGCGCCAGGATCAGCGCGCCGGTTGCGCCCATCGCGCCGCCCTCGGTCGGCGTCGCGATGCCGAGAAAGATCGTGCCCAGCACCAGGAAGATCAGCAGGAGCGGGGGAATCAGCACGAACACGACGCGCCGCAGCAGCTTCGCGCCGCGCAGCGTGCGCGCTTCCGGCGGCAGCGCGGGAGCGGAGTTCGGCTGCAGCATCGACCGGCCGAACACGTACAGCAGGTACAGGCCGGTGAGCACGAGCCCGGGAAAGATCGCGCCGGCGTACATGTCGCCGACCGAGCGGCCGAGCTGGTCGGCCAGCACGATCAGCACCAGCGACGGCGGGATGATCTGCGCCAGCGTTCCCGAGGCGGCGATCACGCCGGTTGCCAGGCGCCGGTCGTAGCCGTAGCGCAGCATGATCGGCAGCGAGATCAGCCCCATCGAGATCACCGAGGCGGCCACCACGCCGGTGGTCGCGGCCAGCAGCGCGCCGACGAAGACGACCGCGTACGCCAGCCCGCCGCGCACCGGCCCGAACAGCTGCCCGATGGTGTCGAGCAGATCCTCGGCCATGCCGCTGCGCTCGAGGATCAGCCCCATGAAGGTGAAGAACGGCACCGCGAGCAGCGTGTCGTTGGCCATGATCCCGAACAGGCGCTCGGGCAGTGCCTGGAACAGCGCCGGATGCAGCAGCCCGAGCTCGACGCCGAGGAAGCCGAACAGCAGCCCGATCGCGCCGAGCGCGAAGGCGACGGGATAGCCCAGCAGCAGGAACACCACCAGCGCCGCGAACATCAGCGGCGCCATGTTCTGGATGACGAAGGCGATCATTTCGCCGCCTCCTCATCGGTCTTGAGTATCGCCAGCGCCGGCTCGATGTGCTTCTCGACCGGATCCGGGATGAGTCCGCGCAGGAACGCGATGCGCTTGATCAGCTCCGATATGCCCTGCAGCGAGAGCAGAAAGAAGCCGACCGGAACCAGCAGCCGCGCCGGCCAGCGGATCAGGCCGCCGGCGTTGCTGGAGATCTCGCCGCTGACCCACGCGTTCATGAAGATCGGCCACGACAGCCACATGATGAACAGGCTCATGGGCAGCAGGAAGAAGACGGTGCCGAAGATGTCGATCCACATCCGGGTGCGCGTCGAGAGCCGCGACGACACGACGTCGATGCGGATGTGCTCGTTGTGCAGCAACGTGTAGCCGGAGCAGAGCAGGAACACCGTAGCGAACAGGTACCACTGCAGCTCGAGGAAGGCGTTCGAGCTGATGTTGAGCAGATAGCGGGACATGGCGTTGGCGGAGCTCACCAGGACCATCACCAGGACGAGCCACAGGACCAGGCGCCCGATCCGTTCGTTCAGCCAGTCGATGGCGCGTGAAATTGTCAAAAGCAGGTTCATGGTCGCATGGGTCTCCTGGTCTGGACTCGGCGCGGCATGCGGCCGCACCTGCCCCTGTTGGCCGCGGGGCTGGCCGGATTCTCGCCGATAACGCTGGCGGACGCAAAACCCGGGTGCGACCGCCGACGCGGGCTCGCAGGCGCGCTATCATGGTGCGCTCGGGCCGCGCCGAGGCGTACCGCGCGGCGCGGCCTGATACTCGCGCCGCGCGAATGCGTCGCGGCGCCCTTCGTCCGCCACCTGCCCTGGGACACCACCGACATGTTCGAAACCACCATCGCCGGCAGCCTGCCCAAGCCGTCCTGGCTCGCCGAGACCAACAAGCTGTGGCCGCAGTGGAAGCTCTCCGGAGAGGACCTGGCCGAGGGCAAGCGCGACGCGACGCTGCTCTGGATCAAGTCGCAGGAAGACGCCGGGATCGACGTGGTGAGCGACGGCGAGCAGTCGCGGCAGCACTTCGTGCACGGCTTCCTCGAGTCGGTCGAAGGCATCGACTTCGAGCACAAGGTCAAGATGGGCATCCGCAACAACCGCTACGACGCGATGGTGCCGGTGGTGGTCGGGAAGCTGCGGCTGCGCGGGCGCGTTCACGAGCCGGAGGCGCGCGTGGCGCGGGCGCACACGCGCAGGCAGCTCAAGATCACCATGCCCGGCCCCATGACCATCGTCGACACCATCGCCGACTCGTACTACGGCGACAAGGTCAAGCTGGCGATGGCCTTCGCCGAGCTGCTCAACCAGGAGGCGCGGGCCCTCGAAGCCCAGGGCGTGGACGTGATCCAGTTCGACGAGCCGGCCTTCAACGTCTACATGGACGACGTGAAGCGCTGGGGCATCGACGCGCTGCACCGCGCCATCGAGGGGCTGAAATGCCGCACTGCGGTGCACATCTGCTACGGGTACGGCATCAAGGCCAACATCGACTGGAAGAACTCGCTGGGCGCGGAATGGCGGCAGTACGAGGAAATTTTCCCGGCGCTGGCGCAAGAGCCGCCTCGACCAGGTGTCGGTCGAGTGCATCCACTCGCACGTGCCGGTCAGCCTGCTCAAGCTCCTGGGCGGCAAGGACGTGCTGGTGGGCGTGATCGACGTGGCGACCGACAAGGTCGAGACGCCGGACGAGATCGCCGGAGTCATCGGCGAGGCGCTCAAGTACGTGCCGAAGGAGCGGCTGTATCCCTGCACCAATTGCGGCATGGCGCCGATGGCGCGCGACATCGCCGCGGCCAAGCTCGCGGCGCTCGGCGCCGGAGCCGAGCTGGCGCGCGGCCGCTTTCGCGCGTAGGAGCGTCAGCGCTTGAGACGGCTGGCTGCAGATCGTCCGGCCGTCCTCTGCCGTGGCGGCGCTGGCCGGCGGCGCGTCCGGCGCGCTCGCGCAGGCCTATCCGACCAAGGCGATCCGCCTCGTCGTGCCCTACACGCCCGGCGGCACCTCGGACATCCTGGCGCGCGTCATCGGTCAGAAGATGAACGATGCGTGGGGCCGGCCGGTGATCGTCGAGAACAAGCCCGGGCGCCAACGGCAACATCGGCGCCGACGTGGTCGCCAAGGCTGCTGCGGACGGCTACACGCTCCTGCTCGGCGATATCGGCGCCCTGTGCATCAGCCCGAGCGTGCTCGCCGGGTTGCCGTTCGATCCCGCCAAGGACTTCGAACCGGTGGTCATGATCAGCTACTCGCCGCACGTCCTCGGGGTGCATCCGGCCCTCCCGCGTCAACAGCGTGAAGGAGTTGATCGCCCTGGCCAAGGCCAAGCCCGGCACGCTCAACTTCGCGATGTCGGGCGTGGGCAGCGCGCAGCATCTGGCGGGTGTCGAGTTCGCGCTGCGCACCGGCGTGCAATGGACCTATGTACCCTACAAGGGCGGATCCGCGGCGATCGCGGACGTGGTGGCCGGGCACGCGGACGTGCTGTTCAACGGCATGCTGGGCGTCTATCCGTTCATGAAGAGCCGGCAGGCTCAAGGCGCTGGCCGTATCTGCGCCGAAACGCGTCGCCGCCGTGCCCGATCTGCCCACGATCGCGGAAGCGGGGCTGCCCGGATTCGAGACCGGCTCATGGCAGGGCGTGCTGGCGCCAGCCGGGACGCCGCGCGAGATCGTGGACAAGCTCAACGCCGAGATCACGCGCATCCTGAGCACTCCCGAAGTGAAGGAGCAGCTCGCCGCGCAAGGCACCGAAGTGCGCGCCGGCACGCCCGAAGCGATGGCGAGCTTCATGCGCGCCGAGATCGCGCGCTGGGCCAAGGTCGTGAAGCAGGCGGGCGTGAAGGTCGAGTAGCGCCGCTCGCGCTGTCCACTGCGCAAAGACTGGCGACTCCACGAGTCTTTGTGACTACCGCATTCGAGTAGCCGATGCCACGACGCAGCCCTCCGCTCGCCAAGCTCACGCGCCCGCGCGTGCACAACCTGGTGGCCCGCGAACGGCTGTTCAGGCTGCTTGACGAGAAGCGCCAGCATCCCTGCATCTGGCTATCCGGTCCGCCCGGGGCGGGCAAGACCACGCTGGTCGCGAGCTACTGCGAGCGTCTTCGCGTCTCCGGACTTTGGTACCATCTCGACGCCGGGGACGCCGATCCGTCGACCTTCTTCTACTACTTCACCGAGGCGGCCAAGAGCCTGACCCCGCGGAAACGCCTCCTCCCGCTGCTGACGCCGGAGTACCTTCAGGACGTTCCCGGATTCACGCGCCGCTACTTCCGCGAGCTGTACGCGCGGCTGCCTCGCCCCGCGGTGGCGGTCTTGGACAATTTCCACGAAGCACCCCTCGATCCCGTCTTCCAGCAACTGATCGCGATCGCAATCGCCGAGATTCCAGCCGGGATCACGCTGATCGTCGTCAGCCGCAGCGATCCCCCGGAGGCGCTGGCTCGGCACCTTGCCTCTGAAACGCTCACCCGATTGGGGTGGGAGTCGCTGCGGCTCACGCTCGAGGAGGCGGGTGCGATTGCGCAAGCCCGCGGGGCGCGGGATGAGAGGATGATTCGTAAGCTGCACCAGAGTACCGGGGGTTGGGCAGCGGGAATGACGCTGCTGCTCGAGCGAGAGAGCCGAGGCATGTCCGGCGATGCGGCGGAAGAACTGTCCCACGAAGCGGTGTTCGACTATTTCGCATCGCAGATATTCAGCGATGCAGGCGCAGATACCCGGCAGATCCTGATGCGGACCTCGCTGTTCGGCAGCTTCTCACTCGGATTGGCCGAAGCGATCAGCGACAACGTGAACTGCCGGGCACTGCTTGACCGGCTGTGCGACCGGCAGCTGTTCACCTATCGCAAGGTCGGCCGGGAGCCGAGCTACCAGTACCACGATCTGTTCCGGGAGTTCCTCAGGCGCAACCTCGAGGTCACCTGCGGCGACGAGGAACTGAGAGCGCTTTACCGCAAAGCCGGGCGCCTGCTCGCGGAAGGCGGCCTCGACTCCGAGGCCCTGCCGTTGCTATGCAGGGTGCGCGACTGGGGCGCCGCGATCGAGGTCATCCTGCGGGCGGCTCCGTCCCTCCTCGCCCAAGGCCGGTGGAAAACCTTGCAGGAGTGGATCGAAGACCTGCCTCTGGAGATTATCGACAGAAACGCCTGGCTCTTGTACTGGCTCGGGCTGGCGCGTATGCAGGTGGATCTGTCCGGAGCACGCGCGATACTCCATCGCGCCTTTGCCGAATTCTTTCATGACCGGCAAGCGGTTGGACAACTGCTGTGCGCAGCGGCGCAGGTCAAGGCGATCTATTTCGAGTACGAGGATTTCGCCCGTATGGACGAATGGATCGCGCATATCGACCATTTGCTGGCCACGAATCCTGTGTTCCCCGATCCGGACGCGGAGCTGTTCGTGCACAGCGCGATGTTGCTGGCTGCGACGTACCGGCAGCCGGCGCACCCGCTCCTGCCGGTGTGCAGGGGCGCGTGTGGGGCAGCTGCTGGATGCGGACATCGACGTCAATCAGAAGCTGTCCGCAGCCATTGCGCTGTTGAGCCATTTCAGTATCGGATCCGACTTCCTGGCGGGCGAGCCGCTGATCCAGAGAATCAGCCCGCTCCTGGAGGCGCCGGAGCTGACCGCGTTGAACCAGACCTACTGGTGGTTGTACGCCGGTTATCACTATCATCTGCTCGCCCGTCGCAAGGAATGCGATGCGGCGTTCGAGCGATGCCGGCACATTGCGCTGGAGAGCGGGCTGGTGCAGGCGGAGGTAGTGCTCAACAGCATGCGCTGTTACCACCTTTGTCAGTGGAACGACAGCCGTTTTGGGCCGGCTCTCGAGGTGCTGAAGCAAGTGGTAAATCCTTCACGCCACATGGACGTGGCGCAGTATCACCTGGCCTGCATGCTGATGGGGCTGCAGCGGCGCGAGGGGGACAGCGCGGCGCATCATGCGAAAGCGGGGCTTGATGCCGCCAAGAGGATCGGATCGTCCTTCTTCGACGTGGCCTGGCGTCTGATCGGTGTGACAGGGCTGATGGCGAGTGGAGAAATCGATCTCGCGGAGCAATGGCTCGACGAAGCGCATTGCATCGGACGCGGGACGTTTCTGGAGCGGCTTGATGCGTTGATCTTCCTGCTCCGCAGTGAGCTTGCTCATTCACGAGGACAGGAGGGTGGCGGGGGCCATTGGTTGCGAATGGCCCTGGCGGCGGGCAAGCACGACCGAGCGGATCGCTACTTCCGCTGGGCAATGAACGTGAAGGATGCAGCTCTGGTGCGAGCGCTCGAGCGACAGATCGACGTTCCGTATGTCCAGCGGCTCATCCGCGAGTTCGATGTCGCGCCGCCCACCCCGGCGCCGGAGGCATGGCCCTGGCCGGTCAGGATCTTCACCCTCGGATGTTTCCGCGTGGAGATCGACGGTCGGCCGCTCGCATTCGGACACAAGGCACCGAAGAGGCCGATCGCCTTGCTGAAGGCCATCATCGCGC
>CAVYZA010000020.1:0-131646 GCA_963772865.1 uncultured beta proteobacterium | reverse complement strand
TGTGCTTCTAGCGGCGGGCGGCACCCAAGCGGCACGTGATCCCGCGAGGTAGGGTCCGGCCAGCGTGCGCGGCACTCCACTTGCCGTCCCCTCGGTAATGGAGTGAAATGCGACGGCATGGCGCCCTACCGCAGGGTGCGGTGGAGCGGCATCGATGCTGGCGTTGTTCCAGGCCCGGAAGGAAACCCCGCGGTTGGCCACGCTGCGACAGCTTGCGCTGTTCGTGCCGCTGTCGCGCCTCGAGTTGCGCGTCGTCGACGGCCTGCTGCACGAGCGCCGTTATCTGAAAGGCGAAATCATCTTCGACGAGGGCGAGGAGGGCCAGGCGCTGTACGTCGTCATCAGCGGGCGCGTGCTGATCTGCCGGCAGGGCGAGCCCGACACCGGCCGGATCAGCGAGATCGACGCCGGCGTCGCATTCGGGGAACTGGCGTTGCTTGACAACCTGCCCCGCTCCGCGCAGGCGCGGGCCGCTGAGGACTGCGTGTTGGCGTCGCTCTCTCGCGTGGACTTCGAACGCCTGCTTGACACCCACGCGGTGACTGCGTTGAAAATCTCGCTGCAGCTCGCGCGCCAGCTTGGCCGGCAACTGCGCGAACGCGCTCCGACGGCCGACCGCAAACCTCTGTGAAGCCGCCAGACTACGCGGACGCCAGCGCGAACCGGTCCCTGTCGTCCGGACCGCTGGTCTGGGCAACGACACTCTCCTGCACGACGTTGCTGTTGGCGTTGTTGAAGCAGGCGCTGTGGCTCGTTGTTCCCTTCCTGCTCGCGATCATCCTGTATTACGCACTGTTCCCGGCGGTGCGGCGCCTGACGCTCGCGGGTGTCGCCCGGGAAACCGCGGCGGCGATCGTCGCAGGCGGTTTCTTCATCGCCGCCGTCGTGGCGATGGTGCCGTGGGTGTCCTGGCTGGCCGGGAACGCCGTCAGCGGCGAAGAGGCGTTCTTTCGTTACCTCGACACCGGCCGGCGACTAATCGACCGGACGCTGGCGTTGCTCGAGTCGCAGTTCGGATTCCTCGAGCGGATAGGGCTCCAGGCCGCGATGGGACGGAAGATCGCGGAATACGGCGGCACCGACCTGCAGGAGCATCTTACCGCTGCGCTGCTCGGCGCGGCGGCGTGGCTGCCGTCGCTGCTGCTCGCGCCGTTTCTCGCCTTCTTTTTCCTGCGCGACGGAAGGCGATTCCTGAAATTCCTGGTCGACGCGGTGCCGAACGCGTACTTCGAACGCACGGTGTATATGATGGAGCGCGTGGACACCACCGCCCGCGCCTACTTCCAGGGCCTGCTCAAGCTCACGCTCTTGAATACCGCATGTCTCGCGGCCGGCCTGGCGGCCCTCGGCGTCCCCGGCGCGCTGGCCCTCGGGCTGATGGCCGCGGTGCTCGCCTGGGTGCCGCTGGTAGGGCCAATCATCGGGGGCGTGATCGTGTTACTGGTCACCGCCACCGATTTTCCGGCCCAGCCGTCGACTGTCTACGCGGCTGTGGCGCTGTTCGTTGTCGTTCGCATGCTCGACGATTTCATGTTCACGCCGTTGACCGTCGGCCGCAGCCTGCGCCTGCATCCGCTGCCGACGGTGCTGATGATCTTCGTCGGCGGGGCGGTCGCGGGGATCCCCGGCCTCATAGTCGCGCTGCCACTGGCCGGCGTCGTCATGGTCGTTGCCGGCACGATCGGCGGCATCATCAATGACCCGCGGCTGCGTGCCCGGCACGCGTTCGCCCGGACGCTGCGGGCGCGGCGCATAACCGCCGACTTGCACCCCTGATGGCAGCAACCTGGCAACGCTAGAGCCGTACTCGTTGTCGCTGCATTTGCAGTCGGCTGGCAAGTCCCAAGCACGAATGGCTACACGCAGACACCATCCGTGTTCTGAAGCGTGCGTGCAACGAACTCTGGGGAGGCGCCGCCAGTTCACGGCAAAGACTGATGGCGGCTTTCGGGCAGATAATCTGGCATGGTCAGTGGCCGAAAGTGGCCGAACGCGGACTGATCCGCCCCCTTTCCAAGGGCCTCTGATTAACTCCCGTACAATGCTTACCGTTCACTTGAAACTCGTGTGTTGACGTTCAGGATTCTGCTATGGCGACACCGGAGCAGCTTCGCGCTTGGGACACGGTGAGGGTGAGGATTACGATTTCAATACGAGGAGGACCACACATGGAAGGACTCACCAGCGAGCTGGCTCGCTTCGTCGCGCAGCCCGGGTTCGACAGCGTTCCTGCCGAGGCGACGCGCATCATCCGCTCGCGGTTTCGTCGACACGATCGCCGCCATGCTCGCCGGCAGCGAGGAGCCGGTGACGCGGCTGGTGCGTGCGCATGTGCGCGCCCGGCGCTCGGCGCTTGCAGAAGCCAGCGTGCTGCTCAGTGACGAGCGGGCCGGGGCGGCCGATGCCGCGCTGATCAACGGCGTCGCGGGCCATGCCCTCGACTACGACGACGTGGCGCTGGCCGGCCATCCGAGCACGGTTCTGGTCCCCGCGGTGCTCGCAGAAGGCGAAGCGGTCGGGGCGACGTGGCGTGGCCGCGATTCGCGCGTACCTGATCGGCTACGAAGTGTGGGCGGAGCTGATCGGCCGCGAGAGCGACTCGCATCACACCAAGGGCTGGCATCCGACCGGCGTGTTCGGCACGGTGGCGGCCGCTGCGGCCGCCGCCAATCTGCGCGGACTCGACCAGGAGAAGGCGCGGCATGCGCTCGCGATCGCCGCCAGCCTTGCGTCCGGCCTGACCGCGAACTTCGGCACCATGACCAAGCCGCTGCATGCGGGACGAGCCGCGGCGAACGGTATCGAAGCGGTGCGGCTGGCGCAGGCAGGAATGACGGCTTCCGCCGACGCATTCGAGCACGCCGGCGGACTGCTCGCAGCGCTATCTCCCCGAGGCAACGTCGACCGCGCCCGTCCGGCTGCGCAACTGGGCAAGGAGCTGGCGATCCTCGAGCTCGGCCTGTCGGTGAAGAAATACCCGATGTGCTACGGAACTCACCGGGTGATCGACGGCGTACTCGACCTTGCACGCGCCAACCGTGTGCAGGCCGCCGACGTCGAGCACGTTCAGGCGCGCATCGGTGTGGCGCAGGCGGCCATGTTGCGCAACCACGCGCCGGTGACCGGGCTGGAAGCCAAGTTCAGTCTCGAGTTCGCGGTGGCCTCGGCGCTGGTGGCGGGGAAGGTCGGGCTGGAAGAGTTGACCGACGGATTCGTCGCGCAGCCCAAAGTGCGCGATCTGATGGGAAAGCTGTCGGTCGAGACGACCGACGCGCGCTGCCCGCTGGACCCGGCGTTCGGGTTCAGCGACCGCGTGGTGCTCGAGCTGCGCGACGGGCGCAAGCTCGATTCGGGCGAGATCCGCTTCGCGCGCGGCAACTCCCAGTTGCCGCTGCGCGATGACGAGTTGCGGGCGAAGTTCATGGACTGCGCGAACGTGGCCGGCTATGCGGACGCGGCGGCGCTGTTCGACCGGCTGAGCGAGCTCGAGAGCCTGGCCGCGATCGGCGAGCTGGCGGTGCCGCGCCACGCGCGGCGGGCCGCATAGCGGATCGGGAAGCCTTGCATGCCGGCATCTCGACCGATGCTTCTCGCGCGGGCGTTAGACGACGCAGATCTCTCCACGCATCGATCATGACTTCCTGCTGCATCCACAATCGCGACACCGGCCGCTTCTTCGGCTGGTTCGCACGGCGTTACCGAAAGCGCTTTGCCCGCCAGGGTTTCGAGCCTTCGCAGAAGCAGTTGGTGGAGGGATTGAACCGCGCCGGCCTCGAGGGCGCGACACTGCTCGAGATCGGCTGCGGCGTCGGCTATCTGCACCAACGGCTGCTGCAGACGGGCGCGGACAGCGCCGTGGGCGTGGATCTATCCAGCAGGATGCTGGACGAAGCCCGGATCCAGGCACGCGAGCAGGGCCTGTCCGAGTGCACCGACTACCGCGAGGGGGATTTCGTCGAGCTGGCCGATGCGATCGCTCCGGCCGACGTCGTGATCCTCGACAAAGTCATCTGCTGTTACCCGGATGCCGCTAGCCTGGTGCGGCGCTCTGCGGACAAGGCCTTGCGCTTGTACGGATTCACCGTTCCGCGCGACCGCTGGAGCGTGCGCGTCGCCATGCGGCTCGCCAGGGGCATGATGGCGCTCATCCGTTGCGGATTCCGCTCATACGTGCACGATCCGGCGGCGATCGACCGCAGGCTGCGAGATGCGGGTTTCGGGCGCGTCTTCGAGGACCAGACGTTCGTCTGGCTGACGCGAGTCTACGCGCGGTCGCAGCGCTGAAGTGCCGCCATGGCCGGTGCGTGCAGCGCCCGGCCTTTTGGCTTCTGCGCTACCGGGTCTCCGCCAGCGTGTTACACTATGCGTCCTTGTGTACGACATAGATCGATCGATGCCCCTCACAGTTCGCCTTCCACCGCGCGTCGAGCAGGAGCTCAAGGAGTATTGCGTCACGCGACGCATCACCAAGAGCGATGCCGTGAAGGAAGCGCTGGAGCGCCTCTTGGCTGAGAGCAGTGGTCAGGCCGCACCCTACGAGCTGGGAAAGGACGGGTTTGGCGCCGACGACTCCTCGCGCGGCAACATCGCGCGCAACACCAAGCGGTTGATCCGGGAGCGCTTCCGTGGCAAGGCTCGTCGTTGACACGGGCTTTCTCGTAGCGCTCTACCGACGCGGCGACAACCTGCACACGCAGGCTTTGGAGTTTCTGCGAGGCAGCCGTGCCCCGCTTCTGACTGCGTCGCCGGTAGTGGTCGAAGCTTGCCATTTTCTCAACCTGCGCGGCAAGGTCGAGCTGCTGAAGTGGGTGGAACGAGGCGGGCTCGCCGTTGCCGAGATCCCTTCCGAGGCCTATCCGGCACTGGCGATCGTTCTGCAGAAGTACGAGGATCTCGACATCGACCTCGCCGACGCTGCCCTGATCTGGCTCGCGGAGCTCGTCGGCGAGTACCAGATTTTGACCGTCGATGAGCGCGACTTCACCGCGTTTCGTTTGAAGGGGCGCAAACGGTTCGACTTGGTGCGGTGGTACCGCTGACCGCTGTCAACGACCGCGTTGGTCAGCGCCGCGCCTGCGGGTAGACCTCGGGATGCCGCGCGTACCAGTTGCGCGCCGTAGGAACGCTGCTTACCATCCGCAAGAGCTTCGCATCCGCCGCTTGCCAGGATATGATGATATTGTGAGATGTCCTGACCAGGAAGCGCGTCTATGACCCCTGAAGAGTTTCCGCCGCTACGGCCATCAGCTGTCGACTGGATCGCCGACTATCGCGCGGGCATCGCGCAGCATCCGGTGATGTCGCCGGTCGAGCCGGGACAGATCAAGGCCAAGTTGCCGACGGCGCCGCCGGAGCAAGCGGAGCCGTTCGATGCCGTGCTCCGCGATGTCGAGGAGATCCTGCTGCCCGGCCTGTCGCACTGGCAGAGCCCGCGCTTCTTCGGCTACTTCCCGGCCAACAGCGAGCTGTCCTCGGTGCTCGGCGACTACCTGAGCACCGGCCTGGGCGTGCTGGGCCTGTCCTGGCAGGCGAGCCCGGCGCTCACCGAGCTGGAAGAGGTGATGACGGACTGGATGCGCCAGATGGTGGGCCTGTCGGCCGCATGGAGCGGCGTCATCCAGGACACGGCCTCGACCAGCACGCTGGTGGCGCTGATCTGCGCCCGCGAGCGCGCCTCGGGCTACGCGCTGGCCAAGGGTGGTCTGCAGGGCGGCGGCCCGCCGCTGACCGTCTACGTCTCCGCGCACAGCCACAGCTCGGTCGAGAAGGCCGCGCTGCTCGCCGGCTTCGGTCGCGAGTACGTGCGCGCCATCGAGGTCGACAAGACGCACTACGCGGTGCGGCCCGACGCGTTGCGCGCGGCGATCGAGGCCGACCTCGCCAAGGGCCTGAAGCCGTGCGCCATCGTCGGCACGAGCGGCACCACGACCTCGACCGCTTTCGATCCGCTGGTGGCGCTGGCCGAGCTGGCGAAGCAGTACGGCACCTGGCTGCACGTCGACGCCGCGATGGCGGGCTCGGCGATGATCCTGCCCGAGTGCCGCCCGCTGTGGGACGGCATCGAAGGCGCCGACTCGCTGGTCTTCAACCCGCACAAGTGGCTCGGCACCGCCTTCGATTGCTCGCTCTACTACGTGCGCGATCCCGAGCACCTGATGCGCGTGCTCAGCACCAACCCGAGCTACCTGCAGAGCGCGGTCGACAGCCGGGTCAAGAACCTGCGCGACTGGGGCATCCCGCTCGGGCGCCGCTTCCGCGCGCTGAAGCTGTGGTGCCTGATCCGCGAGCAGGGGGTCGAGAGGCTTCGGCAGCGCCTGCGGCGCGACCTCGACAACGCGCGCTGGCTGGAGCAGCAGGTGAAAGCGCAGCCGCTGTGGCGCGTGCTGGCGCCGGTGGCGCTGCAGACGCTGTGCGTGCGGCACGAGCCGCCGGGCCTGTCGGGCGACGCGCTCGACCGCCATACGCAGGCGTGGGCCGAGCGCGTCAACCGCTCGGGCGCGGCCTACCTGACGCCCGCAATGCTGGACGGCCGCTGGATGGTGCGCGTGTCGATCGGCTCGCTGGCGACCGAGCGCGCGCACGTCGCCGAGCTGTGGAAAACGATGCGCTCGGCGGCCGAGTCGGCCTGAGGCGTCAGCGGCCGTACTCCGCGCGCAGCATCTTCGCCGCCTCGACCATCGCGCGCAGCTTGCCGAACGCGACCGCGCGCGGCAGGTACTTCATGCCGCAGTCGGGAGCGAGGATCACGTCGGCTGGCGGGACGTAGGGCAGGGCGCGCTTGATGCGCGCGACCACGACTTCCGGGCGTCTCGACCGTCGTGTCGTTGAGGTCGAGGCAGCCGACCATGATCTGCTTGCCCTGCAGGTCCGCCAGCACGGCGCAGTCGAGGTTGGCCTGCGCCGTCTCGATCGAGACCTGCCGGCAGGAGCAGCCGGCCAGCTCGGGCAGGAACGAGTAGCCGGAAGGGCGCTGGTGGACGATCGCGGCGTAGCCGAAGCAGATGTGCACCGCCGTCGGTCCGCTGATTCCCTCGAGCGCGCGATTGAGCGCCTGCTAGGCCATACTGGCGTGCCTTCTCGGGCTGCGCCTGCATGTACGGCTCGTCGACCTGGACGATGTCGGCACCGGCCGAGAACAGGTCGCGGATCTCCTCGTTGACCGCGACCGCGTAGGCCATTGCCACCGCCTCTTCGTCCGGATAGTAGTCGTTCTGGGCCTGCTGGCTCATCGTGAAGGGTCCCGGCACCGTCATCTTGATCGGTTTGGCCGTGTGCGCCCGCAGGAACTTGACGTCGTCGACCTCGACCGGATGCCTGCGCCGGATCGGGCCGACGATGCGCGGCACCGGGTTGGGGCGGCCGGAGCGGCCGAGCGCGATGCCGGGGTTGTCGAGGTCGACCCCTCCAGCGCGGTGGCGAAGCGATTGGAGTAGCTCTCACGCCGGATCTCGCCGTCGGTGACGATGTCCAGGCCGGCCTCCTCCTGCGCCTTGATCGCTGCGATGGTGGCGTCGTCCTGCGCCTCGGCGAGAAACGCGCTCGGAGATGCGCCACAGTTCCTTTGCGCGCACGCGCGGCGGCAGGCTCTTCAGCAGCTTCTCACGGTCGATCAGCCACTCGGGTTGCGGGTAGCTGCCGACGAGGGTGGTGGGGAACAGCATCGCTTGGTCTCCTCGGCGAATGTCGAATCATACCGAGATCCGCGCCGCCCTGCCTCCCTTCGGCTAGTCTGGCGGGGCATGCGTGCCCGGCCGCCCGGCTCGCCTCCGCGAGCACGGTCCGGCAGCACGTGAGCGTCGAGAGTGCGCCGATGCGGCCTCCACCTCCGCGGAGAGGGTGGACGCAGCGTCAGCGGCCGGACACTACGAATCGATGGACAGATGCGCGACGACCAGGAGGAGCAAGCCATGAGCCTGCAACGACATCCAGGCGCTGACGTTCGACACCGGCGGCACGATTCTCGACTGGCATACGGGGATCCGCACTGCCTTCGCCGACGGCCGGTGCACGCCACGGTCTCGAAGCAAGGACTGGGCCGCGCTCACCAACGAGTTCCGGCGCCGAGCGCTGAAGCGGATCGTGAATCACGGCGAGCACGCGCCCGCGACGATGAACTTCGACGATGTGCATCGGGAGACGCTCGATGCACTCATCGCGGAAAACGGGCTGGAGGCGTTCACGCGCCGAGGACCGCCGCAGCATCTGGTGGGACGCGATCCACAACCTCGCATGCTGGCCGGATTTTCCCGGCACGCTGCCGAAGCTGCGCCAGCGGTTCTACTGCGTCTCCTTCACGCTGCTGAGCTTCCGCATCATCATGGACACCGCCAGGCGCAACGGCCTGAGCTGGGACGCGGTCATCTCCTGCGAGGCGATCGGCAAGTACAAGGTGCTGCCCGAGGCTTACCGGACCTGCGCCAAGTACCTGCAGCTCGATCCCGGCCAGTGCCTGATGGTCGCGTGCCACAACTTCGACCTCGACGCCGCCAAGGCGTGCGGCTTCAAGACGGCATTCGTGCGCCGGCCGGACGAATGGGGTGCAGCGGGCCCGCCCGACCCGGAGCCGAATCCGCAGCATGACATCGTTGCCGCGAGCTTCCCGGAGCTGGCGAGGCGGCTGGGCGTGGCCGTCCGGTAGTACCGGAAAAAGAAAACCGCGCCGGGGATCCCCGGCGCGGCCGAATGCCGATGCTGCTTAACGCCAGCCGGTGATCTTCAGAATGACCCCGTGGCCTGTCACGTTGTGCTGGATGCTGACGTAGTAGCTGTCGCCGTCCGCGTCGAAGATCCCGCCGGTCGACTCGGCAGTCAGATCGTTCAGCGTCGCGACTTTGATGCAGCCGTCCGACAGCGTGTCGACGTCCGCCCCGTCTTCCAGGCAGTCCCAGATGTCGTTGTTGCGCCCGAAGGCCTCCGGCGCGTCGCCGTCCTCGTTGATGACCCAGTTACCGCGACCGGGCTGATAACGCGATGTTGTCCATCATCGCGAAGTCCGCGCGTGCCGAGCACGAAGTACTGGACCTTCCGGCGTGGCGGTGTTGGCGGTTGCGTCGGCAAGAGCGCCGTCAGTGATGCAGATAGTCTCGCCCCAGTTCCGATCGGTCGCCTCGTTGCCGGTGTTGTTGCCGCAGAAGCGCACGCTGCCGTCCGCCGAGCGCAGCTGCATCGATGTCGATGTCTTCGGGGCGGTAGTAGCCGGTCAGGAAATTCGCACCCGCGAAGGCCCGCAGGTTCGCAATGTCGCCGGCTGGGACCGGAATCCACGTACCCTGTCCGGTATTCGACCCCTGGCCGTAGTCGGTGTTGCCGTCGCGCTTGCCCAGGCGCAGACCGTAGACCGTGCCGGCGGCCAGCGGCGAATCGCGCGAGGTTGAGGATCCTCCCCGCGCCGGTCCAGGGAGTCGGTGGGAATGAACTTGAAATACGCGCCGCCCGGCTTCCCCGTCAACGGGCCGGTTCTCGTCGCCGTAGTACATGACGCCGTTGGGGTACAGCGCGATGCCCTCGAAGGACAGGCGACCGACGGCACCGCGCAGCGCGACGTTCCCGGCATCGGCGCCGGTCAGCGCGCCGCTCGTGTGGTTGAACTGGACGCCGGTGGTGTTCAGCGGGTTGATGATCTCGAGGACATTGCCGTCGGCTCCCGATTCTTCGCCGACGAGCACGGTGCCCCATGCGGTGCGCCGCACGGGGTCGCAGTCCACCATCCCCGTCAGAATCGTCTCCACCTTGCCGTCGGCCAGCCGGACGCGTTGCACAGCCGGCTCCGTCGCGCCTTGTTCATTGCAGACGATCAGATGCGTCGGCGCACGATCGTTCGGCCAGAACGCCATTTGGTCGATGTTGGGTGCGAGACCTGCATCCGCACTCACGGTGTGCACCCGCAAGCTCTTGGCGACCGTGATAAGGGAGGTCGGGTTCGCCTGAGCGGTGGCCTTGTCCACGCTCGTGGTGGAGGAGGCATCGACCGGCCCGGTCACGCCGAACAGACGCGGGGAGAAGGATTGCAGCTGCCTTTGCTGAAACACGCCGTAGTCGAACGATGGGTTGCCGTGGTGGTGATCCTCGCCTCCGGCGATGGTGTTGCCCGCCATACCCGCCAAAACCGCAGCGACTGCCAATGCCATATTTCGCATATGCATAATGTCTGTCCTCTTATCGAAGTGGAATGAGGTGGATCTGCAGCAGACGAGCCTCCCCAGGGGCTTGAAAGGTTTGCACGAAGATATGACGAGGTGGTGACGATTTGCTGACGCGGAGCTCCGAGACCAGGCTCTTCATGCCTTCGGGCGTTGGGGTCTGACGACGTCAGCCGCGATTCCAAGGCGCGGACAGCCTCACGGCGCTTGCCTGCGACGGAACCGCCGGAGCTGTGCCCGAGTCTCACGGCTTGAGGTACGCGCTCAGCGTATTTGCGCGCCCGCAGAGGCAAGCATGAACGGCCGAGCACTTGGCCTCGCAATGTCAGTGCCCGCGCAGGCTCCCAGCCATATGCGCATTCCGGATAAGCATGTTCGGAATCGTTCTTTGGCGCCGGCGCGACGCCTCACTATGCTTGTCGGTTCCCCTGCAACCACCTGGAGACGAGCGATGGGCACGGTGTTGAGCGAAGTTCTGAGCGCCAACGAGAAATACGTCGCGTCCTTCGGAGACAAGGGCAAGCTGGCGTTGCCGCCCGCGCGCCAGTTCGCGATCCTGACCTGCATGGACGCACGCCTGCATCCGTCCAAATTCGCCGGCCTCGCCGAGGGCGACGCGCACGTGATCCGCAACGCCGGAGGACGGGCCAGCGACGACGCCATCCGCTCGCTGGTGATCTCCTACAAGCTGCTGGGCACCAAGGAGTGGTTCGTGATCCACCACACCAACTGCGGCATGGAACTGTTCACCGACGAGGTGATGGGCGGATTGCTGCGAGAGCAGCCTGAAGACCGCGGTGCTGGACGACACGCGAGTGGAAGGACGTCGGGCCTGGCCCCGGGTCGGTCCACGGCAAATTCGTGAAGTGGCTCACCATCAGCAACCTCGAAGGGCAGTGTGGTCGAGGATGTGCAACGCATCCGCAGCCACCCTCTGGTGCCGGGCGCTATCCCGATCTACGGCTACATCTACGACGTCAAGACCGGCAAGCTGCTGGAAGTGAAGAAGGCCACCGAGGCCGGCAAGGCGCGCTAGGGCGCTTCCCCAGTAACCATGGCGGAGAGCCCCCGGCTCTGCCGGGGTGGCAGTAGCAGTTCAGCATTCGCGGAAGTATTTGCTCCTTCCCCCGCTTGCGGGGGAAGGTTGGGATGGGGGGAGGCAACATCGAGGCCCTTGCCCCCTCCCCGAGCCCTCCCCCGCGTCCTGCGGACGCAAGGGAGGGTGCGAGGTGGCGAAGTCTGCGGGAAGTGCCAGGCCAATCGCATAGCAGTCTGCGTCGGTACGCGGCGACGCTGCGCGCGCCACCTGTGGGCAATGGCCGCCTGCAGGCAACTGGATGGCCCGGCCGTGCCGGAGGCCTGGGTGGAGGTGGAACTGAAATCTCGACCTTCAGTCTCACAGCCAGAGCATTCCACAGCCCCGCGAGGCGAGCTTGAGCAAGAAATCCGCGACACCCGACGTTCCTCCCGGCACTTTACGAGCGCATCACCCGAACGCTCTGAAGACGTGCCGCTGCTGCACAGCCCGGTGTTCTGGATTGCCGTTGGCCATCGTCGGCGCGATCGGCGCCGGGCTGTATCTACTGGGAGAACCGCAGCGCCTGGGAGAAACTTGCCGCGGGCAGCCCGCGCAACCCAGTCCAGCGCCGGAGGCGAAGCCGGCTGAACCGGCTCCCGAGGCGAGCGCTGAAGCGCAGATCCAGCATCCGATTCCAGCCGCCGAAACCGCTGCCGCCGAGGAACCCAAGGCGCTGCCGACGCTCGACGCAGAGCGACGAGGCGGTGCAGCAGTCGCTGACCCGTGCGTTCGGCAAGCAATCGTCTCGCCGGGATCTCGCTCTCCGAGGAGCTCATCCGTCACCTCGTCGCGACGGTCGACGGCCTGCCGCGGCAGCACGTGCCGACGCATCTGTTTCCGCTCAGGCCACCGCCCGGACGGCTGGTGACGAGCGGCAAGGACGAACGCTGGTTCTGAGCCCGGACAACTATGCCCGCTACGCGCGCTACGTCAAGCTGGCACAGGTCCTGGAAACGAAGAAGCTGGTCGCGGTGTATGCGCGCTTCTATCCGCTGTTCCAGCAGGCCTACGCCGAGCTGGGCTATCCGAACCGGTACTTCAACGATCGTCTCGTGGAGGTGATCGATCATCTCCTCGCGGCGCCCGAGGTGCAGGGGCCGGTCGAGCTGGTTCGCTTCGGCCCCTACTTCGAGTTCGCCGATCCCGACCTCGAAGAGCTGTCCGCCGGGCGCAAGCTCCTGGTGCGGATGGGCCCGGAGAATGCGGCCGTGATCAAGAGCAAGCTGCGCGAGCTGCGGCGCGAGATCGCCGCCGCGCCGCCTACATGATCTGATTCACCACGCCGCCGTCGACCCGCAGCGCGGCGCCGGTGGTGGCGGACGCGAGCGGACTGCACAGGTAGACCGCGAGGTTCGCGACTTCGTCGGCCGAGGCGAAGCGCTTGATCAGCGAGGTCGGACGGAAGCTGACGAAGAAGTCCTTCTCCAGCTCCGGCACGCTCATCCCCGCGGCCTTGGCGCGCTGCGGCCCGCAGCCGCTCGGTGTTCTCCGTGCGCGTGGGGCCGGGCAGCACCGTGTTCACGGTGACGCCGGTTCCGGTCAGCTCGATCGCCAGTCCGCGCGAGATCGCAAGCTGCGCGGCCTTGGTCATGCCGTAGTGGATCATCTCCCGCGGGATGTTCAGGGCCGATTCGCTGGAGATGAACAGCACGCGGCCCCATCCGCGCTTGGCCATCGGCGCAGCGTAGCGGCGGGCGAAGCGCACGCCGCTCAGCACGTTCACCTCGAACAGGCGCAGCCAGTCGGCGTCCGGGATCTCGAAGAACGGCTTGCGCTCGTAGATGCCGAGATTGTTGACCAGGATGTCGACCTCGGGGATGCGCGCGAACACCGCTTCCGCCCCCGCGGCGGTCGCGCAATCCGCCGCGATGCCGTCCGCTTGCGCCTTGCCGACCGAATCGCGCAGCCGCGCGAGCGCTGCATCGACCGAGGCCTGGGTGCGGCCGGTGAGCGTGACGCGCGCGCCCTCGGCGGCCAGGCCGTGTGCGATGGCGAAGCCGATGCCGCCGGTCGAGCCGGTGACCAGTGCGTGGCGATTCTCGAGTTGCAGGTCCATGGGCATTTCTCCGGTGAGTTTGGCGGCGAGCCTGCCGTGCAGGACGTCATGGTAGCAAGTCGTCTGCTGCCTTCCCCCTCCGCAGGGGGAAGGCGAGGATGGGGGTGACGGCGCCGGCATCACGCACCGCGTATGCGTTGCAACGCCCCAGCCCTCAGCCCTCCCCCTCGCAAGGCGGTGAGTGGATTGCTCTTCTGCTCTACCGGGCGTTGTCGCCTAAGCCGGCTTCCACCCGGGCAGGCGGCGTGCCGCGTCGCTGTGCACCTCGGTGCAGCGCCATGCGCAGCGCCTCGCCGGCGTTCGCGGCGAGCACGGGCGCAGGCACGCGCAGGCGCAGGAAGTTGGCCCACAAAATCTCGGCGGCCGCCCCCTCCCAGGTGCAGCCGCCGTTGTCGCGCACATTCACGGCGAGAGTGCGATAGGGATCGTCCTCGAGTTGCGCGAGCAGGCGGGGGATCGAGGCGAAAGCGCGCCGGCGTCCGCTGGCGTCCACCGGATGCACGAAGCCCTGGCGCTCCATCGCGATCCAGAACCGATCCGGAAGCACGCGCGAGAGATCTCTGCTGAATCACGACGATGCAGGTCTCGATCGCTTCGTCGCCGAGCGCGCGTGCGATGTGGTGGTCGTCGATCACGAAGACGGTGCCGTCCGGGCCGAGCACGCCGGAGAACAGCCGCCAGGTGAGGAAATCCTGCAGCTGATCGCGCACGAAGAGCGGTGCGGATCTGCGCGCGCATGTGCGCGACGCGCTGCATCGACACCGTGATCTGGGTCGGGCGCAGATGTGCTACGCTGGCACTGACCTGGTGGCGCATAGCCGATTCGTCAGTCGAGTCGCGAATGGGTTGGTGAACAGAAGCGGGTGCGCCACGCCGGCGCCCGCCCAATTCAACCAGAAAGGGCGCCTTCACGCCAATCTCGATCGCGGCTGTGCATGCTCGCCGATGCCGGATCTTGCGCGCGGCTTATACTCGTCTGCGGGCCAGGCAGGACCGCGACGCGGCGGTCTGAGCCGGCCAAACCGGGGATTCGGCGCGGCCACAACAGGGAGGAGTTCGAGATCATGGCTAGAGCTGGATGGATGCGTGGCGCTGGTCACCGGCAGCGGCCGGGGCATCGGCCGGGCGATCGCGTTGCGCTATGCCCGCGAGGGCGCGACGGTGGTGGCGGTGGATCATTGCCGAGGAGAGCGTGCAGGCCGTGGCCGCAGGAGATCCGCGCGGCGGGCGGAAAGGCCGACGCCTTCCGGGCGGACCTGCGTGAGCCGGAGCAGAGCGCGGCGATGGTGGCGCGCGTGGTCGAGCGCTTCGGCCGCCTGGATGTCCTGGTGAACAACGCAGGCGTCGTGCGCGTGCGCCCGCTCCTGGACACTGACGCCGGAGGACTGGGACTTCATCAACGACGTCAATGCCCGCGGTCTGTTCTTCGCGCTGCAGGCGGGCGCGCGCCAGATGCTGCAGCAGGCGCCCGCGGGTGCGGGCCGCCCGCGCGGCAAGATCATCAACGTCGCCTCCATCGCCGGGCCGCATCGGGCGGCCGATGTTCGCCGCCTACGCGGCCAGCAAGGCGGCGGCCATCAGCATCACGCAGTCGGCGGCGCATGGCCCTGGCGCCGCAGGTGACGGTCAACGCGATCTGTCCCGGCGTGGTCGACACCGAGATGTGGCGCCAGATCGACAGCGAGTGGACCGAGGTCGATCAGCGTCCGCCAGGTTCCGCCTGGCAGGATCGCATCCGCGGCATACCGCTCGGGCGGCCGGAAACGCCGGAGGACCTCACCGGCATGGCCGCGTTCCTGGCGAGCGCCGATTCGGACTACATCACCGGGCAGTCCTTCCACGTCGACGGCGGGCTTGGTCATGCTGTGACGGCATGATGCGTCGGACCGATGCGCACAGCTGCGAGCCGCATGACGATGCAACTGCGAGACGCCGTGCTCGTGCGGCTCGCTTCAGCTCTTCGGACAATACGCGCCCAGTCTCGGCCCAGGCCTGATGAGCGCTCCGAACTCCTCCTGGGTGCCGGGCGCCGGCTCGCGGCCGTCGCCGGGATGCCAGGCCCAGCCGACCAGCGAGTCGCGCGCCATGTGGTCGACGATCTGCTCGAGCGTTCTGCCGCCGTTGCGCTGGGGGTCCTTGATCTGCTCGCAGATCGCACCCAGGGACTGGCCGACCCATGCCATTTCGATCGGGGCGAGGCGCCAGCGCGGGTGGCCTGGGATACGCGCAGGCATCGAAGTTGGCCTTGCCGTGGCAGGTGGAGCAGCGCATCGCCGGGCGTGCCCGCTGCCAGTGGGTCCGCGCTGCACCGGCGGGGCGTGGACGTGCATGTCCTCGCCCTGCCGCGGTGTGTTGTCCGCGCGGATGGCAATTGAGGCAGCGCGGATGCGTGATGACCTTGCCCGCCTCGCTGAAACAGAGCCAGCGAGCGCCGTCTCGGATCGCCGATCTTGTCGAATGACGACACCGGGGCGAGCACCGCTTTGCTCTGGGCCTGCGCGGGATCTGCACGCAGGAGTTGCCAGGCAGCAGCAGGACGCCGCCGTGCCCACAGGACGGTGAACCCGATGAAGCTCTCTCAAAGCCATGATCCTGGCCCGCGCGGCAGCGGGACGTTCGACGCGCCCGATACTACACCACCGGCCCACCGCCTCGGCTGTGTCGAACGCGACTTCCTCGGACGGCAGCGCAACGCGGCACCGACCGCCGCAGAATTGATCGAGCTTGCTACGCCACCGCTCCGGCCTTGTCGCGCAGCACGACCGCTTTGACCGCCTCGACGATGTCGTCGGCGGACGGGATCACCAGCCGTTCCAGCTTGTCGTTGTAGGGCATGGGCGAGTCGCGCGCGCCGACCCGCAGAATCGGCGCATCGAGCCAGTCGATGGCGTACTCGGCGACCATCGCGGCGACTTCCGCCCCGAAGCCCCAGCGCTTCCAGCCTTCGTGCGCGATCACCAGGCGGCTGGTCTTCTTCACCGACTTGAGGATCGTCTCCTCGTCGAGCGGGCGCAGGGTGCGCGGATCGATCACTTCCACGTCGATGCCCTCGGTCTCCAGGCGGGTGGCCGCCTGCATCGCCGACTCCACCATCGCCATGGTGGCGACCAGCGTGACATCCTGCCCGGTGCGCTTGATCACGCGCCTTGCCGATCGGAATGGCATAGGACTCCTCCGGCACCAGCGCCTTCTTGCCCACGTACAGCAGCTTGTGCTCGAGGAAGATCACCGGGTTGTCCTCGCGAATCGCGCTGGTGAGCAGGCCCTTGCCTTCGTAAGGCGAGGAGGGCGCGAGCACGACCAGGCCGGGCACGTGGGTGAACCACGCCTCCAGGCTCTGCGAGTGCTGGGCGGCCAGGCGGATGCCGCCGCCCTGCGGACCGCGGATCACCAGCGGCACGGTGGGCTTGCCGCCCAGCATGAAGCGGAACTTGGCCGACTGGTTCACGATCATGTCCATCATGTGCGTGATGAAGTCGAAGATCTGCACCTCGGCTACCGGCCGCATCCCGGTGATCGCCGCGCCCACCGCGCAGGCCGCGATCGCCGCCTCCGAGATCGGCGTATCGCGCAGCCGCTCCGGCCCGAACTTCTCGATCAGCCCGCGGGTCGCCGCGAAGATGCCGCCGATCCTGCCCACGTCCTCGCCCAGCACGAACACGCGCGGGTCGCGCTCCATCTCCTGCGCGAGCGCCTCCTTGATGGCCTCGGCGAAGCTGAGCTCGCGGCCGGCGGCCGGCCGTCGGTTCGGGCGGCGCGTAGTGGGGCGCGTACACCGCGTTCTCCAGGTCCTGCAGGGTCGGCTCGGCGCTCGCGACGGCGAACTCCTTCGCCGCGGCGAGCTCGGCCTCGACTTCGGCGCGGATCGCGTCCAGCGCTGCGCGCGTGAACCCGTACTCGGTCTCGAGCTTGTGCTCGAAGCGGGCGACGGCGTCGAGCTTGCGCCACTCCTCCACTTCGGCTGTCGGTGCGATAGCGCGGCAGGTTGGCGCGCATCGAGTGATCGCCCCAGCGGTAGGTGAGCGCCTCGATCAGCGTCGGCCCGCCGCCGCTGCGTGCCCGTGTCGACCGCCTCTTGCACCGCGGCGTGGACGGCCAGAACGTCGTTCCCGTCGACCGTCACGCCCGGCATCGAGTAGGAGCTCGCGCGCCCGCGACAGCGATCGATCGCCGTGGAGTCCTTCATCGAGGTGGACAGCGCGTACTGGTTGTTCTCGCACAGGTACACCACCGGCAGCTTCCACACCGAGCCGATGTTGAGGCACTCGTGGAAGATGCCCTCGTTGGCGGCGCCGTCGCCGAAGAACGACCACGCCGACCGCGTTGTTGCCGCGCATCTTGTTGGACAGCGCTGCGCCGGTGCCGATGCCGATGCCCGCGCCGACGATGCCGTTGGCGCCGAGGATGTTGAGCTCGAGATCGGCGATGTGCATCGAGCCGCCCAGGCCCTTGCAATAGCCGGTGACCCGTCCCATCAGCTCGGCCATCATCTTCGCGAGCGAGGCGCCCTTGGCGATGCAGTGGCCGTGACCGCGGTGATGGCTGACGACGAAGTCGGCCTGGGTCAGCGCGGCGCAGGCCCCGGCAGCCACCGCCTCCTGGCCGACGTAGCTGTGCGCCGTGCCCTTCACCAGGCCTTCCTTGAACAGGTCCGTCACGCCCTCGTCGAAGCGGCGGATGCGCAGCATGATCCGATAGATCGCTGCGAGGTCTTTGCCTTCCATGTGGACTCCTCCCGTCGGTCAGGCCGAGCTGGTTTGGTATTTGTGATTCCGTCTGCCTGCCGGGGCATGCCGTGCCGGGAGGCCAGCCACAATATACCCGTTCGCCGCCATCGGCATGGCCTCGCTCGCACTTCCAGGAGGTTGCAGCCGCAGGTTGGTCGGGCGCCGGCCGGCTGGCGCACTGGCGTCCCTTTCCTGAGCAGTGCTGGGCCCGCTGCGCTGGCGCAAGGCTTGGCTCAACTCGAAGCACGGGGTGTCGATATGACACCTATGTCACCGCTGCCTCCGACCGACCGGCCGTGGGCCCGGCGGTAAGCGTAAGGAACGAATCTGTGGAACACACCAGCATTCCAGCGCGCCCGCCGGCCGAGCTTCCCACCGAGGCGCTGGCGGCCTTGCAAACCGGCAACAAGATCGAAGCGATCAAGGTGGTCCGCGCTGCCCGCGGACTCGACCTGAAAGACGCCAAGGACCTGGTTGACCGCTACGTCGCCGGCCAGCCCGGTCTGCAACGGCAGATGGCGACGGCGGGAGCGGAGCAGACTCGCAAGCTGGTCTTCGTGGTTGCGGTGGCCATCGCCATCGGTGCGGCGGTGTTTCTGTTCCGGCACGCCAGTTGAGCGACGTCACCCATCTCGCCCATTCCCGGCGCTTGCGCCGTTCTCGGAGAGGCATTTCATGCGCACCCTGATCCTTTGCTTCGCCCTCGCCCTGTGTGCGTGCACTGATGGTGCACAGCAGCCCCGCAGTCAGGATCGTATCTACGACACCCAGCGCCAGGCGCTGGACAAGGCCAAGGCGGTGAACGACACCGTCATGGATTCGGCGCGGCGGCAAAGCGCGGAAGAAGAGTCTCAGGCCAAGTAGTCTCTGCGTCTGTCCCGGCGACGCCGGGGTCTCGGTCCTGTCTGCTATCCTGGACGTCGAGACCTTTCCGGAGAAGGTGGGACATGCGATACGAACTCTACTACTGGCCGGGCATACAAGGACGCGGGGAATTCGTGCGCCTGGCCCTGGAGGCGGCCGGCGCGGACTACCTCGACATGGCGCGGCTGCGCGGCGCCGGCAAGGGCGTGGCGGCGATGCAGCGCTTTCTCGACGGCGGCGCGGCACGCGCACCCGCCGTTCGCCCCGCCTTTCCTCAAAGCCGGGCAACTCGTCATCGCGCAGACCGCCAACATCCTGCAGTATCTCGGGCCAAGATTGGGACTGGTGCCGAAAGCAGAAGCGGCCCGGCTGTGGGCGCATCAGCTGCAGCTCACCGTCACCGATTTCGTGGCCGAGATCCACGACGTGCATCATCCGATCGCGTCGAGCCTCTACTACCACCAGCAGAAGAAAGAGGCGCTGCGCTACGCCGGACATTTCCTCGGCGAGCGGCTGCCCAAGTTTCTCGGCTATTTCGAGAGCATCCTCGCCGGCAACTCCGGTGGCCGGGGCCACATGATCGGACGCTCGTTGTCGTACGTCGACCTGTCCATGTTCCAGCTCATTGCCGGCTTGCGCTATGCATTTCCGCAGGCGATGAAGCGGCGGGCACGTAACTACCGCGGTCTCACGGCGTTGCACGACAAGGTGGCGGCACGTCCCAGCATCGCAGCGTACCTGGATTCCCCGCGCCGCATTCCCTTCAACGAGCAAGGCGTCTTCCGCCACTATTCCGAGCTGGACGCGTGACCGTATCCGCCGCTGCGCAGTTCGCGTGACAACGCGCGCGCTGCTTCGAGAACAGATCTCGTGCGCGTCGCCCTGGACAGACACTGTCGCTGACGCACGCCAAGTGCGCCCACGGCGATCGTCTATTGTCGTTGCGTTTCCACCCTCCCGGCTGATAAGTTATTCGTCCGGGCGCCCAGCGCGCGCGGGAGGAGGAACAACATGAACGGAGACGTTTCGGGCTATCGCCTTGCGGTGGTGGGATCAGGGCGGGTGCGGGGACAAATCGCGATGGTCGGATGCCCCGGGCGCATGGCGGGCATCGCCATCCCAACGGTCAGCGCCTGGCGCCTGCAGCGCGATGTCGCGACGCTGAGGCACTGGAGAACGCAGGCGTTGGTGACGCTGCTGGAGAAATCCGAGCTGACCCTGATGCGGCTGACCAAGCTGCCGGCCCTGCTGGAGGCGCAGGGAATTGCGTGGTATCACCTGCCGCTGCCGGACGGGGCGCATTCCGGATGAGCGCTTCGAGGCGCTGTGGCAGACCGTGGCGCCGCGCTTGCGCGGCGCGCTGTGGTGCGGAGGCAGAATCGCGGTGCATTGCCTGGACGGCCGCTCGCGCGCGGCGATGGTGACCGCCAAGCTGCTGGTGGAGCTGGGATGTCCGATCCAGGACGCGCTCAACCGGGTGCGCGGCGCGCGCCCCCGCGTGCTCGCAAGCGCCGAGGAAGAGCAGTTCATTCGCCGGCAGACGCCAGCACTGGAGGCGGTCTATCGCACCCAGATCAGCCTGGCTCAGCCTCTCGGGTTGCTGCGCTCAGCGCAAAGCGAGGACGACCTGTCGGTGAATCTGGGGCCGGAGACCTTCGCGCCCGACCAGCTGGAGCTCTTGCGCAGCGGCTAGCGCCCGCTGGTGGGCGAGTCCGCCGCGATGCCGGCTGCGTGACCCGCCTGTGGGTGGGTCACGCGCGTTGCGGCCTGCATGTCCCGCTGACCGCCAAGCCAGAGCTCAAGGGGCCTGCCGGCCCGCCGTTATCCCTCGGGATACACACTCCCAACGGCGGAAGGCAGGGCACATGCATTCTGAGAGCAGCGGCAGCGACCAGTACCGTCCGAGGCCGTGACGATGGGCTGGCGCGCATTCGCCGTCATCGTGCTGGTCGCCGTCGGCGGCTGGTTCCTGTTCGACCACACCAGCAATCCAGTCAGCGGCGACGCCAAGGAGCGCATGGCGCTCATCAAGGACGGGCTGGATCGCGAGATCGGAGCGACTTTCCTGTGCGTCCGTGGCGGCCCCTTTCCGTACGACAGCCGCGACCACGGCATCGGCTGCTTGCGCTGCAATGACCTCGAGGCGGCCGGCCTGCTCGAGCGCAAGGACGACCCCGACTCCACCGAGGAACACCCGCACTGGACCTACGAGCTCACTGCCAAGGCCGACGGCGTCTATACCGCCGAGGACGATGCCGTCACTGGTACCAAAGGGCCGCGTTTTTGCTTCGGCCGTGCCCGTGTCCACCACCTTGCGGCTGCCCAGCCGGCGTTGCACGCATTCGGCAACATGATGATCGGCGTCGAGTACGTGTTCGAGGCGGTCGATTCCCATCCGCTGCTGTTTGATCCTTCCATCGCGCCACTCGGCCTGCAGGTGCCGACCGGCAGCAATCCGAAGCTGTTCAAGCCGGCCTTGACGTCGATTCGCTTCACGGCGGACGGCAACACCTATCTCGAGAGCGATCCCGGCTTCCGTTATGGAAGCTGGCTGAATCGCTGCAGGTCGCATGGGTCGGATCCTGACGCGGCCGAGCCGCGCCCGGCTGATTGCAGTTACGCTGTTCGCGTTGATCGCCGGCGGGGTCTTGTTCTACCCCGCATTCGTGCTCCAGTGGTACGAAGGCCTGCTGCCGTTCAGCCCCTATCGCCCGAGACCAGTCGCGCAGGCACCGGCTGGCGGCTGGCCGAAGATCGACGTTTCCAAGGAGCCGGCCGTTGCTCCGCCGGGAAGTGCTTGCCGATCACCTCTGCGATCATGGTTCGATCGTTGGGCTCGCCTTTGCCGTCAGCCGCGATCACTGTACGCTTCGTCATGGCGCCTGAGTTCTGCGGACGCCTCGAGTTGGGAGAGGTGAGATGCGCCTGGAAGGCAAGATCGCAGTGGTCGTCGGTGCGGGTCAGAGCCCGGGCGAGGGGATCGGCAACGGTCGCGCCACGGTCCTGCGCTTCGCGCGCGAGGGCGCGCAAGGTGCTGGCCGTGGATCGCAATCTGGCCTCGGCCGAGGAGACGGCGGCGATGGTCACGGCCGAAGGCGGCTTGTGTGTCCCGTTCGCGGCCGACGTGACGATCGAGAGCAGCATCGCGGCCGCCATCACCGCTGCGCACCAGCGCTGGGGCCGGGTGGACATCCTCCACAACAACGTCGGCGTGAGCCTTGCCGGCGGCGACACGCCGCTGGCCGACCTGACCGAGACCGCCTTCGACCGCATGTGCGCGATCAACCTGCGGGGCACGGTGATGGCGTGCAAGCACGTGCTGCCGATCATGCGCAGCCAGCGCGCGGGTGCGATCATCAACATCTCCTCGGTCGCCGCATGGGCGGAGTATCCGCTGGTCGCCTACAAGGCCACCAAGGCGGCCATGATCGCCTTCACCCAGCAGGTGGCGATCCAGAACGCGGAGTTCGGCGTCCGCGCCAACGTCATTCTGCCGGGCCTGATGGACACGCCGATGGCGGTGGACACCCGCGCTCGTGAGTGGGGCAAGAGCCGCGCGGAAGTCGTCGCCGAGCGCAACGCCAAGGTGCCGCTGCGGCGTCGCATGGGCACGGCCTGGGACGTCGCCAACGCCGCGCTGTTCCTCGCCTCGGACGAGGCCAGCTTCATCACCGGCGTCGCGCTGCCGGTGGACGGCGGGGCGCTGGCTCGGATCGGGTAGGCGCTAGAGGCTAAGGCGATTCACAGGATTAACAGGATTTCTCAGGATTAACAGGATTCTGCCTGAAGTGTCTGCAGTCGACACTCTGATCACACGCGCGGCACTGGTTCAGATGCTCGCGTCCTGTCGATCCTGCGCAATCCTGTTAATCCTGTGAATTCGCCTGCCGCTAGTCCCTATCCGCGTATGATCTCCGAGATGAGCGATCCCACCCCGCCGGCGCGGCCCGAGTCTCCCAAAGACCTCTTCATCGCCTTCACGCTCCTTGCCCTGCAGGGCTTCGGCGGGGTGCTGGCGGTTGCCCAGCGCGTGCTGTGCGACCAGAGACGCTGGCTCACGCGCGAGCAGTTTTTGGAGATTCTCGCGATCGGCCAGGTTCTGCCGGGACCGAACGTGTGCAACGTGGCGCTGATGGTCGGCGACCGCTTCTTCGGCTGGCGCGGCGCGTTTGCCGCCCTGGCTGGGATGATGGCGGTACCGCTGGTGATCGTGCTGGTCGTGACTGCCGTGTACGCGCAGTACGCCTCGCATCCAGCGGTGGCCGGCGCGCTGCACGGAATGGGCGCGGTGGCCGCAGGCTTGATCTGCGGCACCGCCCTGAGGCTGGCGAGCGCCCTGCGCCGCAACCCGATGGGCATGCCGGTGTCCGCCGCGCTTGGCCGCAGCGGTGTTCGTTGCGGTTGCGCTGTTGCGCTGGCCGCTCGTGTGGGTGCTGGCGGGGTTGGGCACGGCAGCGTGCCTGTTCGCCTGGAGGCGGCTGGCGGCGCAGGCGGTGCCGCAGCACGTGCAGGGTCAATAGCCGCTGCGATGCCGCTGTCCGACTGGCTGGCCTTGTTCGGCCATTTCCTGCTGCTGTCGTTGCTGGCCATTGGCGGGGCGATCACCGTCGTCCCGGACATGCACCGCGTGCTGGTCGACCAGATGGGCTTGCTCAGCGACGCCCAGTTCAGCGCCTCGATCGCGATCGCGCAGGCCTCGCCCGGCCCCAACGTGCTGTTCGTCGCCGTGATGGGGTATCAGTTCGCTGGCCTGCCCGGCGCCGCCGTTACCCTCCTCGGCATCATGCTGCCTTCGACCACGCTGGCGCTGGCCGCCGCGCGCTGGGGCCACGCCCGCCGCGACTGGCGCCCGGTGCGGGCGTTCAAGGCGGGGATGGCGCCCATCGTGATCGGGCTCCTGTTCGCCACCGGCTGGATCCTGACCACCGAGACGCCGGGCTGGCGCACCGGGCTTGTAACCATCGCCGCGGCGGTGCTGGTCTGGCGCACCCATGTGCACCTCCTGCTGCTGGTGGCGGCTGGGGCGATCCTGGGGGCGGTTGGATGGCTGTAGCGGCGGGACGCAGCGCTGGCCATCGCCAGCCATGTCGTCGCTATTGGTCTATCATACTCGACGCAGAAGACGGAGCGCACCCGCACGGCGGCTCCCCGACCTTGCGGCTCGGCCTGTGCCCTTGGAGCCCAGTCGAGCTGCTGGATTGGTCGCAGCCCGCCCGGATCCAGGCACCTTCGCAGCGGCGCGCACCGCGGGGCGGGCGCCGGGGTGCGGCACCCGTACTTGCGTCCGAGCTCGCGTGAGCAGGGCGCTTCCCTAGACAACCTTTGTAACGGAGACCGACCATGTCAATTCGCATCGGGGACGAAGCACCCGACTTCACGGTGGACACGACCCAGGGCCAGATTCGCTTTCACGAGTGGATCGGCGACGGCTGGGCCATCCTGTTCTCGCATCCCAAGGACTTCACGCCGGTATGCACCACCGAGCTCGGCTACATGGCCGGGCTGGCGCCGGAGTTCAAGAAGCGCAACACCAAGATCATCGGCCTGAGCGTGGACCCGGTGGAGGATCACACGCGCTGGATGAAGGACATCGAGGAAACCCAGGGCCACGCGGTGACCTACCCGCTGATCGGCGACAAGGACCTCAAGGTCGCCAAGCTCTACGACATGATTCACCCCAACGCCAGCGGCGAGCAGAAGCGCACCGCCGCCGACAACGCCACCGTGCGCTCGGTGTTCCTGATCGGGCCGGACAAGAAGATCAAGGCGATGCTGACCTATCCGATGAGCACCGGCCGCAACTTCGACGAGGTGCTGCGCATTCTCGACTCGATTCAGCTCACCGCGAAGCACAAGGTCGCCACGCCGGTGAACTGGAAGCAGGGTCAGGACGTGATCATCGTTCCGTCCGTGCCGGACGAGGAAGCCAAGCAGAAGTTCCCGCAGGGTTGGAAGGCGCCCAAGCCCTACTTGCGCATCGTGCCGCAACCCAAGTAAGCCCCTCGGGTGTTGCCTCGAGAGGCGCCCGCGGGCGCCTCTTTGTCTTTCTTTGACTGGCTGTGGTCCAGGACGTCTGCGCCGTCCGTTGTCAGGCGACCAAGACTCGTGCAGCCGGCATCGGACAGCGTATCCGCCGCTGGCTGAAAACTGGCGATAATGCACCCCGCAGCTCGCCTCCCCCACCCTCGCCGATGCGACAAGACGCTCTCACCGCGGTTCTGCTGATCAAGGCGGTTGAGGAGACCGACGCGGCAGGAACGCTCATCCCGCCGGCCGAGCGGGCCGCGGCGACGCGCGAAGCCGTGCGCAATGCCGGCAGCGCCGCGGTTGCGGACGGGGCCGGCAAGCACCTCGGCGCGGATGCCCAGCGTCTCCTGGAGACGCGCGCCGAGTTGCTGCGCCGCCAGCTCGTCGTACGCTACCCGTTCGTGGACACCTTGCTCGGCCTGGTACGCGGTCCGGCATGGGCTGGATGGCTCCTGATGGGGCTTGCGGCGATCGTGGGCGGCGCACTGTCCGCGCTGGACGGCAGCCGGCGCATCAACATCCTGGCTTTCCCCCTCCTTGGGTTGCTGCTGTGGAATCTCGTGGTGTACCTGCTGATCGTAGTCAGTGGCGCGCGGTCGCTTGCTCCATCGGGGGCCGCCGCGCGCGTCGCCGGCGATCCTGGCGGCGCATTGGGTGCAAACGCGGCTCAAGCGCGCAGTCGCCCGCTCCGCAGCCTTCAACGCGCCATTGGCCGAGGCGCTCGGCCGATTCGTTGCCGAGTGGTCCGCGGCAACGCGCCCACTGTTGATCACGCGTTCCGTACGGCTGTTCCATCTGTGCGCCGCCGCCGTTGGCATCGGTCTGATCGCCGGCCTGTACCTGCGTGGGGTGGCGTTGGACTACCGAGCCGGATGGGAGAGCACGTTCCTCGACGCCCGCCAGGTGCGAGCCGTGATCGCGGTGCTGTATGGTCCAGCCAGCGCGGTGACGGGCATCGCCATCCCCGACGCGGAGCATCTGGCCGCCCTGCGCTGGGAAGGCGGGAGCGGTGGTGAGAGCGCGGCGCGCTGGATTCACTTGCTTGCAGCGACCGCCCTGCTGTTCATCGTGCTGCCGCGCCTGCTGCTTGCGCTCGCCGCCACGATCTCGCTGTGGAATCGCGCGCGCAAAGACCGGCTGCCCTCCGCGCTGGTGCCGTATTTCCGGTCAGTCTTCGCCCCCATCGGCATGGGACAGCGTGGCATCGCCGCCGTGATCCCATACGCCTACGAGCCCGCTGCGGGCACCCTGGCCGCGCTGCAGCGGCTGCTTCCGGACGCGCTGGGCGCGGGCATGGCCGTGGAGATCCACGCGACGCGTGCGCTATGGTGACGAGGACGACTGGCTGCGCAACCTCGGCGATGGGCCGAGCGCGGACGTCGTCGTGCTGCTGTTCAGCCTTGCGTCCACGCCGGAGGACGAGAATCACGGAACCGTGATCACTGCGGTGCGCAAGTGGCTCGAGCGCACCCACACGCAACTGCTCGTGCTGGTGGACGAAGGTCCGTACCTGGTGCGGATGGAGCGGAGTGTCGGCGCCGAGCGCATCGGCGAGCGACGCGAGCTGTGGCGCTCGTTCGTCGCGGCGCGCGGCCTGGAGACCTGCTTCGCCGATCTGCGCGAGCCGACTGGCGAGAACGCACGTCGGTTGCGTGCGACCTTGTGGCAGCCGGCAATCGATGCCTGATCTGCCGCGTGCGCAGTTGGCCGGAGGTTGACGCGCCATGCAGGTGCCGGCAGCGACAGTCAACCTGAGCCTGGTCTCGCACACCAACGTCGGCAAGACCACCCTGGCGCGGACGCTGCTGCGCCAGGATGTCGGTGAAGTCCAGGACCGCCCGCACGTCACCGAGACGGCGCAGGCCCATGTCCTGATAGACACGCCCCAGGGGGATGTTCTGCGGCTGTGGGACACACCGGGGTTCGGCGACAGCGCTCGCCTGCTCAAGCGCCTGCGCGCGGCGGGGAATCCGCTGGGATGGCTGCTGACGCAGGTGTGGGACCGATTCACCGATCGCCCGTTCTACAGCAGCCAGCAGGCACTCCGCAATGCACGCGAAGACAGCGATGTAGTCCTGTACCTGGTCAACGCTGCAGAAGACCCGGCTTCCGCCGGTTACGTGGAAGTCGAGATGCAGATTCTCGGTTGGATCGGCAAGCCGGTGTTGCTGCTGCTCAACCAGACCGGTGCTCCGCGCGGGGAAGCGGCGGATGCGGCGGAGGAAGCGGCGTGGGTGCAGCATCTGAGTGCCTACCCCTGGGTGCGAGGCGCGCTGGGGCTGGACGCCTTCGCGCGCTGCTGGGTACAGGAGGACCGGTTGCTCACCGCCGTGCGAGAAGTGCTGGCCGCGCCCAAGCGCGAGGCCTTCGAGCGCCTGCAGGACGCATGGCGGCGGCGCAATCTCGAGCTGTTCGATGCGGCGATGGGCACGCTGGCAGTGCAACTCGCGACTGCTGCGCTGGATCGCGAAACCGTCGCGCCGCAACGCCTGCGCGACAAGGCGAGCCGCTGGCTGGCCGCGGCGGTGCGTGGCGGCGAGCCGCGCGATCCCGAGCTCGAGCGCGCCACCACGGCCCTGGCAAAGCGCCTGGACGGCGCTGTGCGGGAAGCGACCGACCGTCTGCTCGCGGTGCAGGGATTGTCCGGGCGCGCCGGGGACGAGATCCTGGCCCGCGTGGCCGGGCAATTCGAGGTGAGCCGGGCAGCGGACGTCGGCAAGTCGGGGATGATCGGCGGCCTGGTCTCGGGTGCCCTCGGTGGACTGGTTGCCGACCTGCACGCGGGCGGCCTCACGTTCGGGGCGGGCGCACTGATCGGCGGCATTCTCGGGGCGCTGGGCGCAAGCGGCGCGGCACAGGCGTACAACCTCGCGCGCGGGGACGAATCCGGCGCAGTGGGATGGTCGAGCGCGTTCCTGACGCAACGCTTTACCGCAGCGTTGCTGCGCTATCTGGCTGTCGCGCACTTTGGGCGCGGCCGCGGCGATTGGGTGGAGGGCGAGTACCCCGCCCACTGGCAGCCGCTGGTCGAAGAGGTGACCAGCCAGCGCAGCGCTGCGCTCGATTCGGTGTGGGCTCGCGCTTCGCAGGGCGCGGCGCGCAGCGAGATCGAACAGGCGCTGCAGCCGCTCGTGTCTGCGGCCGCGCGCGATACCCTGCTGCACCTGTATCCAGGCGCGGCCGGCATCTTCGCTGCGAACAGGCCGTCGCCCCCGAGGGGAGGCAATCGTCAAGACGGCCTGAGCGTCTCATACCCCGCCTTGCTGCTTCCCACGATGCGTGATACCGTGGAATTCTCTATGCCATTATCCTCTAATGCGCACGCGATAGACGCATCCTGAAACATCTGGGCATCTGGGCGCCGCGGCAGAGGGCCCGCGGCGCGCTTGATTCGCTTGTCCGTAGGTGAAGTGAGCGTGGCGGCGGCATTCGCCGCCTGATGCCCGGTGCATCGGGCCCATGGAGAGAGGAGACGCAAGATGGAGACGAGCTGGCGCAAGGCTGGAAGCCGTATTGTCGGCAGGGCAATCCTTGCCGGTTGCATTCTTGCGGTTGCGGACGTCGGCGTGGCGGGAACCACCGTCGGCGCGCGAGGGGACGACTTGCGACGCGACGCGGCGAGAAGTAACGCTGGCAGTACGGTGCGTCATCACGGGAGCGGATCGCCTTTGCTGGCGCAGTGGAGCCAGCGGTGGTCGCGCTGGTTCATGTCGATTCCGCTCAATGTCAATCCGATCAATGACACTGCCGGTACCCAGTGCGGGGTCAACCAGGAAGGGCCGGTGTGGTTCATCAACGGACCTGCGGGAACAAACACGCTTCAGTGCACGATACCGTTCGGGAAGGCGCTCTTCGGCCCGGTCGCAGGCTACCTGAACGACTATCCCTGCCCAGAACCGCCACCCTTCCAACCGGCACCCGGGCAGACGATCGAAAACTTCCTGAGCGAGGGAGCCGCACAGATCGTCGATGAATTGGTCACAGGAGCGCAGGCGGATCTTGACGGGGAGCCGCTGCAGCTGCGCCGGGTCAGTTCGGGACTCTATTCATTCACTGCCGCGGCTGATCTCCTGGGGCTCGATGGGTGCGTCACCGGCTCGCCGCAACTCGGCGTGACCGATGGCTACTTCTTCTTTGTGCAGGGGCTGTCGCCCGGCGAGCACACGCTGCGTATCCGCAGCGTCTTCGGTGGCAACCCGACAGACAACGTCTTTCATCTGAAGGTTGTCAAGTGAGGTCTATCGTAGATTCCTGCGGGTAATGATCGGCGGCGTTGGGGGTTCCGCCCTCCGTTGACGGGACAAGGAACCTCCCGCCGGCTTGAGCCGCGCGGCGCGGCGCGGTATAATACCCCTCGTGCAGAGCCCTCGGTCGTGGACCCGGCCGAGGGCTTTTGTTTGTCCAAATCCGACATGGAGGTACTCCGATGGCCAGGCCCCTGACCCCACGTGAAGCGACCGAGATGATCCTGGCGAACCGCCTTCGGCACGGTGGGGGATCTTCCTCCGACGCTGCGCAGGCGCGCGGGCGGGCCGGCGGCCGAATCCTCCACAGCAGCAGCGCCCGGCCGCACCGGCCCGCGGCGCACCGACAAAAAGGGATAAGTGAATGGCGAAAGAAGAGCTGGTTGAGCTTGAGGGAACCGTCACCGAAGTGCTGCCGAACGCGGTATTTCGCGTGCGCCTCGAGAACGGCGTCGAAGTGGTGGCCTACGCCTCCGGCAAGATGCGCAAGTTCCGCATTCGCATCCTCGCCGGGGACCGCGTGAACCTGGAGATGTCCCCCTACGACTTCTCCAAGGCGCGCATCAGCTTCCGGCACAAAGACTCCGCACCCGCCCGCACCGGCAGCTTCGCGGGGCGCGCCGCCTGAGCGGCGACCGAGTCCAACCCAAAAAGCCCCGCAGATGCGGGGCTTTTTCTTTGGTTCCTGCACAATAGCGCGGCATCATCCGGTTGATCCGAGGGGAGGTCAGCATGATCGCAGTGATCTTCGAGGTGTGGCCCGCCGAGGGCCGGGCGAACGAGTACTTCGACCTGGCGGCCGGCCTGCGCGCCGAGCTGGAGCGCATGGACGGGTTCATTTCCATCGAGCGCTTCGAGAGCCTGACCAGCCCCGGGCAAGTACTTGTCGCTCTCGTTCTGGCGCGACGAGGACGCGGTGAAGAACTGGCGCAACCTCGACGACCACCGGCGTGCCCAGGCCAAAGGCCGTGGCGGTGTGTTCAGCGACTATCGGCTGCGCGTGGCTGCGGTCCTGCGCGACTACGGCATGCGCGAGCGTGCCCAGGCGCCCGTGGACAGCCTGAAGCGGCACGGCTGACGGCCTGAGGCGATTGCAGTCGCCCTCTCGGGAGGGAAGGGGCAGCGCACGCGTAGCTGCCGAGACTTCCCTCCCCGGTGAGGGGAGGAGATCGAGTTCAAGCAGCGCGTCACGCGATAACCCACGCGAGGGAAGTGCACGCACACCGTGCCCACGCGCGGATCGTCGCGCAGGATCGCGATGCTGTCGCGAGTCACCAGGCGCACCGCGCCGGCTACCGGCGCCTCGCCGCTGTCGAGGTCCGCGACGACGGTGACCCGCTGGCCCGGCGCCAGCCCCTGCGGGTCGCGTGGATCGGGCTGCTCGGGAGTCGTCGGCTCGGCGGCGCGGGCGACGTCGAGCGCCTCGCCGGAGCTCATCGGCGACGGGCGGCCGTGGCCGATCTCCTTCACGCGCTGCTCCCACGCTTCCAGCGCGGGAAACTCCGACAGCAGCGCCGGCCCGCCCTGCCAGCGCGCGCGCACGAACCACACCAGGTAGTAGGCGAGCGCGTCCGGAAGCCCGGGGTCGTTGCCGAGCATGAAGCGGCGCCCGCCGGCGAGCCGCTGATCGATCCAGCCGAACTGCGCGCGCAGCTGCGCAGCGATGTGCGGCAGATCAGCCTGCAGCTTCTTCAGGTCGCCGTTCGGGCCGAGGAACAGCCGCACGCGGTCCGTCGCGAAGGCCTCGGGAAGCTGAGCCGCATTGGCTCCGAGCGAAAGCCGCACGGCGACGTCGAACAGCGCGTCGGTCCAGCGGCTGATTCCCCACGGCAGGCCGTCGGCGCCGCCGGGATAGAAAGTCGGCTCGGGGAAGCGCCGCTGCAGCTCGCGCAGGATGCACTGACTGTCGCAGTAGATGTCCGCGCCGATCTGCATGATCGGCGTGCGGCGGTAGCCACCGGTGAGCGGCATCACGTCGGGCTTGGGCGGCAGGCGCGGAATCTCCACCGAGCGCCACGCGAGCCCTTTGATGCCCAGCGCGACGCGCACCTTCTCGGACACCGGCGACAGCGGATAGTGATGCAAGATGACTTCGTTCACGACTGGCTCCTCCAGGTTCTCCGCAGGTCATTCGTTCGTCTGGCTGTCCAGGATCGCCCTCGACTGCCATCCGCCGAGCGAGTGCGACAGGCAGCACCCTTCGAACGCCCCGCGCCGCGCCCATTCTAGCCGGGCCGCAGGATTGGCGTCCCACACTTCGCAACACAGTCTCGCCCTAGGTTTCTCGACAAAGCGGAAGCAGTTCATGACATATCTGCCCCAATCGGTCACACAGGCGACACATGCGCTTTGACGCTTGTTGTTATGCCAACTGGATCATGAGACGGTGCCTGGGTCACAACAAGAACGAGGCGCGAGGGGTCTGTAGATCCTCGCAGCCTCGCGATCGCCCAGCGGTCCGGGCGAACCCGATCACGTTCGAGAGACCAGATGACAAGGGCAGGGGAAGGGGCGCAGCTGAGCGTCCCGGAGCTTCCGGCGAATCCGCGAGTGCTGAGCCGGCTGCTGGCCGCCTTGGCGGACACGAGCACGACGTCGGCGGCGCTGGCGAGCGTGATCCTCACCGATCCCGCGCTGACGCTCGCCGTGCTGCGCGCGGTGCTGGCTGGAACCGGCTACCCCGATCCATCGCGCGGCTTCTCCATGGAAGCGTGCATCGACGCGTTGGGCCGCGACCTGCTGCAGGCCTATGCGTTGCTGCGAGCCACGCGCCAGGTGGCCGCCGGCCCGACCGACACGGACGCCGAACGCTTGGCGCAGATCTGGCGGCACTCTCTGGTGTGTGCCGAGACGGCCGCCGCACTGGCGCGCGCGGCGAACAAACCCGAGCAGGAGTGCTATCTCGCGGGTCTGCTGTGCGACGTGGGCACGCTGGCGCGACACGCCGGCGGCGCGCACATGCCCGCGGCTCGGGCCCAGGATCTATCCTGGTCCGACAGCGAGACCACGATCATGGTGCTCGCCGAGACCGAAGGTGCCTGGATCGGCCGCGGCTGGCTTCCGCCCTTCGTGGCCGACGCGCTGCGGCTGCGCAAGGAGCCGGCCGAGTTGCTCGTGGATGCACCCTTCGTAGCGCGGGCGCTGAAGGTTGCGCTCGCGATCGCCGACGGCGGCGTTTCGGAGTCTGCCCGCGTGCTCGGGAAAGAGCTGCTCGGTCTCGAGCAGCAGCAGGTTGCGCATGCAGCCGAGGCAGCGCTGGCTGCGACGCGCCAGTTGCCCGTCGGGCTCGACACTGCGCGCGGGACCGGCGCGTCCGATATGCTCGCCGGGACGTGGGACGCCGTGCCGCGTGCGCGACCAGCTGGCGCCGCATCGACGCGACGCCTGGGCCGATCTCGGCGAGGCAGTCGGCGAAGTTGCATTCCGCCAGATCCTGTACCAGGCGCTGGCCGCAGCGGGCAACGGCCTCGCGGCGTTGGAGCGGCTGCGCCGCGCATGGCGGCTGCTGACGCGGCTCGAGCAGCACTTCTTCTTCATGACCGACGGGCACGGGCAGCAGCCTGGCGGGCACGCCCCTGACCGGCGACCCGCCCGAGCTGGCCGAGCTGAGAGTCCGGACCGAGTCCTCCCGCAGCCTGATCGCGCAGGCGGCGCGCGAGAAGCGCCTGGTGCACGCGTTCGGTCCAGCGGTGACTACGCGGGGCAGCGCACTCGACCGCATCCTGTCCCGGATGCTGGGAAGCGAAGGCCTGCTGTGCCTGCCGCTGCTGGTCGGCGAGCGCTTGCAGGGCGTCGCGGTATTCGGGCTGGCGTCGGCGTGGAGTGAAGACCAACCCGCCGAGGGCGCGCTGCTGGCACGCCTGGCTGCGTCCGCCGGCGCCGCGGTGGTGCAGGCAGAGCAGGCGCGCCAGCAACAGGAGCGGCTGCGCAATGCGTTGACCGCGCAGTTCCAGGCACTCGGCAAGCGCGTCGTGCACGAAGCCAGCAATCCGCTGTCCGTGGTGAAGAACTACCTCAAGGTGCTGGGCAACAAGCTGGGCGATACCGGCCAGTACCGCGAAGAGCTCGGCATCCTCAACGAGGAGCTGGACCGCATCGCGCGCATCGTGCAGCGCATGGGTGTCCCGCTGGCGGCCGAGAGCGGTCGAGGCCGCGCGCGTCGATCTCAACGCCACGGTGCGCGAGGTGATGATGCTCACCGGCGAGACGCTGACCGCGGGCCGCGGCATCGAGGTGCAGCAACAGCTCGATCCGCAGATTCCCGTCCTGCAAGGCGACCCGGTGGGGCTCAAGCAGGTCATCCTCAACCTGCTCAACAATGCGGTCGAAGCGATGCCCGGCGGCGGCCGGCTCACCATGGCTACGGCCGACAACGTCAACCTCGGCGGCGAACCCTTCGTGCTGCTGCAGGTCACCGACACCGGCAAGGGCATCCCGCCCGAGTCGATACGCCGCCTGTTCCAGCCCGGCTTCACCACCAAGGGCGAGGGACACGAGGGCATCGGCTTGTCGGTCAGCGAATCGATCCTGCGCGCCATGGGCGGACGCATCCTGTGCCGCAGCCACGAGGGCCGCGGCACGATCTTCATCGTCATGCTGCCGCGGCGCGTCGCGGCGAGAGACGTGAGGCCTGACGCTCGGGTCAAGGACGCCGTCACGCCCGAGGAAGAGTCAACCGCGGCTCGCGTCGTCCGCAATGATGCTGTTGGCCGTGAAGCCGCGTAGCTGGTACAGTCGAACCCCTCGAAGCGACCGGATAGAGAGCGTGGCGGGCACTGCCCAGCCGCGCCGGACGAGACGGAGGGGAGGTCGTTGAACCAGCCGATACGCGCCACGCTGTTGCTCGGCGGTGGAACTCATCGCCGCGGGCCGGGACGGAAGCATGCCGACTCCAGCTGCTGATCGAGGCGCTCGTCGCCGGCCTGCTGCTGGGCTGCTTCTACGCGGCGATGAGCGTCGGGCTGTCGGTCGCCTTCGGGTTGCTCGACGTGCCGCACATCGCGCATCCGGCCTTCCTGGTGCTGGGTGCCTACGGCGTCTACGTGCTCGGCCAGTACGGGGTGGACCCGCTGCTGGCCGGCGCGCTGCTGATGCCGGTGTTCTTCCTGGTCGGGCTGGCCCTCTACCGCTTCTATCATGCCGTGTTCGAGCGGCGCGGCAGCGACGCCGGCCTGCGCGGGCTCGCCTTCTTCTTCGGCGTCGCCTTCATCGTCGAGGTCGGGCTGATCCGTCGTCTTCGGTGTCGACCAGCGCATGGTCGATGCGCCCTACATCGGCGAGAGCGTGCAGCTGGGCGACATGCGGGTGCCGACCCGGATGCTGGTAGCGTTCGGAGTCGCGCTGCTGCTCACCGTCGGGCTGTCGCTGTACCTGTCGCGAACCTTCACCGGACGCGCCATCAAGGCGGTGGCGCAGGACCAGACCGCGCTGGCGCTGATGGGCGCCGATCCCATCCGCATCAAGCAGTGGGCGTTCGGCATCGCCACGGGGACCTGCGCGCTGGCCGGTGCGCTGCTGATCATCGTCGGCCCGGTGGAGCCGGGGCTGGGGCGCCTGTACATCGGGCGCACGTTCTGCGTGGCGGTGCTGGCGGGGCTGGGCAGCATGCCGGGCACGCTCGCGGCCGGGCTCATCCTGGGTGTTGCGGAGAGCCTGGTGCTGACCTCGCTGGGTGCGTCATGGGCGCCCGGCAGTGGCGTTCGGCATGCTGCTGCTGGTGCTGGCCGTGCGTCCCGCCGGCCTGTTCGGGCGCTGAGGCCGGCATGGACAAGTGGAGCGGATTCATCGTGCCGCGGTGGTGGCGGTGCTCGTTGCGCTGCTGCTCACGCGTGTGGTCGACAACGAGTACGTGTTCTTCGCCGGCTACGTGGTGCTGCAGTTCGTGGTGCTCGCCACCGCCTGGAACATCCTCGGCGGCTATGCCGGCTACGTGAACTTCGGCTCGGGGGCGTTCTTCGCCGTCGGCGCGTATACCTCCGGTTGCTCTCATCCAGGCCTTCCAGGCGCCGTTGCTGGTGCAGGTCGTCGCGGCCGCAGCGGTCACCGGTGCGATGGGCTTCCTGGTGGGTGCGCTCACGCTGCGTCTGCGCGGAATCTTCTTCTCGATCGCCACGGTTGCCATCGCCGTCATCTGCGAGACCGTGGTGATCAACTGGGGTCTCGTGGGCGGCGCGCGGGGCATCGCGATCTTCCAGCCGCAGCACTCCCGGCCGGGTTTGCCTCCTACAATCGCATGCTGTTCGTGGCGATGACCTGTTTCGCCGTACTGGCTGTGGCGATGGCGCGCTTCGTCGAGATCTCCTGGATCGGGCGGGGGTTGCGCGCCATCCGCGACAACGAGGAGGCCGCCGAGTCGGTGGGCGTGCCCACGCTGAGGCTCAAGCTCGTGGCTGCGACGCTGTCGGGAGCGCTGATGGGCGTGGCGGGTGCGCCGTTTCCGCTGTACACGAGCTTCATCGAGCCGGTGTCGGCCTTCAGCCTGAACTACGCCGTGTCCGCGCTGGCCATGCCCATCATCGGCGGGACCGCGAGCTGGCTCGGCCCGGTCATCGGCGCAGTCCTGCTCGGCACGGTGCAGCAGGTCGTGACCGTGACCATCTCCTCCGAGCTGAACGTCCTGGTGGTCGGAGTCGTGCTGGTCGCGTTCGTGGTGGTTGCGCCGCAAGGGATCCTCGGGTTGATCCGGCGGCTGTCGCGGCGCGGAGGATCGAACCGATGACGCGACGCCCTTGCTCGAGGTCAGGGGTGTCAGCAAGCGCTTCGGCGGCTTCACCGCGCTCTCGGACGTGAGCCTCGAGCGCGCGCCGCGGCGAGCGGCTGGGCATCATCGGGCCGAACGGATCGGGCAAGACCACCTTGATCAATTGCATCAGCGGCTCGCTGCGCAGCGACGCCGGCTTCATCGCGCTCGACGGGGCCGAGGTGACGCGGCTGCCCGCGCACCGGCGCACGCGGCTGGGGATCGCGCGCAGCTTTCAGATCCCGCGGCCGTTCGCGAGCATGACGCTGGCCGAGAACGTCGCGGTGCCGCTGGAGTACGTCACGCACCGCCGCTCGCTGCATCTCGCCGACGTGCGCGGCGAGGCGCTGGCGATCCTCGCGGAGATGGGGCTGGCGGCGAAGGCCGACGTGCTCGGCCGGCACGCTCTCGCAGGTCGAGCTGCGCAAGCTGGAGCTGGCGCGTGCGCTGGCGTCGCGACCCTGCCTGCTGATCCTCGACGAGGTGATGGCCGGATTGTCCGCGCTCGAAGTCGACGAGATGCTCGCGATCGTCCTGCGCGTCAACCAGCGTGGCGTCACCATCATCATGATCGAGCACATCATGCGCGCGATCATGCGCTTCTCCGAGCGCGTCGTGTGCCTGGACGCCGGACAGATCCTGGCCGAGGGCACGCCGGCCGCAGGTGGCCGCCGACGCCAGTGTGCGCAGGGTCTACCTCGGTGCTTAGGCTCACCGTCGACAACCTGGAGGCAGGCTACGGCGCAGTGCGCGCCCTGCACGGCGTGTCGCTGCAGGTATCCCAGGGCGAGACCGTGGCCCTGCTCGGCACCAACGGCAACGGCAAGAGCACGCTGATGAAGTGCATCATGGGCCTGGTGTCGCCTTCCAGCGGGACGGTGGCGCTGGAGCTCGACGGCGAGCGCATCGACCTGACCGGCAAGCCGCCGCAGGAGATCGTGGCGCTGGGCATCGCGCTGGTCCCGGAGGGCCGTCGGCTGTTCCCCAAGCTCACGGTCGAGGAGAACCTGCTGCTCGGCGCCTTCCGTGCACGCTGCCCGTCCCGCGATCCGGCGCAACCTCGCGCTGTGCTACGAGGTGTTTCCGGTGCTGCAGGAGCGCGCCCGCCAGCTCGCCGGGAGCATGAGCGGCGGCCAGCAGCAGATGCTGGCGATCGCGCGTGCGATCATGTCGGCGCCGCGCATGCTGCTCGTCGACGAGCCGTCGGTCGGGCTGTCGCCGGCGCTGGTGATCCAGACCATCAACATCATCCGCCAGCTCAAGGCAGCAGTTCGGGCTGACCGTGCTGATGGCCGAGCAGAATTTCCACGAGGCCAGCCGCATCGCCGACCGCGGCTACATCATCGTGCACGGCGAGATTGCTTTCGAAGGCCGCGACCTCGCCGAGCTGCGCGAGAGCGAGCTGGTGAAGAGCTACTACCTGGGGCGCGTGAAGGAGGTGAAGGCAGTGAACGACGGAGAACGCCAATGGCAACACTTCCAACCATAGGCTGGATCGGTGCGGGCCGGATGGGTGGCGCGATGGCAGGCTTCATCCTCGCGGCCGGCTATCCGGTGCGGGTGTGCTCGCGCAGCGCGGCGAGCCGGCAGAAGCTGGTCGCGCGAGGTGCGCGGGAAACAGCGAGCCCGGCTGAGTGTGCGCGCGAAGCGGACGTGGTGTTCTCGAGCATTCCGGACGACGCAGCGCTGCGCGCGATTGCGCTTGGCGCCGACGGAGTGCTGGCGAACCTCAGGCCAGGCGCTGTCTTCGTCGACACCAGCACCGTGTCGGTCGAGGCGTCAGCCGAGGTCGCGCGGGAGGCGGACGAGCGCGGCGTGCCCTACCTGCGCGTCCCGATCTCGGGCAACGCCGCGTCGGCGCAGCGCGGCGAGGTCACCGCGCTGGTGTCCGGCCCGCAATCGGCCTGGGAGCGGGTGAAACCGGTGGTGCAGACGTTCAGCAACGCGCAGGTGTACCTGGGAGCGGGGGAGGAGGCGCGCGTCATGAAGCTGGTGGTCAACGCCCTGGTGGTCAACTTCGCCCAGGCGATGGCCGAGGCGTTGGCACTGGGCCGCAAGGCCGGCCTGGACTGGAACCTCATGCTCGACACGCTGGCGCAGAGCACGCTCACCTCTCCGTGGCTCAAGGCGAAAGTCGCGTTGCTCAAGCCGCGCGATTTCACGCCGACCATGACCACACGGCTGATCCTCAAGGACGTCGACCTGATGCTGGCGACGGCCCGCACCAACGGTGTGCCGATGCCGCTCACTGCCGCCACGCGCCAGCTCATGCAGACGGTCATAGGTGCAGGCTACGGCGACGAGGACTACACCGCGAGCATCAAGCTCGCCGAGCAGCTGTCCGGACTGTCGACCGACCGCGTCGATTGAGCGCAAGCACAAGCATGGCAGACCGTTCGCATTCTGTGCGTCGCCGGGTTCTCATCATCGGCGGCTCGCTCGGCGGTCTGATCGCCGGCAACCTGTTCCACCGCAGCGGCTGGGACGTGCACATCTTCGAGCGCACCGACGGCGTGCTGGAAGGTCGCGGCGCCGGCATCACGATCCTGCCCGGCCTGGTCGACGTGTTCCGGGCCGCGGGCGTCGAAGAGCCGGAGGAGCGCTACGGGATCATGCTCCCGGGGCGCATCGTTTTCGACCGCGCCGGCAACGTGCTCGCCGAGCGCACCTTCGCGCAAGCGATGACGTCGTGGCGCCGGCTGTTCGAGCTGCTGAAGGCGGTGTTCCCGGCGGATCGCTATCACAGCGGCGTCACGCTGGAGCGCATCGAGCAAAGCGACGCCGGGGTGAGCGCGCATTTTGTCGGCGGCGAACGGATGGACGGCGACCTGCTGGTCGGCGCTGACGGACTGCGCTCCACGGTGCGCGGCCAGGTGCTGCCAGACGTCAAGCCGTTCTATCCCGGCTACGTGGCCTGGCGTTGCCTGACCGACGAGACAGCGTTGTCGGCGCGCGCGCACGCGCTTCTGTTCAATCGCTACGCCCTGTGCGCGGCCCCCGGCGAGCAGGGCATCGGTTACCCGGTGCCGGGCCCCGACCACAGCGTCGAGCCGGGGCGCAGGCAGTACAACGTGGTCTGGTACCACCCGGTGCGCGAAGCCGACGAGCTGCCCCGCATGCTGACCGACGATCAAGGCCGCTATCACGCGGATGGCATTCCTCCTGCGCTGCTCAGCGCCGCCGTGCGCAATGAGATGGTGGCGATGGCGCGCAAGGTCCTGGCACCCCTGTTCGCCGAAGCGGTCGAGTGCGCCCGACTGCACTTCTTCCAGCCGATCGTGGACCTGGAGTCTCCGCGCCTCGTCGTGGGGCGCGTGGCGCTGATCGGCGATGCCGCATTCGTCGCCCGTCCGCACGTGGCGATGGGCGTGCCCAAGGCTGGCGGCGATGCGCTCGCGCTGGTCGGAACTGGACCGCAGCGGCGACGACTCTCGACGCTGGACTCGCCGCCTTCGAAGCGCGACGCCTGCGAGTGGGCCGCAACATGGCCGCCCGCGGCCGCTACCTCGGCACCTACATGGAAGCGCAGCTCAAGTCCGACGGCGCAGCGCGAGCAAGCCGAGCGCGAGCGCACGCCCGACCGGGTGCTGGAGACGGCGATGCCGTTCGACTACGAGGCGGCGCCAGAATAGGTCTCCAGCGGAAACAAAAGCCCGGTAGAGGAAGTCTCAGCAAATCCTGTATTGTCGTGTCCCGCACAGCGGGAACCCAGGCTTTTGTGTCCCTCTAGTGGCCGTAACAGTATTTTATGATTCAGGAGTAGCAGCGAATTCTCCCTCTCCCCTTGTGGGAGAGGGCAGGGGTGAGGGGTACGGCACAGGGCAGTACCGAATCGGTCGTTACAGTCCACTACTAATAGATCCCAGTTCGGCGCTCACCGTAACTCAAAGTTCTCTCTTGGAGTCGTCTCATGTTGCAAAGACATCGACAGCTGTTCCTGATTGCGACGGGCGCTGCGCTGACCTTGTGCGGTGCCCACGCCTATGCGGAAGCTGATCCCCAGCCCATCAACGATCTGCCCAATCCGTACCGGACGATCGCGCCGTGGGGACAGCCTCCGCAGGGGGGCAACTGGGGCGCTTTGAACGGCGTGGCCATCGACCCCGACGGTGAATCGGTCTGGGTGGCGACGCGCTGTGGCGCGAACCCCGATACCCCGCCGGGCGAATCGCCGTTTGCCTACGATAGTTGCGCGGCCTCCAAAGTCCCGCCTGTGCTCAAGCTCGACGCATCCGGAAAAGTGGTGAAGAGCTTCGGGGCGAACCTGTTCGTCTTCCCGCACAAGAGCTACGTCGACGCGGACGGCAACGTGTGGGTAGTCGATGCGCGGGGCGCGAACGAACGCGAGCTCCAGAAGAGTCCGGACGCGAAGGGCAAGGGGCATACCGTGGTCAAGTTCAGCCCCGAAGGGAAGGTGCTGTTGACGCTCGGCACGCCGGGAGTCGCCGGCGATCCGCCGCACGCCTTGACCGAGCCCACCAGCGTGGTGACCGCGCCCAACGGCGACATCTTCGTCGCCGAAGGCCATTCCGGTCAGCTCGACACTGCCGGACCCAGCACCGTCGGGCGCATCTCGAAGTTCACCAAGGACGGCACGTTCGTCAAGTCCTTCGGCCGCTGGGGAACCGGGCCGGTGGAGTTCCGCACGCCCCACGATATCGCGATGGATCCGCAGGGCCGGCTGTTCGTCGCCGATCGCGGCAACATGCGCATCCAGATTCTCGGCCAGGACGGGACGTTCATCGCTGAGTGGAAACAGTTCAGCCGGCCCAGCGGAATCTACATCCGCGACGGCTTGGTCTACGTGACGGACTCGGAATCGAACGGATTCCCGGCTGCAACGCACCCGGGATGGAAGCGCGGCATTCGCATCGGCCGCCTCGAGGACGGCCGCGTACTGTACTTCATCCCCGATCCGCTCGAGATGAAAGGAACGAGCGCCGCGGAGGGCTTGGCGGTCGATGCGAAGGGCAACGTCTACGGCGGGGAAGTCGGACCCAGGCAGCTGGTGAAGCACGTCGAAGTAGGCGCATGCAGCGCGGTCCTGTTCGTCTGCACCGGCAACATCTTTCGCAGCCTCACCGCGGAGTACGCGCTGCGCCGGGCCCTGGGTGCGTCGAGCGAGATCGCGGTCTGCTCTGCGGGAACCGAGGATTTCCCGCATGTGGTGAAGCCTGTCGTCGCCGACTATCTGCACACGCGAGGGCTCGACGTCAGCCGCCATCAGAGGCGGACTCTGACGGCACCGATGCTGCGGGAGGCTGGTCTGGTGATCGCGATGAGCACGGACCATCGGGTGGTGCTGGCCGAGCGCTTCGATCGCCGCGATGCGCTGCTCTTCACGGAAGCCTGCGGCCTGCCGGGCGCCCCGCTTCCCGATATCGACGACGTCATTCCGGACTATGCAACGAACGCTGCAGCGGTCGAAGCCCACGTGCGAATGACCATCGACCGCATCATCGAGCTGACGCCGCGGCTCGCGCAGCGGCTGCTGCAGGGAACGTGAACGCGCTCCAGCAGCCGCCTACGACTCGGAGCGGCGTGCGCGGGGCCGCCACCAGGGGAAGCGCGGGCGGTGTGCGGAAGAGGTGTCCTTGACCGCAGCCTTGACGTGTCTGGTCTCCACTTCCTGGCCCCCCTCGCCGTACACCAGCAGCAGAGCCTTGTGAGCCAGAACGTTGACGAGCCGCGGCACGCCCGTGCTGGCGTTGTATAGATGGTCGACGGCGCCGCGCGTGAACAGTGGGCGTCCAGAATAGCCTGCCACGCGCAACCGGTGTGCCAGATACAGCAGCAGCTCCGGCTTGGTCAGCCCCTGCAGCCGGTACTCGCAGGTGATGCGCTGGCGCAGCTGGCGCAAGGAATCCTGCGCCAGCATCGCGTCCAGCTCCGGCTGGCCGAACAGGAACACCTGCACCAGCTTGCGCTTGTCCGTTTCCAGGTTGGTCAGCAGGCGCAATGCCTCCAGCGTGTCGGGCGGCAGGGCCTGGGCCTCGTCGATGCACACCAGCACGCGCTTGCCGTCCTCGGCGTAGCCGAGCAGCGACTTTCCCAGCTGCTGGATCGCCACCTGCAGGTCGCCGCGCGCCCTGAGGCGCAGACGCAGCTCATGGGCCAGCGCATGCATCAGGCCCTTGGGCTCCAGCAACGGGTTGGGCAGGTACGCACAGACGTAACCGTCGTCGAGGGCGGCCATGAAACGCCGGCACAGCATGGTCTTGCCGGTCCCCACCTCGCCGGTGATCTTGGTGAAGCCCTCGCCGCTGCTGGCCGCGACCAGCAGGGTGTTCAGCGCCTCCTGGTGGGAGGTGCCGGAGAAGGCGAAGCTGGTGTCGGGCGTGATGCCGAACGGCAGCTCGCGCAGGCCGAAGTGGGCTTGATACATGGTCAGCAAGCGGCTGGCGAAACTCGGGCGCGTGTGCCCGCGAGCATTGCCGCCGGGCCCACTCGGGCGCGGGGATGAGCGTACTGCAACATGGTTCGGACTGCTTCTCGAGGCCGGTTGCGCTGGTGCGCCCGGTCCAGGACGGGTAATGCAGACGTGCAAGTCTACCTTACTCCGGTCCCCCGCTTGGCAGCCGCGCCGGAGGCAGCAACGGGTAGCGATGTCCAAATGAGGCTAGCATGTCGGCCTGGCGACTCACCCCGTCTGGTCCAGCCATGGAACCTGCCCGCGTTGCCGCCCTCCAGCGCATGCCGATCTTCGGCGGCATCCGCACCGACGTGCTGGAGTTCCTCGTCGGGCAGGCCTCGACAGTGTCGGTTCGCGCCGACGCCTACTTCTTCCGCGAGGAGGATCAGGCCCAGTCTTTGTTCGTGCTGGAAACCGGCCGCGTGGCGGTGCTCAAGCTCTGGAACGGACGCGAGCATCTCCTGTGCGAGTTGGGACCAGGGGATTGCTTTGGCGAGATGGCCTTGATGGACCTGTTTCCGCGCAGCGCCAGCGTGCGCGCGCTGGATGCGTGCAGCGCGCTCGAGTTGACCTCCAGTGCGTTCTACGGTTTGTACGAAAAAGACCTGGAGCAGTTCGCCCTGATCCAGATGAACCTGGGCCGCGAGGTCAGCCGGCGTCTGCGGCTCGCGGACGAGCGGTTGTTCCGGTTGAAGATGGGCATGCTTACGAACGACGGGGAAGCGGGGCCGCTGACCTAAGCGTTCACCTATAGTTCAAGAGCCTCGCTAACGAAGCTGCTCCGGTCCACAATCCATGCCCCCCTTCGTATTCATGTCCCATAGCTCTTTAGACAAACCTTTCGTGCCAGAACTCTTCCGTCTTGTTTGGAAAGGCTAGCTCGGTATCAAAGGTTGGACGACGACTTCTCATTCGGTAGAAGTTGACTTCTGAGTACCCTTCCGGAAGACGCTGAACTTTGTCTGGATGGCCTGCACCTGCCCGTCCCGGCGCACGCCTACATCGCCGGCAAGTATGGCTATCCGAACGCTCTGGAGCACAAGGCGCTCGAATTCCGATAGGCGTGTGCTCTGCCAAGACAGTCTGGAGAAGACGGAGTTCAACGGCGACACGTGCGCCCCGCCTGCGCCGCTCTCCGCTGCTCCGTATCCGCCACCGGCGGCAGCGCCCTTGTACGCGTTCGGGGCTGACAATTCTGCCCGTATTGATTGAGAACGTGAAGATCCCGCGTGCTGTTCGCATTCGCAGATACGCCGACTTCCGCGACTTCAGAAAGCAGCAGCGGATGCTGGACTTTGAGCCGTTTCATCTGCTGGTTCGTAGCATGAAAATTCGAAGTGCGCGACCTGGCAAGGCGCGCAATGAAACGACCCCAAGCGAACTCCTCGACTTGGTCGGCTCTGGCGCCGAGCTGGCGATTGCAGTCGACTCGTTTCGAAGCGTGCTACGGATCGTTGCGTCTCACGTCTCCATGGCGATTACCGATACCATCCTTGTCGTCGTCCCTGCGTGGGGTTCACCGTATTGCAGTGTCGGCTTCTCGGGAACGCCGTCCTCGTTCAGAACTGATCACTACTCGCCGGTACGCCAAGATGTGACGTTCCGTGTACGAGATGTTCTCCGAAGAGGTCACGCGCCTTCTGTCAGAAGTGCGCTTCTCAGACCTCAGTGACGAAACCTCAGCCGACCGTCGTAGTCGACTCGTCGTGTAGCCGAGCTGTTCGCATTACCGAATCCGGTAACACGACTGCCAGCATCCCAGGTCAGTTGTTGAGTGAGGTCACCCAGCGTGTAGCCGGCGATGCGCCCATCGAGGTCGAAGCTGCGACTGTAGGGCTGGCCGTTGCCGAACACGAACGACTGCGCTTCGCCGAAGGAGCGGTAGCTGACCGCTGCGAGCACTAGGTGGGAAGTATTGCCTCGCGTGGTGGTGATGGCACTGATGCGCCCCAGACTGTCCAGGGTGTAGTCGACCTTGCGTCCGCTGGGGTAGGTGAGGCCGACTAGCTTCCCGGCGCTGTCGAAGCGGTACGAGGTGGTGTAGCTCACCCCGGCGATGACGCGCGTGTCCTGGGTGAGCCGGCCGTGCGCATCGTAGGCGAACATCGTAGTGCCAGTCGGATCGGTAATGCGGGTCAGTCGGCCGATCCCGTTGACGCCCTGGTCGTATCCGTAGCTGTGAGTGAGGCTCGCCAGAGGGGAGCCGCTTGGCGGGCTGAACACCGCTTGTGTGAGCCGGTTAAGGGCATCGTAGGTATAGGTGGTCACGACGCCGCGGGCATCTGTGTTGGAAGTGAGGTTGCCGGCATCGTCGTGGGTGTTCTCGGTCGTCCCCGTGTCGGGCGAGGCTTGGCTGTGGAGGTTATCGAGTCCGTCGCGTTGGTAAGTTGTGGTGAGGCCACGCGGGTCGGTTACGCCGGCGATCTCGTCGCGCAGGTCATAGTCGAACCGGGTGAGACCGGCAGCTGGGTCGGTTAGGGCAATCAGACGATCCAAGGCGTCATAGCTCATGGAAGTTGTCCGGCCGAGCGGATCGACGATCCTGGTGAGGTTGCCCGCGGGGTCGTATCGATAGCCCGTAACCTGGACGCTCGGCAGTGTGGAGCCGAAGTCTTTGGCCAGCCGGTTCAGCGCATCGAACTCCCGCGTGTGCGCCTGGCTCAGGATTCCGGAAGGATCGAACAGATTCTCTTTGACGCGATTGCCCATCGCGTCGAGGGTGTAAACGACCTTGTTACCGTGGACATCCCGAATCTGTGTCAGGCGATGCGCGGCGTCATAGGTATACGTCAGCTGGTAGCCGCCGGGTGTGGTCAGCCTGACGAGTTGCCCGACGCCGTCGTATTCGTAGCTGGTCATCTCGCCGCCGACATCGCGCGATGTCAGGCGCCCGCGCGCGTCGTAGCTCACTTCGGTTACCAGACCATTTGCATCCGTCACTTGGCCGGGGCGGCCATCGGCATCGTATGCGCCGAGAGTGACCGAGTGTCCCAGGGCATTCGTGATCGATACTAGATTGCCGCGCTCGTCGAATGCATAGCTGGTGGTATCCGCTACATCGCTTCGGGGACCGTCCACCGCTATTTCTCGCACCAAACCCGGTGTGTTGGCGTCGTAGGTGTAGGAGAAGTTCCACGTTCTCGACGGACCGACAGGATGTGCGTCGAATCCTTCGGCCCCGTTGACATCGGCTGTTGGTTGAATCGCCTTGGCCAAGGGATAGCCAGTCGTACCGTCGTAGGTGTAAGTAGTGATCGCGAGAGGTGCTGCAACACGTCTGGGAAGACGGAACGATGGGTGCCACTCGGTCGTGGTGGTTCGTGAGGCGTTGGTCGGAGTGCCTGGGCAGGACGCTCCGGTCATTCCTTCGGTTCGGCGAATTTCCAGGTTGCGAGTCAGATCGTATATGTAGCACGTGAGGTGGCCGTTGAAGTCCGTCCTGGCGCTTACATTGCCGCTGGCGTCGTACGCTGTCGTGCGTTCGGCGACGCCAGCCGGACAGTCCACACAGGGTTGCCGGATGGCCACGTTGCGCTTGACGCCGAATGCCATCTCGAACTCGTACTGCCTGGCCGTCTGCAAGGCATCGCTGACTTGGGTCAGCGAGTCGCTTTGATACGTGAGACTCACGCGCTCCGCGCCGCCGGCGTGCTCGCTTCCTACAACCTTGGCGGTGGCTGCATACCGGTAGGTTGCAAAGCGTTGCCCGTTCTCGTCGATGATCCCGGTGAGCGCGGACGTCAGCGATGCGCCACCGGTGTAAGCGGCCTCGCCGTAGACGTACTTGCGTGTTCTGCCATCGGGATAGCTGACCGTCTCGAGTCGATTCAAGTCGTACGCATAGCGGTACAATCTTCCCTGCGGATCGGTCATCGTCGACAGATTGCCGCTCTGGTCGTAGCTGAATGTCAACGTGCGTCCGAACGGGTCGCGCGCCTCTTGGAGAAGGCCGCCGAAGGCATAGCTGAAGGTCTGAGTCAGTCCGGAGCGGTCGGTGAGGGCGATCAGACGGCCGTCCCCATCGTAGGTTTCGAGTCTCGTCCTGCTCGTTTTTGATACTGCCACCCGAACGACGGCGAGCGCGCCAGGGCTAGACCGCCACGTCCGGATCGCCTGTCCACCCTCCGGATAGTTGCTTCATACGCAGCTTCCGCCCGGGACCGTCGCGGAATTCCACGTAGTTCGTGCCGCCAACGGCGAAGAGCGAGACTCTGCGGTCGAGGTTGGTCCGCCAGTTGAATCCCATGCGCGTGCGTGCGTTGCCGGCACCAGCCTCGGAGAGATCCAGGCTGTTGTAGTAGCGAACGAAGCGCAGAGGGAACGGTCCGGCGCCTACATAGTCGACCTCCACTCAAGTACTTGTTCCCGGTGGCTGGATCGCACGGATTCCCGACGCAGAGCGCCGGCTCCCCGGGGCACGCGCCCGGGATCCTGACCCGGCGTAACCCAGGAGACGGGGACGCGGACGCACTGGCCGTAGTTGTTGTTCGATGTGCCGACGCGGTATCCCGAGGGGCAGGGCGAGCACGTTGCTCTCCGCAGCCCGACACCCAGACCGCTTGACGGGGAATGGCAGCAGCGTATCCGCAGCCGTTGAACTGCATCCTCCCCCCACCCGCAGCACAGGCCGCGGCGCACGAGTCGCCGTAGGACTTCGCCGAGCCGCCGATCCAGCCACGCGTGGGATCGTGGACGGGCGACTGCCAACTGTGTAAGCCCAGATACCTCGACTGAAAGACATCCGGCAGTTCGTTCGGGATCTGCTGCCGAGACTTGGCAGCGCTGGACTTCCTAAGGCAGCGTAAGCAGCAGAAACGAAGCGCAGCGCGCAAGCGGCCGCCGCACGCGGACCGGTCGAGTATCCAACCGCGCCTCCCTGGATCTACTGTACTCCGATCGACGACTTGGCGAGCTTCTGATCGGCAGTGCCCTTTTGGCCCCTGCGAAAGTCGACGAGACGAGCACATGCGGTCCGACTCCGCCTGGCGACGGGCAAGGCTAGTCCAGATCAACCTGCTCGTTTGTTGTTCTTTAACGACAATCGTTGCATAGTGAGGCTTGAACTCGTCAAGCGTCAACGCTCTGCGCAGTGTCGTCGCCGGGAGCCTGGAGCAAACAGTCGTCGCGAATGCGCAGGGAACGCGGCATGCACTCACGCGGAAGCACAGCGCGATTGCCGCTCAAGCTTGCGCAGATCGCAGGAGTACCTGGACATCGGCCTGCCCGTGGCAGCTTCGCGCACGCGGCTTGCGCATACCGCATTACTCCGCACGACCAGCTGCTCAGCTCAACTCCTTCAGCAACCTCCGCGGCTTCCTTGAGGTCGGCGATCTCCAGGCCCTCGGTGAACCAGCCGTGGATCGCGCGCAGAGCGGACCGTGCGTCGGCGCGCTTGCCTTGTGCGCGCCACAGGCGCGCCAGGCTGGTGGTGGCGCGCAGCTCGTAGGCGCGCGCCTGGAACCCGCGGGCCGTGCGAATGGCTCGCTCGAAGCACGCTTGCGCTTCCGCGGCGTTGTCGCTCGCCGCGAGCAGCAGCTCACCGCGCATGCGATAGAGCTCCGGCTCGCCCCAGTGCTCTCCGGTTCGCTCCACCAATTCCAATCCTTTGACGACGGCCGCGAACCCTTCGTCGTATTCGCCACGGGTGAGGCAAAGCGCAGCGAGATGCCCGGAGATTATGGTCATCAACAGGTCCGAGCCGATCTCGCCCAGACGGTCGATGCTCTCGCATAGAAGCACCTTGGCCTCGTCGAGTCGTCCCAGCAGCGCCAGGTTGGTGGCCTGGAAGGTCGAGACCACCGCCTGGAAATAGGGAAAGCCCTGTTCAACGCACAACGCGATCGCCTTTCCCAGCGGGCCATCCTCGGGCTGGGGCTCGCGGCGGTAGACATGCACGAACCCCATCCCCGCTACGCTGCGGGCGAGCGCGAACGGATTGTGCACGCTCTGCACGAACGCGAACGATTCGCGCGTGCGCGCCAGAGCCTGGTCCGGATAGCCGAGCGCCCACAGGTTCATCGCCAGCCAGGACAGCGCCGAGGCCTTGGGATCCTGGCCGTAGAGCATCGTGTGCAGATCGCGTTTGCCCGGCCCGTACAGCTCTATGCTGTGCTCCAGCATGGTCCGCGCGGACGCGAAGTCGCCGGTGACGGCAGCCACCATGCCACGCAGATAGTGTGCTTCGATCAGACTGTCTTCGTCCCCGGTCTGCTGTGCGAGGCCCATGCACTGGTCGGCAGCCTCGCGGGTCTTGTGCTGATCGCCGCGCACGAAGTGGAATGCACCCAGGCCCCACACGGCGGGGAACAGCTGCGGAACCTCGCCGATCTGCGCGCATAGCTCGCCGGCGCGGGTGAAGGCCGCGGCGGTCTCGGTCGAGGTCCACCCCTTCACCGGAATCAAGGCATAGCCGAGCGCGATCTGCAGCCCCAGCTCGGTGTGCGCGCGTTGAGCGGAGTCCGGGAGGCTCGCCAGCACTTCCAGGCCTCTCCTGAAGTGCGAGATCGCTTCCGCGTAGGCGGCGCGCTGCACCGCGCGCTGGCCTGCGCGGTGCCACCAGGACACTGCTTCCGGTGCGGTGCCGGCGGCGCTGAAGTGATTGGCAACGACCTCGGGCTGCGCCTCGGCCTCGGCACGCGAACTGCGCGATGATCGTGCGCGCGATGCGCTCGTGATACTGCTGACGTGTGCTTTTCAGGAGGGAATTGTAGGCGGCCTCCTGGATGAGAGCATGCTTGAAGATGAACACGGCATCGGGCAGGACGCCGCGCTGATGCAGCAGCTCCGAATCGACCAGGCGCGCCAGCTCGCGCTGCAAGGTGGTTTCGTCGAGCCGCGCCACCGCGCGCAGCAGCGCATAGGGAACGGTGCGCCCGATGGCTGCTCCAAGCTGGGCAACTGTCTTGACGTCCGCCAGACGATCCAGGCGTGCGGTCAGCGAGTCCTGCAGCGAAGCCGGGATGGCAAGCGGCGGCAAGGGCGCATCCAGTGCATAGTGGTCGGCATGCTCACGGAGCAGGCCCGACTCCACCACCATGCGGGTGAGCTCCTCCACGAACAGCGGCACGCCGTCGGTCTTGGACACGATCTGCTCCACGACTTCGCGCGGCAGCGGCTTGGACACCAGCAACTGGACCATGCTGGCGGTCTGGCGGTGAGTGAAACGGTTCAGCGTCAGCGTCGCGATGTGCGAGTGCGGCGCCCATTGCGGCTGGAACGACTGTCGCGCGGTGAGCAACACGAACAGACTCGAGCCCGGCGCCTGCTCGATCAGCAGATGGAGCAGGACCATGGTGGTCGGATCCATCCAGTGCAGGTCCTCCACCACTACCAGCAGCGGCTGGCGTGCGGCCAGCGCGAGCACCAGCCCGAGCAGAGTCTCCTGAGTGCGCTGCTTCTGCCGCTCCGGACTCATCGGCGGGAGCGGCGAGCCCTCGGGCGCTGGCAACGACAGCAGCGCGGCGAGCAGCGGCAGTCCCTCGCCAGGCGACAGGCCGTATTCGCGGGCAAACTGCTCGAGCTTCTGCAGCCGCGTGGCGGGCGAATCCTCGATGCCGTAACCCAGCACCTCGGGCAGCAGGTCGATGATCGGGTAGAGGGGGCTGTTGGTGTGGTAGGGGGAGCAGCGGAACTCCAGGCGCGCGTGCGGCTCGTCGGCGATGCGTGCCGACACGGCCTGGACCAGGCGGGACTTACCGATGCCCGGATCCCCGGTGACCAGCACCACCTGGCCCTGACCGTCTACCACCGACTTCCAGCGGTCCAGCAGCAGGCCGAGCTCCTGGTCGCGCCCGACCAGCGGCGTGAGCCCGCGATCCGCACGGGCGTCCAGCCGAGTGCGCACGCCGCTCTCGGCGTGAACCCGGAACACATGGACTGGCTCGGCGAAGCCCTTCAGCGGGTGGTTGCCCGCATCCTCGGTGAGGAAGAAACCCTGCACCAGGCGCTGGCTGGCCGCGCTGATCACCAGGCCGTTTTCGTCGGCCAGCCCCTGCAGGCGGGCGGCCAAGTTCGGCGTCTCGCCCAGGGCGAGCTGCTCGCGCCGCTGGCCGCCTCCGATTGCTCCCACCACCACCAGGCCGGTGTGAACGCCGATGCGCACCGACAGGGCGACCTTCAAATCGGGCATCAACGCTGCACTCAGCGCGCGGATCGACTCGATGATGCCGAGCCCCGCCCGCACCGCCCGCTGGGCGTCGTCCTCATGGGCCTGGGGATGGCCGAAGTAGACCACCAGGCCATCGCCGAGGAACTGGGCGATATGGCCTTCGTAGCGTTCGATGACGGCGGCGCAGGCGGCTTGATAAGTGCGGATGACCTCGCGCAGATCCTCTGGATCGAGCCGCGCGGCCAGCGGGGTCGAACCTGCGAGGTCGCAGAACATGACGGTGATCTGCCGGCGCTCGCCGTCGGCCCAGGCCTGTCCGGTCGCGGTGTCGTAGGCGGCCCCAGGCTCGCCGACCATAGGGCCGTCCGGGCGGGCCAGTACGGGGAGGCGCTGGCCACAGCCGCCGCAGAAGATGTCGTCTGGCTCGTTGACGAAGGCGCAGCGCGGGCACCCGATGGGCAACGCCTTGCCGCAGGTCGAGCAAAACCGGCGGTCGGCGCGGTTATCGACCGCGCAGGCGGGACACTTCATGGTAAAGCGCGCCGGCAGGAACGGCCGGCGGGCACGGGCAGAGGCATGGTCGAGTCCTTGGCGGATCCGGTCTAACCGCGCGGACCGGCCCAAGTCTAAGCCCTCAGGGCCAGGCTGGCACAAATGCCTCCGCGCAGCCTGTCGTCTGCGGCTGACATATTGGAGGGCAACGGCAGGCCGCGGTTCCCAAGCCGACGCGGGCGGCATGCGCAATAATGCGGCCTGGAAAGGAGGCTCACCATGCAGATGCGCAAGCTGGGGAAATCAGGCCTGGAGGTCGCCCCTCTGTGCCTGGGCGGCAATGTGTTCGGCTGGACCGCAGACGAGGGGATGTCCTTCAAGCTGCTGGATGCTTACGTCGCCGCCGGCGGCAACTTCATCGACACGGCGGATACTTACTCGCGGTGGGCGCCGGGACACCAGGGCGGCGAGTCGGAGACGGTCATCGGCAAATGGCTCAAGCAACGCGGCAACCGCTCCAAGCTGGTGATCGCCACGAAGGTCGGTGCGGAGATGGGCCCTGACCTCAAGGGGTTGAAGAAGGCCTACATCCTCAAGTCCGTGGAGCAATCCCTCGAACGCCTGCAGACCGACTACGTCGATCTGTATCAGTCGCATCGCGACGATCCGGATACACCGGTGGAGGAGACGCTCGGCGCCTATGCCGAGCTGATCGCCAAAGGCAAGGTGCGTGTCATCGGCGCTTCCAATTTCACTGCGGAGCGCATGGCGCAATCGCTGCAGGCCAGCCGCCAACACGGCTGGCCGCAGTACCAGTGCCTGCAGCCGCACTACAACCTGTGCGAGCGCGCCGACTACGAGACCAACCTGGAGCCCCTGTGCTTGCGCGAGGGGCTGGGCGTCATTCCCTACTTCTCGCTGGCGGCGGGTTTTCTGACCGGGAAGTACCGTTCCGAGGCCGATCTCGCGAAGAGCCCGCGCGGGCAGGGGGTGAAGAAGTACCTCAACGAGCGCGGCCTGCGCATCCTCGCGGCCCTCGACAGCGTGGCGAAGCAGAGCAACGCCACGCCTGCGTCGGTGGCGATCGCCTGGCTCATGGCGCGCCCGAGCGTGACCGCTCCGATCGCCAGCGCCACCACGCTCGAGCAGCTCGAGACGTTGATCGCAGCAACGCGGTTGAAGCTGGACGCCGCGGCCATTGCGAAGCTGGATCAAGCCAGCGCCTGATCTCACATCGCCCCGCCGACGGGCGGCCAGCTTGAGGCGGGAGGGGGGCTCACTTGCTCTCGCCGGCCTTGAGTTCTCGGTTCCTGAGCAGCAGGAATTCGACGATCTGCCACGTCTGCTCCGGCGTCAGGCGGTCCTTGAACGCGACCATCGGTGTGCCGCGTCGGCCGTTGCGAATGGTTCGGTACACCATGCCAGGTGAAAACTTGTACATCCACTGGTCGTCGACCAGGTTCGGGCCGATCCCGCCCTCGCCATTGGGACCATGACAGGGCACGCAGCCGCTGCGGGCGAACAGCGCTTTACCTTCTTGGGCTGCCGCCGCATCGCCCGCGTACGGGTTGGCCTCTTCGTCCTGCGCAGCCGCGGGCAGCGCGACCAACGCCAGCAGCAATGTTGCGGACGCGGCGCGATGGCCCGGTGTGTGGACTTTGCGATGAACCGCTGCCATCTGGGAAACTTGTATCGACGCGGGACCGCCGAGATCGCAGCCCCGCGAAGCTGAATTTGGAAAGGCCGCGCGTCGGAGTCAGTCGGCGATAACCAGCAAGGTGCGCGGCGCCGCCGCGCACCTTGAATGCTGACAACCGACCTCTGACACTTGATGCCTGTTACTGCGACAGCGCGAACACGTGCAGCGAGCCGCCCTTGGGCAGGTCCTTCAGATGCGGCGCGCCACCCCCGCCGATGGTGGTCCATCCAACCCAGCCACCGAAGCCCGAAGGTACGGCGACGTACTGCCTTCCGTCCACCGAGTAGGTCATGATGCCGCCGACGATACCGGAGCCGACGCGATGCTTGTAGAGCTGCTGCCCGGTCTTCGCGTCGAATGCAAGGAACTCTCCTTCGGGCGTGCCCGCAAACACTACGGAGCCGGCGGTGGCGAGAACGCCGCTCATGATCGGCGAGCGCATGCGCACGTCCCAGACCGTCTTGCCGGTTTCGATATCCACCGCGGTGAGTTTGCCGAAGCCTTGCTTGAAGCGAATGTCCTTCACGCCCCAGTAGGGCTCGCCTTCCGTGGGTTCCTGCTTGAGGCTTTGCAGATCGGTGACGCACACCTCCCGGACCGGGATGTACACCAGCCCGGTCTGCGGGCTCACGGCCATCGGGTTCCATTCCTTGCCGCCGTTGGGGCCCGGGCACACGTCCATCGCCTTGGTCGTGCGGGTGGGTACCTTGGCCGGGTTGACGGTGGGCCGGCCGCTGGCGTCGAGCGTACCCCAGTTCACTTCCGAGATCGGCCGCGCAGCAAGGAACTTGCCGTTGGTGCGGTCGATCGTGTACAGGTACCCGTTGCGATCCGCATGGATCCAAGCCTGCTTGCCGCGCGCGTTGACCAGGATGTTCTCGTTGACGCCGTCGTAGTCCCACACGTCGTGCGGTGTGTACTGGAAGTGGAACTTGATCTTCCCGGTGTCGGGATCGAGTGCCAGCGCCGAATTGGAGTAGAGATTGTCGCCTGGCCGCGCATCGGCGTCCCAGTCCGGTGCCGGATTGCCCACGCCCCAGTAGAGCAGGTTGAGCTGAGGATCGTAGGAGCCCGTCACCCACGCGGAGCCGCCACCGTACTTCCATGACTCGCCGCCCCAGGTGTCGTTGCCCGGCTCGCCCGGTCCCGGCACGGTGTAGGTCCGCCATACTTCCTTGCCAGTGGCCGCGTCGAGGGCCGCGATGAATCCACGCACTGGATACTCGCCGTTGGACGTTCCCACGACGACCTTGCCCTTCACGATGAGCGGCGCGACCGTGAACGTGTAGGCCTTCTTGTAGTTGTCCAGCGTGACGTCCCAGGCCGGCTTGCCGGTCTTCGCATCCAGAGCGACCACGTGCATGTCGAGCGTGGCCAGGAACACCTTGTCCCCGAACAGCGCTGCGCCGCGATTCACCACATCGCAGCACGCGTACTTCGCGACGTCGTCCGGCAGCGGATGGTCGTAGCGCCACAGCATCTCGCCGGTCTTGGCGTCGAGCGCGAACAACTTGCTCCAGGAGCTGGTCACGTACATCACGCCGTTGTTCACCAGCGGGGTCGTGGTCTGACCGTCCAGTACGCCGAAGCTGAAGCTCCACGCCGCCGACAGGCGCCCCGCGTTGCTGGCGTTGACCTGGGCGAGCGGGCTGAAGCGCGTATTCGCGTAGTCACGGCCATACATGAGCCAATTGGCTGGGTCGGCGGCCGTGTTGAGCAGCATGCTGTCGGTGACGGCCGGTGGATCGGCGAGGGCCGATTGCGGCAACACCGGCGATAACAAAGCCAGGGCAGCAAGCAGCGTGCCCCGCAGTACGGGTGCAGAGTTCATGCGCGACCTCCTCCTGTTTTGTGGGACTAGCGGGCGTCGCCGTTATCGAGACGCGGCGTTTCTTATTCCCGCACTGATCATAGTCCAGGGGCGCGTGGTGTCAAGTCGCAGCGCGGAGCGTGCGCAACAAACGGGCTGCGCGAGTTGCGGGACCAGGGTGCCGCGGCGTTCGTAATACAATCCGCTGCTCCTGCCACCAACGCCCACAACCGCCGATGCCCAGCGTATCCGTGCCCGGAAGCGTCCTCCACTACGACGTCACCGATCTCACACTGCCGTGGATCGCGGAGCCGCAGACGATCTTGTTCCACCATGGCCTCGGCGCCAGCAGCCGCACCTGGGCCGGTTGGCTGCCGGTGCTGGCCGATCGCTACCGGCTGGTGCGCTTCGACATGCGCGGGCACGGCAAGTCCGCTGCGCCCGCGGGGGCAACCGCCGGGACCGGTAGCGGGGACGCGCTTTCCCTCGATCTGCTGGCAGACGACGTGTTCGCGGTCGCCGATGCAGCAGGTGTCCGCCAGTTTCACCTGGTGGGTGAGTCGATCGGCGGCACGATCGCTTTGCTGGCCGCGAGCCGGCGCGCGGAGCGCGTGCAAACGCTGACAGTCAGCAACGGAGCCCATCTGGGCGGCTCGATCCAGAACATCAACGACTGGCGCGACATCATGGACGCCGGAGGCATGCCGGGCTGGTCGCAGCACATGCTGCCCAAGCGCTTCTTCGACGGTGCCATCAGCGAGCCGATGCGGCGCTGGTACGAGCAGGAGCAGGCCAGCGCCTCACGCGAGTTCGTGCTGGAAGCGGTGCGGCTGCTGGCCGGCGCCGACCTGTCCCCGCAGCTCGCGCTGCTGCGCATGCCGGTGCTGCTGCTGCACCCGGATTCCAGCCCGTTCATTCCCGTGGCCGTGATGGCCGATCTCAAGTCGCGGCTCGCGGATGCCCGCCTGCAGGTGTTCGCCCACGCACGCCACGGCTTGCCGTTCTCGCATGCCACCGAGTGCGCGCAGGCGTTGCGCCGGTTTCTCGAGGAGGTCGCTGCCCGCTAGTTCTCTGGGGAGAGCCCCCGGCGCTGCCGAGGAGGCTGCAGCAGTTCCACGTTCGCAGATGTACTTGCTCCTTCCCCCGCTCGCGGGGGAAGGTCGGGATGGGGGAAGCTACGGCGCGGTGCTTGCCCCCTCCCCCAGCCCTCCCCCGCGTCCTGCGGACGCAAGGGAGGGTGCGAGGTGGAGTGGCATGGCATCGTCGTACTGCATTTGGTGCGGCGAGCGAGCCGCTGCGCCGATGAAATCAAACAGATGGGGAGGAGACCGCATGACCTGGCGGCGCGGCTGGATCAGCCTGTTCCTGTTCACGCTGGCGATGATCAACTACATCGACCGGGTGGCGCTGTCGGTGGCCGCGAAGCCCATCGCAGAGGAGTTCGGGCTCTCGCCCGTGGCGATGGGATACCTGTTCTCGTCCTTCCTGTGGACCTACCTCGTGTGCCTGATCCCGATGGGGATCCTGGTCGATCGCTGGGGCACGAAGGCGGTCAATGCCGGCGGCATCGCCCTGTGGTCGCTCGCCACCATGGCGACCGGCGCGGCGTGGAACTTCGTGGCGCTGGTGGCGACCCGGCTCACGATGGGCGTCGGCGAGGCGACTACCTTTCCGGCCGGCGGGCGGGTGGTGCGGGAATGGATTCCGATGAGCGAGCGCGGCGTGACCAACGCCATCTTCATCGCCGGTACGCAGGCCGGCCCGGCGCTGGGGGCGGTGATCGTGGCGTGGATCATCAGCCAGATCGGCTGGCGCGGTTCATTCTGTCGTGGTCGGTGCCGTCGGCTTCGTGTGGCTGGCGGCGTGGCTGCTCTGGTTCGATCGCCCCGAGCGCGTACGCTGGCTGGGAGCGGAGGAGCGCGCCAAGATCCTGAGCGAACGTGGCGCCGAGACGCGGGCGCTGGAGCGTCGGGCGAGCGCGGCGCGGGTATTCGATCTTCTGCGTACGCGCACCATGTGGGGCCTGGCATTGGCGGAGGGCTGCGCCGTCTACACTCAGTATCTATTTCTGACTTGGCTGCCGAGCTACCTGCAGACAACCCGCCAGATCAGCATCCTCAAGACCGGCCTGTTCACGGCCGTACCGTATGCAGGGCGGCGCTGCTCGGCATTCTTCTGGGGCGGCTGAGTGACCGGATCCTGACCCGCGACGCGCTGGGTCAGGGTCGCCGCAGATCGATGGGCGTGGTGATGATGCTGTCTTCCGCCGTCATCCTGTTCGCGCCGTTCGTAGACAGCATCGGCGTCCTGCTGCTGCTGTTCACGTTGTCGCTCACGGGGATAGCCACCGCCATCGCGCTGAACTTCTCGCTCGTCAACGATCTGCTGCACAGCCCGGAGGACAGCGGCAAGGCCATGGCCATCCTCGTGGTCGGCGGCAACGCGTTCGGCATCGCCGCGCCGATCGTGACCGGCTACGTCATCCAGATCACCGGCAGCTACAACTGGGCCTTCGGCATCGCCGGGCTGCTTCTGGTTGCAGGCGCCACGATCCTGTTGACGATGACGCGGCGGCCGATCGCGATCTAGGGGCTGGGGATTAGCGGCAGCTCGGCCCTCGAGGGCGCCACGGGATCAGTGCCAGCCCGGGGCTAGGGCTTTGAGCGGCCCGGCCATTCGGCCGGACCGAGTGGTCTTACCCGATCTCGGCGACGACGCGGCCGACGACCGTTCCCGCCTTCAACTCGTCGAGCGTGCGGCTGACTTCGGACAGCGGCCGCTTCTCGATCGGGATCGGCTTGAGCTTGCCGGCGCGCGCGAGCTCGACGACCTGCTTGAGCTCCGCGACCGTACCTACGCTCGAGCCGCGGATGGTCAGCGCGCGCTGCACCACAGCCACCAGGGACAGCGGGATCTCGCCACCGTAGAGCCCGACCATGATCAGGCGCCCGCCCTTGCGCAGCGCCGCCATCGCGAGGCTGGCCGTGCCGGTGTTGTTGACCAGGTCGACGGCGCCGTACAGCGGACCGCCTGCGATCTCCTGCAGCTTCTTGGCGGCCTCGGGATCCTTGCCGTTGAGGGTGGCGGCCGCACCTTCCTCGCGGGCGGCCGCGAACTTCGACGGATCGACGTCGATCGCGACGACGCGCTCGTGCCCGAGCGCACGCAGCATGCCGATCGCCATCAGTCCCAGGCCGCCGGCTCCCAGCACCGCCACCCATTCGTCGCGCGGGATCGGCGTGAGCGCGGACACCGCCGAGTAGGTGGTGAGCCCGGAGCATGCCAGGGTGGCGGCCCAGGCCGGATCGATGCCGCTGGCGTCCACCAGGTAGCGCGGATGCGGGATCAGCAGATGATCGGCGTAGCCGCCCGGACGCTGGACACCGACCCAGCGCGGAGTCATGCAATGGTTGTCCTGGCCTTCGCGGCAGCGCGCGCAGGTGCCGCAGCCGATCCACGGGCACACCAGCCGGTCCTGGCCGATGGGGACATCGCGCGCCTGCGACCCGGCTGCGATCACGGTTCCGTAGGGCTCGTGGCCGAGAGTCACCGGCGGGTGCATGCCACGGTCGCTCATGTGAAAGCGCTTGCCGCCGCCCATGTCGAAGTAGCCGTCGCGGATGTGCACGTCGCTGTGGCACACCCCGCAGTACTTGAGCTTGAGCAGGACCTCGGTCCCGTCCGGTTTGGGCGTCTCGTGCTCGCGCTTCTGCAGCGGCTTGCCCCATTCGACCACGTCGTAGCTCAGCATGACTCCTCCGGTATCGTGGCTTGACGAGGGAGTCTAGCAGGGTGGCGAGGATCGATGTGGAGGCGGGCGGGGCAGACCCGCGCCCCCCGACGGTTGCTCTTCGGAGCGCACCGGACCGGTCGCGCGGCCCGCCGGGTACTGCGCCTCTCCGTCCACCATCAGCAGCCAGGCGAGGAGGTCGCCCTTCTCGACTACGGTGCACTCGCGCTTGAGCACCATCATGCAGTTGAGCTTGAAGAATTTCTCGACGTGCACGGAGTCGCTGAAGCGCTGCGGGTTGGCGTTCGGCGCAAACGGCTCGATGTAACGCAGCTTCGCCTCTTTCGACGGGATGCTCCTCGTCGTTGATGACGTGGCGCGGCAGGATGCCACCGGCACGGATCTGCTCGCGGGGTCCTTGCGAGGCAGGAGCGCGCAGCTGGTCGGGACTGCGGCTCGACGGACGATGCGGCCACGTTCCCAGCCCCGACCTCCCGCCTTGGCATGCTCGGCAAGGAGCAGCTGCCGCGACATTGCGTCGGTTCCTACCCGCCTAGTCGCCGGCGACCACACACAATTGTCTGGCCCAGCATAACCGCCGCGCTGTCCGACGTGCGCGGCCCGGTCGGGCTCGCGGGGAAGCATGACCGCCGCGAGCCCTCGGAAGTCGCGCGTCCGGTGTCAGCTCGCCGCGCGTGCCTCCAGGGCCTCGGCCAGCGCTTGCGCCAGGGTGCTCGAATCGTACGGTTTGCTCAACACGGCGCGCGCGCCTGCCGCGAGCGCGCGCCGGTGCAAGTCCGGTCCGCCGTAGCCGCTCACCACGATCACCGGCAGGTCCGGCCGAAGCTCCCGGATGTGCTCCGCGAGCTCGCTGCCGCCGAGCCCGGGCATCGATTCGTCGGTGAGCACCAGGTCGAACCGATCGGGGTGCGCGCGCAGAGCCTTGAGCGCCGCGGCCGGCGTTTCATAACCGACCGGCTCGTAGCCGAGCCGCGCCAGCATCTCCTCGGTCATCTCCAACACGGCACGATCATCGTCCACCACCATCACGATGCGGCCGTCCCCGTGAGGCAGAGCGCTCTCGGCAGCCACGCTTTGCGCGGCTGTCGAGGTCGACAGTGGCAGGTAGACGTCGACTTGCGTACCGGCGCCCGGCGCAGATTGCACGCGAATCGCCCCGCCATGATCCGCCATGATCGCGCGGACCAGCGCGAGACCCAGGCCGGTGCCTTTGCCGTGCGCCTTGGTGGTGAAGAACGGCTCGAACATCCGCGCCTGCACCGCCGGGCTCATGCCGGTGCCGGTGTCACGCACCGCGAGCACGGCGTAGTTGCCGGCATGCAGACTGCCATGATCGAGCGGGCGCGCCTCGGGCACCGCCTCCGTGGTGAGGCGCAAGGTGAGGGTGCCGCCATCGGGCATCGCCTGCACCGCGTTGGTTGCGAGATTCATCAGCAGTTGATGCAGCCTGGTCGCGTCGCCCAGCACGGCGATGGTCGGATCGTCGTTCTCCAGCACGATGCGCACCCCCGCAGGCACCGACCCGGACAGCAGATCGCGCACCTCCTGCACCACCGGCCACAGCGCCAGCGCGCGGCGCCTGCGCACGCCGCGCCGCGCAAACGTCAGGATCTGCTCGACCAGCGCCTTGCCGCGTTGTCCCGCGTCGATGATCGCCTGCAGCCGCTTCGCCAGGCGTCCGTTGTGCCGGGCGTCCGCCAAGGCCAGCTCGCCGTGCCCCAGGATCGCGCCGAGGATGTTGTTGAAGTCGTGCGCGATGCCTCCAGCCATGGTGCCGAGCGCTTCGAGCTTCTGCGCTTCGCGCAGCTGCTCGTTCAGCCGCTCGCGCTCGGCCTGCGCGCGCTTGCGCTCGGTGACGTCCTTGAGCATGCCGATGATGCGCACCGAGCCGACCTTGCCCAGCCCGATCACACGTCCGGTGTCCTCCACCTGCGAGGTACGCGCCGCTCGCATCTCGCACCCGGTACTCGAGCGAGTAGACGCGCTCTTCAGTGGGCCCGACTCCGCGAACAGTGTCGATGATGCTCTGGCGATCATCCGGGTGTACTCGCGCCACGAATGCTGCCGGGTCGGCGATCTCCTCACGGGCGCAGCCGAGCACCTTCTGCGGATCTCCGCCCCACAGCAGCTGCTTGCGCGGGAGGTGGGCGTCATAGACCAGGTTCCCGCTCGACACCACCGCGGTCTGGTAGCGCAGACGCCACTCTTCGGCCGCGCGCTGGGCGGCGCGGCGCTCCTTCATCACGACGGCGCCGATCAAGGTCATCGTCGCGGCGACGATGAGGAACACCTGCAGGTACAGCACCGAGCTGTCGGCGTGCACGAAGGCTGCCGAGAACGGTCCCAGGCCGTTCATCGTGTCCCACACCGAGATTGCGCACACGATCATCACCGCTGTGCTCTGGCCGCGCACGCCCCAGCGCAGCGCCGCCCACACCAGGAACGGAATCAAGAAGTGCGTGAGCGGGGGCACCGCCCCGTTCGGCGCAGGCTGTATGCCGAACGCCCAGTGGCTGACGAACACCAGGCCGGCTGCGCACACTGCGCCTTCGGCGAACGACCGCGCGGGTGAGGCGTCGCAACTCGGTGGCGCGGAAATCGGACCACGCAACCACCAATGGCGTGATGAGCAGCATGCCGAGCGCATCGGACACCCACCACGCGCGCAGGCTCTCCCCGAACGGCGCGCCCGACCAGTGCGAGATGGCTGCCCCGAGAGTGGCGGCGAGCAGATTGCCGACGACCGGAGCAATGACCACGAACAGCGCCAGCCTGCGCATGCTGTCGAAGCGCAGCGGCGCTCCGGCCCAGCGGCGCAGCAGGGCGGATGACAGCAAAAGAACGGAAATATACGCGCTCGAATAGGCCAGGCTCATGCCGAGCGAGTCGCTGACCGTCTGAGCGTGCGCTACGTCGGCGGCGAGCGCCGACAGCGCGAACGGTATCCATAGCCGCTTCGGCGCGACCAGGAGCATACCCAGTATGAAGCCACCCGCCGGCCACAGGTACGCGATGTCCCCGGTCCGAGGAGTCATGTGCGTCGACAGCCAGGCGAGCGCAAAGTACGCCGCACCCACTGCGACGCAACCGGCGGCGTCGGTGGCGTGCTGCATCCACCTCGACTGGGAGCCTGCGATGCTCACTTTGGAATCGCCGCAAGAGGCCGGGAACGCTCCAGCCGCACAGCATACTCCTAGCCCGGCGCATCTGGCGCGGGAGCGAGGCGCCATGGCGCTATAGCGAGTCCGCGGTAGCCGCTCCCGGCCGCACCGGCACACACTCCCGCGGCACCCGCACCGTGATATCTCCCAAGAGCAGGAAGGACAGCGCCTTGCCGTGGCCGTCCAGGCACAGGCTGCCGTTCACCCCGCCCTCCAGGGCGTCGTCGATCACGAAGTTCATGGCCGGCAGCTTCGGCAGCACGTAGCGCGTCACCCGCGTAGCGCCCTTGTGAGCGAATACCGCAAGCACGCGCGCCTCGGTCACTTGCTCGACGAGGTGTTCGAACGCCGCGGGCAGATAGGGAATCAGACGCTTACGTTCGAGCGGTTGCCCTTGTCGCCTGCGCGCGCATGCGCCACGGCATGCAACGGAACCTCGACCGTGCTCATGCCGCCTCCACGACGTGGACTCTGGGCTGCACCAGGCCGCGATCGACGAGGATCGAGGCGGTGCTGATCTGGCTCGAGACGTGTTGGCGCACGCCGGCGCCGCCCGCGGGTCCGGAGCAGTACAGGCTCAGGACCTCGTCGGCGACCTGCTGCGCCGTCTTGCGGCTCGCGCTGCGAACAGCGGCGCGCACGCGATACTCGCCGTCGTGCTGCCGCGAGAACACGGCCGCGCCGGCCTTGCGTGTTGCCATCGAGGATGGCCTGCGTGCCGAGCACTTCGACGCGTACCGGGTCGGCGATGCCGATGCTGCGGCAGCGCGTGCGTACCACTCGAGCCGCGAGTTCGGCACGGGCCAGGGCGTTGGGCCCTGCATAGGAGATCTCGGCTTCGCCCAGCCAGCCGGCGTCGACGCACACAGTCGCCTTCAGCGTTGCCGGCGGCGGTTTGCCGCGCGCGCCGCGCACGCGCACGCGATCGAGTCCGACGTCTTCCACCGTGACCTCGCCGAGGTCGAGGACGACGTCCGGAGTCAGATAGTTGTGCGGATCGTGGATCTCGTAGAGCAACTGCTCGATCACGGTCGCCCGGTTCACTGCTCCTCCGGTGTTCGCAGCCTTCGTGACAACGAGGTCTCCGTCTGGCGTGACCTCGCAGATCGGGAAGCCGACCGCGGCGAGGTCGGGTACGTCCTTGAAGCCGGGATCGGCGAAGTACGCTCCGGTCACTTGAGCGCCGCATTCGAGCAGATGTCCGCACACCGTGCCTTGAGCCAGCCGGTCCAGCTCGTCCTTCCCCCAGCCGAACACGTGCAGGAGCGGGCCGAGCGACAACGCCGCGTCGGTGCTGCGGCCGACCAGCACCACATCCGCTCCGGTAGTCAGGGCCTGCGCGATCGGGCGCGCACCCAGGTAGGCGTTGGCGGCAATGATCGCGCGATCGCCGAGGGCGATGCCTTCCATGATGGGCTGCGCCCGCACCTGTGCTTGACTCATGGTCGCGAGCAGGTCGTCGCCGGTGACGGCGGCGACTGTCAGCCCGGAGACGCCCAGCTCGCGCGCCAGCGCGTGCACGCGCTGCGCTGCTGCCAGAGGGTTCGCCGAACCCATGTTGGTCACGATGCGGATGCCGTGGCGGTAGCAGTCGGCCAGCACCAGCGGCAGGTATGCATCTAGGAACGGGGAGTATCCCTGCGCAGGATCCTCGCGCTTGAGGCGCTGCGCGATCGCAAGCGTACGCTCGGCGAGCACTTCGTAGATCAGGAAGCGCTCGCCCGGCAGGCTGGCGAGTGTCCTCACTACCGGCACAGCCGCGTCGAAGCGATCCCCGGAGAATCCAGCGCCGCAGCCGATGTAGACGTTGGTCATTGTGCGTGATGCAAGTTGGGTTCCAAGCGGCTATTCGCCCAAGGAAAGCAGGCTGGCGTTGCCGCCGACCGCGGCCGTGTTGACGGTCACGGTCCGCTCGGTGGCGAAGCGGGGCAGATAGTGTGGTCCGCCCGCCTTCGGACCGGTGCCCGAGAGGCTACGGCCGCCGAACGGTTGCACCCCCACGACCGCGCCGATCTGGTTGCGGTTTACGTAGACGTTGCCGACCCGGCAGCGGCGCTGGAAGGCCTGGGCCTGCGACTCGATGCGCGAGTGCACCCCCAGCGTGAGACCGTAGCCGGTGCGGTTGATGCTCTCGGCGACCGCGTCCAGATCGCGCGCCTTGAAGCGCACCACGTGCAGGACGGGGCCGAACACTTCGCGCTCGAGCAGGTCGAGCGCAGGGATCTCCACGGCGAAGGGAGCGACGAAGGTGCCGTATGCGCATTGCGGCGGCAACGGTATCTCGCGGATCGGCACACCCTGCGTGCGGATCCATGCCTTGTGCCGCTCCAGGGTCGTTTGCGCGTCTGCGTCGATCACCGGCCCGATGTCGGTCTCGAGCCAGGCGGGATCGCCGATGCGCAACTCGCCCATGTAGCCGGCCAGCAGATCGATGACCCGGCCGGCGATGTCCTCCTGCACGAACAGCACGCGCAATGCCGAGCAGCGCTGCCCGGCGCTGTTGAAGGCCGAGGTCACCGCGTCCACCGCCACCTGCTCGGCCAGGGCGGAGGAGTCCGCCAGCATCGCGTTCTGTCCGCCGGTCTCGGCGATCAGCACGGCGATCGGGCCTTCGCGCGCGGCCAGGGCGCGATGGATGAGTTGGGCCGTCTCAGTAGAACCGGTGAATGCCACGCCGGCCGACGTTGGGGTCGGCCACGATCCGCGCGCCTACCTCCGCGCCTGCGCCCGGCAACAGGTGGAGGACCTCCCCCGGCACACCGGCCTGATGGAGCAGCGCGACCGCCCGCGCCGCGATCAAAGGCGTCTGCTCTGCCGGCTTGGCCAGGACCGCGTTGCCGGCCGCGAGCGCCGCCGCGACCTGGCCGGTGAAGATCGCCAGCGGGAAGTTCCATGGGCTGATGCAGGCAAACACGCCGCGACCCTCAAGCCACAGCTCGTTCGATTCGCCAGTCGGGCCGGGCATGCGGCGCGGCGCAGCGAACTGCTCGCGCGCGAGCAGCGCGTAGTAGCGCAAGTAGTCCACCGCTTCCCGCACTTCGCCGACGGCGTCCGGAATCGTCTTGCCGGCCTCGCGCACGGCCAGCGCCATCAGCTCGGGACGATGCGCCTCGAACAAATCAGCGGCACGCTCCAGGATCGCCGCGCGCGCCGCCGCTGACGTGCGATCCCAGTCCGGTTGCGCGCCGCCAGCGAGCCTCGCGGCGGCGTCGACTGCAGCGGCGTCGGCTTCACGCACACTGCCCACCACTTGCCGGCGGTCGGCTGGGTTGGTCACGGCGGTTTCCTTCCCCGGCACCTCGCGGCCGCCGATCAGCGGCGCGGCGCTCCACGAATGAGCGGCCGCATGCATCTGTTCCGCCAGCAGCGTCAGTGCCGCCGGATCCGCGAGGTTCACGCCGGCAGAGTTGCGGCGCGTTCCGAAGAGATCACGCGGCAGCGGGATGCGCGGGTGCGGCCGAGTATCCAGCGCTTCGACTTCCGCTACCGGGTCGGCCACGATCACCTCCACCGGTACGCGCGCATCGACGATCCGGTTGACGAACGAGGTGTTGGCACCGTTCTCGAGGAGGCGGCGCACCAGGTACGGCAGCAGATCTTCGTGACTGCCCACTGGTGCGTAGACGCGGCACGCTACCCCCAGATGCTCGTCGCCGACGACTTGCGCATACAGCTCCTCGCCCATCCCCTGCAGGCGCTGGAACTCGAAGTCGCGGCGCGTGCCGGCCAGCTCCAGCACGCTGGCGAGCGTGTGGGCGTTGTGAGTAGCGAACATCGGATAGATCGACCCGCCCGCCGCCAGCAGCCGGCTGGCGCACGCGAGATACGACACGTCGGTGGATGCTTTGCGCGTGAACACCGGATAGCCGGCGAGGCCGCGCTCCTGATGGCGCTTGATCTCCGCGTCCCAGTACGCTCCTTTGACCAGCCGCACCGGTATGCACCGTCCAATCGATCCCGCCAGCTGCGCCAGCCATTCGATCACGGCGATGGCACGCTTCTGGTAAGCCTGCACCGCCAGCCCGAAGCCGGCATAGCTGCCGAGCGAGGGCATGCGGTACACGGCCTCGAACAGGTCGAGTGACAGATCCAGGCGCTCGGATTCCTCGGCGTCCACGGTGAGGCCGATGCCGGCGTCGCGGGCGTGCTCGGCAAGCGCCAGCAGGCGGGGCGTCAATTCGTCCAGGACCCTGGCGCGCTGGGCCGGCTCGTAGCGCGGATGCAGCGCCGAAAGTTTCACCGAGATGCTGGGCGCGGCGTAGACGCTGGGCGCACCGCGGGCCGCCGTACCGATCGCCGCGATGCTGCGTGAATAGGCATCGAAATAGCGTTGCGCATCGTCCCGTGTCAGCGCGGCTTCGCCCAGCATGTCGTAGGAGTGGCGATAGGCGCGGTGCTCCGGGCTGCGGGCACGCTCCAGCGCTTCCTCGATGGTGCGGCCCATGACAAACTGCCGCCCCAGCATGCGCATCGAGTGACGCAAGGCTTCGCGCACGACCGGCTCGCCGGCGCGTGCCACCAGGCGCCGCATGTAGCCTGGCAGATCGTCGAGTGCGCCGGCGTCCAGCCGCAGGATGCGGCCGGCGAGCATCAATCCCCAGGTCGAGGCGTTCACGAACAATGAGGCGCTGGCGCCCAGGTGCTCTTCCCAGTCGCCCTGGCGCAGGCGGTCCTCGATCAGCCGGTCCGCCGTCGCTGCATCGGGGATGCGCAGCAGGGCCTCGGCCAGGCACATGAGCACCATGCCCTCGTTGGAGGACAGGTCGTACTCGCGCAGGAAGGCATCCACGCCGCCGGCAGCCACCCGCTCGGCGCGCACCGCCTGCACCAGTTGCTCAGCGCGCTGACGCACGCGCTCTCGCGCCGCACCGTCGAGCCTGGCCAGCGGCAGCAGCGCATCGAGGCAGACCGACTCATCGGCGAGCCACAGGTCGGCCATCTGCGCGCGCAGCGGCGCAGGCGCCGCCGGCGTCTGGCGGAAGAGGAAGGATTCTGCTTGGGGCTGCAACGTCACCGGTGCCCGAGTACCTCCTTGTTCACGACGTTGTCCACGTTCGGCTTGCCGTCCAGCACGCTCAGCAGGTTGTTGGCCACCGCGACCGCCATGCGTTCGAACGATTCCTGGGTGACGCCGGCCATGTGTGGTGCCGTGAGCACATTGTCCAGCGTGAGCAGCGGGTTGTCCGGCGACGGCGGCTCGCGATCGAACACGTCCAGCCCGGCGGCGCGGATCACGCCGCGGGTGAGGGCCGAGTGCAGCGCGGCTTCGTCGATGATGCCGCCGCGGGCGGTGTTGACCAGGTAGGCGCTCGCGCGCATCCGCGCCAGGCGTGACGCGCCGAACATGCCCGTGGTCTCGGGCGTCTTCGGGCAGTGGATGGTGACGAAGTCGGCATGCGGCAGCGCCGCGTCCAGATCGGACTCAGGCGTGCATCCGGCCGCGGCGACGGTCGGACGCCTGGACATAAGGATCGTATACGCGCACGTTCATCCCCAGCGCCAGGCAGGCTTTGGCGGTGCGCGTGCCGATGCGGCCGAAGCCGATCACCAGCACGGTTTTGCCGAACAGATCTGCGGGCAGTTCACCGCTGAGACGACCGCCCCAGCCGTTGGTGCGGGTCAGGGCATCCATGTATGCGCCGCGCTTGGCGAGCGCCAGCATGAAGTACAACGCCTGCTCAGCCACCGAGGGCGAGTTCGCGGTCCCGGTGACCATCAGCGGCACGCCGCGCCGGGTGAGCGCGGCCACGTCCACGCTGTCATAGCCGACCCCGTGCCGTGCCGCCACCCGCACCCGCGGACCCGCCGCCAGCTCGGCCTCGCCGAACGGCGTGAGTCCGAGGCCGACCCCGTCCGCCTCGGCGAGGAGGCGATGGAAGTCGGCCGGGCGCGATGTTCTGGTCGAAAGGGATCGCTTCGATGTCGCTGCGCGCGGCGAGCACTTCCCAGCCGGCTTTGGCCATGGTCGCGGGCAGCAGCAGTTTGCGCTTGGTGGTCATAGGTCTGCGGAGTTCGTGGTGGAGAGGGTAGGCGGTTTCATGCGGCGAGCGGTTCGCGGGCAGGGTCGGGCCGCAGCCAGTGCCGCGCGAGCTGCCGAAGGGTCTGCATCACGCCGCCCTTGTCGAGCCTCGCGCCGAAGGCCGCGGGCGGCAGGCGATCGGCCTCGACCAGGTGCAGCAAGCGGCAGAAGCGCTCATCGGAGGCAATGCCGAAGCTCCTCGCCCGCGCCGGCAAGGACGCCGTGGGATCGACCTGACACGGCGGCTCGCCGGCCTCCAGATCGATGAACCAGGCATAACGCAGATCCGTGCCCGACGAGAGCCCCAGATCGCTGGCGCAATACCCGGCCAGCCGCTCGGTGATGTCCACCTGATTCGGCGACATCGTCTCCGGTCCGCCCGCGGCCAGCATGCAGCCCTTGAGGAACTCGCGCTCCACGCAGGTCTCACCGGCCGTGTATTTCCACTCCACAGGCGTACGCGTACACCCGGTGGCTTCGGCCACACCGTAGAGGGTGCACAGGTCTGCCCATACACCGACTGGCCCGGGCTGCCCCCGCAGGTAGCTCCACTTGAGCACGGCGGTGCAGGCCCGCGCCCCGCCCGCGAGCGACCGCACCAGCAGTGCTTTGGGCAAGGCCGACTTCGCGCTGCTGGCTCGCCACTGCACCACGTGGGACTGGTAGCGCTGTGCCAGCCGGGTCAGGTACTCCTCCACGGCGGCACACAGCGGATCCTCGTGCGGGCGCTCGGCCCCGAGGAGGTAGTGGCGGGTGGCGTCGCGGTAGTGGCTGCGTGCGGCGTGGTCGAGCAGTTCCAGGGCGTCCAGCGATCCGGCCAGCTCGGCGGGGCGCACGCTGGCGAGCTCCCCCAGCCAGGTGGCGACCCGCGCCAGGGCTGCGGACGGATCATCGAGCGGCAGCTCGGCGATGCGGGCCGTCATGCGCTGTTCGGCATCGTCCGCACTCGTCCGCCGGGTTCTCAGCCATGCCGTCATAGCAGCCAAGCCGTCATCACGCGATGTGACCCGTTCAGGTGTGACCAGTTCAGGGGTGGCGCAGCAGCGATGGTACCCGCACAGCTGCCGGCGGCACAAATGGTAACTTGGTCGGCGGCTGAGGGCAGGCAGCGCATAGCCATCGCGCCGCAACATGCTCGCTGGCCGGGGGACCCAGCTGTGGGCCGCGGCAGCCTTGGGCTACGGCTTGACCAGCTGCAGAAACTCCCGCCGCAGCTCGGGATTGTGCAGGAACGCGCCGCGCATGATGCTGTTGGTCATGTGCGACTCGTCCTTCACGCCGCGCCACTGCATGCAGAAGTGATCGGCCTCCAGCACGATGGCGAGCCCGTCCGGGCTCAAGCGCCGCTCCAGCTCGTCGGCCAGCTGCATCACGGCTTCCTCCTGGATCTGCGGCCGGCTCATCACCCAGTCGGCGATGCGCGAGAACTTGGACAGCCCGATGAGCTTGGACTGTTCGTTGGGCAGCACGCCGACCCAGAGCTTGCCGAGGATCGGCACCAGGTGGTGCGAGCAGGCGCTGCGCACGGTGATCGGGCCGACGATCATCAGCTCGTTCAGGCGTTCCGCGTTGGGAAACTCGGCCACCCGCGGGATCGGATGATAGCGGCCCCTGAACACCTCGTGCAGGAACATGCGCGCCACGCGCGCGGCGGTCCCGCGTGTGTTGTGGTCGCCGTCCGTGTCGATGACCAGACTCTCGAGAAGCGCCTGCACCCGCTCGCCGATCTCCTGCTCGAGAAGCTTCAGCTCGGTCTCGCCGTGGATGAACTCGGCCAGGTTGTCGTTGGCGTGGAAGCGGCGTCCGGCCTGCCTGCACGCGATGGCCGAGATGGAGCGTTGCGGATGTGTCGCCGGACATGGAATCGCTGATCTGAGACTGCGCTTCCTCGGGCTCCGGGAGACTCACGCTGCGCTGTCACCCCTCCTCGGGAGGAGGGGGCTCACTTTCCCCGCCGCTTACGAGGCGGGTGCCGGCGCAGCTGGCGGGTGGTGTGGTCGCGAGTGCGGTCAGCGTGCGTCAAGCTGCGGCGAGATACGGCGCCAGCGCGGCACGCATATCGTCCGGGAATCGGGACCGACTGGCCGGTGTCGAGGTCGGTCAGCACGATGGTGGACTTGGCGAACAGCCGCTCGCCGTCATCGCCGCGCATCGTGTACTGCAGGCCCAGCGAGGCGGTGCCCGAGCTTGAACAGCTCGATGTCCACCTCGATGCGGTCGCCGTAGCGGCTGCGGCGTTTGAAGTCGGTCTCCAGCCGCACCATCGGCCAGCCGCGCCGCTGCTCGTTGATCATGCGGTGCATCGGGTGCCCGATGTGCATGAGGAAATCCTCCTTGGACTCGCTCAGGATGTAGAAGTACTGCGGGTAGAACACGATCCCCGCCGGATCGCAGTGGAAGAACTGGATCATCTTGCTGGTGGTGAACTTCACTTGGCGCCTCCGAGGCTCGCATCCACCACACTCTAGCCGGATTTGTCTGCGGCGGCACCGCGCCGCCGCTGAGAGGTGCGGCGGGCAAGCGCTTGCATCCGGGCCAGAAGCGAAGCGGGCCCGCGTGTGCGGGCCCGCTTCAGCCGTCGTGCTGCGCCGGATCAGTTCGGGAACAACTGGCTGGTCGGAACGACGACGTAGCTGGTGCTCCCCGGCGTCTGCCATCGCAACCGGGCTTCCGCATCGACCGGCGCCCTCGTAGAACTCGAGGGTGACCGAGTAGCGGGTCCCGGCGCGTCAGATTGATGGTCCCGCTGCTGTTGGTGGTCGAGGAGTGCGCCGTCCAGTTGTTGATGAGCTGCACCCCGTTCACCCACAGGCGGATGCCGTCGTCGGACACGGTCTGGAAGCGGTACGCTCCGGTAGTAGGGGCTGAGCACCGTCCCGGTCCAGCGCACCGAGAAGTTGTCGGCGTGTCACTCCAGTGCCCGGCGAGGCCGTGCCCCAGCCGAAGTTGACCGCTTCAATGCGCGTCAACACCACGTTCCCGCTCAGATTGTTGGTGTTGTAGTAGCGGCCGGTGAGGCCGGTGCCCACAGTGACCGTCTCCTGGAACAGCTGGCTGGTCGGGATGGCGACGTAACTGCTGTTGCCCGGCGTCAGCCAGCGCAGCCGGGCCTCCGCCTGGCCGGCGGCCTCGTAGTACTCGACGGTGATCGAATAGCGGGTGCCCGCGACCAGATTGATGGTGCCGCTGGTGTTGGTGGTCGAGGAGTGCGCGGTCCAGTTGTTGATGAGCTGCACCCCGTTGACCCACAGGCGGATGCCGTCGTCGGAGACCGTCTGGAAGCGGTACGTGCCGGTAGCGGGCGCTTCTACCTGCCGCTCCAGCGCACCGAGAAGTTGTCGCTGTTCACACCGGTTGCCGGGCGAGCTGGAACCCCAGCCGAAGTTGACGTTCTCGGTGCGCGTCAGCCGACGTTCCCAGTCAGATTGGTGGTGTTGTAGTAGCGGCCGGTGAGCCCCGTGCCGGTGCCGGCGTTGACCGGCGCCGCGCTTTCCTCGCCCCCGATCTGCTGCAGGTAGGCAACGAGGTTGCGCGAGGTTCGCGTCGGTGATCGTCACGCCGTTGTGCGCCCGCACCGCGTCGCCGAGTGTGGCCGCCGATCCGTCGTGCAGGTACGGCGCGGTCGCCCACACGTCGCGCAGCGTGGGCACGTCGATCCCGGTGAGGGTTGCGCCGAGGCGGCTGCCGCTCGCCGGCTTGATCGTGCCGATGTCGACCAACGTATTCGCGCCGCTGCCGGTGAAGGCGGTGCCGCTGTGGCAGGCGCCGCAGTTCATGCTGGTGAACAGGGTCTTGCCGGCGCTGGCCGCGCTGGTCAGCGCGCCGCTCGAGGTCCGGTACGGCGAGTTGTCGAACGTGGTGAGCGAGGCGACGTAGGCCGCCAGCGCATCGAGGTCGGCGCTGCGTCCGGCCTTGGCATCGCCCAGCGGCTGGCTGCGCGTGCCGGCGTTGAAGTCGGCGTCGGACATCAGGCCCGTGCCGCCGCGCCAGCGTGCGGATCTGCCCCTCGAAGTCCTGCAGCTCGTCGAAGTTGTTGCTCCAGTGCAGGAAGCCCTGGCCGGCGGCGCGCCCGCGCAGGTTGATCGTGTTGCGCAGGCCCTCGCCGAAGCCGGTCAGATCCCACACCCGGCCGTCGCTGCCGCCGTCGTTGTGGCAGGAGGCGCAGCTCATGTAGCGGTCGCGTGCCAGACGCGTGTCGCGGGCGTCGTAGAAGAGCTGCTTGCCCTTGAGCACCGTCGCGCTCAGCTTCTCGGTGGCCACGGCCGACAGGGTGGCGAGCGCCGGCACGTTGATCGCGCCCGTGTTCAGCAGCGGTGCCAGATCGAACACGCCGACCGTGCGGTCCATGAAGTTGTTGACGTACAGCCGCTGGCCGTCCGCGGAGAGGGCGAGCGCCTGCGGCGCACGGCCGACGTCGAAGCGGAACAGCTCATGGCGGCCGTGCGCGCTGACGACCGCCACCTCGCGGCTGGTCTCGAGGGCGACGAACAGGTAGATGCCGCGCTGATCGAAGATCGCGGCGCTCGCCAGGCTGGCGTTGTCGTGGTCGATGCGTGCCGCGTAGTCCTCGGTGCCGGCGGGCAGCGCGATGCGCGAGCTGATCGCGCGCACCGTGCTCTGGAAGTTCAGCCCGGTGCCGTCGCGCAACGCTCCGCGCTTGATGTTGTCCTGCTTGGACGGCACCCAGGCCTGGGTCGCGTCGGGCGAGATCGCCGCCGCGCCGAGATAGTTGGGGATGCCGCGGCCCTGGTTCTCGAAGTCGGGCTTGTCGCTGTGCTTGAGCACGATGGTTGCGGCACCACGCTCAGAGTACCGCTGTCGACGACCACCACCTCGCCGCCGTAGTCGGTCCGACCGATGGTGGTCTGCACGGCCGCGGTGCTCTCGCCGGGCAGGGGAGGCGTGATGAAGCGCGAGACGTAGACGCTGCCGTCGGCTGCGATCGCGACGTGGCGCGGATTCGGTCCGACGCTCACGCTGCCCACCTGCGCGAAGCTGGCGGCGTCCAGCTTGACGAGCTGGCCGGTGGCGCCGAGCACGACGAAGGCGTGGGCCCCGCCCGGAACGAACGCGATGCCGTACGGCTGCGAGGCGCGCGGCAAGCTGATGGTGCTGGTCACGGTGAGCGTGGAGGGATCGATCACGCTGATCGTCGCGCTCTGCCGGTTCGTCACCCAGATCCGGCCGTTCGGCGCCACCGCGATCGAGCGCGGCGCGACGCCCACGTTGATCTCGCCCAGCTTGGCGTTGGTCACGGCGTCGAACACGGTGACCGAATCGTTGTCCTGGTTGACCACCCATAGCCTGGCGTTGCCGGTGGCGCGCGGCTCGAACGCGAGCGTCGAGGACGCGGTCGGCCGCGCGGCGGCCAACGGGAGATAGACGGTCTGCACGGCGCTGCGGGTCACCTGGACGCCGCGATCGTCGTTGGCCGTGACGGTCACGGTGTAGATGCCCGGGGACGCGAACGTGTGAGTGGCCGTGGGCAGGTTCGACCAGCTCGTGAGCGTGCCGTCGCCGAAGTCCCACCTGTACACCACGTTGATCCCGTTGCTGGCGCTCGCGGTGTAGCTCGCGATGCCCGTTGCCGCGAGCACCGGCGCCGGCGGCGCCAGCGGGGCGAGCGTCAGCCCCGTGCCGTTGGTGATGGTCCAGGTGAAGTTCGCCGAGGCCACGTTGATGCCGTCGGTCGCGGTAACCGTCACGCCATAGCTGCCGACCGTGGTGGGCGCACCGCTGATCAGGCCGGTCGTGGTGTTGAGCGTCAAGCCCGGCGGAAGCCCGGAGGCGGCATACGTCAGCGTGTCGCCATTGGGGTCGGCTGGCGGCCAGCTGCAGGCTGACACCGCTGCCCAGCGCCGTGGTCTGGCTGCCGGGGTTGGTCAGGGTCGGAGTGATCGCCGGGTTGGGATTGCTGGCGACGCCGATCCTCAGAATCCTTCCCACCGAGGGCACGCCGGCGCTGTCGAGGACGAACAAGAGATAGTAGCCGGGCGGGGCGAGCGCCGCGCGGGTGGGCGCCTGCACCGAGAGCTGCGTGCCGTTGGCCTGGAAGGTGAGGTTCTGGAAGCGCTGCTCCATGTTCCAGCTGTGCGTCACCGAACCGGTCTTGATCAGGGTGACGCGGCTGACCGCGCTGCCGGCCGCCAGATCGACGCGGAAGGTCTTGCCGATGTCGATGAACGTCGGGGCGTTGGCGATCGACGGCCGCGGCGCGAGCGCCCCGCCGGCAGTGAACAGGTAGGGCGGGTAGTAGATCTCGGCGTTCAGGTTGATCAGGGGCCCCGGTGCGCCGCCGCCGGCGACCAGCACGGTCGCATCCGGCAGCAGCAAAGCGGTGGAGTGGTACAGGCGCGCCAGCGCGCCCTCGTAACCCCGCGTCCAGGTCCCGGTGGCCGGGTTCCAGATCTCCGCGATGTTGTTGACCCCGGTGAGCTCGTTGTCGACCTGACTGCCGCCGGTGGCAAGCACCTTGCCGTCGGGGAGCATGGTCGCGGTGACCCACCGCCGCTGCGAGGACATCGATTGCGTCGTGCGTGACGGTCGGGGAGGCGCCGTTGATGTCGATGACGATCGCGCCGTTGGAGTTGCCGCCGAACTGCAGGATGCGGCCGGGCGCGAACATCGCCGTGCTGGAGTTGGCGCTGGTATACGAGGACGCGAACTGGCCCACCTGGGTGATCGAGCCGGTGCCGCTGGTATTGACGTAGAACATCCGGCCCGCGCTGTCGTAGCCGAAGACGCGGCCGTCCGGTGCCACGTAGTTGCGCGGGTACATGAAGTCGAGAGCGCTGGTGTCCGCTCCGGAGAGCAGCCGGAAGGTGCCGTTGGTGGCGCGGACCTCGGGCCGGTCGGTGCCGCCGGTGCCGCCCTGGATGTAGACCTCGCCGTTGATCAACGCCGTCGACGAGGAATACCAGCGCGCCCGGTTCATGTTGTTGCCGCGGGCCAGCGTGTTCGCGCCGTAGTTGAACAGGTTGCTGTTGTTGTTGCCGGTGTTGGTGGTGGCGGTGCCGGTCCAGTTGTCGCCGCCGGCGACGAACACGGATCCGCCTTGCGGCAGGATGAGCTGCGAGCTGCAGAAGATGTCGGTGCCCGTCCCGTTGGGCAGCGTCAGGTGGCCGCCGCCGAGACCGACCGCCGAATCCCAGACGTCGTAGATGAAAAAGCCGGTCTGCTTGCCGGTCGCCGTCGGTGCCGTAGCTCAGCACACGGCCGTCCGGCATCAACACCATGTGGACGGCGATCACCGGCCAGGTGCCGACCGCCGACCAGGCGCCCTTGAGGTTCGCGTCCGCGGGAATCACCAGAGCATCGAACGGCGCCGGCTGCACCGCTTCGCAGGACGGCCTGGGCCAACGCGGTCGGAGTCGGACCTTGAACCACGCGCCGAAGCCCGCCGCCGAGCAAACAGAGCACGCCGCGGCAACCGCTAGCCTTGCCCGAGTGCGGGTCATGTCTTGTTCTTATGCCGTCGCCTGCGCTGCGTTTTCCGAGGCCGAACAACATCGGCTGCGGCCGCACGCGGCCACAGTCGAAGCTTGCGCATGGTGTCCTCCCCTCAAATGCCACGCTCGCGCAACTGTGAAATCAGTATAGGCACAAAGAAACCGTCTGGCGCAAGTTGACGAACATTTGATAATTCCGGCGGCATGCCGCATTGCGACAGCGTTAGTGCCCGCGACGACGCTCGCGCATGGTTCAGGCCGATCGCGACTGCCGGGTAGCGTCGATCGGACGCTGCGATACGGCTGGAGGACGCGTCGGCGTCGGCGACGATCCGGCTCGACTGAGCGGAGCGGCGAAGCACGATGCCGATCGTCGGTCGGGCGCGTGGCGACGTCCGCGGCGACCGGTACGATGCTAGATCTCTCGAACTCGATCCGGCGACGCTCAGTGTATCCTCGCGGTGAATGATGTTCATGCATGACAACGAGGTGAGGTACCGGCCCGGCGCGCGCGAAGGCACAGCGGTCGTGATCGACGAGCGGCGCCGACGGCACGCTGCTCGTGCGCAATCCCGAGCCGCTCGGCCCCTATCCGGCGCATTTGACCGAGCGGCTGGTGCACTGGGCGCGGCAGGCGCCCGACCGGCCGTTCCTGGCGCGGCGCGACGCCACGGGTGCGTGGCAGAGCATCACGTTCGCCGACATGCTGGACGCGCGCGCGACGCCTCGGCCAGGCGCTGCTGGATCGGGGCCTGAGCGCGGAGCGGCCGCTGGTCATCCTGTCGGAGAACGATCTCGAGCACGGCGCGCTGGCCACCGCCGCGCAGTACGCCGGCATCCCCTATGCGCCGATCTCGCCGGCCTACTCGCTGGTCTCACGCGATTTCGGCAAGCTCAAGCACATCGTCAAGCTGCTCACGCCCGGCCTGGTCTACGCGGCCGACGGCGAGCGCTATGGCGCGGCGATCGCGGCGGCGGTGCCCGCGCAAGTCGAGGTCGCGGTGCGCGGCCGTCCGCCAGCCGGCCGCAGCGCCACGCTCTTCGACGAACTTGCTCGCCACCTCCGCTACCCCGCGCCGTGGATGCGGCTCATGCGGCCGTCGGCGCCGATACCATCGCCAAGTTCCTGTTCACGTCCGGCTCGACCCGCGAGCCCAAGGGCGTGATCAACACGCATCGCATGCTCTGCAGCAACCAGCAGATCCTGCTGCAGGCGTTCCCGTTCATGGCCGACGAGCCGCCGGTGCTGGTGGACTGGCTGCCCTGGAACCACACCTTCGGCGGCAACCACAACTACGGCATCGCGCTCTACAACGGCGGCACTTTGTATATAGACGACGGCAAGCCGGTCCAGCCGCTGATGCAGGAGACGCTGCGCAATCTGCGCGAGATCTCCACCAACGTCTACTTCAACGTGCCCAAGGGTTTCGAGGAGCTGGTGCAGGCCTTGGAAGAGCGACGCGGCAGCTGCGCGAGACGTTCTTCCGGCGCCTGCGGCTGATGTTCTACGCGGGGGCCGGCCTGCCCAAGCCGGTGGCGGACCGGCTCTACGCGATCGCCGAGGCGCACTGCGGCGAGCGCGTCGGGATCTACACCGGGTTGGGGATGACCGAAACCGCGCCGTTCGCCATCGGCACCGTTCGCATCAAGGACGTGGCCGGCGCGATCGGCAACCCCGCGCCCGGCGTGACCATGAAGCTGGTCCCCAACCTCGGCAAGCTCGAGCTGCGCTACGCCGGCCCCGGCGTGACGCCCGGCTATTGGCGAGCGCCGGAGCTGACCGCGAGCGCCTTCGACGAGGAAGGCTTCTTCCGCAGCGAAGATGCGGTGCGCTTTCTCGACCGCGCCAATCCGAGCCTGGGCTTCGCGTTCGACGGCCGCATCGCCGAGGACTTCAAGCTCAGCACCGGCACCTGGGTCAGCGTCGGTCCGCTGCGCACCGCGGCGCTGGTGGAAGGCGCGCCGCACGTCCAGGATGTGGTGATCACCGGGCACGACCGCAACGAGGTCGGTCTGCTGATCTTCCCGCGGCTGGACTCCTGCCGTGCCCTCGCCGGGCTCGGGCCAGGAGGCCGCCGCCCGAGCTGTCGTCGACAGCCAGCCGGTGCGCACCTTCTTTGCCGCGCATGCTCGATCGACTCGTGCGCCCAGGCCACCGGGGCGAGCACGCGGGTGACGCGGGCGTTGATCCTGTCCGATCCGCCCTCCATCGATCTGGGCGAGCTCACCGACAAGGGGTCGATCAACCAGCGTGTGGTGCTGGCGCAGCGCAGCGGCTGCGGTCGAAACCCTGTATCGCGGCGGCGGCGACGTGGTGTTCCCGTCCAGGGGCTGACAAGCCGGGCGTTTCTGCCCAGCGCCCCCCTTGTAGCGGGCACGCCGGACGCGGAGGCGCTGCATAGTTCCTAAAACGTTGTCAAAAGGAGTACAGTTCCCACGCACCCGGGCAAGAAGACGCCGGTTCGCGGTTGCGTGGACGAGGCGCCCAGGGTCGCAGGCTCAACGACCAATATTTCCCACTCGAAGGGGAGTACCTGATGAAGCTCAAAGTAAACCAACAGGACAGGAGCTTCGACGGCGATCCCGAGATGCCCCTGATGTGGTATCTGCGCGATGACCTGGCGCTGACCGGAACCAAGTTCGGATGCGGCTCGGGGTTGTGCGGCGCCTGTACCGTGCACGTCAACGGCAAAGCCGTGCGTTCGTGCGTCGTCACCATGAAGGAAGTCTCCGGCGCTACAGTCGTCACCATCGAAGGGCTGTCGGCCGACGGCAATCACCCGGTGCAGAAGGCCTGGCGCGCCGCGAACGTTCCGCAGTGCGGCTACTGCCAGCCTGGGCAGATCATGCAGGCGGCCGCCCTGATCACGGAAAAGGGCAAGCCCACGGACGAGGAGATCTATACAGCGATGTCCGGGAACATCTGCCGGTGCGGCTGCTATCAGCGCATCTTTGCGGCGGTCAAGAGCGCTGCGCAGGAGGCGTGAGATGAGAAACCAGCGAATTACCCATCAAGCCATCATCGAAAACGTCAGCCGGCGCAACCTGCTCAAGGGCATCGTTGCAACCGGCGGGTTGATTGTTGCGGCGCAGTTCCTGCCACGTTCGGCGGTGGCAGACGGAGGGTCGGTCAACGCCTACAAGACCGGCGCGGACGGCATGCCGGGCGGTACGGTCTACGATCCGCACGTGTTCGTGTCCATCGCGCCGGACGGGACGGTCACCATCGTGGCCCATCGCTCGGAAATGGGAACCGGCTCGCGCACCAGCCTGCCGATGGTGGTCGCGGACGAAATGGAAGCGGACTGGTCGCGCGTGAAGATCGTCCAGGCGCCTGGCAACGAGCCGAAGTACGGCAACCAGGACACGGACGGCTCGCGCAGCATCCGCCACTTCATCCAGCCGATGCGCGCTTGCGGCGCTGCAACACGGCAGATGCTGGAGCACGCAGCGGCGATGACCTGGGGTGTGTCCGATACCGAGTGCCGCGCGCAGAACCACAAAGTCGTCCACGTCCCGACCGGCAAGTCGCTCGGCTATCGGCGAACTGGCGGCGACCGCGGCGGCGTTGAAGACGCCCGGCCATGAGCACCTTGACGCTCAAGGATCCGTCGCAGTTCCGCTATATCGGCAAGGGCGTCGTCCAGATCACCGACCTGTTCGACATCACCACCGGCAAGGCCAACGTACGCGCAGGACATCCACGTCCCCGGAATGTTGTTTGCCGTCGTCGAGCGGCCGCCGGTAGTGCTGGGCAAGGCTGTGTCGTACGACGCAGCCGCGGCGATGAAGGTGCCGGGGGTGGTAAAGGTGGTCAAGATCGACCCGACCGCCATGCCGGCGAAGTTCGCTCCGCTGGGTGGCGTCGCCGTGATCGCCAACAGCACCTGGGCGGCGATCAAAGGCCGCAAGGCGTTGAACGTCAAGTGGGATGACGGTCCCAACAAGGACTACGATTCCGACGCGTTCAAGGTCAAGATGGCCGAGCAGGCGCGCAAGCCCGGCCGCGTCGAGCGCAACGAAGGCGACATCGACAAGGCCCTGGCCGGCGCCGACAAGGTGGTCGAGCGCGAGTACTACATCCCGCATTTCTCGCATGCGACCGATGGAGCCGCCGGCGGCTACGGTCAAGATCGACGGCAACAAGGCCGAAGTGTGGGCCTGCGTGCAAAGCCCGGGCGGAACGCGCGGTGACGTGGCCAAGACGCTCGGCCTGAAGGAAGACGACGTCACCGTCAACGTGACGCTGCTGGGCGGCGGCTTCGGCCGCAAGTCGAAGTGCGACTTCGCGCTGGAAGCGGCGCTGCTGTCGAAGGAGATGGGCGGCAAGCCGGTGAAAGTGGTGTGGACGCGCGAAGACGACATCCAGCATGCGTTCTATCACGCGGTGTCGTACCAGCACGTGACCGCAGGCATCAAGGACGGCAAGGTGGTGGCGTGGCGTCATCGCAGCGTCGCGCCCTCGCTGATGTCCAACTTCATGCCGGATCCGCACCGGGAAAGCTCGCTCGAGCTGGGCCTGGGCCTGATCGACACGCCGTTCAACGTGCCGAACCTGCGCCTGGAGACCGGTGAGGCGACCTCGCACACGCGCATCGGCTGGTTCCGCTCGGTCAACAACATTCCGCACGCGTTCGCCATGCAGTCGATGGTGGCGGAGCTGGCGGCCGAGCTCGGCAAGGATCAGAAGGACTTCCTGCTGGAGATGATCGGGCCGCCGCGCATCGTGGATCCGCGCAAGACGGTGACCAACGAGCTGTGGAACTACGGCGATCCGTGGGACACCTATCCGATCGATACCGCACGGACCCGCCGCGTGGTCGAGATCGCAGCCAAGGAAGCCGGCTGGGGGCGCAAGCTGCCCAAAGGCCATGGCCTGGGCATCGCCGTCCAGCGCAGCTTCCTGACTTACGTCGCGACCGTGGTTGAAGTTGCGGTAGACGACAAGGGCAACGTCTCGGTGCCGCGGGTGGATACGGCGATCGACGCCGGATTCACCATCAATCCCGAGCGCATCCACTCGCAGATCGAGGGTGCCGCGGTGATGGGGCTGAGCATTGCCAAGTACACGCAGATCACCTTCAAGAATGGTCGCGTGCAGCAGAGCAACTTCCACGACTACAAGGTACTGCGCATCGGCGAAGGCGCGATGGACGTACGCACGCATATCGTGCCTGCGACCGTCGACATCCCGTCGAGCGGCGTCGGTGAGCCGGGCGTTCCGCCGTTCGCACCCGCGTTCGTCAACGCGATTTTCGCCGCGACCGGGAAGCGCATCCGCACCCTGCCGCTGGGAGATCAGTTGAGCGCTTGACGCGGAAGCCTCCGGGGCACGCTCCGGAGGTTTGCAAGTAAGCTGACACGCCCGCTCGGAAACGAGCGGGCGTTTTTTCTTTGGGCTCCCGGCGCGTTAGCTAGGACAACGAGCCGACCCAGTTCAGGGCGCGCGCCAGCGCGGCGTCGCGATCAGGCCCGACCAGCATGATGGACAGGATGATCTCCTCGCACCCGCAAGTGCGCATGAAGGCGTCCAGCTTCTTGCGGCACTGATCGTCCGTCCCGTGCAGCACTACGGCTTCGATCATGCCGGCGGACCAGGTGCCTTGCCTCGCCTCGGGGTGGCCCGCGGCCGCGAACATCTCCTGGTAGTTGGTGAGTCGCGGGTAGACCGGCAGGAATTCGTTCACGCCTTGCTGCAACTCGGCCGCATCGCTGGTGAGCGCGAGGAAGGCGTGGGCGATGAGCGCAGGCCGTGGCCGGCCTTGCCGAGCGGCGCCGCGCTCCAACGCAGGTAGAGCCGCATCGCGCAGGTACGGCGCCGGGCACAGCCAGCTCACGGCTCCTTCTGAAATCTCGCCGGCCAGTTCGAAGGACCCTGCACGCAGCGCCGAAACGATGATCGGTACCTGCGCGCCGTAGTTGAGCTTGGCGTGTACCTTGAAGTGCTTGCCGTCGAAATCGGTCTGCGCACCAGTGAGTAAGCCTTTCACCACAGCCACGAACTCGCGCAGGTGGCCGAGCGGTTGCCGGTAGGGGATGCCATAGCGACCTTCGATCACGGTGGCGTGGCTCTGACCCAGCCCGAGCACGAAGCGGCCCGGCGCCAGTTGCGCGATATCGGCGGTCTGCTGCGCCACCACCAGCGGATGCCGCGGAAAGGTGGGCACGATGGCAGTGCCCATTCTCACCGCTCGCGTGGTGGCCGCGGCGGCGGCAAACACCGTCAACGCATCCGGGCCGGCGCCGGTGGTGAGCCACACCGTGTGGACGCCGGCCGCCTCCGCCTGAGCGATCGCGTCCAACATGTTCGCGGCGGTGGGTTTGTGGATCGCTACGCCTATCCGACTGAGTGCCATTGCGCCCCCTTGTGCCGATTGAACCGCCTGTGCCAATTGAACCGCCCCTGTATCAATTGAACCGCCGCTGGGTCCATTGAATTGCCGCAGTGTCATTTGAACCGCCGCTTTGCATTGAACCGATTGTGCTCGCCGGCCTACTTACCGACTGGGCGATCTGCCCCTTTGGAGCGGCCGCCAGCCGTGCGCACCAAGCTGACACGCAAGATGGTACGTGAGATATTCAAGTTGCGAGCGCAGGGATGGTCGCAACAACTGCTGGGTGACAAGTTCGGAGTGAACCGGACGGCCGTGAGCCGAGCTCTCAGCGGGAAGCGCTGGTCCGACGTTCGCGCCCAGGTGAAGAATCCACCGCCGATCCTGCCGCAAGCGGCGGCTGTGCGCGCGGCCAAGGCGAAGCTGAGCGCGCGGCAGGTCCGCAGCGTGCATCGGATGAGGGCCAAGGGGTTGACCCACGGGGCCATCGCTGCCATCGTCGGCGTTACCCGGCCGGCCGTGGGCTACATCCTCCGCGGCGAGACTTTCCATGACATCTGGCTCGAATTCAACAGCGTGCCGCGATCGCGAGCCAGGCGTCGCAGCCAGTGACATGGAATGCGCCTGCTGTCTCTCCTTGCGGCGTGGCTGGCAATCAACGGTACCTCGCACAGCCCCCTCACCCTGGCCCTCTCCCGCGAGGGGAGAGGGGACGCTTCGTTGCCTTCCACCGCCGATGCATCCACCACCACTGCTCGGGGTGGCGCAGGATCAAGCGCTCCAGCGCCGCGTTGTAGGCGCGCGTGTTGCGGCGGATCTCCTCGTCGTAGTCCTCGCACTCGATCGGTTCGAGCGGCTGCTCGAAGCGCAGGACGTGGCGGCCGTCGGCTTCGCGCCAGGCGGATGCGGGCAGCACCGGTGCGCCGGTGGCGCGGGCGATGATGGCTAGGCTGCGGAACGTGCCGGCGGGATGGCCGAAGAATTCGACCTGGATCCCGTCGCGGCCGGCGGCGTGCTGGTCGAACGGAAAGACGATGAGGTCGCCCGCGTTCAAACGGTCGATGAACAGGTCCAGCGACCCGCGCTTGGGCAGGGAGCCGAAGCCGAGCCGGCGCGACCGCGAGTAGACGAAGTCTTCCAGCCAGCGTGGCTTGAACGGGCGGCGGATGAAGTGGAAATGCCCGCGCGCCTGCGGAAACTGCGCGATGCCGGCGGCGGTGGCGACCTCGAAGTTGCCGAAGTGGCCGGTGAGGATCAGCACGCCCTTGCCGCGGGCGTGCGCGTCGAGCAGCACGTCGATGTTCTCGACGCGGGCGAGGTTGGCGCGCCGCGCCTCGGACAGCAGCGGAAACCACAGGAACTCGGCGATCAGCCGCCCGATGTGCGCATAGTGCGTCTGGGCGAGCCGCAGGATCTCTTCTTCCGGAACGCTGTCGCCGAATACTCGCCGCATGTTCTCCAGCACGACGTTCCGGCGAAACGGCAGGAGCCGGTAGAGGAGCTTGCCGGACCACGGAACGGGCGTGCGCAACGGCAGCGCCAGCGCGACCGCGGAGGCGCTGGTGCGATCGTGCGTGAGTGAGAGTGCGATCCCCTGCAGGCGATTGCGGGCGAGCACATCGAGCGCGGCCGGCGCGTACTCGACCTGCGGTGCGCCGTAGTTGTCGCGAGCCACCGAGAAGTCGGACACGCCGATCGTCCCCAGCGCGGTCTCGCGCGGAAACAGCTTCAGGCAGGCTTCCTTCGCGGCAAACCGGGCGGCCAGGCTGGCGGCGCGGCCTGCACCTTCGCCGCTGTCCTGCCACTCCCGCTCCGAGAAGATCTTGCGGAGGTCTTCGGGCGGGGTCTCGCGCAGCAGGCGCTCGATGCGGGCAATCTCGACCGAGTCGATGCCGCAGCGCTCTGCCGTGTCCGGCATGGAGTCAGGTGGCGGGCGAGGCGCGCACCAGCAGCGCTGCGTCCGTACCGCCGAATCCGCGCGAGATCACCAGCGCGACGTCGCTGCGCGGCGTAGACGCCGAGGAAGAGGCGGGCAGTCCGGCACAAGCAGGGTCCAGCTCGCGCAGAGTGGCGATGCCTGGAACGGCTCGCGCGCGCAATGCCGACAACGCCGCGACGGTCTCGATGATCCCGGAAGCTGCGATCAGGTGGCCGAAGGCCCACTTGAACCCGGTGACCGGCGGCGGTTCACGGCGGAACACGCGCATCAGCGCAGCCGCCTCGGAGACGTCGGACTGGCGAGTGCCGTTGGCGTGCGCCACGATCATGCCGACGTCGGTGGGCCGAAGCCGCGCGTCCTCGAGTGCGAAGCGGATGGCGTCGGCGAGAGCCTCGCCTTCATCGTCGATGGCGAGCAGTCCCTGCGAGTCGTTGGCGCAGCCGCTGCCGAGCAGCTCGCCGAGGACTTGCGCGCCGCGCTGCTCCGCCATGGCGCGCGTCTCCAGCACCAGCGCGGCCGCACCTTCCCCGAACAGGCTGCCGTCGCGGTGCGCGTCGAAGGAGCGGATGGTATCGCGGGCCAGCAGCCCCAGCTCGTGAAAGTACATCACCGCTTGCGGCTCGACCGGCGCATCATGGCCGACCGCCACGGCACGATCGGCTTCCCCGTGACGCACCGCCTGCATCGCTTCGATGATCGCCAGCATGCCGCTGATGCTGTGGTTGGTGATGCAGGCGTTCGGTCCCTTCAAGCCGTGGCGGATGCCGACGTGGCAGAGGACGTTGTTCGGCAGCGTGCGCAGCAGCCACATGGGATTGACCGTGTCGCCCAGATCGCGCCCGAAAGCCTTCAGATCGCCTGCCGCCGATGTGAGCAGCGGGAAGTAGTCGTACTGGCTCGAATAGCTGCCGCCGCCGGAGCCGACGTACACACCGGTGCGGTCGCTGAACTCGGCCGCCGCGGTCTCATCGAGCGTGTCGCGGTGAGCGCCCAGGCCCGAGGCTTCGATGGCCTGGTCGGCGGCGTACAGGCCGAACACGTCGGAGCGGCGGATCAGCTTCTGGATCTTGCGATCGCGCAACAGCGCCACCGGGTCGAGGTCGATGATCTCCCCGGCGATGCGGCGCGGCCATTCCGTGCTGTCCCACTGCTGAATCGGCGAGAGGGCGCTGCGGCCGGAGCGACGGTGTCCCAGATCTCGCCAGGGCGCTTGCCGGCTGCGCACAGCGCGCCTGCTCCGGTGATGACGATGTCTGCTGCGTCAGCCATGCAATCGGGTCCTCGCTTGCGCAGCCCTCTAACGCCCGCCCGCCATGCCGTCCACTTCCTCGGGATGGCGGAAGGCGAGGCTGCTGTTCGAACCGCCGAAGCCGAAGGAGTTGGACAGGGCCATCCGCACCTTCGCGCGGCGCGGATTGTCACGCACGATGTTGAGGCCGCATTCGGGATCGAGCTCGCGCAGGTTGGCGTTGACCGGCATCTCGCCGCGCTGGATCGCCAGCGCGCACACCGCCGCTTCGCAGGCGCCGGCTGCAGCGATCAGGTGGCCCATGACACTCTTGGTCGAGCTCACCGACACGCGCTCGATCTCGGGCCCGAACACGGCGTGCATCGCAGCGGATTCGCTGCGATCGTTCATCGGCGTCGAAGTGCCGTGGGCGTTGACGTAGTCCACGTCTGCGACCGACGCTCCAGCGTCGGCAAGCGCCTGCTGCATCGACTGGATCGGTCCGTCGCCGGACGGATGCGAATCGGTGATGCGGTAGCTGCTGAGCGAGTTGCCGTCGCCTGCCAGCTCCGCGTAGATGCGCGCGCCGCGCTGGCGTGCGGCTTCCCACGACTCCAGGATCAGGAAACCAGCGCCTTCGCCGAGCACGAAGCCGTTGCGGGTTGCGTCGAACGGGCGGCTCGCCCGCTCCGGGGTGTCATTGTCCGGCGAGACGGCGCTCAGCAGGCAGAACCCCGCCAGGCCGAGCGGCGTGATCATCGAATCGAACCCGCCGGCGAGCACGTAGTCCGCCTCTCCACGCCGGATGAGCTTCAGGGCCGTGCCGATCGCCTGCCCGCCAGAGGCGCAGGCGGTGTGCACCGAGGTGCTGTATCCGCCGATGCCGTAGTGCCGCGTGAGCAGCGCCACACCGGCGGGCGCCTGGGTGCGGCAGAACACCATCGGGTCGCGCGCCACTTCATCATCGAGCAGGCGCTGCGTGTCCAGCTCACCGCTGGCCGCGCTGTGCGCGTGCAGGCGAATGAGATCGGCGAACTCCAATCCCATCATCCCGGTGCCGACAGTGCAGGCCCAGCGCCTGCGCGTGCTCTCCGACGGCCGGATGCCCGCATCCTGAAACGCCTGCTCGGCGGCGGCGAGCGCAAATCGGTGCGACCGATTGGCGAACTTGAGCAGCTTGCGGTCGGCCACGCTCGCCGACGCGTCGAAGCCGCGCACCTCCGCAGCGATGCGAGTCGGAAAGCCAGTCAGCGTCGAAATGGCTGATCGGACCAATGCAGCTGCGCCCCGCGAGCAGCGTGCGCCAGGTGTCGTCCACCGTGTTGCCGGCCGGCGTCACCAGTCCCGACTCCCGTAATCGCGACGCGCCGCTTGGCTTTCATCCCGCGCTGCTCCGAATTCCAATCTCCAGCGCTCCCAGCGCGATCCGCTTCCCGCTCGAGTAGACGCTGGTCCTGGCCGACATTATGCCCCCGCTGTCCGACGGCGACAGGTCCGCCCGCAGCTCGATCAGCTCACCCGGCGCGATGAACGTGCGCAGCTTCATCTCCGGCACCTTGGTGGCGATGAGCTGTGCGCCCGCCGGCCACTGCGGCGGCGCCAGCCGCACCCTGCAGCGACATCTGGATCTGCGCGTCCAGCAGCATCGTTCCCGGGAACACCTGGCGGCGCGGGAAGTGATCGGAGAAGAACTCCGCCTCGTGCGGCACCTGCAGCAGGGCACGCACGCGCTCGACCTGGAACCAGCTCGGTGATCCGAAGATCGTGCTCGGGGACGCCTCCGAACTGTCCGCCGGGCGCGCCCGCTCCGCACAGCAACTCGAAGCGCCCGCGCGTCGCTTCGAGGCTGTCGAACTCGTCGCTCGGCAACATCGGGCCCACGCTGTGCCCGATCTCCACGACCAGCTCGCCATCGGCGTGGGCCCATGCGCTGAACTCGACGGCTTCCTGCGTCGTAGTTGTGAATCTCGGCGCGCAGGTCGAGCGTCTGGCCGGGGCGCACTAGCCGCTCCGAACTTCACGTCCGCCGCCACGCCGGCGACGGGGCGCGAACGGAAGTCGAGCGCGGCCATCGTCACCCAGGCAGCGAGCTGACCGGCGGATTCGATCCCCAGGCAGGACGAGAAGCGCGGGACCTGGGCAGGGACCAGATAGCGGCCCTGACCACGCTTTCCAGCCTCCAGGCTGGTGATGCGATCGACGAAGGAGTAGGCCCGGAAGTGTCCGGACGTCGAACCGGCGGAGGGCAGACTCACCCGACCGTGGCGGCGGCCCGCTGCGCGCGTACCACCAGCTTGCAAAAGGTCTCCGCCGTGAACAGTCGCGGAATGTCCGCCACCTTCAAGCCCGCCGGGAAGCGGTCGGCCGGAACCTCGCTCAGAAACGTGCGCAAGCGCTGCAGGCCGGCTTCGGTGACCACGCCCTTCTGCTCGAACTCGGCCTCCGGCAGATCGCCGCGCGCTTCCTCGATGATCTTGCCGCGCGGGATCTTGAGCTTGAACGCGCGCTCGAGCCGGAACACGAGGTCGAGGAAGTCGATGGACTCGGCGTCCAGACCCTCGATCAACGACACGTCGAGCTTGACGTCTTCGACGTCGCAGCCGAGCGCATCGGCGATGGTCTTGGCGACCGTCGGAAAGACGGCGTTCACTTCGTCCCGGGTAGGTTGATGTTGCGTCATCCTGAGTTTCACTCCATCTTGAAGCCGCCGTCGACGTGCAGGACCTGGCCGGTGATGTACTCGGCGAACGCCGAGGCGAGGAACCAGACTGCGTAAGCCACCTCTCCCGGCGTGCCGTAGCGGCGCAGCAGGATGCGCGACTTGACTTCCGCGTCTGCTGCTTCGCGTACTGCCTGCGACATCTCCGTCTCGATGACTCCAGGTGCGACCGCGTTCACGCGGATGCGGCGCGGCGCCAGCTCCACCGCCATGGCGCGGGTGAAGGCGTTGATCGCGCCCTTGCTGGCGGCGTAGTTGCTCTGGCCGCGTCCGCCCTTGTCCCCGGCGACCGAACTCACGTTGATGATGCGGCCGGCGCGTCGGGAGATCATGTGCGGCACCACGGCTCGCGTTACGTTGAACACGCCCGCGACGTTGGTGTCGAGTACCGTTTGCACATCCTCAGGAGAGAGGAATCCCAACAGATTATCACGGATGACCCCGGCGTTGTTGACCAGCACGTCGATGCGCTCGCAGCGCTCGATGGTTCGTTCGACCACGGCGGCGCATGCCTCGGGGTCGGCGACGTCGGCTTGTTCAGCGGTGACCCGCTGACCGGCCGCGCGCGCGGCCTCGGTTACCGCGGCTGCGGCCTCGCTGTTGCCGCGATACATGAAGGTGACGTCGGCGCCTTCGGCGGCGAACAGCTCGACGATCGCGCGGCCGATGCCGCGGCTGCCGCCGGTTATCAGCACGCTCTTGCCGGCCAGTCCCGCGTCCATGGCCATCTTCAACCGGAAATGCAGAAGCCGCCGTCCACGATCAGCGTGTGGCCGGTGATCATGCGCGACTCGGGCAGGCACAGCAGATACACCGCGCCGGCCACGTCCTCGGGCGCCAGCGTCGGCCCCATGGGCGTGCGGCGTGCATAGTTCTCCAACAACTCCTCGCGATTCGGGAAGTAGCCCAGCGCGTCGGTATCCACCACGCCCGCACTCACCGTGTTGACGCGAATTCCGCGCGGGCCCAGCTCCTGCGCCAGTGTGCGCACCAGCGACTCCAGCGCCGCCTTGGACGCGCCGATGAAACCGTAGCCCGGCATCGCGCGCGCGGCCCCCAGGCTGGACAGTGCGATGATGCTGCCGCCCGCCGGCATCCTCGCGACCGCCCGCTGCGCCAGAAGATTCAGCGCCAGGGCGTTGGTCTCCAGGCACCACCGCCAGTGCTTGATCGTCATTTCCAGCGCCGGCTTGAGGACGCCGCTGGCGGCATTGCTCACGATGATGTCGAGCTGCCCGATGCGCTCCTTGTCGAGTTCCTCGAACAGCTCGTCGACGCTCTCGGGAATGCCGACGCTGGCCTTGACGGCCCAGGCGCGCCGGCCCATGGCGTGGATTTCCGCGCACAGCGCCTCGGCCTGCTCGTGGCTGTTGTAGTAGTTCACCACGACATCGCAGCCGGCGGTGGCGAGCTTGCGGGCGATGGCGCGGCCGATGCCACGGGTGCCACCGGTGACCAAAGCGGTCTTCTGCGCGAGGGGTTCGGGCATGGTCAGTGCGTCGGGCGGCCGGCCAGCCCCGTGTTCCCGCTCAACCCCATACCTCCCGCGCGACATCGACGACCAGCCGCAGCTTGGCGGCCTGGGCGTCGCGGGCGATCGCGTTGCCGTGCACGGTACTGGAGAAGCCGCACTGGGGCGACAGGCAGAGCTGCTCGAGGGGGACGAAGCGCGCGGCGTCGTCGATGCGGCGCTTGATGTCGTCCTTGCTCTCCAGGCTGTCGAGCTTGGTAGTCACCAGCCCCAGCACCACGGTCTTGTCCTTCGGCACGAAGCGCAATGGCGCAAAATCGCCCGAGCGGGCGTCGTCGTACTCGAGGAAGTAGCCGTCTACCTTCAGCTCGTTGAACAGCACTTCGGCCACCGGCTCGTAGCCGCCTTCCGCCGCCCATGCGCTCTTGAAGTTGCCGCGGCACAGGTGCACGCACGCGGTCATCCCGGCGGGGCGATCCGCAATCGCGGCGTTGATCAGGGCGGCGTACCGGCGCGGCAGCTCGTTGGGGTCGTCGCCACGCTTGCGCGCCCCCTCCCGCATCTTCTCGTCGCACAGATACGCGAGGTTGGTGTCGTCGAGCTGGACGTAACGGCAGCCGGCCTGCGCGAGGCTGGCGAGCTCCGCCCGGTAGGCGGCCGCCACGTCCGCGAAGAACGCGTCCAGGTCGGGGTAGGCTTCCTTGCTGATGGCGCCCCGGCCGCCGCGGAAATGCAGCATGGTGGGGGAGGGAATGGTCACCTTGGGCGTGCGTGTGGTGGCCGAGGCGAGGAACTTGAAGTCGTCCAGCTGGATCGGCTTGACGTGACGGATCCGGGCGGTGATCTGCATGACCGGCGGCGAGAAATCCACCGTCCCGGCCTGGCTGCGGAAGCTTACCTGGATGCCGCCCTTGGTCTCGACGCCGGCGAGTTGCTCAAGGAAGTCGACATGGAAATAGGTGCGTCTGAACTCCCCGTCCGTGATGCCCTGGAGGCCGAGATCCTCCTGGAAGCGCACGATCTCGCGGATAGCCCGGTCCTCCGCGGCCCGCAAGTCGGCCTTGGGCAGGCTGCCCTTCTGGAATTGCTCGCGTGCGGCGAGCAGCTCGGGCGGGCGCAGGAAGCTGCCGACGTGGTCGGCCCGGAACGGGGGAGTCGTGCGTGCGGCCATATCTGCTCGAGGCTGAAGCGCGCAATTGTAGTGGAAAACTCCGGTTGTCCCGACAGCGGCCCGCCTCCGGGGCCTCTGGGCTGAGCTCGACGCATCGACATAAGGAGCGGTCGTGGCAGCGCAGGATGGTTCCCGATATCCTCTCGGGCTTTTCCGAGGAGGGGGCCATAAAGACCATCTCAGACTTGCCGAGCATGGGGCTGGCGCGCAGCGCGACGCGCTATACCGGGTCCGGTACGGTGAAGCGAAGCTGGCACCGAGTTGGGGTACTGCTTATCTGCGTGACCGTTCCGCAAGCGGCAACGGCCTTCGATGAACCGGCGGTCAACCTCGGTGCCACCAGCTTCTTTGATGGGGTCATCCCTGCCCCGGGATGGTACTTCGAGCAGTACTTTTCGTACTACACGGCCGACCGCCTGATCGGCAACAACGGCACCCCGCTCTCCGGTAGCCCCGCAGCATCTCGATGCAACGACCGGCGTGACGGCCCTCACATGGCTGTCGGGCGAGAAAGTGGGCAGCGGCAGCTTTGGCTGGGGTCTGGCCTTGCCGTACGTCATCGATGGAAATGCTGAGCTCGGAAATTCCACCCCTCAGGTCCGCGCCGGCATAGGCGACATCTTCACGGGGCCGCTCTACCAGTTCGACCAGATTATGGGAGCCGATGGACCGCGATTCATGCAGCGGGTCGCGCTGAATTTCATCGTCCCGGCCGGAGAGTACGATCCAAACAGCAGATTGAATCCGGGCAGCAACTTCTGGTCAATCAATCCCTTCTGGGCGGGGACCTACTGGATCACCGCCAAGTGGACCGCTATCCGGACGGTTTGCATATCTATGGAACGCGAAGAATACGGATCCCAATGCTGCGCTCGGCTCCAGCGTATCTTCTACCCAGGCCGGACAGGCGGTCCATGGGAACTTTGCAACGGCGTATGAGCTGACGCCGTGGTTTCACCTCGGGATCAACGGCTACTGGTTCCAGCAGATCACAGATTCGAAAGTGAATGGGACCGACGTTCCCGGCCGCGAGCGGGTGTGGGCGCTGGGTCCAGGTGCGCTGTTTCGCTTATCTCGCGCGGACTTCATCTTCGCCAACGTCTATTTCGAGCAGGACGCCCGGGATAGGCCTGAAGGCGATCGCTACCGGTTGCGCTATGTCCATCTGTTCTAAGCCGTCGATGCATTCGGCCGTAGACCTGGGATTCTGCGGCTCGTGATAGATAAGCAGAATGGGAGATGCTTGCCGAGTTTGTTTCCGGAGGACTTGCTAGTCCTCGAAATGTCCAGAAGTGCCAACGGGCCTGGGTGATGACGCGCCTATACTTGTACAGAGAAGGGAGAATCAGCGGAAGGAGAGGCGCTCGATGCGACCCGGATCTTCCCCAAAACTGCCAAGACCGCATCCTGCGGCTGTCAGCGTCCGACCGCTGGGGTGCGGGAAAGGGCTCGATAACCTATGAAGCGGCGACGCGCGATACGGGCGAATCAGCGTTCGTGCAGCACAGCATTCTCCGCACCAGACAACGATCTCGTAGCCGCGCTGCGACGATTCTTGCGCGCGGCGCTTGCGAACGGTATGGTGTCCGGCGACCAGGCAGCCGAGAGCCTCAACTTGCATCGTCGCACGCTCAGCCGCAGACTCAGGGCGCAAGGCACTTCGTTTCAGCGGGTACTAGACGGCGTGCGCTTCGAGGTCGCATGCAAGCTGCTTACGGGTACCGCCCGCCCGATGTCGGAGGTGGCCGCGCGCATCGGCTATGCCGAACCAAGCGCATTCGGGCGCGCGTTCCGCCGCTGGTCTGGAACGACTCCACTACGTTGGCGGGAACTGACGTTTGGCAGATGAGTTCGCTCGCCGTCAAAATGATGACGTGCATGCGGCATGCATGAGTCACGAATCGACCTCGGTCATTCCGGCCTGCATGCACGTGGCGGACGCCGATTCGCTTGGGCCGGGTGAAAGACACGCACTGACCTGGATGCGCCGCGGATGAGCTTCGTCCTCGGCGTGGCCTTACCGCTGCTGGTTGTCTTCACGATGTTCGTGGTCGGGCTCAGCATCACCCGCACCGAATTCGGGAACCTGGCGCGGCGCCCGCGGGTAACCATCGCCGCACTTGCCGGCCAGTGGCTCTTGCCGCCCGCGGTCGCGGTACTGCTGGTCAAGCTCTTGGTGCTGCCCGGCGTGCTGGCGATGGGGGTGATACTCGCCGCCGCGGCACCTCCAGCGGTGATCTCGAACTACTATGCGCTGCTCGCACGGGCCAACGTAGCGCTGGCGGTGACGCTGACGGCGGTGGCCAGCCTCGGCGCCGCTGTGTGCACCCCCCTGTCTGCGTCAGTTGCATACTGGCTCGCCATGCGGCAGTCGCCTGCCTTCGATCTGCCAATGGCGAAAATGCTGCAACAGACGGTTATCGGGTTGCTGCTGCCGGTACTGGTGGGCATGGCTGTCCGCCATCTGGCGTCCGCCTGGACCACGAAGCATGAGCAGGTTCTGCGGCAGCTAGCGCTGCTCGCGGTAGGCCTGCTGGTCGCATTCATCGTCACCGACCAGATAACGTTTATCCGGGCGCAACTCGCGCTTCTGTTGCTGACGGCAGCCTTGTTTACCGGCGTGCTGCTCGCGGTGGGCTGCCTGGTCGGCCGTATCCTGTCGCGCGCTGGCGCCGAAAGACGGGCGCTGCTGTTCGGATTTCCCGCCCGCAACATGGGGGTAGCCATGCTGGTCGCGGTCGCGGCATTCGGGCGGGTTGATATCGCGGCTTTCTCCGCCGTTTTTTTCCTGGTGCAGGTGCTCGTGCTCGTGCCTCTCGCGCTGCTGTTAGGACAACGCGCGGGCTGAGCACGCGCTCGGGCAAGGACGCGGGTTACTGTTGGCGCCCTTGCCCTTCACGCCACTTCACCGGCGTAGTGCCGCTCCAGCGGTGGAATGCGCGAATGAACGTGCTGGGATCCGCGTAGCCAGTTGCCAACGCAACGTCATCGAGCGATAGCTTGGTATTTCCGAGCAGCTGACGGGAGATCTCCCAGCGTACGCCGTCGAGCACCTGCTGAAACGTCGTCCCCTGCGCTTTCAGCCGCCGGTGCAACGTCCGCCTGTGCATCGAGAGCTGCTGGGCGACATCGTCACCCGAACTGCTCGCCGGTGAGTAGCAAAAGACGCAGCGCCCGATGCAGCCGCACCAGAAGGTCTGTCGCGGTCGCCGCTTCCACCTTCGCCTCGAGCTGGCGCCGGGTTTTCGCATCGGCGCCGGGCACCGGTTGATCGAGCAAGCGCCTGGGCAGATACATGGCAGAGTGGTCGCTATCGAACTCCAGGCGCGCGCGGAAGCAATCTCGATACGGCTGAGGATCAACCGGCCGTGCGCGGGCAAGCACGACCTTGAGGGGATTCCAATGCGGCCCGAGGAGTTCGCGAATGTAGTTGCAGCCGCATACCAGGACCGTATCGTAGATGTGCTCGATGCCGTCCACATTGGGCTGGTGGACCGCATAGCCCAAAGTGACCACGTCCTTGCTTTCGAAAAGGAACACCGTGCCACCGTCGCTGTTCAGCCGATGAAAGACGGCAAGCGTGCGTAGGGCATCCCCGATCGTCGACGAATGCTTCATCAACTGGCCAACCAGGCCCATATGACCAAGCGTCCAGAGCCCCCCCACCAGCAGACCGAGGTAGGGGCGGCCGGCCCGGCGAGCCGACTCGGTCAAAAGCCGCCCGAGTGCAGAATAGGGGATCCTATTGTCCGGGCTGTCCAGAGAGGACGGCCGGCAACCCCGCGCTGGTGAGCGTAGGTTCCGGCTCAACGCCAAGTTCGCTCAGCAGCTCGGGAAACAGGCACAGCGCGCCTACGCGCTGGCTCCACTCCCTCTCGGCGCTTGTGCCGACCGCCCAGTCGAGCGCTCCCCCCGAAGCCGTCTGCGTCAACCTTCGCATTCCTTTTCTTATTTGTCAGCGCGCTGTCAGGCGCAGCCCGCCGTGTTCGAGATGTGCGGCTGCGCGCCGCGAATTGTCCAGAATAGCATATTGACTGAGCAAGCCGGCTGTGAGAGAATTTGCGCGCCCTAAGATCGCCAAACCAGAGTCATGTCTCGGTAGCCCACCGCGGCCGTGGGGGAATTCAGCTCCACGACCAGCGGCGATACGAAGCCGACAGAAAACGGACTCGCATTCGATCAAGACGGAGGTCCAATCATGTACTTCACCGATGACTCGCTGTTCCCCGAGAGCATGCAACCCACCATCATCACGGCGGCGCCTTACGGTCCAGAGTGGCTTCCTGGAGATGTCGAAGACATTCCTGTGAGCTTCGATCAGCAGGTGCAGGCTGCGGTCGATTGCTACAACGCCGGCGCCACGATGCTGCATTTCCACGTCCGCGATCCCAAGACCGGCCAGGGCTCGAGCAATTTCGACCAGTACAACGAGCTCCTCGCGCGTGTCCGGCAGGCGGTACCGAAGATGATCATCCAAGTAGGCGGCTCGATCTCGTTCGCGCCGCATACGGAGGACGCCAAAGCCAAATGGCTGGATTACGACACCCGCCACATGTTGACGGAGCTGAATCCGAAGCCGGACTTTGTCACCGTAACGACCGGCACGACGCTCTGGGACATTACGCAGGCATTCCTGCCCGACGACGCCGACGGTACGCACCTCGCCGACCCGAAGGTCGCAGCCGCCTGGAGCGGGATGGTCGTCGACTCGACGCCGGCCTTCTACGTCGAGCATCTGAAGCGTCTGAGCAGCAAACAAGATCCAGCCCTACTTCGTGCCCGGCTCACGTCCATCAGCTCGAAATCATCGAGCGGCTGATCCGCTCCGGCGTCTACATGGGGCCGCTGAACGTCGCGCTGTGCGGCTACGGCGGCGGCTCGATGGGACGCAATCCGTTCGACTGGATGGAGATGCTTCGCCGCACGCCGCACGGCGCGTCGAGCGTGACGTTCTGGAGCAGCATGCGCGGCAACATCGCGATCCAGACCTTGGGAACGATCCTCGGCGTCAACGTGCGCGTCGGCAACGAGGACAACATCTGGGACATGCACAAGAAGCGCTGGTCAACGGTCAAGCAGATCGAGTGGGCGGTGAAGCAGAGCGAGCAGTTCGGCCGCAAGGTGGCGACGGCGGACGAAGCACGCAAGATCATGAAGGTCGGCGTCTGGTACGACACCGTCGAAGAGACGCTCTTCAAGCTCGGTCTGCCACCCAATCGGACGGAAGGGTACAAGGGGTTCCTGAGCTACGACACCGACGGGCGTTTGCCGCAAGCGGCGGCAGCAGGGACGAATCCGACCAGCATTCTGTAGCACTTCCGGTCGATGCAAGATCGCTACGCTGGATCCAGCTTCCCGACCGGGACGCTGGATCCGAGCGCTCGGAAAATTCACCGATGACTGACTACATACGACGCCGCGTGCTGCAACGCGCCGCGGGGCTCGGCCTTACAGGGTTGCTGGGTGCATCGAGCTGGAAGGCACTGGGCGCTGCGAGCATCACGCTGCCGTTCGTAAACGGCGACCGTCCGCTGACGACGGCGTTTCCGCAGAAGGGCACGATGATCCTTCAGCGCACGCGGCCGCCGTTGCTGGAGACGCCGTTCGAGGTGTTCGACCAGGGCGTCTTCACGCCGAACGACCGGTTCTACGTTCGCTGGCACCTCGCGAACATCCCAACCGAAATCGACCCTGCTGTGTTCCGACTCAAGGTCTACGGACACGTCGGCAAGGCCATCGAACTCACGCTGGACGACCTGGTCGAGCAAGTTCGAGCGGGTCCAGGTCGCTGCAGTCAACCAGTGCTCCGGCAATTCGCGCGGATTCTTCGCGCCGCGTGTCGCTGGGCGCGCAATGGGCTAACGGCGCGATGGGAAATGCCTGCTGGACCGGCGTGCGCCTCAAGGACGTGCTTGACAGCGCCGGTGTCAAGCGCAGGCGCTGTCGCCGTGCGCTTGTAACGGCCTCGAGACCGGATTGCTCCCGGCCACGCCGAATTTCAAGAACGATCGATCGCCATCGACCATGCGCGGGACGGCGAGGTGATCATCGCCTACGCTGATGAACGGCGAACCGCTGCCGCTGGTCAATGGTTTCCCGCTCCGTCTCGTCGTGCCAGGCTGGTACGCACCTTACTGGGTGAAGATGCTGAGCGACATCGAGGTGCTGGATAAGCCCGACGACTACTTCTGGATGACCGACCGAATACCAGATCCCGGACACGGCCGCACGCGAGTGTCAAGCCCGGCGAGTCGGGCTTCAAGACGGTCCCGATCAACCGGATGGTGCCGCGGTCATTCTTCACCAACATTCAGGACGGCGCAGTCGCAAAGGCCGGTGCGCCGTTCGAGCTGCGCGGCATCGCCTTTGGCGGCGACGCGGGAATCGCGCAGGTCAAAGTTTCGACTGACGGTGGACGCCAGTGGCAGCCGGCGCGACTGGGTACCGATTACGGCAAGTACAGCTTCCGTCAGTGGAGCACCGCGGTGCAATTCGCCTCGCCCGGCACACAACACGCGATGGTGATGGCCACCAACGCGGCGGGCGCGTCCCAGCCGACGCAGGCGAACTGGAATCCTGGAGGCTTTATGCGCAACGTGGTCGAATCGGTCGCGATTCGCGTCGTCTGACGGGCCGACGGACATGCACGAGCGAATGATGTTTTCCGCCCTCCGGTTAGCTGGGATCCTGATTATTCTCGGTGTTGGCGGAATCGGTGCGCCAGCGCTGCACGCTCAGTCCACCACGGTGCCCGCACCGGTAGCAGTGGGCCAAGGTAAGTGTCGAGCTGCCGTCCAGCGATGCCACCTTTCCGGCCGGAGACGGCGCGGATCTCGCCAACGGTTACTGCCTGATGTGTCACTCCGCCGGCATGGTGCTGCGCCAGCCGCCGCTCACGCAGTCGCAATGGCTGGGCGAGATCCAGAAGATGCGCGCCTTCTGGGGTTCGCTGCTGCCGCCCGATCAGGATGCGGCACTGGCGCGGTATCTCGCGAGTATCAACGGGCCCGCTGACCGCAAAGTGAACGCGCTCGCACCGCTCCTGTCGCGAGGGAAACGACCGAACGGGACCAGGAGGAAACGGCATATGCAGACCAAAGCCGGAAACCGGTCCGTGGGACGACGCGCTTGCGCAGCTGCAGCGAGTGGGATCCCGCCTGGGCGGACGACCTGCGCGCGGATGGCCACGAACCCCTGGCGGTCCGGCGTGCTGTCGCCGCAAGCTGGTCGAGCTGATCGGCGTCGCGATGAACGCCGCTTGTACGAACCTGAACCCTGAGGGAACGCGACGGCACATTCGGAAGGCGCTCGCCGCCGGTGCCACCAAAGAGGAAATCCTTTTCGTGCTGAAATGTGCAGCGGTGATGTCGATCCATTCCTGCAGCCTCGGCGCGCCGATTCTGCTGGAAGAGGCGAAGGCCGTGGGCGCGCGGCCGCCGGCAAAGCCCGCCGCACCAACGCCCGCGTGCGACAAGATGAAGGCCATCGGCCAATGGAACACGGCGTGGGATCCGTTCTATGAGCTCGATCCCGTATGGACCGACGAGTTCATGGCGACCGGCGCGGGGATCTACTCGAGCGGAGTCTTGCCTGCGAAGGATGTCGAGCTTCTGAGCATCGCCTTCGACGCCTCCTACACGCACATGTACGCCCCCGGCACGCGGCGGCACATTCGAAACGCGCTTGAAGGCCGGTGCGACGATGGAGGAGATCATGGAAGTCCTGAAGCTTTGCGTCGTGCAAGGCGTGCAGGCATGCAACCTCGGTGTGCCGATCCTTGCCGAGGAGTTGGAGAGAGTCTGAGTCGACGCTAATACGCGCCGGATGCAGAGGCGCGAACGATCCGCGCAGCCGGAGGAACATGGAAGCCGAAGCTCCCAAGCACGCAGAGCCTGAAGGAGAGGGCGCTGGAAGAATTCAAGATCTACTGGATCATCACGCTCTACCTTGCCCTGTTCCTGGGCTCGTTCACGGTCTACCGCAGGCTGATCCTTGAGGAGTTCGGGGTCGCGTATTTGAACTATGGCTTCGCGCTCATCGAGGCCCTCATCATCGCCAAGGTCATCCTGATCGGCAAGGCCTTCGGGCTGGGAAGGCGGTTCGAGCGGGGACCGCTGTTTCTGTCCGTGCTGTACAAATCAATCGCTGTTCGGCGTTCTCGTGTTCCTGTTCGGCATTCTCGAGCGCGTCGTCGAGGGCGTTGATCCACAAGAAGGACTGGGCAGGCATCCTGCAAGGTATGACCGAACTCGGGCTCTACGAACTGCTCGCCCGGGTCATCATGTTGATCCTCGCTTTCGTGCCGTTCTTCGCCTTCTGGGAGATCGGCCGCGTGCTCGGGCCGGGCAAGCTTACGACGATGTTCTTCTCGAAGCGCAGCGGCGCATGGCGAGGCCCAACGGCCGGCAGCGTGATCCTTTCATACGATGCGGCACCGACCGCGCGTAGACGGAGAAGAAGCGAAAAACCTCCCAAGGGATGCAAATGAGAAAGCTCAAGATGGCAGATCCACGGGCAACCCGCGTCAGCGATCTCAAGCCGGGACAATACGCCGACGGAAGTCCGCTGGACGACATCCAGTACCTGGAGTGCAAGCTGATTCTGAAGACGGACGAGTTCACGTCCGCCAAGGGATTCAGGAAGTACGCCAAGCTGGTCGCGCAGACGGCCAAGGAGTGCGGCGTCGGATTCGACGCCTCCTCGGCCGACGGTTCCCGGCCGGCCGTCCGCGAAGTGATGTTCCTCGACACCGAGGACTTCAGGCTCTACAACAACGCCTTCATCCTGCGGCGGCGCGTTCGATTCGAAGACGGGTTTCCTGCGGAGGAACCGGAAGTCGTGTTCAAGTTCCGCCACCCCGATCAGCAACAGGCGGCGGAAGTGGACGTCGCGCCCCAATCTTCCGCGCGACTACCGGATCAAGTTCAAGGCCGAAGCCTTGCCTCTGAAGGATCAGTCTCGGCGGCTATCGTCTGCTCGTTCTCCCACAACGTGCAGTTCCCGCTGAGCCACGCGCCGGGAGGGGATCGCATGGCGATGGAGAGGCTGGCGGAGATCTTCCCGGCGTTGAAAGCGCTCAAGCAAACCAAGACCGACGAGGGTATCGCTGGTCAACCAGACCATCGTCGAGGAAGTGCTTCAGGACCTGGGCACGCTCGACTTCGGCAAGGGAGTGACGGCGGACGCCAACGTCGCGCTCTGGCGCACGCGCGGCGAGCACCTGCCGCTCGTGCGGAGAGTTCGCGTTTCAGGTCAAGTTCAAGCGCCGCGATCCGACGCTGCATGACAAGGCGCCGCGAGCGCTGCGCGAAATTCTTCATCCGCGCTCCAGCAGACCGGCAGCGCCTGGATCTATCTCGGCGCAACGAAAGCCGGGCATGGTCTACCGGCTCAAGGGAAATCCGCCGCAGGCGCATGAGTAGGATCCTGCGCGGCGTCTGACTCCAACCGGTTGGCCATGAAGCTGTTTAGACGCTTCCGGGAAGACGATTGGCTCGGTGTGCGCTTCGCACTGAACGTCTTCATCGGGACGACGGCGCTGTGGGTGCTCCTCAAGGTTGTCGCCGACACCAACCCGCTCTGGGCGATCGCCTCGATGATCGCAGCGAGCGAACCCGTGGTGAAGAGCGCCGTGCGCATGTTCCGCGCAGGCATCATCAACGCGGTGGTGGGGTGCGTGGTTGGTCTTGCGGTGTTGGTCCTCGGTGGAACAAGCGAATGGAAGCTGCCGATTGCCATGTCGCTCGCCGTCATCGTCTCGTCGTATTTGGTGCGTATCCAGACCATGTGGCGGCAGGCGCCGATCACCGCCGCCATTGTCATTGCGGCAGGGCTGAGCCATCACTCGAAGCTGAGCGGGGTGGAGCTTGGCGTGCATAAGGTGGCCGAGGTGATCCTCGGCTCGCGTGATCGGTCTGCTCGTCACCTGGCTTATGTCCCTGGTATGGCCGGTGCCGGAACCTCGGACGAAGCCGGAAGCAGGAGCTGAGAGAGCGTGATCGGCAAGCAATCGGCATCGTGAGCGCGCCGGCCGATCCAACGGACCCTGGCGTCACGGGCCGATGGGATGGCTAATGGCTGCACGAACTGCGTAGCATGGGTGTTGAGACTCGACTTGTTGGGGGTGCGTGCGGCCATGTCTGCTCGGAGGCTGAAGGCCGCGATTGCAAGTGGATTGCGGTTGTCCCGACAGCGGCCGGCCCGTAGACTTGGGTGCACCGGGTCGGCGTCCCAAGCCAAGATTCCGGGTTCAGCGGAGAGCCAAGTGACCGACGTGATCATTCGGGTAGGAGACCTGCGCTTCCTCGCCCGTTTCGAAGAGCAGGCTGCGCCGCGCACCTGCGCCGTGTTCCGCGCGCTGCTGCCGTTCCGCAACCGCCTGATCCAGACGCGCTGGAGCGGAGAAGCCGCCTGGGTGCCGCTGGGCGATCTGGACCTGGCGCCTGGAGACCGAGAACGCAACCAGCCATCCGTCGCGCGGCGACGTGCTGTTGTATCCGAAGGGCGCCAGCGAGACCGAGTTGCTGCTGTCCTACGGCAGCACCTGCTTCTCCAGCAAGGTGGGCCAGCTGGCGGGCAACCACTTCCTGACCATGACCTCCGGGGTGGAGCAGCTGTCGGAGCTGGGCCGCCGCGTCCTCTGGGAGGGGGCGCAGGACATCCTCATCGAACTGGGGACATCTGATCGACCGGTGTTGAGCGACCGTGCAGGGCGGGCTGCAGCGGGTCGAGCGCAGGCCGCATCGGAAGCGGCGCGGCTGCTGGAGCGCTACGTCGCGGCGAAGGACGGCAACCGCCCGCACCTGATGGAGCAGATCTATGCGCCGGACGCGGTGCTGACCTATTCCATCGCCACCGACAGCATCAGCTTTCCTGCGCGTACGGTGGGCCTGGAAGCGATCACGCGCACGCTGGTGGTGGACTTCGGGCAACGCTTCACTCGCTGCCGAACTTACTATGTCGTCGACAACCCGCCCGCCGGCAACGCCAGCATCCCGTTCATTCCGTGGCTGGTCCTGATGCGCGAAGAGGCGCGATCGCGGCCTGCGCCTGGGCAGGGGATTCTACGCCTGGACCTTCGATCGCGCCGGCACGGGTCCGCTGCGTGTGACCGCGATGCACATCCACATCGACCGCATGGATCTGGTAGACGACCTGACGGCGACAGCTGCTCGGCGCGCTGCAAGCGCCGCTGAACTATCCCTGGCTGCGGCCCGCGATGTTGCGCGACGCCTTCCATCGCCTTGGCCGCTCGACTGTGACCCCCGCGTCGCTCGCAGATTTCGAGCGTCCAATCACACCGCCAGGCGGCTAGCGCGCCCGCACCGATTGCACGCGGGTGGCGGGCATTGACGCACCGATGGTGTGCGACTAATGTAGCGAGCCGGAGAGGGAGATTCTTATCGAGCAAGAGCTTCAGGTCACGCCGCCGGCGGTGGCACAGACCGTGCGGACAGGCTCTGCCGTCCAGGCGCCTCGCGCGCCATGCGCACCGGATCCACGGCCTCGCAGTCCGCAGGCGCTGCTCCCGAATCGGCTCGCGGGAGTCGAATCGATGTCAGCGCGGCCGGCCCGGCGCACGTACGAGGTCGCGATCTGAAACGGCAGTGCACTCAATCAGGAGGACAGCGTGGCTAAGGAGATCTTTTGCGCATTCGGTGTGGACGTGGACGCCGTCGCCGGCTGGCTCGGTTCCTATGGTGGCGAGGACTCGCCCGACGATATCTCGCGCGGGCTGTTCGCCGGCGAGGTGGGCATGCCGCGCCTGGTCAATCTGTTCAAGCGCTTCGGCATCAGGACCACCTGGTTCATCCCGGGCCACTCGATCGAGACGTTCCCGGAGCAGACCGCCATGGTGGTGGACGCCGGTCACGAGGTTGGCATCCATGGCTACACCCACGAAAACCCGATTGCGATGACGCCGGAGCAGGAAGAGGCCGTCCTCGACAAGTGTATCGATCTGGTGACCAAGGTATCCGGGAAGCGGCCGACGGGCTACGTGGCACCGTGGTGGGAGTTCAGCCCGGTGACCAATGAGCTGCTGCTCAAGAAGGGGATCAAGTACGACCACAGCCTGATGCACAAGGACTTCGAGCCCTACTACGTGCGCGTGGGCGACAAGTGGACGCTGATCGACTACTCCAAGAAGCCGAGCGAGTGGATGAAGCCGCTCGAGCGCGGTGTCGAGACGGATCTGATCGAGATCCCTGGCAGCTGGTACCTCGACGACCTGCCGCCGATGATGTTCATCAAGAAGGCCCCCAACTCCCACGGGTTCGTGAATCCGCACCACCTGGAAGAGATGTGGCGCGACCAGTTCGACTGGGTCTATCGCGAGATGGACTACGCGGTGGTCACCTTCACCATCCATCCGGACGTGTCGGGCCGGCCGCAGGTGCTGCTGATGCTGGAGCGGCTGTACAACCACATCATCCGCCACCCCGGCGTGAAGTTCACCACGTTCGACGAGATCGCCAACGACTTCGCACGCCGCCAGCCGCGCAAGAAGAAGTAGCCGCACGTATTCCATCAAGGAGCAGGCATGGACAGCTGGCGCAACCGCAAGACCCTGATCCTGAGCCGCGCGGAGATGACGGGGCTGCTCACCCCGGGGGAGTACAACGCCTGCGTCGAGCAGGCCTACCGCATGCACGGCGAGCGGCGCTTCTACATGGATCCGAAGGGCCACATCGTCCTGGACAAGTATCCGGGCGAGTGGGAGGCGATGCCGTCGTACATCGAGGAGCCGGAGGCGGCCGCCTGCAAGTGGGTGTCGATCCGGGAGCGCAACCGCGAGAAGTTCGACCTGCCTACCGTCTTCTCGATCCTGATCTACACGCACCCGGAAACCGGCTTTCCGCTGGCGATCTGCGACGGCAGCCACCACACGGTGATGCGGACCGGGTCGGCCGCGGCGGTGTCGGTGAAGTGGATGGCGCGCAAGAACTCGAAGATCCTGGCGATCGTCGGCGCTGGTCACATGGCTGCCGGCGTGCTCGCGACCTGCAACGAGGTCTTCCCCTGGGACGAAGTGCGGGTGTGGAGCCGCTCGCAGGGCACGCTCGATCACTTCGTCTCGACGCAGCAACCGTTGTTCCCGCGCCTCAAGCTCAAGCCTTCCACCAATCTGGAGATGGTGGTGCGCGGTGCGGACGCGGTGGTGACGGTCACGCCGGCGCGCGGCGCGATCGTGAAGAACGAGTGGATCGCACCGGGCACGCACATCGCCGCGCTCGGTGCCGACAAATCCGGCGACCAGGAGCTGGAGGCAGCGATCCTGCAGCGGGCGCGCATCTTCGTCGACGACATCCGCCAGTGCCGCACCGACGGCGAGATCAACGTGCCGCTTGCGCAAGGTCTGATCAAGGAGCAGGACATCGCCGGGGAGATCGGCGAGGTCATCATCGGCAAAAAGAAAGGGCGCACCTCGGACCAGGAGATCACGCTGTTCGACTCCACCGGGATCGCCCTGCAGGATTCCGCCACCATTCCGCTCGAGTACGAACGGGCGCTGGCGGCGGGAGTGGGTATCGAGAAGAAGATGATTTCGACTTGAGTCTCGGATTTGAGTCCCCAACGACAGGAGAAGACCCCCATGGTGAAGAAAATGGTGAAGAAAGTGGACGCAGAAACCCCCGCGAACGCACAGACTCCGGCCGCCGAGGCCGACGCCGTCTCCGGGGGGCGGCGCAAGTTTCTCAAGACCGCGGCGGTCACCGCCGGCGCGGCGGCCAGCACCGGCCTGATCGACGGCTTCCCGCTGGTGTGGTCGCAGAACATGAAAGACGTCAAGCTGGTGCAGGTCGGCGGCTCGTATTCGGCGATCAAGGAAATTGCCGACCAGGCCACCAAGGACCTCGGCTTCACCGTCGAGATGCAGACCGCGCCGCACGATGCGCTGCTCAATCGCCTGGCCACGCAGCCGCAGTCCATCGACATCGCCGACATCGAGTACTTCTTCCAGCTCTACATGCTGCCGCGCGGCACGCTGCATCCCATCGACCTGAAGAAGATCAAGCTGTGGGACCAGGTCGTGCCGATCTTCACCAAGGGCGAGTACCCCGACGGGCGCAAAGTCTCGACGCAGGGCGTGCTGCCCTTCGAGGTGCAATACATCGAGAAGGCGGGCGACAAGAAGTTCGCGACCAAGCCCACTGGACTGGCCACCGGCATCCCCACCGTCTACAACGCAGACACGCTGGGCATCCGTCCGGACCAGGTCAAGCGCAAGATCGACAGCTGGTCCGAGCTGCTCAACCCCGAGTGGAAGGGGAAGACCTCGATCGTGTCGGTGCCCGGCATCGGCATCATGGATGCGGCGATGGCGATCGAGGCGCGCGGCGACATCAAGTACAAAGACAAAGGCAACATGACCAAGGAGGAGATCGACAAGACCATCGCGATCCTCATCCAGGCCAAGAAGGCCGGGCAGTTCCGCGCGTTCTGGGCCACCTTCGACGAGTCGGTGAACCTGATGGCCTCGGGCGAGACCGTGGTGCAGTCGATGTGGTCGCCGGCCGTGACCGCGGTGCGCTCGCGCGGCATTCCGTGCTTCTACGCGCCGCTGAAGGAAGGCTACCGCGCCTGGGCGAGCTGCATCGCGCCGATGGCGCACTTGAGCGGTCCCAAGCTGGATGCCGCCTACGCGTACCTGAACTGGTACATGTCGGGCTGGCAGGGCGGGTTCATCGCCAAGCAGGGCTACTACAGCTCCGTGCCCGAGACCGCCAGGAAGTTCATGACGGCGGACGAGTGGGGCTTCTGGTACGAGGGCAAGCCCGCCAAGGGCGAGATCCGCGATCCGTACGGCAACCTGATGGAGAAGGCAGGCTCGACGCGAGACGGCGGCGCCTTCTGGGATCGCATGGGCAAGGTCGCCTGCTGGAACACGCTGATGGACGAGAACCGTTACATGGTCGCCAAGTGGAATGAGTTCCTGGCGGCGTAGGCCGATCGATTCACACTTCAGCCTGCCCACAGCATCCTCGGCCCTGCCGAGGAGATGGAAGAACTTGGTGTTCAAGGGAGTCCTGCCTCCTTCCCCCGCTCGCGGGGGAGGGTTGGGGTGGGGGAGCTGCACGCGAGCCGCTCGCCCCCTCCCCGCCCTCCCCCGCGTCCTGCGGACGCAAGGGAGGGTGCGGCGCGCTGGAAGGCAACGCCTGGTGGTCGCGCTTTACCACACAACAAGAGCGTTAGCGTCAAAGTGAAGCTCTCTCCGGCCGTCAGCTCCTACCTGCAGGTAGCACCCATGGCGCTGGTGCTCCTGCTGTTCTTCGGCATCCCGCTGCTGGTGGTGATCGCCTTCAGCTTCTTCGATTACGACGGCATCAACACGGTGCCCGCCTTTGTGTGGGCGAACTACGCGGAGCTGTTCGCCTCGAAGGTGACGCTGGCGCTGTACTTCAAGACCATCTACTTCGCCGTCATCGTGTGGGCGATCACGCTGGTCGTGGGCTTCACGGTCGCGTATTTCCTGGTCTTCCACGTGCGCAGCATCCTCTGGCAGATGGCGCTGTTCCTGGTGTGCACGGTGCCGTTCTGGACCTCGAACATCATCCGCATGATTTCGTGGATTCCGTTCCTGGGGCGCAACGGCATCTTCAATCAGGCGCTGATGCGCACCGGCGTGACTGACGCCCCGCTCGAGTTCCTGCTGTTTTCGGATTTCGCGGTCATCGTCGCCTACGTGCACTTGTTCACGCTGTTCATGATCGTGCCCATCTTCAATTCGATGGCCCGCATCGATCGCTCGATCATCGAGGCTGCGGTAGACGCCGGCAGCAGCCGCGCACGCATCCTGTGGGACATCGTCATCCCGCTGTCGAAAACCGGCATCGCGCTGGGCTCGATCTTCGTCATCACGCTGGTGATGGGTGACTTCTTCGTGGTCAAGGTGATGAGCGGGAGCCACACCGCTTCGGTGGCCTCGGCGATGATGAATCAGATCTCGATGGTGCAATACCCGCCGGCCGCGGCGAGCGCGGTGATGCTGTTGATCACGGTCGGCCTGATGGTGGCCGGGATTCTGCGCATCGTGGATGTGCGCAAGGAACTGGCGGGATAGCGACGATGGGCCAACCCGCTCCGATCCAGCAGGCCTACGGCAAGCGCCCGTGGACCTTCTACGCCCTGGCGGCGTTCTTCGCGCTCTTCGTTGCCTTTCTGTACGGGCCGATGTCGGCGATCTACATCCTGTCGTTTCAGGGGCCGACCGGCGGGCTTACGTTTCCGATGCAGGGCACGTCGCTGCATTGGTTTCACGCCCTGTTCCAGCAGGAGCGCACGGGTGATTTCGCCGGCGCATTCACCCGCTCGATGGCGCTCGCGATCATCGTGCTGACGCTGACGGTGTGCCTGTCGGTCATGGCCGGGCTGGCGTTCCGACGGCGCTTCCCGGGATCGACTTTCGTGTTCTACCTGGCGGTGGCCAGTTTGATCATGCCGGGCATCCTGGTGGGGCTCGGCGTGGGGTTGACCTTCCAGCTGTTCGGGGTCTCGACGCGCTGGTTCATCTCCGGGCTGGGTGCGCAGCTCACATGGACGCTTCCGTTCGGGCTGCTGATCATGTTCGCGGTACTGAGCCGCTTCAACCGTGCGTTCGAAGAAGCCGGGCGGGACCTGGGCGCCAGCCATTGGCAGATTTTCTGGATGGTGGTGGTGCCGATCCTGCTGCCCGGCATCATCGGGGTGGCGCTGTTCGGCTTCACGCTCTCGTACGACGAGTTTCCGCGTACGCTGCTCACCGCCGGAGCCCAGAACACGCTGCCGATGGAGATCTGGGGCATGACCACCAACGTGACCTCGCCCGCGCTGTATGCGCTGGGAACGGTCACGACCCTGGTGTCGTTCATCGCGATTGCGCTTGCGCTCGGGTCGATCGCGGTGATTCAGCGGCGGCGCACCCGCCTCACAGGCGTGCGCGCGGCCGCCGAAGCCATGGAAGAAGCCGGGAGTGTGCCGTGAAATCTGCTGCTGCCGTGGAGCTGGAGTGAGCATGGAACCGGGAAAGAAGAACGCGGCTGCCCGCGGCAGCATCGAGCTGACCGGCGTCACCAAGCGCTTCGGCGACACCGTTGCCGTGCGCAGCATCGACCTCAAGATTCCAGCCGGTGCCTACTGCTGTCTGCTCGGTCCCTCCGGGTGCGGCAAGACCACCATCCTGCGAATGATCGCCGGGCACGAGCAACCGACCGAAGGCGCGGTCCTGATCGATGGACAGAACGTCGTCGGCGCCGCCGCCGGTGGAGCGCGGCACGGCCATGATGTTCCAGAGCTACGCCCTGTTCCCGCACCTGAGCTGCCGAGACAACGTCGCCTTCAACCTGAAGGTGCGCGGCGTAGGCAAGGCCGAGCGGCACGAGCGCGCGGGCGAAATGCTCGCGCGCGTGCGCATGAAGCAGTTCGCCGACCGCCTGCCCGCACAGCTTTCCGGCGGACAACAACAGCGTATTGCCCTCGCTCGCGCGCTCATCACCAACCCCCGCGTGCTGCTGCTCGACGAGCCGCTGTCGGCACTCGACGAGTTTCTGCGCCTGCAGATGCGCGGCGAGCTGCGGCGCATCCAGAACGAATTCGGTATCAGCTTCATCCACGTCACGCACACGCAGATGGAGGCGATCGCGCTCGCGGACATGGTGGTGGTGATGGACCAGGGGCAGATCGAGCAGGCCGGGTCCGCGCGCGAGGTGTTCGACCGGCCGCGCACCCCGTACGTGGCGCGCTTCATCGGCGGACAGAACGTGCTTTCGGGGACCGTCACGCGCAGCGGTGACGGCACGGTCACCATCGACAGTGGCGGGCATCCGATCGTCGTGACTGCCCCTGAGGCGGCGCCGGCAGTGGGATCGAGCTTCCAGGTCGCGGTGCGACGCGATCGCATCCGACTCCGGCGGGCTGTCGGTGCAGGCGAAGCGGGAGTCAACGCGGTGAGCGGGCGGGTCAGCGCGATGGAGTACCAGGGTTCGTGGCTCAAGATCACCCTGGAGGGCGCCTGTGCGGAGGAGTTCGTAGTGAACCAGGCGGACAGCATTTTCTTCTCCGATCCGCTCGCGCCCGGTGATCCCGTGGTCGCGCAGTGGCAGCCGGAGGAGGTGCACTTCCTGACGATCGGCGGGGGTGCCGCGACGCCGGCAGGCGATGGGCGCGCCAATGCGCAAGGCTGCGGAGGCCCACTGATGTGCGGCTTGTGCGGGGTGTTCCTCACCGAGTCGAACTGGAGCGACGCCACGGTAACGTCGCCGTCGGACGGTGGGCGCACCCGCAGGCACGAGCGCTTGCATCGCGTAGCGCTGGTCAATCGGGTGCTGAAGCGGTACGGGTTCAAACTGGCGGACTGGAGCGGCACCTCGTATCTGCTGAGCGGGCCAACCGGCGGGAGCTCGATCGTACCCAGCATCGCGGCGGTGTGGCCGGCTGCCGAGCAGTTCCGCCGCCAGCCGATCGATCCTCTCGACGAACACCTGATCGCGGCGCTGGAGCGCGATTGAATGAGCGATCGCACTCCGGTCAACGTCCTTACCGGCTTCCTTGGCAGCGGCAAGACCACGCTGCTGCAGCGGCTGTTGCGCTCACCGCAGATGAGTCGAACGGCCGTACTCATCAACGAGTTCGGCGAAGTCGGGCTCGATCATCTGCTGGTCGAGCGCGTCGAGGATGCGGTCGTGCTGCTGGAGAGCGGCTGCATCTGCTGCAGCATCCGCGGCGACCTCAACGGCGCGTTGCGCGGGCTGCTCGGTCGTCGAGACCGCGACGAGATCCCGGCGTTCGACCGCGTGGTGATCGAGACCACCGGACTGGCAGACCCGGGACCGATCCTTTACACACTGCTCAACGAGCCCGTTCTCCAGCATCACTTTCAGCTCGGCAACGTGATCACGACCGTGGATGCGTTGAATGCCGAGCTGCACCTGGGCCAGAATCCCGAGGGCATCAAGCAGGTCGCCGCCGCGGACCACCTGCTCGTGACCAAAGGGGACCTCGCTGCGCCGGAGCAGGTGGGGGCCGTGCGCCAGGTGCTCACCAGGGTGAATCCATCGGCTGACATCTGGGATGTGCAGCGCGACCCGCTGGACGTGGACCGACTGCTCGAGATGCGGCCGCGTTCGCAGGCCGACCAATCCCAGCCGTCCGCGTCGCGCTTCGCCGAGCCGGCGGTCTCTGCTGCGGGTTTCGCCAAAGACAGCGAGAGTCACAACCAGGCGATCGCTTCCGGTCGCTACGTGCAGGCGCTGCGCCGTCACAGCGAAGCCGTTGCCAGCTTTAGCCTGGTTCTGACCGAGCCGCTCGACTGGACCGCGTTCGGCATCTGGCTCAGCCTGCTGCTCAACCGGTACGGTAACGACGTCCTGCGCGTGAAAGGCATACTGCAAGTGCAGGGCAGCGACGCGCCGGTGTTCATCAACGCTGTTCAGCACATCGTGCATCCCCCGCAGCATCTGGCGCGCTGGCCGAGCGCGGATACGCGTTCGCGGATTGTCTTCATCACGCGCGGGATGGACCATGCGCGCGTGCGGCGCTCGCTGGAGGCGTTCTGCAGAATGCGAGTGGCTGAGGTGACGGCGGCATAAGGCTGCCGATTCTCGTCGAACTGCAGACACCGCGAGAAGGCTGCCTGCGTTCCCTCCAACCAACATGGCCTTGTCTCATCTCACGGTGACCAGGATCGATCCCGAGGCTGATTGCCTTGCAGCTGGGAGTGCGTCATTCTCGACCCTCGACTGCAACCGAACGCAAAGGTAGCTTGACCTATCGTGCGCGTTCAGGGACCGATACGGTCGCGGACGGTGTAGCCAGAGGCATGTAGCCGCTCGGTGGCTTCCGGCGAATGGTCTGCGCTGAAGACGCATGGCCAAACTCTTGGCGCAACGACTGTAGCGCCTATACACTGCGGGCCCGCTGTCGGTTTCCGACGCGCTTCGCGTGCCGGCGCCCTTCTCAGCGCCCGGGAACGTTGCGTGATGAATCTGTGCGAGTTCGCGATTCGTCGTTCCGAAGGCCCAAGCAACGACCTCACTAACAGATCGAGGGATACCGTTGGATCCCCGGATTCCATCTTTGCCACACGTGACTGGCTCGACCGAACTGCCTTCGCGAGCTGCACTTGGGTCAGGCCTCGTCCCAGCCGACGTGCCTTAAGACCTTCTGCCAGTTTCAGGCGCAGTTCGATGTATGCGTCCTCCTCATCGGACAGCTCAAGGAACTCCTTGGCTGAACCTACCTTCCAGCCCTTCGCTTGGAGGCGCTTACGTTTACTCTCACGCATTGTCGTACTCCTTCAGGCGCTTCTTGCACGCCTGCATCACTTCTTTCTGGGGTCTTTTCTGTTTTCTTGGCAAAGACCTCCGCAATCACAATCGCATCGGAGTCAACCCTATAGAATCAAACGCCACGTCGTGTCAGCGTCGTTGATCCGCAGTTCATGGCAGTGCGCGCCGATGCTGGGCATGGGTCGGGACTGTGGCATGCCGCGAGGGCGCTCGCCGCGCTGCAGTCTCCGGAGGCAGAAATCACCTGATCTCTATCTCGCGCTTACCGTGCGAGTAGAGGCGGAGTCTAGTCACCTGACCATGGACGCCACGCGCCTATGCTCGCGCGCCTTCGTCCCGCACTTCTTCGCTGAAGCCCAGTGCGATATAGCCCGATCTGACATACTCACAAGGGCTTCCGCATAACTTCGCCGAACGAGGTGGACCGAGGGTATTCGTCCACGTCAAGCCGTTTTGAGGCGACAGCGCCGACCCGTCGGTAGCGAGCTGCGGACTGGTACGCCTATGACTTGATGCGAGAGGGCTATGAAGCTCGCAGCGCTACAGCTCGACGACGTTGGCAGCGATGATTGGCGAACGTGAGGCCGGCTGGCAGACCGACTTCGTGACACAACTGGCGAGCAGCGACGAGGAGCACAACCCGAACAACCGCGTCAGTGTCACGCTGCCGAAGGTGTCCAAGCCGGTGATCAAGGCCGCCGGCGGGGTGCGACCACCACGCTAGTCCGGGGCCCCAACGGCCGAAGTCCGCAGCTCGAGCCGATCGCCAAGCAGCGGTGCTGGACGGCGCCTGCGCGCTCATGCCGTCCCGGAAGCTGCCGATCGTTTGATCTGCGTCAAGTACCTCGCCAGAGTCTGGGGGAACACTCGACTTGCTGCTGGCATCGGGGCATGGCGTGGCGAGGGGTGAGCCAAGCTTCATCGAGTCCGTTCGCCATCCGGTGTAAGCTACTGCCCTCGGACCCGCGCCGCTGCGGCTCGCCATTTGCCTGGCAAAGTCGAAATCCGCGTTCTGACGGCCGCTCGCCCGTTCATGAGGTAGACCCGCCTTTTCGGACCTGTGAGGGGGGTATTTGGTTGAACCTGCCCACACGGTGCAGTACCAGCTCAACCCGTCAACGGAGGACGTTCGTCATGAACATGAAGACAATGAAACCGCTGCCGATTTGCGCAGCTCTACTGGGCAGCATGTTGTTGCCCCTGCACGCCTCGAACAGCCAGGCGGCAGGCTGGACCTTCTGTATCAGTTATCCGAACGATCCGGCCTGCGCCGGAAAGGCAGGCTACACCCCGGTAACGGATGCGCGGCTGCTCAAACCGGAGCCGGGAAACTGGCTGATGACGCGTGGCAATTATCAAGGCTGGAGCTACAGCCCGCTGGACCAGATTACTCCCAGCAACGTCAGCAAGCTGAGGCTGGCGTGGGCGGTCTCGACGGGGGTGACCTCGGGCCACCAGGCGCCCCCCATCGTCAACAACGGCATCATGTTCGTTAGCACGCCCAGCGCGCAGGTCATGGCGCTCGAGGCGGCGACCGGGGACGTGATCTGGCGCTACAAGCGCGAGCTGCCCGACGACTTCAGCGCGCTTCACAATACCAACCGCGGCGTGGCCCTGTGGGGTGACAAGGTCTACGTCACGGGTCTGGAGCCGGTGATCGTCGCGCTCGACGCCAAGACCGGTAAAGTGGCCTGGGAGCAGACCATGGCCGACTACCACACCGGCTACTACAGCACGGTGGCGCCTCTGATTGTCGGGGGCAAGGTGATCGTGGGCGTATCGGGCGGCGAGTTCGGCGTGCGCGGCTTCCTCGTGGCCTACGATGCGCAGACCGGTAACCAGGCCTGGAAGACCTACACCATCCCCGGCCCCGGTGAGCCCAACGCCAACTCGTGGCCGCCTGACGGCTACAAGCGCGGCGGCGGCGCGACCTGGATGACCGGCACCTACGATCCGGACACCAACCTGGTGTTCTGGGGCGTAGGCAACGCCTCGCCCTGGTTCGGCGATCAGCGTGGCGGGCTCGACAATCTCTACACCGCCTCCACCATCGCGGTCGATCCGAGCAGCGGTCAGATCAAGGGGCACTTCCAGTACCACTGGAACGACTCCTGGGACTGGGACGAGATGAACGCCCCCATGGTGGTCGACTACAAGAGCGGGGGCAAGTCGGTCAAGGGCCTGCTCAAGCCGGCGCGCAACGGCTACCTGTACTGGCTCTCGCGCGACGCCAACGGCATCGGCTTTGTCAACGCCACCAACTACGTCAAGCAAGACGTGTTCAAGAGCATCGATGCCAAGACCGGGCGCCCGACCTACAACGAGAACCGGGTACCCGGGACCGGCAAGAAGGCGGCCTTCTGCCCCTCGCTGTGGGGCGGCAAGGACTGGCCGTTCGAAGCCTACAACCCGAAGACCGGCATGGTGTTCATCCCGGCCAACGAGAACCACTGCGGCTATCTCGAAGGCAAGGTGCAGGAATACGTGGCCGGCAAGTGGTGGACCGGCGTGGACATCCCCGACATCGGCTTCACGGTGACCAAGGACGCGGCCTTCTTCGGTGACGTGCAGGCGTGGGACATCAACGGCGGCAAGAAGGTGTGGGACTACAAGATCCCGAAGTCGATGATGTGGGGTTCGGTGCTGGCCACCGGTGGCGGGCTCGTGTTCGTGGGCGGCACCAACGACCGCAAGTTCCGTGCGCTCGACGCCAAGACCGGGCAGGTCCTCTGGGAGATCACCACCAACTCGGGCATCATCGCGCCGCCGTCTTCGTTCACCGTCGACGGCAAGCAGTACATCGCCGTGGTGTCGGGGTGGGGGGTGGACGCGCAGTTCCAGCAAGGGCTGCTGAGCAACCTGCTGCCGGGCTGGGACAAGTCGATCCCGGAAGGCGGTGTGGTTTGGGCGTTTGCGTTGGAGTGACGTCTAGGTATCGGGTGCGGGCAGCATAACTGACCCTCCCGATCGCATCGCGGACCGGCTGCTCGTCGAGCAGCCGGTTCTTTTTTATGGGCGAAGGTCGCGGAGGGTCATGGCCGCATCAGGCCGCATCCGCTTTCTGTTTGAGTCGCATTGACCTCTAGCGAACAGCCTGCTAGCCGGTGCAGCGCCGCCGGACCGGAGAGGGCAGCGGCCAGGGCGAGAAGCGTGGTAGCCTGCCTCCTCACTCTAGCTTCTCCCGCAATGGGAGAGGAGACTTTGACATCTGGCCCAGTCGAGAGGGGAGACATCGGGATGAACATTTCCATCAACCAGCAACGCCTGTGGGATTCCCTGATGGAGCTGGCGAAGATCGGCGCCACCGACAAAGGCGGGGTACGCAGGCTGGCGCTGACGGAGCTCGACGGGCAGGCGCGCAACCTGTTCATCCGCTGGTGCAAGGAGGCGGGCTGCACGGTCAAGGTCGATGGCGTGGGTAATATCTTCGCGCGCCGGCCGGGAAAGAATGACGCACTGCCGGCGGTGGTCACCGGCAGTCACATTGACACCCAGCCCTCGGGAGGCAAGTTCGACGGCAACTATGGGGTCCTGTCCGGGCTGGAAGTGGTGCGCAGCCTGAACGATCATCGGATCAAGACCGAAGCGCCGGTCGAGATCGCGGTGTGGACCAACGAGGAGGGCTCGCGCTTCACCCCGGTCATGATGGGTTCCGGCGTGTTCGTCGGCGCCTTTCCGCTGGACATGGTGCTGCAGCGTCCCGACCTCGACGGCATCACGGTGGGGGAGGCGCTCAACAAGATCGGCTTCGCCGGACCTGAGAAAGTCGGCGGTCGTCCGGTCGGCGCCTACTTCGAGGCACACATCGAGCAGGGCCCGATTCTGGAGGACGAGAAAAAGGTGCTGGGCGTGGTGGTCGGCGCCCTGGGCCTGCGTTGGTACGACGTGGTGGTGAACGGACAGGACGCCCACGCCGGCCCGACGCCCATGCGCCTGCGCAAGGACGCGCTGCTCGCCGCCTCCAGGATCGTCGCGGAGATCAACGCGCTCGCGTACCGCTACCAGCCGAACGGGCGCGGCACGGTGGGCTTCATGCAGGTCAAGCCCAATTCCCGCAACGTGGTACCCGGCGAGGTGCGCTTCTCCGTGGATCTGCGCCACGCCGACGACGATCAGCTCGAGCGCATGGAACAGGAGATGCGCGCCGCCTGCGAGCGGTTGGCGAGCGCCGAGCGCTGCTCAGTTGCCGTCGAGCGGGTCGCCAACTATCCGGCGTGCAAGTTCGACGCATCCTGCGTTGCCGGCGTGCGCAACGCCGCGCAGAAACTCGGCTTGAGCCACATGGACATCGTCAGCGGCGCCGGTCACGACGCCATCTACATGGCCCGTGTGTGCCCGACCAGCATGATCTTCGTGCCCTGCGAAGGCGGCATCAGCCACAACGAGATCGAGAACGCCAAGGCCGAGGACCTCGCGGCGGGCTGCAACGTGCTGCTGCAGGTGATGCTGGAGCGAGCGGGGACTGCGGCGGCCTGAGTCATGGCGGCGAAGCCGAAGGTTGTTCTCCTCGCTACGGGCGGCACCATCGCTTCGCGGTACGACCCGGCGCTCGGGCGTACCGTGGCCTCGCAGCGCGCCGAGGACCTGCTGGCGATGCTCCCGCAGGTCGCCAGCGTGGCCGACCTCGAGGTGATCGACTTCGCCACGATCCCCAGCTTCGACATGACCGTGCAGTTCGCCTTCAGCATGGCGCAGCGGGTCAACGAGCTGGTGGCCCAGCCCGACGTCGCGGGCGTGGTGGTGACCCACGGCACCGACACGATGGAGGAGACCAGCTACCTCGCCGATCTGCTGCTGCAATCGGACAAGCCGGTCGTGTTCACCGGTGCGCAGCGCGCGCACGACGATCCGCAGTCGGACGGTCCGCCCAACCTGCTGAACGCCTTGCGCGTGGCGGCATCGCCACTCGCCGTCGGGCTCGGAGCGATGGTCTGCTTCAACGGGACGATCCACGCAGCGCGCGACGTCACCAAGGTTCACACCAGCGCGGTCGAGACGTTTCAATCCTACGAGCATGGTGCGCTCGGCGCTGTCGACGGCGATCAGGTCGTGATCCATCGGCGGCCGGTGCTGCGGCGCGCGTTCCAGATCGAGCGCCTCGAGGATGCGCGTGAAGCTGTTCCGGCTCACGCTCGGCTGCGACCTGGACGACCTGCAGGCGATGATCGAGCGCGGCCCGGCTGGCCTGGTGATCGAAGGCTTCGGGCGCGGCAACGGTCCGACTCGGCTGAGCGAGCTGGTGCGCCTCGCGACCTCCAGGCGGATTCCGGTACTGATCACGTCGCGCTGCCCGGTCGGCAGGGTGCAGGCCGTGTACGGCGGCGGAGGCGGCGGGCGCGACCTCGCGGATGCGGGCGGCATCTTCGCGGGCGACCTGAAAGGCCCGAAGGCGCGGCTGTTGTTGATGGTGCTGCTGTCGAGTCCGCAGACGCAGGACGCGGATCGCCGAGACGGTGGTGGCGCTCGCACCCTGAGAGGTAGCTCTCCGCATCGGCTGAAGAGTAACGAGGGGTTGACGCATGCGTAGTCACAGGAGATGAGCCCGCGTGGATAAGGGGATTCCCTCCCCCTCTTAGGGGGAGGGCGAGGGTGGGGGTGTAACGGGCTGCGCTATGGTGATGCCAGCGCCTCACCCCCATCCCCGCCTTCCCCCTCAGAGGGGGAAGGAGCACGTCTCCTTTGAGGTGGTGCATCAGCTGGCAGCCAGATTGAACGGAGGAATCGAGAATGGCCAAAACCTTGATCCGCAACGGCCGCATCGTAACCGCGGTGGACGACTACACCGCTGACATCCTGGTCGTCGATGGCCGCATCGAAACCATCGGCCGGAACCTCGCGGTGGCCGACGCCGAGGTGCACGACGCAGCCGGTCTGCTGGTGCTGCCGGGTGGTGTGGACGTGCACACCCACCTGGACTGGGAGTTCGGACCGACCTACACGGTGGACACGTTCGGCACCGGCACCAAGTCTGCGGCGTTCGGCGGCACCACCACCCTCATCGACTTCTGCAACCAGACCGCGGGAGCAGAGTCCGCTGAAGGGCCTGGAGGGCTGGCACAAGCGCCGCGAGAGCGCCTGCGTCGACGTCGGCGCGCACATGATCATGCTCGACGTGAACCAGCACAGCCTGGCCGACATGAAGACGCTGATCGACAAGGAGGGCGTGACCAGCTTCAAGCTGTTCATGGCCTATCCCGGCGTGCTGATGGTCGACGACGGTGCGCTGTTCAAGGCGATGCGCGTCGCCGGCGCCAACGGTGCGATGACCTGCATCCACGCCGAGAACGGGCAGGTGATCCAGGTGCTGGTGCAGGAAGCGGTGGAGCAGGGGCTGCGTGCGCCCAAGTACCACGCGACGACCCGTCCGTCGATTCTTGAGGGCGAGGCGACTCACCGTGCCATCCGTCTGGCTGAGCTGGCCGGGCGCGCCGCTCTACATCGTGCACTTGTCGGCGGGCGAGGCGTTGTCCGCGGTGACCGAAGCGCGCGACCGCGGCATCCCGGTCCACGCCGAGACCTGCCCGCACTATCTGTTCCTCACCGCCGAAGAGTACGAGCGGCCGGGCTTCGAGGGTGCCAAGTACGTGATGACGCCGCCGCTGCGCGATCACCATCACCAGCAGCAGCTCTGGCGCGGCCTCAAGACCGACGATCTGCAGGTGGTCTCCACCGACCACTGTCCGTTCTGCTTCAACGAGCAACCCTACGGGCTGAAGTACTCCAAGCAGCAGGGCGCCGACAGCTTCAGCAAGATTCCCAACGGCGCGCCCGGCGTCGAGACGCGCCTGCCGCTGATCTTCGACGGGGCGGTGCTCAAGAACGGGATGTCGATCAACCGCTTCGTCGAGATCACCGCGACCGCGCCTGCCAAGCTGTTCGGGCTGTTCCCCAAGAAGGGCACGATCGCCGTCGGCACCGACGGCGACATCGTGCTGTTCGACCCGAAGGAACAGTGGACCATCCGCGCGGCCGAACAGCACAGCCGGATCGACTACACGCTGTTCGAGGGGCGTCCGGTCACCGGACGGGTGAAGAAGGTGTTCCTGCGCGGGCAGTGCATCGTCGACGGCACGCAATGGCTGGGCCGCGAGGGCATGGGTGCGTACCTGCGTCGCGGCGAGTCCGGGAGGATCTGATCCCCATGTTCCGCATCCGCGACATCGATCACGTGGTGCTGCGCGTCAGCGACCTCGAGCGGATGATCGGCTTCTATACCGATGTGCTCGGCTGCACCGTCGAATGGCGCCGGCCCGATCTCGGGCTCGTCCACCTGCGCGCCGGCAACGCCATGATCGATCTGGTGCCCGTGGACGGCGTGCTCGGCCGCAAGGGTGGTGCCGCGCCCGGGAAGGAAGCCCGCAACATGGATCACGTCTGCCTGCGGGTCGAGCCGTTCGAGCAGGATGCGATCGTGCAACACCTCGAATCACACGGCGCCCGCGTTGGCGATATCAGACCACGCTTCGGCGCTCAGGGCGAGAGCGTGTCGATCTATGTCTACGACCCGGAGGACAATCTGGTGGAGCTGAAGGGCGCCAGGGACGTTTGAATACCACCCCACACCGCCCCGGCGGCTGCGCCGCCACCCCGCCTCGCGAGAGGCGGGGAGAAGAATGCAGCACTCCCCTCCTGCCCGAGGAGGGGTGGCACGCGGAGCGTGACGGGGTGGTGGGAGCCTGCCCGAGGAGGGGTGGCACGCGGAGCGTGACGGGGTGGTGGGAGCCTGCCCGAGGAGGTCGGTTCGGCAGCGTCAGTACACTCCGCCGGCCTTCGCCTGCGCCGTGATGCTCTTCGTCTCCTCCACGACCTTGCGCCCGGCGGCGGTCAGGATGCGACTGTCGTTCAGCAGCGTGACGAAGTCGAAGCCCTTGGCGACCATCTGCTTGGCATAGCCGGGGCTACCGGTGTGGATTCCTGCGCGCACGCCGTGGCGCTTGCATCCTGCGACGATCTTGTCGATCGCCTCCACCACCTTGCCCTCGGTATGATCCAGGCCAGGCTTGCCGCCGAGCGTGAGGGACAGGTCGGATGGCCCGATGTAGATGGCATCGAGACCGGGTGTGGTCAGGATCTCGTCGAGGTTCTTGACCGCTTCGGCGGTCTCGATCATCGCGAAGGTCAGCACGACGTCGTTGGCCTTCGCGTGGTAGTCGTCGCCGGCCCACAGCGCGGCGCGGATCGGACCGGAGCTGCGATAGCCGACGGGAGCGTAGCGACACGCTCCGACGAAGCGCTCGGCCTCGGCACGCGAGTTGATCATCGGGCAGATGATCGCGTACGCGCCCGCATCCAGCATTTTCATGATGAGCGCCGGGTCGTTCCAAGGCACGCGTGCGATCGGGGTGACGTCGGTCGTGCAGATGCCCTGCAACATCGTTACCGCGGTCTGGTAGTCGATCACGCCGTGCTGCAGGTCGACGCACAGCGAATCCCACCCCATGTGCGCCATCACCTCGGCGCAGAAGCTGCTGGGAATGCTGCACCAGCCGTTGACTACAAAACCCTTGTTCTGCCAGATGTTGCGGATGTGGTTCGGTTTCACTCCATGACTCCCGTGGTTGGCGTGCGATGGCGCTTGAGACCGCCATGTTACCCGTGCGGCAGCCGATTCGCGCGGCGCCGTAGTGTCGCGGGCCGAAACTAGCGCCGGGGCCGGAACAGGCGGCGTGCCTCGGGCGTGCTCGGGCCGGGGTATCATGGAGGCTGAGAATCGTGAGCACAGGGGTGCACCATGAGCGAGAGCAAGGTCAAGTTGAGGGCGGTGGACGCGCCCTCCGTGCGAGAGCGGGTCAGCCGTGAAGAGTGGGAGGTGCGCTGCGATCTGGCCGCTGCCTATCAGCTTGCGGCGCTGCACCGCTGGACCGACCTGATCTACACCCACTTTTCGGCGCGCGTGCCGGGGTCGAGCCATCTGCTGATCAATCCGTACGGCCTGATGTTCGACGAGATCACCGCATCCACGCTGGTCAAGATCGACAAGGACGGCAACGTGGTGGACGATCCGACCGGGCTGGGCGTGAACCGCGCCGGCTTCGTCATCCACGGCTGCATGCACGAGGCGCGGCCCGAGGTGAACTGCGTGATCCACACCCACACGCGCGCCGGGGTCGCCGTGTCCGCCCAGAAAACCGGCCTGCTGCCCCTGAGTCAGCATGCCCTGCGCGTGTACGGCATGCTCAGCTACCACGACTACGAAGGCATCGCGCTCGATATGGACGAGCGCACGCGCATGGCTCGCGACCTGGGCCCGACTTCGCAGGCCATGATCCTGCGCAACCACGGGCTGCTCAGCCTGGGCCATACGGTGGCCGAGGCGTTCCAGCTGATGTACTACCTCGACTGCGCCTGCCAGATCCAGATCGATGCGCTGGCCGGGGGCCGGGCCGACGTGCAGCTCATCTCCGAGGCGACTGCGCAGAAGGGCTTCGAGCAGTTCGGGAGTCCGGGCGGGGCGGAGCTGGAGAAGGAGTGGTCGGCCCTGCTGCGACTGCTCGATCGCAAGGGCATCCCCTATTCCGCATGAGGGAACGAAATCGATGAGAAATGGCTCTTGACGGTGTCTGGCCCGATGCTGTCCTGGGGCGGCAGCAGGAGGCGGTGAGGCCTATCGCACCGGCGACTACGCGTCGGCGATGACCCAGTTCAAGGCGCTCGCAGGCGAGGGCGACGCGGTCGCCATGACTACCTGGGATCATCTACGATCGTGGCTTCGGCGTGCCGCCGGATGTGGTCGAGCCGCCAAATGGTTCGAGAAGGGCGCGGCGCGGGGCGACTCGCTGTCGGCCTACCATTTCGGCAAGATGGCCGAAGCCGGCAAGGGCGTGCCGAAAGACCCGGTCGCGGCTTACGTATGGCTGACCGTGTCAGCGGACAAGGCGCCGAATGAGCGCGATGCCGCATACACGCGCCGGGACATCCGCAAGCTCGAGCGCAGCATAACGCCGGAACAGCTCGCGAAGGCGAAGGAGCTCGTCGCGAGCTGGAAGCCGCAGCAGTAGAGCTACGGCCATCGGTTCCATGGTGCGGCGCCGCGTGTCGGGCGCCCAGCTTCGCGCTGCGAGCGTCAGAGCCACCCTGATCATCCTTCGCTGCGGGAACGGCGGTCGGCGAATCCTGCTCAAAGCCTAGGGTGTGTTCGCTGCCATGCCTCCTGATGGTGCGTCCGGCAAGAAGGCGTGGAGGGGATCCCCGACCCGCTCCTTCCCGCGGACTTTCGGTAGCGTTGCAATCCCTCTAAATCCGTTCGCGCTGCACGCCGTTATTGAGTGCATGTGCGGCTGCCAGGCTAGTCGTGGCGCGTGCGCGCGCCGCAATTGAGTCCCTGGAATCCGCATGGTAGCGTTGGAGTTGTCGGCAAGCAGCTATTCAAGAGGTTACCGCCCGTGGACCTTCTGCGCCCTGGATCGGATCACGCCGCCCGGCTCGAGCTTCCGTTTCGCACCCTGCTCTACCGCTATTTCTTCTTCGGATGGTTGTTCCGCGACGCCTCCGCCGGCAGCTTCCTTGAGCGCGCGGCAGCGCTGCAGTTCAATCGCGAGCGGCGTATCTACCTGCCCACCTACCTGAGGCGCTGGCTTGGACTGGTGGTCCTGAGCTACGGCATGGGTTTCGTGGCGGAGAGCAGCCTGACGCCGGGCCTGACAGCGGCACTGTGCTATGGGATGGCGACCCTCTCGATCGCGATCACGATGACCATCGCCCGCTCCTGGCTGGTGCTGAAGTTCTGTTAGCCGACGATCCGCCGGCCACGCGGGCGGGCCTGCTATAGTGCCGGGCGGAGGCGATCGCGTCCGCCACGCCCTAGCGTGGGGGCGATCGCGCGGGGAGGAGCATGCAGGGCTTCCAGTTCGATCCGCCACGGCTGCCGCCGCAGGCGCAGCAGTTCCGCCGGCGGGTGCGCGAGTTTCTCGCCGCTGAGCGCGCTGCCGGCCGCTTCGTTCCCCATCGCTGTTCCTGGAGTACCTTCGACGCCGAATTCAGCCGGGGCGCCGGCGCGGCAGGCTTTATCGGTGTGACCTGGCCGACCCAGTACGGCGGGCAGGGCTTGTCCAGCCTGGTCCGCTTCGTCATCACCGAGGAGATGCTGGCGGCCGGGGCGCCATGCTTCGCGCACTGGGTCGCCGACCGTCAATCCGGCCCGCAGATCCTGCGCAACGGCACCGAGCGCGCCCGCCGCGAGCTGTTGCCGCGCATCTGCCGGGGCGAGTGCTACTTCGGGATCGGCATGAGCGAGCCGGACTCAGGCTCCGATCTGGCCGCGGTGCGCACCCGCGCGGTGCGGGCGGCCGGCGGCTGGGTCGTGAACGGCTCCAAGATCTGGACCTCCAACGCGCATCGTGTCCACTACCTGATTGCGCTGGTGCGAACCGGCGAGGCCGGCGAAGACCGTCACGGCGGCCTCACCCAGCTCATCATCGACATGGCCCGGCCGGGGGTGACGGTGCGCCCGATCCACAACCTCGCCGGGGGCCACGAGTTCAACGAGGTCCATTTCGCCGACTACTTCGTCCCCGACGACATGATGGTCGGTGCCGAGGGCCAGGGCTGGTCGCTGGTGACCCAGGAGCTCGCCTTCGAGCGCTCGTCGCCCGACCGCTTTCTGTCGGACTACCGCCTGCTGGTGGAGACGATCAACCGGGTGGGCGGCGAGCCCGACCGCTGGCAGGCTGCGGAAATCGGCCGCCTCGTCGCGCATCTGGTCGCGCTGCGGCGGATGTCCGGTGGGATCGCCGGGCTGCTCGACCAGGGCAAGAGTCCGAACATCGAGGCGGCATTGGTGAAGGACGTGGGGACGGGATTCGAGCGCGAGATCCCCGAATTGGTGCGGCGCCTGCAGGCGGCCGAGCCGAGCCTCGACGCAAGCGACGACGCTTTCGCGGAGACCCTGGGCCATGTAGTGCTGCACGCCCCCGCGTACACCTTGCGCGGCGGCACGCGCGAAATCCTGCGCGGGATCATCGCTCGGGGGCTGGGGTTGCGCTGAATGCGATTGATGCGAAATAGATGGCGATGGAACAGCTGACCGACACCGAAGACGTTTCCAGCATCGTCCTGGATCAGGCTGACCGACTGTTTGCCGGAGTGGTGACTGCGGAGCGGCTGGCGGCCGCCGACCGGGGCGAATGGCCGGAGGCGATCTGGGAGGCGGTGGAGGAGGGAGGCCTGCCGCTCGCGCTGGTGCCCGAGGCGCAAGGCGGCGTCGGCCTGGCCCCGGCGGCTGCATTTGCACTGATCCGCCGCAGCGCGTATCACACCGTGCCGGTGCCGCTGGCAGAAACGATGATCGGTGCTGCCCTCTGGGCGCAGGCGTCTGGTCGTGGATTGCCGGGCGTGGTGACCCTCGCGCCGACGTCGCCGGGGGTCACGATCCGCATCGAGCGGCGTGGCGACGGCTATGCGTTGCACGGCACGGCGGGGCGAGTGCCGTGGGGAGCACGCGCCAGTCACGTGCTGGTGTACGCGACTGCCCTGGACGGAGCTGGTTATCTGGCATTGGTCCAGCAAGGTGCCGCGGGAGCGAAGGCGTACCGCAACCTCGCCAACGAGCCGCGCGAGGCGCTGACTTTCGATGGGGTAAGGCTGGCGGCAGACGCGGTACGTCCGGCGCCTGCTGCGTGTGCGGACGGACTGTTGCCGTTCGGAGCGCTGATCCGCGCTCAGCAGATGGTTGGTGCCATGGAGCGCTGCCTCGATCACGCGGTGCGCTACGCGATGGAGCGCAAGCAGTTCGGTCGCCCGATCGGCAAGTTCCAGGCGGTGCAGATGATGCTGGCAGAGGCTGCCGGCCAGTACGCGGCCGCGACAGCAGCGGCGGATCTGGCCGCCGAAGCCTACGGCGGTGAAGGCTTCCCCTTCGCGGTCGCCGTCGCGAAGGCGCGCACCGGCGAGGCGGCCGGCAAGGTCGCCGAGGTCTGCCACCAGGTGCACGGCGCCATGGGCTTCACGCAGGAGCATCCTCTGCACTTCGCGACCCGCCGGCTGTGGTCGTGGCGCGACGAGTTCGGCCACGAGCCGTTCTGGCAGGAGCGCATCGGTCGGCTGGTGTGCCGCGGCGGCGGCGAGGCGCTGTGGCCGATGCTGACCGATTCGAATTCGCAGGACTCGAATTCACGGGATTCGAATTCACAGGATTAACAGGATTTCTCAGGATCAACAGGATTAAAGCCCAGCACCAGTAGAGCTTCGTGATGCTTGGCCGTCGCTTCGGGACACGAAGCCAGGCACGATTGAGTCCGTTGCACTAATCCTGTTGATCCTGAGAAATCCTGTTAATCCTGTGAATTGCAGTATTCACTAGATTGCTCACGAACCTTCGCAAGTGTCGAACACCAATCTCGCCGACGGCCCACTGACCGGCTTCCGCATCCTCGATCTCACCAGCGTGATCATGGGCCCGTTCGCCACGCGCATCCTGGCGGACATGGGCGCGGACGTGATCAAGGTGGAGAGCCCCGAGGGCGACTCGGTGCGCCACTACCAGCCGCAACGCAGCCATGGCATGTCCGGCAACACCCTCAACCTGCAGCGCAACAAGCGCAGCATCGTCCTCGACCTCAAGCGCCCGGACTGCCGCGAGGCCTTGAACCGGCTCATCAGGACCGCCGACGTGTTCGTGCACAGCGTGCGCCCGCAGGCCATCGAGCGGCTGGGCTTCGGCTACGAGCAGGTGCGCGCACTCAAGCCCGACATCGTCTACTGCGGCGCGTACGGGTTCAGCGCCAAGGGACCGTACAGCGAGAAGGCAGCGTACGACGATCTGATCCAGGCCGGCTCCGGCGTGGCTGGCCTGTTCGCGCAGTTGCATGGTGAGCCGTCCTACGTACCCACCGTGATCTGCGACAAGCTCACGGGCCAGGCAATCGCCTATGCAATCCTCGCCGCGCTGCTGCATCGCGAGCGCGGCGGCGGCGGGCAAAGCATCGAGGTGCCGATGCTGGAGACGACGGTGGACTTCAACTTCGTCGAGCACATGGGCGGATTCGGTTTCGAGCCGCCGCTGGGCGAGCCCGGCTTCCCGCGCCTGATGGACCGCTCGCGCAAACCGTATCGCACACGCGACGGCTATGCCTGCATCCTGCCGTACTCGGACCGCAACTGGCAGGACTTCTATCGTTTCACGGGACGTACCGAGTTCCAGGACGACGCGCGCTTTGCGCGCCTGCCCGAGCGGGTCAAACACATTCGCGTCCTCTATCAAATGCTGGAGGAGGAAGCGGCCAAGCGCACGACCGCCGAGTGGGTGGCCTTCTGCGATCGTGTCAGCATTCCGTGCATGCCGGTGCTTCAGCTCTGCGACTTGCCCGACGATCCGCACCTGAAGCAGGTCGGGCTGTTCGAGACCGCGGAGCATCCGACCGAGGGGCGCTATCGCCTGCTGCGTGCTCCGGTATCCTTCAGCGCAACGCCGTTTCGCGTCCGCCGGCATGCACCGCGGATGGGACAGAACACCGCTGAGGTGCTGGCGGAAGTCGACTTCTCGGAGGCCGAGATCGCGCAGCTCACTACACCGGCCGAGCTTTCACCCTCACCCCAGCCCTCTCCCGTCAAGGGAGAGGGAGTCTCGAGTCCCCTCTCCCCTCGCGGGAGAGGGTGAGGGCGCGGTGCTTCAACTGGATCCAATCACCATGACAGACAACCTCAAGTTCTCGGTCGCCGACGGGATCGCCCGCATCGTGCTCGACCGGCCCGAGCGCATGAACGCCTTCACGTTCGCGATGATCGACGCGTGGACCGCGGCACTGGAGCGCTGCCGCACCGACGACGCGGTGAAGGTCGTGATCGTGACTGGTACCGGCAGCGCCTTCTGCAGCGGCGGCGACATCGTGGAGATGGGAGAGCGCCTGGACCATACGCCGGAGCAGCGCAAGCGCGAGCTGTTCCAGCGCATCGAGCGCATTCCGCTCACGCTGGAAGACCTGGACAAGCCGGTGATCTGCGCGGTCAACGGCGTCGCGACTGGCGCGGGCATGGACATGGCGCTGATGTGCGACGTGCGCTACGCCGCCCAGAGTGCGCGCTTCGCCGAGACCTACATCAAGGTCGGGCTGGTTCCGGGCGCGGGCGGCGCGCACTTCCTGCCGCGGCTGGTGGGCGTGTCGAAGGCGCTGGAGCTGTTCTTCACCGGCGAATTCGTCGATGCCCAGGAGGCGCTGCGCATCGGCATCGTCAACAAGATCTTCCCCGACGAGACCTTGATGCAGGAGGTCGACAAGATCGCCCGCCGCATGACGCAGGCGCCACTGCTGACCTTGCGCATGACCAAGCGTGCGATCTATCAAGGCATGCGCAACGACCTGCGTACGAATCTCGATCTGATCTCTTCGCACTACGCTGTCATCACCGCCACCCAGGAGCACAAGGACCTGGTGCAGAAGTTCATCGCCGCCCGCGAGAAGAAGGGAGAGAGCTAGCGGCGAGTAACAGAGAAGCGGTCAGTCGACCCCTCTCCCCTTGCCCTCTCCCACAAGGGGAGAGGGGGTGGTCTCGATTTCGTTGTTGCACTCCGCTGCTAGCACAGCAGTGCTGTCTCGAAAACACCCCCGAGCACCCCCTTTCCCCTTGTGGGAGAGGGCGCGCTGGAGCGCGGAGCAGGGGCCCCGCTTTGCGGGGATGCGACCGCGGAGGCGCGCGAGCCCTCGACGCGAGATGCAACACTCCCTCTCCCCTTGTGGGAGAGGGCAGGGAAGAGGGGTCAGATACACAGCACCCTCGAAGCCGACTCGACCGGCAGGCGCGCACAAGCCTCGCTCGATGCCCAACACGATCTTGCGCCGTTGTGAGAACCGCGGGCCAGGCACGCAGCGTGCATTCGACGAACGTGTCCAAACCCGTCAGAATGGCGACCATGAAAGTACCCAAGAGGCTTGAACCGCTGATCGAAGACGGCCTCATCGATGGCGTGGTGCGCCAACTGATGAGCGGCAAGGAAGCCACCGTCTTCGTGGTGCGCTGTGGGGATGAAACGCGCTGCGCCAAGGTATACAAAGAGGCGGAGAAGCGCAGCTTTCGTCAGGCCGTGGACTACACGGAGAACCGCAAGACCAAGAACAGCCGGCAGGCGCGCGCCATGGCCAAAGGCACGCGGTTTGGGCGACAAGCCCAGGAGAAGGCCTGGCAGAGCGCCGAAGTGGACGCACTCTACCGCCTGGCCGCCGCCGGGGTGCGCGTGCCCAAGCCCTACAACTTCCACGAAGGCGTGCTGTTGATGGAGCTCGTCACCGATGAAGACGGCGACGCGGCTCCCCGACTGGGCGACTTGGAGCTCACCCCTCAGGTGGCCCTGGCCTTCCATCATCGCTTGCTCGTCGAGGTCGTGCGCATGCTTTGCGCGGGTGTCGTGCACGGCGATCTGAGCGAATACAACATCCTGGTCGGCAGCGATGGCCCCGTGATCATCGACCTGCCGCAAGCAGTGGATGCAGCGGGTAACAACCACGCGGCGAGCATGCTGGAACGCGACGTGGCGAACTTGCGCACCTACTTCGGCCGCTTCGCCCCCGAGCTTCTTGCCACCGAGTATGGCAAAGAGATCTGGGGACTCTTCCAGGCCGGGGCTTTGCACCCGGAAGTGCAGCTCACGGGCCGGTTCGAGCGCAGCGAGAAGGCGGTCGATCTGGACAGCGTGGTGCGCGAGATCGACGACGCACGTAGCGAAGAGGCGGCCCGGCGGCTGCGCCTGCTGGCGGTGGAGTAAGCGTCGCGCGGCAGCCGCGCGACGCGCGAAACACGGTTGCTCCTCCTCCCCTCAGGCAGGGAGGCCGAAAAGCGACGTCATGCGCGCCGCGTTCGCCATCTGCGCCATGTCCTCGTCGGGTGCTGGGCTCTGGTAGCGACTCGCAGCGTCGAGAATCTTCGGCAGGAGTGTCAGGTCTCCGGCCGTGTTGATGAATGCTGTGGGCAGCACTCCCATGGTCCAATGCGTTGCGCGATCGATGTCCGCCTGCTCCTCGAGCGGCTGGTACCAGGTGCTGTGGGTCCGCTCACTCGTTGCCCATGGACCGCGCGCGAGCGACTTGATGATCTGGACGGCCACATTCCGTTCCCTGCAGACTCCGAGCACCTCCTGGAAGGCCTCCCGATAGCGCTGGTCTTGCGCCATGAAGAAGTTGTACGGCAGGAGGACCGAGTCGAAATCGAACTGCGCCAGACTGCGCCGGTGCATGGCGGCGATGGTCCAGCCGTGACCGGTGACGCCGATGAAGCGAACCAGCCCCTGCTGGCGCGCCTCGATGACTGCCTCCAGCGCGCCGCCCGGACCCATCGCCTCGTCCCAGTCGTCCGGATGCCCGAGCGAGTGCAGCTGGATCAAGTCGATTTGATCGACACGCAACCGCTCGAGCGAGCGATGGATGTCCTCGCGGGCTTGCGTCGCGCTCCTGGATCCAGTTTTGGTCGCCAGGAAAAAATCCTTGCGGTGCCTTGCCATCCAAGGGCCGATGCGCAGCTCTGAATCCCCGTACCGCGCCGCCGTATCGATGTGGTTGACGCCGTAGCGCAGCAGCACTTCCAGCGCGCGATCTGCATCGCTCTGACTTGCTCGGGCAAGCGCGGCCGCGCCGAACAGCGTTACCGTGCTCGAGTGGCCCGTCCGTCCAAATGGTCGCCGTTGGATCATACGACTGTCTCCTACCTTGCCGGCGATTCTGGAGCGCCGGGACATTCAGTGCTCGGGCGTCAGCATAGCGCAACGCCGAGAGGGATTTCGATCTTGCTGCAAATCGCTGCACAGCCTGTTTGTCGTTGTGGCCCATCTGCGGCCAATCCGCTAAGCTCCCATCCCATTTCATCAGGGAGCCGTATCGTGACCAGCCGTGCCCATGTTCTGCTCTGGACCGACTCGACCGCCGCCTATCTCGATGCGATCAAGACTGCCGGCTTGGCCGACCGCGTTCTGGTCGATACCTTGTCGCGCAGCGAGAAACCCTCCGCCGAGCAACTGGCCCGGACCGAGGCGCTCATGGCCGTCGCTGTTCCGCCGGGCCTGCTCCCGGCGATGCCGAAGCTGCGCTGGGTCCAGGCCATGACCGCCGGCGTCGAGGGCTGGTTGGCTTTGCCAGATCTGCCGGCAACGCTGACGCTCACTTGCGCCCGTGGCACCCACCGGGAATCGATGCCGGAGAACATCATCGGTGCGCTGTTCTACGTGGCCAAACCATACGCCGCGGCGGTCGAGAACCAGAAGCACAATAGATGGGTCCAGAGCGTCGCCCAGCCGCTGACGGGCAAGACCCTCGGCATCCTCGGCCTTGGTGCCATCGGTCAGGACGTCGCGCGCATCGCCGCCGTGCTCGGCATGCGGGTGATCGGCACCCGGCGCCGGCCGGAACCAATGGACAATGTGGCCAAGATCGTGCCTCCGGACCGCACGCCCGAGGTGCTGGCCGAATCCGACTTCCTGTTGCTGTTGTTGCCGGCGACGCCGGAGACCAACAACTTCATCAACGCCGAACGCCTGGGGAAGATGAAGCCCAGCGCCTGGCTGCTGAATTTCGGCCGCGGCCATCTGATCAAGGACGACGACCTGATCGCCGCGGTGAAGGCAAAGAAGATCGCCGGCGCCGTGCTCGATGTGTTTCGGCAGGAGCCGCTGCCCGCCGATCACCCGTTCTGGACCACCGAGGGAATCATCGTCCTGCCCCATATCGGTGGCCCGCACCCGCAGCGCGACAAGATCGTCGCGCGCTTGTTCGTCGATAACTTAGGTCGCTTCCTCGACGGCAAGCCGCTCAAGGAAGTGGTGGACTGCAAAGCGGGATACTGACGCTACCGATTGGTCGCTCGGTGATGACCATCGGTCGAGCTTGTGTGTCGTGACTGTTTCACACGGGCGTAAGGCCACGTTCTAAACCGCTCGAACCGGTAAGCGAGCTCTGGGCCGCCTGCCCTCGTACTTGATCTATCCAGTCCGAGAGACTCTAATGGCTGAGCGGGGACGGCCGTGGGAGGGCTATGCAGACAATCGGGCAATGGCTTCAGCAGCTCGGGTTGTTTCAGTACGCTGAGGCCTTCGAGCGAAATGCCGTCGATCTGGACATCGCCAGGGACCTGACGCTGGAGGACCTTCGGGAACTGGGTGTCGAGCCGCTTGGCCATCGCAAAGTGCTCTTGCGCGCGATCGGTGAGCTGAACGGGACCGAGGTGCGGGCGGCACAAGCACGAACCGTCCAAGATCCGACTCCGGTAGCGCCATTGCTTCCTGTTGAAGCTGAGCGTCGCCAGCTCACCGTTCTGTTCTGCGATCTGGTGGGCTCGACCGAGCTGGCGGCGCGCCTGGACCCGGAGGAACTGCGCGAGGTGCTGCGTGCGTACCACGCGACTTGCGCGAGTGCCATCGCAAAGTACGACGGCCACATCGCTCAGTATCTCGGCGATGGTCTGCTCGTCTACTTCGGATATCCGTGCGCGCACGAAGACGACGCCTCGCGTGCCGTCCGCACCGGGTTGGCCATCGTCGAGGCGATCCGCGAGTTCAACGCCAGCGCTGCTGCGCGCGCCGACCTGCGGCTGGCCGTTCGCATTGGAATTCACACGGGTCTGGTGGTGGTCGGCGAAGTCGGCGACGGTGCGAAGCATGAGTTGCTCGCCCTGGGAGAGACACCCAATTTGGCAGCCCGGCTCCAGGCCATCGCCGAGTCCGATGCGATCGTGATCAGCAGCTCCACCCATCGGCTGGTACGCGGCCTGTTCCAGGTCCACGATCTCGGGCCCCGCGCACTCAAGGGTTTGCCCGCGCCAATGCCGGTCTACCAGGCACAGGCCGAAAGCACAGCCCAGAGCCGGAAGGATCTGGCGATTGCAACGGGAGTCACCCGGCTCATAGGTCGTGAGCGAGAGGCCGGCCTCCTGCTCGACCGCTGGGAGCAGGTCGCCGAAGGGCACGGCGAGACAGTGCTGCTCAGCGGCGAAGCCGGCATCGGCAAGTCGCGCCTGGTTCAGGTTCTGAAGGATCAGATCGCAGCCACCTCGCACACCTTGCTTGAATGCCGCTGCTCGCCGTACTACCAACACTCGCAGCTTCACCCCATCATCGAGGTGCTGCAACAGATCTTCGGCTGGGTCGCAGACGATGCGGCTGACGTCAAACTCCGTAAGCTGGAATCCGGTCTAGCGCAGTACGCAGTGCCGCTCGACGAGGTCGTACCGCTGTTCGCTTCGCTGCTTTCTCTGCCTGCGCCGGATGGATACCCGTCGACTGCAATGAGCCCAGAGCGACAAAAGAAGAAGACAGTCGATAGTCTGATCGCGATGCTGTTGGCAATGGCCTGCGAGCGCCCCGTTCTGGTCATCGTTGAAGATGTGCACTGGGTTGATCCGTCCACCCTGGAGCTGCTATCCCTGTTGCTGGACCAGACCCCGACTGCCCGGCTTCTGATGCTGCTGATCGCGCGCCCCGCGTTTCGTCCGCCGTGGACGGCGCGTTCGTATCTGACCGTACTGACTCTGAACCGGTTCACCCGCGAGCAGACCGAGTTGATGGTCGAGCAGGTCTGTGCTGGAAAGACCCTGCCCGCGGAAGTCATTCAGCAGATCGTGGCGAAGACTGACGGCGTGCCTCTGTTCGTCGAAGAGCTGACCAAGATGGTACAGGAGTCCGGCTGGCTCGCCGAGCATCCCGATCACTACGAATTGCGTGGCCCTCTGGTGCCGTTGTCGATCCCCGCGACACTGCAGGATTCGCTCATGGCGCGGCTCGATCGTCTGGCGTCGGTCAAAGCAGTAGCGCAGCTCGGCGCCACCCTGGGGCGTGAATTTCCCTATGAGCTGCTGCGGGCGACCTCGCATCTCGATGACGCGACCTTGCACCGCGCCCTCGAGCAGCTCGTAGATGTCGAGCTGATTTACCAGCGCGGGGTCTTGCCGCATGCCGTGTACGTGTTCAAGCACGCCCTCGTTCAGGACGCGGCCTATCAGTCGATGCTGAAGAGCAGCCGGCAGCAATCCCACCAGCGAATAGCGCAGATACTGGAAGCACGATTCGCAGCGATTCGAGACACTCAGCCCGAGATCGTTGCCCACCACTACACCGAGGCCGGCCTGGCGGCGGAGGCGATCGTCTGGTGGCAATGCGCCGGGCAGCGCGCGGTCGAGCAGTCGGCGCACGTGGAGGCGATTAGTCACCTCGAAAAAGGACTGAAGCTGGCCGCGACCCTCTCGAATACGCATCAGCGTTTCGAGCAAGAGGTGGTGTTGCTGACCACTCTGGGCATCGCGTTGTTCGCGGTCAAGGGACAGGCCAGCGAGGAGGCGGGACGTACCTACGCCCGGGCGCGGGAGATCTGTCAACAAATCGGAGAGACCCCGAAGCTGTTTCCGATCCTCGGGGGGCTGTTCTCATTTCACATAGTGCGGGCGGAGATTCGCAAGGCATGGGAAGTGGCCGAGGAGCTTCTGAGCCTCGCCCAGCGCCAGGACGATGCGACATCGCTGCTGTTCGCGCACTGGGCCATCGGAGAAACTTTGCTGTTTCGAGGGGAGTTCGCCCGGGCGGGAGCGCAGCTGGAGCGGGCGGAAGCGCTATACATCTCTCGGCCGAACCAGTCATCAAGCTGGGTCTACGGTTTTCCCGTCGACCTTGGGGTATTCAGCCTCTGCTTTCTCGCCCACACCCTATGGCATCTAGGCTATGCGGACCAGGCGCGGAGCAAGATCGACGCGGCGCTCGCCTTGGCTCAGCGCTTGGCAGATCCCTTCAATCTGGCGCTGGGCCGAGCCTATGAAGCCATGCTGTACCAGTTCTGCCTGGATGCGAA
>CAVYZA010000019.1:0-64400 GCA_963772865.1 uncultured beta proteobacterium | reverse complement strand
GAAGCAGCAGCGCTTGAGACGGCTGGTGCAAATCGTCCGCCTCCTTGCCGTGGCGGTGCTGGCCGGCGCCGGTGCGGCGCGCTCGCGAAATCCTATCCGACCAAGGCGATCCGCCTGGTGGTGCCCTACACGCCCGGCGGCACCTCGGACATCCTCGCGCGCGTCATCGGTCAGAAGATGAACGATGCATGGGGCCGGCCGGTGATCGTCGAGAACAAGCCGGGCGCCAACGGCAACGTCGGCGCCGACCTCGTTGCCAAAGCTCCCGCGGACGGTCACACGCTGCTGCTCGGCGATATCGGCGCGTTATGCATCAGTCCGAGCGTGCTGCCCGGCCTGCCGTTCGACCCCGCCAAGGACTTCGAACCGGTGGTCATGATCAGCTACTCTCCGCACGTCCTCGGGGTCCATCCGGCCCTGCCCGCGAGCAGCGTGAAGGAGCTGATCGCGCTGGCCAAGGCCAAGCCCGGCACGCTCAATTTCGCGATGTCGGGCGTAGGCAGCGCGCAGCATCTGGCCGGCGTGGAGTTTGCGCTGCGCACCGGCGTGCAGTGGACCTATGTCCCCTACAAGGGCGGATCCGCGGCGATCGCGGACGTGGTCGCCGGGCACGCAGACGTGCTGTTCAACGGCATGCTGGGCGTCTATCCGTTCATGAAGAGCGGCATGCTCAAACCTCTTGCGGTATCAGCCCTGAAGCGAGTCGCCGCCACGCCCGATCTGCCCACCATAGCGGAATCGGGCTGCCTGGATTCGAGACCGGTTCGTGGCAGGGCGTGCTCGCGCCGGCCGGCACGCCGCGTGCCGTCGTCGACAAGCTCAACGCAGAGATCACGCGCATCCTGAGCACTCCGGAAGTGAAGGAGCAGCTTGCTGCTCAAGGCACCGAAGTGCGCGCCGGCACGCCGGAAGCGATGGCGAGCTTCATGCGCGCAGAGATCGCGCGCTGGGCCAAGGTCGTCAAGCAGGCCGGGGTGAAGGTCGAGTAGCGCTACCGCTTCGAGCAGTAGATGCCGCGACGCAGCCCTCCGCTCGCCAAGCTCACGCGCCCGCGCTTGCACAATCCGGTGGCCCGCGAACGGCTATTCGGGCTGCTTGACGAGAAGCGCAGACATCCCTGCATCTGGGTGTCCGGTCCGCCGGGGGCGGGCAAGACCACCCTGGTCGCGAGCTACTGCGAGCGTCTTCGCCTGCCTGGGCTTTGGTACCAGGTCGACGCCGGCGACGCCGATGCCTCGACCTTCTTCTATTACTTCACCGAGGCAGCCAGGAGTCTGACCCCGAGAAAACGCCCCCTACCACTACTGACTCCGGAGTACCTTCAGGACGTTCCCGGGTTCGCGCGACGCTACTTCCGCGAGCTGTACGCGCGGCTGCCTCGCAACGCGGTGGCGGTCCTGGACAATTTTCAAGAAGCACCCTTCGATCGCACCTTCCAGCAACTGATCACAATCGCAATCGCCGAGATTCCAGCCGGGGTTACCCTGATCGTCGTCAGCCGCAGCGATCCACCGGAGGCGTTGGCTCGGCACCTTGCCTCTGAAACACTCACCCGACTGGGATGGGAGTCGCTGCGGCTCACTCTCGAGGAGGCGGGCGCGATTGCGCAGGCCCGCGGGGCGCGGGACGAGAGAATGATCCGTAAGCTGCACGGGAGTACCGGGGGTTGGGCAGCGGGGATGACGTTGCTGCTCGAGCGAGGAAGCCGAGGCACTGTCCGGGGATGCAGCAGAAGACCTGTCCCACGAGGCGGTCTTCGACTATTTCGCTTCGCAGATATTCGGCGATGCGGGCGCAGATGCCCAGCAGGTCCTGATGCGGACCTCGCTGTTCGGCAGCTTTTCGCTCACGTTGGCCGAATCGGTCACCGAGAATGCGAACTGCCGGACACTGCTCGACCGGCTGTGCGACCGGCAGCTGTTCACATACCGAAAGGTCGGCCGGGAGCCGAGCTATCAGTACCACGATCTGTTCAGGGAATTCCTCCGGCGCAACCTCGAGGCAACATGCCGCAGCGAGGAACTGGGAGCGCTTTACCGCAAAGCCGGATTCCTGCTCGCGCAACGCGGTCTTGACTCCGAGGCGCTGCCGCTGCTGTGCAGGGCACGCGATTGGAGCGCTGCGATCGAGGTGATCTTGCGCGCGGCTCCGTCCCTCCTCGCGCAAGGCCGGTGGAAAACCTTGCGGGAGTGGATCGAGGAACTGCCCCGGGAGATCATCGATGGCAACTCTTGGCTCCTGTACTGGCTCGGGCTGGCGCGTATGCAGGTGGATCTGCCTGGCGCCCGGATTGGGCTGCGTAGCGCCTTTGCCGGATTCGTCCTCGACCGGCAAGTGGTTGGACAACTGCTGTGCGCGGCGGCGCAGATCAAGGCGATCTATTTCGAGTACGAGGATTTCGCCCGCATGGACGAATGGATCTCGCATATCGACCATCTGCTGGCCACGAATCCCGTGTTCCCCGATCCGGACGCGGAGCTGTTCGTGCACAGCGCGATGCTGCTGGCTGCGACGTACCGGCAGCCGGCGCACCCGCTCCTGCCGGTGTGCAGGGCGCGTGTGGGGCAGCTTCTGGACGCAGACATCGACGTCAATCAGAAGCTGTCCGCAGCCATTGCGTTGTTGAGCCATTTCAGTATCGGATCCGACTTCCTGGCGGGCGAGCCGCTGATCCAGAGAATCAGCCCGCTCCTGGAGGCGCCGGAGCTGACCGCGTTGAACCAGACCTACTGGTGGTTGTACGCCGGTTATCACTATCATCTGCTCGCCCGTCGCAAGGAATGCGATGCGGCGTTCGAGAGATGTCGGCACATTGCGCTGGAGAGCGGGCTGGTGCAGGCGGAGGTAGTGCTCAACAGCCTGCGCTGCTACCACCTTTGTCAGTGGAACGACAGCCGTTTCGGGCCGGCTCTCGAGGTGCTGAAGCAAGTGGTTAATCCCTCACGGCACATGGACGTGGCGCAGTATCACCTGGCCTGCATGATGATGGGGCTGCAGCGGCGGGAGGGAGACGGCGCAGCGCATCATGCGAAAGCGGGGCTTGATGCCGCCAAGAGGATCGGATCGTCCTTCTTCGACGTGGCCTGGCGTCTGATCGGTGTGACAGGGCTGATGGCGAGTGGAGAAATCGATCTCGCGGAGCAATGGATCGACGAAGCGCACTGCATCGGACGCGGGACGTTTCTGGAGCGACTTGATGCGTTGATCTTCCTGCTCCGCAGTGAGCTTGCTCATTCGCGAGGACAGGAGGGCAGCGAGGTCCAATGGTTGCGAATGGCCCTGGCTGCGGGCACGCACGACCTGGCGGATCGCTACTTCCGTTGGGCAGTGAACGTGAAGGATGCAGCTCTGGTGCGAGCGCTCGAGCGACAGATCGACGTTGCATATGTCCAGCGGCTCATCCGTGAGTTCGATATGGCGCCGCCCACTCCGGCGCCGGAGGCATGGCCCTGGCCCGTCAGGATTTTCACCATGGGGTCTTTCCGCGTGGAGATCGACGGTCGGCCGCTCGCGTTCGGACACAAGGCACCGAAGAGGCCCATTGCCTTGCTCAAGGCCATCATCGCGCTCGGCGGGAGGAATGTGCCCGAGTACAGGCTCTGGGATGCCTTGTGGCCCGGCGAGGACGGTGGGGCGGCACACGAGGCATTCGCGGTCAGCCTGCACCGGCTGCGCAAGCTCCTCACGCGCAATGAGGCGATAGTGCTTCAGGAGGGACAGGTTTCACTCGACCCCGCGCAATGCTGGGTCGATGCACTCGCGGCGGACGCCCTCCTCGACGACTTCGATGGCGAGCATCCCCCCGCGCCGGTCGGCTTGCACGGCCGCCTGTGGGATATCTACCGAGGTCCGTTCCTGCCTGAAGATCAGGACGCGCCGTGGACGATCTCGTTGCGCGAGCGCCTGCGCAGTCGCTTCCTGCGGTGCGTCACGCGCACTGCCAAGCAGCTGCTGGAGGCAGGCGACGCCGAAGCGGCTGTAGGTCTGTATCGACGTGGCATCGAGACCGACGACCTGGCGGAAGAGCTGTACCAAGGCCTTATGCTATGCCTGATGCGGCTTGAGCGGCGCGCAGAAGCCATAGCGGTCTTCCGCAGGTTCCGCCAGACGCTGTCAGTCACCCTTGGTGTCTCACCTTCGCCTCAAAGCGAGCGCCTGTTCCGCGCCCTGCAAGGGACGGAGCTCCCGCAATTTCCGGATTCGGTACCCAATCGGTAACTGCCAGCCGGTTAGTCTGGCGTCGCCGCCAGAAGGACAAGGCGTCCAGTCGTGCCGATGACACATCGGGAGGGGGACCCATGAGAGTTCTGAACAACCGCCTGGGTAGGATCGTGGCTGCACTCGTGTTGTCCTGCTCGACTTGCGCTTCAGCGCAGACCACGTCGATCAAGACCGAGTATCTGATGACCAGCATGTCGGGCCTTCTTGAACCGGCCGCGCTGATCGACAGCTCTCTGCTGATCGTGAATGTTAGGCCCGGTGGCTGGGTCAAGGGGCCGCGAATCAACGGCAAGTTCGTATCACCATGCGCGGATTGGCTGCGGATCATGCCGTCGGGCGCGCTCCGTCTGGACGTGAGGTGCAGCATCCTGACCGATGACAATGCCCTGATCTACATGACCTACAGCGGCATCATCCAGCACTCGCCGGAGAGCTCTGAGCGGCTGAACAAGGGCGAGGTCCTGACCACCAAGGACATTCCCTACTTCATCGCGGCGCCAACGTTCCAGACCTCGGCGGAAAAGTATGCCTGGCTGAACAGTGTGCAGGCCGTCGGCAAGGTGGTGGAATTGAAGATCGGCGAGGGCGCCTACGTGAAGTACGACATGTTCGTAGTCCGATAGGAGCTGCGGGGATCGCATCTGTCTACCGGGCTGCCTCGTGGTGGCTCTGCTCGGTGAGGACGAGAGCTTGGCTGCCGCCTCGGTGGCCGCGATCCCCAGTTTTCGTCTGTGGACCCTCTGCGTCTCTGTGTTCAGCAGTAGTCTTTTGGACAGCTAGGGCCGCGCAGCCACTACCCCGCGCATCCACGCCGCTGCCCCCGCGGCGCCACCAAAGCTGAACAGGTGCACCCCCACCACGTTGCACGACGTGTGGCCGAGACAGTAGCGGGCCACCGCCGCCAGCTGCTCGCCGGGATCGGTGTGCGTGACCAGGCGCACCGCGCCCATGCCCTGGTCCTTGAGTGCGCGCAGGGATGCGCTGACGCCACAACGCTGCGCGAAGCGCAGCAAGGTGCGGGCCTCCGTGGGTCCGGCAAGGCCGACGTACACCGGGAGCATGGGTCGCTCGCGGGCCATCCTGGCGCAGAACTCGACCACGCGTGCGGGGGCAAACGAAAACTGCGTCACCATGTAGGTACCGAGCCCCTGCTCGATGGCGAGCGTGAGCTTTTCTTCGAGGGCCCGCTCGAGTGGCGTCGCCGCAACGCGCGGATGGCCCTCCGGATAGCCGGGTAAGCCGACTTCGCGCACGCCGCATTCGGCCAGAATGCCCTCGCGCAGCACGCTCGCGGCGTCCGCGTAAGGACCGCGCGCCAGCGGATCGTCCCCTCCGATCAACAGCACCTTGTTGACGCCGGCCTCACCCACGGCACGCTCCAGGAACGAGCGCAGCTCGGGCCGGGACAGCACGCGGCGAGCGGCCACGTGCGGCACCGGCTCCAGCCCGGCTTCGCGTAAGGCGCCCAGTGTCGGCAGCGACCCTGTTAAGGCATGGCGCGGCAGATGATTGACGTAAACCTTCGTGCCTACGGGCAACGACGTTGCCACCGTGCGGACCTCGCTCACGTGGTCCGGACTCATCTCCAGAGAGCCGCAGGCGACCAGGTCGGCGGCGCAGACGGCCAACTCTGCGGTGAGTGCAGTGTGTGGCACTTGGGCGAGGACAGCGCTCATCGATCAACCTCTTTTTCGCGAGACGACATAGGATTCATCCAGGAACCACAGGCAGGCGTGGGTCTGCAGAACTTCGCGGGTGGCATCGAGGTACTGGCGGCTGCCGATGGCGTCGGCCAGGCGCTCGTCGTCGATCTGCGCGACGTACACGGCAGCGTTCCAAGCCGCGAAGATCGTTGACGTGCCGATGCTCTCGGTGATCTCGGTGGGCAGCGTGTGCATGTCGTAGCGGAACACGGCGCGCGAGTCGGCATAGGCGTTGAAGTTGTAGTGACGAGCGTCCTTGGCGAGCTCGGCCCGCACCGCGCGCAGCACGTCGTGCCGCCCGGCCGTGAAGGGGTTCTCGTCCGGCCACAGCCGCCGCACGATCTCCAGGCCCGGGTCGCGCCCGTAGGAGTGGATCCCCAAAAGCCGGCCTCCGGGCCCGAGTGCGCGCGCCAGCGGTCCGACCACCTTGGACGCCTTGAACTCCACCGGCACGCGGGCGCGATAGGGCTGCGAAGCGATGACGAGGTCGTAGTCGGCGCGCGCCGGCCCCTGGCGCGGGATCACATCGTCGAGCAGGAAGCGAAAGTCGTCGCGATAGATCACCAGCACCACCGGCCGTTCGTAGATGGGGTTGCCGGTGGTGGGGCTGTGCCGTGCTTGCCAGTTCTTGGTCAGGAACTGCTCGAGGTCGGCGATCTGCTCGCTGAACTCGTGTGAGGTCGTGCCGGTCAGCCCAACCTCGTGCCACAGCAGCGAGGTCGCTGCGCGCACCGACTTCGGCGTGAGCCAGGGCGCCTCGGTGTAGTACATGTTGGTGACCACCAGCACGGTGGACGGATGCTCGAAGAAGCGATCCGCCATCTTCTCCAGCGACAGTCGTACGTCCTCAAGGCTGATCTCCTTGGCGACGAAGTAGAACGGCATGGTCGGGAAGCGGCGATGCATCTCGCGCATCACGCGCGTGAGCACGGTGCCGTCGCCCATCCCGGCGTCGAACACGCGCACGGCCGGAGGGCGCGGATGGATGTGGCCGAGCTCCATGCCGACGCGCCGAGCGATGACGGTCTTCTCACTGCACGTGTTCACGAACAGCAGGTACTTCTGGCGGTTGTCGAAGAAGCGGAAGTTGCGCGACGGCGCGGCTGCGCCCACCAGGTGCTCGACCACCGGAGCGGCTGCTCCGCCGACGCGGATGAGCTGGCGCAGCTCGGGCGGCGAGACCGGCACGCTGACCCCGTACCGCCCCATGTAGTTGCTGACACGCTGCAGGGTCTCGGGCGTGATGCGGGCGCCGTCGCGCAGGCGCGATACGAACTTGCCGTCATTGACCGCGCGGCGGCCAAAGGTCGACTCCGCAATGCCATTGCGCTGGCAGAACTGCGCGATGCTGTCGAGCAGCGCGCCGGCCCGCTCCGCAAGCATGTCCATGCGCTTCCTCCGAGGGCCCGGCTACGTTAGCCGATGGTTCGTTGGGACGGCAACCTCTACTTGGGACAGTGGATCGGTGGGATGTTTCCCACCGTTTCAGATCAAAGAGTTACGATGCGGCTGAATCGCTCAGAGCCGCGTTCTGCACCGATGCAAGCGATTCTCGGGCCCGCGGAAGGCGGGCTCGGGCCATAGACAAGAAGAGCCTGGCCTAGAAGAGCCTGGCCTGGAACAGCCTGGCCTAGAGCAGCCCCAGGACTAGAGCAAACGGCGCGTCGCCAGCTCCGCACCTGCGCGCAGTGCGCGCAGCTTCTCCCACACCACCTCCTCGGCGACCTTGCCCAGGCCCGTCGAGGTGTCGAACCCGCAATCCGTGCCGGCCAGGATGCGGTGCGGATCGCCGACTGCACGGGCGGCGTGCTCGATGCGGTCAGCTACCACTTCGGGATGCTCGACGTAGTTCGTGGTGGTGTCGATGACCCCGGCCACGATCGCCCAGTCGGATGGCGGCGGGCACTTCGCCAGGATGCGATGCTCGTGCGCGTGCCGCGGGTTAGCCATGGACAGGACCAGTCCGCCCACGCGGGCCAAATACAGGTGCGGCGCGAGGTCCTCCAGCGGAATGTCGAAGATGTGCGGCCCCTCGTAGTTGCCCCAGCACACATGCAGGCGAACCCGGTCCGCAGGCACGTTGCGCAGCGCGTGATTCAGAGCCGCGACGGTGACATCCACGAAGTCGAGGAACTCGGCCAACGGACGGTCGGCGAACAGGCGGTGGCGCTCCATTGCGAGGTCAGGGCCATCGATCTGCAGCACCATCCCGCGCGCGACGATCGCCTCGTACTCGGTGCGCAGCGCCTCGGCCACCGCATTCACGTAGTCGGCGAGCGAGCCGTAGTAGGCGTTCTGCATCGCGCAGGCGATGATGCCGGGAGAGGGCGCCGTCCAGAACGATTCGACGAAGCGCGAGGTTTGCTCGCCGACCGCGTCTTCGTAGTCGCTCAGCTCGGCGTCGAGAAGGCTGCGGTTGGTGTAGCGCACCTCGCCGATGGCGCGCGGCGGAGACGTCAGCAGGCTCTTCTGCGCCCGCGGCTGGAACAGCTCGGCAAAGCTGGGAAAGGCCACCACGTCGCGTACCGCCGGACGCTGGCTCTCGCCGCCGAAGCCGCTCATGCGGTAGCGGACGTAGGTGAAGAAGCTCTCGCGCGGCTGCTCGCCGTCGTTGCCGACGTCGATGCCGCACTCGAGCTGGCGGGCGATGCTGCGCCGGGTCGCCTGCCGCACGGCTGCCGCGACAGCGGCAGGCTCGACCGGCTCGCCGCGGCTCATCCGCAGCTGCAGCTCCACCAGTGGTGCAGGCCGCGGCAGGCTTCCGGCGTGTGTGGTCAGGATCCGCGATTCGCTGCGCTGCATGGGTCCCCCTGATTCGAGAGGGGTTCTATGCTACGCGCGATCCTCAGTCCGCGCCGCGTCTCCGTTTACAGTCGACGGTCGCGCAGCGGCGGGCGCTTCAAGGAATCATTGCGGCGCCGACATCGAACACCCGATATTGTTGTTGTAGATGAGATCGCGGATCGTGCTCTCGTAGCTTGCGTGTGAGGCCGCGCCAGCGGCGGAGGCGGACTTGCGCACATCGAGGTAGTAGCTGACGTAGTCGCAGAACCACAGGCCGGGATTCTTGAACTCGCCGCCGTATTTGTCGGCGTCGACATACATACGGCGCAGGTTGTACCACATCGAGTAGAGGTCCTCGGCGGCGAAATGGTCGCCGGCGCCGGCCGTGTTGGCATCGTCGTCGTCGGCGCTGTCATACCAATCGCACAGGGCCTTGGTGACATTGCTGCGCCACTGCGCGCCTTCGCCCAGCGCCCCCGGAAGATCCGTCGTGGTGTACGTCGTCTGGCACTGCGCGAGCGCAGCTTCCTGCTGCGCGATCTGTGAGTCGATTCGTTCCAGCTGCTCCTGCGCGTGCTCCAGGCCGGGACCTTGAAGAAATTCCATGACCTTGACCTGCTCTCTGCGATCGCCACGCAGGTTGTCCAGGCTTTGCTGGATTGGGGCACAGCTCGTCCGTGCCCCGTTCCTGTCGTAGTCTGGGTCGTCGCAGCCGCGGGTGGGTTGGAACACCGCGCGGGCGATGAATTCGGCCCACGCCTCCTTGAAGGCGATCTGCTGCGAGGGTGCTTTTTCGGAGTCGTTGGCGGAGATTCCTATGCCGTCGAAGCCGTAGGAGCCGTCCCAGGCGCGCAGCATCAGCACATGGCCATACTCGTGCGCGGGGGTCTTGCCGTCGACCCAGGCGAACTTGCCGTTCAAGTCGTCGGGCTGGCTCTGGAAGGTCGATACCGCGACCGTCGTTGGCGACCGCGTGGTGGCGGTATCGCTGTCGGTCGAAGGGAACAGGTACTGGATCTCGCCGAATTCCTCCGGATAGAAGGGCACCGTGCTGTCCTTGTGCAGAGCCAGGATCGCGTCGACGATCGAAGCATAGTAGTTGGCGGCGATCGAGTAGTTGTTCGGTTGCGCGGGATCCGACGCGGTGCTGAAATTCAGCGTGCGCATGGTGATGTCGTCGCCTGCCTTCACCGTCAGCGGGTTCGAGGTCGAAGCGTCGGGATGCACGACCGCGTAGGGATGGTTCCTGGTGTCGTTGATGGAGAAACAATACGAGGAGCCGCAGAACCTGAGGCGTACGCGCAGAACGATGGCGGAATTGCTGAGCTTGTCGTGATTGCACGGATCCGCGGTCGGGATGGTGGCCGTGAACGAGCCGTCGTACGCTACCGCCACGCTGGTCAGCACATCCTCTTGCTTGCAATTGAAGTCAGTGGGCAGAAACCCCTCGTCACGCTCGATCACGTCCACGACCATGTACTTGCCCGCCAGCCAGTTCAAGCTGCAGGCAGTGCCGTCGTCGCGCTTGCCGTCGCCGTTGCAGCGCTTGCCCGGATTGCCGTCCTTGTCGCGCCGGCTCGCGAACAGCCCGTCGGTCCTGCGATCGTTGTAGAAGACCGAGCCGTGGATGGTTGCGGTAGCCGCCGCCGAACGCTCCACTTGAGCCGCGCCGCCAGCCGGCGCAGGCCGCCGGGGCTGGCTCTTGCCGGCACGCTCGGCAATCGGCTCCTGGTCGAAACGGTCCGCGGGCGCTTGAACAGCCAGCGCCTGCGCCGACATCACGATGCAGAGCAGTGCCGTGCAGAGGGCTCCCCCACGGCGCAGAAGAGAGAGGGGTGTGCTGGCAAGGTGGCCAGAGTTCGGCTGGAGCGACTGCGAGTCGCTCCGTTCAGTCCTAAGCGATTGCATGATGGTTTACCGGCTGTTGTGATCGATGGGCCGGCATCCTGAACGCAGAGGCCGCTGCAAGGAATAGCCCGATGGTCATACAGCCGACGACCGGTGCGGCGCGCGCAGTTGGGGCCGCGGCGGCCCCTGTCACTCGCCGTGTCGGCTTCGCGCCGACGCGTTCGCGCTGCGGTCGAGCGCGGCGATCGGCGCTACTGCACAGCTAGCTCCGGCGCGCCGCGGTGAAGGCCGCCACGATGAACAGCAGGAACGCGAAGAAGGTCCACTCTGAGGCGGCGAGGCCGACGATCTTCCAGCGCGCCTTGTCGCATGCGCCGGAACCCAGGAAAAAGGCAGGCAGCACGTCGCCAAGTGGGAGCGAGCGCAAGGCCGACTCGAGATTGACTCCGATCGCGGTGAAGTTGAGGGGGATGTGCCGAGGCCAGGACTGGTGCGCGCTGACCACCGCGCCGAGGACCGAAACGACGCCTATGCACGCACTCACTGCAATGCGCAGCGCCTTGCCCGCGTCGAAGGCCACGGCGATCAGCGCGAACAGGGCCGCCAGCACCAGGGCGTAGCGCACCAGCACCTGCGGTGCGCAAGCCGGCAGATGCAAAGCGTACTGGTAGTACATACCGAGTCCCAGGAGCAGCGCGCTGGCGAGCAGGATGGACAGATAGACGAGCCGGGCGATCATGGACAGGACACCTCGTCGCGGGAGCCGAGGGCCGTGAAGATGCATGCCCTGTGCCAGTCACCATCACGGGCCGAAGCCCGGGTGCGGCGGCTCCCTCTGGGGGCGCCGCTCGATTTTCGCAGCCGGGCGTGCGGGTCGGCTGGCGCTGTCCGGCGACGGTGGCTCGCCAGGGCGCCGCGGTGCCTGCGCCCGGCGATGGTGCACGCCCGCAGGCAGTTGCGGACGTCACATCACGGCCAGTACAGCGGCAGCGAACGCCTCCGGTGCCTCCTGGGGCACGTTGTGACCGATCAGGGGAATCACTCGGCGCTCATAGCGCCCGCTGAAAAACCGATCGTGATGCTGCGAGCCGCCCAGCGGCATGACGCCGTCACCACCGCCATCCAGGCTGATCGTGGGCACGGCAATGCGCGGCTGAGCGGCCAGGCGTTCCTCGATATCGTCCACTATAGGGTCGCCCGGGACCAGCCCGAAGCGGTGCCGGTACGAGTGGATGACCACCGCAACGAAGTCCGGGTTGTCGAAAGATGCCGCAGTGTGTTCGTAGGTGGCCTCGTCGAAGCGCCAGTTGGGAGACCATAGCTTCCACAGCAGCCTGCACAGCTCGCGTCGATTCTGCTCCAGGCCGGCACGGCCGCGCTCACCGTGGAAGTAGTACTGATACCAGTAACGATGCTCGTTTTCCGGAGCCTGGGGCCGCACGGCTCCCGCGATATCCTGGATGTTGTAGCCCCCGCCCGTGACCAGCCCGCGTACCCGCTCGGGCCACAGCGCGGCGACGATGCAGGCCGCCCGGCCGCCCCAGTCATAGCCGGCCAGCACGGCGCGCGCGATCCCCAGCGCATCCATCAAGGCCAAGAGGTCGCCGGCCAGCACCGCCTGCTGACCCGACCGCGGCGTGTCGGCCGACAGGAAGCGCGTCGGGCCGTATCCGCGCAGGTAGGGTGTGATCACCCGGCAGCCGGCAGAAGCCAGGATTGGCGCCACCGCGTCGTAGGCGTGCACGTCGTACGGGAAGCCGTGCAGAAGCAGCACGGGCGTCCCGGTTGCGGGGCCCGTCTCCTCGTAGGAGACGCCGAGCACGCCTGCGTCTATGCGTTCGAGCATGACCGGATCTCTCACTGCGCGCGCGGGCCGTCATCGCGCGCGACGGCCTCAGTACTTCGCTTTGGTCTTGAACAGGTACGACGTGAGCTCAGCCATCTGCGCCCCCGAGCGATGCAGGACCTCGTGAGCGAATCGAGCGATGGCACGCATCACCCGGTACACGATGACGGGGTGCTGGTTCAGCAGGGATTCGAGCTTAGTCCGCTGCAGGCTGAACAGCCGGGTTGGCCCCAGAGCCACCAGAGCAGCGTAGCGGGGCCGGGAGTCGAGGAAGGCCAGCTCGCCCGCCAGGTCGCCGGCGGTGAGCACATTCAGTCGCACCCACTCGGCTTCGCTGGACTTCTTCGCCACCGCCACCGCGCCCGCGAGGACGATCCTCAGCTTGTCATCCTGCGCGCCTTCCTCGACCACGACGTCGCCGTCGGCATAGTCGCTCACTTCGACGAGATCGGCCAGGATCGCGCACTGCTCTTCGGTGAGCTCCACTCCGAGCTTGGACTCGCGGATGATTGCAGCTCTGTTCGGATCGGGCATGGCTGTGACCTCCTCCATTCAAAGGACGGCCGTTGCGATCGATTACGCGCGGGCACTGGACGACAAGCCTCATTCTGCCGCTGTTGCAGCGGGCCGCCAATGGGTGGCGCGAGATTTCGAGGAAGAAATGGTTGGGCGCGATAGGGTCGCTTCCCGTCCGTGGTCAATCCTGTCGATCTGGTCCATCGGATTCAAGCGGCGGGTGCGCCGAGCGCGGTGCGCAGACCCGCTTCGTCCACGCGCATGCCGGTAAAGGCTTCGAATGCATCGACGCCCTGGTAGAAGAACAGCTCGTAGCCGCTCAGCACCTCCAGCCCTGCTGCCATCGCGTCCTCCAGAAAGCGCGTCCGAGTCGGGGTATAGACCGCGTCGAACGCCCAGCTTTGCGCCCCGATCAAGACGGCGGGGATCGCGTCCCCGGATGGTGATGCATCCCCAGCGGTGTGGCATTGACGAGCCCTTGCGCGCTGGCGGTGGCTTCCTCAAGGCTGGCGCACACGACTACACGCGCATCGGCGCGAGCTTGCAACGCCAGCATGAGCCTCTCGCATCGGGACTTGTCCGCATCGAACAAGCGCAGCCCGCTCACGCCGAGATCCATCAGTGCGAAGGCGATGGCGCGGCCTACACCGCCTGCGCCGACGATCGCGACCACGCCCGGCGCGCGTTGCGCAAACCCCGACTGGAAGGCGCGCTTGAACCCCGTGTAGTCGGTGTTGAATCCCCGTGCAGCGACGCCTTCCTCGAACCGGATGGTGTTCACCGCACCGAGTCGGCGGAGGTGCTCGGGGAGGTCACGTACCACCTGCGCTGCCCGCTCCTTGAACGGATGAGTGACGTTGACGCCCGCGTACCCGCCCGTGCCGCACGCCGCGAGCGCGCTGTGGAAGGCTTCCGGCGAATCGGATTCGAGCGCGATCAGATCATAGGTGACGGGAATGCCGCAGAGCTGGCCGGCGAGACGGTGCAGCTGCGGCGCGCGCGACCGGCCGATGCCGACACCGATCAATCCCAGCCTGACGGCGGCTGGCGCCGCTCTGGTCATCGGCTCTGCACGCTGCCGGTCTCCCGCGCCGCGTTGTGAAAGACCGCCTCGATCCGGTTGCCCTCCGGATCCTCGAGGAAGGCGGCGAAGTAGCCAGGGTGATAGTTGGATCGCAGTCCCGGGTCACCGCCAGAACGGCCGCCCGCGGAGATACCGGCCTGGAAGAACGCGCGCACCTGCGCTTCGGAGCTCGCGCGCAAGCACCAGTGGCGCCGCGGATCGGATGCAGCCGAGGCGGATTGATAGATGCTCAAGTACGTGTGCGCGTCGTCGTTCTCGCGATTGCGCTGCCCGAAGCCGATGGCGTCCGCTCGCTCATTCACCTTCGGAATGCCCAGCGCTGCCATCACCGCCTCATAGAACGGTTGCACGCGCCGGAGGTCGCGCACGGTTATCGATACGTGGTCGAGTACGCGCATGGGTCTGCGTCGATGGGGTGGCCCGCGGCGAGGATAGCAGGGTGCCTGCCGGCGCGCACTTTGCGCCGCGGTCCGATCAGTATGGCATCTGTAACAGCGGCCCTGCTAGACTGCAGCGCGTACGGCCCTTCCCGATTGCTTCAGGGCACTCACCCTACTCTGGAGATACGCATGCCTCGCGCGCAGATCATTCGTCACGGCGATATCGACAAGCGCTTCCCGGAACGCGATCCCGACAGCCGTATGTACAAGTTCAGGGTGCTGGCGGAAGGAGATTCCTGGTTCACCCTCGGCGCCGTGCCCAGCAGCAATATGCTGTTCCACATCCAGGCCAGCAAGCCGACTGCGCTCGTCACCATCGCGGAGCCGGGCGACACCATCATGAACATGGGCGACCCCGCGCGGATGCTGCAGCTGCGACGTCTGCTCGCCGTCCCGCAGTTCTCGTACAAGTGGGATGCCATCCTGCTGTCCGGGGGTGGGAACGACTTGATCGGTTCCGCTCCCGAATTGCTGAGGAGGCCCGCGACGGCGAGCGACGATCCGGCCGACTACGTCGATCCTGCGGCGCTGCAGCGGCTCGTCGCCACAATTCAGACCGGCTTCGCCAACATCGTCGCAATCCGGGATGCCGACAGCAGTCAGAGCCGAGGCAAGCCGATCTACGCTCACACCTACGACTACCCGACGCCGCGCGACTCGCCAGCGCGCTTCCTGGGCGCGGGGGTCCTGGGGCCGTGGCTGTATCCCGCCTTTCTGCTCGCAGACATCCCGCTGCCGATGTGGATATCGCTTTCGGACCATCTCCTCAACCAGGTGGCCGACGCGATCCTGGACCTGGACTCCGACTCGGGTTCGCGACCCTTGCCCGCCTTCTTCGCGGTGGATACGCGCGACACTTTGAAACGCGCTCGCCTGGACACGGTCGGCACCGACGGCGATTGGAGCAACGAGATCCATCCGAACACGCCGGGCTACCGCAAGCTCGGCGCGACGATGTCGGCGCGGCTGGGTCTCTAGCAGGCGTCCGCAGCAGCCGCGCGCATCAAGAGGCCGGATTCGGCCAGCGTGCCTGGATCGTGCGGATCTCCGCCAGGGTTTCCGCGTCGAGCTGGAACTGCGCAGCGGCAATGTCTTCCTTGAGTTGCGCCATGCTCGTGGCCCCGATGATGGAGGCCCCCAAAAACCAGCGGCTCGCCACGTAACCCAATGCCAGCTGCACGGGCGTGAGGCCACGACGCTTGGCGAGCGCCACGTACGCCTCCACCGCCTCGGCAACCTGCGGGGGCCGGAAGCGCACCCCGAGCGAGTCGAACAGGGTGAAGCGCGCACCTGCGGGTCGCGCACCGCCGATGTACTTGCCGGAGAGGATGCCGGCTGCGAGCGGGCTGTAGGCGAGCAGGGACATGTTCTCCCGGAACAGGACCTCGGCAAGATCGTTGTCGACGTTGCGCGACACCAGGCTGTAGCTGTTCTGGATGGTGACCGGGCCGGGGACGCCGAGCTCCTTGGCCGCGCGCTGGAACTCGCACACCCCCCAGGCCGTCTCGTTGGACAGCCCGTAGTGGCGGATCTTGCCGGCCTTGATCATCGCGGCCATGCCCTCGACCTGCTCGCGGATCGGCGGCCCGCCCTTCTCCTTGGAAGGGTCGAACTCGGTGGCGCCGAACATCGGCACGTTGCGCTGCGGCCAGTGGATCTGATACAGATCGATGTAGTCGATCTGCAGGCGGGCCAGGCTGGTGTCGACCGCTTCGGCAATGACGCCCGCCGTGAGATCGGTGCGGCCATTGCGGATCCAGTCGCGGCGCCCCGGACCCGCGACCTTGGTGGCGATCATCAAGCCGCCACGCGGCCGGCGCGCCAGCCACGTGCCGAGATACTTCTCGGTCCGGCCCTGCGTCTGCGCGTTCGGCGGGACCGGATACATCTCCGCCGTGTCGATGAAGTTGATGCCCTGATCGATCGCGTAGTCGAGCTGCGCGTGCGCCTCGGCTTCGCTGTTCTGCTGACCCCAGGTCATGGTGCCGAGGCACACCTGGGAAACGTTCATTTCCGTGCCGGGTAATGTTCGGAACTTCATCGCCGTGCTGTGGGTGAAGGCAAAGGCCTGAAGTCTTCACCATATCACGCCTGACTGTCCGACGTAGCCGGCCTCGCACTGACTGTGGATGGCGAGCACGAAGTCGGTATCGATCTCGGGAACGTAGCGATACCGCGCCAGGTAACCACGCGAGCCACGTCCGATAACCAGCTCTCGGCTGTGCGTTTCAACCGGTCTGCCTATAAATGGGTTGCGCTCGAGCACCGAGATGGCCGCGATGATGTCGTGAACCCGGAGGCGGCATCCTCGACCTGATGTTCGCTCAGGTGCTGGAGGATGCGGTCGAAATCGCTGGCGACTTCGGGGCCAGCTCGATTCGCGCCATCAGCGCGCGAGCTTCCTGGCTGCCGGGCGCCTCGCCTTCTTGCCCGCGAGCCGATCTTCCAGGTAACGGCGCATCTCGGTCCACGGAATAGTCTTGCCGGAAGCGACGATCTGGGCGTAGCGACGCTCGGCGGTTTCGCGGAATTCGTGCTGCGCTCTTCCTGCTCGGCCTTCTCCGCGATGGCCTCGAGGATGAAATTGTGCGACGTCGTGCCGCGCGCTTGGCCGCAGCCGCCACACGCGCTTCAGTTCTCCGGCAAGCGGATCGTGGTTGTTGACACTCTGGCAACTCTCGGAGTTTCGTCGGCGTCAGAGTCGCGCATCTGTGCTACAAGACCGGAGCAGACCAGCGTCCGACCGTGCGCGTCCAGAAGGTGCCGATCGCGCAGGAGCGCACCGCGCGGCTCGCCGACCCCGCGCGCGCACATCCGGCGGCACGATGCGCGCCGCCGGACCGGCGCTATTCGGCGATGACGACGCCGGAGCCGCCCATCTCCTTCGGGATGTCCTTGAGCTTGGGCAACCCATCCCGTCATCCGCAGCTTGGTTTCCTGGTAGTTGACGTGAACGCCGGCGCGGTACGGAAAGTCCGGAATGACGGCTGCGTACACGTCGATCAGTCCCCAGATCGGATGCTCGGTGTAGAGGTGGCCGCCGCAGGTCTTGCACCACTTGCGGTAGCTGCGGGGCGTCTTGTTGTATGTGCCGATGTTGTCTGCGCCCTGCGTGACCTTCACTGCCTGCGGTTTCCACAAGGTGAAGGCGTTGACCGGGCTCGCAGACCAGGTTCGACACGACTCGCAGTGGCAATAGCCCATCACGGCAGGCTCGCCGGCGACGGTGAACTGGACTGCGCCGCAGAAGCAGCTGCCCTGGTAGCTCGTTTCGTTGCTGGTACCATTCGGGGAGTGAAGGTGGTCGACAACTTCCATGGTCCTGATCCTTTCGGTTGGCGAATGCTGAAGTAGTGCGATCGCGCAGAATGATCCGGCGACGCAAGCGATGCTCAGTGTCGACGCCCTGCGTGCCGCTGTCTTTGCCGGGACGCGCGGATTCTTGCTCGATACGCCAGAGCTGGCCGGAAACGAACCGGGCCCGGGCTGCACCTTCGGCATCCGACCTCTCATCCAGAGGCGGCACGCAGGAGTGGACAAGGTGACAACTCGCAGGTCTTCGTTGTTCGGGATTGGACTCATACTCGTGGTTGCGGCCGGAGCCGAACTGGTGGCTGCGGGCAAGCAGGGCGAACGCCTCAAGTCAGGACGAAGCCCCAAATCAGAACGAAGCCCCAAATCAGGACGAAGCCTTGGCGCGGGAAGGGCTCGCGCTGCTGGCCGAGTACCTGCGGATCGATACCACCAACCCGCCGGGAAACGAGATCAAGGCGGCGGAGTTCTTCAAAACCATCTTCGACCGGGAAGGCATCGAGTCGCAGATCTTCGAGTCGGCGCCCGGGCGGGGCAACATCTACGCGCGCCTGAAGGGAGACGGCTCGAAGAAGGCCGTCGTCCTGCTCAACCACATGGATGTCGTCCCGGTGGATCGGCGCCACTGGTCGGTCGATCCCTTTGCCGGCCTCACCAAGGATGGCTATTTGTGGGGGCGGGGAGCGCTCGACATGAAGGGCATGGGAATCCTGGAACTCATGGCCATGCTCGCGCTGAAGCGAGAGGGAACGCCATTGAAGGCCGACGTCATCTTTCTGGGCACCGCCGACGAGGAGGCCGGGGGTGCGATGGGAGCCGGATTCATGGTGAAGCAGCACCCGGAGCTGTTCAAGCATGCCGGCGTGGTGTTGAACGAGGGCGGCTACATCGCCACCGACGAGGACGGCAAACTGCGGTACTACGGTGCCAGTGCGGCCGAGAAGATCCCGTTCTGGCTGAAGCTCACCGCTACGGGCACTCCAGGGCACGGTTCCAGGCCCAGACCGGACTCCGCGGTGATCAAGCTCATCGAAGCGCTGCACCGGGTGGTCGCATACCAGACCGCGCTGAAGGTGGAGCCGATCGTCCAGAAGTTCTACGCCGAGACCGCGGATCTGGACCCCGCGCCCGAGCGCAGGGAGCGGCTGAGCGACCTGACGGAGTCGCTCAAGGACCCGGCTTTCGCGGCGCAGTTCACCAAGGACCTGCGCGGCAACGCGGAGGTTCGCAACACCATCTCGATCACCATGCTGGAGGGGTCGAGCAAGATCAACGTGATTCCGGCGGAAGCCTCGGCGCAGCTGGACGTGAGACTGCTCCCGAGTCAGGATCCGGAACAGTTTCTGAGCGAGCTGCGCAGAGTCATCGCGGACGACTCCATCAAGATCGAGATCGTGCTGTCCTTCCCGCCGAGCTCATCGCCGACCAATTCCGAATTCTTCAAAGTCCTCCAAGAGGTCGCGAATGGTTTCGATCCCGGCGCCCGCGTGACCACGCCTCTTGTGAGTGGCTTTACCGACTGCCACTATTTCCGCGAGCAAGGCATTCCCTGCTACGGCTTCATCCCGTTCAGAGCCCCGGCGAAGGCCCTCACCGGTGTTCACGGCAATGACGAGCGGGTCTCCACGGAGAATGTGAAGTTCGGAACGCGCGCGATGGTCGAGATCGTGCGCAAGCTGGCGCAGTAGCGTCGATCCTGCATGGCGTCAAACCGCCACGCCGCGCCGTCTCGGCGACGATGGCGCTTCGATTCAAATCCTGGATCGACGCCACTAGGTCCCCAGCTCGCGGGCTGCGTGCGTCCCATCGGACGATCAGCGGCTGCCCGTTGTTCGCAACGCAGGTAGAATCCGCCGGGACATTCCAGCAGCGCATTCCGATATCAATGCCGTGCGCAACCCCGCGCTACGGCCAACGCTGTCTTTGCTTGCCGCCATGAGGAGATCGTGACCGAACGCCGCAAACGTCGCTACAGGCACGCACTCGTGTCATGTTGCATGCTCGCGTTGATAGCCGCGCCGTGCGCCGCCGCCAGTACGTCGCCGGCCGTGCTCGGCATCCCGATCGAGTTCATCCTCTTCGGCTGCACGCTGGTCGGCGTAGCCTTGCTGCACCACCACACCCTTCGGGTCGCGCTGATCGGACTGGGTGTCATAGTCGGCTACAAGCTGCTCTTCACCGGCTTCAAGACCGGTGCCGGCATCAGCGGCCTGATCGGCCATCTGCACCATGAGCGGACGACCTCACCAACCTCCTGCTGCTGCTGGTCGGCTTCGCGCTGCTGTCGCGGCACTTCGAGAAGAGCCGCATCCCGATCATGCTGCCGCGCTTCCTGCCCGACGGCTGGAAGGGCGGCTTCGCGCTGCTGGCGATGATCTTCGTGCTGTCGTCCTTCCTGGACAACATCGCGGCGGCGCTGATCGGCGGCGCCATGGCGCACCAGCTGTTTCGCGCCAAAGTGCACATCGGCTATCTCGCCGCCATCGTCGCGGCCTCCAACGCCGGCGGCGCCGGCAGCGTCATCGGCGACACCACCACGACGATGATGTGGATTCAGGGCGTCTCGCCTCTGAGTGTTCTGGAGGCGTTCATCGGCAGCGCGATCGCCCTGGTCGTATTCGGGATACCCGCGGCGATCCAGCAGCACCGGTATTCACCGATCCTGGAGCGGGTTCACCAGCACGTGCACGTCGATTGGGCGCGAGTCGGGATCGTCGCAGCGATCCTGATCGCGGCCCTGGTCACGAACCTCGCCGTCAACATGCATTTTTCGGAGATCGCCGATCGGTTCCCGTTCATCGGTGCCGCCGTCTGGGCCGCGATCCTGGTTTCCGTTCCGGCGCGCCGGCCGGACTGGGAACTCGTGCCCGAGGCGTTCAAGGGCTCGATCTTCCTGCTATCGCTGGTGACGGCGGCATCGTTGATGCCGGTCGAATCGCTGCCGGACGCGAGCTGGGTCGTTGCGCTGGTCCTGGGGATCGTGTCCGCCGTGTTCGACAACATCCCGCTCACCGCGCTCGCGTTGAAGCAGGGCGGCTACGACTGGGGATATCTCGCGTACGCCGTGGGCTTTGGCGGCTCGATGCTGTGGTTCGGTTCGTCGGCAGGCGTGGCGTTGTCGAATCTCTATCCGGAAGCGAAGTCCGCGATCGCGTGGCTTCGCGGGGGCTGGCACGTGGCCGTGGCGTATTTCGTCGGCTTCGCGGTGATGCTCGTGCTGCACCCGTGGAAAGCGGATCCGCCGAACAGACGGGCGGACGTGCAGATCCGCGTGGCTTCTTCAGCGCTCGCCAGCGATGAGAAGTCTCTAAGCGCTCAGCTCGCCGACCAGCGTATCAAGGCGTGCCGAAGGTCAGAATCTGCGTCGGCTCGACTTTGTAGAGCACCCTGACCTCGCCCTTCGGATCCCGGAACGGGTACGGCGTCTGGTTCACGTAGCGCAGCGCGAGCGAGTCGATGCTCTTGGTTGCGAGCTGCCCGCGGGCCTTGTCGTCCTCGTCGATGATGTCGACCACCTTGCCGTCGAGGGACATCCAGTGATAGGGGTTCTTCGGGTTCAGGAACAGCAGCGTCACCCTGCCGTTGCTGCGCAGGTTGCGGTCCTTCTTGCGGCCGCGCACCGAGTTGAGCTCGATGTACGTGCCGTCATTGCCCACCCACACCGGCGTGACCTGCATCTCGCCCTTGGCGTTGACCGTGGTGAGCGAGGCGGTCACCGGATCGGTCAAGCAGCTGCTTGTACTGGGGCGCGAGATCCTTCAGCGACCCCGGCCTTCTGTTCTTGACCGTGAAGGCCTTCTCCTGACCCGGTGTGATGACGTCTCCGATGATTGCTCCCATGGTGTCTCCTCCGCAGTTTGAGCCTCAAGGTCCCCTCGCCCGCCCTCTCCCACAGGGGAGAGGGACGATCGGTGTCTGAGTCACAGCACGCTGAGGCGGAGGCTTGCTCCGCTTCGCTGGCAGGATAGTTGAGCTCGATGGTCACGTCGCTCGGGTCCTCGACGAACACCTGATGCAGGCCGAGCGAGGGAACCGTTCGTTCGCGATAGGGCAGGCCGGCCTCCTTGAGCCTCGTGCGCATCTGCGCCAGCCCGGTTGCGCGGAACGCCATGTGGTCGACCGTCCCCGTGCCTTTCAAGGAGGCCACATCCCGATCGCCCAGATACTCCTTGAGTCCTTCCGGGATCCTTGGGGTCGACGCCGATGATGTGCACGACGCCCAGCGTCTCGGGGTAACTGCCTTCGTTGTACAGCCACAGGCCCGGAAACTTGAAGGGCGGGCGGAAACCGACCGTGAACCCCATGATCCGCGTGTAGAACCGTTCCGATGCGTGCAGATCCAGCGTCCGGATCGAATAGTGATCGAGCTTTTCGACTGCCATGGCCTCCTCCTGGCGCGTTGTCACTGCCTGCATATCCTACGCCGGATTCGTGCTCCACATGCTTTCCGGCGTGGCGGTCTCCCGCATCACGGCTGCCGGCGTGCGATAGCGCTCCGCCATCTGCCGCTCGCTCGCCGTCTTGATCTGCGCCTGCATGTACGCGCCCAGATGGCGCGCGCGGGCGATGACCGCGGCACCGAGGCGCAGCCGGGCAGCCTCGTAGCGCTTCAGCGCCACATCGATGTCGTCGTGGGCCCGCAGCGCATCGGCCAGCGCCACGGCATCCCCGGCCGCCTTCGTCACCCCCATGCCCACGTGGGGCCGGGCAACGAAGGCGGCATCGCCCGCCAGCACCACCCGGCCGAACACCAGCCGCGGTGACTCCACATCGTAGATCGGCTGGAAGAACGGCTGGGGCGTCAACCGCACGAGCTCGGCGAACTGGGGCGCAAGCAGCTGTGTCCGCGTCGTGTCGCATGCGAGCGATGATGTCGCGGCGGATCAGCGGCGGCGGGATGGAAACCTCGTGCCGATGCCCGCTCTCGTCGGTGAGCAGGTCGACCAGCCCGGAATCCTCGGCGGCCGGCCGATACCACACCAGGTTGTAGCGCCGCCGGCCCGGCCGAGTCGTGTTCCCGGCGCCTGCCACCGGGTAGCCCAGCATCTGCTCTCCGGGCGGCAGGCAGAAGGCGAACCGCTCGAACAACTCGGCGTGCGTCCGCGATGAGATCTCTGCCTCGTCCACGAGGCCTCGCCAGGCCACATAGCCGGCGTACTGAGGTGCGACGGAGGGCATCCACTGGGCGCGAACGGTGGAGCGAATGCCGTCGGCGCCGACGAGCAGATCGCCCTGCGCTCGCTGGCCGTTCGCGAAGCACGCCACCACATGGCTCGCCGCCCTGCTCGACCCGCTCGAGCGAGAACCCCTGGTGATAGGCCTCAGTGGGAAACGCGGTCCTTCAGCGCCGCGTACAAGCGTCCCCAGGAAGTGAGGATCTGTTTCAGCGCAAACTCGCCGATCGTGCGCCCCGTCGCATCCAACGTCACGCGGCCGGGCACCTCCACCCCGATGCTCGCGTCGATCTCGACCCCGCATCGGACCAGAGCATCGAACAGCTCCGGGTGGGTGACGATGCCGGCGCCGCGGCCCGCCAGCTCGTCCGGCACTCTCTCGAAGACATCGACTTTCCAGCCGTCGTTGCGCAGCAGGTGCGCGGCAAACAGCCCGCCCAGGGAGCCGCCGATGACCAGTGCGCGCCGCTGCTGCGTCATGTCGTTTCCGCCGTGGCCAGTGTGGCCGCTGATATGCGGCACCAGCGAATCATAGCAAGGAGCCTGGCGCCACGCCGGAGTGAGCGACGACGAGACCGAGCGGGCCGCTGCACGCTCCTTCCGCGAGTATGCAACGCGCTTCGACGACCGCCGACCCGATCCAGCCAGTAGAAGATCATGCGTTGCGTTCCGATCCTGACAACCCGCCGATCGCCTGCGCGACGATTCGCCGTCCCGACTCGAGAACACGGCTTCGCCACTGCTCGGACCGCGGGCAAAACAGTTCCACCAGATGCTGCTTGGTCCGCTCGACCGCGGGATCTCCGGGATCACACCAGTGGTGGGCTTGATTCTCCTCTCGCAGCCCGGCCAGCACCTGAACGACGCCGTAGGTCCCGAACTCCGCGGCCGCATAGACATAGTCGCGGGTTCGGATTCCGCGCAACGCACCACTGCCCCAGCGTGCCGCGGGCGGTGTACGCCACGCCCTCTGCGGACACTGACTTCGAACGAACCGGATCCGAACCAGTCGCTCAGCCGCTTGCTTTGTGCCGCATTCAAACGCTGGTCGACCAGCAGCTTGAAGGTTGCCCAACTGCCCAGCCCGGTGTGAAAATCGAGATGCATCACTTGCGCGGCGCCGCCCAGCCAGCGGTCGAAATGAGTCGAGAGGATCTCGCTGATCCGCGAAGGCCGGTCGCCGCCGTAGAACAGGCCTTGCGGATAGTCGTACTGTCCGGTGGCCAAGGCCTGCTTCAACGCCGGCATGCCGTAGCGGACGAGCGCAGCCAGGAGTTGCGGAGTGAGCGGTTTCCACCGGGACGGTGCGTGCTTCGGATTCAGGAGGCCGTCGAGCTCGGCATACACTCGCGGGCTGCCGCTGAACGCGCTCGCCCGCCAGCAGCAGGTTCCTGATTCAGGTCGACGTTGGTCTCGTTGACGCGCCGCCGCCACGCAAAGCCAAAAGGATTCAGCGCGTGCAAGAGCACGCAGCGTATCGGCGGCGGAGCATGCACCCATTCCTCGAGCAGGCGGCATTGGATCGCCGAGCCGAGGAAGCCTTCCACGCCGTGGATTCCGCTCGAGACGACGAGCGTGCGCTCCGGGATGGCTCCGGGAACGATAGCGACATCGATCGTCAGCTCTTCGCCGTGTGGCCCCCGTGCCGAATGGGATGCGCCTCGACATCGCAGCCGGCTCCTCGCGGCCGTCTCGCGAAAGCGCTCCCGCGCGGTGAAGTAGTCTGGCGCAAACCCTGAATCCGCGACCGGACGCATCTTCTCTTAATGTTGATAGAAGGGAACGGATGTCGCAATTTGCCATAGTTCTGGAGCACCGTGTCACAACGCTGTGGCCGCCACCGGTCAAACGGCACACCCGAGGCTGGCTTGCCGACGCTGCTTCCTCGCACCGGCCGATGGTCGGTCCAAGCTCCTCATAGTCGGCGCTGGGCGGGATCTGCGCAAGGCTGGCGCGCTGCAGACGCTCCATGCGCGATACGCGAGCGATGTCCCGAAGCGTTGCTGCTATCATCGGCCGGCTCTCGCACGTCAGCAGCGACCTTTCGAGAATCAGCCGTCTCGCCTTCAAGCAACGCGGAACCCGCCCTCTTGCTCGCGCTCCTCGCAGCCATCCCCTGGTTGGTACTTCCGCTGCTGTGGCTGGCTCGGCGCGGACCGCGCGATCTGGCGCCGTGGCTGGCCGCGGCGGCCGATGCGATCGGGCTCGCGCTGCTGCTGCAGTTCGCTCCCCGCGTCTTCGCAGGGGAAGTGATCGCATGGCGGATGGAGTGGGTCGAAAGTCTGGGGCTCACGCTGTCGTTGCGCCTCGATGGCCTCGGGTTTCTGTTCGCGCTCCTGATCCTGCTGATCGGGCTGCTGGTGATCTTGTACGCCCGCTACTACCTGACAGCGGAGCGCCGGCTGGACCGCTTCTTCCTGCTGCTGATGCTGTTCACCGGGGCCATGCTGGGCGTGGTGCTGGCGGGAAATCTCCTGCTGATGTTCGTGTTCTGGGAGCTCACCAGCATCAGCTCGTTCCTGCTCATCGGCTATCACGGCAGGAAAACCGAAGCGCGCGAGGGCGCGCGTACTGCGCTTGCGGTCACCGGCGGGGGCGGGCTCGCGCTGCTTGCCGGCGTGCTGCTGCTGGGCCACATCGCCGGCAGCTTCGAACTCGACGCGGTGCTCGCTGCAGGCGAAGCGGTGAAGAGCAGTGCTCTGTATTTGCCGATTCTCGCGCTGGTGCTGGCCGGCGCGTTCACCAAGTCCGCGCAGATCCCGTTCCACTTCTGGCTGCCGGGCGCGATGGCTGCGCCCACCCCGGTGTCGGCCTACCTGCATTCGGCGACCATGGTGAAGGCGGGGATTTTCCTGCTGGCGCGTCTGTATCCGGTGCTGGCCGGACCGGATGCCTGGTTCTATACGCTCACCGCTGTGGGCGCGTTGACGTTCACCTTCGGTGCGTACCAGGCGGTGTTCCGGCACGATCTGAAAAGCCTGCTCGCCTACTCGACGCTGAGCCACCTCGGCCTCATCGTTCTGCTGCTGGGGATCGGAACACCGCTTGGCGCCGTCGCCGCGCTGTTTCATGTCATCAATCACGCCACGTTCAAGGCCTCGCTGTTCATGGCCGCCGGCATCATCGACCACGAGACCGGCACACGCGACATGCGCCGCATCAATGGCCTGTGGCGGTACATGCCCTATACCGGTGTGCTCGCTGCGGTGGCGGCGGCTGCCATGGCGGGTGTGCCGCTGATGAACGGTTTCCTGTCCAAGGAGATGTTCTTCGGCGAGGCGCTCGACCTGAACCGGGGTGGCGGCCTGCAGTGGATCCTGCCTCTTACCGCAGTGCTGGCTGGTGTGTTCAGCGTGGCGTACTCGCTGCGCTTCATCCACGATGTGTTCTTCCTCGATCGGCCGCTGGATGTGAAGAAGACTCCCGCACGAACCGCCGATGTGGATGCGCATTCCCGTGGAGGTGCTGGTGGTCGCGTGCCTGGTAGTGGGCGTGCTGCCGACACTCACGGTGCAGCCCCTGCTGGTCAGTGCCGTCACGGCGATGCTGGGCGGGCCGGCGCCCGAGTTCAGCCTGAGGCCGTGGCATGGCGTGAACATTCCGCTCCTGATGAGCGGCATCGCGCTCGGCGGCGGCGTGCTGCTGTACTACTTGCTCCAATACGGGCTGGATCTGCATGCGCACGTGCAGAGCCGCCAGCTCGCCAAGCGTGCCTTCGACCGCGTCATGGCGGGCTTGACGGCTGCGGGGGGCCGGCTGACGAGGCGAGCTTACGACGGCGGACTGACGAATGGGGTGCTGGTTCTGCTCCTGGCCGCGATGCTCGCCGGCGCGTTCCCGTTCCTGACGGGAGATCCGGATCTGGGCGCGATCACCTTTACGCCGGTTACGCCCGTGGCGCTTGTGGTGTTCGCGCTGATGTGCGTATCGGCGATGGGCATGGTGTTCGTGCATCGGTACCGGCTCGCCGCGCTGGTGGTGGTCGCGGTGGTGGGGCTGACGGTCGCACTGACCTTTGTGTCTTTCTCGGCGCCGGATCTGGCGCTGACCCAGGTAGCGGTCGAAGTCGTGTCGATCCTGCTGCTTCTGCTCGCGCTCTATTATCTGCCGCAGGAGGCGCCGCCCGAGCGCGCAGTCAATCGCGCGCTGCGCGACTTTTTTCTGGGCTGCTTGGCCGGAGGCGGCGTCGGCTGGTTGACCTGGGTTTTGCTGAGCCGGCCGTTCGACTCCATCTCCCGCTACTTCATCGCCAACAGCGTGCCGCAGGGCGGTGGAACCAATGTGGTCAACGTGATCCTGGTGGACTTTCGCGGCTTCGACACCTACGGCGAGATCACGGTGATCGGAATCGCCGCGCTCGGGGTTGTCGCCATGCTGTCCGGTGTGCAGCTTGCGTCGCGCTCGACCGACGAAGCCGGCCGCCGGTGGGCTGCCGCAGGCTTCGTACCTGCCGCTGCAGCTGCTCGCGCAGCTACTGCTGCCGCTGGCACTGCTGGTCTCCGCATTCTTGTTCCTGCGCGGACACAACGATCCGGGCGGTGGCTTCGTCGCGGGGCTGGTGACGGCGGTGGCGCTCACGCTGCTGTATCTCGGTGCAGGACTGGACTGGACCAGCGCGAGACTGCGGTTGAGCTTCACCGCGGTGGCCGCAACCGGTCTGCTGATCGCAGCGGCGACTGGCGTCGCGCCGATGCTCGCGCTCGATGCGCCGTTTCTCACCAGCGCACACGGCTACGCCGCCTGGCCGCTGGTGGGCAAAGTGCCCCTGGCGAGTGCCATGGCCTTCGACCTCGGCGTCTACCTCACCGTGGTCGGTGCCACCATGCTGATCCTGACGCGCCTGGGCGCGGCCGGCTGAAGCGCCGGAATCGCAGGCCGCCTGAGATGGAGCTGCTGATCGCCACCGGCATCGGCGTGCTGACCGCAGCAGGCGTTTTCCTGCTGCTGCGCGAACGCACCTTCTCGGTTCTGCTTGGCCTGACGTTGCTCTCTTATGCGGTCAATTTGTTCCTGTTCGCCACCGGCCGGCTTGCAGTGGGTGCCGTGCCGAAAATTCAGCCCGGCGTCGAGCACTACGCCGACCCTCTTGCACAGGCGCTGGTGCTGACCGCCATCGTCATCAGCTTCGCGATGACCGCCTTCGTGGTGGTGCTCGCCGTCGTGGCGAACCGGCGCCTTGGGGACGATCGAGCCAATCCGTCCGGAGAGGACGAGACTTGGCGCTGACCGGAATGAACCACTGGATCATCGTGCCGGTGCTGCTGCCCGCGGTTGTTGCGGGCGTGCTGATGCTGGCCAGCGATGTACTGTCGTTGCGTGTTCAACGCGCCGTTGGCTTGCTCGCCAGCGCGGCGCTTGTGGCGACTGCAGTTGTGCTGCTCGAGCAGGCCGCCGGCTCGGGACAGCAGGTCTATGCGCTGGGGGGGTGGCGTCCGCCGTTCGGCATTGTCCTCGTGCTCGACCGCCTGAGTGCCGTGATGCTGCTGCTGACCGCAGTGCTCGGACTGTGCGCGCTGATCGCAGCGACGGCCGGCGACGCCGATGCGCAGGGCCGCTTCTTTCATCCCCTGTTCCAGTTCCAGATGATGGGATTGAGCGGCGCCTTTCTCACCGGCGACCTGTTCAACCTGTTCGTATTCTTCGAGGTGCTGCTGATTGCCTCGTATTGCCTGTTGCTCAACGGGAATACGCCTGCGCGGCTGCGCGCGGGACTGCACTACGTGGTGGTGAACCTGGTCGGCTCGGCGCTGTTCCTGATCGCGGTCGGGCTGCTCTACGCGATGACCGGGCACGCTCAACCTGGCGGACTTGGGGCAAAGGCTGCCCCAGCTCGCGCCGCTGGACCGTCTGCTGGTCGAATCCGCCGCACTGCTGCTGCTCACGGTGTTCGGTCTGAAGGCCGCGTTGTTCCCGCTCTTTCTGTGGCTGCCGTCGGCTTACTCGGCAGCGAGCGCGCCGGTGGCCGCGCTGTTCGCGGTCATGACCAAGGTGGGCATCTACTCGATCTTGCGCGTGTACGTGACTGTATTCGGACCGACGGCGGGAGAGATCGCCCCGGCGCTGGCCAGTTGGATGGTGCCTGCCGGGCTGGTAACGATAGCCTGGGGCGCGCTGGGTGCGCTGTCGAGCCAGAGGCTCGGCACGATGGCCGCGAACCTGACGCTGGTGTCCGCCGGGACGACGCTGGCCGTGGCGGCGCTCGACACGCAGCCCGCGATCAGTGCGGCGCTCTACTATCTGGTGCAAAGCACCCTGGCAACGGCGCTCTTGTTCTTGCTGTGCGGCATCTTCGCGCGACGCCGTGGCGTGCTCGGCGACCGCTTGCAGCGAGCGGGAGCGGCTCAGCCTGCGGCAGTGGGCGTCTTGTTCCTGCTCACCGGCATGACGATCGTTGGCATCCCGCCGCTGTCGGGCTTTCTCGGCAAGCTCATGCTGCTGCAGGCGTCCCTCGCGGCAACGCAAGCGGGCGCCATCTGGGCGGTGCTGCTCGTCTCGAGCTTTCTCGCGCTGGTTGCACTGACGCGTGCAGGCATGACGATGATCTGGGCTGCGCGTCCGGGAACGTCGGCCGCGCCCGCGCAGGCGCGAGAGCTGGCGGCGCCGTTACTGCTGCTGGCGATTCTTCTGGCGCTCAGCGTTGCGGCCGAGCCGGTGAAGCGCTTCATGGACGTGACGGCGGTCCAGGTCGGCGACGTGCAGGCATACACGGGAACGGTGCTCGCTGCACCGGGGCGGCGATGAGTGCACTGCGCATGCTGCTGCCTGCTCCGGCGTCGAGTGTTGTGCTCGCCGTGTTCTGGCTCGTGCTCGTGGGCGAGCTGTCCGTCGGCCAGATCGTGCTGGCGGGGCTGCTGGGTCTGGTCGTGCCGATTGCCACCCGTCGTTTCCGCGCGTCACGTCCGCCGGTGCGGCGGATCGCGGCGGTGCTGCGGCTGGCCGGAGTTTTCGCGTACGACCTGGTGGCAGCCAACATCGCAGTGGCTGGCGCGGTGCTGGGCAGCATGACGCGGGTTCAGCCGCGCTTCGTCCACGTGCCGCTCGATATCGATGACCCTGCTGCGACTGCCTTGCTCGCCGCTGTGGTGACGCTCACGCCGGGTACGGTGTCGGTCGATATCGATCCGGCCGCGCGCGCCATGACGGTGCATGTGTTGCTGGCGGGCGATGAGCAGACCGTGGTGGAGCAGATCAAGACGCGCTACGAAGCGCGGATCAAGGAGATCTTCCAATGCTGAGCGTGGTGCTGGACATCACGCTGGCCGTGGTGGCGCTGTCGATGGCGCTGTGCTTCGTGCGGCTGGCGGCCGGCCCGAGCCTGCCCGATCGCATCCTCGCGCTCGACACGCTGGCCGTCAACGCCATCGCGTTTGTCGTCGTGTTCGGCATGCGCATGCGCACGGCGATCTACTTCGAGGTCGCGCTGCTGATCGCGATGATGGGGTTCGTGGGAACCGTCGCGCTGGCCAAGTACCTCCTGCGGGGAGACATCATCGAATGAGCGAATACCTGGTCTGCATCGCCCTGCTGGTCGGCGCATTTTTCATCCTGGTCGGCTCCATCGGCCTGCTGCGCCTGCCCGACTTCTATGCCCGGCTGCACGCCCCGACCAAAGCCACCACGCTGGGGCTGGGCGCGATCCTCATCGCCTCCATGGTCTATTTCGGCGTGACGCGCGGGACACCGAGTCTGCACGAGCTGCTGATCACGCTGTTCCTGTTCATGACTGCACCGGTCAGTGCCTATGTGCTGGCGAAGGCGGCCATGCACATCGGCCTGCCTGCGAGGTCCGGCACCAAGCCTCGCGACGGACAGCGAAGCAACGTCACCAGAGCGGCTGCGCCTCTGAACTGGACGCCCAACCCAGGTTCCCGCACCGCAGCAATACTGGCGCGCCGCCGACCTCGGAGCCCGGCGCTTGCCTGCGGCTGCCGATTCAAAGTATTCTCGATACCCTGCGGCGGGCCGGGAGTCCCGCCGCTCGCTTTGAAGCAGCCGGCGGCGCGGCCCCTGCCTTTTGGGTGCGCTGCGATATCGCGTGCAAATGGTTGAGCCATAAGCTCTTTCGCGGCTGCAGGCGCACTCGGGGACTCCATGTCAACGCCACGCAGAACCGCTCGCAGATGAAGAAGAAAGTGCTCGTCACCCGCGAGGTGTTCGACGAAACGATCGATTTTCTGGCCGGGCATTTCGACGTGACCTCGAACCAGGCCAACGTCGACTACAGCCGCGACCAGATGGTCGCGCGCCTGCAGGGAATGGACGGGGCGCTCGTGACCACCACCGATCGCGTGGACGAAGACTTACTGTCCCGCTGCCCGAGCCTCAAGGCGGTGTGCAGCGTCAGCGTGGGTTTCAACCACATCGATCTGGAAGCGTGCACGCGCCACGGCGTGATCGCCACCAACACACCAGGGGTATTGACGGACAGCGTGGCGGACATGGCGGTGTGCCTGACGCTCGCCACCGTGCGCCGGGCCATGGAGGGCGAACGTATGGTGCGCGCCCGCCAGTGGCAGGGCACGCAGCTGAAGCAGCTCCTCGGCCACGATCTGCACCACGCCAAAGTGGGCATTTGCGGGCTGGGCCGCATCGGTCAGACGATCGCCCGGCGCCTGCGAGGCTTCGAGGTCGAGCTGCTGTACACCGACCTGGTGCGCGCGGATCCGAAGGTCGAAGAGGCGCTCGGCGCAAAGTTCCTGGCCAAGGAGGAGCTGCTGCGCCAGGCCGACATCGTCATCCTGATCCTGCCGTACACGCCGCAGACTCACTACTACATTGGCGCCGCGGAGCTGGCTCAGATGCGACGCTCGGCGGTACTGATCAACATCGCGCGCGGCAGTATCGTGGACGATACTGCGCTGGCGCAGGCGCTGAAGGCGCGGACAGATCTGGGCCGCGGGACTGGACGTCTACGAGAACGAGCCGAAGGTCAACCCGGCGCTGTTCGAGCTGGACAACGTGGTGCTGACCCCGCACATCGCGAGCGCGACCGAGCCCACACGTCAGGCGATGGCCATGCTGGCGGCGCGCAACTGCGTGACCGCGCTGACCAGCGCCGATCCGCCACCGAACCTGTTGAACCCCGAGGTTCGACGCAAGACCTGACAACCTCAAGACAACCCACCAGCCACAGAGGTCACAACAACAGGGAGGAGAGCGACAGAGCATCGGGCCGGTGAGCGTGCTCAGGGACATGCATTCGAGCAGGCACCCGGCGAACGAGCGAAAGCTTTACCGACCTCCGTCTTCTCTGCGACCGCTGCGGCGGACTCAAGTCAAAAAATGGATCGCCTATATCGTCTGAGCCTGGCAGAGGCCGCGCGACGCATCGCAGTCGGGGACATGACCAGCGAGACCTACACCCGCGGCCTGTTGCTGCGCGCGCGTGAGCTGGATGACAGCGTGCAGGCGTGGGCCTGGCTGGATCCGGCCTACGCCATCGCGCGCGCCAAGGATGCGGACGACCGCGTGCGTGCCGGGCGCACGCCGGGGCCGCTGCACGGGATGCCCATCGGAGTGAAGGACATCATCGCCACGCGCGGCGTGCCTACCGGGATGGGGTCGCCGATCTACGCCGACTACGTGCCCGAACAGAATGCCGAGGTGGTGGACCGCCTGCAAGCAGCCGGCGCGTTTGCCATGGGCAAGACCGTCACCACCGAGTTCGCCTTCCTGTCGCCTTCCAAGACCCGCAACCCGTGGAACTCGGCGCACACGCCGGGCGGCTCCTCCAGCGGATCGGCAGCAGCCGTCGCCTGTGGCATGGCGCCCGCGGCGATCGGGACGCAGACCAACGGTTCGATCATCCGTCCCTCTGCATTCTGCGGGGTGGTGGGCTACAAGCCGGGCAAGGGCGTGCTTTCCACCGAAGGTGTCCTGCCCCTCAGCCCCACGCTCGACCAGCCGGGTGTGTTCGCGCGCAGCGTCGAGGACGCGGCGCTGCTGGTGGCGCACCTCGCCCACTCGCGCTGGACCATCAGCCCGCAGATCTCGGCGCTCAAGCATGCGCCGCGACTGGTGGCGGTGCGCTCGCCGGTGTGGCATCTGGCCAGCGAAGATCAGCGCAACCGCTTCGCCATGGACGTTGCCGGTCTGCGGGAAGCCGGTGCGGTGATCGAAGAGATCGAGCTGCCGGGCAGCTTCAACGATGCCCACAAGGTGCATCGCACGATCATGCTGTACGAGGCCGCTGCCGGCTCGCGCGTGGTGCGCGAGACCTATGTGGCCAAGTTCAGCGAGTTGCTGCGCAAGGCCCTGGAAGAGGGTGATCGCATCGGCGCGGCGGAGTTCGACCGGGCGCTCAAGAAGCGGGAAGCGCTGGAGCGGGACTTCTCGCGGTTTCTCGATGATTTTGATGCGGCCATCACGCCGCCTGCTGCCGGGGAAGCGCCGTCACTGGAGACGACCGGTGATCCCAGCTTCTGCACGATCTGGACGCTGCTCGGCGTGCCTGCCGTCACCATCCCCACTGGCCTGGGCAGCCACGGCCTGCCGATGGGACTGCAGATCGTCGGCAACCAGGGCGAGTCCAATCACCTGCTCGCCACCGCGATGTGGTGCGAGCGGCAGCTTCCGTTCCGCAATCTGCTGGCGCGGGAGACGGAGCTGCTCTGAGCTGGTGCCCTGGTGACCTAGTGCTGGTGACTGGGAGTGGGTCGCTGGCCGTGCTGGGTCTTACCGACCAGGTGCAATGCTTTAAAGGGATTCCCTCCCCCTTTCAGGAGGAGGGTGAGGGTGGGGGTAAAGCGTATGCGCGCTATGGTGACCTCGGCATTCACCCCCATCCCAGCCTTCCCCCTCGAGAGGGGGAAGGTGCACGACACGTCGCCGCATTGGGCGGCGGACGCGGTGTTCGCGCCTTTGAGGCGCTCACACCTTAAGCCCCGGCTTCGCCGGGAGTGGTTGGCTAGTCACCAATCACCGCGGTACCAGTCACCGCCTTACGGTTTATCCAACGGCATCGGCGGCATGGCTTCCTGCAGCTCGATCTCGCCGCGCGCCCAGCGCTGCGCGATCGGCGCCGTCGACTCGATTCCCTGCACCAGGCTCAGCACCACGTAGTGCCGGTAACCTTGCTTCTGCGCCAGTTCGCGGGCCTGGTCACGGAACACTACCTCGGCTTCGCCGTCGCCGCCCGTATGCCAGCGCCGCATGCGCAGCTCCAGGCGCCAGCGATTGTCGGACAGCTTGATCGACCGGATCTGCCAGTTGGGTGCACGCGGGTCGTAGGCGAACATAGCCGGCTCGCTTTGATCGGCGGCGGGCGCCGGACCGTTGGCGGGCGCCGATTGCGTCGCGTCGGGCGGGTTCTTCGGTGCATTCTGGCTGCACCCGCAGGCTGCCAGCGCGGCGATCAGGACCAGGGTTGCGCGCATCGCTCGTCTCCAGGGCTCTCGGTTCCTCGGAAGAATATCGGTGCGCGGCCGCCAAACGTGAGCCGCAGCTGCGGTAAGATTGGGTTTCGTCGATCCGGCCGCGCTCCCGCGGCCCGTGGTCCCACGTGGAATCCGCACCCGAGCCGCAAGTAGTCCAGGCTCCCGCTTCCGACTTCCGGCATCTGCAGCGCCAGCTGGGCGAAACCATGCTGCGGGAGCGCCATCGCCTGCGCATGGCGCTCGTGCGCCTGCAGGACGCAGTGCGCCAGGGCCGCGCCGATCCCGCCGCACTGGCGGCACTGGCCACGCAGATCGAAGCGTCGGTGCGGCGCCGGGGGGCGCGCCGGGAAGCGTTGCCCGCACCCGCCTACCCTGAGGAGCTGCCGGTCAGCGAGAAGCGCGGCGAGATCGCCCGCGCGATCGCCGCGCACCAGGTCGTGATCGTTTGCGGCGAGACGGGGTCGGGCAAAACCACCCAGCTTCCCAAGATCTGCCTCGAGCTCGAACGCGGCGTAGCCGGCATGATCGCGCACACCCAGCCGCGCCGCATCGCCGCGCGCTCGGTCGCTGCGCGCATCGCCGAGGAGCTGCGCAGCCCGCTCGGCCAGCACGTCGGGTTCCGCGTGCGCTTCAGCGACCGCGTCAGCGACGACAACTTCGTGCGCGTGATGACCGACGGCATCCTGCTGGCGGAGACGCAGACCGATCGCTTCCTCAACGCCTACGACACCATCATCATCGACGAGGCGCACGAGCGCAGCCTCAACATCGACTTCCTGCTCGGCTACGTCAAGCGGCTGCTGCCCAAGCGGCCCGAGCTGAAGCTGATCATCACCTCCGCCACGATCGATGCCCAGCGCTTCTCCGAGCACTTCGGCAACGCGCCGGTGATCGAGGTGTCGGGCCGCCTCTATCCGGTGGAGGTCCGCTATCGTCCGATCGAGGCGGAGGACGAAGACGAGAAGGAAATCGACCTGCCCGAAGTGATCGCCGACGCGGTGGACGAAGTCTCGCGCCTGTCGGTAACCGGCGATGTGCTGGTGTTCCTGCCAGGCGAGCGCGAAATCCGCGAGACGGCCGAGGTGCTGCGCAAGCATCACCCACAGGCAACGGAGATCCTGCCGCTGTTCGCGCGTCTGTCGACGGAGGAGCAGGAGCGGGTGTTCCAGCCCACCGGTCAGCGCCGCATCGTGCTCGCCACCAACGTGGCCGAAACTTCGTTGACGGTGCCGGGCATCAAGTATGTGATCGATCCAGGCTTTGCGCGGGTGAACCGCTACAGCTACCGCAACAAGGTGGAGATGCTGCAAGTCGAGAAGATCTCGCGCGCATCCGCCGACCAGCGTGCCGGGCGCTGCGGGCGCGTGATGAGCGGCGTGTGCGTGCGGCTGTACAGCGAGGAGGACTACCAGGCGCGCGCTCGTTTCACCGATCCGGAGATCCTGCGCTCGTCGCTCGCGTCGGTGATCTTGCGCATGCTCGCGCTCAAGCTGGGCGACGTCGAAGAGTTTCCGTTCGTGGAGGCGCCGTCCTCGCGTGCAGTGGCGGACGGCTATGCGCTGCTGCAGGAGCTGGGCGCTGTCGACGAGCAGCGCCGGCTCACGCCCATCGGCACGCAAGCTCGCCGAACTGCCCATCGATCCCAGCCTTGCCCGCATGATCGTGGCGGCGCGCGAGGAGAACTGCTTGACCGAAGTGCTGATCATCGCAGCCGGTCTTGCCGTTGCAGGACCCGCGCGACCGGCCCATGGAGAAGGCCGACGCGGCCGATCAAGCCCACGCCCAGTTCGCCGACGAGCGCTCCGAGTTTCTCGGTCTCCTCAAGCTGTGGGCGTTCTTCGACGATGCGCTCAAGCACAAGAAGTCCGGGCGCAAGCTCGCGCAACTGTGCCGCGAGACGTTCCTGTCGTACGTGCGTCTGCGCGAGTGGCGCGATCTGCACGGTCAGCTCCACGCCCAGGTTGCCGAGGCCGGCTGGCGCTGCAACGAGACACCCGCGACCTACGACCAGCTGCATCGCGCGCTGCTGAGCGGACTGCTCGGCAACATCGGCTGCAAATCGGACGAGCCTGGCGTCTATCTCGGCGCGCGCGGGATCAAGTTCTCGATCTTTCCCGGCTCGCCGCTCAAGAAGAAGGGTCCACCCTGGCTGATGGCGGCGGAACTCACCGAGACCACCCGGCTGTTCGCGCGGACTTGCGCCGCCATCGATCCGCCATGGCTGGAGCGCGTCGGGGCGCACCTGATCAAGAAGACCTGGCACGACCCGCATTGGGAAAAGAGCGGCGGACAGGCATTCGCCTTCGAGCGGGTGACGCTCTACGGCCTGGTGGTGGTGTCGCGCCGGCGCGTGCCCTTCGGACCGGTGGATCCGCAGGCCGCCCGCGAGCTGTTCATCCGGGAGGGCCTGGTGCACGCGCAGCTCGCGACTCAAGGTGCGTTCCTGCGGCACTATCGCGACCTCAAGCACGAGATCGAGGAGCTCGAGCACAAGTCCCGGCGTCACGACGTGCTGGTGGACGACGAGCGGGTGTTCGCCTTCTTCGATGCGATCGTGCCGACCGGCATCTGGAGTGGGCAGCAGTTCGAGCGCTGGCGGCGTGAAGCCGAGCGCGGCAATCCCAAGCTGCTGTTCCTCACCCGCGATCAGCTGATGCGGCACGCTGCCGAGGAGATCACTGAGCAGCGCTTCCCCGAGGCCGTAGAGATCGGCGGCGTGGTCTATGCGCTCAGCTACAAGTTCGAGCCGGGTCACGCGCTGGACGGCGTGACGATCACGGTGCCGCTGCACCTGCTCAACCAGCTCGACGAGCTTCGCTGCGACTGGCTGGTGCCCGGGTTGCTGCGCGACAAGCTGAGCCATCTCATCAAGGGACTGCCGAAGAACCTGCGCCGCAACTTCGTCCCGGTGCCGCAGTATGTGACCGCAGTGCTCGAGGTGCTGGACCCGGGCGCGGCGCCGATGCTGCCGGCGCTGTCCGATGCGATTCACCGCAAGACCGGGATCGAGGTGCCGGTCGATGCCTGGGATGTCGAGGACCTGCCGCCATTCCTGCAGATGAACTATAAAGTGGTCGACGACGAAGGCCGCGAGCTGGCCCAGGTCGTGAGCTGGCCCAGAGTCATGAACTGGCTATGGGTCGCGATCTGCCCGCGCTGCGCGCGCAGCTCGGTGTCAAGGCGCGGCGCCAGTTCAGCGAGAGCGCCGCAACCGCGGTTCGAGCGCAAGGGCCTGACCGGCTGGGATTTCGGTGAGATTCCCGAGCAGGTCGAGTTCACGCGCGGCGATCAGACGCTGATCGGCCATCCAGCGCTGGTCGACGACGGCGACAGCGTCAGTTTGGCGCTGCTGGATACCGAGCACGACGCGCAGGTCGCCACGCACCGCGGCTTGCGCCGACTCTTCCAGCTCGCCGCGCCTGAGCAGGTGAAGCATCTCGCCCGCAGCCTCCCCGGCATTCAGGACCTGGCGCTGCGCTACGCATTGCTGCTGGAACTGGAGGGTGGACGCGGTCAGGAGAAGGGCGCCGTTTCGGATCGTCTGCGCCACGAGCTGACCGAGGCGATTTGCGATCGTGCGTTCTTCGTGGAGGCGGAGCCGATCCGCGATGCCAATGCATTCCACGCGCGGGTGACCAAAGCCAAGATCCGGCTCAACGACGTCGCAAACGAGGTTTGCCGTGTTCTAGCGGAGATCCTCTCGGAGTACCAGGCGATTCGGCCGCGCATCAACCAGCAGGGGGTGCCGGTGTGGCAGCGCGCGATGGCCGAGATCCGCGCTCAGCTCAAAGCGCTCATGCCGCCGGGGTTCCTGATGTCGACGCCGCTGCCGCGGCTGCAGAACTATCCGCGCTACCTGCAGGCCGTGCAGATGCGGCTGGACAAGTTCAGCATCAACCCCGCCAAAGACGCGCAGTGGATGCAGCAGATCCAGCAGTGGTGGCAGGCCTACGAGACCCGTCTCAAAGCGGATCGCGCCCGCGGCACGCTAGATCCGAAGCTCGAGGAGTTCCGCTGGATGCTGGAAGAGCTGCGCGTGTCGCTGTGGGCGCAGCAGCTCAAGACACCCTATCCGATCTCGTTCAAGCGGCTGGAGAAGTATTGGAGGGAGCTGGGTCACTGACGTGAGGAAGTGCTGAGGACTGAGTGCTGAGTGTCGAATGCGGATTTCGAGACCTCTGCCGCTCTCGGGGCAACTGACCTACTACGGCACGTCAGCGCAGAGCAACCGCGAGAGCAAACCAAGATTTCTACCCTCCCCCTCTCGAGGGGGAGGGCAGGGTGGGGGTGGAACTGCTCGCGTTGTCCCGGCATCTCTGCCCAACTCCCATCCCAGCCTTCCCCCTGGGAGGGGGAAGGAGCCTGCATCACCACTGGCGCTCGCTCAGCTTGCCTGTCGGCGGCCCGTGCCTCGGCCAGCGCCTCCTCCTCCAGCTTCGCATAATCGCGAGGTGGCTCGTGCAGGTTCTGGCGCCGGCTCTTCTCGACGCCTTTCACCACCGCGACGATGGCCTCGTTGTAGGGCACGGCGATCCCGAGCGCCTTCGCTTCGCGCACCAGCGCGCCGTTGAGCGCATCGATCTCGGTGCGCTGCCCACGCTCCACGTGCTGCATCATCGAGGGGCGGTTGTAGCGGACGCGACAATGATCCTTGATCTTCTTGCGCATGTCCGGCTCGGTGAGGCGGATGCCTTTACGCTCCACGACCGCGAAGATCTCGTCCAGCATGCGATCCTGCAGTGCGCTCACTTCCGGTGTCCGATACATCTCGCCGCTGCGCAGACCGGTGACCGCCGCGAGCGAGTTGATCGAGCAATTGAGCACGAACTTGGTCCAGATCTCCGCCATCGGATCGGGAACGATGCGAGTCTCGATGCCGGCCTGGTTGAGCATGCGCGCGACTTCTTCGAGCCTTGGCGTGGTGCGGCCGTCGAGTTCGCCGATCGAGGTCACGCCGGCGTTGGTATAGGCAGCGCGGCCGGCTTCCGGTAACGCGCCGCTGTTCATGGTGACCCCGGCGATGACGCGAGATTGCCCGAGTTCGGCAACCAGCTTCTCGACGTTGCCGATGCCGTTTTGCAGGGTCAGCGCGAAACCGTCGGGCTTGAGCAGGTCTTTCGCCGCGCGGGCCGCCTCGGCGGTCGCGTTCGCATCGGTGAAGATGATCGCAAAGTCCGCCGGCGCCAATCCCTTGGGGGTGGTGAGGGCGGGAACGCGGATCACGTGACGTCCGCGCACACCTTCGACGATGACCCCTTCGCGCTGCACGCGGCCGATATGGTCCTCACGCGGGTCGATCAACGTGACGTCGAAACCTGCCCGCGCCAGCAGGCCGCCGTACACCGAGCCCATGGCACCTGAACCGATCATGTAGATGCGCACGTGCTGCTCCGCTACGCCATAGCCCGCACCAACGGTGCAGCCTTGTCGAGCACGCGCAGAACGTCGTCACGGCCCTTGTCCGGCGCCTCGATCAGGACGCGTTGAATGCCCACCTCTCGATACACGGCGAGGGCGGCCTCGTCAGCCGGCGCGGCGAATACCGTGATCGACAAACTGGCAGGATCACGTCCCGCCGCCTCGGCGGCCTGGCGCAGCCGGGCCACCGCGGCCTTGGGTTCCCAGCCACCGCGCACCCGCGGGAACCAGCCGTCGCAGAACTCGACGATCCGCTTCAGGGTGTGGTCGGTCTCGCCGCCCAGCAGGATCGGCGGGTGCGGCTTCTGCTTCGGCTTCGGGATAGAGCCAGACCGGGTCGAAGTTGACGAACTCGCCGTGGAACTCGGCTTCCTCCTGAGTCCACAGCGCCTTCATCGCGAGGATGCGCTCGCGCATCAGGCGGAAGCGCGTGTCGTAACGCGCGCCGTGGTTCTCCATCTCCTCGACGTTCCAGCCGCCGCCCGCCGCGAAGATGAAGCGGCCGTCGGAGAACTGGTCGAGGCTGGCGATCGACTTCGCAGTGACGATCGGGTCGCGCTGCGGAATCAGCGCCACGCCGGTGCCGAGCTTGAGCTTGCGCGTCGCTGCCGCGGCGAACGACAACGCGACGAACGGATCGTGGGTGTGGGAATAGCGCTTCGGCAGCTCGCCCCCGCTCGGGAAGGGCGTGCGGCGGCTCGCCGGAATGTGGGTGTGCTCGCACACGAACAGCGACTCCAGGCCGCGCTCCTCCAGGCCGCGCGCCAGCTCGCTGACATCGATACCGTAGTCGGTCGGAAAGTGATAGACCCCAACGAGCATGGTGGTTCCTCGGTTGGTGGATGGTTGCAGGTCGGGTGAGCATAGCAAACTTCAGGGCGTCAGCCCGGCTTCGCCGGTAACAGATCTCCCCAGCTCGTCACTCGCTCGATGCGAACAGCGATCACTGGGTGCTGCGCGATCTGCATGGCATTGAGCTGCGGATAGCGAGACCTGAGCAGTGCCTGTGCGCGGTCGTGCTCCGGGCCGTCGTTCAGGATCTCTGCACGACCCTGCAGCATTACCCAGCCGAGTCGCGCCCAGTCTTCATCGTAGTAGTCGACGACTACCGCGACCGCCGGGTTCTCGGCGATGTTGCGCAAGCGCTTCAGCGCCGCGGCTGGTCCGCGCTTTGGCTTCTGGTCGATCGTTATGTAGAGACTGTCCGGCGACAGTGCGTAGCAGACCGGCACCACGTGCGGGACACCATCGTGGTCCGCGGTGGCCAGGTGAGCGACCCGGTGGCGCTCGACGAATCGACGCTCGCTCTCAGTGAGCATGCTCTGCCGTGCTGCCTGGCGCCATTGCGGGCTCCGAAGTTACGCCTGTTCGGGGTCACTCCCCACCCCAACCCTCCCCCGCGCGCGGGGGGGGCGAGCGGAGGGGGCGATACGTTGCCGAACCTAAGAAATTCCGTACTAAGTGATTGCCGGAAGACGAATCAGATGGTTGTCCCAGCGCGATCCTGCCACGAAGCTGCCGGGAATGCCGGTGCGGGTTCCGGATTGCAGATCGAAACGCGCGGCGCCACCGATGCCGCTGCTCAAGATGAACGTCCGCGGCGACCCTTCGGCAGCGATGCCGCAGCCGTCCTGCATCTCGACGCTGGCGAGCCAGCCGCCTTGCTCTAGGTCGAAGAACACACTGCGGTTGCCCTTGGGGCAGGACACCGCTAGGAGCCTGCCGTCGGCGTCCACGGTGGCGCTCCCGCAATAGTTGCGCATACTCGGAAGCACTTCTGCGGGCACATCGAGGAGGCGCAGCGCGGCGCCCCGCACGTGAGTAGCGACGAGCGGAACGCGATCTCCGGACGGTCCTTCGTACTGCATGGCGATGGCAACGGTTGCGTCGTGGGCCACGGCGAGATGCCGGATGCTGAGTTGATGCAGCGTGCGAGGCAGCCGCACCTGCTCGATCAGACGGCCATCGTGCGCGGCGAGATAGACGAGACTGGGGTCCATGCCGGCCGGATCGAGGTTGGCGTTCGGCGCATCGGGATGGGTGAGAATGCCGCCGTTCGCGACCACCAGCACGCCGTCCGGAAGCAGGCGGATGTCGTGTGGGTCGAGGCCATGCGATTCGTACTCCGTCTCTCGCACGTAGCCGCGGTCGGCAGCATAGACACCGATGACGCCGCGGGCAGCGCGGTAGTCGGTCTCGGTTGCGAACAGCAGGGCGCCGTCCGCGGAGTAGGCGGCATGGCCGCAGAAATGACGCCCCGGAGGACTTGCAATCTCAGCGCTGGCACACCCGCGTTCGACATCGATCACGTGCATGACCGTTCCCGGGCGGCGCGCTGGCGCGACGATCTCTGCCCGGCGGGGATGGACCGCGAACGAGTGCCCGCGATGTGTCAGCGGCACGTCCAGGACGCACTCGCCGTACGCATCGAATGCACTCACGAAGGGCTTGCCGTCGGCGTCGAGCCGAGCGCCGAGATAGGCCGTGCGCTCGGGCGCGGGCAGCGCGCGCGAGAGCCGTGAATGCGCAGAAGCCAGCGCGCCGGCAGCGGCGAGGAAGGCGCGGCGGTCCAAAGCGTTAGTCCCTGTGCATCCGCTCTAGTGGGCCGCAACGCCCGCTTCGGCAATGCCGCTGACCTCAACGCTACCCCACAGGGGGATGGGGGGCGCACTGCGGATTTCGCTGTTACGGGCCACTAGTCCCCGTCCATCGAGTTGAACCCGAGCGCTACGCCGATCGCAGCGGTCAGCCGTTGAGCGATCAGGGTCCGCAGCGCCTTCGTTTCGCGCGCGAGCTTCTCCACCGCCGGGCGGCGCGCCGGATCGCGGACCGCCTCGGCCAGCGGGCCTTTGATGCTCTGGGCTGTCGCGATCGTCTGCTGAAACGCGCGCCGCACGAGATCGTCGAGCTTTTTGTCTCCCGCGGCAATCACCAGCGCACTGAAGCCTTCGCCGCCCCCTTCTCCGAGATACATCGCCTGGGCGGCCTCGAGGTTGCGGCGGATGTTGTCGAGCGAGCGGCCGCTGCGCCAGCTTTCTGCGAGGCCGGGTTGGGCGGTGTCCGCCGACTTGCCCAGAACCGGCGGCAGCTTGCGTTCCGCGACCAGCTCCACCGCCGTATTGAGGCAGGACAGCAGGGCCTGGGTCGCGTCCTTGACCGCCGCGAAGCGGGCGCCGGGCTGGCCCGCGTTGGCGATGGCCACGGCGAATGCAGCCTCGCCGCTCGTCCACTCGCGGGCGACGTCGGCGCTCATGGCCGCGATGTTCTCGCTGATCGAGACGAGCATTCCGCAGCGTGTCTTGGCTCCTGCGTCCGCCGCCAGCAAGGCCTCGCTTGCGCCGGGGTCGTACAGCAGACGCTCCAGAGCGGGGAACCCCTGCACGGCGACGCTGCCACGCGCCAGCGCCTGCACGTCGAGCACTTCGCCGCGCGCGAGCAGCTCGCCCAGGTGGCGGCCGGCGGTGTCGCGTGGGTCGGGCCAGAAATCGATGCGCTGACTGCGCATGAACAGCTCCACCGGCCCAAAGCGCACGTGCTGGATGTCTTGCCAGGCATCGTTCGCGCGCGCAGTCGCGTTCTTCAGGGTATCGAGTCCGGCGGCATTCGGCGCGGCGCAGAACGACACCGCGGCACCACGCAGAGCGTCGCTGGCTTCGGCAAATCGCACATAGCGGGGGACGATGTGATGTTGCACCAGCGATTCGTTGACTCGCCGGTAAGCGGCATCGTCGATTGCCGCAGCCGCTGACGTGGCCACGCTCAAGAGCAGACGCGAGCAGGATGGCCAGCGCACATCGGCCGAGAAACTTGGCGTCCATGTCAGTAAGCGGCGGAATGCGCTCAAAGCGAGTTCAGGAAAGCCAGCAGCGCCTCGCGCTCGGCCTTGGGCATCGCGACCACGCGTTGCTTGGCGGCCTCGGCTTCCCCGCCATGCCAGAGTATCGCTTCCAGCAGGTTGCGCGCGCGTCCATCGTGCAGGAACGAGGTGTGGCCGCTCACCGTTGCGGTGAGGCCGATGCCCCACAGCGGCGGCGTGCGCCACTCGCTGCCGCTCGCCAGCCCTTCCGGCCGGCCGTCGGCGAGCCCTTCGCCCATGTCGTGCAGCAGCAGGTCGCTGTACGGCCAGATCAGCTGATGCGACTGCTCGGGCAGCGCCGGGTCGCGCCGGGTGACGTACTTGGGACGATGGCAGCTCGCGCAGCCGGATTCGTAGAACAGCCGTTTGCCTTCCAGCACCTGCTTGTCCTCGACCTTGCGGCGTGCGGGCACCGCCAGGTTGCGCGAGTAGAACACCAGCAGCTCGAACATGTCGGGCGCGACCTCGAACTGCTTGTCCGCGTATACGCCGTGTGGCGCCGTGCGGCATGCGCTTTCCCGCTCCGTACAGTCGCCCCAGGGATCGCGTGCGAGCGGCGAAGAGATGCCGATGTCGCCGGCGAAGGCGTGCGCGCTTTGCTGCGCGATGCTCGGTTCGCCCGCCTTCCAGCCGAACCGGCCGAGCATCGGGCGCTCCTGCTCGACACTCCACACGCGATTCGGCCGCCCTGAGATGCCGTCGTGGTTCGCGTCGTCGGGGTCGGCCCAGGCCAGGATGTCGGCCTCGTCGATCGCCTCGAGCAGCCCCACGCCGATCATGGGCGGAGCGACGCGCGCAGACAACATGGCTTGTGGATGCAGCGGACCGTACTGCAGGTCGCTCGCGCTGTAGACCGGCTTCTGCAGGTGTACGACCTCGCGGTCCGCGAGGCGAACGGGTACGTCGACGTGCTCGATGTGCATGCGTCCTTCGGCAGGCACGCCCTGCACCGAGTAGTTCTGCAGCTGGGTGCCGTAGGTCGGATCGGGGATCACGGCCAGCCGCAGGCTGTCGAGTGCTTCGCGATCTTCCTCGTTCTGCGGCGGGATGCTCACGCGCAGAAACATCGAAATTGCCTCTTCGTCCGGAGCGGGCGGCCGTCCACGTCCGTCCTTGAGATGGCAGCTCTGACAGGAGCGCGCGTTGAACAGCGGTCCCAGGCCGTCCGACGACGTCGTGGAACTGGGCGCCGACACCCACAGCTTGCGGAACACGCCGTCGCCGACGCTGAACTCGAGCTGGCGCTCGAACGACATGTTGGCCGACGGATTGGAGAACGCGCTGATGTTGATCGGTTTGTGCGAAGTGGCCGCCCCGCCCGAGTTGATCTCGTAGGTTTCCGCGTGCGAGAAGCTGCTCGTGGGCTGCACGATCCGCGCAACTCGCGCGGCCTCGTCATCGTTGGCGGCGAGTGCGACCCCGCTCCCGGCCAGCAGGAGCAGCGTCCGCACCAGGCCGGTCGCGCGCCGGCTACTTGAAGATCTTGTCCGGATCATCGAGGCTGTCGGACCCCTCGATCTTGATCGGTTGCAGGCCCAGGGCCGCGACGACCTGCTCGATGGTCTTGGTCTGAGCGGTGAGGGCGTCGATCGCCGCTTGCACCACGGCGTTGCCCTCGGCGTTGCCCTCGCCGATCATCTGGTCGTAGTGCTCGATCGTTTCCGCTCGCGTCCGGATCGCCTCGACCGCGGCGAGGGTCTGGTCCAGGCGCTCGCGCATCTCGCGGTCGAGCTCAGGCGAGACCTGCGCCACCAGCGCTGAGAGGCTGGGCCCGCGCACCTTGCGTCCGTCGATGCGGGCGTATTCGCCGAGGTAGACGGCGCGCAGGCCCATCACATCGTAGTAGTGCGAGTTGTGCGTGTTGTCGGAGAAGCAGTCGTGCTCTTCCTCGGGGTCGTGCAGCAGCAGCCCCAGCTTCATGCGTTGACCGGCCAGCTCGCCGTACGACAGGCTGCCCATGCCGGTGAGCATCGTGGAGAGACCTCCATCTACCCCGTGCGCGAGCAACTGCTTGCGCGCCTCGCCGTCTTTCGCCCACTGCTTCGTCATCCACGCCAGGTCATCGACCAGCAGATCACTCGCGGCGAGCAGGTATTGCCCGCGCCGCTTGCAATGGCCGTTGCTGCATGACTTGAGCGAGTAGTCGGTCCAGGCGCGGTTGCCGGCACCAGGGCCGGTGCCGTTGAGATCCTGACCCCACAGCAGAAACTCGATGGCGTGATAGCCGGTGGCGACATTCGCCTCGACGCTGCCGATCTCCTGCAGGGTGTCCGCCAGCAGGGCCTTGTTGATCTTCGAGGCGTCGACCGTGCGTCCGCCCAGCGTGAAGCGGGGATTGGCGATCACGTTCGCCGTGTAGAACGGATTCGAGCCCGATTGCGTGCCGTACTTCGGATCCACGTAGTCGATCAGCCCTTCGTCCAGTGGCCAGGCGTTCACCTTGCCTTCCCAACCGTCGACGATGGCGTTGCCGAAACGGTAGGCCTCGGTCTGCATATAGGGGACGCGCGCGGCGAGCCAGGCGTTGCGCGCGGCCTGCAGCGTGGCTTCGCTTGGCATGGCGACGAGGCGATGGTTGGCTTCGTTCAGAGCCTTGGCGCGGGTCAGGGAGTCCGCGTACATGGCCTGCGCCATCCCGGCGTAGTTGTCGAGAACCGCTCTCTTGGCTTTCTCGGTCGCGGCGAGGGCCGGTGCCGCGCCGAGGGCAAGCGCCATAAGCAGGGTTGCGAATTGCCTCATCTGGGCCTCGTATAGGCGGCGGGCTGCTCGAACCGGCGGCTGCGTGCGCCGGCATGACCGGGCGCTGCCCGCCGCAACTGTCGTGGGTGCCGCTTCTGCGATTCCTGAACGGTTCCGAGCGCGCAGGAGACGATGTTCCGATTCCGGTGCTAGGCTACCGCACATGAGAATGATTCGCAATGTGCAAAGCGATTCGAAGAGCTCCGCCCAACTGGCTCCGCCCCCAGTGGCCGACAGCAGCCTGCGTTTGAACCATCGCCGTGCGAGCGGGTACCAGGATACGCAGATCGGGCCCGCACCAATGTGGTGCGCATCGCGCTCTCAGTGCGCTTCGTGGTGGTGCGCGGGATACCTAGCCCGACCTCCGCTGAATTCCCTGTCCATTTGATTTAATGAGATTTTTAGGCGTGGCACAGCGCTTGCCATTGCAGGTGCCCGAGAGGAGCGATCCAGCGCGTCGCTTCCTGTCGTTGTCGGCTAGGGTTCCGGGCATCGGCATAGCTTGGCTGATCGCCGGCTGGTCCGAGAGCCGACGGTCCTGTGTCGCGGCGCACCCCTCCAGATCGCTCGAAGTCGAGGACGTGCCGATTCGCAGGGCTCCACGGAGGGACAAAAGCCCGGGAGGCCGATCGCGCATGCGTCGTCCTCTCGTGTGCCCGAAGTGACATCCAACTCTCGAGGAGCCCCACTCATGCGTCTCCCCACCGTTTCGCGCTGGTGCGCCGGCGCCTTTCTGATCTTCTGTCTCGCCGCGGGGATGCGCCCCGCGCAAGCCGAAATCAAGGTCGGCTACAGCGACTGGCCGGGCTGGGTGGCCTGGGCGATCGCCGAGCAGCAGGGTTATTTCAAGAAGTACGGCGCCGACGTCAAGCTCGTCTGGTTTCCGAACTACACCGATTCCATCTCAGCACTCTCCGCCGGACAGCTCGACGCCAACTGTCAGACCTGGTCGGACAGCATGGCACCGCTCGCCAAGGGCGTGCCGTTGAAAGTCGTGCTGGTGAACGACAACTCCGCCGGCAACGACGCCGTCATGGCGGTACCCAGTATCAAGACCATGAAGGCGCTCAAGGGCAAGACCGTTGCGCTGGAGGAATTCAGCGTGTCGCACTTCCTGCTGGTCACGGCGCTGACCAAGAACGGGATGACGCCGGCGGACGTCAAGATCGTCAACCTCTCCGCCGGCGATGCGGCGGCGGCCTTCCTCGCCGGCCGCGTGGACGCGGCGACCGTCTGGAATCCGTGGGTGAACCAGATCAAGCTCTCGGGGAAAGGGCAGGCGCTGTTCACCTCCAAGGACATTCCCGGCTTGATCCCCGACCTGCTGGTGGCGCAGGAGAAATCGCTCGCCGCCAACCGCAAGCACTACCTGGGGATGGTCAAGGCGTGGTTCGACGTCGTGAAGTTCCTCAAGGACAAGCCGGACGAGGCCGCCAAGATCATGGCCAAGGTCGTCGGGATGGAGCCCGCCGAGTACAAGGTGTTCCTGCCCGGCACGCGCTTCTTCGGCGAGAAGGAGAATCTGGAAGCATTCGGCGCCGCGTCCGACAGCAAGTCTCTGACGGGCTCTGCGCCGGTGATCCTCAAGTTCCTCGACGACAACAAGCTGATCGAAGGCAAGCCGGACTACGCCAAGGCGCTGGACGCCTCGCTGGTCAAGGAGGCGGCCAAGCGCTGAATGCGCGAGCTGCAGGAACGCGTGATGGTGCGTGCATGACATCTGCAGTGAGCAGCCGCCCCGGCCTGTGGTCGATCCGCGCGCCGATGGGGCGCCGGCTCTACTGGCTGTTTGCCGTCGTCGGCCTGGTCGTGCCGCTCGTCTGCTGGTGGGCGTTGTCCAACGCCGGCCTGGTCGAGAAAGTGTTCATGCCCACGCCGGGCGACGTGTGGAAGCGCACCAGCCTGTGGTGGTCGCAGGACGGTCTGATCAGGGATACCTTCATCAGCATCTACCGGGTCACCGTAGGCTGGCTGATCTCGGCGTTGATCGCGCTGCCGATCGGCATCCTGATCGGCACCTTCCGGCCGGTGCAGGCGCTGCTCGAGCCGTTGACCGATTTCATCCGCTACATGCCGGCGGTGGCCTTCATCCCGCTGGTCATGCTGTGGATCGGGATCGACGAGCCGTCCAAGATCGCCATCATCTTCATCGGCACCTTCTTCCAGATGATCCTGATGGTGGCCGAGGACGTGCGGCGCGTGCCGCAGGCGCAGATCGAAGCGGCGCAGACGCTGGGTGCCACCCGCGGCGAGATCATCAAGCTGGTGTTGATGCAAGGCTCCAAGCCGGCGCTGGTGGATACGCTGCGCATCACCATGGGCTGGGCCTGGACCTACCTGGTGGTGGCAGAGCTGGTGGCCGCAAACTCCGGGTTGGGCTACGCCATTCTCAAGGCGCAGCGCTTCCTGCAGACCGACAAGATCTTCGCCGGCATCATCATCATCGGCTTGATCGGCCTGGTCACCGACCAGGGGTTCCGCTGGGTGCATCGGATTGCATTCCCGTGGATGCATCGCAAATGAGCCGCGCATGAAGATCAGTACGAGCCACCTGGGCAAAGTCTTCGGCGAGCCGCCGGCCGAGGTGGTGGCGTTGCAGGACATCAGCCTGGGCGTGGACGACAACGAGTTCGTCACCCTGGTGGGTGCATCGGGTTGCGGCAAGTCCACGCTCCTGCGCATCATCGGCGGCCTCGAGTACCACACCAGCGGCCAAGTCATCGCCAACGGCCGCCCGGTGCGCGGACCGGGAGCGGACCGCGCCATGGTGTTCCAGCAGTACTCGCTGTTTCCCTGGCTCGACGTGTACGAGAACATCCGCTTCAGCCGGCGCCTGAAAGCCAATCGCGAGGAGCTCACTTCCTCCGACGTGGAAGCCGCATCGGGGCGGGCCGACGCGCTGGTCAATCTCATGGGGCTCGCCGGCATCCAGCGCGCCTACCCGAATCAGCTCTCCGGCGGCATGCAGCAGCGCGTGGCGATCGCCCGCGCGCTGCTCGGGCGCCCCGAGATCCTGCTGATGGACGAGCCGTTCGGAGCGCTCGACGCGCAGACCCGTGAGGTCATGCACGACCTGATCCTGCACGTGTTCAATCTGGAGAAGACCACCATCGTGTTCGTGACGCACGACGTGGAGGAGGCGATCTACCTCGGCCAGCGTGTGGTGCTGATGGCCCCTCGCCCGGGGCGCATCGACAGCATCTACCACGTCCCGTTACCGGAGGAGCGCGAGCAGGACATGAAGCTCGCGCCCGAGTTCCTGCGCTTGAAGAAGGAGATCGTCGAGCGCATCCGCGAGACGTCCGGGATGAAGACCGATCTCGAGCTGCTGCGCAAGCTCAGCCACCGCGCCGCTGCTGCGCCAGGCAAACCGCAGAGGCGCGGAGACGCAGAGATGTGCTCGGCCTCGCACGGGCCTGGAGTATATTGCCGCCAGGGTTGCAGTAGGACCGAAGGCGGCCTGCGACCGCGAGCAGTTCGCCGCTTGAATGACGCAGGAAGCGACGGCCCGCAAGCATTTCTCACGCGCGTGGTGTGGAGTACATTGCCGGGACTTCCGGCCAGCACAGACGAGCGGGCCAGAATTCGACGGAGGTGCGCGATGGGGATCGCTCGGAGCGGAGTGGCGCTGGGGATGGCGGGCGCAGCTTTGCTGGGCCTGATGGCCGGCTGCAAGACGCAGCAGCATTTGCTGGGCGACTCCCAGACCCTGGAGTCGGAGGCCGACACCCGCGTCGTGGTCTCGCGGCCGGGGACGTTCTCCAACGGAACGAAGGGGAGTTTCCAGCCCAGGCAAGTGGTGTGCACCGAGCCCAGCCCGGACGTGGCGAAGATCGTATCCAAGTCGTTCAACACGTCCGCGGCGGTCGAGGCCGTGGTGAAGCAGCCCGAAGCCAACGCGGACGTCGCTGCCAAGGTGGCTGGCGCGATCTCGAAGTCGCAGGCCGAGGCGCTCGCTCAGCTCACCAGCCGGCTGGCGACGATCCAGCTCCTGCGCGATGGCCTGTACCGCGCGTGCGAAGCCTATGCGAACGGCGCGCTGTCTCCCATCACCTATTCCGTGATTCTGAGCGGGTACGGCGATGTCATGGTCACGCTCCTGAGCGGCGAGCTGATCGCCGGGAACTTCGGTCAATCGCTCGCGGTGCTCGGCACGCAGTCTGCGGGGGCGGCCAGCGCGGCGACCAAGGCGAAGGAGGATGCCGACAAGAGCCAGCAGGCGGTCAAGGACGCCCAGGGCGAGGTCAGAGCGGCGCAGCAGAAGCGCAACGATGCCCAGAAGGCGCTGGACAGCTGCAGGCAGCCGACCCCGGATGGCACGCCTCCGAAATGCGATGACAAGGAAGCGGACCTGAGGAACGCGCAAAGGGACGTGGACAGCGCTCGTGACGCTCAATTCTCGGCCATGGTCCAGGCGATGGGCGACGTGTCGGCGGCGGCCAGCAGTCAGGCGTCCGCCACGATTGCGCAGGCGGTGGGCTCGGCTTCACCCGGCAGCGATCGGGCATACGGTGCCTATCTCCTGTCGGATCTGCAGCAGCGGTACCTCGCCAACTTGAACAAGGACTCGATGGCGATCGCATGCATGTCTGCGCTGGCCGAACCGAGTGCTCCCGGTCAGAGCGTGCCGCCGTTGGTTCCGCTGTGCCAGAAGATGCTTCCCGAGATCATCCGAGCGCAGGGTGAGGCGGTCCAATTCCAGATGCGTAAGGATCGCCCGACATCGGCGGTGATCGACACATGCCTGGCTGCCATCCAGAAGGCCAAGGATCCAACCAACCGGAACGCGAACCTTGAGGCCGTTCTGCAGATGTGCAACACCAACCTGACCAAAGCCGTGGAGCAGGAGTGGAACAAGGAGGTCCAGCGTTTCACGCCACCGGGCGCCGCTCCAGCAGCGGCCGCGACTTCCGGGGGAAAGAACTAGACTTCCGGGGGCAAGAACTAAAAGAACTAGTGGACTGTAACGACTGATTCGTACTGCACTGTGCCTTACCTCGCCCCCCGACCCTACCCATGAACCTGCTGGAGGCAGCGAAAGGACTCCCTCTCCCTTGATGGGAGAGGAGGTGTTGCATCTCGCGTCGAGGGTTGCGCGCGCCTGTGCGGTCGCATCCCCGCAATAGCGGGGCCCCTGCTCCGCGCTCCGGCGCGCCCTCTCCCTTGATGGGAGAGGGCGGGGGAGAGGGTGAAACGCTTGCTTGAGCTGATCGGTAGACGAAGGGAGGGTACGACGATGGCTTTGGGAAGCACTGGAAGGCGGGGTATCCCCCGGCGTATCGTGCTGCTTGCAGCGCTCGGGGCCTCTGTGTTGCTCGCGCCCGCCGCCTGGTCCGACGACCAGATCAAGATCGGTGTCCTGCAGCCCTTGAGCGGTCCGATGGCCGCCGAGGGGCGGCGTCAGCTCAATGGCATGGAGATCGTGCGCGACATGGTCAACGAGCGTGGCGGCATCGGCGGCAAGCGGCTCGCCTGGGTGGTCGCTGACGCTCCGGACGCAACTGCCGCCACCAACGAGGCGTCGCGCCTGATCAGCCAGGAAGGTGTCCGGCTGCTGTCGGGAACGCTGTCGAGCAGCCTGTGCGTGCCCGCGAGCGAAGTCGCGGCGCGCAACAACGTGGTCTACTGGGAAGTGTCCTGCGTGGACCCGCGTTTCAACGCTCGCGGCTACAAGAATGTATTCCGCACCGAGATCGATGCCAACGGCTTTGGCTGGTACAACATCGAGTTCATCCGCGACACTTTGCACAAGAAGCTCGGCATCGAGCTCAAGGACCTGAAGGTCGCTTTCCTGAGCGAGGACTCCGCATTCGGCCAGGGCACCACCGAAGCCGGAAAGAAGCGCGCGCAGGAACTGGGCATGACCATCGTCTCGGTGGACCTGTACAACCGCAACACGATGCAGGACTTCACGCCCATCCTGCTCAAGCTCAAAGCCTCCAAGCCGGACGTCATCGTCGCCTCGTGCTACACGAATGACGCGATCCTGTTCTGGAAGCAGGCCAAGCAGCTCGATCTGCAGGTGAAGGCCGTGCTGGGTGCCGGCAGCGTCAGCTTCGGCTCGCCGGACTTCGGCAAGAGCCTCGGCAAGGACGCCGAAGGCGTGTTCGCGCTGGTCGAACCCGCTGGCCTGAACCCCAAGGCCGTTCCCAAAGAGATGGCGGTGCTGGAAGCGGAGATCGCGAAGCGCTACGAGGCCAAGTTCAACGAGAGGTACGCCGCCTCCGCGCAGCTGGGAGCGGCCGGCGTCTGGATTCTGGCCGAGGTGCTCAGGATAACCGGTGGGGACCTGAGCGCCGACAAAGTGCGGGCCGCGGCGCTGAAGCTCGACATCCCGCTCGGCGGCGCGCTCAACGGCTGGGGTGTCAAGTTCCGGGACGACGGGCAGAACACCCTGGAGCGGGTGCAGCACTACATGCTGCAATGGCAGGACGGCAGACTCGTGACGGTGTGGCCGGAGCGCTTCGCCGTTGCGCCCGCAAGGTTCGTTCCGTTGCCCAAGTGGAGCGAGCGTTAGCGCACTTGCGCGGGACTCGCAGCACACCGCAGAGGCCGTTGACGTGAGTTCCCGCTCGGCGTGCGCTGCATGCCGTCTCCCCTCGATGGATGCGCTCCCGCAGCTGATCGCGTCGGGCATCGTGCTCGGCGGGATCTATGTGCTGGTGAGTATCGGCCTCACGCTGATCTTCGGGGTGATGCGCGTCGTGAACTTCGCCCACGGCGAGTTCCTGATGCTGAGCATGTACCTCGCGATCGGTCTGTATGCCGGCTTCGGGATCGATCCGTACGCCGGCCTGCTGGCCGCCATTCCGCTGTCGCTGCTGTTTGGAGCGCTGATCTACTGGGCGGTTATCCGTCCCGTGATCGGCCGCCCGCACGTGGTGCAGATTTTCACCACACTCGGCCTGTCCATTGTGCTGCAGAACGCGGCGCTGCTGCTGTGGACAGGCAACTTCCGCCAGCTTCGATTGCCCTATGCGGATCGGGTTTTCCTGGTCGCCGGAGCAGCGGTCACGATGCCCCAGCTGATCGCGTTCCTGGTCGCGGCGCTGTTTACGATCGCGCTGTTTGCGTGGCTGCGCCTGACCTACGTGGGCAAGGCAATGCGAGCGACGGCGCAAGACCCGAGTGCGGCGACGTTGGTCGGCATCGATACGAAGAGAATGTTCCTTGTCGCATTCGCCGTGGGAACCACCTGTGTTGCCGTGGCCGGAATGCTGATGGCGCCGCTGTTCCCCACGTACCCGACAGTGGGTCTCCAGTTCGCGCTGGTCGCGTTCGTGGTGGTGGTTCTGGGCGGTCTGGGGAGCGCGTTGGGTGCGTTGGCCGGCGGTCTGATCGTGGCCTTCCTGGATGTGATGGGCGGCTTCTACGTCGGCATTGCCTGGAAGGAAGTGCTGTACTTCATCGTGTTCATCGCCGTCCTGCTGATTCGCCCGGCTGGCTTGTTCGGTCAGCGCGGCGCCGAAGAGCTGGGCAGCTAGCCAGGCGGCAGCATGCGCGAACACGTTGTTGCGGGCAGCTTGTTCGCGGCGGCCATGCTGATCGCACTGGTGAGCGACAACCTGTTTCTGCAGGACGCAGTCATTCTCGTCCTGCTGTGGGCTGGGCTCGCCGGCGCCTGGAACATCGCCGGCGGGTTCGCCGGCCAGATCTCGCTCGGGCATGCCGCGTTCTTCGGGCTCGGGGCGTATACGTCCACGCTGCTCAAGCTCCACTTCGGGCTGTCGCCGTGGCTCGGGATGCTGTGCGGCGGCGTGCTGGTGACGCTGATGAGCGGGTTCATCGCGTTCGCGGCCACCCGATTGCGCGGGCCGTACTTCAGCCTCGTCACGCTGGCCTTCGCCGCGGTGGTCCAGATCATCGCCGCCCGCTGGTATGGCCTGACGCGCGGCAACGAAGGTCTCACGATTCCCTTCGAACCGGGTCTGGGCAACTTCCTGTTCACCGGCAAGATCGCGTGGACGCTGATCATCGTCGGCTACGTGATGGCGATCTACGCGATCAGCGTGTGGATTGCGCGGACGCGCTTCGGATTCCAGCTTGCCGGGATGCGCGAGGACGAGGATGCCGCTCAGGCGATCGGCGTCGACACCAGGCGTCTCAAGGTCGCAACGATCGCAGGCAGCGCGTTTCTCACTGCGCTCGGCGGGACGTTCTACGCGCAGTACATCGGCTTCGTGGATCCCGGCTATGTGCTGTCGTTCGACTTGTCGATCAAGTTCGCGTTGATGTGCATCATCGGCGGACTGGGCACGCCGCTGGGGCCGATCCTCGGAGCGGTGATGATCACGGCGCTCGAGATGTACCTGCGAGCTAAATGGGGCGGCGGGCGCAGCGGGTTGTACCTCGTGATCTACGGCGTCTTGCTCATCATCATCGTGCGGGCGATGCCGAGCGGTTTGGTGCGCGGGCTTCCCGATCTGCTCGCGCGCCGGAGGCAGGTCCGTGCTCCTTGAGGTCGAAGCCGTCAGCAAACGCTTCGGCGGGCTCACCGCGGTCTCCGAAGTCAGCTTCACTGTGGGCGAGGGTCAAGTCGTGGGGCTGATCGGCCCCAACGGCGCCGGCAAGACCACGCTGTTCAATGTCATCGCCGGGGCGTTGCGCCCATCCTCGGGCCGGATCCGGTTCGCGGGCGTCGATATCTCGGGGCAAAGACCCTACCAGGTCTGTCGCCAGGGTCTATGCCGGACGTTTCAAATCGTGAAGCCGTTTCGCACGCTCTCGGTGATCGACAACGTTGTCGTGGGCGCGTTCACCCGCGTGCGGGACCGGCGCTCCGCCTACGAGGAGGCGGAGAAGATCGTTGCCGCGACCGGCCTTGGGCGCTGGCGCGACAGTGCCGCACAAGCGTTGCCGATCGGGCTGCGCAAACGCGTCGAAGTCGCGCGCGCGCTCGCGACCGGCCCCCGAATGATCCTGCTCGACGAAGTCATGAATGGGCTCAACCCGACCGAGCTGCGGGACATGATGAGCTTGATCAGGCAGCTCAATTCCGCCGGCTTGACAGTGCTGCTGATCGAGCATGTGATGGCCGCGGTGATGGACCTGTGCCAGCGTATCGTCGTGGTTCACCACGGCGAGAAGATCGCGGATGGCACGCCGGAGGCGGTCACGCGCGATGCCCGCGTCGTCGAGGCCTACCTCGGCGAAGACTATCTGCTGCGGTGACGGCGAGATGAGCGGGCAACATGGCCGCCGCGGTGCTGAAGCTCGACGGCGTCTGCGCGCAGTACGGCGACTTGCAAGTGCTGTACGGCGTCAGCCTGGAGGTGCGCGAAGGAGAGATTGTGACCCTGGTCGGTGCCAACGGCGCCGGCAAGACGACGACGATCAACACGATATCCGGGCTGGTCGCCTGCACCGAGGGCTCCATTCAGTTCGCGGGCGAGTCGCTGGCTCGGGTTGCAGCCCATCGGCGAGTGGGCGCCGGTCTGGTTCAGGTCCCGGAGGGCAGGCGGCTCTTCGCCTTCATGACGGTGCGGGAGAACATCGATCTGGGCTGCTACAGCGAGCGGGCCCGGCGCGAGAAGCGGCACACGCTGGAGCGGGTGCTTGCGCTGTTTCCGGTTCTCAAGGACCGTCTGCAGCAGCTTGCCGGCACCCTGTCCGGTGGGGAGCAGCAGATGCTCGCCATCGCCCGCGGCCTCATGACGCTGCCGCGCCTGCTGGTGCTCGACGAACCGACGCTTGGCCTGGCCCCGCGCCTGGTGGCTCAGGTGTTCGAAACCATCCAGGGGATCAATCGGCAGGGGATGACCATCCTGCTCGTCGAGCAGAACGTCCGCCACGCTTTGCGGCTGGCCAACCGAGGCTACGTGCTCGAAAACGGACGCGTCGTGCTGGCAGGCAGCGGCGCCGAGTTGCTTGACGATGAGCGCCTGAAGCGAGCGTACCTCGGACTGTAGGCGAACGGTCGCCGGGTTAACCGCAAAGGCGCAAAGACCCAAAGCAAGCGCAAAGAAGGGCCCATGTTTTCAATGGCAACTCTTTGCGGCCGTTCTTTGCGCCTTCGCGCCTTTGCGGTTGACTGGCCCTTTTGCGACCCTCATCAGCGCGGATCGCTGTCGGCAACGAAGGCCACCACCTGCTCGCCGAGCGCCGAGCACGCCGGAATCCGGGTGGATTTGGCCGTTCCCGGGCGCCTTTTTCGGGCCTGGCTCGGCGGCTTGGTCCGGGCCCCACGTGGTACCATCGTCCCCACTGGGGTCATCGACTTTGGAGGGACCGGCCAGTCTGAACTGAGTCGGTCATGCTGCGCACATGGCGCATTCCTTCGCACTCCCACATCGCTGGGTTGCGCCCGCGGCGGCAGTGCTTTTTGCTGCGGTGATCGGCTTTCCTGCGTCCTCGGGGCGGGCCGCAGTGCAGAACTCGCCGGCCCCTTCCGCTCCCAGCACACCGGCGGTCGCGTCCGCGCCGGCCGTCGAGCTCACGCCCGAAGAGACCGCCTGGCTCGCTCAGCACCACGTGGTCCGCATCGGCGCGGAGAGCAACTACGCACCCTACGAATTCCAGGACAGCAAAGGCCACTTCATCGGCGTGGTGGCCGACTACCTCGAGCTCATCAAGCAGAGACTGGGGCTCGAGTTCGAGGTCTATCAGCTGCTGGACTTCTCAGCGCTCGAGAGCAAGCTGCGCTCGCACGAGCTGGACGCGGTGCTGGCGCTCACGCCTACCGCGGAACGCGAGCAGTTCCTCGCCTTCACCAAGCCGTACCTGCACTATGTCAACGTCGTCGTCACCCGGGACGACTTCGAATTCGTCACCGGGCTGCGCGACTTCGAAAACAAGCGCATTGCCGTGGTGGGAGGACACTCCTCGCAGCAGCTGGTGGCCCGCGCCTATCCAAACTACGACGTCACCGCCTACTCCGACCTGCTGGACGCACTGATGGCCGTGTCCACCGGCAAGGAAGCGGGGCTGGTGGACGACATCTTCCCGATCGTCTACAACATCCGCCATCGCCAGATCAGCAACCTGAAGATCGCCACGCCGATCGAGCGGGCGTTGCAGCCGAAAGGCTTCTCCATCGCTGTTCGCAAGGACTGGCCCGAGCTGGTCGGAATCCTGGACAAGGTGCTGCTCACGATCAGCCAGGAGGAGCAGCGCGAGATCTCGCAGAAGTGGCTGTCGGTGCGCTACGAGAGCAAGATCGACTACACGGCGATCTGGACGGCCGTGGTCGTGTTCTCTTCGATCCTGCTGGCCGCCTTCTTCTGGATCCGCATGCTGAGTCGCCAGCGCGAGGCACTGCTGACGGCGCGCACTGCCGCCGAGGCCGCCAACCGCGCCAAGGACGAGTTCCTCGCCAGCATGAGCCACGAGCTGCGCACGCCGCTGCACGCGATCCTCGGCTATGCCGATCTGCTGCGCGCGGGCAGCACGGGGCAGGCGGCGCGCAAGGACGCGCTCGACACCATTGCCGGCAGCGGCCGTCATCTGCTGGCTCTGATCAACGATCTGCTCGACCTGTCGCGGATGCGGGCCGGCCACCTCGAGCTCAACCCCGCCCCGGTGCGGCTGCGCACCCTGCTCGAGGAGCTCGTCGCCATGGTGCGCGTGGACGCGCGCAACAAGGGGCTCGCGTTCCTCCTCGAGATGTCGGACGATCTTCCCGAGGTCGTGCTCGCCGACGACAAGCGCCTGCGCCAGATCCTGCTCAACCTGCTCGGCAACGCCATCAAGTTCACCGACACCGGGCGGGTGGTCCTGGGTGTGCGCTGGTCGCGCGCCGCCGACGGGCGGGCGCTGCTGCGCTTCTCGGTCGAGGACACCGGCATCGGCATCGCGCCCGAGGACCAGGATCGCATCTTCGCGCCCTTCGAGCAGGCCGACCAGGGGCGGCGGCGCGAGTCCGGCGTCGGCCTGGGACTCGCGATCAGCCAGGAGTTCGCGCGGCTGATGGGCGGCTTGATCGAGGTGGAGAGCCGCTTCGGCGGCGGCAGCCGGTTCCATTTCAGCGCCGCGTTTCCGATCATCGAGGCGCAGCCCGTCGAGCGGGTGGCGCCGCGACCGATCAAAGGGTACGAGGGTCCGCGCCGCCGTATCCTGGTCGCCGACGATCAGGAGGAGAACCGGGAACTGCTGCGGCAGATGCTCGAGCCGCTCGGCTTCGACGTGGCGCTGGCCGGCGATGGCCGCCAGGCGCTCGACCTGGCCCGGCACGCCCGTCCCGACCTGGTGCTGATGGACCTGCGCATGCCGATCATGAATGGGTTCGATGCCGCGGCCGCCATCCGCGCGCTGCCGGGCCTCGATGCGGTGCCCATCATCGCCGCCTCGGCCAGCTCCGCCGACCTGGCGCGAGCCGAGGCCGATCCCGCCACCTTCGCCAGGAGCCTGCGCAAGCCGTTCCAGACCGAGGATCTGCTCGAAGCGATTGGGGGCATGCTTGGCCTGACCTGGCGCCACTCCAAGGAGGAAGAGGCGATCGCACCGGCCAACGCATCGGCAGGCCGGCCCGTTCGTGCTGCCATCGCGGCAGACGCTGCAGGATCTGCTCGGCCTGGTGCGGCTGGGGAAGCTGGTGCGGGTGGAGCAGGTCGTCGGCGATCTCGAGCGGCGCGATGCCCGGCTGCGCCCGTTCGCCCAGCGTGTGCTCGAGCTGGCGCACGGCTTCGAGGAGGAACAGCTGGCCGCGCTGCTGCAGGAGTGCCTGGAGACGGCGCAGGATGCGGTTAGCCACTGAGCTGCGCGGCTCAACCCTGCTGATCGTGGACGACAAGCCGCAGAACCTGCGGCTGCTGTCCGACTTCCTGGCCGAGCAGGGGTTCGACCTGATGCTCACGCGCAGCGGCGCGCAGGCGCTGGACAAGGCGCGGCTCGCCACCCCCGACCTGGTGCTGCTCGACCTGCGCATGCCGGAGATGGACGGCTTCGAGGTGTGCAGGCAGCTCAAGGCGGACGCGACGACCGCCGACATCCCCGTCATCTTCATGACCGCCGAGGATGACATCAAAGCCAAGGTCGAGGGCTTCGCGCTGGGCGCGGTCGACTACATCACCAAGCCGGTCCAGCGCGAAGAGCTGGTCGCACGGATCCAGCATCACCTGCAGCTGCATCGCCTGCAGCACGAGCTCACCTACAAGACCGAGGAGCTGTCGCTCAAGAACACCGAGCTGGAGGCGTATGGCCATACCATCGCCCACAGCCTGAAGACGCCGCTGGCGGCCGCCACGCGCTTCCTCGAGATCCTGGCGAAGTACAAGGCGGACAACCTGTCGCAGGAGCAGCGCCACCTGCTCAACCAGGCGCAGAGCGCGCTGTCCACCACCGGCGCCGCCATCGACGCGCTGTTGCTGCTGTCCACCGTGGCGCAGCAGAGTGTCCCTCTGCATGCGCTCGACATGGGCGGGGTGGTGGCGCAGGCGTTGAGTCAGCTCGCCGACCTGCGCGCGCGCTCGCACGCCGAGGTGCGCTTGCCGGCGACCTGGCCCCAGGCGCTGGGCTACGCTCCGTGGGTCGGCGAGGTCTGGCTCAACCTGCTGAGCAACGCGCTCAAGTACGGAGGCGCGCCGCCGCATCTCGAGCTGGGCGGGGAACCGGACGGCGCCCAGATCCGCTTCTGGGTGCGCGACAACGGCGAGCCGCTGTCCCCGGAACAGCGCCAGCGCGTGTTCGTTCCGTTCACCCGCCTGCACCAGGAGCGTGCAGCCGGGCACGGCCTGGGGCTGGTGACGGTGCAACGCATCGTTTCCAAGCTCGGCGGCACCGTCGAGGTTCGCCCTGCGCCTGACGGCGGCAACGAGTTCAGCTTCACCTTGCCGCCGGCGCGCGGTGTCGTGCGTGCCGATGCCGGCGAAGCCGCCGGGCGCGCAGCAGCGAGCCGGCCATGAAGATCCTGCACGCCGATGACCACGCCATGTTCAGGGAGGGCTTGCAGTTCTTCCTCAAGCTGCTCGATCCCCAGGTCGTCATCCTGGAAGCGAGCAACTTCCAGGCGGCGCTCGACAAGCTCGCGCTGGAATGGCCGGTCGACCTGGCTCTGCTCGACCTGCAGATGCCGGGCATGGGCGAACTCGAGGGTTTCTTCGCGGTGCGCCGGCGCTTCCCGAACCTGCCGGTGGTGATCATCTCCGGGGTCAACGACACGCGGATCATCCGCACCTTGCTCGACGGCGGGGCGCGCGGGTTCATCCCCAAGTTCGCCAGCAGCGAGCTGCTGATGACCGGGCTGCGCCACGTCCTGCGTGGCGAAGTGTTCGTGCCCGAGGGGTTGTTCATGTCCGCCGACGCAGCCGCTGGCGGCAGACGGCGAGGACGGTGCGTTGACCTCGCGCCAGCTGCAGATTCTGCCCCTGCTGGCCGATGGCATGCCCAACAAGCAGATCGCCGACGCCCTGGGGGTGGCGGAGGGCACCGTGAAGCAGCACTTGAAGGAGCTGTTCAGGCGGCTGAACGCGCGCAACCGCACGCAGGCCGTGCAGGAGGCGCGTCGCCTGGGGCTGCTGCGCAAGTAGGCAGTCGCCCGGTGTACTCGCCGGTTGGTCGTGACGGCGAACCCGTGCGCACATTCGCCGTCCAACTGACCGGACCGGATCGTGTTTCGAGATCGAGCGCAACGCAGCGCTAAATCGCCAGCTGGCGTTGCCGAGATTGGATCATCGGCGACGGCGAGGCGCCCCGATAAGCCGGCCCCCCTCAAGGAGCGTTGAAATGAACGGACGAACAGCAGTGCGGGCCGCCGCAGTTCTCTGCAACGTCCCGCTGGTCGTCGCGATCCTTCAGACCTCTCCCCAGAACGCGGGCGCCGAGTACATTCCGCCCTCGAAAGTGGTGGTCAGAACCAAGGCGTACCAGCCTCAGGAGACCAACTTTCCGCGCGGTACCTACGACTACCAGGTCGCCTGGCAAGGGATCCCGGTGGGCAGCGCATCGATACGAATCGGGACAACCTATCGTGACGGGAAGAAGATGCTGGATGTCGAAGCAACGGCGCGTTCCGGCGGAATAGTCAGTCTGTTCTACAGGCTCGAGCATCGGAGCGAGAGCATCTTCTCGGCGCAGGAGCTCAAGCCGGTGACGTTCGTCTCCCAGCAGACGGAGAATTCCAGGTTCACCAATCTCCTGATCAACTTCGCCCCGGATGGAGCCATCAATGCCAGGGTCACCAAGGGAAGACTGAACAGCGCCGGGAAATCCGAGGAAGTCTCGTTCCGATCCAACGCCACGTTCGATCCGATTTCAGCCGCCTTTCTTGCCCGCAGCCTGCCGCTGAACCCCGCGGAGGATGCCAGCTTCGATGTCTTCAACGGATCGGACCGCTACCTCATCTCGTTGCACGTCGTCGGTCGAGAGAAGATTACGGTCTCGGGCAAGGAGTACGAAGCCATCAAGATCGAGCCCTCGGTCAAGAAGCTCACCGATACCGAGGGGGAAAAACGCCTGCGCAAGGCGCAGCTGTGGGTGGCCGCCGATGGCAGCCGAGACGTCCTCAAACTGGAAAGCGAGGTTCGCCTCGGTTCGGTCAGCGCGAAACTGGTCCGCTTCGTTCCAGACTCCGCCCCCGTACCTGACGTCGGGGCGGCACGGGCAGACGGCCAGATTCAGAACCAATAGGTCCCGGCATCGCGACGACTATTTCGCCGCAGCAATCGATCCAGCGCAGAACGCTGCCTGAGGTTCGGCCGGGCCACAGCCCGCGATCGGGCACCGCGCAAGTCAGCGGGGGGATGATTCCAGAAACGGCAAAGGGGCGGGATATCCCGCCCCTTTGCTCACCTGCACGCGATCCCGGAGGGGATCGGTCAAAGCTTACTTCTTGGTGTTGCTGTCCTTCTCGAGAGCACGGCCCGGCTTGCTGGTGTCGCCGCCCGACTTCACGTCTTCTCCGATGGCACGGCCAGGCTTGGCGGGGTTGTCACCGGTCTTGACGTTTTCCTCGATGGCACGGCCAGGCTTGGCGGGGGTGTCACCGGTCTTGACGTTTTCCTCGATGGCGCGGCCAGGCTTGGCCGGGTTGCCGCCGGTCTTGACGTCTTCCTCGATGGCGCGGCCGGGCTTGGCCGGGTTGCCGCCGCTCTTGACGTCTTCGCTGATGGCGCGGCCGGGCTTGGCCGGGTTGCCGCCGCTCTTGACGTCTTCGCTGATGGCACGGCCGGGCTTGGCCGGGTTGCCGCCGCTCTTGACGTCTTCGCTGATGGCGCGGCCGGGCTTGGCCGGGTTGCCGCCGCTCTTGACGTCTTCGCTGATGGCGCGGCCGGGCTTGGCCGGGTTGCCGCCGCTCTTGACGTCTTCGCTGATGGCGCGGCCGGGCTTGGCCGGGTTGCCGCCGCTCTTGACGTCTTCGCTGATGGCACGGCCGGGCTTGGCCGGGTTGCCGCCGGACTTGACGTCATCGCTGATGGAGCGGCCGGGCTTGGTTGCCTTCGACTCCGCGGTGTACGGCTCGTCGGCCGAGTAGCTCGGGAGCGCGATCGAGAACAAACCTGCTACGGCGAGTGCTGAGATTAATGCACGCATTCGACTATCCTCCTGGTTCAAGCTGTTTCAGCCCTCGCGGGCTGGGTTGCGGTCCCGAACACCGGTTCGGTTTATTCGAGACCGAGAAGAAGCCTCCTTCTAGGTGCGCATAGTCACATGGATTAGGCCGCATGGCACTTCCACATGAGGGCTAGCCGCTATCACTTTGGTGATAGCGCTTGCCGGCCGGTGTCGTGCGCAGTCGCCTGGCCGCGACGCCGTCCGGGCGCCGGGGCCAGGGAGCCCAGGTTGCATACCCAGAAAAGCCGGCAACGGCCGCCTGCATTGGCCCGAGCCGGCTTGAACCTTGACAACGCCCTGCCGGAACGGTTCCCGCCAAGGCCAGTTGGCGCCTGCCGCAAAGCTCGTCTAAACTCGAAGCACGGGGCCGCTCGTCCACAGGACCCGCCAGGAGGACCCCATGAAGACCGTCGCACAGATGCTCGAAGGCAAGGCGCAACGGCTGCTTTCAGTGCCCCCGGAGGCCACCGTCTACGACGCACTCCAGCTGATGGCGCAAGCCGACGTCGGTGCGCTGGTGGTGCTCGACGGCGAACGTCTGGCCGGGATCTTCTCCGAACGCGACTATGCCCGCAAGGTGATCCTGTTCGGCAAGTCGTCCAAGGAGACGCTGGTGCGCGAGATCATGACCGAGAAGGTGCTGTGTGTGCGCCCTGACCAGACCGTTGACCAGTGCATGGCCTTGATGACCGACAAACGCGTGCGGCACCTGCCGGTGCTGGACCACAAACGGGTCTCCGGCGTGATCTCCATCGGCGACGTGGTCAAAGAGGTCATCTCCGAGCAGCGCTTCATGATCGAGCAGCTGGAAAACTATATCCACTCCTGACTCAATATCCTCTATGCGTGTTTCGAAGCTTGCCAGCACGCGAATCGCCGCCGGTGCGCGCGCGGGCGCTTTCTCCCGCTTGCTGTTCGGGGTAGCGGCAGTAGTCGTCCTTGCGGCCTGTGCCAGCCAGGAACGGCTCACCGCCGACGCCACCGGCTGCTCCAAGCGCCACGTCACGATCGTCGCCAGCGACTTCAAGCGCGATGGCGTGGAAACGGCTTGGTGCGCGCGCTGCGGCGCCAAGCTGTATCAGTGCGCGACGAACGCCGATCGCACCACTGCCAAGTGCTTCGAACCCAAGGAAGGCGGGCCCTGCATTTAGAGACGGTGCTGCCGGCTGGCCGATGCCCTGGTCTGCGCTGCTGATGCTGGGCGGCCTGATCGTCGGCACCGTCTGGCATATCGACACGACGGTGGCCCTGCTGCCGGACTCGGTAGCCACTCATTTTGCCGGCGATGGCCGGCCTAACGGCTGGATGACGCGGGAAGGCTACCGCGTGTTCATGCTGTTGTTCGTGACGCTGTTGCCGCTGTTCGTCGTCGCGATGGCCGGCTGGCTGCCGCTGCTGTTCCCCGGCGCTGCCAACATCCCCAACCGGCGCTACTGGATGGCGCCGGAGCGCCGCGACGCGGCGCTGCGATTTCTCGCCACGCATGCGTGCTGGCTCGGCTGCATCCTGGTGCTGTTCATTCTGGGCGTCCATCTCTCCCTGTTGCAGGCCAACCGCAGCGTGCCCGTGCGCCTGTCCGAGCAGGCGTTGTTCGGCGCG
>CAVYZA010000018.1:0-51508 GCA_963772865.1 uncultured beta proteobacterium | reverse complement strand
GGGCCAGGGGCTAGGAGCCAGGTCCGGCGGACCGAACATCTAAAGGGGGAGAGCATGAACCAAAAGGCTACGCACGGAGGGCGCCGAGACGCCCTGAAGAAGACTGCAGCGCTCGCTGCGGCACCGCTGGTATTTCCGGCGATCCTGCGGGCTCAGAACGAAGTCATACGTCTCGGGCATCTCACGCCGCGCACCGGGTTTCTAGGCAGACAATCGGTGAATATGGCGCAAAAGGGGCAGCCCTGGCCGTCGAAGAGATGAACGCAGCCGGCGGTGTGCTGAACCGCAAGATCGAGTTAATTGCGGAGGATTCGGTAAATCCAGCGACGGCAGTAAGCAAGGCTCAGAAGCTGATCGAGGCCGACAAAGTCAATTGCATAGTTGGAGAAATCAGCTCGGCTTCTGCCCTCGCAATCGCCGAGCAGGCGCTGCGGTATAGGACGATCTTTTTCAACACCGGGGCTAATTCGTACGCTGCGGGGTGCGAACTGTAACCGCTACATGTTCCACATCGAAGGTTCCAACACGATGTACACCAAGACCATCGGGAGCTGGCAGAAGATCGCACAATCAAATCAAGCGGAAAGAAGTGGTATTTCCTGGTAGCCGATTACGCGTTCGGCCATGATTTGTACAAAGTGTCCTCGCGCTTCCTAGAGCAAAATGGCGGCGTAAGAGCAGGCGTGGACATGATCGCGACCAATACGCCCGACTACACGCCCTACATCCTGAAGATTCGTCAGGCCAAGCCGGACCTTGTCGATCGATGTCTGGCGGGCGTGGACCAGACGACGTTCCTCAAGCAGTACAAGGAGTACAACCTTCCGTTCCCCTTGTCGGGGGGCGCGATGGACACGGTTATGTTCTGGGCTGCTGGACAGGACTCGATATCGGGTCATTGGCAAAGCCTTTGGTACCACGGTCTCACCAATCCCGCGTCTATTGCGTTTACTAAGGCTTTCCGCCGAAAAGTTCGGCGGCCCGCCCGAAAATCAGGCTTGGGGAGACTACGTAGGAATCAAGATCATGCTGCAGTCCATGGCTGACACTAGAAGCACCGATGCTTCTAAGCTCATCGAACTACTTCGAGAAGGGCGCGAGCTTCGACATTCTCAAGGCACGGAAGGGCACGTTCCGGGGGTGGGACCACCAGTTGTTGCAGGAAATGTACGTGGTCGAGGTTAAAGACAGATCGAAGATGAAAGATAAGTGGGACATCTTCGAGATAGTCATGCCAAGTACCAGGTACCAAGCGAGTCCCTCGAGCTGATTCAACCGACAAGAGAAGAGAATCCTTGCAAGATGACGGGCTGACGCCCGTCATCCAGGCACGAGGAGCGAGGCGCGAGGCACGAGATTAAAACCCCTCGGCTTGGAGAACTGCCGCCTCACAAGCGGTGACCCACAATTTTTACCGTCCAGACCCATGGGACCACGGTGCGTAGATCAGCGCTGCTGTTTTCTCGATGCCTCGCAGCCTCGGCAGCCACGATTCGACGCGATGAGTAGTCAAGAGTACATCGCCTCCCAGCGCCTGTTCCCGGCTCGCGCCTCCCTAGCCTGCCGTCTCGCCTCGCGCCTGGTTCCATGCCTCTAATCGTCCCTGAGCTCATCCTCGAACAGATCATCAACGGCCTGCTGGTCGGCACGCTGTACATCGTGCTGTCGCTCGGGCTGTCGCTGATCTTCAGCCTCGGCGGCGTGGTGAACCTGGCGCACGGTGCGTTCTACGCGGTCGGCGCGTACCTCGCCTACGAGGTAGAGAGGCGGCTGGGGTTCTTCGGCGCCGTGGTGATCTCGCCGGTCCTGGTCGCCTGCATCGGCATCGCGATCGAGCGCCTGTTCCTGAACTCGCTGTACAGCAAGGATCCTGCGCTGGGGCTGCTGTTTACGTTCGGGCTGGCGCTGGCGGCGGAGCAGGCGTTGCGGATGATCTGGGGCACTACCGGCTTGCCCTTCTCGATCCCGCCGCAGCTGCGCGGCCAGCTCATCCTCGGCGATTTCATCTACTCAGACCATCGGCTGACCATCCTGGCTGTCGCGGTGCTGGCGGTGAGCGGATGCTGGCTGTTGCTGAACCGAACCGCGTTCGGCCTGGTGGTGCGAGCCGGCGTGCGCGATCCCGACATGGTGCGCGCGCTGGGAATCAGCCTGAAGCCGGCGCTGGCCGCCATCTTCGCGCTGGGCGTGGGGCTCGCGGCGCTTGCCGGGGTCATGTCCGCCCCGCTCGCCGGCGTGCAGCCGGCGCTGGGCGCCGAGATCCTGACGGCGACGTTCGTCGTCGTGGTGATCGGCGGGCTGGGATCTGTTCTGGGGTGTCGTCGTCGCCGGCCTGCTGGTTGGCGTCGTGCGCGGCATCACCGTCGACCTCGACCCGCCAGCGGCGGAGGCGTCCATGTACCTGCTCATGGTCCCGCGCCGTTGCTGCGCCCGCGCGGCCTGATGGGCGAGCGCTTCGAGCGCTTCGAGTAACCCATGAGCGAGCGAGCCAGCCATCGCCCTGACCGGCGACAGAGCGAAGAGATCGCACGGAGCTGGACCGCCGATCTGGTGGGCCGCTTCCGATCGGCGGAGGGCGCGGCGCAGCGCGAGCAGGTACTGCGCGAGCTTGACCGTCCCCTTCTGCCGGACGAGGACAGCGCGCTGGAGCTGTATCGGCTGCAGCCGATCGTCGCTTCGGCTCCATCGGCGGCACGCGCCGCGCGGCCGGCGCGCCGAGGACGCCCGGCTGCCCTGGGCGCGCCTCATGCGCGAGGCGCTGGGACGCAACGACAACGAGCTGCATTTCGCGCTGTACCGCGCGCAGGTCCCGTCCGACCAGTGGGCACGAGACACCCTCGAGCTCGCGCGCCGCGTAGCCAGCCCCGAGCGGCTGTGCGAGGAGCTGAACCTGCGCCATCCGCAGCGCTGGCGCGCGGACATCGGGCCGACATCTGCATGCGCTCGCCCAGCTGCGCGGCGAGCACATGCTGGCGTACCTGGAAGCGCATGCTACCGAGGTGTGGAGCGCCCGCCGGCGCGCCGGTCGCGCGGAGATGGCGGAGCTGGCACGCCGGCGCGGCTGGTGGGAGCTGTGGGCCCGTCTGACCGTCCTGTGCACGTCGGCCGCCGAATACGACGCCGAGGTGATGGCACTGGTGCAGGACCAGACCTCGCCGGAGGCGCAGGTGCGCCAGCAGCTGTTGCAACTCGCCGCGCGCCCGCCGCCACGGGGGAAGCGGGCGGCACCGACAGGCCGCTCAAGGACGCCACTCTGCTGGCGCTCTACCAGCGCTTTCCGCACTACGTGCGCGGTCCGTTCGGCGGACGCCTCACGCCCTCCGTCAAGCAGCCGCGCACGGCTCTGCTCAAGGGTGCCATCGCGCAGCAGGACGACGAGCTCATCGATCTGCTCGCCAGCCACCTGAGCGCATACCAGCCGCGTTCTGGCGACACAGCGCTGGTCGATGCAGCAAAGCTGGCGGTGAATTACTACGCTCACCTCGCGCTCGACGATGTCAGCCAGGCCAGCCGCGCGGTGCGCATCCTGAAGCGCGTGCCCGCCGGGACGGTGCAATCCCTGCGACAGATCGAACGCACCAATCCGCTCGCACACGCGCTGTTCGCGCGGGTGCGAGCGGCCGCGCAGTCCAGCCCGCAGACGGTGGCCGAGCTGCTGGGCGCGCACGACCGCCAGGTCTTGTCGCTGGCGCTCGACGCGCTGGCCGGGACCGGCGCCAGCGCCGCGCCGGTGGTGGAAGCAAACCTCGACCTGCTGCTCGAACTGCTGGCACGCTCGCATGATCGGCCGGCAGCAAGGCGCGTGCTGAACGTGTTGCGCGCAGTCGACACGCAGCAGTCGGCGCAACGGGTGCTGCACTACGTGCGTGAGCGTTTGGCCGACGCTCATACTGCCGACGGGCGCGAGACGCTCGCGGGGCTGGCTGGCGAGTTGCTGCAGCGTTTTCCAGGGCTGCGCACGCCTGGCGAGCAGCCGGTCGTCTACCGCAGGCGAGCCGCGTGAAGCGCAGCAAGCCCCCGCGGGGTGCCCCGTCCCGAACCCGCCCGGTACGGCAGGCACGGTTGACAAGCCCGCCACCTGCGGCGATAAAGGCAGCCGGGAGGGCGGCTGCAACCGCAACCAGCCAGCAGGTCCCCGGTGTTTCGCCGGGGTGGCGCGATGAGCGCATCACTTCGCCACGGCTCCCCGCGCGCCATGCACGGGGAGACCACGAAACCAGAGCCTCGCAAGTGGTCGGCCAGTCCGCCCTCCCATCCCGTGCGCCGGTCATGTCCGCTGCATCATCTCGACGGCAGTCAGCGCGCGCGATCTGGCCATGCTCTCCACTGCGACGCTGCGGACGGGGAACCCCTGATGGCGCTGTTTGATTTCCTGCGCCGGCTGTTCGGCGCGCGGCCCACGCCGCGCCAGACACCGCCACAGCCGGCTGCTCCGCCACGGCCGCCGACAGCGCCCACCCGCAGCCAGCCAGCAGCCCCGGCCGGTACACGGCCCGCGAGCGCCGCCCAGCAGTCGCCCAAACCATCGCCGCGGGGACCTTCCAGCGCACCACCGTCAGCCAGTAGCGCACGTCCAAGCCAGGGCAGTGCGCCCCGTCAGGCGACCCGACCAGCGACCCAGCCTGGACCCCCAACGCCTGCGCAGGTCAAGCCGACGTCGCCCGCGCAGCCGCGGCGCCCCGTGACGACAACGCCCCAGCCCACCCCTCCCGCCCAGCCCGCGCCGATCGAGCAACTCAAACGCGCTGCAGCGGTGACCCAGCGTCCGCCCGCACAGACCAAACCCCCCGCCGCGCAGACCAAGTCTACAAGTGCGCAGACTCAGCCCCCAGCTGCGCAGACCATGCCCCTAGCTGCGCAGACCGGGCCCCCGGCTGCACAGACCAGGCCCTCGGCCATTCCTGCGGCGCGCGCACCGGTGGCGCCTGGGCCGGCAGCGCCGGTACCGAAACCGGTGGCTGCGCCAGCACCGGCTGTGGCGCCCACGCCAGCGCCCTCGCCTCAGCCGACCAGCACTCCGCTACCAGCGCAAGCGGTCACGCTCAAGCCCATGCACAGGCGACTGGCTGCCGCCGTCGGGCCGGCGCCTGCACGTGCGCAGCGGTTGCGCGCGAGCGGCCCGGACGCGCGCCGCTGGTTCTCAGCGACCATGCGCACACGAGCCAGACCGTTGCGCGGGCTCGAGGCGGACGAGGCCCAGCTCGCGCGCTATGGGCTGCCGGTGTGGCGCACCGAGGCGGACGTCGCCCAGGCGCTCGACATCGACGTGCGAGCGTTGCGGCACTTTCGGTGCACAGTGCGCGCGACCGCGGCAGCCACTATGTCACCTTCGCAGTGCCCAAACGCGGCGGCGGTGAACGCCTGATCATGGCGCCGAAGTCGCGCCTCAAGGCGATTCAGCGGCGGCTGAACCAGGTCATGGTGAGCAAGCTGCCGTGCAGCGAGTACGCCCACGGCTTCCGTGCCGGGCACTCCGTGCGCAGCAATGCGCAGCCGCATGTCGGCAAGGGCGTGGTGCTGCGCCTGGACATCAAGGACTTCTTCCCGTCGCTGCATTTCGGACGCGTGCGCGGGCTGCTGATCGCGCTCGGCTATGGCTACCCGGTCGCGACCGTCCTGGCCGTGCTGATGACGGAGGCGCCGCGCCAGCCCGTGAGCGCCGGCGCGATCCACTGCTTCGCCCCGATCGGGCCGCGCGCATGCCCGCAGGGCGCCCCGACCAGCCCGGGGCTCAGCAATGCCCTGCTGGTGAAAATGGACCGCCGACTGGCCGGACTCGCACGCAAGCATGGCTTCGGCTACACCCGCTACGCCGACGACATGACCTTCTCCGGCGATGACCTGGAGAAAGTGCATGCGCTGCGTCACCTCGCCTCGCGTGTCGTGCGCGAGGAGGGCTTCACCGTGAATCGGGACAAGACCCTGGTGATGCGGCGCGGCTCGCGCCAGCAGGTCACCGGCGTGACGGTCAACGAAGTGCTCGGGCTGTCGCGGCAGGAGCGACGGCGCCTGCGCGCGGCGCTGCATCAGGCCAGCCAATGGGAAAGCGGCAGCCTGCCTTCGCCGCTGCGCGGCATGCTGGCCTACGTGTCGATGCTCAACCGCGACCAGGCGCAGAAGCTGGAGCGCAGAGTTTGAGCGCCGAGACGAATGTCCCCTCCCCCTCTCAGGGGGAGGGCCAGGGTGGGGGTGAAGCGTCACCTGACCAGACATCGCACCCCCATCCCAGCCTTCCCCCTGCAGGGGGAAGGAGCACAGGGCATGGCGACGTTTGCGCGCCTCGCCTAACGTTCCCTCCCCCTCTCAGGAGGAGGGCCAGGGTGGGGGTGAAGCGTCACCTGACCGGACATCGCACCCCCCAGCCCAACCCTCCCCTGGCAGGGGGAAGGAGCGGCCTCTACCGACTCGCTGACTTGCAGGGATGATCCCGGCTGCCCCGCGCCACCCGCTCGTCATGCTCGCCCTGGCGCTGATCGTGCTGCCCTGGGCCATGCTCGGCACGGGCTACACCTGGGGCATCGCAACCGAGATTGCCATCCTCGCGATGGTCGGGATCGGCTACAACCTGCTGGTCGGTTACACCGGGCTGCTCTCATTCGGTCACGGGCTGTTCTTCGGCCTCGCCGCCTACTGTGTCGCACTGGTCCAGCTGCACTGGTTCCCGGACAGCATGCTGATGCCTCTGGCGAGTGGCGTGCTCTGTGCCGCGCTGCTGGGTGTCGTAATCGGCTTTCTGGCACTGCGCCGCCGCGGCGTCTACTTCTCCCTGCTGACGCTGGCGTTCACGGCACTCACCTACTACATCGTGTTCCGCTGGACGTCGGTCACCGGCGGCGAGAACGGCTTGTCGGGCGTGCGGCGCCTGGCGCTGTTCGGGCTCAACCTCGACGACCAGCGCCTGTTCTACTACTTCTGTGCGGTGATCGTATTCGTGACGGTGTGGCTGGTGTGGCGCGTGGTGCATGCGCCGCTGGGCACGGTGCTGCTGGCGATACGCGAGAACGAGCAGCGCGCACGCTTCGCCGGGTATCCCGTACTGCGCTACAAGCTGACGGCCTTCATCATCTCGGCCAGCGTGGTGGGTCTGGGCGGCAGCCTGTTCGCCATGCTCAAGCTGTTCGTCTCCGCCGAGCTGGTGCACGTGAGTTTCTCGGGCGAGCTGCTGGCGATGACCGTAGTGGGCGGCATGGGCAGCTTCCTCGGCCCAGCGCTGGGTGCCGCGTTCTACCTGCTGTTCCGGGAGGTCGTGACCAGCTTCACTACGAGCTGGCAGTTCTGGTTCGGACTGCTGTTCATGGCGACGATCTTGTTCTCCCCGCTCGGTCTGGTCGGGCTGGGTGAGCGCGTGCTGGCGCCGATGCGCCGGCACCAACGCGGCGCTGCGGCGATGGCCGCGCGCGTGACGCCACAACCCCACCAGGAAGCGCCAGCCTTCCTGCGCACTCACGCCAAGGTCGAGGGGCCGCTGCTGGTCTGCAAGGGCGTGGCCAAGCATTTCGGCGGTTTCACCGCCGTAGACGGCGTGGACCTCGCCGTCGCAGATCGCACCTTGCACGCGCTGATCGGCCCCAACGGCGCGGGCAAGACGACGCTGTTCAACCTGATCTCGGGCATGTTTGCTCCGGACCAGGGCACGGTCGTGCTGGCCGGCCAACCCATCGGCGGTCTGGCTCCCGAAGACGTCATGGCGCAGGGGCTCGCACGCTCGTTCCAGATCACCAGCCTGTTCCCGTCCCTCAGCGTCTGGGAGCATCTGCGTCTGGCCGTGCAGGCGCGCTCGCCCCGCCGTTTCGATTTTTTGCGTCCCGCTTCCGCGCTCGAAGAGGTGAACCGCGAAACGCGCGAGCTGGTGCAGTTCCTCGGGCTGGAGGGCGTGGAACCGGTCCGCGTCTCCGATCTGTCCTACGGCGGGCAGCGCCTCGTCGAGATCGGCGTGGCGCTGGCGGCCAAGCCGCGCTGCCTTCTGCTCGACGAACCGCTGGTCGGCCTGGCGGCGGCAGAGCGCGAGCGCATCACCGGTTTGATCCGGGGTCTTGCCCAACATATGGCCGTGCTGCTGGTGGAGCACGACATCGATCGCGTCTTTGCCATCGCGCAGCGCATCACCGTGATGAACGAGGGCAAGGTGCTGGTGGAGGGCGACGCGCAGACCGTGCGCAGCCACGCGGAAGTGCAGCGCGTCTACATCGGCAGCGGCAAAGCTCACGCGCAAGCGCGCACATCCGCCCACGAGGCAGCCGGCGCGCCGATCCTGCGCGTCGAGGCCATCAACACCTTGTACGGGAAGAGCCACATCCTGCGCGACGTGTCCTTCGACGTGCGGGCGAACGAGGTGGTTGCCCTGCTGGGACGCAACGGCGCGGGCAAATCCACCACCTTCAAGAGCATCCTGGGCCTGGTCCCGCCGGTGAGCGGCCGGGTGGAGCTGGAGGGCCGCAGCATCGGCGGCATGCCGCCCGAACAGATCGCCCGGCTGGGCGTGGGCCTGGTGCCACAGGGGCGGCGCCTGTTCGCCGGGCTGAGTGTGGACGAGAATCTGCGTCTGGGCGCATTGTCCCGCGGTGGCGGCGCCGGGGTAAGGTGGGAGCGCGAACGCATCTACGAGTACTTCCCGCGCATCCGCGACAAGCTCGCCACCAAGGCCGACCAGCTCTCCGGCGGAGAGCAGCAGATGGTCGCGATTGCACGAGCCCTCTCCGGCACCGTCAGAATCCTGCTGCTCGATGAGCCCTTCGAGGGATTGTCGCCCGTCATGGTGGAGGAAGTGTTCAACTCCCTCGCCGGCCTGCGCCGCGAAATCTCGATCCTGATCATCGAGCACCACCTCGATCTGGTGCTCTCGCTCGCCGACCGCGCCGTCGTCCTCGACCGCGGCGCCGTGTCGCACACCGGTCCGGCGTCACCCCTGCTCACGGACCTCGAGTTCCGCAAGCAGGTGCTCTGGCTCTAGCCCGGATATTTCACCGGGCCACCCCCGTATTGCTCGCAGATGTACACGCGCTAAGGCTTTCGCGATGCGTGCTACTCAGCACACTTTGGCTTCGGGGTTACGCGGTTTCTGGCCCGTTGTGGACGGCCATCTCGGGCATGCCCGTCTGGCCAATAGAATGATCTATTGGCTGCGCCGGTCGAGCCCGACCTGGCTCGCCCACAACGACCCAGAAATCCGCGTCCCGATGAAATATCCGGGCTAGCTAGGCGATGGCGTTCTCGCTCCGCACGGCGACTTTGGCCGACACGCCCGAACTGGAGCGGCTGATCGCGGAATCGGCGCGCGGACTGAGCCGCACAGACTATACGGACGCGCAGATCGAGGCGGCGCTGGGCACCGCATTCGGCGTCGACAGCGAGTTGATCCGCGACGGCACGTATTTTGTGGCCGAGGCCGGGACCGCGCTGGTCGCGTGCGGCGGCTGGAGCCGCCGCAGCACGCTGTTCGGCGGCGATCGCCAGGCCGGGCGCACCTCCGATCCGCTCGATCCCGCCCGCGATGCAGCGCGCATTCGGGCCTTCTTCGTACGACCCGATTGGGCGCGCCGCGGCATCGGCCGGGCGTTGCTCACACGCTGCGAGGCCGAGGCCATGGCAGATGGGTTCCGCGTCGCGGAGCTGATGGCGACCCTGCCGGGCCGTCGCCTCTACGCGGCTCTGGGCTACACCGGCGAGACGCCGGTCGAGTACACCCTGCCCGGAGGGGTCCTGATCAACTTCGTGCCGATGAGGAAGCAGCTGGTGGGCAGTTAGCGCTGCGTTGACGCATCCACAGGCGGGCGCATCAGCTGCGCCTGCACGACGATCCCGACTGCGAGTAGACCCGCGTACGACAAGCAGGTTGCCGAGCTGTCCGAGGTTGAGATAGGAGACGATCAGCGCCGCGCCCACCATGGACGACAGGACGATGATGGCCCAGTCCATGAGCAGGGCCGCCGCAAGCGCCCCCAGCACACCGCCGACGATAATGATCACCGGGCCAGCGAGGGACGGAAGGAAGCGCTCGGCGCCGACCAGGGCCAGGTAGGCGCCTGCGTAGAAGCCACCCAGCGCGAACGCCACCCGCTGGAACAGCACGGCCACGAGGGCGCCGACCACGCCTGCCACCACCGCAACCAGCCAGATCACCCACTGCGGCGGCCCCGCCAGCACGGCACGAGCGACCTCGAACCCGACGTAGAAGCCGGCGATGGCGACGAACAGCCAGTACAGCTTGCGGCCGACCAGCAGCAGCACAGCCCCCGCAACCACGTCGATCAATGCCTGCATCACACGCTCCTGACGCCCGTAAAGCGGTCTTCGTCTATCGCATCGGCGGCGAGTCTCGCCGCCGGCGAGCCACACAGTATCGGTCAGCGCCTGCATGCGCGTTCCGCTCGGGGCGACTACGTTAGCATACCCCCGCCCAGTCGGGCGCCATTGCCACCGCGTCGGGTGCGATTTGCCGCGCGCGTCCCGCCCTCTCGACGCAGTCCGGCTGCCTGCCTTATTCTTGCCGATCATTTGTGATGGAGCGACCATGGATCTGTCGGTGAAAGGGATGCGGGTACTGATCACGGCCGGGGGCGGAGGCATCGGCCGGGTGATGGTGGAGACCTTCGTGCAGGCGGGGGCGAGGGTGCACACCTGCGATGTAGTGCCAGCCCTTCTGGAGGAGGTGAAGGGCGCGTTGCCGTCCGTGAGCAGCACACTGTGCGATGTCTCCGACCTGCGCCAGGTCGACCAGCTGTTCGCGGACACGAAGGTGCAACTCGGCGGCCTGGACGTCCTGGTGAACAACGCCGGCATCGCCGGCCCCACCGGCAAGGTCGAAGAGATCAGCGTCGAGGACTGGCGCCGCTGCATCGACATCGACCTGAACGGGATGTTCTATTGCACGCGGCTGGCCATGCCGATGCTGAAGGCCGCCGGTGGCGGCTCGATCATCAATCTGTCCTCCGCTGCCGGACGCCTGGGCTTTCCCTACCGCACCCCTTACGCTGCCGCCAAGTGGGCCGTGGTAGGCTTCAGCAAGAGCCTGTCCATGGAAGTCGGCACCGATCACATCCGCGTCAACGCCATTCAACCCGGCGTCGTCGAGGGCGAGCGCATCGACCGCGTGATCGAGGCCAAGGCCAAGGCGGTGGGCATCAGCTTCGAGGAGCAGAAGCGCATCTCGCTCGAGCGGGTGTCGATGCGCTCGATGGTGAGTCCGCAGGACATCGCCAACATGGCGCTGTTTCTGGCGAGCGACGCCGGCAAGCACGTCACCGGCCAGGCGATCTCCGTGTGCGCCGGCGTCGAGATGCTGGGTTGAAGTCAACCTCATCGACCACAGAGGACACCGAGGAGACACCAGAGGAAGGCAAACCCAAACGCATCCACCACGAAGGAACACGAAGGAGAGTCACGCTTGCCTCCCATTGAGCTGCGCACGTCAAGGGTGCAGCGGACGCAAGCGGCGAGCGCATCGCCTCCAGCTCTTCTTCGTGATCCTTCGTGTCCTTCGTGGTCCATGCGGTTTTCCTCTGTGATCCTCGGTGTCCTCTGTGGTAAACGCGTTTCGTTCTACTGGTGGAGAGCATGGAACAAATCGGAATAGTCGGGGCCGGCCTGATCGGGCGGGCGTGGGCGATGGTGTTTGCGCGCGCCGGCCACCCGGTAAAGATCTGGGACGCCGACCCCGGCGCCGTGCCCAAAGCGCTCGGCCTGATCACCGAGGCGCTCGAGGAGCTCGCAAGGCTTCGGTTTGATCGCCGAGGCACCTGCCACGGTCCGGGCGCGCATCAGCGCTGCTGCCACGCTGCAGGAGTGCGTCAAGGATGCGGACTACGTCCAGGAGAACATCGCCGAGAAAGTCGACGTGAAGCGCAAGCTCTACGCCGACATGGACGCTGCTGCGCCGGCGAGCTGCATCCTGGCGAGCTCGACGTCGAGCATTCCCACCTCGGTATTCAGCGAGGGCGTGCCGGGCCGCGCACGCTGTGTGGTCGCGCATCCGGTGAACCCGCCCCACCTGGTGCCGCTGGTGGAGATATCGCCTGCGCCATGGACTTCGCCCGATGTGGTGAACCGTACGCGCACATTGCAGGAGAAGGTTGGGCAGGTGCCCATCCTGGTGAAGAAGGAAGTCCAGGGCTTCATCCTGAACCGGCTGCAGGCCGCGCTCACCTTCGAGGCGTGGCGCCTGGTCGACGAGGGTTATGTCTCGGTGGCGGACGCGGACAAGTGCCTGAAGGACGGGCTGGGGTTGCGCTGGTCCTTCATGGGCCCGTTCGAGACCGCCGACCTGAACGCCCCGGGCGGCATCGTCGACTATGCCGCGCGCTACGGTGGCGTCATGCACGAGATGATCAAGGACGTGCGCTACCAGACCGATGAGCGCCGGCGCTCATCGAGCGCGTCAACGCGGAGCAGCGTAAAGTCATGCCCCAGGAACGCCACGCCGAGCGCGAAGCCTGGCGCGACCGGCGCCTGATGGCGCTGATCGCCCATAAGCGCGCCGCAGCAGCCAAGGATTGACGGCGGCGAGCAAAGACTGAACAGAAGCGGAGCGAGAACATGGCAGAATCGAGAAAAGTCATCATCACCTGCGCCGTGACGGGCGCGATCCATACGCCGACGATGTCGCCGTACCTTCCGATCAGCCCGGACGAGATCGCGGAAGGCGCGATCGGCGCGGCGAAGGCCGGCGCGGCGATCGTCCACCTGCACGCGCGCGAGCCCAAGGACGGGCGTCCGACGCAGGACCCGGAGATGTTCAAGCGCTTCCTGCCCAAGATCAAGGCCGCCGCCGACGTGGTGGTGAATATCACCACTGGCGGTGCGCCCACCATGACGGTGGAGGAGCGCCTGCAGCCCGCGCTCAAGCTCAAGCCCGAGGTGGCCTCGCTCAACATGGGCTCGATGAACTTCGGCCTCTACGAGATGATCCCGCGCCACAAGGAATGGAAGCACGAGTGGGAGCTGCCCTACCTCGCCGGCAGCGACGAGCGCATCTTCAAGAACACCTTCAAGGACATCGCCTACATCCTGCAGAGCTGCAGCGACAACGACACCCGCTTCGAGATCGAGTGCTACGACATCGGCCACCTGTACACGGCCGCGCACTTCCTCGAGCGCGGGCTGGTCAAGCCGCCGCTGTTCATCCAGTCCGTGTTCGGCATCCGCGGCGGCATCGGCCCGCACCCGGAAGATGTCCTGCACATGAAGCGCACCGCCGATCGCCTGTTCGGCGATCAGTACCAGTGGTCGGTGCTGGGCGGCGGGCGCAACCAGATGTACATCGCCACCCAGTCCGCGGTCATGGGCGGCAACGTGCGCGTCGGGCTGGAGGACTCGCTGTGGATCGGCAAGGGCCAGCTCGCCAAGAGCAACGCCGACCAGGTGGCGAAGATCCGCCGCATCCTCGAGGAGCTGGGGCTGGAAGTCGCGACGCCGGACGATGCCCGCAGGATCCTCAAGCTCAAGGGCAAGAGCAATGTGAACTTCTGAGCGCCCAGCCGACATGAAAGTCGCAGTCGTCGGCGCCGGGGCCATCGGCGGGTACCTCGGCGCCAAGCTGGCGCTCGCCGGAGAAACGGTGACCTTCATCGCGCGCGGCCGCAACCTCGAGGCGATCCGCGCGGGCGGCATGAAACTCGTGCTCGAAGACGGCAGCGAACACGTCGCCGCCGCGGTGAAGGCCTTCGAAAGCCCCGCACAGGCCGGGGCGCAAGACGTCATCCTGCTCACCGTGAAGGCGCACCAGGTCGCCGCACTTGCGCCGCAGCTGCCGGCCATGTACGGACCGGACACGGCGATCGTGACCATGCAGAACGGCATCCCCTGGTGGTACTTCCACGGGCACGGTGGGCCCCTCGAGGGCCGGCCGGTGACCTCGGCTGACCCCGACGGAACCATCGCGCAGATGCATCGACCCGCGCCGCATCATCGGGTCGGTCGTGTACCCGGCGGCAGAGCTCGTGCACCCAGGTGTGGTGCAGGTCGTCGAAGGCAATCGCTTCACGCTGGGCGAGCTCGACGGCAGCACGACGCCTCGCGTCGAGGCGATCTCGCAGGCCCTGATTCGCAGCGGCCTGAAAGCACCGATCGTGGCGGACATCCGCAGCGAGATCTGGCTCAAGCTGTGGGGCAACCTGAGCTTCAATCCGATCAGCGCGCTGACCCATGCCACCCTGGTGGACATCTGCCAGTTCCCGCTCACCCGCGGCCTCGCGGCCGCCATGATGACCGAGGCGCAGCAGGTTGCGGAGAAGCTCGGCGTGACGTTCCGGGTGTCGCTGGAAAAGCGCATCGCCGGCGCCGAGCGCGTTGGCGCGCACAAGACGTCCATGCTCCAGGACGTGGAGCACGGACGCGCCATCGAGATCGAAGCCCTGGTGGGCTCCGTGGCAGAGCTGGGACGCATGACGGCCACGCCGACGCCGCATATCGACGCGGTGTACGCGTGCGCCAGCCTGCTCGCGAAGACGCTCGCGGCACAGCACGGACGCCTGCGCGTCGAGGCGATCTAGCCGCGCGGCTCGACAAAGGACCACATGACCAATCACGCCGAAACCATTCACGACCTGCTCGCGGCCGGCGCGCCCGACGCCATCGCCATCCGTGCGCCGGGGCGCACGCCGCTCACCTACTCGCGGCTGCGCACGTTCGTCGGAGAAACTGTGCAGACACTGCGCGGCCTGGGTGCTGCCCGCAACGAGCGCGTCGCCATCGTGCTGCCCAACGGGCCGGAGATGGCGGTGAGCTTTCTGGCGACCGCCTCCGGCTGCACTGCGGCGCCGCTGAACCCCGCCTACCGCGCCGATGAGTTCGAGTTCTACCTGAACGACCTCGCCGCGCGCCTTCTGATCGTCGAGGCCGGCAAGCCGTCCCCGGCGATCGAAGTGGCGCGGCGGCTGGGCGTGCCGATCGCACAGCTCACGCCGAAACCCGACGCGCCGGCTGGGACGTTCGAGCTCGCGCCACTGGACGGCGCGCCGCCGGCCGCAGCCGCAGGCACCGCGCGCTTCGGAGCCGGAGGACATTGCCCTGGTTCTGCACACCTCGGGAACGACGTCACGACCGAAGATCGTGCCGCTGTCCCAGCGCAACGTCTGCACGTCTGCCCGCAATGTGCGCACCACCTTGCACCTGACCGCGGCGGACCGCGGCCTCAACGTCATGCCGCTGTTTCACATCCATGGTCTGATCGCCGGACTGCTGGCGCCGCTGTCGGCGGGCAGTGAGGTGTTCTGCACCCCCGGGTTCGACGCGTTGCATTTCTTCCGCTGGATGGAGGAAGCGCACCCGACGTGGTACACGGCCGTGCCGACCATGCATCAGACGATCCTCGCGCGCGCCGGCAAGCATGCCACAGTGATCCGCGCCAACCCGCTGCGTTTCATCCGCTCGTCGTCCTCCGCGCTCGCGCCGCAGGTCATCGCCGAGCTGGAAGCGACTTTCAATGCGCCGGTCGTCGAGTCCTACGGCATGACCGAGGCCGCGCACCAGATGGCGAGCAACCTGCTGCCTCCGGGGGTCCGCAAGCCCGGGACGGTGGGAGTGGCCGCCGGCCCCGAAGTCGCGGTCATGGACATGGATGGCCAACTGCTCCCGCGAGGCAGCGTCGGCGAGATCGTGATCCGCGGCGCCAACGTCACTTCCGGCTATCAGAACAACGCGAAGGCGAATGCCGAAGCCTTCACCAACGGCTGGTTCCGCACCGGCGATCAGGGCGTGCTCGACCCTGACGGCTACCTGTCCATTACCGGCCGCCTCAAGGAGATCATCAATCGCGGCGGCGAAAAGATCTCGCCGCGCGAAGTGGACGAAGTGCTCATGGACCATCCGGCAGTCCGTCAGGTCGTCACCTTCGCCGTTCCGCACGCCAAGCTGGGCGAGGATGTCGCCGCCGCGGTGGTGTTGCGCGAAGGCGCCCAGGCGACCGAGAAGGAGTTGCGCGAGTTCGCCGGCGCACGCCTTGCGCCCTTCAAGATCCCGCGCACCGTCGTGTTCCTCGACGAGATCCCCAAGGGCGCCACCGGCAAGCTGCAGCGCATCGGCCTCGCCCAGAAGCTCGGCCTGGCCGAATGAAGACGTACAAGATAGCTGCCATCGGCGGCGATGGGATCGGCCCGGAAGTCATCGATGCGGGTGTGCAGGTGCTGCGCGCGCTGGCCCGCAGCGAAGGCACGTTCGAGCTGAAGGTCGAGCAGTTCGACTGGGGCAGCGACTACTACAAGAAGCACGGCCGCATGATGCCCGCCGACGGGTTGAACACGCTCAAGCCCTTCGACGCGATCTACTTCGGCGCGGTGGGCGCACCCGACATTCCGGACGACGTCACGCTGTGGGGCCTGCGCCTGAACATCTGCCAGAACTTCGACCAGTACGCCAACGTGCGGCCGACCCGAGTGCTGCCCGGCATCGATCCCCCGCTGAAGCTGAACAGCCCCAGCGACCTCGACTGGGTGATCATCCGCGAGAACAGCGAAGGCGAGTACGCCGGTCAAGGCGGCCGGTCCCATCGCGGGCTGCCGGAAGAAGTGGCCACCGAAGTCTCGATCTTCACCCGCGTGGGCGTGACCCGCATCATGCGCTACGCCTTCGAGACCGCGCGCAGCCGGCCGCGCAAGCTGCTCACCTTGATCACCAAGTCCAACGCGCAGAAGCACGGCATGGTGATGTGGGACGAGATTTTCTACGAAGTCGCCGCGAGCTTCCCTGATGTCACCACCGACAAAATGCTGGTGGATGCCGCGACGATGCGCATGGTGCTCAAGCCGAAGTCGCTGGACGTGATGGTCGCCACCAACCTCCATGCCGACATCCTGAGCGATCTCGCGGCCGCCTTGTCGGGAAGCCTGGGCATCGCGCCGACGGCCAACTTGAATCCCGAGCGCAAGTATCCGTCGATGTTCGAGCCGATCCACGGCTCCGCCTTCGACATCACCGGCAAGGGCATCGCCAATCCCATCGGCACCTTCTGGTCGGCCGTCATGATGCTGGAACACCTGGGTGAGCGACGTGCCGCCGGGCGGCTCATGGCCGCGATCGAGCAAGTGACCGCGCAGCGCGTATTCACGCCCGACCTGGGCGGCAATGCCACGACGCGGGACGTGACGGAAGCCGTGTGTGCTGCTGTGGGCGCATCACAGCATCGGTAACCCCGACTCCGCTCCGCGCGCTCTCACGCGCCACCCCGCCTCGTGAGAGGCGGGGAGACACGAATCTTTCCCCTCCTGCCTCGAGGAGGGGTGCCCCGGAGGGGTCGACGGGAGGTGCGGAGCTCTGCCTGAGGGGACCTCGCCCCCGTGGGAGAGGGCTGGGGAGGTGGTGGCCGACACTGCCCGAGGAAGGTAGCCGCACGCAAGCCGTGACGTTCGCCTGCGCGCGAATGACCGCCGGTCACGCATTCGGCGCACCCGGGCTGCCGTCAGTTCTTCTTCTCTGGCCGCCTTCAACTCGTCGGGCGTGATCTTGCCGTCGCCATTGCTGTCGAGCTGATCGAAGTGCTTGGCTACGCGCGGCGCGTTGGCCGTGGCTTCCGCACGGCTGATGCTGCCGTCGTGATCGGCGTCGACTTTCTGCCACCACTCCTGGGCGTGGGCTTGATGTGCCTGCTTGCCGGCGGCCTCCAGCTCGTCGCGGCTGACTTTGCCGTCCTTGTTCGTGTCCACCTTGTCGAAGTCGGCTGCCAGCCGCGGCGCATGCGCCTGCGCTTCCGCGCGGCTGATGCTGCCGTCGCCGTCCGTATCGACCTTCTTCCACCACGCTTCCTTCTTCTGCTGCATAGCCGCGTGGCACTTGTCGGGATTGTCCTTGCACCACTGCTTCATGTGCGCGCGCTGCTCAGGCGAGGATGCGCTGGGCTGCTCCGCCGCTACCGCGCCACCTATCGACAGCGCAAACAGGGCTGCTGTACTTGCATAAGACTTGAAAGTGACCATCTCGATTCCTTCGATCGTTCAAGATTGGAAATGCAAACTATCTGTTTCGGAGGAACTCTCGGTCCGTCAGTGCGCGAAGCGCACCGAGGAACCGCACTCGTCCAATGTGCATTAACGGCCCTCCCGTGCACTTGTTGACCAGTGTCGCTGCCGCCGGCTCCAGCACCGCATTTGCTCGAATCGCTGGATGTAGATAGGGGCGAACGCCGTGTCGCAGTCAACCGACACCGCGCGCGACGTAAGTCCGTGCAGCCGCAACCGACCCCTGTTCAGGCGCCCCCCGCGGCGGGAGAGCATTAGGGTGAAGCGGTGCTGCTCAAGCACGAATCCAGAGGTCATTCGTCGTGCCCGTTTACGCTCCGCAATGGCCAAGCCTCCGTTCCGGAACAGACGACGCTATAATCCGCATTGGACGACCATTGAATCCGTGATGGCCACCCCATCCCCTCAGCCCCAATTCATCCCTCGCTTGTCGGCCAAACGCATCGCCGTCGCGCTCGAGGATACCCCTGTCGTCATGGTCTCGGGGCCCCGACAAGCTGGCAAGACCACCTTGGTCCGGGAATTCGTCGATGACCGGCGGGTGTATGTAACGCTCGACGACGACACCGTTCTCGCCGGCGCCCGCAGCGATCCCGCCGCGTTCTTGCGAGGCGCGGATCGAATCGTGATCGACGAAGTGCAGCGCGCGCCGGAATTGTTGCGTACGATCAAACAGTCGGTCGACAACGATCGCCGTGCCGGACGCTTTCTGCTAACCGGGTCGGCCAACGTGCTTGCACTACCCCAGATCTCCGAGAGCCTTGCCGGCCGCATGGAGGTGGTGACGCTGTTGCCATTGTCGTTGGTCGAGATGCGTCGCGCGACACCGTCCTTCTTGCCGAATGCATTCGCCGGCAAGATCCGCAAGGCTTCTGCGCCGCTCGTCGGAGATGACCTTACGAGCGCGGTCCTGACGGGTGGCTACCCGGAGATGCTGGGGCGAAGCAATCTCGAGCGCCGCCAAACCTGGGCACGCGGATACATGACGGCACTCGTGCAGCGCGACATACGCGACATCGCCGACATCGAGCGGCTCGACCGGATGACTCGCCTCATTCAGATCCTCGCGCAGCACTCGGGACGGCTCGTCAATTTGTCTCAAATAGGTGGTCAGATCGGGCTCGACGAGAAGACCGTAGGGAAGTACGTCGCGATCCTCGAGCAGCTGTTCATCCTACACCGCCTCGTCCCATGGTTTCGGAATCGGCTCAAGCGACTGGTGAAGACGCCACGGCTGCATTTCTTCGATTCCGGGCTGCTGGCAGCGATCCTTGGCGCGACGCCGCAGCGCATCGCGGCGGATCGCTCGATCCTCGGTCCACTGCTCGAAACTTTCGTCTTCGCAGAGGTAGCAAAGCAAACCGGGTGGTTCGACCAGCCCTGCACGTTGCATCACTCTCGAGACAAAGAGCAGAATGAGGTCGACCTCATCGTGGAGAGCAGCGGCGGAGCGATTGTCGGGATCGAAGTGAAGGCGGCCGCGACCGTCACCGCGGGGGACTTCAAGGGACTAAAGAAGCTCGCCAATGCCTGCGGGAACGACCTGAAGCTCGGCTTGGTACTGTACGACAGCGACCAACTGGTGCCGTTCGGCGAGCGGATGTTTGCCGCGCCGGTTTCGTGTTTGTGGGGGTAGCGTGGCCAGTGAGCGATTGTGCCCTGACTGCGTACACGCGAGGTGCTGACGGGTTGACGCATGCCATCGCCTACGCCGAGGCCTGTGCCACTTTCGCCCGAGCAGCGCATGCGCGCGGGGGGCGAAACCCTGTTCCCCGCCCTTCGCACGAATCTCGACGTCCAATGGAAGGCGTGGGAGATAGTGGAAGCGACCGAGCCGTTGATCCAACGCGCCGCCGACCTCGCCGGCCGCTATCGCCTGCGGGGCTACGAGAGCCTCCATCCCGCCGCAGCCGAATCGGCGTTCGGGGCATTCCGCGGTCAAGTGCCATTCCATTGGCACCCCTCCTCGGACAGGAGGGGAGGACCGGGGAGAGGTTCTACTGCTGCTGCCCCCGCTGCTGCGCCAGCGCAGCCAGCTCTTCCAGCAGCGGCTTCTTCTGCTCCTCCAGCTCGCGGTAGCGCGCGTACAGGCGATCGAGCTCGTACTGATAGTCCTTGATGCGCTGTGCGCGTTCCTCTTCTTCGCGCTTGACGTCGTCGTAGTTGGGCGGGGTCGCCGGCGGGGTATAGCTTTGCAGCGGCTGCATCTGTGCCTGCAGGGTGCGACGCATCTCCTGCACCATCTGGAACTGCTGGTAGACCGACTGCTGCTCTTGGGAGATGCGGGCCAGCGCACCCTCGACGCGACGGATCGCCTCCGTGACTTCGTCGGCCGCCCACCCCGGCGCGGCAAGCAACGCGAGTACGAGCAGGAGCCAGCGAGGCATGTTCACTTCTTCCCGATCCGCGGCGGTCGCGCCAGGTAGTCTGGATCGGCGACGCTCGCGGTCTGGCGCGGATCGGGCATGGGTTCACCCACCTTCTGCTGTACCGGCACGACACCCGCCCACACCGGCCAGCCGTAGTCTTCTTCGTCGTCGATCGGCTGGCCCGTGCGCATTTTCGCAGCGCCTTCGTCGATGGGCATGTGCAGCACCATCGTGGCCTTGAGCTCCTGGTCGTTGACCGGGCGCAGCTCCTTCCAGCGCCCCGGGTACATGTGCTCGACGAAGTTCTCCAGCGCGCGCAGCTTGTGCGCCGGATCGTCCACCTTCTGCGCCGCGCCGAACAACATCACCGAGCGATAATTGATCGAGTGATGAAAGGCCGAGCGCGCCAGAACCAGCCCGTCGATGTGCGAAACGGTCAGGCAGCACTCGACGCCGCCCGCTACGGTGCGCAGCATGCGCGAGGCGCTCGAGCCATGCCAGTAGACGTGGTCTCCCTCGCGCCAGTAGCTGGTCGGTGTGACGTAGGGCTTGCCGTCGATGACGTAACCCACGTGGCAGAGAAAGCCGCTGTCGAGGATCGCGGCCACGGTGTCGAAATCGTAGCGGCCGCGCTCGTGCAGGCGCTTGACGCGCGAGCGCGGGGTCTGGGAAAGGACTGAGCTCAAAGTCTGTCTCCGGCAACGGATACCACCGGCACCAGTTTGCCACAGAAGGCGCCGGCCGAAGGACGCCAAGCTTGCGTACGGACCGGCCAAGGGCTATTCTTCCGTCGTCCAGGTGCCCCGCCGCCGTTCCGGCGAAAGGGATAATCGGGAAGCAGGTGCGCGCTTTCGTTCGACTCGTTTCGACGCGGCGCAATTCCTGCACTGCCCCCGCAGCGGTAGGTGGGCGCGGGCGTGTCTTCATGCCACTGTGAGCCTGCTCACGGGAAGGCGGCACGTCAAAGCCCACGAGTCCGAAGACCGGCCTGGATCATGCAGGGAACACCGCGGGCGGCGGAGGGCTGTAGGTTTTCCGCAGACAACAACACCGGTCCGATGTTTCCTCGTGCGATCCAACCGCACACGCGGCGGGCGCGTGCATCGCAGGGAGGAGACAGCCTTGAAAGCAATTGGCATGGCGTTCGCGGCCGGCATGGCCGCGGCCAGCGCGCTCGCCGCCGAACCGGCGAGCACCGACAGCACGACCGCGGACCCGATCGTGGTCACAGCGACACGCACCCCCGAACCCATTTCCGCGACGATCCGTCCGGTCGAGCTGATCCCGGCTGACGTCATCCAGCGCAGCGGGCAAAACTCGTTCACCGAGCTGCTGCAACAGCAGGCCAACGTCGAGATCACCGCCAACGGCGGGCCCGGTCAGACCAGCGGCATTTTCTTGCGCGGCGCCAACAGCAGCCACACCCTGGTGCTGCTGGACGGCATCCGGCTGAACAATGCCGCCGGCGGCACCACGCCTTTCGAGAACCTGCCGCCGTCCCAGATCGCACGCGTGGAGGTGGTGCCCGGACCGATGAGCAGCCTGTACGGGTCGGATGCGCTGGGCGGAGTGATCCAGCTGTTCACTCAGCAATGGCCGGACGCGCCGAGAGTGACCGGCAGCGCCGGCTACGGCAGCTACAACACCACCATGGTCAACGGCGGCGTATCGGCCGGGAGCGAGAACACCGGCTTCACCCTGAGCGCAGGCTACATCGACACCAACGGCTTCTCCGCGACCAACAACGGGGCGGGACCGTTCACCTTCAATCCCGACGACGACGGTTACCGCAACACCAGCGTGTCCGGCAATATCGTCCACCGCTTCGCCCCCGACCAGGAGCTCGGATTCAACCTGTTCTACTCGAACGGCCGCACCCACTTCGACAACGGGCCCACGACAGACGACATCAACAACCAGGCCATCGGCGTGTACTCAGCGTACAGCCGCAACAAGATCAACTCCTGGTGGCAGAGCCTGGTGCGTGTCGGCGTGGCTTCGGACAACCTGGACATCGACGGCAGCTTCCCCGGCAACCTCGACTCCAGGCAGACCCAGGCAACCTGGCAGAACGATTTCACCACCCGCTTCGGGACGTTCGTCGGCGGGCTCGAGTATCTGCGCCAGGAGGTGGACGGCGACACCCCGTTCACCGTCGATCAGCGCACCATCTATTCGGCGTTCGCCGGGTATACGGGCGAGTTCGGCCCGCACGCCTTGAGCGCCAGCGTCCGCAACGACAACAACAGCCAGTTCAACAGCCAGACCACCGGCGCAGTGGGCTACGCGTTTCGAGTGACTCCGGCGCTGCGCCTGCGCGCGAACGCAGGCACCGCGTTCCATGCGCCGACCTTCTTCGATCTGTACTTCCCGGGGTTCGGCAATCCCGACCTGGAGCCTGAGGAGGGAAAGAGCTGGGAGGTGGGCGCAGAATATCGCGGCGGCCGCCAGCAGGTTGGCGTGACGTATTTCCAGAATCACATCGACAATCTCATCGTGTTCGACGCGCTCACGTTCAAACCGATGAACGTGGGCGAAGCTTCCATCAACGGCGTCGAGCTTGCCTACAACGGTGCGCTGTTCGGCTTCGAGCTGCGCGCGGCTCTCACGCTGCAGCACCCGGTCAACGACGTCACCGACAAGCGCCTGCCCCGGCGCGCGGACATCTTCGGCAACGCGGGGGTCGCGCGCAGCTTCGGGCCGCTGCGGGTCGGCGCGGAAGTGGTCGGCGCCGGATCGCGCTTCGACTCGCTCGACGAGTCCCCGGCCAGCGAGCTGGACCCCTACGTCCTGCTCAATCTCGTCGCCACCTACTCGTTCGCTCGCCACTGGAACGTCCAATTCCGCTGGAACAACGTCGCCGACGTACACTACGAGCTGGCGAAAGGCTACAACACGCCGGGCAGCAACGTGTTCCTGTCGGTCCAATACACCTTACAATGAGGCCGCCGGCAATGAAAGGAGCGTACTCATGAAGGTCCGCGTCACCCCTGTGCGTTTGTGGTGTCTGTTCGCGGTGCTGATCCTGCTCACCCGCAGCACGCACCTGGCGTTCGCCGCGGCGCCGCCGGACGCCACCCTCGCGCTGATGCTGCTGGGCGGGATGTGGATCCGCCGCTGGCCCGGCTTCGCGGGGCTGATGGCCGCAGCGTTCGCGGCCGACTGCCTCGCCACCGGGTCGCTCGGGGTCCCGGAGTACTGCCTGAGCCCGGCTTACGCGGGATTGGTCCCGGCTTATCTGGTCGTCTGGTTGTCCGGGTGGTGGCTGCAGGCCAAGCGTCCGCATGCATCGCTGCTGGCCTGGCTCGCGACCATGCTGGTTGCAAGCGCCGCGGCATTCGTGATCTCCAACGCCTTCTGGTTCGCGTTCTCAGGAGCGTTCGGCGGGTGGACGCTGGCACGCTTCGCCGCCGGTGTCCTGCCCTACTTCCCGGCCTATGCAGGTCCGGCTTTGGGATACGTCGCACTGGCGTGGCTCGTGCGCGCAACTGCGCTGCACCTGACCCGCGGCCGCTCGGTGGAGGCCGTGTCCTAGAGCAGGCTGTCCGCGCCGGTGCGTCCCAAGCTTTGGCTATCGTGGTCCACCGGCAAGGACAGCGCCTGGGCGCTCCACGTCCTGCGCGAACGCGGTGAGTTCGAGGTTGCGGGGCTGCTCACTACGGGCACCACCGCGTTCGACCGAGTCTCGATGCACGGCGTTCGGCATGAGTTGGCGCTGGAGCAGGGGCGCGCTGCCGGCGTCGCGTTGCACTGGGTAGAATTGCCCTATCCTTGCCCGAACGCACGTTACGAAGCAATCATGGGCGAGGTGGTGCAGCAGGCCATTTCCGAGGGCGTGACTCACGTCGCCTTCGGCGATCTGTTCCTCGCGGAGGTTCGGGCCTACCGCGAGCGCATGCTGGCCGGTACCGGCCTGACGCCCGTGTTCCCGCTCTGGCAGGCGGACACCAGGCTGCTGGCGCAGGAGATGACGGCTAGCGGCTTGCGCGCCATGCTGGTGTGCGTAGATCCGAAGCAGATCGCGCCTTCTTTCGCCGGCCGCAGCTTCGACGACCGATTGCTGGCTGACTTGCCGCTGAGCGTCGATCCGTGCGGCGAGAACGGCGAGTTCCACACGTTCTGTTGCGCCGGCCCCATGTTCGACCGGCCGATCCCGGTGCGTTCCGGCAGCACCGTCGAGCGCGACGGATTCGTCTACAGCGATCTCCTCCTCGACCTGCAGGCCAGCGCATGCGGATAGTGTCGTTGCTTCCCTCCGCCACCGAGATCGTGGCCGCGCTCGGCTGCGCCGACCGGCTCGTCGGCATTTCCCACGAGTGCGATTTCCCGGCCCGGATCACGCATCTCCCGCGCGTCACGCAATGCGAGATCCACGGCGCCGACCTGCCGAGCGCGCAAATCGACGCATGGGTGCGCGAGACGCTCGCCTCGAGAGGAACGCTCTACACCCTCGACGAGCAGCTGGTCCGTGACCTGCGACCGGACGTCATTCTCACCCAACAACTATGCGACGTCTGCGCGGTCAACTACGGATCAGTGGCCGCCTTCGCGCGCTCGCTGGCCCGCCCGCCGCTGGTGGTCAACCTGCAGCCGTCTACGCTGGAAGAGGTCCTGGGCGACATCGGCCGAGTAGGCGCGGCGCTGGAGGCAACGGCAAAAGCCGAACCCTTGATGCAGGAGTTGCGCAGCCGTGTGGAGCAAATTGCGGCACGCACCGCGACCGCGGCCACGCGCCCGACCTGCTTCCTGATGGAATGGACCGATCCGCCGTTCTGCGGCGGGCACTGGAACCCGCAACTGGTCAGCCTGGCGGGCGGCATCGATCCGATCGGCCGCGCCGGCCAGCCTTCCAGGCGCGTGAGCTGGGACGAGATCGAAGCGGCCGATCCAGACCTGATCGTGCTGGCGCTGTGCGGCAACTCGCAGGAACGCGCCGTGCGCGAGGCCGCGGCGCTCGCCGCCAACCTGCGATGGACGCGCCTTCGCGCCGTGCGCGACGGGCGCGTGGTCGCGGTCGACGGCAGCGCCTACTTCAGCCGGCCGGGACCGCGCATCGTCGACAGCCTGGAGATGCTCGCCGGGATCGTGCACCCCGAGCTGTGGCCGTCGCGCACGCAGATTGGTACAAAGTTGCACGCAGGGCACCATTGAGCGTTGCGTAGTCGACCTAACACGAGCCACACCACCCTCGGCCTCAGGCCGACCCCTCCTCCTGAGAGGAGAGGAGGGGCAATTCTCCCCTCCTTTTCCAAGGAGGAGTGGCACGCGGCCGTTCTCCTAGCGTCCTCTCCGGCAGGTAGCGGCAGGTGACCCGATGCAAGCGGCGTGAGGCCTCTTGGTCTGTGCGTGACGGGGTGGCGGCGATCGCGCATCTCGGAGCACCGCGCGCTAGCTTCGCGGAGCCCGCGGCGCCATACCTCCAGGAACGCGCCCAGCTTGCTGCGGGCGCTCAGGCGCTCGTCCGACAGCGCCTCCAGGAAGTCGGACAGCCGCTTCGACTTGGTGATCGTGTACAGCGTCAACCAGGTGGTCGGAATCAGCACCAGCGCGAAATACACCAGCTTGAGGCTCAGCGGGCTCTCGGCAGCGGCGATCAGGTTCATCCCCAGGAAGCCGGTGACCACGGTGCCGATCAGCCCGAAGGTGGTCACCACGGTCAGGCGCACCACGGTATTGGCCTGGCGCCGCAACGAGTCGCTGTCCAGATAAGCGCTCATGTCGGTGATTTCCTGCTTGACCTCCTCGTACAGCGCGTCGGTGCCGAGGTGCTCCGTGCACATGCGAAACAGCGCCTTCATCAGCGCCTGTTCGGACAGCTCATGGAACCAGTAGCGGTGCGTGAAGCGCAGGAACATCTCGAAGTTCTGCCGGATCACGCGTTTGAACCGGCGCACCGACTCGGGGTCCAGGATGTCGAGCCGGTTGAGGGCCTCCACCAGGCGGTCGGAAAACATCAGCAGCGCCGCCTTCTGCAGGTGCGCGATCATGAACAGCAGGTAGTGCTGGTGGCGGAACTGGGCAAGCACGCCGCGCTCGCTTCCGCTGAACAGCGGCGAGCGCGCATCGCCCACGGTCACCAGCGCGTGGCCGCAGCACAGGAAGCGGGTGCGCGGCCCCATGCCCTCCTCGGCCCAGTAACGGTCGTAGCAATAGCTCTGCTCGAAATCGGCGCAATGCCGGTCCGAGTACGGCAGCGCCTCGTCGGCGCTCGCCTCCGTCACTAGACCGAGCCGGACGAAGTCGCTGCGCGACAGCGCCGCAGGATCCTCCATGGCCAGGTACGCCATCACGGGCATGCGGTGGTACTCGATCAGACGGAAGCGCAACGCGCCGCTTTCCTCGGACTGATCGTGCACCAGAGGCCGCAGTAGGAACGCCCAGTGCGATGCAATGCGCGGCGCCAGCTGCGAGCACACGGCAGCCAGATACTTCTCGCGCCGTTCGAAATCCGAAACCGCGAGTACTTCGCCATTGCGCCCGACCCACTCGACCCGGTGCGCACAGTGGATGGCATGACCGTCGTCGTCCCAGGCCGCCGGGTAGGCACGGCCGAAACGGTACAGGGTGTCCTGCACCTCACGCAGCGCGAGGCCTTCGGCGTACAGCTCGACGTTCAGCAGGACGACGTCGGTGTCGTAGAAAAAATACAGATCGATGTGCGCGATACGCAGGGTGCGCGGCGGATCGTTCGGCTCCGGGGTGATCCGCACGGCGGCGACGTCGTCACGCCGAAACACCCGCATCGGCGGGCCGATCGCCTTGCCCGCGCGCTCGTCGCGCAGCACCTCGCCATAGAGAAAACGCTGCACGTAGGGCAGGAAGCTGACGAACTCGCCGTAGTGACGCTCCTTGAACTCGCCCGGATCACCGGTGAACTCGTCTGCCACCTCGCGCCAGGGGCTGTCCTGGCCAGCGCCCTGGAGCAGCTCCCAGTGCTTCTGGATCTGAACACCGGCCCGGACCGGCATGAGGTGAAGCGGCCACAGCAGGATCTGGCGGAAGTGGCGAACAACCTTGTCGGGAGCGCCCATGGATCAAGCAGTCGCGAGCACAACACACACCAAAGGGGCGCGCTTCAGCGCCTCAAAAGGCAACCGAAGCGCCTCCCCGTCACCCCGCCAGGACGTATGCCGTCTTCACCGCCGTGTAGAACTCCTGCGCGTAGCGACCCTGCTCGCGCGGCCCGTAGCTCGATCCCTTGCGGCCGCCGAAGGGCACGTGGTAGTCCACCCCTGCCGTGGGAAGGTTGACCATCACCATTCCGGCCTGGCTGCTGCGGCGGAAGTGCGCAGCATGCTTGAGCGAGGTCGTGATGATGCCCGAGGCCAGGCCGAACGGCGTGTCGTTCGCGAGCGCGAGCGCTTCGTCGTAGTCCTTCGCCACGATGACGCTCGCGACCGGCCCGAAGATCTCCTCGCGGTTGATGCGCATGTCGTTGCGCGTGTCGGTGAACAGCGCCGGCTCGAGGTAGAAGCCGTCGGTCTCGCGCTTGAGCTGGTTGCCGCCGAAGGCGAGCTTGGCGCCTTCCTTCTTGCCTTCTTCGATGTAGTACAGATCCTGGTTGAGCTGACTCTTGTCCACCACCGGGCCCATCTGCACTCCCGGCTTGAGCGCATTGTCGACGGTGATGGCCTTCATGCGCTCGACCATCGCAGCGACGAACTTGTCGTGGATCCCCTTGGTGACGATCAAGCGGGACGAAGCGGTGCAGCGCTGGCCGGTCGAGAAGAACGCGCCGTTCACCGCCGATTCCACCGCTGTCTTCATGTCCGCATCGTCCAACACCACCAGCGGGTTCTTGCCCCCCATTTCCAGCTGGATCTTCTTCATCTGCGCCACGGCCTTGGCGGCGATCTTGCGGCCCGTCTCCACCGATCCCGTGAAGCTGATCGCATCCACCCTCGGGTCGTTTACGATCGCTTCCCCGACCACGCTGCCGCGCCCCATCACCAGGTTGAACGCACCCGCCGGCAGGCCCGCGCGCGAGATGATGTCGGCAATGGCCCAGGACGAGCCAGGCACCAGGTCGGCCGGCTTGAACACCACGCAGTTGCCGTAGGCCAGTGCCGGCGCAACCTTCCACGACGGGATGGCAGAGGGAAAGTTCCACGGCGAGATGATGCCGACCACGCCGACCGGCTCGCGGGTGATCTCCACGTCGACGCCGGGACGCACCGAGGGCACCAGCTCGCCGCTGCGGCGCAGGACTTCGCCGGCGAAGAACTTGAAGATGTTGCCCGCGCGCACGACTTCCCCGGTGCCTTCCGGCAATGTCTTGCCTTCTTCGCGCGACAGCAGCTTGCCCAGCTCGTCCTTGCGCGCCAGGATCTCGTTGCCGATCTTGTCGAGGATGTCGGCGCGCGCCTGCGTGTTGAACGCGGCCCATGCGGGTGCCGCCGCGCGAGCGGCCGCGATGGCCTGCTCGACCTGCTTGGCATCGGCCTGGGCGTACTCGCCCACCACGTCGCTCAGATCCGAAGGATTGATGTCGCGGGTGACGTTGCTGCCGGCCATCCACTCGCCGGCGATGTAGTTGGAATACGGTTGGGTCATGGCGTCTCCTTCAGCTTTCCGAGATTCGGGTTCGACGGCCGGATCACTCCGGTGTGGCGTTCATCAGATACATGGCGGCAAGCGCCGGTGTGGGGTCGCCCAGCTTGCCGAACCAGCGCTGAAATATCTTCAGCACTTCGCCGCTGCGGTAGAGGCCTGCCAGCGTGCGATTGGCGACGAGCCGGAAGTCCGCGTCGTTGCGGCGGACCATGAAACCGTAAGGCTCGTAGGAGAACAGCTCGTCGACGAGGCCGAACTTCTCGACCAGCCCGGACTCGATCAGCAGGCCGACGAGGATCACACGGTCCGAAGCGTACGCTCTCGCCTTGCCGGATTCGAGCGCGGCGATCCCTTCGAGATGATCCTTGACCGGCAGCACCTTGGCGTCCACGAAGGCCTTGTCCAGCGCCGCCCGCAGACCTTGCTCGGTGGTCGTGCCCGGGATCACGGCGACGGTCTCGTCCACCAGCCCCGCCACGCTGTAGATTCCCGAGCCCCGCTTGACCAGCAGGTTCCCGCCGGAGAGGAACGTCAGGTTGGTGAAATCTACTTTCTCCATGCGCGCCAGCGTGATCGTGCTGGTGCCGCACTCGATGTCGATCTTGCCGCTCGCGACCATGTCGAAGCGGTTGTCCAACGTCACTGCGGTGTACTGGATCTTGGTTTGCGGCAGGCCCGCCGCCTTGGCCGCTGCTTCGGCAATCGCCCGGCACAGGTCGACCGAGTAGCCGGCGGGCTGCCCGTCCGGTCCGACGAAGGACATCAGGTTGGCGTCCTTCAAGTAGCCGATGACGACGGCACCACGGTCATGAATGGCCTTCAGCGTTCCGGTCAATGGCCCTGCAGCCACCGCGGCCATGCTGCTGGAAACCAGGCAGAACCCGAGGAGGAAGCGCGCTGCAGATTTCGACATGTCGTTTGATCCGTGTGTGAGTGAAGGGAAGCGCGGATTCTACCGAGCCCGCCAAGGTCCTGCTCTAGCGAGCCCGCAAGGGGTCTTGCTCTAGCGAGCCCGGGGGCCGATCGGCGGGTCTGCTCCAACTAGTAGCCGCGGGCGAGCTCCACCAGACCGTGCGGCGCTTCGCCCCGCTCGATGCGCTGGATGTTTTTCACCACCTGGTTGACCATCAGCTCGGCCATGGCCTGGCCGGCAATGTGCGGTGTGACCACGACGCGTGGATGACGCCAGAACGGATGCTCGGTGGGCAAGGGCTCCTGCGCAAACACGTCCAGCATCGCGCCGCCGATGTGGCCCGAATCGAGCGCAGCCAGCAGATCGGCCTCGACCACGTGAGCGCCTCGAGCGATGTTCACGATGCACGCCCCGCGCGGCAGCCGGGCCAGCGTGACGGCATTCAGGAGACCCCGCGTGTCCTCGGTGAGGGGTAGAAAGGTGACCAGGATCTGTGTGCCGGCCAGGAACGGCGCAAGCCCGTCGCCCCCGCTGAAGCTCTCCACCCCGGCGAGCACCTTGCGCGTTCGGCTCCAGACGCGCACCCGGAAACCCAGAGGCACCAGCTTGCGGACGAAATCGCCGCCCAGCACACCCGCACCCATCACGCCCACGCTGCGCTGAGCGACCGGCACCGCGTCCAGCGGCTGCCACTGCGCCCGCGCCTGCTGCTCGCGGTATTCGCCCATGCGGCGGTGGAAATGCAGCACGCCATACAGCGCGTACTCCGACATCTGGTCGGCATAGCCAGCGTCCACCATGCGCACGACCGGCACGTCGCGGGGAAGCTGCGGGTCGAGCAGCAGGTGATCGACACCGGCCCCCAGAGACAGGATCGCCTTGAGGCCGGGCAGCGTCTTCAGCATCCCGGCCGGCGGTTTCCACACCAGTGCGTAGTGCACCGCACGCGGATCTCCCACCTCGGGCCAGATGCGGAACGGGATGGCCGGCAGCGCCTGCGCCAGCGCCGCACGCCAAGGTTCGGGAGCGTCGTCGGGACTGTAGAAGAGGATGGTCACTCCCCCGTCTCCCCCGCCTCCTCCCGCTGTCTCCAATAGTCCCGGATCCCGATCACCGTGTTCGGCAGGAACTCGATCAGCTGGCGCCGCGCCTCCGGGTCACGGGCGACGGTGCCGAGCTCGGGGTCGTCCTCGGGTGCCGCCAGCGCCAGGATCGGCATGGTCAACTCGGTCGCTTCCTCGTCGTCCACCAGCGGCTGCCATTCGTCCTGGCGCATCGCCACGCCGGCGAGAAACCCCTCTGCCCACAGCGTGCCGACCGGCAGATCGTCCTCGTCCGGCTCTTCGGCGGCTTCGTAGAACAGGGGGGCATACGAATCCGGCACCTCCTGGAGCACGATGGCGACGCTGTTGTAGTAACGCGTGACCAGCTGGACGATGCGCTCACCCTCGCGTTCGTCGCGAAACGCCAGCTCCTCGTCGCCTTCGTCGAGAAAGCCCAGCGCCAGGGGCAGCCACTCGGATGGGACGATCGGATCCGGCCCCACCACGACGGCAGCGAGGAAACCGTCCAGCATCTCCAGGTCCATACACCCTTCCGGCAGCGCTTCCGAGCCGAGGTAGCCCTCCAGCTCGGACAGCTCGGCCTCGGTCAAGGCCTGGTCGAATGAATGCATGTGGGCTCCCGGCAGCGATCGGCTTTCAGTCTACACGTCCGGGCCTGGTTGCGACACCGCCGGCCAACGCCCGATCGGGTGGTAGCGCGAGCCGTCGTTGCCGAGCTCCGATCGCACCAGGACAAACTCGCGCACATCCCAACGGATGCCTGATGGCGCCCCGTCGAACCCCGCGCAGCGCGCCTGGTCGAATCCGCGCAGCGCGCCTTCCGCACCAGGGTAAGGTGCGGGACAAACGGGCGGGTTTCGACCGCGAACCCGCGCGCGACTGCGCCGTGCTCGAGGTTCTCCACCAGACGTGCCAGCTGCGGCGGAGGTGTTGGCGGCGCAGCCCAGGCGATCCTGTTGTGCTTCCAGCAGCCGACCGTGCCGATGTCCAGGGTGAACCGCTCGAACGCAACGGTCGCGGCGAGTTCCGCAAGCAGACTCAGCCGTTCGACCGGCGTGTTGCCGAGAAACAGCAGCGTCATGTGCACCGAGTCCGCCCGTGTCGCCTTGCCGTCGACCTGGCGATGAACCTTCAGCGCCAGCTGTCTCAGCGCTTCGCACGCCTCGCTGTCCGGCCAGATCGCGAAGAAAACCCGCGCGGTAGGAACGTGCGCTGCGGGGCTGCGCTTCAGGCATCGGGCGTTTCGAGGAGCGCGACCGCTTCGGCGGCGATCCCTTCCCCACGCCCGATGTATCCGAGCCGCTCGGTGGTCTTGGCTTTGATGTTGACCTGACCGGAGCCGATCGCCAGCGCGCCGGCGATGTTGCCCACCATCTGCGGGATGTGCGGTGCCATGCGCGGCGCCTGGGCGATGATGGTCGCGTCGATGTTGCCGATCGTGAAGCGCAGCGCGCCGACCCGCGCGCCGACCTCGCGCAGCAGCGCGAGGCTGTCTGCACCCTTGTAACGCCCGTCCGTGTCGGGAAAATGCTGGCCGATGTCGCCCAGCCCGGCTGCACCCAGCAGCGCATCGCAGATCGCGTGCAGCAGCACGTCCCCGTCCGAATGACCCAGCAGACCTTTCGAGTACGGGATGTCCACCCCCCCGATCAGGAGCTTGCGCCCGTCAACCAGCGCATGGACGTCGAAGCCTTGGCCTATTTTGAAATTCATGTCGAATGGCAGATCCGCAGAAAGGACGCAAGCAGAGCTTCAAGGAACACTATTGTCCCCTACCCGATATTGTCCCCTACCCATGGGCCTCGCGCGAGGGCGCGCGAACAGGTCCGTCCCGACCCATGGGCCTCGCGCCAGGGCGCGCGAACAGCTCCGTCTCCCGCGCGCGGCATACGCGTTAACTTACGAACGCATGAGAACGCGCATGCACCACGTTCCTCCCCCTTCAAGGGGGAGGTTAGGAGGGGGATGGGTCAAGTTCTCATCAAACCCATCCCCACCCCAGCCCTCCCCTTGAAGGGGAGGGAGGCTTACGTTAACGCGTAGCCCGCGCGGGGAGAGGGGTGTCCTCCCCGCTATCACGCGTGTTCCCGCAGAATGAGCTCGGCGAGCGCGAGATCCTCCGGGTAGGTGACCTTGATATTGCGCTCGCTGCCCGGCACCAGGCGAGGGGCGACGCCCAGCGCTTCGACTGCGCTGGCCTCATCGGTCACGCTCGCAAGGTCGGCACGGTCGAGCGCCTGAGTCAGCAGACCATAGCGGAACATCTGCGGCGTCTGAGCACGCCACAAGCCTTCGCGCGCCTCCGTGCGCGCCACTCGCTGGTCCGCTGTGCTGCGCTTGAGTGTGTCCGCAACCGGGACGGCGAGCAGGCCGCCGATGCCGTCGCCGTCCAGCGTCTCCAGCAAACGCTGCAGCAGCTCGATGGTGAGGCAAGGCCGCGCGGCATCGTGCACCAGCACCCAGTCGTCGTCCTCGAGATCGTCTCGCAGCCTCGCGAGGCCGTTGCGAACACTCTCGGCACGCGTGGCCCCGCCGCAGCGCAGCGCCGCAATACGGCCGCCGAGCTGCGCCCACGGCTGCTGCTCGAACAGCTGGTCATCGGGGTGCAGCACGACCACGACCCGGCCGATCGCCGGGTGCGCAAGCAGGCTCGCGACCGCGTGCCAGAGCAGTGGACGGCCGGCAACGGCAAGGTACTGCTTCGGCGCGCTCGCCCCCAGCCGCGTTCCGCTTCCCGCAGCCGGCACCAGTGCATAGTGACGAGTCATGGTTCCTTGCCGCCTCAATCCGCTACGTCGGACAGAACGCGCGCGCCAATGCGCGCAACCAGCACCCGCTGAGGATCGCAGCCGCAACGAACACCTGCCGGCCTTGATCCTGCTGATCCTGGGAAATCCTGTGAATGTGCTTGACCCGTCGCGATCCGGCCCCATTATCCGTGCCCAGAGCACGTCGCCGCAAGGCGGTCACACGCCTCCTCTATAATGGCGCCTTTTTGCATGCTGTCTCTTCCGGTTCCCTCGCCCGGCCAGCGCACACGTGTTGGCGGGCTTGTCGCTTCCAGCGATGCCCTCGCGCTGGCGGGGCTCGCTGCGTCCAGCAGAACGCTCGCCGTGTTCACCGCCAATGCGGCCGACGGCCAGAGACTGGTCCAGGAGATCGCGTTTTTCGCGCCCACTCTGCGCGTGCATCTCCTGCCGGACTGGGAGACGCTGCCCTACGACAGCTTTTCGCCGCATCAGGATCTGGTGTCCGAGCGGCTCGCGACCCTGTACCAGATCTCGCATCAGGCCTGCGACGTCATCGTCGTGCCGGTGACCACGGCACTGTACCGGTTGCCGCCGGTGGCGTTCCTCGCCCGATACAGCTTCTTCCTCACGCAGGGCGAAACGATCTCCCCGGACGCGTTGCGCAAACAACTGATCCTCGCCGGTTATCAGCACGTCACGCAGGTGGTCTCGCCGGGCGAGTTCAGCTTCCGCGGCGGCCTGATCGACTTGTTTCCGATGGGCAGCGCCCTGCCCTATCGCGTCGACCTGCTCGACAACGAGGTGGAGAGCATCCGCACCTTCGACGTGGACACGCAGCGTTCGATTTACAAGGTCAAGGAAGTGCGGCTGCTGCCGGCGCGCGAGTTCCCCACCGACGAGGACGCGCGCACCCGCTTTCGCCAGAGCTTCCGCGAGAAGTTCGAGGGCGATCCCTCCCGCAGCCAGCTCTACAAGGATGTGAGCAACGGCGTGTTCGCCGCCGGCATCGAGTACTACCTGCCGCTCTTTTTCGAGCAGACCGCGGTGGTGACGGACTATCTGCCGGAGGGCACGCTGGTCTGTCTGCACGGCGACCTCACCGAGGCGATCGAGCGCTTCTGGCGCGATACGCGCTCGCGCTTCGAGCTGCTGCGCGGAGATCGCGACCGCCCGCTGCTCGCGCCGCCCGAGCTGTTCCTCAGCCTCGATCAGTTCTTCGGCGCGGTGAAACCGTTTGCACGGCTGGAGATTCTGCCCCCTGGCGCCGACACTGCTCAGGCCACCATCGCGCCGACCACAGCGCTGCCTGCGCTGCAGGTGGACCGCCGCGCGGACGATCCGCTGCATCGATTGCGTGATTTCCTCGACGGCTTTGGTGGGCGCACGCTGATCGTCGCCGAAACCCTCGGCCGGCGCGAGACGCTGTCGCAGTATCTGGTCGATCACGGTGTGCGACCGAAGGCGTGCGACGGTTATGCCGCCTTCCTGGCCGCGAGCGAGCCGCTGATGCTGACGGTGGCTGCGCTCGCCAATGGGTTCGTCGTCGCGGCAGACGCAGCCGGCACGCTCGCCTTCATCACCGAAAACGAGCTCTACGCCGCCCAGGCGCGCTCGCGCGACCGGCGGGAGGAGATGGGCCAGCAGGTCGCCGAAAACTATCTGCGTGACCTCTCCGAGCTGAAAGTGGGCGACCCGGTGGTGCACATGAGCCACGGCATCGGCCGCTACCTCGGCCTCATCAACATGGATCTGGGCGAGGGCATGACCGAGTTTCTCGCTCTCGAGTACGAGGGTGGCGACAAGCTCTATGTGCCGGTGTCACAGCTGCAGGTCATCGGCCGCTACAGCGGTGCGGCGCCGGAGGCCGCACCGCTGCACAAGCTCGGCAGCGGGCAGTGGGAAAAGGCCAAGCGCAAGGCGGCCGAGCAGGTGCGCGATACGGCAGCGGAGCTGCTCAACATCTATGCGCAGCGCGCGGCACGCAAAGGCTATGCGTTCCAGCTCAAGCCCCACGAGTACGAGGCGTTCGCAGACGGCTTCCCGTTCGAGGAGACGCGCGATCAGCAGGCCGCCATCGATGCGGTGATTCAGGACCTGGCGTCCGGCAAGCCGATGGACCGACTGGTCTGCGGTGACGTCGGCTTCGGCAAGACCGAAGTGGCCCTGCGCGCGGCCTTCGTCGCAGTCGCCGACGGCAAGCAGGTGGCGGTGCTGGTGCCCACCACGCTGCTGGCCGAGCAGCACTTCCAGACGTTCCGCGACCGCTTCGCCGACTGGCCCGTCAAGATCGCGGAGCTGTCGCGCTTCCGCTCCGCCAAGGAGCAGGCCGCGTCGCTCGATGCGCTGGCGAAGGGCGAGATCGACATCGTCATCGGCACCCACAAGCTGATCCAGGACAAGGTCAAGTTCAAGAACCTGGGGCTGGCGATCGTCGACGAGGAGCACCGTTTCGGCGTGCGCCACAAGGAGCGGCTCAAAGCGCTGCGTGCCGAGGTCGATGTCCTGACGCTCACCGCCACGCCGATTCCGCGCACCCTGGCGATGTCCCTGGAAGGGCTGCGCGACTTCTCGGTGATCGCCACCGCGCCGCAACGGCGGCTCGCCATCAAGACCTTCGTGTCGCGCTTCTCCGAGGGCCAGATCCGCGAGGCGGTGCTGCGCGAGCTCAAGCGCGGCGGCCAGGTGTACTTCGTGCACAACGAGATCGAGACCATCCACACCATGGAGGCGAAGCTCGCCAAGCTGCTGCCCGAGGCCCGCATCCGCGTCGCGCACGGCCAGATGCCGGAGCGCGAACTGGAACTGGTGATGCGCGACTTCTACCAGCAGCGCTTCAACGTCCTGCTGTGCACGACCATCATCGAGACCGGCATCGACATCCCCAGCGCCAACACCATCGTCATCAACCGCGCCGACAAGTTCGGCCTGGCGCAGCTGCACCAGCTCCGCGGCCGAGTGGGTCGCTCGCATCACCAGGCCTACGCGTATCTGCTCACCCACGACGAAGCCGCGGTCACCGGCAACGCCAAGAAGCGCCTGGAGGCGATCCAGATGATGGAAGAGCTGGGCGCCGGGTTCTTCCTGGCGATGCACGACCTGGAGATCCGCGGTGCCGGCGAGGTGCTCGGCGAATCGCAGAGCGGACAGATGCAGGAGATCGGCTTCGCGCTCTACAGCGAGATGCTCAACAAGGCGGTGAAGTCGCTCAAGGCCGGCAAGGTCCCGGACCTCGCCGAGCCGCTGGCCGTGACCACCGAGATCAACCTGCACACCCCGGCCCTGCTGCCGGAAACCTACTGCCCGAGCATTCACGAGCGGCTGGTGCTGTACAAGCGCCTCGCTCACTGCGAGAGCGTGGAAGATCTGGAAGCGCTGCAGGAGGAGCTGGTCGACCGCTTCGGTCTCATGCCCGACCCCGCCCGCGTGCTGATCGACAGTCACCGCCTGCGCATCGAGGCCAAGCCGCTGGGAATCGTCAAGGTCGACGCCGGTCCCGACGCGATCGTCTTTCAGTTCATCAAGAACCCGCCGATCGATCCCGCGCGCGTCATCCAGCTCATCCAGGCACGCAAGAACTTCAAGCTCTCCGGACCCGAGCGCCTGCGCATCGAGGAGAAGCATGCGCAGCTGGCGCCGCGGGTGCAGCGGGTGAGGTCTATATTGAAGGAGCTGGGGGAGCCGGCCGCGACGAAGGCCATCGCGCGCTAGCCAGATAGGCGGCCGTGCGCGACGCGTCTATCCGCCGGCTTTCTGCCCCGGTCTGATCCATGCGCTGCGCAGCTCTGGTCTTTGTCGCCTGCCTCTTCGCTGCAACCCGGGCAGCGCTCGGGGCTGAGCCGTCGGGCACTGCGCGGGCTTTTTCGGCCCTGATGTTCTCGAAGACAGCCGGCTATCGGCACGCTTCCATTCCCGAAGGGATCGAGGCCATCAAGGCGCTTGCGCAAAGCAACGGCTTCCAGGTCGACGCTTCGGAAGACGCTGCGCTGTTCGCCCCTGCGACACTGGCACGCTATCGGCTGGTGATCTTCCTGAACACCAGCGGAAGCATTCTCAACGCAGCTCAGCGGGCAGCCTTCGAGTCCTTCGTCCAGCAGGGCGGCGGCTTCGTCGGCATCCACGCAGCCGCCGACACCGGGTACGACTGGCCCTGGTACGGGCGACTTGTCGGCAGCTACTTCCAGAGCCATCCGGCAATCCAGCCGGCGACCCTGCAGGTCGTCGCTGTGACCCACGCCTCCACCCTCCACCTGCCTGCCGAGTGGCGGCGCACTGATGAGTGGTACAACTTTCGCGGCGATCCAGGAGCGGACGTGACCGTGCTGCTGCGGATCGACGAGGGCAGCTATGGTGGCGGAACGATGGGCGCACAGCACCCAATGGCATGGTGCCACACGCGCGCGGGAGGACCGGCCTGGTACACCGCCCTTGGCCATACCTCGGCCTCCTACCAGGAGCCCCTGTTCCTGCAGCACCTGCTGGGCGGCATCTTGTGGGCGGCGAGCGTAGCGCACGACTGACGTTGCGCGGGCCCTCGGAAAGAGCACGCCGGCCTTCCGGCTCGCCAGCGCGGCCTGTGGCGGCGCGGTCGGCGGCGATGCCGTCGACGAGCGCTCGAAAATCCTTGACGTTATTCAGCATCGTCGCTCCAATGTGACTGGTGAAGGTCGGAGCAGCACCGGCGTAGCCTGCGCTCCTGGTCGTCATGCAGGCGAGCCCACCGGCGTGCACCTACATACCGCTTACGGATGTTTGCCCGTTGACGCAGCAGGTTCCGAGCGTCCGTTCCGTAGCTCAAGGAGGGAGATCGCAGCGATGAACCAGATCAGTCTGGAAGACTACATGGCCAAGCGCGTCGACGACCAGATCGTGTGGTATTCCAAGGAGAGCGGGCAAGCGCAGAGGACCTGGAAGCGCCTGCGGCTGGCCGAGGTGCTGGCGGCCGCCCTGATTCCATTCGCTGCCGCTTACGCCCAGCAGAGCGTGGCCGCCCAGATCGCGGTCGGCCTCCTGGGCGTGTTCGTGGCGATCGTCACGGGCGCGTTGGGGGTCTACAAATTCCAGGAGAACTGGCTGCTCTATCGCGGCACCGCCGAGGCCCTCAAGCGCGAGAAATTCCTGGTCTTGACCGGGGTGGCGCCCTACAACGGGGAGCATCCGGAAACAGAGTTCGTCGCGCGCGTCGAAGCCATCCTGGGCAAGGAAGGCGAGGCCTGGCAGCAGGCCACCGCCAAGGCGCAGCAGCCCGCAACCGAGAAGCCGGCCGGGGCATAACAGGACACCTGCCCCAGTTTCGCCGAAACCTCACGTTTTGTCAGTTTCGGCGGCCCACGGCGCCTGCAAGCGTGGGACAAATGACCAGAGATGCCAACTTTTTGGCATAAACTGCTGTTGGAGTGGCGCGGCATCCCCCGGTCGCCGCTCCACTCAAGACTGGCGAAATGGACGAAAGCGAACAGCGCAATCCGGCCACCCCGTTGTACCTGCGCATCTTCCTCGCCTCGCCGGGCGACGTGAGCGAGGAGCGCAAGATCGCGCGGGAAGTGATCGAGCGATTGCCCAAGGACCCCCTGCTGCGCGATCGCATCGCCGTCGACGCGGTCGCCTGGGATGGCCCCGGCGGGGCGGCGATGGACGCCAGCATGACGCCGCAAGCGGCCATCCAGCAGGGGCTGACGCCGCCGTCGAAATGCGACGTCGCCGTGGTGATCCTGTGGTCGCGCATGGGAACGCCGCTGCCCGACACCTTCGACCGCAAGCCCGATGGCAGCGCGTACCGGTCCGGTACGGAGTGGGAATACCTCGAAGCGCTGCGAGGCGGCGGAACAGACCGGCTGGCCCAGGATCCTGGTGTATCGGCGGATGGGCATTCCCAGTCTCACGCTCGACGACCCCGATTTCGAGGAAAAGAAAAAGCAGTGGGATGCAGTGAAGGCGTTCTTCGGCGAGTTCCGCAACCCGGACGGCTCGTTCAAGGGCGCCTACAACGAGTACGACGGCCCCGAGCAGTTCCGGGACAAGCTCGACGAGCATCTCAAGCAACGCGTCAAGGAACGCCTGGATTCCGCCCAGGCGCAGACACCGCCCGACAACGCAAAGGCGCACTCCGCTCTGGCCGAGCTGACCGCCGTGGGCGCGATCATCCTCAGGCTGCACCACTTCAAGTCCATCGCCGACCGCCTCCACGAGCTGTACATGGACCAGGAGGTGCGCTTCCTGCGCTCGCAAACGCCGCAAAACCTGTCCATGCAGAGCCTGAAGCGGGCGGCCCGCAGCGCAGAGACGGCGCTCGACGACATCGGCACCCTGGATGAGCCGAAGGTCCTCTCACCTGCCGAAGCCAAGCGCCAAGCGGACAATCTGAGCCACCTGGCTGCAGTGCTCGCACAACTGTTGAACGTCGCCCGCCGCCGCGCAGGCGCCCGGCAAGGCCGACGCGAACGCTGCGGAGGAAGCCATTGCGAACTTCACCTATGAGCTCACCACCCAGCGCGATTCGTTCAACAAGCTGGCGGAAGGATCCTGGAAGGAGCTGCGCCTCGGTGAGCTGGGAACAACCTTCACGCGAGTGCGCGAGCAGATTTCGACGAGCTATCCCAGTTACATGGCGCGAGTAGACGAAGGCTACCGGGCCCTGACCGGCCAACCGCCCCTGTTCGTGAAATGCGACCTGCTGGCACAAGGAGCACGAACTCCTGGAGAAGACGCTGAAAGAGCTCTCGTCGCTGCAAAGACTGCTGGAGGCGAGCTTCACGCCGGCCCTGCTGCGCTCCGCCTGCTCGCGCATGAAAGGGTACGTGGCAGCCGCCCGCGGCTTCTGGGACACCTTCGTCGGCGCCGCCACCAAGGCCGACGACTGGGCCGTTGCCCTGATCAGCTCCGGCAACAGCGACTGGCAGGAAATCGAAAAGTGCGGCGACGAGATCAGCGCCATGCTCGACAACGCGGACGAGTCGCAGCGGGACGCTTTCCTGAACAAGCTCCGGCAGGGCCAGGATTACATCGAGCCGCATTTCCAGGCCGTCGACGAGGCGCTCGCCGGCGCGTTTCGGGAAGTGAAGAACCGCCTGGGTGAAGCGCTCACCGCCGCCCCGGCCTGAGGCAAGACATGGACAATGGCAACCTCTCCACGAGCGGCACACCCTTCCTGACGGTCGACGCGATTCTCGCCGAGCACGAGCACCTGCTGTCCGCGGCGCCGGAGCGTGAAGACCTGCCGCAGATTCGCGCCTTCGTGGACCGGCTGGCGCGCAGCGGCGCGTACTTCGACGAAGCCTTCGAGCGCAAGGCCGCCCAGGGCATTCTCGACTACTGGACCAGCGAGCTGGCGAAGCATGCAGACGGCGCAGAGCCGGCCGGCTCCAGCCGGCGCACGCTCGACGAGTTCGACGTGCAGGCGCTGGGCGCCCTGCAGCGCGACTTCGAGAACCCCTTCGGCAGCATCGCCGAGCAGGTGGAGGCGCTCAGCGAAGCGGACAGGCACGCCCCTCAGGCTCTGCTCAAGCTGATCGGCGAGACGGCGAAGGCAGCCAACCTGCGCTTTCAGGACGGGTTGGTCAAGGAGATGGTGAGCCAGGTCACCGGTGACCGCGAGGATGCCACCCTGCTGGAGTTCTGCCTCTGGCACCTGTTCGAGGATCCGCAGACGCGCTGCGGGAACAAGATCTACCGCCCGCGCAGATCGCGGCACCACAACGAGCGGGTGGATTTCTTCAGCTGCAAGGTGTTCCTGGTGCTCAAGGCGGACGAGCTGCTGGAAGCGCAAGCCGAGCCCGAGCGCGACACCCTCATCGACGCGCTGATGAGCATGGGCGGGGGCAGCGCGGAGGCAGGCCGCTCGCGCCCGGCTCAGCGCGGGCTCAGCGCACGGCTGGCAGACCTCGGCGCGTCTGTGCTGGCACGGGTTCGCCCGGCCGTCATGCCGGCGGACCAATTCACCCTGTACGGACAAGCGCCGCTCACCCTGAACGAGTTTCTCGAACGCTCCCGGCTCGCGTTCTTGAACCGCGGGACGTGGAGAATCGCGCATCCGGCGCTGGCAGATCGCTGGGATCCGCTGAAGAAGCGAAGATGGGAAGTCGAGGAGAGGGACAAGCGCAGACAGTCGCGGCTGGCGATCGTCTCCACCGTGGTCGTGGTGGGCCTGGCCACATCGCTCGGCTGGTATGCCTGGTATGTCGTGTGGACCGGGCTGGCCACCCAGCACCTCGCCAGGGCGCAGGCGTCCGAGGACAGCAAGGAGCGGCTGACGCAGGCGGTGGCCGGATTGCGCGCGGCCGGGCGCTCGATGGCGATCGACGAGGCGTATGCCGGACAGATCGCCAACGACGCGATCGGGGCAGTCATCGGCGACCGCGCGCGGCAGGGAACCCTCGGCACCCTCGCCGCCTATCCCGGCGTTCCCAGCATCGAGTGCGAGCGAATGCAGGTCTACCACGGTCCCGACAAGTACGCGGTCACGATCCGATCTGATTTCGGCCCCCCGACCAAGCTCGGCGGGCTCCTGGACGCGTGTCCTCTGTTCGCCACCAACCTGCGCGGCAACCTGCTGGCGGCGGCGTGGGACAAGGGCGGCAAAGTCGACCTGAAGGTGTTCGAGCTGGTGTCGCCCGAACCTGCAGCTGGTGGTTGCCAAGGACGGCAGGGTGGTACAAGGCGATCTCAAGGAAGAAGACGCCGCGTGGACCAACACCCAGGCGCTCAAGCCGGTGAAACTGACCCGGCTGCTGCGCGACGAACCCACGAAGCGGGTGCAGCCGTGCCTCGACCGGTCCCTGCGCTTCAGCGCGGACGACAAGACCGTGAGCTTCGAATGCCTCCACCCGGCGGACAGCGGGCCGGCTCGTGAGCTGGAATGGTTGCCGCGCGCCGTCGAGGCCGGTGCGTCGAATCCTGCCGGTTCCGCTGCGGCGAGCCTGTTCGACGGTGTCCAGAAGCACGTCATGCGCGCGGGCGCCAGTGGATCCCCTGCGTCAGCCGACCAGAAGGGCGTGGCCTCGGTGTTCCTGGGTTCGCGCGACAGCGCGAAGCCGAGTCTGGTCACGGTGCGAGGGGACGGGTACGTGCAGATCTGGCGCGCAGACAAGGAGCAGCCGCGCATGGGCGCAGAGTTCCGCTCCGACTTCGTGCGCGTGGCCACCAGCGGCCGCCCCACTGCGCTCGCCGTCTACGATGCCGACCGCGATCCGATCTATGCGATCTATGCGCTCAGCCCTTCGCCCGTCATTCGCGTCTACCAGCAACGCTACGAAAAGCACGCGGCGCTGTTGATGGAGCACTATCCCCCGAACGGCGTGGGCACGCCGGTCGGCATCAAGTTCACGCCCCAGGCGCACTGCCTGCAGATCCGGACGAAGAAGAAAACCACTGACGGCCTGGTGCTGGTCGACTATTACCTGGTCCTGGACCCGGACCGATTGCTCGCGGTGGCCGAAGCACTTGCGAAAGACCTCGAGCTGCCGGCGCCGGCCGCGGGCCTGCCCGCGTACCGCGAGGCCATCAAGAAGCAGTGCTACGCGTCCTGAGGTGCGTTACGCCTGCAGGCGCTGCTCGAGCTCTGCAAGCATCAGGCGCAACGGAGTCATGACCACGTTGCGGCAATAGCCGGTCTGCGTGGAAGCGAACGAGCCATTCTCGTAGAGCTTGTTGGCGGGTGCGCCGCCGCCGCACAGCTCGAAGTACTGGCATTCGCGCCGGCAGCGCTCGACGCCTGCGATGACCTGCCGGTACATGGTCGCGAAATGCGGATTGGAAAAAACGCTCGCCAGCGAATCCTTCAGCACGTTGCCGAACACGAAATCGCCGTACTCGCTGCGCGGCTGGCCGATGAGCTCGGGGGAGAACGTCGAGAAGTTGCCGGCGTGGTCGACGCTGACGATCTCCAGCGGCAGGACCTGCGCGTTGTGCGGGTAGCGCTGTACCGCCGATCTCGACGGCGGGCAACCCGTGCAGGATCGCCTTGCCCGCTTCGTCCACCTCACGAATGCGCAGCCGTGCCCGAGGTTGCGCGGGAGCGCTCGAGCATGCGCTGCAGGAACAGCTCGAAGGCGTGCTCGTGCTCGCGGCCGAGACTGGACTGCCGGCGCTCGCCTTCCAGCTCGTCGATATTGAAGCCGACCTCGTGAAAGCCCTCGGCGAGGAAAAAGTCGAAGATCGCGTCCGCGTGCGGCAGCGCGGCGGCCGTCACCACCGCAATCGCGTGAAACGGGATCCCGTTGCGAACCAGGCACTCGACGCCGCGCATGGCCTTGGCATGGGTGCCCTTGCCGTCGCGCGTCCTGCGGTTCTGATCGTGGATGAAGGCCGGTCCGTCCACGCTGACGCCGACCTTGACCCCGCGCGCGGCGAACAGGTCACACCATGCCTGGTCGATGAGCATCGCGTTGGTCTGGATCGAATGCCGCACCGGGCAACGCCCGGCGACGACCGCATCGATGCACTCGAAAGCTCGACGATAGAACTCGAGGCCGGCCGTGAGCGGCTCGCCGGCATGCCATGCGACGCTCAGGCGCCCGCCCAGCAGGCCGCTGTCGATGACGTTGCGAACCGCCGCCTCGATGACCGGCAAGGTCATGCGGGCAGTGGAATCGCGATGGGGAAGGTAGCAGTAGCTGCAGTCGATATTGCAGAACGGCGTCGCCTGCAGGACCAGCAGCTTGACCTCGAGCGGTGGAGAGAAAGCCGCGATACCGAGTGTCATGTCTGGTGCTCGACGCGCCGAGCCTGGAACTCAGCGCCGCACGAACGACGGCAAGCTCAGGCGAGCCTGCACACCCGGCAATGCTTTGACGCCCGGCCACGCATCCGGGTGCCTGAGCGGCACCCGGTTGTCGAAGCGGATGAGCCTATCCGTTTTTCCAGTCGTTCCACGCAACGATCTGCGGCGGCCCATCGAACGCATCTTGCACATGCGTTGCGGACCGCTCCGCCGCCTTCGCGCGGATCGCCGCCACTCTGTCGTTCACGGACGGCAAGTCGGTCGGGGCGACCGCCCCTGCGTTCGCCGCAACAGCCGTCACCAAGGCTGTCCCCACACTACCCCCAAACCACCTGAAAAAGGCCATCGTGTCCCCTCTTTGACCCATGATTATCGCGGCGCACCCTCGATTCGAAGCGCCTGCATCCCCAGTCTAGGCCAGGGGCTTGCCCAAGGCAACTATGCCTGGCGCCATAGATGCCAGGTTTACTGCCCAGGTCCAAAGGTGTTCGCGGTGACGTTCCGGTCTTGCGCCGACGGCGTCGGCGAGGCGCCGCTGTCGCCGCATGCCAGGAGACCCGGCGACAGGTCCTGGCAACCCGCTGCAATCGACCCGTCCGGCGGGCTCCCCAAGCGCGCGCCGCCCAGCCCGCGCTTGTCCAGCTCGCTCAGGATCAACCGCACCCGGCGCTCGCTGAGACGGTCGTTGTAACCCGCATCGCCCGCCGGTTTCTCGATCGACGCGTGGCCGGCGAGCTCGACCTTCAGGTCGGCGTCAGCTTTCAGCGCCAGGACCAGGCTTTCGAAGCTGCGCTGCCCGTCGGGTGTGACGCTGGCGCGAAAACTGGACGCCGGGTCGTACCAGGTCTGCGGCGCGTCCTTGTTGAACTCGATGCGCAGCACATCGTGCACGACCGAGGGCTTGGGCTTGTCCTTGGGCGGTTTGTCCGGAGGCGGCTTCTGTGGCTCCACGCAGGCGAACCCCTGCGGTTGCAGCGGCGTAGAAGGTCGGCCCGAACTGGGCGAGGCCGGCCATCCCGGTGGTGCTGGTGGGCACCCCTTCGATGGACTTGGAGCGGAAGCTGACTTCCTCTACATACACGCCTGGCGAGAGGTACTCGGGCATCGAAGCTCTCCTTACATATGCGGCCCTTGCGGGCGATTCAAACGGCGAGCGCCGGCTGCTGGCGCATCAACCTCCCCAGCGGGAACGACGCGGAAGTGACACCCGCCGCCGCAACCCAGTTGTCCCATGGCAGGTCGCCCGCGCACACCGGGTCGGGCAACCCGGGGGCCGGCACCTGCTCCACCGGCAGATCCCACAACGGATCCAGCCGCTTCACCTCGTCCGGCACCGGTGCGGGCGGCGGCTTCGGCGCCCACGCGCGCAGGTTCAACGTGAGCGGATCGCTCAGGTCTCCGAGCGGCGCAGCGCTCGGCTCCAGCAACAGCAGAAACTCGCCGCGGTCGTCGCAATGCGCACGGCCCACGGTCAACCCGCTGGTCGGGTGAATGGCCTGCACGCGCGCCCAGCGCACCGGAACGCCGGCGCGCTCCACCCGGCCGCGCATGCCGGTGATGGACTCGCTCACGTCGTAGGCCGCACCGGGAAACAGTGCCGGGCGGCGCACCCGTTCGGTATAGGGATGCGCATCGGCATCGGCCTGCGCGAACACCGGGATGCGCAGGCGCCGCGGCACATAGCGCCGGCGATCCGTCTCGGCGCGCCACAACCTGTCGGCGGAATCGAACACGCGCAGCACCACCGCGTCCTGCAGTTCGGGCGCATACAGGAGCACGAACACGCAGGAGTCGTGACGCACGATGTCGGGCCGGCGCATCCCCAACGGCAGTTCATCGAAGGTGATCTGCAGCGGATGCGGAACGCGGCTGCCGCGCTGGGCATCGAGCGCTTCGATGCCCAGCGCCAGGCGGGTGACGCGCTCGTCGAAGCGGCTGGGCAGGAACAGGTTCACAGCCGGGCGCTCGGGACCAGGCCGTCGACCAGAGTGGTGACCGGCACGTCGGGCTGGCGCTGGCGGCCATCCACGCGCAGTACCCGGGCGATGTACGGGACGCTCAGGCGATAGTCGGTCGGCAGGGAGTCGAAGGTGCGCATCAGCGCCTCGGTGGAGACCTCCTCCATCACCAGCTGCAGGCACTCGTTCGCACCCCAGTCGCTGGACGGGTAAAGCAGCGCGCCGCCGAAGATGGGCGTGGTCTCCAGCGTCTGCAAGGCTTCGCCCAGGATCAGATGCTCGTGCTCGGCGTTGTCCGCCCAGGCGGTGAGCAGGTAGTGCAGATCGAGCGCCAGATGCGAGCGCCCCTCGTGAAAACCGACCGCGGACCAGGCCGCGCGCATGGTCTTGTTGAAGTCGATGCGGAACAGGTAGATCGACAACGCCGGCGAGCCGATGACGTTGCCGACGTTGGCGTCCTTGAAGTCGTCGGTGCGCACCAGCACCGCGTGCGTGTTCTTGCCCTCGACCGGTGGATTGTTCTCGAACGCTGCATTGAGCAAGCGTTCGATACTCTTGCCGGCTGCCGCGATCGCCGCGGAGTTCGCCATGCCTGTTCACTCCCGTGCCTGCCCGTCCATCTGGGAAGCAGGCGCTCAATGCGTCGGCCGATACGTCCGCCGAACTGCCGAATAAATCACCCGCCCGCTGTCCAGCACCGTCCTGCCGACGATGCCCTGCTCCTCCAGCAGATCCAGCGCGGCCTCGACGCTCTCCAGCGGTCCCTCGCTGAACGGCGCAACCAGCCACCATCGATGGATGCCGTCGGCGCTGTCCGCCGCATTGGGGTGCTGCTCGAGGTATCGCTGTATCGCTCGCGCAATCGCGCGCACCTCTGCACTCGCATTGGTGACCATCGACGTGCGCCCACGGTCAGGTGACGACGCGAACCCCTAGCGCAACCGCCGTGCCATTCCGCGATGTGCGCGCAAGCGCATGAATCAGCGACGCAATTGCGTGGACGCGCAAAAGGGGGTGGGGCGTTTGCGCTGCATGGTCAGAGGGCCATCCGCAGCGAAGCTGCTGTGACTGCTCGACATTGCGCCGCGGCGCGCTCGGCCCACGTGAGGCGCAAATGCCACACACCTGCTGCGTAAGGTCGCAGCGCTCGCGGGCATCGCGACGCTCAGGTTTCTATGGAGGGGGTTCTATAGAGAGAATATTGCCGCGCCGCGACAGGATGAATCTGGGCACTGGACTGAGGCCGTCTCCGTAGCTTGAACGGCTGGTCTCGGGTCGATAACAGCCGGTGGCTGATGTCGAAAGCAGATGCCCGCCGGGATGTCCGATCGATTCGGCGAGCGCTTGATCGATAGCCTCATTGAAGCGGACCATGTCCTCCAAGTGCGGACGTCCGGGTTAGGCGTGTATCTATAGGCGACGGACGCTGGCCAGCAGCGCGCGGTACCTGGCGGCCAATTGATTGATCTGGGAGCCGCTCCACGCCCGCAAGAGCGCGTGCGTTTGTACCGCTGTCTCCGGGGGCGACGACTAGCTTGGGCGCTCGCCGCTTCGATTTCGCCGCTTGAGCGTCCCTGGTTTGAGGCATTACAGTAATTAATCTTTCGCCATGGCCTGAAGAATCTGTTCCGCATGGTCACGCAATGCGGCCGTCTCATGCTCGCAGCGGCTGTTACCTTACGCTCGCGGTTTCTATAATGGAAACCGGTTGTGCTCGGGACTCCCCGGCGCGAAGGGGTTGCTCCTCGCGCAGACCCGGCCCTGCAATTCCACAGGGCCAGTGCAATGGAGGTAGTCATGGCAACCTACATCATCCTCAGCAAGCTCTCCCCCGATGCGCTCAGGGACCCGAAGGATTTCAAAGAGCTCGCCGCGACCGTGGCGCAGAAGATCCGGGCCGAGTGCCCGGGCGTCGCCTGGAAGGTCAGCTATGCCACCCTCGGGCGGTTTGACGTGGTGGATATCGTCGAGGCCAGCGACGTGAAGCAGATCGAGAAAGCGGCAATGATCATACGCGCGTACGGGCATTCCACTACGGAGACCCTGCCAGGGACACCGTGGAAAGAGTTCCTCGACACGTTTTAGAGCGGCCCGGCGGTTGGGCAACTCCGGCCGCCGGATGATACCTGGAGCGCTTCAGGCGATGAGGGCGATCCCTGATGCGCGATGGCGCGATGCTGAGGAGGTGACGCAGCGGGCTCACGGTTCGCTCCTCGCGCTCGTGGAGCGCGACGGAGGACTGCCAGCTCTCCCCTGCCGTGGGCACGCGCTTTCTCCGCAGTTCGCGCAGAAACGGCAGCAGTCGTGCGTTGATCGATTCGTACACCGCGCGTTCCAACTCGATCCTCCAGACCAGCGTCGGGAAGAGGGAGTAGACGTCGGACCGCTCGATTCCCGACGATTCGGCCATCTGCGCGGCCAGCACACGTCCAGGCGCCCCAGTTAGGGCAGCCGCCAACGGCAGGAGCAGCGCTCCATCAGCTCACCGACGGACGACGTGCCGCAGAGCGTGGGCTGCAACCCAGCGCACACTGGATGAGTCAGTGCGGGGCGCAGAAGTGCGCGCGCTCGGCCCCTTCGCATAACTTCATATACTCGATGGAGTCCATGTGCACCAGGTCCACATGGCTGCCGCCCTCGAAGTACAGCTCGGGTTCCCGCGTCAGTTCCTCGTCCACGATCATGGGCACGCCGTAAGCTGGACCCAGCGGAGGGATCGCTCCCATGTCGCAGTCCTTGAACACCTCCATCACCTCGCGCTCCGTGGCCAGGCCGACGGTGCGTCCGAGCTGCTCGCGCAGCATTCCGAGGTGGACGTGTTCGCTCGCCGGCAGCACGGCCATCAGATAGCCGGCGTCGTCTTCAAGCAAGACGGCTTTAGCCAGCTGGTGGGCCGAGATATGGGCGACACGGGCCGTCTCCAGACTGGAGCCGGTGCGGTAATGGGGAAGGATGTGATAGGGAACCTGCAGCTGCCTCAGGTACTTGTCGACGGTCATCGCGATAGACATGGACGCCTCCATGAGGGTGGTCCCGATACGACCTACTATAGACCTGCGGGCGCAAACTGCCAGTGTCCGCGCCGAGCCGAGGCGAGCACTCACGTTTTGATTCACTGCGCGCTGGTTGAGGCCGTTGATCCGCGCCAATCCTGCGCACGACGACTCGTCATCCCCCACGCCATGACCACGGCTCCCCTGGTCGGCTAATTCTGGCAAGAATGTGAGGCTACGGTTTTACGCACCCAAGCGATGCAGTAACCGTTTGGGCTGATGGAACCGTCCACGATCTTACAGGTGCCGCTGTCCTTTGGCTTCTCGCCAGGAACGAATTGAAGACAATTACTGCATTGCTTGCTTCCGTTGGGTCTTTCTTGATACTGCATAGCTGCTTTCGTGGCCTTTGCTTGTCCAAAGGCCGGCATGCTCGTAACTAGTACACTAACACGCAAATAACGAATCATTAGTACAATGGTCGTGTTCCCACTGCAGAACGGAGGGCACGACCATGCGCCAGACCGAATTGAGGCTGTCGAACAAGGATCGCAAGGTGCTCGAGGAATGGCGCAGCAAGGGTCTTCGCCATGCAAGAGAAGTCAATCGGGCGCATATCTTGGCAGCGCTCGACGAGAAGGTGCCCGAGGCGCTGATCTGCCAGGTTCTTGGGGTCGGTCGCACGGCGATCTGGCGCACGCGAGCGGCGTATCTGGAGGGCGGGCTGGACCATGCGCTGCGAGACGTGGCGCGACCCGGGGCGCCTCGCAAGTACGAGACCGACGTCGAGGCGGAGGTGGCCGCGCTGGCCTGCTCCAAACCACCGGCAGGAGCGAAGCGCTGGACTCTGGTGTTGCTAGAGCGCGAGGCCCGAAGCCGCCCCAGCATGCAGGACATCAGCCGCGAAACGATCCGTCGGCTGCTAAAAAAAACTGCCTCAAGCCGTGGCGAGAAATGATGTGGTGCGTGGGCGTATTGACGCAGGAGTACCGGCAGCGCATGTACGACCTGCTGGATCTCTACGCCAAGCCTTGGAGCGCGAACGAACCGGTGGTCTGCGTGGACGAGAAGAGCAAGCAACTGCTGCACGACAGTCGGCCGAGCCTGCCGATGGTGCCGGGAACGGTGCTGCGTCGGGACTATGAGTATGTTCGATCCGGGACATGCAACGTATTCGTCGCGGTAGAACCGTCGGGGGTCGACGGGTGACGCAGGTGCACCCGGTATCGTGGCAAGGTGGACTTCGTCGCCTTCGTGCAGCATCTGATTTACAGGGTGTACCGTTCGGCCACACGCATCCATCTGGTCCTCGACAACCTGGTATCTTCATTTCCGTTCCTGCTTTGTGCAGACCCTTGGCGTGCGGGCCGCGACCAAGCTTCTTCGCCGGGTGGTGTTCCACTACCACGCCCAAACATGCAAGCTGGCTGAACATGGCCGAGATAGAGATCGCCGCGCTCGGGCGTCAGTGCCTGAACCGTCGCATAGAGCGGACACGACAGCTCCTCTCGCTCGTGAGGTGGCCGCTTGGCAGCGACGTCGCAACGCCAGCGGCAAACCATCCAGTGGCGTTCACTCGCCAAGCTGCAGACCGGAAGCTGGGTCACCACTATGTTTCGTAACTAACAGGTTGCCGTCTAGTCCCGGAATTGTCGCGCCCGCCAGAAGGACAACACCCTTCACGAATGAACGGCGAGAAACGCTTGGGTAATCACACATTTGTAGCACCTCCACCCGAGATTGAAATTCCCTCTACCAAGCGTCGCAGCTATCACGCCTACCTCCTTCACGGCGGCTCGCAACTGTTCTTCGCTCATCCCAAGTTCTCTGGTCCAATACTGTACTTCGTGGGGTTGGTTCACGTTGATCCGAAGGGGATCCGGCGGCCTCGTTTGCTCAAGTCGTCTGCCATAGTCGTACCCCTACTTCAACAGAAGACCAAGCGCCTGCCCGGCTTGTGTCTTGAGTTCTGCGGCTGAGACCGTGCCGTCGTGATCTGGATCCGCCGACTTGAAGCGCACTTCGACGATGGTCAAGTACTCCTGCTTGGTCAGCGTGCCGTCCTTGTCGGGATCGGCCTTGGTGAAGGCGGCCTTGTCGACCTTGGTCGGCGCCATCTCCTTCATGTCGAGCGTGCCATCATGATCACGTTCCAAGCTGTCGAACTTGGCGGCTGCGGCCTTGGTGGCTTCTGCCAGGTCCATCGTACCGTCGTTGTCGGTGTCCCAGATCTTCAATTGTGTCTCGGC
>CAVYZA010000017.1:0-81962 GCA_963772865.1 uncultured beta proteobacterium | reverse complement strand
ACGACCGGCGCGAAGACCCTCGCCATGTACGTCGACAGGTCGTCCTCGATCTCCTGGCGCGAATCCGGTGCGATCCCGGCGAGCGTCTTGGCGAGCTGCTTCTTGAACTCGATCTGCATGGCGCGCGCGATCTGGATGCGCTGCGCCTGCGGCGAGCCGGCGCCGTGCATCGATTCGGTGAGATAGCCCGACCGCGTTGCGGCCCAGGGTCATGTTCTCGATCAGGCGCAGGATGCGCATGCGGTCCTCGGTCGGGAATCTCCGCCCGTCCCTTCAGGTACTTCTCGATGATCGCGCCGAGCTCGGGATGGCGCAGCTCCTTCTCCGAGGGCATGGTGACCATCAGGCCGCCGGCCAGGTCCTGCGCGAGCCGGCCGATCTCGTAGGGCATCTTGGTGACGTGATGCTTGCAGACGTTGGCGAGCATCTCGTCGGGCATGATAGACGCCGGACTTCATCGGCATGCCCTGATAGCTCGCCGCCATGCCGGTGCCGTAGATGGTCTCGTTGAGATGGGTCATCTCCACCAGCTTGTCGCGGATGTGCGAGACCTTCTCCACGCCGTTGTAGTCCGCGACCGTGGCCGCCGCCCCGATCAGCACGTCGCCCACGCCGGTCTTGCAGACGTAGCTGCGGCGGTGATAACAGGTGAAGCGCTCCACCAGCATGGAGGCGAACTCGCTCTCGCCGTCCATGAAGACCCGCTCCCAGGGGATGAACACGTCGTCGAAGATGATCATCGCTTCCTGACCGGAGAAGCGGGCGTTGCCGGCGTCGATGCTGCCCTCGTCCTGGCTGCGCGTGTCGCAGGACTGGCGGCCGTAGATGTAGGTGATGCCCGGAGCGTCGACGGGCAGCGCGCCCACGATCGCGTAGTCCTTGTCGGCTGGGCCCGAGCCGCATGGTCGGCATCACGATCAGCCAGTGCGAGTTCAGGCAACCGGTCTGGTGCGCTTTGGCGCCCTTGATGGTGATGCCCTTGTCGCGTGCGGCTGGTGACGTGCACGAACAGATCGGGATCGGCCTGCTCGCTGGGCGCCTTGCTGCGGTCGCCTTTCACGTCGGTCATGGCGCCGCCGATGACGAAGTTGGCTCGCTGCGCCATGGTCACGAAGTCGGTGAAGCGCTGGTGATACGCGGTGCCGTACTTCTCGTCCATCTCGTAGGTCACCGAGTGCAGCGAGTTGAGCGCATCCATGCCGACGCAACGCTGGAAACAGGTGCCGGTGAGCTGGCCGAGCCGGCGCTGCATCTTGTTCTGCATCACCAGGTCTTCCGGGCTCCGGGCGATGTGCAGAAACCGGTTCACGCGCTCGCCGGTGAACGACGAAGGCGCCGTCGCGATCTCGGGATTGCGCACCGCCAGGTCGTAGGTCTCCGCCACCGCGTTGATGGACGGCCGGATGATCGGATGATCGACCGGTTCGTCGACCAGCTCGCCGAACAGATACACCTTCAGCTTGCGGTTGCGCAGGCTGTCGATGTACTCGGCGCCGGTGCGAATCGGCTTGAGGTCGGGTTGCTTGCGTGGCGGTCTGGCGGCTGCATGACCGGGTGTATCCATCTCGCGCTCTCCTCAAGCGCAGCTATCCGCCAGCGGGCAGGACGCTGGAACAGGGCCGATGACCATTATCACTTATTGCGCCGTTCCGCGCTCGACGGCCGGCCGCTATCTAGCGGCGGGAAACGACCGCAGCTGCGCGGTGGGCTCGAGTGCTTTCAGCGTGTTGCGGGCGAATCCTGCTTGCTTGAGCATCCCGTCGAGCTGCCCGAACGTGTAGGCATCGCCCTCGGCGGTGAGCGCCAGCATCGACATGGCGAAATTGGCCGGGAAGGGCGGTGACACCCGGTCCTCGTTCGGCACGAACTCGACCGTGAGCGCGATACCGTCCGGCTTCAACGCCCGTGGACCTTGCGCAGGAAGCTCACGCAGGCATCGAAACCGAAGTGGTGCAGAAAATTCGGGATCAGCACCACGTCGTAACCGCTGCCCAGGTCGACCTGGAAGGCATCGCCGGGAACGAGCGCGATAGCGCTCCGCCAGGCCCGCCCGCCGGGCGTTCTCCTGCGCGACCTCCAAGTACCCGCGGCCAGTCCAGGCCGGTGACCCGCGCCTGCGGGAAACGCTTGCCGACTTCGATGCCGTACAGCCCGTGACCGGCGGCGATGTCCAGGACTTCCAGCTTCGCGTCGAGCGGGCGATCGATGAGCTGCGCGGCAAGGTGGGCGACCGGCGCCATCATCGGCATCATCGCGCGCGCGAAGGCGATCCAGCCGGGATGCTCGGGGTCGGTCAGTCCGCCCGGCGATTGCACCGTGCCGCCTTTCCTGATCGCGGCCGTCAGGTTGGCGTAGCCGCCGCGCACGTGCTCGCTCAGCAGGAAGCCGAGCGTGCCGCCCATGTAGGCGGGCGAGCGCCGATCCAGGAACTTCGCCGTGCTCGGCGTCAACGCATAGCGCCCGTCCGTCCTTGACCAGAAAGCCGGCGACGGTGAGATAGTCGCACAGCACGCGCACGCCCTTCTGCGACGCCGAGCAGCGCTCGGCCAGCGCGGCGACTGCGCCGCGTCCTTCCGCGATGGCCGCTGAACAGGTCCAGCTCGACCGCGGCGCGCAAGGCTTCGGTGCGCTGGTAGCCGCTGACGGACTGGAGGAACAGGTCCGGCGACGGTGCATCGGCGGCCTGGCTCATGGCGTTTCGCTCCGGTGTGTACGTGTGCTCAAGCTACTCGCGCCGCAGGAGAGCCAGTCAAGCGCAGAACACTGGCGCGAATCCAAGCGTGGACCGAGGTTATGTGCAAGGCAACGCGCTGACTCGCGGAACCCGCTCGAGGCGCCAGTTCGCAATCGCCCATCGCCAGACGTCGAGCCGTTCCGCTCTGGGCCAGCTCCTCCGGGGGAGACTGACCCAGGAAGCGCAGCACGCGGACCAGCACCGCGCCCGGCGCGCTCGGGTCTACCGGCTCGGCAAGAGTCTGCTTGCTGAGCTTCTCGCCCTGCGCGTTGACCGCTACAGGCAGATGGAGCATAGCGGGGAACGGGCAGTCCGAGGAGACCCGAGCACGTGGATCTGTCGCGCACTCGATTCGAGCAGATCGGCGCCGCGCACGATGTCCGTCATGCCGAGCTCGCCGTCGTCGACGGCGGATGCCAGGTGGAAGGCGAACACCCCGTCGGCGCGATAGAGCACGAAGTCACCGGCCTCGTGCTCGATATCGCGTGTTTGCGGGCCGAGCACGCTGTCGTCGAACTGCACGCGCGCTCCGGTGGTGAGCAGCCGCAGCGCACGCGCCTCGCGGCCCGCAGCCATTCCCGAGCGGCAGGTGCCAGCGTAGACCGGCCCTTCTACACCCGGCCTGCGCGTGTTCGGCGATCTCCTTGCGGGTGCACGCACATGGGTAGACGACGCCGCGCTGGCGCAGTTGGTGGAGCGCCGCATGATAGGCCGGCGCGCGCTGGCTCTGATAGACGACCGGCCCATCCCACTCGAAGCCGAGCTGTTCCAGGCAGCGCAGAATCGACTCCGTCGCGCCGGGTGCAACGCGCGGCGGATCGAGATCGTCGATGCGCACATGCCACTCGCCATCGTGCGCGCGCGCCTCGAGATAGCTGCCCGTCGCTGCGACGATCGAGCCGAAGTGCAGCGGGCCGGAGGGCGTGGGCGCGAAGCGGCCGCGGTAGGTCGGATTCACATTGGTGCGGCGGCCCGGCCGGGCGACCCGAATGGATTCTTCAACACGCTGCTACGCAGCCGCCCGCGCTGGTCGCGACAGTCGCACATAGATCACGCAGCTTGCCAGAAGCACCAGGCGAGCCCGGTCTCCAGGAGCGCAAGGCGCTGCGACGACCCTCGCTCGGACCAGGCGCGCACCATCCCCTCGGTGAAGTAGGCGAGCACCAGCAGCGCGGTCCACTGGTAGGTGTAGACCTTGCCGCGCAGGATGCCGAACAGCGGAATCAGCAGCGGCAACGCCTTGAGCATCAGGAGCGATCCGCCGGGCCGCAGCGGCGCGAGCCAGGCTTCCCAGAGCAGGCACAGAAAGATCAGCGCGATCAGGCTGACGATCGCGGTCCAGTGCGCGATCTCACGCATCGCCGCGGCTCTTGCGGCTCAACGCGATGAACACTGCCCGCAGCTGGGCCGGGTCGCTGACCGGTTCCTCGAAGGCAAAGCGCAGCAGGCTGCCGTCCGCGCGCACGTCGAACCCGTCACAATCCACACCGATCATCTCGACGTCCTTGGGATCGACGGCATGCGTCGCCCGGCAGTATTGCGCGCAGGGCGTCGCGGTGGTCGGCGTTCATGTGCTCCAGCACCGAGGGTTCGGCTTCGGCCATCGCCGCGGGGTCCGCGGCGAGATAACTTTCGCCGGCGATCCAGTGCAGCCCGCCGAATCCCTGGATGTAGCGCACCTGCACCGGCTCCAAAGCAAAGAAGCGAAAGCCGCCGATCTGCAGGTACTGCTCGTGATCGGGATAGAAGCGCAGATAACGCTGGGCGATGGATTCCTGGTCCGCCGCCGGATGCGCAGGCCCGAGCAAGGTGGCGCGGGGCTGCGCTTGCAGGTCCGGGCCCTGCGCGCACACGATGAAGCTTGCACGCGCATCCGCTTCGAGATTGTGCGTGTGCTCGGCGAGATGGCTGATCAGTACGACCGGGCGGCCGGCATGATCGCAGACGTGAGGCAGCGCCGAGCCGTACGGGAAGCCGGGATGCTTCACCGAATGGGTGGACAGCACACCGCTGCGGTGGCTGCGCACCAGGGCGCGCGCTTGGCTTCCTCGTGTCATCGCGCCAGCTTGAGCGCCGTGCGCGCCAGCCGTTGACCCAGGGCCAGACATAGGCGGTGCTCCTCCGCGGTGATGGGACGATCGGCGCCGACGCCGGCGACATGGCTTGCCCCGTAGGGCGTGCCACCGCTCGCTGTCGAGCTCAGCTCGGGCTCGGTATAGGGGATGCCGACGATGACCATGCCATGGTGCAGCAGCGGCAGCATCATCGACAGCAGCGTGCTCTCCTGGCCGCCGTGCAGCGTTGCGGTTGAAGTGAACAGCGCGGCAGGCTTGCCGGCGAGCGTGCCTTGCAGCCACTGGCCGGAAGTGGAATCGAGGAAGTATTTCAGCGGAGCGGCCATGTTCCCGAATCGCGTGGGGCTGCCCATTGCCAGGCCGATACATTCCTCGAGGTCGGAGAGCTCGGCGTAGGGCGCGCCGCTGTCGGGGACGGCAGGAGCGGTGGCCTCGCAGACGGTCGACACCGCCGGCACGGTGCGCAAGCGCGCGCTGGCGCCGGGAACTGCATCGATTCCGCGTGCGACCGACTGCGCCATCTGCCGCACCGCGCCGGTGCGGCTGTAGTAGAGGACGAGGATATCTGCCATCGAAATCGCGTGCCGCAGTAGAGATCCGGGGTCAGCAGGCTGGGCGCGCCGGCGCGAGCCCCTCACAGGCCGATACTTTGCTTGCTCCCGGAACCTGCGCAGGCAACTGTTATCGACTGTCTACAATCAGGGACTTGTGCACGCGGACGGGCCGTGCCGCACGCTTCAAGAGCCGGATTGGACGCCGATATTATAAAGAAGTGCCGTACCAGGACACCCGCCTATGCGACGCCATATCCGCGCCACCTTCGAGTTTGCCGTTCATCTGTTCGCGCGCGTGCGCGAAGACCGGCTGGCCCAAGTCTCTGGGAGTCTGACGTTCACCACCCTGCTGGCATTGGTGCCGCTGCTGACGGTCACGCTCACGATGTTCTCGGCTTTCCCGGTGTTCGCCGGGTTCGCCGGCGCCATCCGCGCTTTCATCCTGGAGAACCTGATTCCCGCGGCTTCCGGCCGCGTCATCACGGTGTACATGGAGCAGTTTGCCGAGAATGCCGGCAGGCTCACCACGGCCGGCCTCGCCATTCTGGGCGTCGCTGCCGTGATGATGATGCTCACCATCGACCGCACCTTCAACACGGTGTGGCGGGTACCCAAGCCGCGTCCTCTGGTGAGCCGGCTGCTGATCTACTGGGGGGCGCTCACCATCGGGCCCTTGCTGATCGGTGCGAGCCTGTCGCTCACTTCCTGGATGGTTGCCCTCTCGCTGGAGCTCACACGCGACATCGGTTGGGCCGGCGTGGTGGTGCTCAAGATGGTGCCGATCATGCTGACCAGCGCGGCCTTCGCGTTTCTGTACCGCACCGTGCCCGCGCGCAGCGTGGACGTGAACGATGCCGTCGCGGGCGGAATGGTGGCGGGCCTGCTGTTCGAGGGCATGAAGGCCGCTTTCGGCGCGTACCTGCGACAGGTGCCGACCTACAAGCTGGTCTACGGGGCCTTCGCAAGCTTTCCGATCTTCCTGCTGTGGATCTACTTCTCCTGGCTGATCGTCCTGGTGGGCGCCGAGCTGACAGCGGCGATGCCCTATCTGCGAGCGGGTGGCGTCAAGCGCCGCCGCGTGCCCGGCAACCAGTTTGTCGACGCGGTGCAGTTGCTGCGCCTGTTGCACAAGGCGCACCAGAAGGGCGAGGTGCCGAGCCTGCAAGACCTGCGCATCGCGCTGCGCTTGCCGGTGGAGGAGTGCGAAGGGCTGCTCGAGCGGCTGGCGGCTGCCGGCTGGGCAGCGCGTGCGGCCAACGATCACTGGGTGCTGGGGCGCGACGCCGACGAGATCCGGGTGTCCGAGGTGTACCACGAGTTTGTGTTCCGCGCGCAGGACCTGCACGCGGACGCCGAGGCGACCTTCGAGCGTCAGCTCGTTCGGCTCACCGGCGGTGTTCAGGAAGACCTGTCGATGACGTTGGAACGGCTGTTCGGAACGTCGCCCCAGGAGCCGGCGCGGGCGCGGGCGGCGTAGATGCTACTGCGACTCGCCCACGTACTGCATCGGCCGCTTCGGCGTCGCGACGCGCGTCACCTGCGCCGTCGGCCACGCCCAGCGGGTTCTCCACGCAGTGGTCACCTTGGCGGCGTAGCTGCTCTTCTTGCCCAGGCTGCCGTTGTAGCGGGCCAGAGCGCGCGCGAGGTCTCCGCGCTCGACGTCCAGATAGTGGCGCAGAATCACGCACCCGTAGCGCAGGTTGGTGCGCAGGTGGAACAGGTTGTGGTCGGTGGTGCCGATGAGCTCCGACCAGAACGGCATCACCTGCATGTAGCCGCGTGCCCCGGCACGCGACACCGCGTACTTGCGGAACGCGCTCTCGACTTCGATCAGGCCGAGAACGAGCTGGGGATCGAGACCCGCGCGCTTGGCCTCGTACTGCACGGTGGTGAGGAAGTCGAGGCGGGTTTGCTGGTCGGGAATGCGCCTGGCGAGGCGAATCGACATCTCGTCGAGCCATTCCATCGCCTCGTCCGGCGAGGCGAACACCAGCCGCGGGCTGGCGCGGTCGGCGACCGAGGAATACAGCGATGCCTGCACGCTGGCCGCGAGCGGCTCGTACCGCTGTGCGCCGGCCCACGCGAACGACGAGCTCGCTGCGAGCAACACGGCGCCCACCAGACTGAAAACCGCACGGGCGCCAGGCGCACAAAGAAACCGCAGCGTCGAGAGCACGCAACCAATATCGGTCGCTCAGCCCCTTCGCTGAAGATCCCTGCTCCTTCCCCCTGTAAGGCCTGTAAGGGGGAAGGCCGGGATGGGGGTGAGGGTTACATCGCCCGAACCTCTTTACCCCCCCTGGCCCTCCCCCGCAAGAGGGGGAGGGATATCCGCTCTGGATCCCCGCCTGCGCGCCGCCTGCGTGGGGATGACACTTGATCAGAGGTTCCCCAGAAGGTTCCGCCACCGCGCGCCTCGTTCTAAGGTTGCGCGCCCAAGCTTCGCGCAAACTCCAGCGCCTGCGTCACCTGGATCATCTGCGGTTTGCTCTCGCGCCGCGCCTGGTATTCGACCTGCCCCTGCTTGAGGCCGCGGTCGCCGATGGTGATGCGATGGGGGACGCCGATCAGCTCCAGGTCGGCGAACATCACCCCGGGTCGCTCATCGCGGTCATCCAGCAGCACGTCGATGCCTGCCGCCGCGAGCTCTTCGTGCAAGCGGTCGGCGAGTGCTTTGACCTCTGCGCTCTTGCCGTAACCGATCGGCGCGATCGCCACCTGGAACGGAGCGAGGGGTTGCGGCCAGATGATGCCGCGCTCGTCGTGGTTCTGTTCGATTGCAGCGGCCACGATCCGCGACACGCCGATGCCGTAGCAGCCCATCTCCATCGGCCGCGACTGCCCAGCCTCATCGAGGAAGACCGCGTTCATGGCTTCGGAGTACTTGCTGCGCAGCTGGAAGATGTGGCCCACTTCGATACCCCGGCAGATCCCCAGCCGCCCACGGCCGTCCGGGCTGGGGTCGCCTTCGACGACGTTGCGGATGTCGACGTACTCCTCGGGCTCGGGCAGATCGCGACCGAAGTTGACCCCGACGAAGTGAAAGCCGTCCTCGTTGGCGCCGCAGACGAAGTCGCTCATGGCGGCCACCGCGCGGTCGGCGATGATGGGCACCTGGTGGTCGCCGACCGGGCCGATCGAGCCCGGCGTGGCCCGCATGATCTGGCGCACCTCGGCCTCGGAGGCGAAGCGAAAGCCGTCGTTGAGGAGGAACTTCTTCGCGGCCTTGACCTCGTTGAGCATGTGGTCGCCGCGCAGCAGCAGCAGGTAACTTTGCTGGTCGCCGGTGACCACCAGCAGGGTCTTGAGAATGCGCTCGGGCGACACCTTGAGATAGGCGCTGACCTCCTCGATCGTGTGTTGCCCGGGGGTGGCGACCTTGTCCATGCTGCGCGCTGGGGCGGCTCGTGGCGTCGACGGTGCCAGCGCCTCGGCGAGCTCGACGTTGGCCGCGTAGTCCGAATCCGGCGAGAAGGCGATGGCGTCCTCGCCGGAGTCGGCGAGCACATGGAATTCGTGCGAACCGGTGCCGCCGATCGCTCCGGTGTCCGCCGCTACAGCGCGAAACTTCAGCCCCAGGCGCGCGAAGATGCGCGAGTAGGTGTCGTACATGTTGCGGTACTCGCGTTCCAGGTCAGCGTAGTCGACGTGGAACGAGTACGCGTCCTTCATGATGAACTCGCGTGCGCGCATCACTCCGAAGCGCGGGCGGATCTCGTCGCGGAACTTGGTCTGGATCTGGTAGAAGTTCACCGGCAGCTGCCGGTAGCTGCGGATCTCGCGCCGGGCGATGTCGGTGATCACCTCCTCATGGGTCGGACCGAAGCAGAAGTCGCGCTCGTGCCGATCCTTGATCTTGAGCATCTGCGGCCCGAACTTTTCCCAGCGGCCCGATTCCTGCCACAGCTCGGCGGGCTGGACTGCCGGCATGAACAGCTCCACCGCGCCGCTGCGGTCCATCTCCTCGCGAACGATGTTCTCCACCCTGCGCAGCACGCGCAGGCCGAGCGGCAGCCAGGTGTAGAGGCCGCTGCCGAGCTTGCGGATCAGGCCCGCGCGCAGCATCAGCTTGTGGCTGACCAGCTCGGCCTCAGCCGGAGCTTCCTTCAGGGTGGGCAGGAAAAACGTGCTGACGCGCATGCGTGATCCGATTGAAAAACCCGTATTCTACCGGCGCTACGCGCTGGCTACCCGGCGCTGGAACGGCCTTTCACCGCGAAGGACGCGAAGGTACGCGAAGAAACGCCAGGGCAAGCAAAGAAGAACCAGGCAACCAATCATGATCGCAGCGGACACTCGAGGACTGTGAGAGCGGTCACGACGCGAATTCCTTTGCGTTCCTTCGCGTCCCTGTCGCGTCCTTTGCAGGCTGAAAGGTATATATGGGTTTGTTCTCGCTAGCGCCGCACCCGCGTGTCCGCCGCAGGCAGCGTCCAGATCAGCGAGCAGGACGGCGTCCGCTATCTGCATCTGGGCAGCGACACGATCCAGAGCGGGATGCGCATCGGCGCGCCGGAGGAGCTGGTGCTGTCCTATACCCGCAGCATGCTGGCCTTCCTGCTGTTCGTGCCGGAGCCGCAGCGCGTGATCAACGTGGGGCTGGGTGGAGGCTCGCTGGCGAAGTGGATCCATGCGCACTTGCGCGAGGCCGAGCAGGTGGTGCTGGAGATCGACCCACGCGTGATCGCCGTGGCACGGCAGTATTTCAGCCTGCCGCCCGACGACTGGCGGCTGCGCGTGCTCGCAGAGGATGGCGCCGCATGGGTGGCGGCTCAGCCGGAATGCGCCGATGTCATTCTGGTGGACGGGTACGACGGGAGCGAACAGGTGGCGGAGCTGAGCAGCGTCGAGTTCTATCGCGATGCGGCGCGCGCGTTGCGCGGCAACGGCGTGCTGGTGGTGAACCTGTGGGGGAACGATCGCCGCTTCGACACCTATGTGCAATCCATCGAGGGTGCCTTCGACGGTCAAGTGTGCTGCCTTCCGGCGGCGCAACGCGGCAATGTCATCGCGATGGGCTTCAAGCGCAAGCCGCTCGCCACCCGTTGGGACGAGCTGCGCGAGCGAGCCCGCCAGCTGGAAGCGGTCTATGGCCTGGAATTCGTCCAATTCGTCGGTGCCCTCAAGCGGCTCAACCCGCATACGGTCCGCAGGCTGCTGATTTGACAACCCGGCTTGCAGACGACTGCGCCGAATTGCTCTGTTGGCATGGTTTATGAAAGAATCGCTGCAATAGAATCTGTTCGGAGTCACGACCATGATCGATCGTGACGGTTATCGCCCGAACGTGGCAATCGTGCTGGTCAACCCGCGCAACCAGGTGTTCTGGGGCAAGCGGGTGCGCGAGCACGCCTGGCAATTCCCGCAAGGCGGCATCAAGCCGGGTGAATCGCCAGAGCGGGCCATGTATCGGGAGCTGACCGAAGAGGTCGGATTGCTGGCCCAGCATGTCAAGATCCTGGGCCGCACCCGTCATTGGCTGCGCTACGACGTGCCGACGTCATGGGTGCGGCGCGACTGCCGCGTGCCCTACCGCGGTCAGAAGCAGATCTGGTATCTGCTGCGCATGGTCGGCCGCGACTGCGACGTGTGCCTGCGCGGCTCCGAGCGCCCCGAGTTCGACGCCTGGCGCTGGAGCGAGTACTGGATCCCGCTGGAGAGCGTGATCGAGTTCAAGCGCGAGGTCTATTACCACGCGCTCTGCGAATTGTCCCGTTTCCTTCCTGGCGTCGCTCCGCGCCGCCCAGACTTCGAGCCCGGCCCGTCCGCCGACTGCGCGGCTGCGCCGCCCGAGCACGGCTCGGCCACCCCGCAATAGCGCTCCGGTAGCGATCGCGGAACTCCGTCACAGGCCCTTCGGGCCGGCGGGTCGGCGGGATTCTGGTGTCTTTTCACAATCCCACATTCGACTCGAAAAGTTTCGTGCTAGATTGTCGCTGCCTGGCGACTTCGAGCCGCCGGGCCGGACCAGATCCCGAGAAAGTGCCAGCAATGTCAATGGCTTGGAGTTCCGGTCCGGATCCGTTAGAGTGCCGCACCCAGCATCAGGAGGGGGCCATGGAGCCTCGCCGAAACGAGTACGACGTAACCAATCTGGTCAACACCACCGACCCTCTGGCGGTTCACCAGGAGGTCAGCCGGATCTATCTGCGCTTGTATCCCGATGCCCCCACGGAAACCCTGGGCCGCGCTTTCGGCGACTGTGCCCGGCTCTTCCGGGGCGACTACCCGGGCTACCGGGAATGCGACACGGCCTACCACAATCTCCAGCACACGCTGGAGGTGGCGCTCGCGATGGCCCGGTTGATGGACGGCTACGAGCGTTCAGACGGGCGGCCCGAACCGATCGGTGCGCGCCTGTTCCGCTTCGGGATCATCACCGCGCTGCTCCACGACGTGGGCTACCTGCGCCATCGGCACGACACCCGCCACCAGAACGGAGCGGAGTACACGCTCTGCCATGTGAGCCGGGGATCGCGTTTCGTCGAACAATACGTCAGCAGGCTGGGCATGTCCGACCTCGCAGCCGTGGCCGCCAAGATCATCCATTTCACCGGGTATGAGATGCCGGTGGACGCCATCGAAGTGCCCACCCCGATGTTCCGCCGGCTCGGCAACATGCTCGGCACCGCCGACATCATTGCGCAGATGGCGGACCGCTGTTATCTCGAGAAGTGCCGGGACCGACTGTTCCCAGAGTTCGTGGCCGGCGGCCTCGCCTCCGAGGGCCAGCCCGACGCCCAGGGCCCCGGGCGTTTCTCGTCGGCTCAGGATCTGTTGTGCAAGACGCCGGCGTTCTACTCAACGGCAGAGCACCGGTTGAACGAGATGCTCGGTGCCGCCTACGGCTACGCCGAGAAACACTTCGGCGGGCGCAACCTGTACCTGGACGAGGTCATCAAGAACGTCCGTCACGCCGAGCGCATCGCCGAGCAGGGAGACGTCGTAGCCCTGCTGCGGCGCAATCCTCCTCCGCGCGAGCCGTCCCCCGGACTGTCCGCGCGCGAGCCCGAGCGAGTCGCAGCGTGAAGAACAGGTACTGGAGTGCGAGTGCCGAGTACTGAGTATTCGATACCCACGCAGTACTCAGTACTTGCATTAGACCGTCAGGACGATCTTTCCGACATGCACGCTGCTTTCCATCAGCGCGTGCGCCTTTGACGCTTCGGCCAACGGGAACGTCTGGTAGATCACCGGGCGGATCTTCCCGGCTTCGATCAATGGCCAGACTTTCTCGCGCAAGGCCGCGGCGACCTGCGTCTTGTACTCGACGCTGCGCGGCCGCAGCGTCGAGCCGGTGATCGTCAGCCGCCGGTACAGGATGTCGCCCATGTCCAGCGTGGCGCGCGTTCCGCCCAGGAATGCGATGATGGACAGGCGCCCGTCGGTAGCCAGGCACTTGAGCTCACGCGGCACGTAGTCGCCGCCGACCATGTCCAGGATGACGTCCGCACCTTTGCCGGCGGTCAGCTCCTTGACCACTTCGACGAAGTCCTGGCTGCGGTAGTTGATGGCGCGCTCTGCTCCCAGCTTCTCGCATTCGGCGCACTTCTCCGCGCTCCCGGCGGTGGCGAACACGCGGTTGCCGAACGCACGCGCAGTCTGGATCGCGGTTACGCCTATCCCGCTGCTGCCGCCCTGCACCAGCAGCGTTTCACCCGGCGCCAGCTTGGCGCGGTCGAACACGTTGATCCACACCGTGAAGAACGTCTCCGGCAGCGAAGCGGCCTCGACGAGGCTCAACCCCTTGGGCACCGGCAGGCATTGCCCGGCGGGGGTCACGCAGTACTGCGCGTAGCCGCCTCCCGGCGTGAGTGCGCACACCGCGTCGCCTGTCTTCCACTGCGAGACGCCGGCGCCCACTTCCGCGATCGTACCGGCGACCTCGAGACCCGGAAGGTCGGAGGCCCCGGGCGGCGGGGCATAGCTGCCCGCGCGCTGAAAGCAGTCCGGCCGGTTCACGCCCGCTGCCGCCACTGCGATCAGCACTTCGCCCGCGCCGGGCCGCGGGACCGCGCGCACGGCAGGTCGCAGGACTTCGGGCCCGCCGGGCTTGGTGATCTCGATCACTTGCGCCTGCTGAGGTATCGCCATGGTTCTCCCTGAGAGAAATCTGTCGGCCGACCGTCCGTACACGGCCTGCGTCAAACGCGGGGGTGCGCGATGCGCCCCTTGCGCACAAGAGCTCTGCAGGCAAATTGCGTCATCCGCGTGGCTTATCTTCCAAACGCTTATAGCACCGCGTGCGGCTGCCCAACAAGCGCGAGTTTGCGCCGCCGCAGTGCTTGCGGCATGATCCGAAGCCTCCTCTGAAGGAGCGAACATGAGTCAGGAACGCATCGCACTGGTCACGGGCGGGAGCCGCGGCATCGGCCGCGCGATCGCCGAAGCTTTGGCAAAGGCCGGCTTGAACGTCGTCCTCAGTTACCGCGCGCGCGCCGAGGAAGCCGACGCGGTGGTCGCACAGATCCAGGCCGCCGGAGGGCGGGCCAGCGCCTTGCGCGCCGACGTCGGCGATCCCGGCGAAGCACGTGCGCTCGCCCAAGCGGTGATCGATACGCACGGCCGCGTCGACGTGCTGGTCAACAACGCCGGCGTGCACTTGCCCGGCACCAAGCTCGGCGACACCCCCGTGCAGGAATGGGAGCGCATCCTGCGCGTGAACCTGAGCGGGCCGTTCCATCTGATCCAGGCGGTGCTGCCCGGTATGCGCCAGCGCCGCTCCGGTCACATCGTCAACCTCTCCTCGAACGTGACCAGCCGGATGCCGGCGACGTATGGCGCCTATACGGTGTCCAAGTCGGGGCTCGAGGCGCTCACCCGCATTCTGGCCAAGGAAGAGGGGCCAAACGGGATTCGGGTCAACGCGGTGGCGCCGGGCCCGATCCTGACGGAGATGCTACAAGAGTCGCTCGATTTCATGGGCCCGGAGCGCGCACAAGCGTTCGTGCGCTCCGTTCCGCTCGGCCGAACGGGTGACCCCAAGGAGATTGCCGCGGCCGTGGCCTTCCTGGTGTCGGACGCAGCCAGCTACGTGACTGCACAGGTTCTGTACGTCAATGGCGGTGGCCCCGGCGGCTGATCCTCAGCGGGACGCGCAGGTCCGCGCGGCATGCGGATTGCTTTTCGGGCCCGGCCAAGATGTTGTGCCGAACGCGCTTCGAGGAGGGTTACCGCATGCTCCGGACACGGCTGGTTCTCGCTGCAGCGATCGTATTGGCGGCGTGCGCCCCCGCGCCGAAGAAGCCAGCGGAACCGGTACCGCCTGCAACGGGCGCGCCCAAGCCTGCCCCGCCCGCCAGCGTCAAGGTCAGCGGCATCGAGCAGAAGGTCATCGATGCCACCAACGCCTTCCGCCGCGAAAATCATCTCGATCCGCTCAAACCCAGCGTGCGTCTGATCGTGATCGCGCAGAAGCACGCCCGCAACATGGCGAGTCAGGACAGGTTCGGCGACACCGACAAGAACGGCCATGTCCTCGACGGCAAGAGCATGAGCGACCGCATCCCGGCCGGAGGCTACGAGTTCGCGAGAGTGGCTGAGAACGTGGGCTACGAGCTCAACAAACCCGATGCGGCCGCCAGCATGATGGACGGCTGGAAGAACTCCCCGGGCCATCGCCACAACATGTTGCAGGCGGACGTGACCGAGATCGGCGTGGGGGCCGCCCAAGGCAAGTCGGGCCGCTGGTATTTCGTGCAGGTGTTCGGTCGTCCCCTCAATTCCTCGCGAACCATCAAGGGCTCACAATAGCGGCCCGCAGCGGCGCTGTGGTTTTGCGCCGGTTCGCGTGCTGCTGAGCCCTGGTCGTTGCGGCTCGCAGCGGCCAAGACGCGTTCAATAATCGAGGTACGCGGGCCGGGGCGCTGGCCAGGCGTTGACAGGCTCGGGAGCGCGCTCTATAGTCAGCATCAAGCTGGTTAGACTTAGTCTAATTCGGGTTCGCGCTGGCAACGGGCGCGCAACGCGGATTGGAATGCGTCGATCAAACCCGCTCGAGCGTTACCGCTAGACTCCGTTGTCGCCATTTCCCGATTTGAGGAGAATTCCATGAAAGCACTGAAGGGCAGCAAGACCGAAGGCAACCTGAAGGCAGCCTTCGCCGGCGAATCGCAGGCCAATCGCCGCTATCTGTACTTCGCCAACAAGGCCGACGTGGAAGGGCAAAACGACGTCGCGACGGTGTTCCGTTCGACCGCCGAGGGCGAGACCGGCCACGCGCACGGTCATCTGGAGTACCTCGAGCAGGTCGGCGATCCGGCCACCGGTCTGCCGATCGGCCGTACCCGCGAGAACCTCAAGGCCTCGATCGCCGGTGAGACCCACGAGTACACCGACATGTACCCGGGCATGGCCAAGGCCGCGCGCGAGGAAGGTTTCGACGAGATCGCCGACTGGTTCGAGACGCTCGCCAAGGCCGAGCGCTCCCACGCCAATCGCTTCCAGAAGGCGCTGGACGTCCTCACTGATTGAAGCGAACTGCGCGGACTGAGGCGCCGCGGCAAGCCGGAGCCTGCCCGCCGACTGACGCTCGCGCAGGCTGTGCGTTATCGCGCCTGTTACTTTCTGTCTGCCTCTGTATTTCTGACACCCTGACTCCTGATGCGCGAAGGCAGCCTCGAAGCCCCGACCCGCCACCCGATTCACTGGAAGAACCCGGAGTACTACGACGAGGGCAAGCTCTTCGAGGAACTGGAGCGGGTCTACGACATCTGCCACGGTTGCCGGCGCTGCGTCAGCCTGTGCACATCGTTCCCGACTCTGTTCGACCTGGTCGACTCGAGTGCTACGCTGGAGGTGGACGGGGTCAAGAAGGATGACTACTGGAAGGTCGTCGACCAGTGTTACCTCTGCGACCTGTGCTACATGACCAAGTGCCCGTACGTTCCGCCGCATCCCTGGAACGTCGATTTCCCGCACCTCATGCTGCGGGCCAAGGCGGTCAAGTACAAAAAGGGCCAGACCAACCTGCGCGACAAGCTGCTGTCGAGCACCGACGCGCTCGGCAAGCTCGCTTCCATTCCGGTGGTCGTGCAGATGGTCAACACGGCCAACCGTACTCCCGCGGCCCGCAAGGTGATGGAGCGCTGGCTCGGCATCGACAAGGACCGCGTGCTGCCCGAGTACACACAGCGCCAAGTTCCGCAGCCGGGCGCGTCCCAATGCCGGGTTCCCGGTCCGCGCGGGCAAGAGCACGCCGGGCAAGGTGGCCATCTTCTCCACCTGTTACGTGAACTACAACGAGCCGGGCATCGGCCAGGATCTGCTCGCAGTGCTTGCGCACAACGAGATCCCGGCCATCGTGGTCGAGAAGGAAAACTGTTGCGGCATGCCCAAGCTCGAGCTCGGCGATCTGGACGCGGTGGAACGCCTCAAGAACGGCAACATCCCCGTGCTCGCCAAGCTGGCGCAGGAGGGCTATGCAATCCTCACCGCGATTCCTTCCTGTACGTTGATGTTCAAGCAGGAACTGCCGCTGCTGTTCCCACAGGACGCCGAGGTCAAGGCGGTCGCGGATGCGATGTTCGATCCCTTCGAATACCTGTCGCTGCGCCACCGTGACGGTCTGCTCAACACGCAGTTCAAGAAGCAGCTGGGCAAGGTGAGCTATCACGTGCCGTGTCACCTGCGCGTGCAGAACATGGGGCTGCGCACGCAGGAGCTGCTCAAGCTGGTGCCGGGCACGCAGGTCAACACCGTGGAGCGCTGCTCCGGGCATGACGGCACCTGGGGCGTCAAGACAGAGTTCTTCGCCAACTCGATGAAGATCGGGCGGCCGGTGTTTCGCGCGATGGCGGGAAGCGAGCCGGACTACATCAGCTCCGACTGCCCCATCGCCGGCCGTCACATCCAGCAGGGCATGGGCCGCGAGGCCAAGGCAGAGAAGGCGCATCCGATCTCCCTCCTGCGCATCGCCTACGGGCTCTGAGGCAACGCCCTATGCCACGCGTCACCCGCGACAGTCTGATGACCCTGGAGGCCTACGCCCGGGTGCGCCCGGAATTCCGCGCCAACGTTATCGCGCACAAGAAGAACCGCACGGTCAACCTGGGCGAGCACGTCACCCTGATGTTCGAGGACGAGATGACCATGCGCTACCAGATCCAGGAGATGCTGCGCGTCGAGCGCATCTTCGAGGAGCGCGGCATCAACGACGAGCTGGATGCCTACAATCCGCTCATCCCCGACGGCAGCAACTGGAAGGCGACGATGTTGATCCAGTACCCCGACGTGGCCGAGCGCCAGCGCGCGCTCGCCGGCTTGATCGGAGTGGAAGATCGCGTGTGGGTGCAGGTCGAAGGCTGTCCGCGCGTGTACGCCATCGCCGACGAGGACCTGGAGCGGGAGAACGACGAGAAGACCGCGTCGGTGCATTTCCTGCGGTTCGAGCTCGACCCGGCGATGAAGCAGGCGCTCGTGGGCGGTGCGCCCATCCGCATGGGCGTGGACCATCCGCGTTACCAGGCCGCCAGCGATGCGCTGCCGGGGCCGGTGCGGGAATCCCTCCTGCGCGACCTGGCCTGACGGCACCCGCCGGCCTTCCCGGCCGAAACCGGGTGCCGAGCCGATCGAGTCCGGCTGTGGTAAAAATGCGTTCTACAGGCAATAAGAAACTGGAGACCGCAAAATGGGAGCCGGGGTACTAGCAGGACGCGTCGTCGGTCTGGTCGAGGAGCGCCTCAAGCGGGCGCAGGCGCCGGTTAACCTGCGCCTGTGGGACGGGCAACTGATCCGGGCGCAGCAGCCGGCGCCGGTCACAGTCACGATCAAATCCCCGCTAGTGTTGACTCAGCTCGCCAGCCCGAGCCTGGGGCGGCTGGCGAAGAGCTACGTCGAAGGGGAGATCGACTTCGACGGCGACCTGCGCGACGTGCTGCGCGCCGGCGAGCAGTTCGTGTCCGCCAACCACGGCGTCTATAGCCCGCGCCGTGACCGCTGGCGCTGGTGGCGCCACAGCCGCGTCGCGGACCGGCGCAACATCCAGCAGCACTACGACGTCGGCAACGATTTCTACGCGTTGTGGCTGGACCGCAACCGGGTCTACTCCTGCGCGTACTTCAAGACGCTCGAGGACTCGCTCGACACCGCCCAGGAACAGAAGCTCGATCACATCTGCCGCAAGTTGATGCTCAAACCGCGGCGAGCGGCTGCTGGACATCGGTTGCGGCTGGGGTGGGCTGATCCTGTGGGCGGCTCAGCACTACGGGGTGAAGGCGGTTGGCATCACGCTGTCGGATGGACAGCATGCCTACGCCAACGAGCGCATCCGCGCTCTGGGCCTCGAGGGCCAGGTGGAGGTCCGGCTGCAGGACTATCGAGACGTCCCCGAGCAGGAGCCCTTCGACAAGATCTCGAGTGTCGGCATGTTCGAGCATGTCGGGCGGCGCAACCTGCCGGCCTACTTCGGGAAGATCCAGCGCCTGCTCAAGCCGGGCGGCCTGGTGATGAATCACGGCATCACCACCAATTCCCTGGATGACGCGCAGCTCGGCAGCGGGATTGGCGAGTTCGTCGAGGAGTACGTGTTCCCGGGCGGCGAGTTGATGCACGTGAGCACGGTGATGGCCGAGATGACCCGACAGGGACTGGAGACCTGGGACGCCGAGTGCCTGCGCCCGCACTACGCGCGCACCCTGTGGCACTGGGTGGACCGCCTGGAAGCGCAGCGGGAAGAGGCGCGCCGCCTGGTGGGCGAGAAGAGGCTGCGCACCTGGTTGATCTACATGGCGGGCTCCGCGCATGCCTTCGCGCGCGGCTGGATCTCCATCTACCAGTTGCTCGGCGTCAAGTCGCAGACGGACGGCCAGGCGCCCTGCCCGCCGACCCGAGAGCACGTGTACCGCGCATGAGCATGCGCCGGCTGGTCGTCCTGCTTGCTGCGTGCGCGGTCGCGTGGACGGCCGGTTGCAGCGGTAGTAAGGGCACCGCGCCCAAGGTCTCCTACCGCGGTGACAGCGGCCCGAACAAGGTGCCCGACGAGGGCCCGTGGAAGGAAGCGCAGATCGCGCTCCCTCCCTATCCGCGCGATCAGGAGCTGATCCGCTTCGAGCCGACGGGCCAGACCACCAACCGTTTCTACGTGGACGGGTCGTCACTCACCGTGGACCCGGACAAGGTGGTGCGCTTTGCGCTCGTGATCCGGTCGCCTGGCGAGGCCAGCACCGCCACCTACGCGGGGGTGAATTGCAAGACTGGCGAGTGGAAGGAGTACGCCTACGGACGCGACGGCAAGGCCTGGGAGGCGGTCAAGGAACCGGAATGGCGCCCGATCCACGATCAGCGCATCAACAACTACCAGCACACGCTGGCATCGGAATTCTTGTGCACCGACCGGCGCCTTCCGCAGCGGGCCCAGCGGCAGCGCGAAGCTCATCGTGCGCAACTTGAAGAACCCGCCGCCAGCCGACCCCCGCGCGCCTTCACGCTACAACTGAGGTTCCGGTAACGCAGCCTCGTGGGCAACGGTCTCTGCCGTTATTTGCAGGGGCCCACCCAGTGGGCGTCGAAGCTCTGCTGCATGGGGACGCTCTGGCCGCCCATGCCGACGTTCAGATCCAGCGAGCCGGTGAAGCCGTCGCTGGCCATGGTGACGTCACCGGTGCCCGACACGTCGACCTGACCGGTGCAGGCGAGCGTCCAGCGTGCGCGGGCGCCCTCGCGGTTGAAGTTCGAGATCTGGCATCCGCCCGCGCCGCCGGCCAGCTGCGCCATCAGGTCCTGGGCGCTCTGCTGGTTGATGCACTGACGCACCACGAGCGGTGTGCTGGACATCGGCTGCCCGCCGACCAGGCCTTGAATGCTGATCTCCCACAGGCCTTCGCGTATCGAGTCCTGCGCCGCGGCGGGGGTGGCGCAGAGGAGGAGGGCGACGATCGAACCGGAAAGCGAGCGCATGGGTTAGCTCCTTGCAGTGGGAGAGGGGCGATCGGTGCAAACGGTATGCCCGATGGGGTCTGCGGCCGCCCGCCCATTCGGCCGGCAGGGTAGCCTGCGCGGTAGCCTGGTGCTGCTAAAGCAGCACCAGGTTGTCCCGATGGATCAGCTCGGGCTCGTCGATGTAACCCAGGCGCGCTTCGATCTCGTGGCTCGGCGCACGCAGAATGCGGCGTGTCTCGCCGGCGCTGTAGTTCACCAGCCCGCGCGCGACCTCGGCGCCGTCGGGATCCAGGCAGCTCACCACCTCGCCGCGCTCGAACTCACCGCTCAGGTCGTGCACGCCGATCGGGAGCAGGCTCTTGCCGTCGCGCGTCAGTGCCCGCACGGCGCCCGCATCCAGCGTGAGGCGTCCGCGCACCTGAAGGTGATCGGCCAGCCACTGCTTGCGCGCGGCGAGCGTCATCGTCTCGGCTTCGAGCTGCGTGCCGATCGCTTCGCCCTCGATCAGCCGCAGCAGCACGCGCGGTTCGCGCCCGGAGGCGATCACGGTGTGGGCGCCGCTGCGCGCCGCGCGCCTGGCTGCACGGATCTTCGTGAGCATGCCGCCGCTGCCGATATGGCTGCCGGCGCCGCCTGCCATCTGCTCCAGGCCTGGATCGCCCGCGCGCGCGTGGCGCACCAGCTCGGCGTCCGCATAGCGCCGCGGATCGCGCGTGAACAAGCCGGGCTGATCGGTGAGGATCACCAGCGCGTTGGCTTCCACCAGATTGGTGACCAGAGCCCCGAGCGTGTCGTTGTCGCCGAACTTGATCTCTTCCGTGGCCACGGTGTCGTTCTCGTTGATCACCGGGATGGTGTTGAGCTGGAGCAGGGTGCGCAAGGTGGAGCGCGCGTTGAGGTAGCGCTTGCGATCGGCCAGGTCCTCGTGTGTGAGCAGGATCTGCGCTGCGTGCAGGCCGTGCGTGCGGAAGCAGGATTCGTACGCCTGCACCAGACCCATCTGGCCGAGTGCGGCGGCCGCCTGCTGCTCATGCAGCTGGCGCGGGCGACGCGACCAGCCCAGGCGCTGCATGCCCTCGGCTACCGCTCCGCTCGAAACCAGCAGCACCTCGCGGTCGCGGCGCTTGAGCTCGGCGATCTGCTCCGCCCACTCCGCGAGCGCGGCGTGATCCAGCCCGTGGCCCTGGTTGGTGACCAGGCTGCTGCCCACCTTGATGACCAGGCGCCGCGCCTCGACGAGCAGGGAGGCCATGGGCTCATCGGGCTGCTGCCGCCTCTTGGCGGACGGGTCCCGCGGCTCGGCAGCGGCATGACTCTGTTGCCGGCACGGACTGCTCGAGAAATGCGGCGACGGCGAATGTCAGCTCCCGGCAGCCTTCTCCCGCGATCGCGGAGATGGTGAACAGCGGCTGCGCTGCGCCTGCTGTCGCGGCGCCTTCCTCCAGCTCACGCAGGCGGCCGGTGAACGCCTCCACCTGCGCCTGTCTGTCTGCCTCGGGCAGCAGATCCACTTTGTTGAGCACCAGCCAGCGCGGTTTGCGGTAGAGCTCCTCGTCGTACTTGCGCAGCTCCTCCACGATGGCGTGCGCGTCGTCGGCCGCGGCTGCAGCGCCGCCGGCGGGGGCGATATCCACCAGGTGCAGCAGCAGTCGCGTGCGCGCGAGATGGCGCAGAAACTGGTGGCCCAGGCCGGCGCCCTCGGCGGCGCCCTCGATCAGGCCGGGGATGTCCGCGACCACGAAGCTGCGATTGACGTCTACCCGTACCACGCCCAGATGCGGGTGCAAGGTTGTGAAGGGATAGTCGGCGACTTTCGGGCGGGCGGCAGACACCGCGCGGATGAAAGTCGATTTGCCGGCGTTGGGCATGCCCAGCAGCCCGACATCGGCCAGGACCTTCAGTTCGAGCCGCAGCCGCAACGACTCGCCTGGATCGCCGCGGGTGAACTGTCGCGGCGCGCGGTTGGTGCTCGACTTGAAATGCAGATTGCCCAGGCCGCCTTTGCCCCCCTTCGCGAGCAGAACGCGCTGGCCGTCCGCCGCGAGGTCGGCCACCGGCTCGCCGGTCTCGGCGTTGCTGATCACGGTTCCCACCGGGAAGCCCAGGGTGATGTCGTCCGCGCCGGCGCCGTAGCAATCCGCGCCGCGGCCGCTCTCTCCGTTCCTGGCCCGGAAGATCCGGCTGAAGCGGTACTCGACCAGCGTGTTCAGGTTGCGGTCGGCGACCCCGTAGACGCTGCCGCCGCGCCCGCCGTCTCCACCGCTGGGGCCGCCGCGCGGAATGTACTTCTCCCTGCGGAAGGCGGCGATGCCGTCGCCGCCCTTGCCGGCATGGATTTCGATGTTGGCTTCGTCGATGAATTTCATTGCTGCTGATCAACCGCAAAGGCGCGAAGACGCAAAGGGGCCGCAAAGAAGTTCAAAGCCAGGCAAACACCCCTTCTGTTCAAACGCCACGGCGACTCCTGTACGTGGTTCCTTTGCGGTTACTTTGCGCCTTCGCGCCTTTGCGGTGAAGGGGTACGGTTTGATGTGTCAGGAGCAGAAACTAAAAAGCCCTATCGAAGCGATAGGGCTTTTGCCTGCTGGCGAGCGGTTCCTATCAGGCCGGCTCGACGGCGACGGTCTGGCGGTTCTGCGGGCCCTTGAACGCGAACTTCACCCGCCCGCTGACCTTCGCGAACAAGGTGTGGTCCCGGCCGATCCCCACGTTCTCACCGGGATGGAACTGGGTGCCACGCTGCCGGACGATGATGCTGCCCGCCGGAACCAACTCGCCGCCGAAGCGCTTCACGCCGAGCCGCTTGGCGTTGGAATCGCGTCCGTTGCGGGAACTGCCGCCTGCCTTCTTATGTGCCATAGGTACTCCTGCCTGCCCGTTCCAGCCGACGATGTCCCGTTCTAGGCGATGACGTCGTTGTCGAGCCGATGTGCCGTCGAATCTAGCCGACGATGCCGTTGATCTGAATCTCGGTGAAGTTCTGCCGGTGTCCAAGCGTCTTCCGATAGTGCTTGCGCCGGCGCAGCTTGAAGATCTTCACCTTCTCGCCGCGTCCGTGCCCGATCACGGTGGCCGCCACCGAAGCACCGGCTACGAGCGGCGTACCCATCGTCACGGTATCGCCGTTGGCGACCAGCAGCACCTGGTCGAGCGTGATCTGCGCGCCCACGTCCGCCGGGATCGACTCCACCTTGAGCTTCTCTCCGGCGCTCACTTTGTACTGCTTGCCGCCGGTCTTGATTACCGCGTACATAGCCAACCCCTGAACACCATTGGGAAAAGCCGAGCAGTATACAGCGCCTGCCCAGCCTGGTCAAACACGCCAGCCGCCGGGCCCGCAGCCCTCAATGGTATGCTGGCGAAAAGTGTCAACACTGACCTCTCAGCCGATGAGCACCGCCACCCTCGAGCCCGTTCAGCGCCTGATCGCCGATGAGATGCACGCGGTGGACGAGGTGATCCGCCGCCGCTTGTATTCGGACGTGGTGCTGGTGCGCCAGGTGGCCGACTACATCATCAGCGGCGGTGGCAAGCGGCTGCGGCCGGCGCTGGTGATACTGGCCTCCGGCGCGTGCGGCTACAGCGGGACGGCGCACTATCAGCTCGCGGCCGTCGTGGAATTCATTCACACGGCGACCCTCCTGCACGACGACGTGGTGGACGAGTCGCAGCTGCGGCGAGGGCGCGCCACGGCCAACTCCCTGTTCGGCAATCCCGCCAGCGTGCTGGTGGGCGATTTCCTCTACTCGCGGGCGTTCCAGATGATGGTGGAGCTCGACGACATGCGGGTCATGCAGGTGCTGGCGGATGCCACCAACACCATCGCCGAGGGCGAGGTGCTGCAGCTGCTCAACTGCCACGATCCCGGCCTCGACGAGCAGGACTACCTGCACGTCATCCGCTCCAAGACCGCGAAGCTGTTCGAAGCCGCGAGCCGGATCGGCGCCATCATCGGCAACGCCAGCCAGGAGGTCGAGCAGGGCCTCGCGCGCTACGGTATCCATCTGGGCACCGCCTTCCAGCTGATCGACGACGTACTCGACTACTCCGGCGACCATGGCCAGATCGGCAAGAACCTTGGCGACGACCTCGCCGAGGGTAAGGCCACGCTGCCGCTGATCTATGCCATGCGGCATGGCAGCCCGCATCAGTCCGCGGTGATCCGCGCCGCCATCGAGCGCGGCGGGCTGGAAGAGTTCGGGCCGGTGCTGGTCGCGGTGCGCGAGACCGGGGCCCTCGACTACGCGCGCCGTCAGGCCGAAGGCGAGACCCACCGCGCCATCGCGGCGCTGGAGTCGCTGCCGCGTTCGACTTACCGGGACAGTCTGATACAATTGGCGGCCTTTGCGGTCGACCGGTCCTACTGAATCGCGCGCGGTATCCGCTCCGCGCCTCGGCAGGATCCCTCTGGTAGCCTCGGGGTGTAGCTCAGCCTGGTAGAGTACTGCGTTCGGGACGCAGGAGTCGGAGGTTCGAATCCTCTCACCCCGACCACTTCGTCGGTGATCGTGAGTGATCGGTGATCAGTGATCTGTGATCAGGAAGCCCGAACCGGCTTCCGCCGGACGCTTGTCCCTGGCCGGTGAGTCTGCGTGTCCGGCGCCGACCACTGATCACCGATCACGGATCACTGCAGCCAGCGCAGCCGAGTCGCTGCGGTATTATCCCGCTCCCGCCGGCGCCCGCTGGCATGCAAATCGCTCTGCGCCTTTCCCGGTCCGCGCCGATAATAGCCCAGTGGCCAAGCTGCTTACCATCCTCGTCCTGGGGATAGTGGTCTACCTGATCGTTAACCGTATGCGGCGTGACCGCTCGGTGCCTCCGCCGCGGGCGCCGTCCGACCGGTCCGCTTCAGGGCGACCCGAGGACATGGTGCGCTGTGCGGTGTGCGGCGTGCACCTGCCGCGCAGCGAAAGCTTCACCTCGCACGGACAGTTCTACTGCACCGACGAGCACCGGCGCAGCGCGACGCGCAACAGCTAGGGCGGCGGCGCCCAAGCCCGCGCATCGTCGCGGCGAGGATCTGGGCCGCGCCGGTACAGGAAGGCGCCGCGCCGCAACACACTGCTGGACGTCTTAAGATGCACGGAGCGGGACTGGAAATCGGAGCCAAGGAACTGACGGCCGGCGCGCAGCACGCGTTCCGGGCCGACCCGGGCTATCCCAACTCCTATTGGCGGTCGCTGTTCTACTTCAACGTCTACCGCGTCATCGTCGCCACGCTGCTGCTGGTGAGCGCGGTGGTGTTCAGCGAGTCGCTGTTCGGCTCGAACAGCTTCCAGCTCTATCTCTACGGCTGCGCCGGCTACATCCTGGCCACCGTGGTCTTCTTCATCACCACCACCTCACGGCGCCCCGATTTCAACCTGCAGATCGCGGTGCAGGTGGTGGCCGACGTGTTCTTCATCACGCTCCTCACCCACGCCAGCGGCGGGGTGGGCAGCGGTTTGGGCCTGCTGTTGCTGGCCTCGCTGGCGGCGGCGGGCATCATCAGCCGCGGGCGGCTGACGCTGTTCTTCGCGTCGCTCGCGACCATCGCCGTCCTGCTCGAGCACACGTTCGAGGTGTTCTACCGCGATGCCAGCGTCACCCTGTACGTGCAGGCCGGGCTGCTCAGCGTCGGCTACTTCGCCACCGCCTGGCTGGCGCATACCCTGGCCCGCTACACGCAGGCAAGCGAGCAGCTCGCTGCGCAACGCGAGGTCGATCTCGCCAACATGGCGCAGGTCAACCAGCTCGTCATTCAGGACATGCAGGACGGCGTGCTGGTGGTGGACGAGCGCGGCGTGATCCGCCAGATCAACCGGCGAGCGGTCGAGATCCTGGGTCCCATTCCCAAGACCGGGCGGGAGCTGCTGCTCAAGGAGTACACCCCGGCGCTGGCCGATCGCCTGCAGCGCTGGCGGGAAGACCCGGCGTCGGGCTCCGATCCGCTGCGCACCGTCCTGACGCACAAGCTGGCGGGCGCCCGCTTCGTCCCGGTGGGCCGCAACCGCAACGTCGGCGTGGTGGTGTTCCTGGAGGATCTGTCGCGCATCCAGGCCGAGGCGCAGCAGATGAAGCTCGCCTCGATGGGCCGGCTCACCGCCAACATCGCCCACGAGATCCGCAATCCCCTGTCGGCGATCAATCACGCCGCCGAGCTTCTGCTGGAAGAGCCGGGGCACAACGAAACCCAGCGCCGGCTGCTGACCATCGTGCACGAGAACACCCAGCGCCTCGACCGCATGGTGCAGGACGTGCTCAAGCTCAACCGGCGCGACCGCGCGCACCGGGAGACCTTCCAGCTCACCGACTTCCTGCGCACCTTCGTGGCGCAGTTCTGCCAGATCGAGAAGGTGCCGGAGGAGGTCATCGTGCTCACGCTGGAGCGCGACGCCTCCGGTCACGTTCGACCGCAGCCACCTGAACCAGGTGATGTGGAACCTGTGCCGCAACGCGTTGCGCTACAGCCAGCGCAAGGCCGGCAGCATCCGCATCGAGCTGCGCTCTGGGGTAATGGTGAATACGGTAGAATTGACCGTCGCCGACGACGGGCCGGGCGTGCCCGAGGCCATTCGCCCGCACCTGTTCGAGCCGTTCTTCACCACCGCCGCGAGCGGCACCGGCTTGGGCTTGTACATCGCGCGGGAAATCTGCGACGGCAACAACGCCTCGCTCGAGTATTTCGAGCGCGACGGTCCGGGCGCGCGTTTCGTGATCGCAATCAGGGGAGTCAAGAGTTGAAGCGCAGTGAACGGAGCGGTTCCGGCGGCCGCGCGACGGCACCCCAGCGCTGTGTGCTGGTGGTGGACGACGAGGTCGACATCCTCGAGCTGATCGAGCTCACGCTCCTGCGCATGGGGCTCGACGTAGAGCGTGCCACCGGCGTCAAGGACGCGCAGGCCAAGCTGGCGGGGCCGCGCCACTATGATCTGTGCTTGACCGACATGCGTCTGCCCGACGGCACCGGCCTGGAGATCGTCGAGCACATCTCGAAGGGCAATTTCGATCTGCCGGTGGCGGTGATCACCGCGCACGGCAACACCGAAAACGCAGTGGCGGCGCTCAAGGCCGGCGCGTTCGACTACGTGTCCAAACCGGTCAGCCTGGATCAGTTGCGCACGCTGGTGCAAATCGGCGCTGTCGCTGCCCAAGGTCGGCGAGATCAAGTCGACCGAGGTCGCCGCGGGCGAAAAGGGCCTGCTGGGCACCTCGAGCGCGATCGCGCACGTGCGGGACCTGATCGAGAAGCTCGCGCGCAGCGAGGCGCCCGTGCACATCACCGGCGAGTCGGGCAGCGGCAAGGAGCTGGCGGCCCGACTCATCCATCAGAAGAGCGCCCGGCGCGATCGCCCGTTCGTGCCGGTGAACTGCGGCGCGATTCCCGAGAACCTGATGGAGAGCGAGTTCTTCGGCTACAAGAAGGGCGCGTTCACCGGCGCCGACTCCGACCGCGACGGTTTCTTCCAGGCCGCCAACGGCGGCACGCTGTTCCTCGACGAGGTGGCCGACCTGCCGCTCGCCATGCAGGTCAAGCTGCTGCGCGCGATCCAGGAGAAGAAGGCGCGCAAGGTCGGCTCCACCCAGGAGGATTCGGTGGACGTGCGCATCATCAGCGCCACCCATCAGAATCTGGCCGACTGCGTGGAATCCGGCAAGTTCCGGCATGACCTGTACTACCGCCTGAACGTGATCGAGCTGCGCATGCCGGCGCTGCGCGACATGCGCGAGGACATTCCCGCCATCGCCAGCGCCGTCCTGGACAAGCTCGCCGCGCAGGCCAAGGTGCCGCGCCCGGACCTGGAAGAACAGTCGATGCAGGCGCTGTCGCTGTACGATTTCCCGGGCAACGTGCGCGAGCTGGAGAACATTCTCGAGCGCGCCATGGCGCTGTGCGACGGGCAGAAGATCACCGTATTGGACCTGCAGCTCACTCCGCCCGAGGCGGTGGAAACGGTGCGGACCGTGGAGGGCTCGGAGGGGAAGTGGCCGCTGCAGGAATACCTGGACCGGGTCGAGAAGGAAGCCATTCTGGAAGCCCTCGAAAAGACCCGCTACAACCGCACCGCCGCCGCCAAGCTGCTGGGCATCACGTTTCGCGCCATGCGCTACCGCATGGAGCGGCTGGGCATCAATTGAGCCGCGCGCGTGCCGGCGGCCTGCGCACATTCATGAGCTTGAGGGTGTTCGCGGTGGTCCTCGCGTTGCTCGCGTGGAGCGACAGCGCGCTTGCCGTAACCGGCAAGGACCTGGTCGGGACCTGGGAAGCGGCGCGCTCGTCCGGCGGTGACCGGCTCTACATCCGCCTGCAGGACAAGGGCAAGGCCGAGGTCGTGGCGGAGTACGATTTCCAGCTCCCCGGGCAGCCTACGCGGCGGGGCCGCTCCACTACCATGGCGAAGTGGGCGGTGAAGGGCGATGAGCTCACGCTCAGTTACGCGAAGGTGCGCGACCGCCTGCGCTACAACCCGAAGCTCCCGCTCGCCCAGGTCGGACAGGTGGGGAACGCACCGGCCCTCGAGCAGGTCGGGCAGGCCGATGCGAACAGCCGGCTGCGTGGAGCGATCTTGTGGCGGGCGCCGCACGACTACCGGCTCAAGGCAGCGGAATCGACAGCGGAGCAGAAGAAGTAGCATGCGCGCTGTGCCCGTGCCCGCTGCGGCCAGATGAGCGCGGGCACGTTCGACGCCGACGGCTGGCTGCAGCGCGCCCGGCGGATCAGCTCCCCTAACTGCGACCTGCGCCCGGCGGCGGTCCCCGTCACGCTGCTGGTCGTCCACAACATCAGCCTGCCTCCCCACCAGTTCGGCGGCGACGGCATCGTCGAGCTGTTCACCAATCGGCTCGATCCGCGCGCCCATCCCTTCTATGCGGGACTCCAAGGGGTCGAGGTGTCGAGCCACTTCCTCATCCGTCGCGATGGCGAGCTGATCCAGTTCGTCGCCTGCAGCCTGCGCGCGTGGCATGCGGGGGCCTCGGTCTGGAAGGGCGCCCAGCGCTGCAACGACTTCTCGGTCGGTGTGGAGCTGGAGGGCTCGGACTTCGTGCCGTTTCGCGACGCCCAGTATCACCAGCTCGCGCAGCTCACCGCGGAGCTCCAGGCGCACTATCCGATTCAGGACATCGTCGGCCACAGCGACATCGCGCCCGGGCGCAAGACCGATCCTGGGCCCTTCTTCGACTGGGCCCGCTACCGCTCGCTGATTGCTGCGACACCCTAACTGCCGCAGTGCGGGCGGGCGCTGCAGCCTAACCGCAAAGGCGCAGAAGGCGCAAAGGCGCAGAAGAACGGCAACTGCATTTGCGCAGGACACAGGTCAGACGCAAGGCCTGGCGCCAGTGTCCTGTGTGCTCTGTCAGTACACCAATCCCCCGGCTCCCTCCCGCCGGAAGGGAGGGAGCTGACGTCTCGGTCCGCCCGCTGCCCACGGCCAAGTTGCTCTGTGGCTCGCGCTTTTCTTTGCGTATCCTTTGCGTCTTCGCGCCTCTGCGGTGAGATTTTTTGTCTTGAAGATCTTCTACACCGACCAGTACGTCCTGCCGCTGCCGCCCTGGCACCGCTTCCCGATGGAGAAGTACCGGCTGCTGCGCGAGCGCGTGGAAGCAGAAGGCGTGGCGGGCAAGGATGGATTGCAGCTCCCGCCTGCGGCGACCGACGAGCAGATCCTCCGCGCCCATGATCGGCTGTACCTGGAGCGGGTGGTGAGTGGCGGGCTGGCGGCGGAAGAGCAGCGGCGCATCGGGTTCCCGTGGTCGCCGCAGATGGTGGAGCGCTCGCGGCGCTCCAGCGGCGCGACTCTGGCGGCGGCCCGTGCCGCGCTGGCGGACGGCGTCGGCGTGAACCTGGCCGGCGGCACGCATCACGCATTCCGCGACCGCGGCGAGGGCTATTGCGTGTTCAACGACAGCGCTATCACGGCGCTGGCCTTGCAGGCCGAGGGCGGCGTCCGCCGGGTGGTGATTCTCGACTGCGACGTGCACCAGGGCAACGGTACCGCCGCCATCCTGGCGGGCGATCCGAGCGTGTTTACCTTCTCCATCCACGCCGCCAACAATTTCCCCTTCGAGAAAGAGCTGAGCGACCTCGACATCGAGCTTCCCGACGGCACCGGCGACGGCGACTATCTGCGGGCGCTGGAGGCCGGCGTGTGCCGCGCTTTGTCCGCCGCCCAGCCCGATCTGGCGATCTATCTGGCCGGTGCCGACCCGTTCGAGGGCGATCGCCTTGGCCGCCTCAAGCTCAGCAAGAACGGCCTCGAGCAGCGTGACCGCCTGGTCTTCGATCTGTGCCTTGCCAGCGGCATCCCGGTGGCCGTGACCATGGCCGGCGGCTACGCGCGCCGCATCGAAGACACCGTCGAGATCCATTTCGCCACCGTACGCACCGCCGGGGAATTCGCGCGCCGCTTCGCCGGCTGAGGCCGCAGCGGCACCTGCGAACGCTTGGCGTCGGCGGCGCAGCAGCTCGGGCGCAGCGTGCGCTGCGCGATCACACGCGCAGCGGCGGCATTTGCGAAAAATCTTGACAGCGCAAGCCACGCTACTAGAATTAGTGGAAATCCAGTCTCACACACACAAGATGTAGTGGTTCGACGTCTTGGTCGAACCGGGCGCCGCGGTCATGTCGGTGCCCAACGACACGCAGCGCGAGGAGAAAATTTGATGCAGCTGGTCAGTACCGAGTCGCGGGCCGAGTCCGCGGGCAACGTCCTTGGCAGCGACGGCGAGAACGCGCCGCGCGAATCGCCGCTCGCCCAGTACAAGGTCATTCGCCGCAACGGCGCGGTGGTCGGCTTCGAGCCGGGCAAGATCTCGGTGGCGATGACCAAAGCGTTCCTGGCCGTGAACGGCAGCCAGGGCGCGGCATCGGCGCGCGTGCGCGAGCAGGTGGCGAGGGCCACCGAGCAGGTGGTCGCCGCGCTGATGCGGCGCCAGCCGGGCGGCGGCACGCTGCACATCGAGGATATCCAGGATCAGGTGGAACTCGCCCTGATGCGTTCGGGCGAGCACGATGTCGCGCGCGCCTACGTGCTCTACCGCGAGGAGCGCGCCCGGCTGCGCGCACAGCAGAAGGCAGCCGCCCAGGCCCAGGTGCAGCCTCACGTGGTGACCGTGGTGGAGGCCGGCGTGAGCCAGCCGCTCGACCTGGCCAGACTGCAGGCGCTGATCAAGGACTCTTGCGAAGGGCTGGGCCGCGCCGTCGATCCCGAGGTGATCCTGCGCAGCATCCTCAAGGACCTCTACGACGGCGTGCCGATGGAGGAGGTGCGCAAGTGCGCCATCCTGTCGGCCCGCGCCCTGATCGAGAAGGAGCCGGCGTACAGCTATGTGACCGCGCGCCTGCTGCTCAACAGCATCCAGGTGGAAGTGCTGGGCGAGGAGCTCATGCACGCCCAGATGGGCGAGCGCTACGCCCGCTACTTCCCGGCCTTCATCGAGAAGGGCATCGGCGCCGGCCTTCTGGACCCGCGGCTGCGCACCTTCGACCTGCGCTCGCTCGGGCAGGCGCTGGATGCGAACCGCGACTTCAAGTTCGGCTACCTCGGCCTGCAGACGCTCTACGACCGTTACTTCATCCACGTGGGCGGCCAGCGCATCGAGCTGCCCCAGGCCTTCTTCATGCGCGTGGCGATGGGGCTGGCGCTCAACGAGCGCGACCGCGAGGCCCGCGCGATCGAGTTCTACAACGTGCTGTCGAGCTTCGACTTCATGAGCTCGACCCCCACTCTGTTCAACTCCGGCACGCACCGTTCCCAGCTGTCGAGCTGCTACCTGACCACGGTCTCCGACGACCTGGAGGGCATCTACGACGCCATCAAGGAGAACGCGCTGCTGTCCAAGTTCGCCGGAGGCCTGGGCAACGACTGGACCCCGGTCCGGGCGCTCGGCTCCCACATCAAGGGCACCAACGGCAAGTCGCAGGGTGTGGTGCCGTTCCTGAAGGTGGTGAACGACACGGCTGTGGCGGTCAACCAGTGCTTCGCACCCGAGACCCTGGTGTACACCGCTGACGGCACCAAGCCGATCCGCGACGTGAAGGCAGGCGACCTGGTCCTGGGCAAGAGCGGGATCTATCGCGAGGTGACCCGCACCTTCGTCTACAACCAGCGCGACCCGATGCTGGCGGTCCAGGTCAAGCACTCGATCGAACCGCTGGAGGTCACCACGGCCCATCCGTTCTACGCGATTCGCGGTGTGCCGATGGAGCAGTCGGTCTCCCGCACCAACGCCTGGCTCGCCAAGGGCAAGGTGCAGGCGCGCTGGGTCGAGGCGGGCGCGTTGACGCCCGGAGACTACGTCGCGCAAGTGGTTCCGACCGAAATCGTTCCGGTCGCGGGGTTCGGCGAGGATGACGCGCGGCTGTACGGCGTCCTGCTGGGCGACGGCCATCTCTCCAAGCAGGGTAGTCAGTGGGGGGTGTCCGGAAATCCGCAGACCGACGCTCACCTGGCGTTCGTGCGCGACTACCTTGCGGCGCGCGGTATCCGCTTCGGTGAGACTGTGCGGGGCGACGCCTACGTGCAGATCCACTGGGCTTCCGGCCACGGCGCCGTGCGCGATGGCACGACCGGCCGCTCGACGGGCAGCGGGGCGCCGACGCTGCCCTTTACTCACGCGGACCTGTACGACCAGCAGGGCCGCAAGCGCATCGCGCGGCGCTTCTCCCATCTGCCGCGCAGCCAGACCCTGGCGCTGATGCGCGGGCTGGTCGAGACCGACGGCGGGCTTTCGCGCGGCAAGGAGATCTATTTCACCAACGCGTCGCGGCCGCTGATCGATGGCGTGCGCTACCAGCTCCTGCGCCTGGGGGTGCCCACGGCGGGGCAACTCCGCGAACGTTCGAACCCGCACACCGGCACACGCGCCGACGGCTCGCAAGCCCGCTTCACGGGCAGCAGCCGCGTGTGGGACCTGCGCATCCCGGCCGTACCCGAGGTGGCCGCCCTGATGGGCTGCCGGCCGGTGGCCAAGCGCAACTGGATCGAGCACGAAGGCTGCCTGTTCAGCCGCGTCCGGCGCGTCGAGCCCATCGCGGTGAAGCCCTTCGTGATGGACCTGGAAGTCGACGTCGACGAGTCCTACATGACTGCCGCGGGGCTGGCCCACAACGGCGGCAAACGCAAGGGCGCGGTGTGCTCCTACCTCGAGACCTGGCACCTGGACATCGAGGAGTTCCTGGAGCTGCGCAAGAATACCGGCGACGACCGCCGTCGCACCCACGACATGAACACCGCCAACTGGGTGCCGGACCTGTTCATGAAGCGGGTGATGGAAAACGGCGACTGGACGCTGTTCTCCCCGGCGGACTGCCCCGATCTGCACGACAAGTACGGCAAAGCCTTCGAGCGCACCTATGTGGAGTACGAGCGGCGCGCGGCGGCCGGCGAGATCAAGCTGTTCAAGAAGGTTCCGGCGACGCAGCTGTGGCGCAAGATGCTGTCCATGCTGTTCGAGACCGGGCATCCCTGGATCACGTTCAAGGACCCCTGCAACATCCGCTCGCCGCAGCAGCACGTGGGCGTGGTGCACAGCTCCAACCTGTGCACCGAGATCACGCTGAATACCTCCGGGAGCGAGATCGCGGTCTGCAATCTGGGGTCGGTGAACCTGGCCGCCCACATCAAGGACGGCCGTCTCGATCATGCCCGGCTCAAGGCGACGGTGGCCACCGCCATGCGCATGCTGGACAACGTGATCGACATCAACTACTACGCGGTGGACAAGGCGCGCAACTCCAACCTGAAGCACCGTCCAGTGGGCCTGGGCATCATGGGCTTCCAGGACTGCCTGCACATGATGCGGATGCCCTACGCCTCCAAGGAAGCGGTGGACTTTGCCGATCGCGCCATGGAAGCGGTGTGCTATCACGCGTACTGGGCCTCCACCGAGCTGGCGGAGGAGCGCGGGCCCTATTCGACCTTCGAGGGCTCGCTGTGGCATCGCGGCATCCTGCCCCAGGACACGCTCGCCCTGCTGCGACAGGAGCGCGGCGGTCACGTCGAAGTCGACACCACCGCGGCGATGGATTGGTCCGGCCTGCGCGGGCGCATCCGCCAGTTCGGGATGCGGAACTCCAACTGCATCGCCATCGCCCCGACCGCGACCATCGCCAATATCGTCGGCGTGTCCGCGAGCATCGAGCCGACCTACCAGAACCTGTATGTGAAATCCAACCTGTCCGGCGAGTTCACAGTAGTCAACGATTTCCTGGTGCAGGACCTGAAGCGGCTGAACATGTGGGACGAGGTCATGGTGGCGGACCTCAAGTACTTCGACGGCAGCCTGGCGAAGATCGACCGCATTCCGCCCGACGTGCGCAGCCTGTACGCGACGGCCTTCGAGATCGATGCGGCGTGGCTCGTGGAAGCTGCCGCACGGCGTCAGAAATGGATCGATCAGGCACAGTCGCTGAATCTGTACATGGCAGGCGCGTCCGGCAAGAAGCTCGACGAGACCTACAAGCTCGCGTGGCTGCGCGGCCTGAAGACGACGTACTACCTGCGCACGCTGGGTGCGACGCATGCCGAGAAGTCGACAGTCGAAAACGGATCGCTCAACGCTGTTCCCTCTGACGGAGGGCTCGCGGCGGCAGCTGCGATCAGTGTTGCATCAGCCGCGGAGCGCGAGGCGGAAGCGCCGAAGTTCTGCGCGATCGACGACCCGACTTGCGAAGCGTGCCAGTAGTGACGCGCGTCGTGCGCGCGACACACTTTCAGGAAATTCAGCGGCATAGAGTTTGCTAACGAGAACCGGACACGAGGACAACAAGATGCTGCAATTCGAAGAATCGACCTTCGCCCCCGGGCTCGCACTGCAGCCCGTCGGCTTCGCGCGCGCGCCGAGCGTGCCCGCGCGTCTCGCGCGACGGCGTGCCGCTGGCCGAGCGCGAGCGTCGCATCAGGGTCGAGGACAAGCGCATCATCAACGGCAAGACCGACGTCAACCAGCTCGTGCCGTTCAAGTACAAATGGGCCTGGGAGAAGTACCTGTCCTCCTGCGCGAATCACTGGATGCCGCAGGAGATCAACATGAGCCGCGACATCGGCCTGTGGAAGGATCCCGACGGCCTGAGCGACGACGAGCGCCGCGTGATCAAGCGCAACCTCGGCTTCTTCGTCACCGCCGACAGCCTGGCCGCCAACAACATCGTGCTGGGCACCTATCGACACATCAGCGCCCCGGAGTGCCGGCAGTATCTGCTGCGTCAGGCCTTCGAGGAGGCGATCCACACCCACGCCTACCAGTACATCGTGGAGAGCCTGGGCCTGGACGAAGGCGAGGTGTTCAACGCCTATCGCGAGATCCCCAGCATCCGGGACAAGGACGAGTTCCTGATCCCGTTCATCGAAACGCTCACCGACCCCGCGTTCAAGACCGGCACCCCGGAGGCCGATCAGCAGCTGCTCAAGAGCCTGATCGTGTTCGCCTGCATCATGGAGGGGCTGTTCTTCTATGTCGGGTTCGCCCAGATCCTGGCGCTGGGCCGCCAGAACAAGATGACCGGCGCGGCCGAACAGTACCAGTACATCCTGCGGGACGAGTCGATGCACTGCAACTTCGGCATCGACGTGATCAACCAGATCAAGCTCGAGAACCCGCACCTGTGGACCGCCGAGTTCCGCGATGAGGTCCGCACCCTGATGCAAAAAGGCGTCGAGCTCGAGTACCGCTACGCCGAGGACACCATGCCGCGTGGCGTGTTGGGCTTGAACGCACCCATGTTTAAGGAATATCTTCGCTTTGTAGCCAATCGACGCTGCCAGCAGATCGGATTGGACGCGCTGTTTCCCGGCGCGACCAACCCCTTCCCGTGGATGTCGGAGATGATCGATCTGAAGAAGGAGAAGAACTTCTTCGAGACTCGTGTCACCGAGTACCAGACGGGGGGCGCGCTGAGCTGGGATTAATGGGCATACGCAGAGGCAAGTCACTCCCCGTTCGACCCGCAAGGGTCGAGCAACCGATGAGCAGGGCCGTAAGCGTTTCCAGCCGCACGCTGGGAGCGCTGCGGCCCTTTTTTGCGTCCGCGCGCGGATGCAAGCCACCGTACTGCGCAGCCATGCGCGGGCCGCTTGGACAGGGCCTGGGCACGGCGACGTGGTCGCACCGCGAGGTGCGTTTTTCTCAACCTTGAAAGGAGTAGTAGCAATGGCAATGAAGAAATCTGCTGCCAAGAAGAAAGCCCCGGCCAAGAAGAAGGCCCCGGCCAAGAAAGCCTGCCGCCAAGAAGTCGGCGGCGAAGAAGCCCGCGATGAAGCGCGCTGCTGCCAAGAAGAAGGCCCCGGCCAAGCGTAAGAGCCCCGGCCAAGCGCAAGGCCCCCGCCCGCAAGACTGCAGCCAAGAAGCCGGCTGCCAAGAAGGCGGCGAAGAAGCCAGCAGCGAAAAAGAAAGCCGCCAAGAAGCGTGCCCCGGCCAAGAAAAAGGCCGCCAAGAAGAAAGCTCCTGCGAAAAAGTCGGCGAAGAAGAAGGCTGCGCCCAAAAAGGCGGCCGCGAAGTCGGCCATGACGGAATCCGCTGCCCCGGCAGCGCCCAAACCCGCTCCCGCGCCGGCAGCTTGGCCGTTCCCGGTTTCTGGTAACCGGCCGAACTAAGGGCTAGCAGGCGGTTGAGATGGCTACGTACAACGTGCGCGGCGGGCAGCTGCGGTGCGGTGCATGAACGCTCGACGGGCAACCTCGAGCGCAGGCGCCCCGTGGCAACCGGCCGACCAGTGCGGGTACGTGACGTTTCGACCCGTTGTTAGCTTCCAGGATGCTCGCGGGAGGCCTGCATCCGTGAGGATACCAGTCACCTCCGCGGGCTTTATCTCTGGAAGCTGTGGGTTCAGTTTGAAGTCGAGCTCAGACGCCAGCCTGTAGGCGCAGAGCTTAAGCCGGGCGTGCCAGCGCCGGCCTGAGCTGGAAGTGGTTTCGTCCGTGCAGCCTGCCGGGCGAACGCCATGCAACGCAACCTCTCGCGCCTCAGGTGTGCGATGAGATGGTTGCGCGCTGTGCCGTGGCCTCCCTGCCGCGGCGATGTGTTCCTGTTGCCTCTCGAATCCCGAGTCATGCCCTCGTCGCGGTATCCTACCGGCCGAACCTCACGGAGGAGGCAGGATGAAGCGGATCGGTTTTCTCATCGCCTCGAGTTCTTGTCACTTGGCGGGCCTGTGTCTGGCACGCGCGGCGCCGGCCCAGTCGGTGCTCGAGGCTCGTGCCAAGGGCAGCTTCGAGGAGGTCAGGCAGCTCCTGGTGATCGCGATCGAAGGGCAAGGCCTGGTGGTCGATCACGTGTCCAACGTCGGCGACATGCTCGCACGCACCGGCCAGGACCTCGGCGCGACCACCCGGCTCTACGAGCGCGCGGAGGTGCTGCAGTTCTGCAGCGCCAATTACTCGAGGCAGCTGATGGGGGCGGATCCGCGTCTGCTGGCGTTTTGCCCGTTCGGGGTCGGTATCTACACCCTGCCGGGTGAAACCGATACCGTACATCTCGTGTACCGCCGCATGCAGGCCGACGGCGTCAACCCGGCCGCAGCCGACGCGCTGAAGAAGATCGACGCCGTGCTGGGCGAGATCCTGCGCGACGCGCAATAGGCCGTTCGAGGAGCCGCTGCATGGAACGCAAGAAAGTCAGCTCCAGCCAGATCCGCTCGGTGGGCTACGAGCCAGGGTCGCAGACCCTGGAAGTGGAAATGAGCGACGGGACGATCTGGCAGTACACTCGCGTCCCGTCCGAGGTGTACCGTCGCCTCATGGCGGCGCCCACCATCGCCACTTACTACCGCGACAACATCGAAGAGGAGTACAGCCGCAAACGCACCAGGTGAGCGCCTTGCGGCAATGGGCTCTCAACACTCCGGCTCACCGGGCGCGGGGCGGGGATCGGGGTCGAACTGGAACAGGTCCGGCAGCATCCCAGACCGAATCGGGCCTACCTGCACGCGCCCGCCGCCCGTCTCCAGATAGACCGCTGCTGGCGCGGTCGTCGTTGCAGCCTCGTCGAGCAGCCGCTCGACCGCCGCGTCGGCGAGCGGCGCCGCTGTCCGGGCCGGTCAAATGGTCGAGGACCTGCGCGAGATCCTGGTCGTGCAGTACGCCGATCCCAAGCTCGGTTTCGATCAGCAGCTGGCCCTCGTCGTCCAGCCATGCCTGCTGCACCTGCTGCGCGGCCTGCCCCGTGTGGCTCGACGAACGTCAAAGCATCGGCAGCTCGCGTGCGGTACACCAGCGGCGTGTAAGCGAGGTGCACGAATACACGCTGCGGGCCGTTCTGAAAGAACCATCGGCCGCGCTCGTCGTGCGCATAGTTGCGGGCGATGAATTCGGCGATCAGCGGATTGCGGATGCGCTCGCCCTTGATCGCCCAGTTGCCGCGGCGGTCGAGCGAGAGCCACCCGTAAACCGAAGGGACGTTGGGCCATTTGGCGATCGCGCGAACGACGATCTCATCCATGCTGTGTGGTCGAGCAACGACGGCGCGAACTCGCACCGGAAAGTCGGCGGAAGGCTTCCGCGCTCATCCGGCGCGGAGTACGATTGGGCCGTAGTCGCAACCATAGATTATCCGATCCCAAGATTAGTCCCGATTACCGCCATGGCACTGACGTTCTATTACGCATCGGGCTCCCCGTTCGCCTGGCGGGTGTGGCTGGCCCTCGAGCACAAGCAGCTCGCCTACGACCACCGCGTGATGTCTTTTTCCGCCGGGGACCTGAAGAAGCCCGAGTTCCTGGCCGTCAATCCCCGCCACAAGGTGCCGGCGATCGTCGACGACGGCTTCGCGCTCTACGAGTCGCAGGCGATCGTCGAGTACCTGGAGGAGCGCTATCCGGCGCCGCCCAGCCTGTTTCCGGGCGACTTGCGCAAGCGCGCGCTGGTCCGTCGCATCGTCCAGGAAGCCGACCAGTACCTGATCGTCGCGTTCGATCCGATCATGGACCAGGTGTTTTTCACCGCCCCGGACAAGTGGGACATAGCGGCGATCGAGCACGGGCGCAGCAAGCTGATCGAGGAATTGCGGCGGTGGGAAGATATCGCCGCGGACGACTTTCTGGCCGGTAAGGAGCCATCGGCGGCGGACTTTGCCGCTTACCCGCACTTGGCGCTGGGCCTGCGCCTGGACAAGAAGAAGCCCGACCTGGATGTGCACGGCTTGATCGGACCACGAGTGCGGGCGTGGATGGCGCGGGTCGAGGCATTGCCCTTCCTGCGCAAGACGTGGCCGCCGCATTGGAATAAGTAAAGGGACAGCCTACCGATGACCCGCAGCGCCATGCCCGCCCGCGCTGGGTTGTCGCATGCGGGCCAACCACCTTGGGAGACAAGCGCCGCCATGGCGATCCTGCTCGGCAGCGTTGCTGACGATTTCACCGGTGCGACCGACCTGGCCAACACGCTGGTCAAGGCTGGCATGCGCACCATTCAGTTGCTCGGCGTCCCGCGCCCGGGCCTCGCGGTGCCGCCGGCCGACGCGGTGATCGTTGCGCTGAAATCGCGCAGCAACCCGGCTCGCGAAGCCGTCGAGATGTCGCTGGCCGCCCTGGAGTGGCTGCGGGCCAACGGCACGCGCCAGTTCTACTTCAAGTACTGCTCCACGTTCGACTCCACCGACGCCGGCAACATCGGGCCGGTTGCCGACGCCCTGTGCGACGCGCTGGGCGCCGATCTCACCGTGTTCAACCCGGCCTTTCCGACCAACAAGCGCACCGTCTACAAAGGCTATCTGTTCGTCGGCGATGAGCTGTTGTCAGAGTCCGGCATGCGCCATCATCCGTTGACGCCCATGACCGACCCGTCGCTGGTGCGCGTCCTGCAGCGCCAGACCCGGCAGAAGGTCGGGCTGGTGCAATACGCGACCGTCGTCAAGGGCGCGCAGGCAGTGCGCGACGCCTTGGCGGCGCTGCGCCGCGACGGGATCCGCTACGTGGTCCTCGACTCGATCACCGACGAGCACCTGGCCACCCTGGGCGAAGCCTGCGCCGAGTTGAAACTGGTCACGGGCGGCTCCGGCATGGCCATGGGCCTGCCGGCGAACTTCGTGCGCCAGGGCTTGCTCGAGGGCGGCCAGCGCCAGCCCTTGCCGAAAGTGACGGGCCCCACCGCCGTGCTGGCGGGAAGCTGCTCCGTGGCTACGCAGGGTCAGGTCGCGCACATGCAGCGGGAGCATCCGGCGTTCGAGCTCGACCCCATCGCCATCGGCGCAGGCAAGGACGTCGCTGCGCAGGCGCTCGAATGGGCGGGAACGAGGCTGGGCGAGAAGCCGGTCCTGATCTACTCGACCGCATCACCCGAACGCGTCAAGGCCATCCAGGACCAGCTTGGGCGCGAGCATGCGGGCAGCATGGTCGAAGCCACGCTGGGGAGGATCGCGCAGGGACTGGTGGCGAAAGGGGTGCGCCGGCTGGTGGTGGCCGGCGGCGAGACCTCGGGGGCAGTGGTGGGCGCGCTTGGCGTGGAGGGCCTGTACATCGGACCCGAGATCGACCCTGGCGTGCCCTGGACCTTCAGCATCGGCGCGCCGACCCTTGCACTGGCATTGAAGTCCGGCAACTTCGGCACGCCCGATTTCTTCACCAAGGCGTTCGGAGCCCAGCCGTGACCGCAGCCGCGCCGTGACGAAGCCCCGCCATGACCGAAGTAAAGGCGCGCGAGGAGATCTGCTGGTTCGGCAAGTCCATCTATGACCGCGGCCTGACCGCCGGCAGCTCGGGCAACATCAGCATGCGGGTCGAAGGCGGCTGGCTCATGACGCCTACCAACGCCTGCCTCGGCCGGCTCGACCCCGCCCGGCTGTCGAAGGTCGATGACAACGGCAATCCGGTCTCGGGAGACAAACCCACCAAGGAGTCGTTCCTCCACCTGGGGATGTATGCGCAGCGGCCTGGTGCGGGGGCAGTGGTCCACCTGCATTCCACCCACTCGGTCGCCGTCTCCGTGCTGGCCGATGTGGACTCGGACCAGCCGATCCCGCCGATCACCGCCTACTACGTCATGAGGATAGGCAAGCTCAAGCTCCTGCCTTACTATGCGCCTGGGGACTTGGCTCTGGCGGACGCCGTCCGCGAGGTGGCCGGCCGCCACCATGCGGTGCTGCTGGCCAATCATGGCCCGGTTGTTGCAGGCAAGGACCTCGAAACCGCGGTCTATGCCACCGAGGAGCTGGAGGAAACGGCCAAGCTGTTCTTGCTGTTGCGCGGCCAGAAACTCAGTCTGCTGAGTGCCGCGGACATAGCCGACCTCGAGCGCAGGTTTCCCACTTGATTCGAACCACCATGGAGAGGTTTCACATGCTCTTTCGCCTGCTCGCAACCGTGATCGCCTGCGCCGCCATCTCCGCGTGCGCCAGCAACAGGTCCGGTCCGACCGTACCAGCGTCCGAGGTGCAGCTCTACAACTCCACCCAGCTCATCCCGACCCAATACGCCGTGGTCGAACGCATCTGGATCGACCCCTGGCAGAGTGCGTTCACCTATCCGAGCTTCGCCAATTCCGACGACGCCATCCAGGCCATGCGCGAGCAGGCCGGGCAGGCCGGCGCTACCGGTATCCTCAACGTCATGTGCATGAACGGGGACGGCTGGAGGAACGGGCAGCAGCTGTGCTATGGGGACGCGATCAAGTTCACCAGCAGTAAGTAAGCTGCCCGCCGGCAGATAAAGTCAACGCACCAATAAGTTCATTGCCGCGGGCGGCGGGTGCGCCCGCCTGCGGCCCGGCCGTTGCTGGCGGCCGGGTACCAGCACCATTCGACCCCAACAACAAGGAGGAGCCATGAGGAAGCAGGTGATCGCTGTGGCCTGTGCGGCTGCGCTCGCGGCAGGCGGCACGGCGCTGGCGCAGCAGAAGCCGGAAGACGCCATCAAGTACCGGCAGTCGGCGCTGTTCATCGTCGGCCAGAACTTCGGGCCGCTCGCCGCGATGGCGCAAGGCAAGATTCCCTACGACAAGGAGGCGGCCATCCGCTATGCCGAGATTGCGGCGTTCGTGATGAAGCTCCCCTGGAACAGCTTCGGCCCCGGCACCGACACGGGCGGCAACACCAAGGCCAAGCCCGGCATCTGGCAAAACCTGGACGACTTCCACGCCAAGCGCGACAAGATGCTCGCCGAGATCGAGAAGCTGCCGCAGGCGGCGGGCGACCTCGATTCCCTCAAGGCGCAGGTCGGTGCCACCGGCAAGGCCTGTAAGGCCTGTCACGACGAGTACCGGGCGAAGTAACCAAAGCAGGCACGAGGCGCGGAGTCCCTGGCCCAAGCAGCCAGGGACATGGCGCTCTTGATTCCAAGCCACTAGGCGAGCCTCTGCGAAGCTGTCTTCCTGCAAGCGCCGCTTGCACGGGCATGACGGCCTGTTGTTATTGCCTGCGCAGGCACGGATCCAGATGTTGCCTCGAGTCCTAGCCTCTACTACGAGAGCCCTCTAGCCCCTAGTCCCTAGCCCCTAGATCCTCAGGATCGCCCATACGATCGCCGGCGCTGAGGCCGCAGCAGCACCGCCGCGAGCCACGCCGGGCCACCCCGCCGGTCCTGGCGCCGGCTCGTCTTCCGGCACCTGCTTCCTGCCGGTGACGAGCGGCAGGATCAGGTTCTCACGCTTCACGCGCAGATAGTAGAGCGCCGCCCCCACATGGACGGTGACCAGCGCCAGCAGCACGTTGAAGTTGACGTGATGAATGCGTGTGAGCAGGTCGCTCATCTCCTTCGAGACGTGCCTGGCGAGCGGGCCCTCGAGCATGACGTCGTCGTTGGCGAACAGACCCGTGCCGGTCTGTACCAACAGGCTCGCCAGCAGCAGCACGATCATCCAGCCCCCCAGCGGATTGTGGCCGGCATGGAACGCCGGCTTCCCGTGCCGCAGTGAGCGGACGTAGTCGAGCGCTGCGCGCGGTCCCCGCAGGAAGGCGCCGAAGCGTGCATGGGTGCTGCCCGCGAACCCCCAGAGCACGCGGAACAGCACCAGCGTGAGGATGGTGAACCCGCTCCACTCGTGATACTGCATGGCGTTGCCGCCGATCTGCGCAGTCGTGAACGACACCACGATCAGCACAACCAGAGTCCAGTGGAACAGGCGCACGGGCACATCCCAGACGCGCAATGCGCGCAGCGGCCGGCTGGCAGCCTTGGGCTCGGTCATCGGTCATCTCCTGCGGCGGGCGACGACATGTTGCCTGCAGCGCGGCGGCCGAGGCAAGTGTCGCGAAGGTTACGCAGGCTGTGTCGAGGGCCCCTCACGGTCCTCGCAGGCGCGAGGCGACGAAAGGATCCTCCGCCTCGTTGCTGACCCGCGGTGCGAGTCAGCCTGCAGTGCTACGGCCGCCGCCAGAACAGCCAGCCGCGGCGGCGCGAGATCGGCATGCCGATGAGCATGAACAGCGCCGGGCCGAGGATGGCGAGGCCGGTCCCCAGTGCCAGGTTGAGATAAGCGCTGCGCGGTGTCGCAGGCTCGAGCACGGAGTCGCTGATCTCGATCGGGTTGTAGTGAACCTGGACCGGCGTCTGCGGCAGATAGTGGCCGACGTAGTCGCGCGCCTCGATCTCGTCGTTGATGCTGGGCGCCTTTCCCGGCGTGATGCGGGTGGCGGTAATCACGCGACCGCGCACGGTGTAGGTATAGGTGACCTGCGGCCGCCAGCGCGTGCCGTCGGCGCCGTCCGCAGCTTGCATGTTGACGGCCAGGACGGTGCCCACGGTGGTCGGCCAGCGCTCGATCGCGTGCGCCTGGCGCAACTGCTCGTAGCCTTGCATGAGCATCAGCCATCCGATCAGCGAGAAGGCGGCCAGGAACGTGATGACCAGCGCGTCCTGCGTCTTCTCCTCGCCGAGCAGATCGGGGCTCGACTCCCAGCGGTCCAGGAAGCGCGCCATGCTGCGCGCGACGCGCTGCGCCCGCGGAACATCGGGTCCGGTCGAAACCGGGATGGTGGTGTCGGATTGCAGCGCCGCGCTGTTGGAAAAATGCGCTGCGACGCGGTCGAACAGGCGTTGCATGGAGGTCTCCTTGCCGACCTTGCGTCGAGCGGCTCTTGGCTGCGGCCGCTGCGGTGTGCACGAGGCACACGCACCTGCTGCGACGGGTCGTTCTCAGGTGCGCGCAGTCTAGCGTGCGGGTGCTTGCGTGAGAACCATTGTTAAATGCAGATGCCCTCTGTCGGATTGACTTTGTCGTCGATTGGTGCGCCGACTGCGCTCGGTCCGCGGGCCGAGGGCTGAGTTTGGTCGTGTGCGCATCGTCACCGCGGCGCGAGCGCAGCGGTGCAATTGCGTTCAGGCGGCACGGGCGCTCGGCGACACGGCGTCCAGCGCTTCGAGCAGCAGGCCGGCGTCGTTGCGTGCGAGCGAGGACGCGTCCGAGAGCATCTGCCGCCACAGGCGCGCGCGCGGCTGACCGTGGAACAGCCCGAGCATGTGGCGGGCGATGGAACGCAACGGCTCGCCGCGTGCTGTTTCCTCGCGTGCATAGCTGACCAAGCGCGCTACCACTTCCTCGCGGGAAACGGGCGATCCCCCGAACAGCATGGCATCGAGCTCGGCGAGGCGGAACGGATCGTGATACGCCGTGCGCCCCAGCATGACGCCGTCGACGTGTGCCAGATGCTCCTGCGCGTCGCCGGCGGTGTGGATGCCGCCGTTGATCAGAATGGTCAGCTCGGGGAACTCGCGTTTGAGCCGGTACACGGCGCCATAGCGCAGCGGCGGCACCTCGCGATTGTCTTTGGGAGAGAGCCCCTTGAGGAATGCATTGCGGGCGTGCACGACAAAAGTGCTGCAGCCGGCGCGGGCGAGCGTCTCCACGAACCGCCGCACGAACTCGTACGCTTCCATGCGGTCGATGCCGAGGCGGTGTTTGATCGTCACCGGGACGGACACGGCGTCCTGCATCGCCTTCATGCACTGCGCTACGAGCTCCGGCTCGGCCATCAGGCAGGCTCCGAATGCACCGCGTTGTACGCGCTCCGAGGGGCAGCCGCAGTTGAGGTTGATCTCGTCGTATCCCCATTGCTCACCCAGCTGCGCGCAACGTGCCAGGTCGTCCGGCTCGCTGCCGCCCAGCTGCAACGCGAGGGGATGCTCGGCGGGATGGAAGCGCAGGTGACGAGGGAGGTTGCCGTGCAGGAGGGCACCCGTAGTGACCATCTCCGTGTACAGCACGGCGTGCGGCGTGAGCTGGCGAAAGAAGTATCGGCAGTGGCGGTCCGACCAGTCCATCATCGGCGCCGTGCACAGGCGGTGCGTCGCGGCCTTCATGGCCGCTATTCTACGTCTCTGGAAGCGCACGCCCGCGCTTGTGGCCGTCGCGCGTTATTGACGTTGCCCGAATGCTTGACCACCCCGTCACGAACAGACCAAGTGGTCCCTCTCCCGCGATGCGGGAGAGGGTAGGGTGAGGGCCGCGTGCCACCCCTCCTTGAAAAGGAGGGGAGAACTACCGACCCCTCTGTCAGGAGGAGCGGTCGGCCGAAGGCCGGGGGTGGTGTGTCACGTGCCGTTTACGCAACGCTCGATTGGACGACCTGCAGGTCGGACCAGCGCCGCTTGGGAGCATCGTCCCCGCCCAGGCCTGGCACGAACACGCACTCTGCCCACTCGATCGCGAGCCAGCGCTCGCGCATCAGGAAGCGGTTCTCGAAGTCGGTCAGCGCGTGCATCAGCGCTTCGATGCGCTCCTCTTCGCGCAGCCAGCCGGGCTCCCTGAGGGCTGCCTTGAGGCGCTTGCGGGCCGCGTCGTAGTCGCGGGTGCTCAGGATTGGCCGGGCCTTGTGCTCGGGCGCACTAAACTGCCTGCTTCCCATGGTCTTCCCTCGGTGCGTTTCTTATTTGCCGAAGCGCTCGTCGCGCGCGCCTTGCGAAGAGAATTAACTCGCATCGCTGCAGGGCTGTCGAACAAGGTCAAGGAAGTGTTGCGCAACGGCGTCGGGCTCGCCCGACAGCGCGCCAAGTCGACCCGCGGACCATGCGGGACGTCCGTGACGGGCCCCGGCGAACGATATCGCGGCAATCGACGCGACGTGGACGCCGGTGGATCGTCAGCTGTGCGCAGCCTCGGAAGGTACGCCTCGCGATGCGGCATACTGGCCCCCGGCGACGGCGGGGAGGAGGCGATGAACACGACCGATGGTGAGACGCGCGCGCGTCTGCCCTGGTTCGCGGTGCTCAACCCGGCAGCGGGCGGCGGCAGGGCCTTGCGCGACCGGCAGCGTATCGAAGCAACCCTGGCCGCTGCCGGAGTGCCGTGCCGCCTGGCGATCAGCGAGCATCCTGGCCACGGCATCGCGCTGGCGCAGGCGGCGGCGAGCGAGGGCTGGCGTCGCTTCATCGCCATCGGCGGCGACGGTACCTTGAACGAAGTCGTGAACGGAGTGCTGAACGCGGGTATCCCGCCGGGTGAAGCGACGCTGGCGTTGCTGCCCGTGGGCCGTGGCGATGATTGGGCGCGGACTCATCGCATTCCGCGCCGCCTCGAGGGAGCCGTCCGCCTGATCGCCGCGGGCCGCAGTGCCCTCCACGACGTAGGGGTCGCGCAGTTCCACCGTGATGGCAGCAGGCGCCATTTCCTCAACGTTGCCGGCGTGGGGTTCGACGCCTACGTCGTCGAGCAGACGCGGGCAACGCGGCTGGGGCCGCTCAGCTATCTGGCGGGCCTGCTGCGCGGTTTTGCGAGCTATCGCGCCCCCCGCATGACACTCCACGCCGATGCAATACAGCTCGACGAGACGCTGTTCGTGACCTTCGCCGCGATCGGGCGCTATTGCGGCGGTGGTATGCACGTCGCGCCGGCCGCCGTCACCGACGATGGACTGCTCGAAGTGGTCACCATCGGCGCGATCGGCCGCGTCGAGCTGCTGATCAACCTGCGCAGATTGTTCGACGGCAGCTTGCCGGACTATGCCAAAGTGAGATCGGCGCGTTGTGAGCGCCTGCGGGTGGAAACGTTTCCGCCGGCCGGGGTGCAGGCGGACGGCGAGCTGCTCGGCCAAGCACCGGTGACGTTCAGCGTCGTGCCGCGTGCGCTGAGAGTGATTGTCGGGAGTGATTTCGGGAGAGTGATTGTCGCCGATACGCTCGTGCGGGCGAGCGCCGCGCGTGCGTAGAAAAGAAAACCGCCCGCGCGGCTTCATGCCGCTGACGGGACGGGTGCAAGGTTCAGATGGGTTCAGCCTTCCAGGTCGGACCAGCGCCGGCCCAGAGTGTCCTGCTCGTCGAGCGCCGCAGAGTAGGCGTATTCCACCCAGCCCGCAGCATCCTCGTCTTCGCCTTGCACGAAGCGCGCCTCGTAGTCGGCGACTTCCTGCATGAGTGATTCCAGGCGTTCCCAGACTCGATCCGTGTGTGCATGCCTCATCTCGCGCTCGAGCAGGTCCTTGGCGGCCTGATAGTCGCGCTCGTTGAGAATCGGTCTGGCCTTCTTGATCGCAGGACGAAATTGTCTGCTACCCATCCTAAGCCTCCCTTGTCGGCTTGGACGATACCAATGCAGCCTTTGTGCCAGACCATCCGCAAGATGCTGCGGGTGTGTCAAACCATCCTCACGGTGAATTGGCGACTCAGTCGGCAACGGCAACCAAAAACAAAGGCGCGGAATATCCGCGCCTTCATTCTTCGACCAACGTGCGCTGTCGGTCTAGCTGCCGCGCACTTCCTGCCGTTGCTCGCCGAGGCCGTCGATGCCCAGCCGCATCACGTCACCGTGCTTGAGGAACACCGCGTTGGGTTTGATCCCGAGTCCCACGCCAGGCGGCGTGCCGGTGGTGACGACGTCGCCGGGCTTGAGCGTGATGCACTGGCTGATGTAGGACAACAGCTTCGCCACGCTGAAGATCATCGTGCTGGTGTTGCCGCTCTGCATGCGCTTGCCATTGAGCTCCAGCCACATGGCGAGATTCTGCGGATCCGCGATCTCGTCGCGCGTGACCATCCAGGGTCCGAGCGGGCCGAACGTGTCGAAGCCCTTGCCCTTGTCCCAGGTGGGTCCGCGCTTGAGCTGCCACTCGCGCTCGGATACGTCGTTGCAGATCATGTAGCCGGCCACAAAGCTCAGCGCATCCGCTTCGGTGACGTACTTGGCGGTCTTGCCGATGACGAACGCGAGCTCGACTTCCCAGTCCGACTCGCGCGACGCGCGCGGCAGGACCACGGTGTCGTTCGCTCCGCTGATCGAGCTCGTCGCCTTCATGAAGATGATCGGCTCGCTCGGGATCGGCTGGCCCGCTTCCTTCGCGTGGTCGCTGTAGTTCAGGCCGATCGCGATGAACTTGCCGATGTTGCCCACCGGCGGCCCCAATCTCGGCGTCCCGGAGACTTTGGGCAGGCTGTTGAGATCGGCTGCACGGATCTTGGCCAGCCCATCGCCGCTCAGCACCGTGCCGTCGATGTCGCTCACCACGCCGGACAAGTCGCGCAGCGCGCCCGCCGAATCCAGAATGCCGGGCTTTTCTTTGCCGGCGTCGCCGTACCGTACCAGTTTCATTCTCTTCTCCTCTCAAGCAATGAAATAACCGCAGAGGCGCAGAGAACACTGAGGAACGCGGAGAAAATCTGCTGAAAGAGTACGCGCAACGCATTGAGGCTGCCCATGGGACTTGGGGCAGCTCCGATGTGACCGGCGGCCTCGCAGTTGACCTTTTCTCTGCGCCTCTGCGCCTCTGCGGTTCAAGCCCTAAATCGTGATGCCGCCGTCGATGAGGAACGTCTGTCCGGTCATGAAGCGCGACTCGTCGCTCGCCAGATAGACGCACGCCTCGCCGATCTCCTCGGCGGTGCCCAGGCGCCCCATCGGCTGGCGGGCAATGAACTCCTTGCGCGCCTGCACCGGGTCGGCGAACGCGTTGATGCGATCGCCGAGACTGGGCGTGTCGATGGTGCCGGGGCACATGGCGTTGCAGCGAATGCCGCGCTTGATGAAATCGATCGCCACCGATTTGGTCAAGCCGATCACCGCGGCCTTGCTGGCGCCGTAGACGAAGCGGTTGGGAATGCCCTTCACGCTGCCTGCCACCGAGGCGACGTTGATGATGGAGGCGCCTCCGCGCTCCAGCATCTGCGGCAGGAAGGTCCGGATCATCCGGAACATCGACCTCGCGTTGAGATCGAAGGAAAAGTCCCAGTCCTTCTCGGTGCAGTCGAGGATGGTGCCGTTGGCCACGAAGCCGGCCGCGTTCAGCAGCACGTCGGGCGCGGTTACCGACGAGGCGAACGCAGCGATGGCTGCAGCGTCGGTAACGTCGAGCTGGCGTACCTGGATGCCCGGCGTGCTGGCGAGCTCGTTGAGCTTGTCGAGCTTGATGTCGGTAGCGATCACGCTCGCGCCTTCGCGCGCGAAAGCCAGCGCAGCCGCCCGGCCGATGCCTTGCGCGGCGGCCGTGACCACTGCGGTCTTGCCCTGAAGCCTGCCGCTCACGTGGCTTCTCCTCCCATGCCCGACGTGGTGGTTCGATACCGGGCGTCATTGTTATCGAGCGCGTAGTATGCCACAGCGCCTTGCGCGCCGTCCGCGGGCTTGCTGCTCGAGCGGCAATTCCTTAGACTGGCCGCGCGTGTTGCCACAATAACGACCACGATAACAAGCTGGGGGAGCGAGACGTGCTCGCTTGTGCACGTGCACATCGGGCCGGCGTGCCGCCGGCGCGCACGCTAACGCCATGGCTTCCGTCGAGCTCAGGCGAGGTGCGCAAGGCGTTCGGGCGCCACGAGGTCGTCCACGGCGTGGACGTCTCGATCGACGACGGCGAGTTCGTCGTGCTGGTCGGTCCCTCCGGCTGCGGCAAGTCCACGCTGCTGCGCATGATCGCCGGCCTCGAAGAGATCACCGCCGGCGAGATCCTGATCGGCGCCAAGGTCGTGAACAAGGTGCCGCCCAAGGCCCGCGACATCGCCATGGTGTTCCAGAACTACGCGCTCTACCCGCACATGACCGTGTTCGAGAACATGGCCTTCAGCATGAAGCTGGCGGGACGGCACAAGGACGAGATGCGCGGCCGCGTGGATCAGGCCGCGAAGATCCTGGGCCTGAGCGACTACCTCGAGCGCTATCCACGCCAGCTCTCCGGCGGCCAGCGCCAGCGCGTCGCGATGGGCCGCGCCATCGTGCGCGATCCCGCAGGTGTTCCTGTTCGACGAGCCGCTGTCCAATCTCGACGCCAAGCTGCGCGTGCAGATGCGCACCGAGATCAAGGAGCTGCACCAGCGCCTGAAGACCACCTCGGTGTACGTGACGCACGATCAGATCGAGGCCATGACCATGGCCGACAAGATCGTGGTGATGAACGGCGGCAACGTCGAACAGATCGGCACGCCGCTGGGGCTCTACGACGATCCGGCCAACCTGTTCGTGGCCGGGCTTCATCGGTTCGCCGGCGATGAACTTTCTGGCCGGCAAGCTGGCCCGCAACGGAGCGCAGCGTCTGGTTACGCTCGCCGACGGCAGCCAGCTGCCGGTGCCGGGCCTGGCGCTGGGCGACGGGCACGCGGTCACGCTGGGAGTGCGACCGGAGCACTTGGTCATCGGCGAGACGGGCGTTGCCGCCGAGGTCGTGGTGGTCGAGCCAACCGGCGCCGACACGCAGGTGTATTGCAAGCTCGCCGGCGCCGACCTGACCGTCGTGTCGCGCGAGCGCCACACCTTCCGGCCGGGCGACACCATTCGCCTGCAACCGCTGCCAAGGCAAGACCTATCTGTTCGACGCAGACACCGGCAAGCGCCTCGCGTAAGAGCGACGCCTGCACCTGTCCAGAATTTCCCTCGGATCTGAATGCTGAATTCTGACCTCTGATCCCTGACCCCTGACGATGCACGCCCCCGCCGCCCGCTTCCCCACCGTCGCGCAATCGCCTCTGAGCCGGCTGTTCGACAACCGTCATTTCCTCGGGCTGCTGTTCATGCTCCCCGCGGCGGCGCTGCTGGTGCTGTTCCTGACCTATCCGCTGGGGCTGGGCGTGTGGCTGGGCTTCACCGACGCCCAGGTCGGCCGGCCGGGCGAGTGGATCGGCATCGAGAACTACGAGTACCTGGTGACGGACAGCGTGTTCCGGCTGGCGGTATGGAACACGTTCCTGTACACGGTGATCGCCAGCGTGATCAAGTTCGCGCTGGGCCTGTGGCTGGCCCTGCTGTTGAACGAGCACATCCCGTTCAAGGCGTTCGTGCGCGCGATCGTCCTGCTGCCCTTCATCGTCCCCACCGTACTCTCGGCGATCGCGTTCTGGTGGATCTACGACGCGCAGTTCTCCATCATCAGCTGGACGTTGAGCAGGCTGGGCCTGATCCACGGCTACATCGACTTCCTGGGCGAGCCGAATCTCGCGCGCGGGTCCGTCATCGCCGCCAACATCTGGCGCGGCGTGCCGTTCATCGCCATCTGCCTCCTGGCGGGGCTGCAGACCATCCCGCCGTCCCTGTACGAAGCGGCCGCGATCGACGGCGCCAGCCCCTGGCAGAAATTCTGGAACGTGACGCTGCCGATGCTGACGCCCATCATCGCGGTGGTGATGACGTTCTCGGTGCTGTTCACCTTCACCGACTTTCAGCTGATCTGGGTGCTCACCCGCGGCGGACCCATCAATGCGACGCACCTGATGGCCACGCTGTCCTTCCAGCGCGCTATTCCGGGCGGGGCGCTCGGCGAGGGGGCGGCCATCGCGACCGCCATGATTCCGTTCCTGCTCGCGGCGATCCTGTTCAGCTACTTCGGGCTGCAGAGACGGCGCTGGCAGCAGGGGACGAAGGATTGAAAGACCAGGAGCTCAGCGGCGGAATGCGCTACCTCGTCTCCGTGCCGAGGCGGGTGGTCACCGTGTACATCCCGCTGTGCGTGTTCCTGTTCGTGCTGCTGTTCCCGTTCTACTGGATGACGATCACCTCGATCAAGCCCAACGCCGAGCTGCTGTCGACCGCCGGCAATCCGTTCTGGGTGATTCACCCGACGCTGGACCACTTCCGCAAGCTGCTGTTCCACACCGCGTACCCGAGCTGGATGCTGAACACGATGATGATCGCGGTCATCTCGACCTTTGTGTCGCTCGCGGCAAGCGTGCTGGCGGCCTATGCGATCGAACGCCTGCGCTTCCAGGGCTCGCGCCAGGTGGGCATGGCGATCTTCCTGGCTTACCTGGTGCCCCCGAGCATCCTGTTCATCCCGCTTGCGACCATCGTGTTCCAGCTCGGTATCTTCGACACCAAGTGGGCGCTGATCCTGACCTATCCGACCTTCCTGATCCCGTTCAGCACCTGGCTGCTGATGGGCTATTTCCGCTCGATCCCGTTCGAGCTGGAAGAGTGCGCGTTGATCGACGGCGCCACGCGCTGGCAGATCCTGATGAAGATCGTCCTGCCCCTGGCGGTGCCGGGGTTGATCTCGGCGGGGATCTTCGCGTTCACGCTGTCGTGGAACGAGTTCATCTACGCGCTCACGTTCATTTCCGCCTCGGAGCACAAGACCGTGCCGGTGGGCGTGATCACCGAGCTGGTGGAGGGCGACGTCTACCACTGGGGCGCGCTGATGGCGGGCGCGCTGCTGGGCTCGCTGCCCGTGGCGATCATGTACTCGTTCTTCGTCGAGTACTACGTGGCCGGCATGACCGGCGCAGTCAAGGAGTAGGACAGGCACCGCGGCGGACAAGCGAGCCGCCGCGGGATGGATCGCACATCGCCGCGTCTGCCCATCCAGGGGCGAGCGGCACGGGACAACGCGGAACGTGTCCCGCCCTGCAGCCTGTCAGATAGCCGCGGTCAGCCGCGAGATAGCTTGCTCGAGATCACGGATTCTGGCGTGCGCTTCACGCAGCAGGTCGCGCAGAACCTTGTTCTCTTCCATGGCCTGCTGATTGGGGACGGCATGGCTGCGCCGATCTTCGTGCTGCCGCCGGTCGGCCGGACTGGTCCGCCGGTTGGGAATCTGGAATGGCTGTGCCCCGGTCATTGGGAACCCCTCCATTGTTTCCTTGAAGCTTCTAGCGTGCGTCTGTGCGCGTTAGTCTGCCTCGGGCTGAGCATTTTAGCCCAGGTCTTGGCGGGTGCGCATCTGTCTCCAAATCGCGTCACCCGCTGTCACGCCGGGCAGGGCCCGCCAGCCGCTGCACTTCGCGGTTTTCAAAGGAATCTTTGGCTCCGATGGAGCCGCTGCCGATAGCGGCGGGAGCGGGGTCGCCCGCGGATCGGGGCGAATTCTTCTACAATGGCGCACAGAGCCCGTGCGGCGCTGGACCGAAGCGCCGCGGCCATCGCAATCCGGAGGAGGATGCCATGCTGCAAGCAGCCGATCTGACCATCAAGCTCAACCCGGCCGACGATGTGGTCATCGCGCGGGTGGACATTCCCGCCGGCACCGAGTTGATCAAGGAGGGTGTCCGGGTCAGCGTGAACGTCCCTGCCGGACACAAGATCGCCGTCCGCGACGTCGCTGACGGCAAGCCGGTGCGCCGCTACAACCAGATCATCGGTTATTCGACCAAGCCGATCCGCGCGGGCGAGCACGTGCACGTGCACAACCTGGGCATGGCGCACTTCGAGCGCGACTATGCGTACGGCGTGGACTACAAGCCGACCGAGTTCGTCCCCAGTCCCGCCACCTTCATGGGAATCAAGCGCCCGGACGGCCGCGTGGCGACGCGCAACTACGTGGCGATCGTGAGCAGTGTCAACTGCTCGGCCCACGTATCGCGTCACATCGCCGAGTACTTCGACGGCGAGCGCCTGGCCGACTATCCCAACATCGACGGCGTCATCGCCATCACCCACCAGAGCGGCTGCGGCATGGCTTCCACCGGCGAGCCGGTGGAAGTATTGCGGCGCGTCCTGGGTGGGTACTCGACGCATGCGAACGTGCACTCCACGTTGATGATCGGCCTGGGTTGCGAGGCCAACCAGATCAACGATCTGCTTGCCGCGCAGGGTCTGAAGCGCTCGGATCAGCTGCAGGCGTTTACGATCCAGGACACGGGCGGCACGCGCAAGACTATCCAGGACGGCATCGCTCGCATCAAGGAGTTGCTGCCGGCCGCCAACCAGGTCAAGCGCGAAACCTGTCCGGCCAGTCACATCACGCTTGGCCTGCAGTGCGGCGGCTCGGACGGCTACAGCGGGATCAGCGCCAACCCGGCGCTGGGTGCCGCAGTGGACATCCTGGTGCGCAACGGCGGGACCGCGATCCTGTCGGAAACGCCCGAGATCTACGGGGCCGAGCATCTGCTTACGCGCCGTGCCGCCAGCCGCGCCGTGGGCGAGAAGCTCATCGAGCGCATTCACTGGTGGGAGGACTACACCACCAAGCTGGGTGGCGACATGAACAACAATCCCTCGCCGGGGAACAAGGCCGGAGGCCTCACCACGATTCTGGAGAAGTCCCTGGGCGCGGCCGCCAAGGGCGGCACCACCGCTTTGATGGCGGTCTACAAGTACGCCGAGCCGGTGTCCGCCAAAGGCTTCGTGTTCATGGACACCCCTGGCTACGACCCGGTGTCGGCGACCGGCCAGGTGGCGGGCGGAGCGAACATGATCTGCTTCACCACGGGACGCGGGTCGGCCTACGGCTGCAAACCCTCGCCGTCGCTGAAGCTGGCGACCAACACCGCGCTGTGGAACCGCCAGGAAGAGGACATGGACATCAACTGCGGTGTGATCGTCGATGGCAAGGCCAGCATTCAGGACGTCGGCCAGCAGTTCTTCGAGCTGATCCTCAAGACCGCTTCCGGTCAGCCCTCCAAGAGCGAGATCTTCGGCTACGGTGACGACGAGTTCGCGCCCTGGGTGCTGGGCCCGACGATGTGACATCAGGGGTCAGTTGTAGGGTCAGTGCAGAAGTCACCAGCCCCCGGCAAAGCCGTATCCTACGGAACTAGAGAGACCAGGGGCCGCGAGTCGTGGCTCCGCACTGCTGACCCCCGACAACTTACAACTGACAACTGATGTCTGACGATTTCTCCTCCAAGGAACTGTGGGAGTCTCTGCAGAAGATGTGGAACCCCATGTCGTTTCCGGTCCCCGGCATGTTCACGCCGACGATGAGCGTCGAGGAGGTCGAGAAGAAGATCGCCGAGCTGCGGTCGGTGGAGAACTGGTTGAAGATGAACCTGGGTTTCCTGCAGATGTCGATCAAGGCCCTGGAGATGCAGAAGAGCGCGCTGCAGGCGATCCAGGATTCCGCCAAACCTTCGGGCTCCTGACTCGATGCGTCTGAACGCCGTCCCGCCGAGCAACGTAACGCAACCAGGCATCGGCTCCGAGATCGGCGGCATCGTCGGTGCGCGCGGCGTCGGCGCGCAAGGTTCCCCACCGGTGCGCGTGCCGCGGCCACAGCCTTCCGAGCCGGCCGTGGCTGCGCAGGCTCAGGCACCGGCGGCCGACCGGCGCGTGCTCGAGCGCCGCGGCGATGAGCGACGCAAGCAGAAGCTCCCGATCCTGCTGGATATGCGTGTTGGCCCGCGGCGCACGGCCCGCCGCCGTGCGGACGACGGCCCGCCGTCTTCGGTGGACACCAAAGTCTAGCGGCTGACCTCGCGACGTTGCTTCGCGATCCTGTATCTGCGCCCCTGCGCAGGGGTTTTTCCTTCGTTCACAGACTGCCTGCCCGTTCGGCACGACGCTTGCGTCGTGGCACCGGAACACTGCCTGTACCAAGGAGGCGAGGGATGCCCAAGGCAAAGCTGGAAGAACTGATCGCCGAGCTCGATTTCCCGGCGCCGAGCGAGCGGCGTCGCGGCAACCGGCGCTACGACGAGCGCCGCAAGGCGCACAAGACCGTCGCCGACGATACCCGCCAAGGCGGTGAGCGCCGGCGCGGCAAGCGCCGCCGTGAAGATCGCGACATGCATATCATCGGCCCGTCCTGGCTGGACCAGGGCGACTCCTGATTCGCTGCGGGACGAATTCACAGGATCGACAGGATTTCCCAGGATTAACAGGATTCTCAACCCTGAGAACGGCCAGGACCGCAGCATCGAGTCGTCAAGAGACATTCTTCGATGGAGCAGACCGCTCGCTAGCGGCGCATGATCCTCGTCCGCTCAAAGCTCTCAATCCTGTCAATCCTGGGAAATCCTGTTAATCCTGTGAATTGCTTTACGCGCTTTGCGTTGTTTGCGCCTTTGCATTGAGTGCCAGCACAGGCTTGAGGCCCTCGATAGCGGACACCAGGGCCGCGCGGATGCCGGGTTCCCATGCCGAGTGGCCGGCGTCGGGCACCACCACGTACTGCGCCTGCGGCCACGCGCGGTGCAACTCGTCCGCGGTGGCGACCGGGCACACCATATCGTAGCGTCCTTGCACGATCACGCCGGGCAGCGAGTGCAAAGCTGCGGCGCCGGCGAGCAGCTCGCCCTCCTTCAGGAAGCCGGAGTGCTGAAAATAGTGCGCCTCGATGCGCGCCAGACCAAGCGCAACCTGATCGGAAGCGAAATGGGCGGCCGTGTCCGCGTTGGGCAGCAGCGTCGAGCAAGCGCCCTCGTATGCGCTCCACGCACGCGCGGCCGCGACCTGCATGGCGGGGTCCGCATCGTCGAGCTGTCGCCAGTAGGCAGTCAGCAGATCATGACGCTCCCCTGCAGGGATGCGCTCGGCAAAGGCGCGCCAGTGCTCCGGGAAGACGCTGCGCATGCCGTAGAGGAACCAGTGGAGCTCGCTGCGCCGGCATAGAAAGATGCCCCGCAGCACCAGCCCGAGGCAACGCTGCGGATGCGTTTGCGCGTACGCGAGCGCAAGCGTGCTGCCCCAGGAGCCACCGAACAGCAGCCAGCGCTCGATTCCGAGCTGCCGGCGCAGCGCCTCGAGATCGGCGATCAGATGCTGGGTGGTGTTGTCGCGCAGCTCTGCGTACGGCGTCGAGCGTCCGGCGCCGCGCTGGTCGAACACCACGATGCGATAGAACGCAGGATCGAAGAAGCGCCGGTGCGACGGGCTGCTGCCTGCGCCTGGCCCCCCGTGCAGCACCACCACCGGCACACCGTGTGCACTTCCAGATTGCTCGTAGTAGAGCGTGTGCAGCCTGTCCACGGCCAGGCGGCCGGTAGCGAACGGCTCGATCTCAGGGAAGAGCTCGGTGCGAGTCGGTGCGGAGGTGTCCATGCGGCACGGTGCTGCGGATTCAATTCACAGGATTACTTCAATTCACAGGATGAACAGGATTGTTCAGGATTAACAGGATCGAACAACAACGCGGCAATATGTGCGAGTGGCTTAGCTGCAGCTGCCGTGATCATAGCAACTGCACATATCGCCACTTTTGACCGATCCTGTCAATCCTGGGACAATCCTGTTCATCCTGTGAATCCGCTTCTAACCTAGTCACAGCCGGCGCACCGTGAAGCCACGGCGCTTCAGTAGCTCCGGAATGCCGCGGTCCCCGGTCAAGTGCCCGGCGCCGACCGCGACGAACACCGGTTCGTTGCCGGCGAGGTAACCGGCCACCTGCGCGGCCATCGCTTCGTTGCGGCGATCGTAGATGGCGGCCTGCAGCTCCTGCGCCACCGCCGGAGGCAAGCCCGCGGTCTCGCGCAGGATAGTCGCTTGGAGGCCGTTCTCGTCACCGGCGGCCCAGGCGCCGAGCAGCGCATCCATTTCGGGCCCCACGCTGCCGTCCTCGACCGTTTCCAGCACCATCTCGAGCATCCCTTCCTGCAGGTCGGCGGGGAAGGCGTCGAACAGCCGCATCTGCTCCGGCATCGACTCCAGCTCCCGGATCGGCAGCCCGGACTGCTGCGCGCGCTGCGCGAAATGGACGTCCAGACCGAGCCCGGTGTCATAGCCCAGCCGCTGGATCTCCATCATCGCCAGCGTCATGGCCAGCATGTGCGGCTTCATCATGCGCGCGTACTCGACCGGCAGCCCGATGCGGGGCGACGCCTCCTTCACGCGCTCGAACAGCTTGGGGGAGATGTGCTTGGACAGATCGTCGGGCGGCTTGTACATGGCGTAGGCCATGGCGGCAGCGGCTTCCTGCTGATCCAGCGGATTGGCCTCCAGCGCCAGCGCCCGCGAGGCGGCGAACGCCTGTTCGACCTGCGGACTCAACGGGTACAGCGCGCGTGTGCCCACGTGCACCGTGCCGAACAGATATACCGTGTTGGTCGGCGAGCGCACCTCGTAGATGAGCGGTGTGCTGGCGCCCTGCGCCGCCCCTGCCAGCAAGGCGGACAGCAGGGACAGGGCGAGGCCGAAGCGCTCGCGCAAGCGGCGCCTGAAACGGGGTTCACAAGACACGCGGGACTCCGAGGTTCTAGAGGGCGACTAAGGCGGCGCCAGTCTAGCAGAGGCAGGGTCCGATTCGCGCCAGCGTATACTTGCGGCTCGCGGCAGCGCTCGCTGCAACGTCGCCCCCGCAGCCACAAGCACGCGCCGCCTTTCAACCAACTGGCTCCATGGACGAATCGCTCAGACAAGCAGCCCTCGACTATCATCGCTGGCCGAAGCCCGGAAAGATCTCGGTCACGCCGACCAAGGGACTGGTCACCCAGCGAGACCTCGCGCTCGCTTATTCGCCAGGCGTGGCCGCCGCGTGCGAAGAGATCGTCGCCGACCCGGCGCGCGCGACGGACTACACCGCGCGCGGTAACTTGATCGGCGTGATCACGAACGGGACCGCCGTGCTGGGGCTGGGTGCGATCGGGCCGCTTGCCGCTAAGCCGGTGATGGAGGGCAAAGGCGTCCTGTTCAAGAAGTTTGCCGGCATCGACGTGTTCGACATCGAGATCGCCGAGCGCGATCCCGACCGGCTGGTGGAGATCATCGCCAGCCTGGAGCCCACCTTCGGCGGCATCAACCTGGAGGACATCAAGGCGCCGGAGTGCTTCCAGATCGAGCGCAAGCTGCGGGAGCGCATGCAGATCCCGGTGTTCCACGACGACCAGCACGGCACCGCCATCATCGTCGGCGCCGCCGTCCTCAACGGGTTGAACGTGGTCGGCAAGGATATCCAGCGTGTGAAGCTGGTGTGCTCCGGCGCCGGGGCGGCGGCGCTGTCCTGCCTGGACCTGCTGGTCGGCCTCGGGCTCGCCATTGAGAACATCCTGGTCACCGACATCAAAGGCGTGGTGTACAAGGGCCGCAAGGAGGAGATGGATCCTTACAAGGAGCGCTATGCCAAGGACACCAGCGCGCGCACACTCGCGGAGGTGATCGACGGCGCCGACGTCTTCCTCGGCCTGTCGGCCCCGCGGGTGCTGAAACCGGAAATGGTCAAGCGCATGGCGCAGCGCCCGCTCATCCTCGCGCTCGCCAACCCGACGCCGGAGATCATGCCGGAGGAGGCCAAGGCCGCCCGGCCCGACTGCATCATCGCCACCGGTCGTTCCGACTACCCCAACCAGGTCAACAATGTCCTGTGCTTCCCCTACATCTTCCGGGGCGCGCTCGACGTGGGGGCGACGCGGATCACCGAGGAAATGAAGCTCGCCGCCACGCACGCGATCGCGGAGCTGGCCCGCCAGGAGCAATCGGATATCGTCGCGGTGGCCTATGGCGAGGCCAGCCCGTCGTTTGGGCCCGAATACCTCATCCCCAAACCCTTCGACCCGCGGCTGATCGTCAAGATCGCCCCCGCGGTTGCCAAGGCGGCAGTGGACAGCGGTGCGGCCACCCGCCCGATCGCGGACCTGGAGGCGTACCGCCAGCAGCTCACCCAGTTTGTCTACCACTCCGGCTTGATCATGCGGCCAGTGTTCGACGCGGCCAGGCGCAATCCCAAGCGGGTGGTCTACTGCGAGGGCGAGGATCAGCGCGTGTTGCACGCCGTGCAGGGCGTCGTGGACGAGGGCCTCGCACGTCCGATCGTCATCGGGCGGCCAGAGGTCGTGAATGCGCGTATCGCCAAAGCCGGTCTGCGCCTGCAGGCCGGTCAGGACTTCGACCTGGTCAATCCGGACAGCGATCCACGCTTCCGCGACTACTGGCAGCTCTACTACAACCTGATGATGCGCAAGGGTGTGTCGGTGGAGGTGGCCAAGCGCGAGGTGATCCGCCGCACCACCCTGATCGGTGCGCTGATGGTGCGGCAAGGTGAGGCCGACGCGCTGATCTGCGGCACTTACGGCGAGCACGCCACGCACTTGAACTACATCAACAACGTGATCGGGCTGAGGCCGGGGGTGAAACAGTTCGCCGCCATGAACCTCCTGCTGCTGCAAGGCCGTACCGTGTTCATCTGCGACACCTATGTGAACCCCGACCCCGGTCCCGATCAGCTGGCCGAGATTGCCGTACTGGCCGCGCAGGAGGTGCAGCGCTTCGGCCTGACGCCGAAGATCGCGCTGTTGTCCCATTCGAGCTTCGGCAGCGCGAGAACGCCTTCGGCGCAGAAGATGAGCCGGGTACGCGAGCTGCTCGAGCAGATGGCTCCGCACCTGGAGGTCGAGGGTGAGATGCACGGCGACGCGGCGCTGTCGGAAGAGATCCGTATGCAGGTGTTCCCCAAGTCGCGCTTGAAAGGCGAGGCCAACCTGCTCATCATGCCCACGCTGGACGCTGCCAACATCTCCTTCAACCTGCTCAAGGTGATCGCCGGGGAGGGCATCACGGTCGGCCCCATCCTGCTGGGCGCGGCCAAGCCGTGCCACATCGTGACGCCCACCGCCACGGTGCGCCGGCTGGTGAACCTGACGGCGCTGGCAAGCCTGGACGTTGGGGCAGGACGCTGAGCGAGACTCGAGGCCGGGGAGCTGGACATGATCGAAATGACTTTGGAGATCGCGGATCGCGCCGCGCGAGCGGCGCTCGCCAAGGCCGCCGCCATGGGGATCGGCATGACCGTCTCGGTGGTGGACGAGGCGGGCCGCCTGGTGCTCACCATGAAGGGTGATCGCACCGGCTTCCTGACGACCGACACCTCACGGGCAAAGGCGGTGGCGGCGGTCGCATTCCGACGCCCCACCCGTGACCTGGTGGAGCTGCACAAGACCAATCCGGCATTCTGGGCTGCGCTGCCCGCGGTCGCGCGCGGGGAGGCACTGCCCTCCACCGGCGCGGTCCCCATCCTGGTCGACGGCCGGGTGATCGGGGCGATCGGGTGCGGCGGCGGCTCGCCCGACGAGGACCACCAGTGCGCGAGCGCCGGCGCCACGGCAGCGGCGGGGTGAAGCCGCACTGCGGAATGAACGCGGGCGTGGTGACCAGAACGGATTCTTCAACAGGCTGCTAAAGTTCTTTCGTGCCGGCCCGATGGAATGGCATTCCAACGGGATAGCATTCCGCCCCGCCTATGCTTGACTCCGCCAAACCCCAACTGGGCCGCCGCGAATGGCATCGCCTGCCGATCGAGATGCCGGCGTTGCTCAAATCCGGGAAGGCAACCCTGCGTGGGAAGATCCTGAACATCAGCGTGGGCGGAGCGCTGTTCGAGTCGGACCGCCAGCGCGTTCGCTTTCCCGGGCCGTGCGTCCTGCGCCTGCCCATCGAGGCCGGCTCGACCGATCACACCTTCATCCAGGCGCAGGTGGTGCGCACGTCCGAGGGGCGGTTCGGGCTGCGCTGGACCCAGCGCATCCCGGCGCATGCGCTGATCAAGCTTGCGCTTCCCCTGGAGCGCTGACGGCGGAGCACGTGGGCGCCGACACCGTACCGCTTGGCGCGACGCGCATTACGAGACGACCGGCCAGCTGGCGAATGGGCCCCCAGGCCTCGAGGGCCTTAAGTATCCTGCGAATCTGCCGTTTCCTGTAGGGATCGCAACACTGTGCGATCCGGCTCCGCGGATGGCCTGTGAACGAAGTTTCACATCGGCCTGACCTCCCTCCCCGCGTGCCGCGACCACCCGGTTTCGCCCGGCGCCGGCACAAGACATGCAGCGGGGCCTGCGGCTGCCGGCCATGTCCCGCTCTCGATCCAACCCACACTCTTGGCACGCTTCGCTTCCGCGCTATCGAACTGGTGGAGCACCGTCCGGTTCTACTGGCAAACGACGGACAAGACTGCAGCGGTCGTCGTTGCGCTGGTGGTCCTGCTGCTCGCGGGTTTCGGCTGGTTTCTGCAGTCGGTTTTCGCGGAGCGGTCCGACCGCCAGAACCTGCAGTGCCTGGCGCTCAACGTTTACTACGAAGCGCGCGGGGAGCCCAGAGCAGGACAGTACGCGGTGGCCGAAGTCACCATGAACCGGGTGGCTTCCGAGTACTATCCCGACACGGTGTGCGGCGTGGTCTACCAGAAGCGCTGGGACTATCTGCGCAGGCGCTACGTCGGGGCGTTCTCCTGGACCGAGATCGACGGCCAGCCCGCGCCCGAAGGCAGGGAGTGGGGCCGCGCGCAGGCAGTCGCGGAAGCGGTGTACTACGGGCGCCACGTCCCCAGGCTCGACGGCGTGCTGCACTACCACTCGATCTATATCAAACCGAGCTGGGCGCGCGGCCGCAGGCCCGTCGCCCGCATCGGTAAACACCTCTTTTACGGGTCATAGATGATGCGAGCCGCAATCACCGGGTGGCGGGCGTGCCGGGATGCTAAGCTCGATTTGACGCCGTCCCCACCTGCGGCGTGCTCGGCTAGGAAGCAGACTCGATGAACCCGCTGCGCAGCCTCGGCGAGGCGCTCGCCACCGTCGGCTCGACTTTGCTCGAACGCATCGCCGCTTTCGTCCCGAGTGTGCTCGGAGCCGTCCTGCTCCTCATCGTCGGCTGGATTCTGGCGCGCGTCCTGCGGGTGGTGGCCACGCGCGCCGCCTTGCTGCTCGACACGCTGCTCGGGCGCGTCGGCGGGCCGGCCGGCGTCGAGCGGCTGCGGATGGGACGCGCCGCCGCGGTGTTCGGCACCGTGGTGTTCTGGGTCGTGCTGCTGTTCTTCGCCACCGCCGCGACCCAGGTGCTCGGCCTGCAGACCTTCACCAACTGGCTGGCGCGCCTGATCGATTACCTGCCGACGCTGGCCGCCGGTGTGCTGATCGTCGTGGCGGGCTACGTCCTGTCGCGCTTTGTTGCAGACCTGGTGCGCGCCACGGTCACCCGTCTGGACGCAGCACAGCGCTCCGTGCTCGCGCGGCTGACCCAGATCGCGATCCTGGTTGGAGCGGTGCTGGTCGGCGCCGACCAGATCGGGATCCGCATCACGTTTCTGGCGATCTTCGCGGCCGCCGCCGCGGCGGCTGTCGTCGGCGGACTCGCCATCGCCGTGGGCCTGGGCGCCCGCGACCACATCGCCAACCTGATCGGTGCGCACCACCTGCGCCAGGCCTTCGCGGTGGGACAGACCATCCGCGTTGCCGGTCACCAGGGCCGGGTGCTCGAGGTGACAGGGGCTGCGCTCATTCTCGAGACCGAAGAAGGGCGCGTCAGTCTGCCGGGCCGAATCTACAGCGAACAGCCGATTGCCGTGATCACGCGGCGCGAGCGTGACAATGGCTAGCGCCGAAACCCTCACCCTCGCATTCGTGAGCGCGCACCCGGCGCGCGCTGCACGCGTGCTCGAGCGGCTGCCCGCACCGGAGGCCGCGGCGCTGTTTGGAAGAATGCCGGCACGCGCCGGCGGGCCGGTGCTTGCCGCGATGCTTCCGCCGACCGCGGCACGCGTTCTCAACGGTCTGGACGACGCCGCGGCGCTTGCCCTGCTGACGATCCTCGGCGCGCAGTCGGCGGTCGGCGTGCTGCGGCATCTGGCCGAGCCCCGCCGCAGCCGGCTGATCGGCGGGCTGCCTACGGCTACCGCGGTGGCTTCGCGTCTGCTGCTCGGCTACCTGGAGGACTCGGTGGGCGGCTGGGTCGACCCGGACGTCATTGCGGCGGCGCCCGAGTGCAGCGCAGGCGAAGCGCTTGCCCGCGTGCGCGGCGGAGGCGAGGCGGAGGTCGAGCAGGTGTATGTGGTCGATCCCGAGCAGCGTCTGCTCGGCGTGGTCGAGTTGCCGGTGCTGGTGCGCAGCGCCGAGACCGCCGCGCTCGCCAGCGTGATGCGCACGCCGCTCGGAGCGCTGTCGGCCAGCGCACCGCTGGCCAGTGCGGCTGAGCACGAGGGCTGGGAGCGCGCCGCCGTGCTCCCCGTGGTCGAACGCAGCGGGAGGTTGCTGGGCGTGCTGCGCAGGCCGACCTTGCGCCGTGCGCTCGCGCAGACCGCGGGCGCAGGCGTCGAAGCGGACGAGGCGACCATCGTGGGGCTGCTCGCGCACGGCTACTGGGACGCCGTGGCCGGCCTCGCGGAGGCGGCGCTCGCGCTGTTTCCACGCATCAAACCGGTGGCGCCGGAGGAATGATGGCGGCCGACACGCTGCCTGCGATCAGCGCGCTCAACCAGCGCTATCTGCTGGACTTTCCGCACGAGGCGGCGCGGCGGCTGGAGGCCATGGCGCCCGCGGAGATCGGTGAGCTGATCGCCGCGCAGCCGCCGCATGCCGTGGTGCGCGCCTGGGCTGCACTGGCCCCGGACATCGCGCGCGCAGTCCTCCAGTGCGTTCCCGACGCACTCGGGCGTTACTTGCTGGCGGAGGCCGAGCCCGTCGCGAGTGCGGCCGTGCTGGCCCAGCTCGATGCACCCGAACGCAACAGCCGGCTGGCGGCGCTCGACGGCCAGATCGCCGCCGAACTGCGTGAGCTGCTGCAGTATCCGGACGGCTCGGCCGGCCGGCTGATGGACCCCAACGTGAGCCCGTTGCGCACCGGCATGTCGGTGACGGATGCGCTTGCGCGCCTGCGCACCCTCAAGCGCCGCGGCCTGCGCGAACTGTTCGTCGTGGATGACGAAGGCCGCTTGACCGGCCGAGTCGAAATCCACGATCTGGCCGTGGCCGATCCGGAACGCCCGCTGCGCGAGATTACCCGCGCGTTGCTGGCCGCGGTGCAGGACCTCGACCCGCGCGCGTATGTCGTAGCGGTGCTCCAGCAGCATCCGATCACGGAGCTCCCGGTGGTCAACCTCCACGGCCGCTTCGTCGGTGTCATTCGGCAGGCCGCCCTGATGTCGGCAGTCGAGGAGGAGACCAGCGCCGACATCCAGACCATGGTGGGCGTGAGCCGCGACGAACGCGCCCTGTCCAGCCCGGCGTTTGCCGTGCGCAAGCGGCTCACGTGGCTGCAAATCAACCTGCTCACGGCCTTTCTTGCCGCAGCAGTGGTGGGTCTGTTCGAGAACACGATCGCCAAGTTCACCGCGCTCGCCGTGCTGCTTCCAGTGGTGGCGGGACAGTCCGGGAACGCCGGCGCTCAAGCGCTCGCGGTGACCATGCGCGGTCTGGTGCTGCGCGAGATCAGTCTGCGCCACTGGCCGCGCATGGTGTGGAAGGAGGCGGCCGTCGGCCTCACCAACGGCCTGGCGGTCGCGGCCACCACGGCGCTCGGGGTGTACGTGTGGAGCCGCTCCGCGGGCCTGGTGGCGGTGATCTCCAGCGCGATGGTCATCTCCATGGTGATCGCGGGTGTGGCGGGCGCGCTGGTGCCGATTGTCCTGCGCCGCCTGGGCCAGGACCCGGCGCAGTCCTCGTCGATCGTGCTCACCACCATTACCGACGTCGCCGGGTTCTTCTCCTTTCTTGGGATCGCGACGCTGCTCTCGGGGTTGCTGGCGAAGTAGCCTGCGCTGCAGGCACGCCCGCTGTTTTCTATGAACCCGTTTTCTATCGAACGCCTGGGGTGCCTTCTATCCGGCATCTGGTTTGCTTACACTTGAAGTGTCAGTGACCGACTGAAGGACGCCCGGATGTACGCGCGAACGCTCAAGCTCGTCGCCGCCTTGCCCACGCGCCGGCCGACGGCCGTCCTGCCGTTCCAGCTCGAGCAGCTGTTTCAGCGCCTCGGCGCGGAGCAGCGCAACGCCGAAGGCCTCGAAGACCAGATCTGGCACCTGTGGATGCAGTATCCGCACCGCCGTGCCGCCCGCATCCTCGATCAAGCCTGCAACGACATCGCTGCGCACCGCTTCGACATCGCCGAGACGCGGCTCGAGCGGCTGTTGCGCTCCTGCCCGGACTACGCCGAGGCCTGGAACAAGCGCGCCACCCTCTACTACCTGCAGCAGCGCGACGAAGAGAGCGTGCGGGATATTCATCGCGCCCTGGAGCTGGAGCCGCGCCACTTTGGTGCGCTGTGCGGCCTGGGCGAGATCCTGGTGTCGGAAGGCGAATACGAGGACGCGCTGTTCGTGTTCCTCGCCGCGCTGCGCCTGAACCCGCACCTGGACGGTGCGCGCTCGACGGTCGAGCAGATCCTGGCCGGCGGACCCGACGCTTTCCACTGAGCGGTCGGCCCTGAACAGGCCGAGGACCGGCTCCGGTTCCTAGATCCTGGATTCCCACTTGCGTGGGAATGACAGGCGCGGTGTCATCCCCGCCCGGCGCGCCCAGACGGGGATCCAGAGAGTGCCCGCTCTGCGACCGACGAGCGTACAGTTGATCTGAGCCGGCTGGAGATCAGGCTTCCCAGATGAACGATCCACCCATCGCCGTCGTGACCGGCGGCAACAAGGGCATCGGCTTCGAGATCTGCCGTCAGCTCGCGGGCAAGGGCGTGAACGTGGTGCTCGCCGCGCGCGATGAGAGCCGAGGCCTGGCCGCAACGCAGCAACTCCAGGCCCAGGGCCTCAACGTCATCTTCCATCCGCTCGAGGTCACCGACGCGAAAGCCGTGCAGCGGCTGGCGCGCTACCTCGACGCCACGCATGGCGGCTGCGACATCCTGGTCAACAACGCGGGTGTCGCCCTCGACCGCTACAGCATGAGCGTTCTCGACACGCCGGTGCAGCTGTTCCGCGACACGCTCGAAACCAATGTCTACGGGCCGCTGATGCTGTGCCAGGCGCTCGTGCCGCTGATGCTGCGCCGCCACTATGGCCGGGTGGTGAACCTGTCGAGCGGAATGGGCCAGCTGGAGGACATGGAGGATGGCAGCGCGGCCTACCGCATGTCGAAGACGGCGCTCAACGCGCTGACGCGGATGGTCGCTGCAGCGACCGCCAAAAGCGGTATTCTGGTAAATGCCCTGTGCCCGGGCTGGGTGCGTACCGATATGGGTGGGCGGCACGCCGAACGCGGGGTCGAGAAGGGGGCGGAGACGGCGATCTGGTTGGCCACGCTTCCGGCGAATGGCCCGACCGGCGGGTTGTTCCGCGATAAGAAGGCGATTGCCTGGTAGGGAGGGGTTGCACATGAGAAACGTCCGCGCTGGCGTGGTCGCGCTCGCAGCGGTCGCCGGCATGGCGCTGGCCGGCCTGTGCTGGGGCCGGTTCGAGATCGGCTGGGACTACGCGCGCATCAGATGGTATGGGCCGTTCAAGGTCGAGGACCGGCTCGCCCAGTTCGGCACGCGCGCGAAGGTACGGCTGGCTCCGCACTTCGCCGCCGCTGGTGCCGCGTTCCCGCCCGACGAGGTCGCGCTGCTCGCCTTCAAGGACGCGCGCGTGCTCCAGCTCTATACGCGCAGCGCCGGTCAAGGCTGGATGTTCGTGCGCGCCTACCCGGTGCTGGGTGCCAGCGGCGTGCTCGGACCGAAGCTGCGGGCCGGCGACGAGCAGGTCCCCGAGGGCATCTACCGCGTTACTTTGCTCAATGCGAACAGCCGGTATCACGTTTCGCTGCGCCTGGACTACCCCAACGAGTTCGACCGGCGCATGGCGCGAGGCGACCGCCGCAGCAACCTGGGCGGCGACATCATGATCCACGGCAAGGACGTTTCGGCGGGTTGCCTGGCGGTGGGCGACGAGGCGGCCGAGGATCTGTTCGTGCTCGCTGCGCAGTTGCTGCCCGCGCGCGTTCAAGTCCTGATCAGTCCAACGGACTTCCGCCAGAGTGCGTCCTGGCTGATGCCGGTTGCCGGCAGCCCGCAGTGGACCGCCGACCTGTATCGTCGCCTCGAGGCCGAACTGCGCCAGTTTCCGCGCCGGAGCTAGCTAGACCGCTACGGCATAACCGCCGAGGCGCGGAGGCGCAGAGGACCCGCAGAGAACAGCTGTCGCTCGGCGGATTCCTGACACGACGCGAGGGTTGTGAATCGCGCCTCTCAGGCGACGGATCGGCCCAATCCCCAGCGACTGCGTTCCCGCGCTCCGCCGGATCGCCAGCTCGCCGAAACCTCGGTCGACTTCCCCAGGGTCCCTCTGCGGCCCCTCTGCGCCTCTGTGGTTCCGCCGTAGTAGCCTGAATTGGCATAGAAGTTGTTTCAGTCCTGCCGTTCAACCCGGGTCAAACCGTGGATTTGCAATGGCAGACACCACCACTACACAACGCCGGCTGCGCTTCGAGCGCCTGGTGCGGGAAGCCGAGGCGAGCATCGCGGCCGATCCGCGCGCGTACCGGCTGCGCATCGTCGGCCTGGCACTGCTGGGCTACGGTGTCCTGTTCGGCGCGGTGGCGGTGCTGGTTGCTCTGGTAGGCGGAGCCGTCTGGGGCGCGCTCGCCAGCACCGCATTCCTGCTGCTGTTGCTCAAGAAGAAGCTGATCATCCCATTGCTGGCCGTGGTCTGGGTGATCCTGCGCTCGCTGTGGGTGCGCATCGAGGCACCGAGCGGCTATCACGCGCGGCGGGCGGAGTTCCCCGCCCTGCACGATGAGGTGCATGCGCTGCGCCGGCAGCTCAAGACGCCAGCGGTGCACGAGATCATCCTGACCGAAGAGTTCAATGCCGCCGTGGCGCAGACGCCGCGGCTGGGCGTGCTCGGCTGGAACCGCAACAGCGTGATCCTGGGCCTGCCCCTGCTGCTGGCCTTGACGCCGGAGCAGGCGCGCGCGGTGCTGGCCCACGAGTTTGGTCACCTGTCCGGCAACCACAGCCAGTTCAGCGCCTGGATCTACCGCCTGCGGCTGACCTGGTACCGCGTCATGCTCGCCTTCGACGAGGCGCACGGCTTCAGCACCGTCCTGCTGCGCCGCTTCTTCGATTGGTACGCGCCCTACTTCAACGCCTGCAGCTTCGCGCTCGCCCGCGGCAACGAGTACGAAGCCGACGCGATCTCGGCTCGCCTGACGTCGGTGAAAGACGCGGCGCATGCGCTGGTCAGCACGCACATCCGCTCGGACCATATCCAAGAGCACTACTGGAGGCCGTTGCTCAAGCGTGCGGAAGCGAGCCCCGAGCCGGAGACGCGCCCGTTCAGCGGGCTGGCGCGCTTCCTCCGCGAAAGCTCACCGCCGCGCGAAGAGCTGCTCGAGCGCATCCGCAAGGCCGTGTCGGTCGAGACCGACCATGCCAACACCCACCCGGCACTGCGCGACCGCCTGTCTGCGTTGAACGCGCCGCCGGTGCTGCCCGGCAGTATCGGGCGCAGCGCCGCCGACGTCTGGCTCGGGGCACGGCTGCCCGCAGTGCTCGCCGCATTCGACCGTCAGTGGCTCGAGCGCAACCGTGAACCCTGGCAGCAACGCTTCGACTACGTGCAGAAGGCCCGCGGCGAGCTCGCGCAGCTCGCGGCTCGGCCCGGCGACCAGCTTACCCACGAGGAGCGCTGGAACCTGGCGGCATGGACGGAGGAATTCGCGCCGGAAACAGATGCGCTGCCGCTGTATCGGGCCTACGCGCAGCATGCGCCCGACGATCGCGACGCGGATTTCGTGATCGGCCGCATCCTGCTGGAGCGCAACGACCCGCAAGGCCTCGTCCACCTGGAGCGGGCGACGGAGGAATTCCGCCACGCCGTGCCGGCGTGCGAGCTGGCTTGCGACTACTTTCAGCGCGCCGGCGACCGCAACCAGGCGGACCTTTGGCGCCGCCGCGGCGAGCGCTTCATCGACGTCGCCAACCACGCGCAGGCCGAGCGCGAGGCACTGTCAGCCGGTGACACCTTCCTGCGCTCCGATCTCCAGGAGGCCGAGCACCAGCTTCTGCGCGACCAGCTCGGCGCGTTCGAGCACGTCAAGCATGCGTGGATTGCGAAGAAGCAGCTCAAGCACCTGCGCGAGCACCCGCTCTACGTCGTCGCGGTCACCCCGAGCGGGCTGCTCACCAACGCGGACAAGCTCATCGAGGAGCTGGCGCAAAAAGTGGACACGCAGGCGATGACCTACTTCGTCGCCACCGAGGGCGACAGCAGCGCGATCGGCAAGAAGGTCACGAAAGGCGGGACGCAGCTGTTCTAGCCCCCCGCCTCCCGCAGGGACGAGACGCGGCAGGCACCTTACTGAATCCCGAGGATCGCCTTCGCCTTGCCCAGGGTTTCGACCGATTCCTGGTGCTTCCCGGCCTTGTGCAGGGCTTCGCCTTCGGCGCGGTACTTCTTGACGTCGGCCAATTGCGCGGCAGTCAGCTGCGGTTTCTTCGCCAAGGCATCGTCGATCGCCTTCATGTCCATCGGACAGTGGTTGGCGAGCGCGCCGGCAGACCAGGCCAGTGCGAGGGCAGCCAGCAGCATGCGGATCTTCATGGAAGTTCCTCCGAACGGTTGGGGATCTTTTGCGCGTGGATCGCGCCTTAATAGATTACACCCATTGCGGTTTCCGCAAACGCGCTGCGCGTCTGGCGAAGGCGACAGTTCGCCTGGATTCAGCCGCAGCGGTAAAATTGGAACCATTGTTGCTTGGGACGCCTCCTGCCGAGATTCCGGCAAGCCGCTTTGACAATGCTTGGTCACCTATCCTCCAATCGAGTCAGGCCCAGCCGCTACGAACGGCGGGCCAGCGTAGTCGCTCGCCCGGCACGCTCCCCGATCTCCACGGTGCTGTCTTGTCTGCGGTGTTGACCCCTCCGGCGCTGATCACCCGGCAGTGGGTCCACTCGCATCTGGATCCGGCGCCGGTGGTTCCGAATGACCCCGGCTTCTCGCGCTACTTCCACCCGCCAGAACGCGTGGTCACCCCGGCGGCGGTCCTGGTGCCGCTGATCAACCGGTCCGACGGTGTCACCGTGATGCTGACGCAGCGCACCGCACACCTCAACGATCACGCCGGCCAGATCAGCTTTCCGGGCGGACGGGTGGACGAGACCGACCCCGACCGGGTATTCACGGCACTGCGCGAGGCAAACGAGGAAACCGGGCTGGCGCGCGATGCGGTGCAGGTGATCGGCACCCTGCCGGACTACGATATCCCGACCGGTTTCCGGGTGACGCCCGTGGTCGGCTGGATCGAGCCGCCCATTGAATTCGCGCCCGATCCCTTCGAGGTCGCCGAGGTCTTCGAGGTACCCCTGGCGCATTTCCTGGACCCGGCCAACCACCAGCGGCACAGCGACGAGATCAACGGCCGGCGCCGCAACTACTATGCGATGCCGTACCAGCAGCGCTACATCTGGGGTGCGACCGCCGGGATGCTGCACGCCCTCTATCAGGCGCTCACCCGATAGGCAGCGGCGAGCTTGCGCATGGAAGGCATCGCCTCGGTGTCGAAGGCAGTTCCGGCGAGTCCGCGCAGCATGCGGTCGCCGCGGTGAGCAAAGACAAGACACCGGTTACACCGGCGATTCGCGCGTTGCGTGCGGCGGGAATCGAGTTCACGGATCATCTGTACGAGTATGAGGACAAGGGCGGCACCGCGGTATCGGCACACAGCCTGGGCGTGGACGAGCACACCGTGGTGAAGACACTGGTCATGGAGGACGAGGGCAGGCACCCGCTGATCGTGCTGATGCACGGCGACCGGCAGGTGTCGACCAAAGAGTTGGCGCGGGTGATCGGGGTCAAGACGATTCAGCCTTGCACTCCGGAGAGCGCCGCGCGCAATACCGGGTACGTGGTGGGCGGAACCTCGCCCTTCGGGACCCGCAAGCAGATGCCGGTTTACATGGAGCGGACCATCCTGGATCTGCCGCGCATCTACATCAACGGCGGCAAGCGGGGCTATCTGGTCGGCATGCGGCCGGCGGATGCGCAGCGGCTGCTGAAGCCTACGCTGGTGAACGTTGCAACGGATAAGGAATAGGGAGGCACCATGATGACGGATACGGAACGCAGACAGAGCATCGGACGCCGCGAGTCGGACCTGCAGCGCGAGCAGGAGCTCGCCATGCTGCGCGCGGAGATCGAGATGCTGATGAGCGAGCGTGACCACCTGCTGCGCACAACTGGAGCGGCGGCGATGTTCGTCGCCAAGCTCGATACCCACGTTCTTCCCGAGAACACCTACGAAGCTGCCGACATCCTCGCCGGCGCGATCAACCAGCTTCCCGAAGAAACCCTGCGCGACGCCGTCGACAGCGTGCGCGCAGAGTGGGGCGAGCCGCTGGACGAAGGCGAAGCGCGTACCTGACGTCCTGGGAATTTCTGGTCATCCCCGCGCGAGCGGGGATGCAGAAGCGCTCGAGTACCTGGGTTCCCGCTGGAGTCTGCCCTCGACCTGATCGGGGCGGTCACGACAGCATCGCGATTGATCAGGGCTTCCCTGGTGTCAGGACGAAAAAAGGAGGCGGGGCTTTGCAGCCCGCCTCCGGTAGCCCGGCAGAGGGAGGGAAGACCGGGCAGGGGAAGTGCTCGAGAAGCAGCGGAACAATCTGAGGGGCGTTGTGCCCCAGCCTGACTCCCGCAAGTCAGAAGTCTAGACGCTCGGGCGCACCGCCGGAATCGGTCCGGTGGGAGACTCGTGCCTCTCTCGTTCGGAGGAGGGCGCACGAACCAACCGCACCCTTGCATTGCAGCGCCTGCGTGGGGCCGACATCGCCAGCGCTTGATTGACGGCGTTCTGGCGACAGCGTGCGGCGTCGATCGGCTCCCGTGGATTCCAGCACTCGTCGTGACGATCGGCTTGCGGGTGACCGACAGCTACAAGCTCTAAGCTTCCGCTCCACGCGTCGCAAGCGGATGCGTCATGTCCTCCGGCCGCACCCACCTGTCGAACTGCTCTTCGGTGAGAAACCCGAGCGCGAGCGCGGCCTGCTTCAGGCTGACGTTGTCGCGGTGCGCGGCCAGCGCAATCTGGGCGGCCTTTTCGTAGCCGATGTGCGGGTTCAGCGCGGTGACCAGCATCAGGGAGTCTTCCAGGTGCGCACGGATGCGCGCCTCATCGGGCTCGATGCCACGGGCGCACAGCTGGTCGAACGCGCGCATGCCTTCGGCGAGCAACTGGATTGACTCCAGCAGGTTGTGCAGGATCACCGGCTTGTAGACGTTGAGCTGGAAGTTGCCCTGGGAGCCGGCGAAGGCGACCGCCAGGTCGTTGCCGAACACCTGCACAGCCACCATGGTCAGCGCTTCGCACTGGGTCGGGTTGATCTTGCCGGGCATGATCGAGGAGCCGGGCTCGTTCTCCGGGATCGTCAACTCGCCGATGCCGGCGCGCGGTCCGCTGGCGTACCAGCGCACGTCGTTGGCGATCTTCATGAGCGCGCCTGCCAAGGTGCGCAACCCCGCGCTTGCGCTCACCAGGGCATCGTGGGCGGACAGCACGGCGAACTTGTTGTGCGCCGAGACGAACGGTCTGCCTGTCTCCTCCGCGATGGTGCGCGCGACCACCTCACCGAAGCGTTCCTGCGCGTTCACCCCGGTGCCTACCGCGGTGCCGCCCATGGCGAGCGCGTACAAGCCGGGCAGCGTGACGCCGAGCGCATCGCCGGCCTGGTCGAGCTGCGCCACCCAGCCTGAGATCACTTGGCCCAGGGTGATCGGTGTGGCGTCCTGCAGGTGCGTGCGTCCGACCATGACGATCCCGTCGAACGCGCGCGCCTTGTCAGCCAGCGTCTCGCGCAGCGCGCGCAGAGCAGGCAGCAGCTCGCTCTCCAGCTCCTCCACCGCTGCGATGTGCATCACGCTCGGGAACACGTCGTTCGACGACTGGCTGCGATTGACGTCGTCGTTGGGATGAATCGGCCGCTTCGAGCCCAGCACGCCGCCGGCGAGCTGGATGGCGCGGTTGGCAATGACCTCGTTGGCGTTCATGTTGCTCTGCGTTCCCGAACCGGTCTGGAATGCGGTCAACGGAAACTCGCTGTCGAGCTTGCCCTCGACGACGTCGCGGGCGGCGCGCACGATCAGATCGGACTTCTCCGGTGTGAGCTCCCCGAGCTCGCGGTTGGCCAGCGCCGCACACATCTTGACGACGCCGAGCGCCCGGATCACCGGCCGCCCCCAGCGGAAGCGATTCACGCCGATGCGGAAGTTGTCCAGGGCGCGCTGCGTCTGCGCACCCCACAAATGCTCGGCGGGAACTGCCACCGGACCGAGCGCGTCTGTCTCGATGCGCGTGCCTGGAGGCTGACTAGACATTGACGTCTCCATGGGTAATCAATCGTGTTCTGAAAGCGATGGCGTGTTTCTGAAGGCGGTGGGCATCACACACCTGCACCCTGGGTGGGAAGGTACACCTGCGCAGGTGCGCACGGGATGACCAGCCCCAAAGTTACAACTGTAGTCCACCTACAACCTCCATTAAGGCCTGTTTAAGGATCGAGGCTTAGGCTGCCCTGCGAGATGAGGCGAGGGGCCGAAACGTGGGCTCTGATGCGAGCCTCACCCAAGCGTCCCTATCAACCGGTCCAATCGACCAAGGAGCATCAAGCGATGAAACAGAAAGTACTCGTTCGCGGGCTCGTCGCCGCCGGCATCGTGACTGCCGCGCTGGCCGGGTACTCGCAACTCGGCCTGTCGCTGCCGGGCGTGGCGCAAGCGAATCCGACGCCCGCGGCGGCTGCTGCGGGGGAGTCGGCCGCGACCGTCACCCTGCCTTCGTTCAGCACGATCGCCAGGCAATACGGGCCGGCGGTGGTCAACATCAGCGTCACCGGGGACGCCAAGGCCGCGGCGGCGCCCAACATGCCGCAGCTCGACCCGAACGATCCGTTCTACGACTTCTTCAAGCGCTTCAACGGCCCCATGCCGCAGATGCCGCAGGGCGAAGCGCCGCGGTCCACGGTCAGGGCTCGGGCTTCATCGTCAACAAGGACGGCATGATCCTCACCAATGCCCACGTAGTCGACGGCGCCAAGGAGGTGGACGTCAAGCTCACCGACAAGCGCGAGTTCAAGGCCAAGGTGTTGGGTGTGGACAAGCAGACCGACGTGGCGGTGCTCAAGATCGAAGCACACGACCTTCCGGTGGTCAAGCTGGGCGATCCGAAGGAATCCAACGTCGGCGATTGGGTGCTGGCGATCGGCTCGCCGTTTGGCTTCGAGAATACGGTGACTGCCGGGATCATCAGCGCGAAGGCACGCGCGTTGCCGGAAGAGACTTATGTCCCGTTCATCCAGACCGACGTGGCGGTCAATCCCGGCAACTCGGGCGGGCCGCTGTTCAACATGAAGGGTGAGGTGATCGGGATCAACTCGCAGATCTTCAGCCGCACCGGTGGCTATCAGGGGCTGTCTTTCTCGATTCCCATCGACGTGGCGGTCAAAGTCCAGGACCAACTCGTGCAATACGGCAAAGTCACCCGCGGCCGCATCGGTGTGGTCATCCAGGGTGTGAACCAGGCGCTCGCCGATTCCTTCGGTCTGAAGGAGCCCGCCGGTGCGCTGGTGAGCCAGGTCGAGAAGGGTGGACCGGCTGACAAGGCGGGCATTCAGGCCGGCGACATCATCGCCAAAGTGAATGGCAAGCCGGTGAAGGACTCCTCCGAGTTGCCGGCCGTGATCGGCGACGTCAAGCCGGGAGGTTCGGTCCGCCTGGAGATCGTGCGCAAGGGCACTACGCAGAACATCGAGGTGACCGTCGGCGCGATGAAGGACGCCAAGGTCGCCGCCAAGAGCAGCGGTCAGGCCGAACAGGGCAAGCTTGGGCTGGCGGTGCGTCCTCTGGCGCCGGAAGAGCAGAAGCAGGCCGGTGTCGAAGGCGGGCTGGTGGTCGAGGAAGTTGCCGGGCCGGCGGCGCGGGCTGGTATCCAGCCGGGCGACGTGATCCTGTCGCTCAACGGCACGCCGGTGAAGGACGCCGAGCACCTGCGCGAGCTGGTCTCCAAGTCGGGCAAGCACGTCGCCCTGCTGGTCCAGCGCGAGGAAGCACGCATCTTCGTTCCGGTCGACCTGGGATGATCGGCGGCGGTTCAATCCACTGAAGTCGCAACAGCCTGCGGCGCGGTTCATCCGCGCCGCAGGCGTTTCGGGGATGGCCGATGGCGGGCAACCCGCCTCGGAGCTACACCGCGGCGAGCGGAAAGCGTAGAGTACGCGCCGACCTGACGAAACCCGCATCCTCATCGACCGCAATGCGCCTGCTTCTGGTGGAAGACGACGAGATGATCGCGGCCGCCATGCAGGACGGCCTGCGCCAGGGCGGCTACAGCGTCGATTGGGCGCGCGATGGGCGCGAGGCCGAGCTGGCGCTGGCCGGTGCACCCTATGACCTGCTGCTGCTCGACCTCGGGCTGCCGCGCAAATCCGGGCTCGAGGTGCTGCGCGCCGCGCGCGCGCGTGGCAATACGGTGCCCGTGCTGATTGTCACGGCGCGCGACGCCGTCTCCGATCGCGTCGAGGGTTTGGATGCGGGCGCGGATGACTACCTGGTCAAGCCATTCGATCTCGACGAGCTGAGCGCGCGCGTGCGTGCGCTGCTGCGGCGGCGTGGCGGGCGCGCCGAGCCGCTGCTGCGGCACCGCTCCCTGACCCTGAACCCGGCCACCCACGAAGTCACCCTGGAGGGCAAGCCCCTGGCGTTGTCGGGGCGTGAGCTTGCCATCCTGCAGGCGCTGCTCGAGCGGCCCGGCGCGCTGCTCTCGCGCAGCCAGCTCGAAGAGAAAGTCTACGGCTGGGGCGAGGAGGTCGAGAGCAACACGATCGAGGTCTACATCCACTCGCTGCGCCGCAAGCTCGGTCCCGGGTTCATCCGCACCGTGCGCGGTGTCGGCTACGGCATCGCGGAAGCGCCGTGACTTCGATCCGTCGCCAGCTGCTCGCGGGTCTGCTCTCGGGACTGCTGATCGGCGTGCTCGCTGCTGCCCTGGTGATCTACGCCAACGCGCGCGAGCAGGCCAACCTCCTGTTCGACTATCAGCTGCAGGAGGTCGCCGAGTCGCTGCCTACTTACGCTCTGTTTGGCCAGCCTGCGCTGCGGCTGGACGAGTACGTCGCGGAGGGCCGCCTGGTGATCCAGGTGTTCGGCCGCGACCCCTTTGGCGCAGCCTTCTCCAGCTCGCTGCTGGCGCCGCCGCGGCAGCCCGAGAGCGGTTTCGTGACCGTCGCGACCGCAGGCGGCAACTGGCGGGTATACACGCGGGTGGGTGATTTCGACGTCGTGCAGGTCGCTCAGCCGATGAGCGTGCGCAGCCGGCAGGCTGCTGCGGTAGCGCTCAGGACAGCGTTACCGCTGCTGATGCTGCTGCCGCTGCTGGGTTTGCTGGTGTGGGTGGTCGTAGGCCGCGGGCTGAGTCCGCTGCGGCGTGCCGCGCACGAGGTGTCGCGGCGCTCGCCCGACGCGCTTCAGCCCATCGCCCAGCACGGTTTGCCCGAGGAGGTTCAGCCGCTGATCGGCTCGCTCAACGGCTTGCTGGCGCGGCTGTCGCATGCACTTGGAAGCGCAACGCGCCTTCGTCGCCGATGCGGCGCATGCGCTGCGCACGCCGGTCACCGCGCTCCAACTGCAGCTCCAGCTGCTCGAGCGGGCGCAGTCGCCCGACGAGCGCGAAGCCGCCACCGGCCGGCTCAAAGACGGACTCAAGCGCATGACCCATCTGGTGGAGCAGCTGTTGACGCTGGCACGCCAGGATCCCGCGCAGCAGTTGCGCACAGCACAGGAAGTGCCGCTCGATGCGCTCGCGAGGGAGGTCCTCGCCGAGCAAGCGGTGCTGGCCGACGCCAAGTCCATCGACCTCGGACTGGCACGCGCCGAGCCCATCAAGATCAGCGGTGACCGCGAGAGCCTGCGCGTGCTGCTCTCCAACCTGGTAGACAATGCGATCCGCTATACGCCTTCGGACGGTCGCGTGGATGTAGCGGTCGCCTTGGAGAACGGCCGCCCTGTGCTCAGCGTAGAGGACAGCGGGCCAGGCATCCCGCCGCAGGAGCATGGCCGCGTCTTCGATCGGTTCTACCGCGTGGAGTCGAACAACGGCTCCGGCAGCGGACTGGGCCTCGCCATCGTGCGCAACGTCGCCGAGCGGCATGGCGCGCAGGTCGAGCTGGACAGCGGTGCTGGCGGCGGGGGGTTGAAGGTGTCGGTCCGCTTTCCGGCCGGAGCGCGGGACGCTTCCTGATACGCGCCTCCGGCAACCGCAATCGCCCAGGAGCCGCCGGTCAGTGCTCCTCCCTGCCGACTCGGCTCCCGCGGCGCTCGGGGCCGGTAGGAAGGCCCGGTCGCCGACTGGATTAGGCGGCGGGTAGTCCCGCCCGCCGCCTCCGCATCCTTGCGTCAGTAGCGGCTCCGGGTAAACCGCTCGACTGATGCAGCGCTCAGACTGCGCCTCGACGGATCATCCGCTGCCCGCGGAACGCCACGAACGCGAGCCCGGCAAGCAACAATGCCCAGGTCGAGGGTTCCGGCACCGCCGCCGGGTACAGGTCCCACTCGCCTACGATGGGAGAGCCCAAGCTGCCGTCCGCCTTCTGCGGGAAGAACTCCATCTTGATCTTGGCGTAGCTCAGGCTGAACGAGTCCATGGGAAGGTCACCGCCACCCGAGACCCCGTAGCTGGTAACCAGCACGTCGCTGAACGTGTACTTGAGGAAGGTCTGGTTGCCCTTGCCGCCCGACTTGACCAGATCCAGCACGGCGTCGGCGATATGCTGCCCGGACGCGGTGGCCTGGAACAACTTGGGCGAACTCGAATCGACGAGCTTTGAAAACGACACGTCGCTGAAGCTCGGATTGCCGCTGCTGCCGCCCCCCGGCGACGCGGGATTGGCGACGTCGAGGGAATAGGACAGGACCTCGATCCAGTCCTTGTGCCCCTCCTCGATGCTGTCGCCGGGAATGCCGGCAATATCGAGGAACATCTGGACGGCGCCCATTGCTGGCAGCGCGTGGACCAGAGCGGGAATCGAAAGCAGGATGATCCAATGCTCGATGCGTTTCATGGGCTCGATGCGTTTCATGGCAAGCTCCTTGTCTGAACGACTGGAATGGACGAACATGCACGTGGCCTGCAAACGCGTTTGGCCGTGCACGCACGCAGCGTACGCCGACCTGGCAAAAGTGCCTCGTGCCGGCGAATCCATCCGCGATCGTTCCGATCCTGCCAATGAACTTGAACGGCAGGTGGTATGTGAAGTCCCCTGCCGAGCCCTGGGTGATCGTGTTGTAGCCTCTGATCGGGCTTGGGCGTCTGCCCTTTTCAGCGTCCAGGTGCTTCCTGGTCCCGCCAACCCAGTGGCGCCCGTTGTATTCTGCAGCTTCCACCCACTCACAGGGATCGACGGTGTAAGCAAGGATGAAGGCGTGACTGATACCTTGCCGATTCCACCGCTCAATTTTCTCGCCGCTGGCGGTGAGATGGGCGCGCTCATGCGCGCCTTCGATTGGTCGAGAACGCCCCTGGGGCCTCCGGAAACGTGGCCGCAGAGCTTGCGGACCACAGTCGGATTGCTGCTGACCACCAATCATCCAATGTTCATTTGGTGGGGGCCGGAGCTCATCCAGTTCTATAACGACGCGTACCGGCGAACGATGGGCCCGGAGCGCCATCCGAGCGCGCTCGGCCAGCGCGGCCGCGACTGTTGGGCCGAGATCTGGGACATCATCGGCCCGCAGATCGAGCAGGTGATGGCTGGTAGAGGCGCGACGTGGCACGAGGATCAGCTCGTCCCGGTCACCCGCCACGGCCGGCTCGAGGAAGTCTGGTGGACCTACGGCTACAGCCCGATCGCCGACGAGGGCGGGGGCGTCGGCGGCGTGCTCGTGGTTTGCAACGACGTCACAGAGAACCATCGCATCACAGAGGAGCTGCGCAAGAACCAGGAGCGTCTGCAGTTCGCGCTGGACGCGGGAGGCGGCGTTGGCATCTGGGACTGGGACGTCCCGAACGATCGCGTATACGCGGATGAGCGCTTCGCAGTCCTGCACTCGGTAGATGCGAAGCGCGTGGCCGAAGGTGAACCGCTAGGGGAGTTCTTGAAAGCGGTACACGTCGACGATCGCGAAGAGGTCGCGCGGGCAATTCAAGTAGCGCTTGCGAGTGCTGGCGAGTTCTCCGCGGAGTACCGTCTGGTGAGCGGCGCCGCCAGCACACGCTGGTTGTTGGCACGCGGACGCTGCTATCACGACGACCAAGGACGACCACTGCGTTTTCCTGGCATCGTGATGGACATTACCGAACGTAAGGAGGCCATGGCCGCGTTGCGCGCCAGTGAGGAGCAACTGCGGCTTATTACCCATGCGCTCCCGGTGTATATCCTTCGCTGCGATGCAGAGTTCCGCTACAAATTCGTGAACACTGCGTATGCGGCGCGCTTCGGCCTGCGTCCCGAGGAGTTAGTCGGCAAGCGCATCAGCGATGTCGTCGGCGAAGCGGCCTGGTGTTCGGTGGTGCATAAGCTCAAACCGGTGCTGGCAGGCGAACCCGTGCAGTACGAGGCGCGCATTCCCTATCCGATCATCGGTCCGCGCTTCGTGCGTTCGGTAAACGTGCCGGAGCGCGACGAGCGCGGCGCGGTGCGCGGCTTCATCGGTGTGCTGGTCGATATCACGGATCAGAAGCAGTTCGAGGAAGAGCGTGCACGCCTGCTCGAGCAGTCTCTGAAGCAGGCGGAAAAGCTGCGCGCCGCCGACCGGAGCAAGGACGAGTTCCTGGCGATGCTCGCGCACGAACTGCGCAACCCACTCGCGCCGATCAACAATGCCGCACAGCTGTTGCCGAGACTGATTCCCGACAAGCCGCAGACGCGGCAGGCGATTGAGATCATCCAGCGCCAGGTCAAGCACATGACGCGACTGGTGGACGACCTGCTGGACGTCTCGCGCATCACTCAGGGCAAGGTCAACCTGAGAAAGGAACCGACCGACCTCGCCCAGGCGCTGCACGCGGGCATCGAACTAACGCGCCCTTTCATCGAAGAGAAGAAGCACGACATTACCATCACGCTGCCAGCCGAGGAGCTTACGGTCGTAGGCGACCCCGCGCGCCTCGCCCAGGTGTTTGGCAATCTGCTTGACAACGCGGCCAAGTACACCGAGGAGCACGGCCGTATCGCACTGAGCGCCGAGCGCCAGGCGGAGCAGGCCGTCATCAAGGTTCGCGACAGCGGCGTTGGGATACCGGCCGACCTGCTGCCGCGCGTGTTCGACTTGTTTACCCAGGCTGAAGGCACGCTGGAACGGGCGCAAGGCGGACTGGGCATCGGCCTGGCGTTGGTGAAGAGCCTGGTCGCCCTGCATGGCGGCAGCGTCGAGGCGCATAGCGCAGGGCAGGGGCAGGGCAGCGAGTTCGTGGTGCGCCTGCCGGTGCTGAGGCGGCCCGCGCGTTCGAATCGACGCGAAGAACCTGGCCCGCGGGAGCTACGCCCGCGTCGGGTTCTGATCGTGGACGACAACGCCGATTCCGCGGACAGCATGGCAATGCTGCTGGGCCTGGACCACCACGATGTGCGCGTGGTCTACGACGGCAATACAGCCCTCGAGGCGGCACGGGAGTTCGAGCCAGAAGTGCTCTTGCTCGACATTGGCTTGCCAGGCACCGACGGATACGCCGTGGCACGACAACTGCGCGCGCTCGCGGAGTCGAAGGCGCCGATTCTGATCGCGGTCACGGGATATGGGCAATCCGAGGATCGAGAGCGCAGCAAAGCGGCGGGCTTCCATCATCACCTTGTGAAGCCTGTGGATCCTGAGGCGCTGCGGCGGCTGCTCGCGGCATATCCGTGATTGCCTCGACGCGGCGAGCGACGCTGGGTTCGACGCGCTAGCAAGGCCGCAATCACAGGTCGGGGACGATCGGACCCAAGCCTGCCCAGGTTTCAGGGCTCGCCCGTCTCTGCCGTTTGGGCTATTTGGCTGACAGCCCCGCGAAGGCAGACTAACTCACGCAGCGCAAGGAACACCCGCTGTGAGGAGCGGGATGCTTTTGCCGGTGGAGAATTCCCCGCAGATCACCCGCTAATCT
>CAVYZA010000016.1:0-57834 GCA_963772865.1 uncultured beta proteobacterium | reverse complement strand
CCCAGATGAAGATGGGAGGTCATGACGGTTGCGTGGCCCCAGATTTGCAGATCGATGTCCTCGGCCTGGTCGCCTTCCGCGAGCAGGCGCTGAGCCCACTGAGTGAGTCCGCGACACGGCCCTGGGTGAGCGTGTTGAGCCGACATCCCCCACAGCCCACCAGCAGGCTCTGCGGCTTACCCTGGCTCTTGGCCAGCTCAAGAATAGCCGTGGCATTCACGCCTACCTCCGGAGCCGCACAGCCGCGCAACCCAAGCCATGCGACGGTAAGCGGCTCTCGGATCGACAGCTCAAGCCTGTCGCGCTCTGACGAGGACGGCAGCCGCTCGATCAGGGCCAAGCCCTTTTGGAAGTGGCCAACAGCCTCCTGGAAGGCCACTCGTCGCACGGCCAGCTCGCCCGCCTTCCGCCACAGCGGAATGGCCACGCTTAGATTGCCCGCCTGGGTGTGGTGGTGGGCCAGCAGCTCCGGCTCGTTGGCGACGCGATCGAGGAACTCCTTCTCCAGCACCTGCGCGATCTGGGCATGCAGCTGAGCGCGCTTGCTCTTGAGCAGCGAATCGTAAGCGGCATCCTGCACCAGTGCGTGCTTGAAAGTGTAGGTGGCATCCGGTGGCGTGCCGCGGCGATACACCAGCCCGGCCTCGATCAGTTTCTGTCAGCGCCTCCTCGAGCTGCTCTGTGCGCAGCGTCGAGATGCAGCGAGCAACTCGTAGGAGAACTCGCGCCCGATACAGGCGCCGATCTGGGCGACCTCGTTCACCGGGGCCAAGCGGTCCAGCCGCGCCATCAGCGAGTCGCGCAGCGATGTCGGAATGGCCAGCGCCGGCAGCGGGGCCGTCCAGCGTGTAGCGATCGCCCGCCTCGCGCAACAGTCCGGACTCGAGCACCGACTTGGTCAGTTCCTCGACGAACAGCGGCACTCCGTCGGTGTGCGCCACGATCTGCTCGAGCACCTCCTGCGGCAGCGCCTTGCCGCCGGTCACCTTGGCGACCAGTTCGGCGCCGAGACGCCGCCCCAGACGGTTCAGAGCCCAGCGTGGTGACATGCGCTTGTTCAGCCCAGCGCGGCGTGTACTCGGGCCGGTAGGTGATCACCAGCAAAATGGGCAGCGCCTGCAGCCGAGGTACCAGCACATCGAGCGACTTCCTGGCTGGTGGGGTCGATCCAGTGCGCATCCTCGAACACCATCAACACGGGCTCTCTGCTGCGCCAGCGCTTCGACCTGGCCGGCCAGCGCCTCCAGCGTCTTCTCCTTCTGCTTCTGCGGCGAGAGCTTGAGCGGCGGATAGCGCTCGGTGGGCAGCGAGAGCAGCGCCGCAAACAGCGGCGCCGACTGCGGCGACCTGCTCTTGCGCTGCCCGCCAGCACGGCTTCCATCTTGTCCAGCTTCTGCTCGGCGGTGTCCTCGCGCGTGAAGCCCGCCGCGAACTCGAACTGCTCGATGATGGGATACAGCGCGGAGTTGAGGTGATAGGGCGAGCACTGATAGCGCAAGCGCGGTGTGCGGCTCGCCTGCGATCTGCTCGCGCAGCACCTGGGTGAGCCGCGACTTGCCGATGCCGGGCTCGCCGCTGACCAACACGACTTGTCCTTCACCGTCGCGAGCCTGCTGCCAGCGGCGCAGCAGCAGCGCCACCTCTTCCTCGCGCCCCACCAGAGGTGTGAGCGCCACCTCGCCGTGGGCCGCATCGAAGCGGCTATCGATGTGGCGCGCGCTCCGACAACCTTGAACAGCTGCACCGGCTCGGACACGCCCTTGAGCGCCTGTGCACCGAGATCAGCGAAGTCGAACAGCCCGCCAGCCAGCGCCGTGGTACGCTCGCTCACCACCACGCTGCCCGGCTCAGCCAGCCCCTGCAGCCGAGCCGCGATGTTGGGCGTCTCCCCCACGGCAGCCTTGGGGATGGAGGCATCCCCTCGCCCGGTTTCCCCCACCACCACCAGGCCGGTATGAATCCCCGACCCGCGCACTGATCGGTGTCGACGCCGTCGAGCTTGCAGACCGCTTGCAGCGACTTCCAGGCCGGCGCGAATCGCGCGCACCGCGTCGTCCTCGTGCGCGCTGGGCCAGCCGAAGTACACCATCAGGCCATCGCCGAGATACTGCGCGACGTGGCCGTCGTACCGCTCGATCACCTCGCCGCAGGCGCGCTGATAGGCCTGCATCAGATCGCGCAGCTCCTCGGGATCGAGCCGCTGCGGCGAGCGCGGTGGAGCCGACCAGGTCGCAGAACATGACGGTGAGCTGGCGGCGCTCGCCCGGTGTCGGTGTAACCGGCTCCGAACCGATATCGGTCACGCCAGCAACGCGCAATCCACCAGGCTGCTCCCCAAGCTGGGCGATGGCCAGCGCGAGCCTCCTCCGTGCACCCAACGACAGGCCCAGCCCGCGTAGATCGTCTTCGCTGAGCGTGCGCAGGACATCGAAGTCGATCTCGCTCTTCGCGAAGATCCCCGCGTAGCCATCCAGCCCGCAGTCTGGACAGCCAGGCGGCAAAGGACTTCATGCGGCCCTCGATAGCCATGTCTCGGAGAACCCAGGCTGTACCCGAGTAACCTCGTCGAACTGTTCGCCCGGTCCAGCGCGTCTGATCACCGGATCACCTCCTCCGCCTGCAGAAGAATCGACTGGGGGATAGTCAGCCCAAGGGCTTTGGCGGTTTTGAGATTCACCACGAGCGTGTATTGATTCATCCACTATCGCAGCTCCGCCAGCAGAGCCGCTGCCTCGAGATGATCCTTGGTGGAGCGGCCCTCGGTGAACCAGTCATACACGGGCTGCAGGAGCTCGAGCGCTGGCTTTCGCTTGCCCTGGCGAGACCACAGGCGTGCGAGGGCGAGCGCCGCCTGCAGCTCGAGAGACTTCGCTTCCTGCCGGCGCGCCACGCTCGATGGACTCCTGGTAGAAATTCTCGGCTTCGATCTCGGCACCGTTGGAACGCGCGAGCAGCACGTCTCCGAGCAGCCGGAGGAAGAGCGCTTCCAACCACCCTTGCGCCTGCTGCCGCGTCAGCCGCAGACCTTCCTGGCTCGACTCCAGAGCGGCGTGGATGTCGCCCAGATGCAGGTGGGCCTGAGCGAGAAATGTCTGGAACGAGAGGGCCGGCTCCAGGGCACCGGTCGCTCGCAGCGAGTCGATCGCTCCCTGCAGCTGCGCAAGCTCTCGGCTTCCCCCCTTGCCTTGCTGGATGACCGAGTGGGATCGAAAGGCCGCGCCGATCGTGCTCCAGAAAGCGAAACCCCTGATCCGCCGCAAGCGCGATGAGCGCATCGGCGTACTTCTCGGTGGCCTCCGGTTCACGGCGAAGCTCGTGCACCATGACGGCCGCCTGAAGCGCGAAGCACTGACTGAAGGGATGCGAGATCTCCCGCGCAGCGGCTTCGACCTCAGCGCAGCAGGTCAGGGCCTGGTCGGGATACCCGAGCGCCCAAAGGGTCGGAGCCAGCCACATCAGCGCTGCCACCTTGGGGTCCAGTGACGTAGAGTGAGCGCGTCGTCCACCGTGCGCCGCCACGTCATACAAAGCGATGGATTTCTCGAAATCGACGCGAGCAGATGCGAAATGGCCCAGGCGGTGCGCACTGCTCCCGCGAGCCACATGGGCCTCCACCAGCATATCGGAGGAGCCGGATCGCTCCGCGAGGACGAGGCAGCGCTCGGCAAATTCGTGGGCCGAACGTAACTCTCCGCGAACGAGGTTGAACACAGAGAGTCCCGTCAGCGCGCTGAATAGCGGCGCCGATCTCGCCGACCTGTTGGCAGAGCGCCTGCGCGCGCGTGAACGCGCGCAAGGACTCCGGCGCGGTATAACCCTTGGTCGGAATGAGCGCGAAACCCAGCCCGATCTGCAGACCAAGCTCCAGGGCTGCAACATCGGGTGCATCGGGCAGGGTGCCGGCCAGCTCGATGCCACGCTGGAAGTAGGCGATCGCCTCGGCGTAGGCCAGTCGCTCTCCCGCGCGTTGGCCTGCGAGATGCCAGTAGCCGATCGCTTGTTTGCGTGAGCCCGGCCTGCGTGAAGTGGTGGGCGAGCAGCTCCGGCTCGTTCGCCACGCTGCTCGGAGAAATCCTTCTCCAGCACCTGTGCGATCTGCGTATGCAGCTGAGCGCGTTTGCTCTTGAGCAGCGAGTCGTAGGCGGCGTCCTGCACCAGCGCATGCTTGAAGATGTAAATGGCATCCGGGGGCGTGCCGCGTCTGAACACCAGGCCGGTCTTGGTCAACTGCTCCAGGGCCTCGTCGAGCCGCGCGCCCTTGAGCGGCGAGACCGCAGCCAGCAGCTCATAGGAGAACTCGCGCCCGATGCAGGCGCCGATCTGCGCTATCTCTCGCGAATCGGTGCGAGCCGGTCCAGCCGCGCCAGCAGCGAATCGCGCAGCGTAGTCGGGATGGCGAGCGCAGGCAGCGGGCATCGAGAACGTAGTGATCGCCCAGCTCACGCAGCAGGCTCGACTCCAGCACCGACTTGGTCAGCTCCTCGACGAACAGCGGCACCCCGTCGGTGTGCGCCAGGATCTGCTCGAGCACCTCCGGCGGCAGCGCCTTGCCCGCGGTGAGCTTGGTCACCAACTCCGTCCCCTGGCGCCGGCTCAGGCGGTTGAGGGTGAGGCTGGTCACGTTGGGCTGTCCCACCCACGGCGCGATGTACTCGGGCCGATAGGTGATCACCAGCAGGATGCGGTGTTGCGCGATGCGCGAGACGGTGAGCTCGAACGCCTCCTGGGTGGTGGGATCGACCCAGTGCGCATCCTCCAACAGCATGAGCACGGGGCGCTTGGCCGACAGCGCTTCGACCTGTGCGCTCAGCGCCTCCAGCGTCTTCTCCTTCTGCTTCTGCGGCGACAGGTTCAGCGGCGGGTAGCGATCCGCGGGCAGCGAGAGCAGCGCGGCGAACAGAGGCGCGATCGATTTGACTTCCTCCACCGCCTCGCCCAGCAGCGCCTCCATCTTGTCGAGCTTCTGCTCGGGCGTGTCTTCGCGAGCGAAGCCCGCGGCGCGCTCGAACTGCTCGATCGCCGGGTGCAGGGCGCTGTGGGTGTGAAACGGCGAGCATTGGAAGCGCAACCTGGTGTGCGGCTCGGCGGCGATGCGCTCGCGCAGGACCTGGGTGATGCGGCTCTTGCCGATGCCGGGCTCGCCGCACAACAGCACCACCTGCCCCTCGCCCGTCTTTGCCTGCGCCCAGCGGCGCAGCAGCAGTTCCACCTCCTCCTCGCGTCCAACCAGCGGCGTCAGCGCAACCTCGCCGTGGGCGGCATCGAAGCGGCTGTCGGTGGCGCGCGCACCCACCACTTTGAACAAATGCACCGGCTCGGATACGCCCTTGAGTGCCTGCGCACCCAGATCGGCGTAGTCGAACAGCCCTTCGGCCAGCACCCGCGTGCGCTCGCTCACCACTACACTGCCCGGCTCGGCCAGCGCTTGCAGCCGCGCAGCGATGTTGGGGGTCTCGCCCACCGCGGCCTTGGGGATAGAGGCGTCGCCTTGCCCGGTTTCCCCGACCACCACCAGGCCCGTGTGAATCCCTACCCGCGCGCGCAGCGGCGTCGATGACGTCAGCTTGGAGACAGCTTCCACCGACTTCCAGGCCTGCGCGGATCGCGCGCACCGCATCGTCCTCATGCGCCTGCGGCCAACCGAAATACACCATCAGGCCATCGCCCAGATACTGCGCGACGTGGCCGTCGTACTTCTCGATCACGCCTCGCGCAGGCGCGCTGATACGCCTGCATGAGATCGCGCAGCTCCTCGGGATCGAGGCGCTCCGCCAGCGCCGTGGAACCGACCAGATCGCAGAACATGACGGTGAGCTGACGGCGCTCTCCAGAGGCAGCCTGACCCTGCCCGAAAGCTGCATCAGTCGCACCGGCAACATCGGCCTGGAGCCCGCCACGCTGCTCACCCAGCTTGCCGATGGCCAGCGCGAGCCTCTTGCGGGCGCCCAGTGACAGGCCCAGCTCCCGTAGATCGTCTTCGCTGAGCGTGCGCAGGACATCGAAGTCGATCTCGCTCTTCGCGAAGATCGCCGCGTAGCCATCCAGCCCGATGTCGGACAGCCAGGCGGCAATGGACTTCACGTTGGCTTCCGTAGCCACCACCAGTGCGGGTTGGCTACGGTCACTGGATCACCTCATCCGCCTGCTGCAGCAGCGACTGCGGAACCGAGAGCCGGAGGCTGCGCGCGGTTTTCATGTTGATCACGAATTGGAATTTGCTCGGTTGCTCGAACGGAAGATCGGCGGGTTTCACGCCCTTGAGGAGCCGGTCCACGTAGAACGCCGCGCGGCGCATCATGTGAGGATAGCTCGGACCGTAAGTCATCAACCCGCCGGCCACGGCGCTCTCCTTCGATTCGAAACTGCTGGGCAAACGCGCCTGCAACGCGAAGGTGGCGATGTCGTGGCGACGTTGAAACATCAGGGAATCGCCGAGCACGAGCAGTGCATCGGGACGTTGTTGCGCGATTGCGGCGAAGCTTGCTTCGAAGTCTTCCGGGGCCCGAACGTCGTGATGTTGGAGCGCGATCCCCAAGTCGTGCGCCGCATCCTCTGTCTGCCGCAGCGCTAGCAAGTTTACGGGATTGGCACCATTCCAAAGCACCGCGACATGCGACGCGCGTGGAACCACCTCCTTGAGCAGTTCGAGGCGCTTGGCACTGAGCTCGGGAAAGAGCGTTGCGAGGCCCGTAACGTTTCCGCCGGGCCGGGCCAGACTCGCGGCGAGCCCGGCCCCCACCGGGTCATGCGCCGCTACGATCAGAATCGGGATCGCCCTGGTGACCGCCTTGGCCGCAAGCGCCGCCGGTGTCGTCCAGACCATGATGAGATCGACCTTCAGATCGATCAGCTGGGCCGCCAGCTGCGGCCACCGTTCCGCGTGACCGCCGGACTCCCGACATTCGATGAGGAGGTTCTCGCCCTCGATGTATCCGAGTTCGCGAAGTCCATCGAAGAATGCGTCTACATTGTCCGGCTCACGAACGCACGTGTTCGCCATGACGCCGATGCGGTGAAGCTCTGCTACCGGCTGCACGTCGGCGGAGAGCGGAGAATCTACCGGCAGAAGTACCAAAGCGGTGACGAGGCTGGTTACGCCGAGACGCAGAACTGCACGCCTCGCGTACGTACCGTGGCAAGATGGCATTCCGATCCCTTCGTCCGAAGGCGTCGTCACGGCCCGATCCAGCTGGACCAGAGCCACGCGAGGGCAAGCGCCGCCTGATCGTTGTCAGCTTACTGTCAGGTTGTCAGCTTGCTGACAGCTTCAAATGGCTTCCAAGCCTGCGCGGATCGCGCGCACTAAGATCCTGGAGCCACCGCGACAGAGCATTCATCTGCACGCCATCTTGCGCCGTTTCAACGCATTGCTGTGCGGTATTTTCGATTCGAGCCGTGAGTCACCAAAGTGCCCGAGCCACGCGATCCGTCGCAAATTGGAAGATCGGCCCGAGTGATGTGCAGGTCACGTCACTGGATCCGCAAGGGCTATACTCGTGCCCGCATCTGCGTCGACCTGACGAGGACTCTATGCTGCTTGCAAACACGCCGTTTCTCGCCACACGAGCGACACCGACGGCAAGCTCGTCGGAATACCGAGTTCCGATGAGCGCTAGCACCCGCATTCCGACCGTTGCGGTCGCAGCAGCTGTATCGTTCCTCATCTGGGGCAATGCGCCGGCGTACGCCGAGAAACACTACGGGCCCGGCGTGACGGACACGGAGATCAAGCTCGGACAAACCATGCCATACAGCGGCCCGGCTTCGGCCTATGCAACCATCGGCAGGGCGGAGCAGGCGTACTTCGACAAGATCAATGCCGAGGGCGGTGTCAACGGGCGCAAAATCAGACTGATCAGTCTCGATGACGGGTTCAACCCGGCGAAAACCGTCGAGCAGACGCGCAAGCTGGTCGAGGGGGAGGAGGTGCTCGCCCTGTTCAACGCACTCGGGCCCGGTCAGCTGGCAATCCAGAAATACGTGAATCAGAGAAAGGTGCCGCTATTGTTTGTGGGATCGGGCGCGAAAGAGTGGGACGATCCCGCACACTTTCCATGGAGCATGGGGTTCGAGCCCGGATTTGAAGGCGAGGGCCGGGCGTTCGGCCAGTACATCGCTCACCACTATCCGAAAGCCAAAGTCGCGGTATTGGCGGTCAACGCGGATCTGGGACGGGATGGCGTGAAGGGCTTGCGTGAAGTGCTGGCGAAAAACTCGTCCGTCGAGATCGTCGCGATTGCGTCGCACGAGATCACAGACCCGAGCATCGATTCACAAATCGTCACCCTTCAGGCGTCCGGTGCCGACGTCTTGATCGATTGGGCCACTCCCAAGACCTCGACTCAGGTGATTCGAAAGCTGCACGACATGGGTTGGAAGCCGGTGCATCTTCTGTCTGTCGTTTCAAGCTCGATCGAAGCCGTTCTGATACCCGCCGGAGCGGATAACGCGGTCGGCATCGTGACGACGGGCTTTCTCAAGGACCCAGCCAATCCAGTCTGGAGAGACGACCCCGCAATGAAGGCCTATGTTGCATGGATGCGAGCGTTTTATCCCGACGGCGATCCGGCAGACGGGGCCAATGCGTATGCGTATCTGGCGGCGCAGACCATGGTGCACGTGCTGAAGAAATGCGGTGATGATCTCACCCGTGAAAACCTGATGCGGCAAGCGGTGAGCATCGAGCATCTTGAACTACCGATGCTCTTGCCTGGGATCGGCCTGAGCACCAGCACAACCAACTACCGGCCGATCCGGCAAATCCAGATGGCGACGTTCGATGGCAAGCAATGGGTGCGGGTAGGAGATGTGTTTCTGCCGTGACTGCGGCAGCGGCGTCGACATCAACCAAACGTCTCGAGCAATCGCCGAGCCTCTTGCAGATCGAGCGTGTCGTAACCTTCCGTGAACCATTCATAAGCGGGCGCAAGGACGTCGCGCGCTTCGCCTCGTCTGCCCATCTCCAACCAAAGGCGCGCGAGACTCGACGCAGCGCGAAGCTCGAGCAGCTTGGCGTCCTGGCCACGAGCGATCTCCAGCGCACGGATATAGGACTCCTCGGCAGCCTCTTGCGCCGCGCGGTCGTTCCCCAGCAAAGCGTCACCGCGGATGCGAAGCAGCTCGGCATCCCAATACGGCTCTCCATTCTCTCGAGCCCAACGCTGAGCCTGGTCCAAGATTGCCAACGCTTCATCGTATTGCTCGAATCGTACCAGTGCCTCGGCGAGCCCACCCTCGCACATCGGGTGAAAGACCACGGTCCCCAAGTCACTCAAGGCCTCCAGCCCGACCTGCATTTGCTCCGCACCGCTTCTCAAGCCCTGCCCCATCGCGCGGGCGCGTCCAATCCAGTAAGTCGAGGCCCCTATGAACACGGGGGAGTCCTGTTCGATGGCCATCTCGTGTGTCTGTATTGCGAACCGTTCAACCTGCATCCACTCACCTCGGAAGGCGTGAATCCAGGCGAGGCGATCCATGTGAGCAATCGTCGTGAAAGCGTTCGCAAGCGTCTGCGTAAACTGCTGCGCTTCTCGTGCTGTTGCAAGCGCCTGGTCGAGGTAACCCAACAAGCACAAGGCTGGGCACAAGTTGCCCAGCGCCGATGCCTTGGGATCCACTCCAAATACGTATCCCAGGACGCCGTGCGGCCTGGCATCGTAAAGACGGATAGCTTCCCGCAACCCCTGGGCGGCCTCTCTAAACCTGCCGCCGAGAAACAGATCCAACGCCTGCGCGTGGGTCGCTTGCACGATGAGTCCGGAATCCCCCTGGCGCCTGGCCAGCGCGAGGGCCTTCTCGCCGAGCTGGAGAGACATTCTCTGATTGCCCCGGCTTTGATGGAACGCCCAAAGTCCAAGTAGAGCCAATACCGATGCGGTGTCCCCAAGCTCTTGCGCGAGGAGCTCGGCACGCGCAAACGCCGCACGTGCATCCGGGGCACTCCAGCTCTTGACCGGCACGTACGCCCAGCCGAGAGCCGTCTGCAACGGCAACTCGAGAGCGGAGCGCTCGGCTGATGCCGGAATACGGTTCAATGCCTCCAAAGCATTGCGAAAATGCGCGATCCCTTCGCGATGCGCGGATCGCTTTACCGCTTCGGTCGCAGCTCTCTCCCAGTATTGCGCCGCGCGGTCAGGCAGATCTGCGCGGGCATAGTGATGAGCGAGCAGTTCGGGTTGACGGTCTCGCGTATCAGCGAAACTTTCTTCGAGCACGCGCGCGATCTGCGCATGCAATTGCATGCGCCGGCTCCTGAGCAACGATTCGTAGGCTGCATCCTGCACGAGCGCATGCTTGAACACATAGCTCGCTTCCGGCGGCGTGCCGCGCTGAAACACCAGGCCGGAGCTGACCAGCTCTTCGAGTGCCTCGTCGAGCTTGACTCCTTGGGTGGGGGTTACAACCGACAGCAACCCGTAGTCGAACTCTCGTCCGATGCACGCCCCGATCTGGGCGATTTCCTTCACCGGGGCCAGGCGGTCCAGGCGCGCCATCAAGGAGTCGCGCAAGGTCGTTGGAATGGCGAACGCCTGCAACGGCGTCACCAGGCTGTAGGCTTCAGCGTCTTCTTTGACCAGCCCGCTTTCGAGCACCGACTTGGTGAGCTCTTCCACAAACAACGGTACGCCATCGGTCTTGGCTGCAATCTGCTCCAGCACCTCGTCGGGCAGAGGCTTGGGGCCGGCGACTCGCCTGGCCAGCTCGGCCGTCTGCCGCTTGCCCAGGCGATTCAGGGTCAACAGCGTCACGTGGCTCTGCCCGCTCCATTTGGACACGAACTCGGGACGGAAGGTGATCACCATCAGGATGCGCCGCGTCTGCACCTGCTGAATCAGCTGATCGAAGGCTTCCAGGCTGGAAGGGTCCAGCCAGTGGGCGTCTTCCAGTGTCAGCAACACCGGCGCCTGTCTGGACAGCGCCTCGAGCTGTCTTCCCAGCACGCGAATCGTTTCGTCTTTCTGCTTCTGTGGCGTGTATTGCAGCGGCGGATACTTCGCGCCCGTCGGGATGCCGAGCAGCCCCGCGATCAGCGGCACCGCCTTCAAATGATCGGCCGGCGCCGCGCCGACCAGGCCTTCGAGCTTGAAGAGCTTTTCCTCGAGGCTGTCCGCGGGGCTGATATGGGCCGCCCGCTGCAACTGCTCGATGATCGGATGGAAGGCGGAGTTGGTATGGTACGGCGAACACTGGTAGCGCAGCCCGTGATGGAGCTCGGTGCAAATGCCATCGCGCAACGTCTGACTGATCCGGCTCTTGCCGATGCCTGGCTCACCGGATAGCAGCACGACCTGTCCTTCGCCTGCCCCGGCCTGCGCCCAGCGGCGCAGGAGCAATTCCACCTCCTCTTCCCGTCCCACCAGGCGGGTCAGCGCCACCTCCCCGTGGGCTGCATCGAAGCGGCTATCGGCGGCGCGCGCACATACTACTTTGAACAGCTGCAGCGGCTCGGACACGCCCTTGAGTGCCTGCACACCCAAACCCGCGTACTCGAACAGTCCTTCGGCAAGCACGCGGGTGCGCTCGCTCACCACCACGCTCCCCGGTTCAGCCAGCGCCTGCAGGCGAGCGGCGATGTTGGGGGTCTCACCCACCGCGGCCTTGGGGACAGAGGCATCGCCTTGCCCGGTTTCGCCCACCACCACCAGGCCGGTGTGAATGCCGACACGGGCACGCAGCGGGATCGGTGAGGTCAGCTTCGAGACGACTTCCACCGCCTCCAGGCCAGCACGGATCGCGCGCACCGCGTCGTCTTCGTGCGCCCGCGGCCAGCCGAAATACACCAGGAGGCCGTCGCCCAGATACTGCGCCACGTGGCCGTCGTAGCGCGCGATCACCTCGCCGCAGGCGCGCTGGTAGGCCTGCATCAGATCGCGCAACTCCTCAGGATCAACCCGCCCGGCGAGCGCAGTGGAGCCCACCAGGTCGCAGAACATCACCGTCAACTGACGCCGTTCGGCGCGGGAAGAGGACGCGAGGGTAGGAGCGGACTCTGTGGCGGCGGTGCCAAGGCCTGGTGACAGCGCATCTACTTGGGCCGCGTGCCGCTGCAGGTTACGAACAGCGGCGAGCAACTTGAGCCGTGGACCAGTGGGGAGTCCCAGGTTGCGAAGCTCGGCGTCGGTGAGATGTGGCAGCGCGGCCAGGTCAATCTGTCACGCTCAAACAGCTCGGTGTACTGCTCCAGGGCAATGCCCGACAGCCACTCCCGGACGGTGCTCATGAATTCCCTCGCAGCACCATTAGACTGCGCACGGCAGTTCGTAGCAAGGCAAGGTCGGTTCGCGCGGCTCCTGGGGCGCGACGCCGCCGCTGGTCAGGGGGGCGGAACGTCAGGCCGGCTTGGACTTATCGGCGCTCGCGCGGGAGACAATCTGGCAGTCAACAACCCCCGGCGAAGCCGGGGGATTGCAGCCGTGAGCGCCTCAAAGGCGCGAACACCCCATGGGCCGCCCAAGGTGGCGAAAGTGTCGTGCACCTTCCCCCTCTCGAGGGGGAAGGCTGGGATGGGGGTGAATGCCGAGGTCGCCCTAGCGCGCATGCGATTTTACCCCCACCCTCGCCCTCCCCCTGAAAGGGGGAGGGAATCATTTTGCTCAATGCGTTGGCTTGTCGCGACTGCCGCATAGGTCAAACCCTGTTCAGTCCCCCGGCAAGGCCGAGGATTTACCGCACGGAATCACTCGCCGACCACTCCGCCCACCGCTACCCAGTGCTGGCCGTCGAAGCGCGCGATCTGGAACTGATCGATCGGTGCGCGACGAGTCTGGCTGGTGTTCAGCCTGATGCCGGGCAGCAGCAATGGCAGCTCCAGATCCTTGATGCCGAGCGCCTGCCGCATGAGATTCTCGCGGGTGAGGTCGTCGCCGCACTGCTCGAGGATATGGACCATGAGCTGTGCGCTGGTGTAGGCGTAGGCGTTCTCGAGGTCCGTCGGGTCGCCGTCAGGACGATAGCGCTTCATGAAGGCCCGGTAGTCGCGCATCCCCGGATCGTTGTCCCAGGCGGGGTCGCTCGGGTCCTTGAGAAACCTCACCGCCATCACGCCGGTCGCGATCTCGGGCCCGACCGGCTTCATCACCGAGGTCGCGTTGGCCGACGGCGCCGCGACGAAGCGCAGCGGCTTCCATTCGATGGCCGCCGTCTTCTTGAGCGCCTGGGCAGAGAAACGCGGCACCGCGAACAGCATCAGCGTGTCCGCGCCGGCGCTCTTGAGGCTGACGATCTGCGAGTCGATGGTGGGATCGGTGACCTCGTAGCTCGCCTCGGCGACGATCATCTTGCCGGCGTTGGCGCCGAGACCCTGCTTGAACCCCTTCAGCATGTCGTGCCCGAAGTCGTCGTTCTGATACAGAACGGCGATGCGCGCTTGCGGGACGTTGCTCGCGATGTAACGCGCCAGCGCCCTCGCCTCGCTCGTCAGCGCCGGAACGATGGGCACGGTCCAAGGCGCCGCGCCGCGTCGCGGAACTTCTCGGCGCCGGTGACGATGAACAACTGCGGCACCTTCTGCCCGTTGACATACCGGTAGGTCGCCGAGTTGGTCGGGCGTGCCGAGGCTGTGGTAGATCGCGAGGACCTGCTCCTGCTCGATGAGCTTGCGCGTCTGCTCGACCGTCTGCGGCGGACTGTACCCGTCGTCGAGGCTGAGCAGCTTCACTTTGCGGCCGTTGATTCCGCCCTGCTCGTTGAGCCGGGCGAAGTACGCGCTATCGGTCAGCCCCTGCGCGCCCAGGCTGGACGCCGGACCGCTGTAGGGCATGGTCTGGCCCAGCTTGATCTCGGTGTCCGTGACACCCGGACCGTAGCTCTTCTGTGCCCAGGCCGCGCCCAGAGCAAGCACGCCAGCCGAGGGTGGCGAAGGGAGCCCCCTCCCGAACAGGATCATTTCTCCGCTCCCCCAATCCGCCGAGGCTCACGGTGTGGTCACCGTCTCTCTTTGTATGTTACGCGTGCCGGTGGGCTCGAAGGTGACGATCGTGAACACGTGAGGGCCGCCGGCGAGATTGGCGAGGTGGGTGCGGAACAGGTCGCGGTCGACCCGGTCGAGCCGGCCCTCGCCCTGGCCGACGCGCGCCAGGATCGCCTGCTCGCTGGTGGCGGCCGGCAGGTCGACGAACGTGATGCACGCTTTCGGCCGTGCCGTCGGTCGAGCGAACGTCGACGTCGACGCCGCCCCCCGCCGGACGGACGGAGGCGACCCGGCTGACGCGGCGGCAAGCGGTCGACGTAGATCACGCGCTTGAAGTCGCTGAACACGGCCGGCCCGCCGTCGGTGCGATGGCGCCATGCGCGCACCGTGATGAAGTGGATGCCCTCCTCCAGCTTGGAGGCGTCCACCAGCCTGGCGGAACTCTCCGTCGCCTCGCGCGGCGCCGAGGCCGCCGGCGCCGATGAGCGGGCTGCTCTTCTGTGCGGAAGCGCTCGAAGCCGTAGGCCGTGTCTGCCGGGGTCGGTGAAATCGACCTTGCCGTTGCCGTTCACGTCGCGGCCGGCGTCCAGCTTGAGCAGCGCCTGGTCGCCGTCGGCCCACACGTCGCGCAGCGCGTCCGAGTCGAGCAGCCGCACCGGCCGCGTGCGCAGCCGCACCTCGAAGCTGTTCGCCGTGATGACGCTGATGTCGGTCTGCCGTCGCGCTGCCGTTCTCGGCATCGTTGGCCGGATCGCCCTGGCCGGGCAGGACCTTGGCGACATTGCTGAGCTCGACGCCGCGCGGGGCCTCCGGGGTGGCCAGCCCGTAGACGAGAACGCCCTTGCCGTGGAAGTCGAAGCGCCCATCGCGGGCGATGGTGCCGGGGCGCTGGAAGCGCACGTTCACCTTGCTCACGCCGTCCTCGCCGAAGACGCGCACGACCTCGGGGATGTCGCGATGGCCGCCGCGATCCGGGTTGACCCTCGGGTCGGCGGCGTTGCCGGTCAGCTCGAGCAGCAGCGTCCCGGGCGCGAAGCCCACGTTGCGTGAGCGTGCGGCTGTCGAAGCCCGCGTCGCCGCGATTGGACAGCAGCACGATCGCCGAGGACTCGTCGTTCGAAGGCGAACAGCCCGTCGGTGCCGTCCCAGCGCTCGACGTAGTTGCCGCGGCCGTGCGTATTGCGCGCCTCGATCAGCCGGGTGAGCAGGCTGCCGTCGCGCACGCTCAGCGCGTCGCCCCGGCCCGGCTTGGGGAAGTCGCGGTTGCCGAACTCGCGGCCGTTGAAGTAGACGACCGTGTTGCCGGGCATCATCAGCGTGTAGGCCTGCGCCACGTTCTCGAGCGCGAACGGCTTGAACACGTCGTGGCTCTGGATGAAGGTGACGCCGGCCGAGCCGTTGTGCAGACCGTCGTCCGCCACGTCGAGCGCCGCGTTCTTGATGGTCTGCCACGCGCCCAGGGTCGCCGTGCTCTCGAGATTCTCCTTCAGCGCGAAGTAGAGCTTGAAGTCGAGCGTGTCGCGGTTGCCGCCGATGCGGCCCGGGTCGGCATGGTTGATGTCCTTGCGCACGTGCGGCAACAGCACCGCGGGATTCGCGTCGTAGACCTCGCTGTAGGTGAAGACGTCCTTCTGGCTGCCGTCGAGCAGCCGCCGCGGGTTCTGCCGGTAGACGGCGCGGTCGATGAAGTCGAGCACGAAGCCCTGCACGTGCTTGGCGGCGTCGATGCGCAACCCGTCGACGCCGATCACCTGGATCAGCCACTGGGCGTTGCGCATGAGATAGCCGGTGGCGTTCTCGACCACCGGATCGCCCTTCGTCGGGTCGTCCAGGTTGAACGCGTGGACCGGGATGTTCGCCTCGCCGGTCTTCGGATCGAAGACGAAGATCGTGTTGTGGCCCTGGTCGGGATAGAAGCGGCGGTTGGCGGGATCGGGCACGTTCGCGAGCCGCCCGAACGCGGGGGTCTTGCCCGCGCGGATGTTGCGCGTGTCGGCCGGGTCGACCGGGCTGCGGATGAAGCGGTGATTCTTCTCGTGGGCGATGTCGATCAGGCCCGCCAGACGCTCGTACTGGTCGCCCATCGCGAAAGCGGAGTGGAAGTCGCCGTCGATGTCGTTCGGCAAGCGTGATCGCGAGCCCGGGATAGCCGCCGGCGGCAACGAACCCGGGTGTGCCCAGGCTGGAGTAGCCGTTGTGGTTCATGACGAAGTCGACGTGCAGGTCGATGTCCGCACGGTGCAGCGTCCTGGCCAGCGTGCGCAGCCCGGTTTCGGTCCCGTACAGCGTCGGCCGGCCCGGCCGCCCCAGGTCGAAGCGGTCGTACACGTCGTAGCCCACGCTCTGGTCGCCGGTGTCGGCGCGGAAGGGCGGCGGCAGCCACACGAAGCCGTAGCCCGCCATGAACAGATCGGCAGTGCGCTGCTCCACGGTGCGATACGACGACTCGAACCACTGCAGGATGGGCGGCGGCGATACGTCGACGGCCCACGCCGGCAGGCACGCTGCCAGCAGCAGTGCAGCGGCTAGCCGCATGAGCCTCGACGTGCGCAGACGCAGCTCCGAGCTTGCATGCGCGCATGGTCCTGCTCCGCGGATCTCGATTCCTACGGCGCCAGCACGTCGGCGCTGCGGTCGAACTGCGGGACCGCGCGGCTGATGCGATAGTTCTGCGCCAGATCCCAGTTGCGATAGATGTTCCCGTCCGCCGCGTTGTCGAACTGCATGTACGGCTTGAACAGGCGGTCGAAGGAGCCCTCGCCCACCGGGCAATTGGCGACGCCGACGAACTCGTGCAGCACCGCCGGCGCGCCGCTCTTGAGCCGCGCCTCGCCGACCTGCTTGAGCTCGTCCTTCGGCACGAAGCGGCCGGAGCTCATGGCCTGGCTCCCGGCGGTCGCCTCGGCGCTGTACCAGCCGATGCCCGACGCATCGGCGAGGCCGGTCTTCTTGCTCGCCGTGGTCACCCGCAGCAGGTTGCAGCCGGCAAAGTCGAAGCCCGGCGGGAACGATCAGCGTGTGCAGGCTCGGCGCGCCGAACTGCAGGCCCAGCACCGCCGTGCAGTCGACATTGCCCGGATCGGCCGGCGGGCAGGCGTCGGTGGTCAAGCGTGAGCGCGTCCGTCGCCGTCGCAGAGGTCACCGTCACGTCGTCGCGGCTCTGGTTCACGATCGGCTTGAGATGGGGCGGATGCGGCAGCAGACCGTACACGGCGACGTAGTAGCGCGCCGGGAACTGCTGCGGCCGGGTGTTCCCGCCGTACACGCGCGGCGTCTCGCTTGTCGCCATAGGTCGCGACGAAGACCTTGCCGCCCGCCACGGTCGGCGGCGTGAACTTGGGGAACAAGCCCGAGACGATCGCGCGGCACCCGACTGCTCGCTGGTCCACAGCTGCCGTCGCACATCCTGCGCATCGAGTGCGAGCAGGATGCCCTGGACGCCGCGCGCCCATGTTGGCGTCGCCGTCCAGCGGCACGACCGCCCAGACGATGCCGGTTCCCGTCTTCGTGCCGTTGCTCGAAACCGCCAGCATGCCGCCCGGCATGCCTTGCGGTGGGCGGTAGGTGCTCTTGCTGCGGCTGGTCGATCTCGACGAACTTGCCTTTCTGACAGCTTGTAGGCTTTCAGCGTGTCGTTCTCGCCCCAGAGATAAGCGCGCGACGTGATCGGGGCCCGTCCAGACCACCGGCGAGCCGTGGATGTGGCCCCAGGTGGTGCCTGCCCCGTGCACGTGCAGATCGGTGGCCTGGAACTCCTGCACGGCGTTCGGGTTCTTGCAGTCCGGCGCAGTCGGGCTCGCCACGAACTTGCCCATGTTGGTGCGCGACAGCAGGTAGACGATGCCCTGCTTGCCGCCGCCCAGCAGCAGGTTGGTGCCGGGAATGAGCACCGGCCCGCCGGAGCCCAGGTCCAGGTCGATGCTCGACAGAAACCGCTCGTTGCAAGGCGTGAAGTAGTCCTTGACGACGAGCGCGCCGTTCTCGAGGCGCAGCTTGACGAAGCTGTCGCCGTAGTTCGCACCGCCGGTGGCTCGCGTCGAACGTCCCGTTGCCGGTCATCAGATAGACGTTGCCGTCGGCGTCGGCGGCCGGTCCCTGGCCGGACTGCCAGATCCCGCCGTCATTGCCGGTCGGCGTCGAAGGCCAGAACGCGACCTGCTGCAGAGTCGCGGCGTCGTGCGCGAACACCGCGCCGCGGTTGCCGTCGCCGCCGAAGGCAACGTAGATCACGCCGTTGCTGAGCAGAAGCGCGGTGCGCTGCTTCTGATGGCAGGGGTTGTACCCGCTGGGATAAGCGCACGGCTTGGCCGGATCGGGCGGCGCGCCGCCGATCTGCACGGACGGCTGGCGCTCCGCGCCGTCCTTGAGGTTGAGCGCGTGGAGCCGATAGCGGAAGGTGCCCTCTTCGGCATGCCACGCGACCACCCACACCGTGGACTTCTGCGGATCGATCACGGGTGTCCCCACGATGCCCCACTCCGGGTCGTTGGTGCTCCACATGTCGATGTCTTTGCCGCCGGGCCGCGGCGGGCCGAGCCAGGTGGCCCACAGCGGCTTGGTCTTGCCGTCCGGAAGCCGGTTCTCGACGTCGGCGTCGTAGACGTAGACGGTGTTGTGCATGGTCGCGACGACGACCGCGTTGAACGTGCCGCGCACCAGCGGAGTATTCGGGTTGGTGCTGGTGTCGACGCGCAGTTGCGAGACGTACAGAGGCTGCGCCACGACTTGCCCGTCGACATACAGCGTCCACAGGCGGCCGAATGTTTCCGGCTTGACGTTCGCGGTGCTGAGCAGCGTTTCGGCAGGATTGACGCCGGTGCGGCCGTTGTCGTTGTGCTGTGTCAGCACGTCGGCGGCGCGTGCACCGCTGAGGGAGGCGATCGCAAGCAGCGTCGCCAGGACGAAACGCCCAGCCCCGCGCCCGCCCAAAACAGCGGCGGCGCGCTGAAACCGCGCAGCACGACACGGCCCTGCTCCCCGGAGGGCGAGCGCCGACTTTGGCCCGCGCTGGGGCCATTTCTACCAGCATGGCGTCCCCACTACTGCATCACCACTGTCGCGAGGCGGTCAGGAAATCGGAGGCGACCTCTCGCAACGCGCTGCCTACTGTACATGACTTGGAGGTCGGGGTCTCGACCGTCCTGGACCTCGTCGTTACCCACCCGCAAGGCGCTTCGAACCGTGCACCTGCGGGAGCAGGCCGGCTCCATTTCTCTGCCTATAACGGGCTGCAGCGGCCGAATCGACCGCCCGCTCGAGCGCTAGGGCTCCGCAGCGCCGGAGGTGCCGCGCTACTTCAGCCAGTTGATCTCGTGTGCCGTCGTCGCGCCGACGACCACCTGGTCGAGGCTTTCCGGGATCTGTGCCTCCCGCTGCGACACGGGAATCCGGCCGCCCATGATCTCGGCGTACTCCTGAGGCAGCAGCGGATCCCGGTCTGGCTCCGCGTAGCCGTCGGGGAAAGCCGGCAAGTTTCCGGCCGAAGCGGTGTCGTACTTGTCGGTCGCGCCCACCGTGTGCAGCAGCTCGTGCGCGATGACGACGTTGTTCTGCGCCTGTTGCTCTTTCGACGCGAAGGCGTTCACGACACCGATCAGGCCTTTCTGCAGTCCCAGCGAATGGGCCACGCGCGTCACCTGCTCGGGGTCGTGGTAGAGGATGAAAATGCGCACGTTGGGTGCGGGGCCATCGAAGGCCACGTTACGCCAGGCCCAGTAGCGCATACGCAAGCTCCACGCAGCGATCTGCAGCGGGCTGCCGCCGAAGGGCGGGTCGGGCGGCCGGCCGGAAATCTCCGGGCCGAGATAGACGTCTACGGGAGCATACGTCGATATGCCGTAGCGTTGCGCCTCGCGATGCACGAAGGTCGCGATAGGCTGGAATGCGTCCTTGTGCAGGCCGGCAATGTACTCGGCGGTGGCCGCACTGCCGTCGGCGTTGATCGGGAACATCATCACGCGCAGCGGGTGCTCCCAGGAAGTGGTGCGCACGCGCGTGAGCCACGTCCCGACCGCGACGTTGATCAGAATCAACACGAGGACGGTGGTGCGGATGAGGCGGAACACTCGACGGGTCGACGGAGGGGGTCGTTGCCGTCGGATGCAAGAGCCGGGCCCGCCAGCGCACGGTTACGTGCCGCCGGTCGAGCCGGCAGCTCCGCCTCAGGGGAAACCCGCGACCTGCAACACGGCTCGACGCCGGTCGCGAAGCGCTACGCGCAGACGAGCGCGGGCTGCCCTTCGAGATCTACGTTCGCTCGATGACCGTCGCGGTCGCTTGACCGTGACCGATACACATGACCTGCAGGCCGAACTGCCCATCGGTCGCCTCCAGGCCAGCGAGCATCTTTGCCATCAAGCCGCCGCCGGTCGCGCCGAGCGGGTGACCGTGCGCAATGGCGCCGCCCCAGGGGTTGACCTTCTCCAGCGGGATCTTGAGGTCGTGCGCCCAGGCCAGCGGGACGACCGCGAAGGCCTCGTTGATCTCGAACCAGTCGATATCGGCCACCGTCAGGCCTGCTTTCTGCAGCGCGCGCTCGGTTGCAGGTATCACGCCGGTGAGCTGCATCATCGGGTCGGACCCGACCACGACACGCGCGCGGAAGCGCGCTCTGGGCTTGAACCCATCGGCCTTCGCGACTTCAGCATTGGCCACCAGCACGGCGGAAGCACCGTCCGAAATCTGGCTGGAGTTGGCCGCTGTCACCACGCCCTTTCCTTCGGGGCGAAACGCCGGTTTGAGGCTGGCGATCTTCTGCTCGTCCAGCTGCGCGCGCACGCCCTCGTCCCGGCTGAAGGTGATCTCCTGCGCTTCGGGGCTGACCCCGGCGGTGGGCAGGATCTCCTTGTTCCAGCCGGATGCCTGCGCGCGTGCAGCGCGGCGGTGGCTTTCCTTGGCGAATTCGTCGACGTCCGCGCGCGAGAAGCGCCACTTGTCGGCGATGCGCTCGGCGCTCTCACCCTGGTGGATGAGCTCGTGCTTTGCGAACAACGCGGGATTGAGCACCTCGAACCCGTGCACGCCTTCGCGCCCCAGGCTGATGTCGAGGAACATCGGCGTGCGTGTCATGCTCTCCACGCCGCAACCGATGACGTAGTCCATGTCGCCCGCCGCCACCGCCTGTGCGGCGAAGTGCACCGCCTGCTGGCTCGACCCGCACATGCGGTTGAGCGAGACGCCGGGCACCTTCACCGGGAAATCCGCGAGCAGCACGCCCAGGCGGCCGGGGTTGGCCGCCTTGCTCGCCCGCCAGCGTCACCGTGCCGTCCACGACGTCCTCGATCTTGTCCGCGCTGATCCCGGCGCGTTGCACCAGACCGTTCAAGGCATGCGCCAGCAAGCTGTCGGGGCGTTGCTCGCGCAGCGCACCGCCGCGCCGGCCGAAGGGAGTACGGACTGCTTCGATGATGACTGCTTCAGGCATTTCTATCTCCTGCTTTAACCGAACCGCAGAGGCGCAGAGGACGCGGAGCAAGGCGGTTCGTACTGGGAAACAAGTCGACATCAGCAAGAACTAGTTCAACCCGCCACTCTCCCGCGATGGTCAAGGTCGGTCGCGTGTTCCGGATGCTCTCCGTTGGCAGTTCTCCGTGCCTCTGCGCCTCCGCGGTTGGGCGGTGTTAGGCTTTGGACAGCTCGCGGGCGATGATGTTGCGCTGGATCTCGCTGCTGCCTTCGTAGATCTGCAGCACCTTGGCGTCGCGGAACAGCTTCTCGACCGGGTACTCGGTGCTGTAGCCCATGCCGCCGAAGATCTGCACCGCTTCGATCGCAGCGGCCATTGCGCTGTCGGCCGCGAACAGCTTGGCGTAGGCGGCCTGCCGGGTGTTGCTGCGACCGGTGTCGAGCAGCCACGCCGACTGATGCGCCAGCAAGCGCGCGGCCTGCGTGCGCACCGCCATGTCGGCAATCTTGTGGGCGATGGCCTGATGCTCGATGATGGGCTTGCCCATCGTCCGGCGAGTCTTGGCGTACTCGAGGCTCTCGTCCAGGCAGCGCTGCATCAGGCCGACGCCGAGCGCCGCGATGCCCGGACGCGAGCGGTCGAACACTTTCATGGCGATCATGAAGCCGGCGCCCTCGCCGTCGAGCAAGGCACTGGCCGGCACTTCGACGTCATTGAGGAACACTTCGGCGGCGGGGTCGGCACGCTGCCCGAGCTTGCCCAGGGGCTTGCCGACACTCAGGCCCGGCGTGTCGCGATCGATGAAGAAGGCACTGATGCCCTTGTGACGGGCTTCCGGATCGGTCTTCGCGAATACCACGAACATGCTGGCGAGCGGCGCGTTCGAAATCCACACCTTGGAGCCGTTGATCACGTAGCGATCGCCCTTGCGCTCGGCGCGGGTCTTGATGCCGGCCACGTCCGAGCCCGCGCTGGGCTCGGTCACTGCGTAGGCGCCGAACTCACCGGCCAGCATCCGACCGAACGCGGTCTTCTTCTGCGCGGCCGACCCCGCGACCTGAAACACGTCTCCGAAGATCGCGTTCAGCCCCAGCCCGCCGGCAATGCCCGCGCAAGCCCAGGCGAGTTCCTCGCCGACCAGGATCTGTTCCAGAACGCCCCAGCCGCTGCCTCCGTACTCGGTCGGCACCGTCATGTTGGTCACACCGACCTCGCGCGCCTTGGCTGCGACCGCCAGCGGGAAGCTCGCGTCGCGATCGCACTGCGCTGCCACCGGCAGGACTTCGCGGCGGGCAAACTCGCGCGCAGTGTGCTGGATCAGCTTCTGCTCGTCGCTCAGCTCGAAATTCATTCCCACCCCCCACCGCGCATCAAACGGTTTCGGCCCATTTCCAATCGCGATACTTTTCGCGCAAAGCCGTCTTGAGAAACTTGCCGGTGGAGGTGCGCGGAATCGAATCCGCGAATACATACGCATCGGGCACCATCCACTTCACGAATTTCTGCGCCAGGTAGCCTTTGATGTCCGCTTCGCTCGCCTGCGCACCCGGCTTGAGCACGATGACAGCGAGCGGACGCTCGGACCACTTGGGATGCGCCACCGCGATGACGGCGCATTCCAGCACGGCCGGATGGCCCATGATCGCGTTTTCCAGATCGACCGAGCTGATCCACTCGCCGCCCGACTTGATCAGGTCCTTGGTGCGGTCGGTAATCTTGATGAAGCCCAGTGGATCGATCGCAGCCACGTCGCCGGTGCGCAGCCAGCCGTCCTCCGCGAAGTTCTCGGGTGTGGCCTGGTTGTAGTAGCTGCCGGTGATCCAGGGTCCGTACACCTGGATCTCACCCACGCTCTTGCCGTCCCAGGCTTGCTCGCCGTTGTCGCCGATCGCACGGATGTCGACCAGCGGCAGCGGATAGCCTTGGGTAGCGAGCACGGCGAAGCGTTGATCCTCCGTCATGCCATCCTGCGCAGCGGTGATCTTGGAGATGCTGGCGACCGGCGACGTTTCCGTCATGCCCCAGCCTTGAATGATCTCGATCCCCAGCCGCGCGTACGCGCGGATCAGGGCTTCCGGGACTGCGGAGCCGCCGACTGTCAGGCGCAGGCCGGGATGCAGCTTCCATTTGTCCCGGTTCTTCTCCAGGATCTGCACCATCGGCAGCCAGATCGTGGGCACGCCGCAGGAGAGCGTCACCTGCTCTCCCGCGAGAAGCGGGATGAGATCGTCGGGGTGCAGGTGCGGACCCGGAAACACCATTTTGCAGCCGAGCATCGCTGCCGTGTAGGGGATGCCCCAGGCGTTCGCGTGGAACATCGGCACGACGGGCATGAGCGCGTCGCGTCCCGACATTCCCACGGCATCCGGCATCGCCTGCGCCAGCGAATGCAGGACCTGCGAGCGATGCGAATACACCACGCCCTTGGGCTTGCCGGTGGTGCCCGAGGTGTAGCACATGGCGCACGCCTCGTTCTCGTCCATCTGCGGGTACTCGAAACTTCCGCTCGCCGTTTTCAGGAACGCTTCGTAGTCCAGCATGCCGCTGGGCACGGGTTTGCCGGTGAGCGGCACAACGATCACCCGCTCGATGTTGACCTTGCCACGGAACTGCTCGAACAGCGGCAAGAGCACGTCGTCGATAATCAGGAAGCGGTCCTGCGCATGGTTGGCGATGAAGGCGATGTCGTCCGGCGCCAGGCGCAAGTTCAAGGTGTGCAGCACACCTCCCGCCACGATGGCGCCGAAGTAGGTCTCGTAGTGGGCGTAGTGATTCCACATCAGCGTGGCGACACGGTCGCCGCGCCTGAGCCCGGCCTTGGTCAGCGCCTCGGCCAGCAGACGCGCACGCTGGTAGAAGTCCGCGTAGGTGTAGCGGTGCAGGGACTTGTCCGGCAGGCGCGAGACGATCTCCTGGGCGCCGAACAGCTTGCCCGCCCGCTCCAGAAAATGCGACAGATTGAGCGGGACGCTCATCATCGTGGACTGCATGTCTTGCTCCTCCTGCGCCGCGTCGTATGCGCGGCTGCCGCTTCAACCCGGGGAAACCGATGCCGGATTTCCGCCGACGATCCCCGATCCTTCTTTCGTTCGCTCCTTCGCCCCGCTCCTTCCCCCTGCTAGGGGGAAGGATGGGATGGGGGTGAGCTTTCTACGGGTATCGCAACCTATTCACCCCCACCCTAACCCTCCCCCTCAACAGGGGGAGGGGATATCTACTCTGGATCCCCGCCTGTGTTGGGATGACATTCCATCTGCGCTTCCTGGCGCCTCCCAATCTAGCTCGGGAGCCGGCTGAAGCGTATCGATCCTTTCTCGATTCCCTCCTGCACCACCGCGATGCCGCCGCCGCGAATCATCCACTCCAGCCGGTGATCGCGGTATTGACGCTTGATCTTGCCCTGCGCGATCAGTGCCGCGAAATCGGGCAGGTTCGCAATCGTCGCCTGCATCTGCTCGATCACCTTGGCCACGGCCGGCCGCTGATTGACGCGATCCAGCCACGCCGCCAGGGGTGAGCCCTTGGGCGGACCATAGCCGATCACCGCCGAGCGGTTGATGTACGGCGCGCATGCGATGTCGCCCCAGCCGAAGCTCGCGCCGTTGAACCACGTGCGGCTGCCGAGCTGGCCGGCCAGCCAGCGTTGCAGCTGCTCGATGTTGCTGCGGGCGAAGCCGACCAGCTTGTCCGCCAGCGGTCCGGTCGCCCGCTTCGCGCGCGTGACCTCCATCATCCCCCAGTTGTTGGGTTCGTAGAGGCTGTCCATGACATCCTCGATCATGCGCACGCGCGCCCGCTCGGCTGCGCCGACCGGCAGCAGCGCCGGCTGCGGCCACTTGTCCTCCAGGTATTCGAGGATGATGGTCGAGTCGAACACTTTGAAGTCGCCGTCGATCAGCGCAGGGATTTCGGCGCGCGGACTGGCGTCGACGAACTCGCCGCCGGCACTGCCGTCCATCAAGCCGGTCGGCACAACCGCTTCGAATTCGAGGCCCTTTTCCAGCAACGCCATCTTCGCCTTCATCGCATAGGCGGACAGCGGGTGTTCGTACAGTTTCAACATGGATGTCCTCTCAGTGTTGTCCGCCTCTCCCCTACCCTCTCCCACAAGGGAGTGCGCTCTCGGTATCGACCGCTACGGTCCACCAGTGGACCGTAACAATCCAAAGCAGACTGTCCCTCTCTCCCCTTGTGGGAGAGGGTTGGGGTGGGGGTGAGGGGGAGTGCCAAAATGGCTGTTACTGCCACTAATTAGTCAGTCGTCAACACAACCTTTCCGCTCACGCGCTTGTTCAGCACCTCGTTCAGCGCCTCCGCGGCGCGCTCGAGCGGATAGGTGGCATGGATATGCGGCTTCACTTTGCCGGCGGTGAACAGCTGCATCAACTCTTCGTTGTTGCGCCGGTTGTGCTCCGGTTCGTTGCGGGTGAACGCACCCCAGAACACCCCGACAATCGCGCAGCCCTTGAGCAGCGCGAGGTTGAGCGGGACCTTCGGAATCTCCCCGGCAGCGAACCCGACCACGAGGAAGCGGCCGTTCCAGGCCATGTCGCGCAATGCCAGCTCCGAGTACGGGCCACCGACCGGGTCGTAGACGACATTCACGCCCTTGCCCGCAGTGATTGCCTTGACGCGGGCGCGCAGGTCCTCCGACGCGTAGTTGATGAGCTCATCCGCCCCATGCTGCTTGCACACGGCCAGCTTCGCGTCGCTGGAGGCGGCGGCAATCACTCGGGCACCCATTGCCTTGCCGATCTGGATAGCTGAAAGCCCCACGCCTCCCGAAGCCCCGAGCACCAGCAGCGTCTCTCCCGGCTGGAGCAGCGCGCGGTCTTTAAGCGCGTGATAGGACGTGCCGTACGTCAGCAAAAATGCCGAAGCGGACACGAAATCCATGCGCTCCGGCATGCGCAGCAGGCGGTCGGCCTCCACCGCGATCTCCTGGGCGAAGCCGCCCCAGGTGCTGCCGGCGATGACGCGCTCGCCGGGCTTCCAGCCGGTCACACCTTCGCCCAGCTCCTTTACTACGCCGGCGACCTCGCCTCCCGGGGAGAACGGCGGCTCGGGTTTGAACTGGTACTTGCCCTGGATGATCAACGTGTCGGGGAAGTTGACCCCCGCGGCTTTGACGCTCACCACGACCTGGCCTTTGCCGGGCTTCAGCGCGGGGATGTCCTCGACCACCAGCTTCTCTGGCGGGCCCAGCTCTTTGCACAGCACTGCTTTCATCCAAAGCTCCTCAAACTAGCTACTGCTCGATGACCGCAAAGGCGCAAAGACGCAAAGGGAGCGCAAAGTTACAGCAGCGGTATCTGCTGAGGCGCGACGCACATTTTCCCGTGACCTCAGAAGAGCCATTCTTCGCGGAAGCTCGCTTTCTTTGCGTTCCCTTTGCGTCTTTGCGCCTTTGCGGTCGTCGTCTTGAAAGTAGTCACGCGCCAGACAAAATCTTCTCGACCTGCCGCCAACCCGCCTCGGCCAGCGGCTTCGCCCGCCTGCCCTGCTCGAACGCATGCTGGCTCGCCGCGGTGCCGTCCATGGCGCGCCCCAGGATACCCTGACAGATGGCGGCCAATCGGAACATGTTGTAGGCGATGTAGTAGTCCCAGTTCTCGATGCCGCTGCGGCCGGTGCGCCGGCAGTACATCGCGACGTATTCCTGCTCCGTCGGGATCCCCAGCGCCTCCAGATCGAGACCGCCCAGCCCGCGGAACTGGCCCGGCTGCAAACGCCACGACATGCAGTGGTAGGAGAAATCCGCCAGCGGATGGCCCAGCGTGGACAGCTCCCAGTCGAGCACAGCGAGGATGCGCGGCTCGGTCGAATGGAAGATCAGGTTGTCCAGGCGGTAGTCTCCGTGCACGACGCAGGTCTCGTCACCGCTCGGGATATGCTGCGGCAACCACTCGATGAGCTGGTCCATCGCCGCGATTTTCTCGGTCTCCGAGGCGCGGTACTGCTTGGTCCAGCGACCGATCTGGCGTTCCAGGTAGCTGCCCGGCTTGCCGAAGCCTTCCAGCCCGACGGCCCGGTAGTCGACCTGATGCAGCGCCGCGATCACGCGGTTCATCTCCTCGTAGATCGCGCGGCGCTGTGCCGGCTGCAGGCCCGGCAGCGCCTGATCCCACAGCACCCGGCCGTCCACGAACTCCATGATGTAGAAGGCGGTGCCGATCACCGCCTCGTCCTCGCACAGCGCATAGGTGCGTGCTACTGGCACTCCGGTGCTGTACAGCGCGCTGATCACCCGGTATTCACGGTCTACGGCATGGGCGGAAGGCAGCAGCTTGCCCGGCGGCTTGCGTCTGAGCACGTAGCGCTGGCCGGGCGTTCTCAGCAGGAACGTCGGGTTGGACTGGCCGCCTTTGAACTGCTCCACCTGCAGCGGCCCCGCGTAGCCAGCGAGGCTGCGCTGCATGAAGCGCTCCAGGCTGGCGACGTCGAAGCGGTGTTTGTCCTGCACGGGCATCGTGCCGACGAACTGGTCTTGCATCCGGCTCATTCCTCCTCAACGCGGCCGAGGATACCCTGCGTCCGAGGCCGGCGCAAACGACGGCCGGCGCTAGGGGGCGTGCTAGAATTCCCGCTCAGCTTTGCTCTTCGCCATCACCGGGCTCTTCGGCATCACCGGGCAAATGAAGGATTTCAAGCAGAAAGTCGCGGTCATCACGGGGGGCGCCAGCGGTCTGGGGCTGGCCATGGCGCGCCGCTTCGCCGCCGAGGGCATGAAGCTGGTGCTGGCCGACATCGAAGAAGAAGCCCTGCGCAAAGTCGAGACCGAGTTCCGCAAGGCCGGCACCCCGGTGATCGGGATCCGCACGGATGTATCCCGCGCCCAGGATATGGAACGCCTGGCGGAGAAGACCCTGGCGACGTTTGGCGGCGTGCACTTGCTGTGCAACAACGCCGGCGTGGGTCCCGGAGGCGTGCTGTGGGAGAACACCGTCGCCGACTGGGAATGGGTGCTGGGCGTCAACGTCTGGGGGGTGATCCACGGTGTACGCGTGTTCCTCCCCATCATGCTGCGGCAGGATACCGAATCGCACGTCGTCAATACCGCTTCGGTTGCCGGGCTGCTGTCGGTGCCGAACATGGGCATCTACTGCGTGTCCAAGCACGCGGTCGTGACGTTGACCGAGTGTCTGTACCACGACGTGGCGCAGCGCGGCTCGCACGTCGGCGTGTCGCTGCTGTGCCCCGCCTACGTGCCGACCGGGATCATCGACTCGGAGCGCAACCGCCCCGCCCTGCTGCGCAACGCCCAGCGTGCCAAGACCCCGGAGGAGCTGGCGCGGGAAGAGGTGATGCGCAAAGCCGTGCTGTCCGGAAAGATCTCCGCCGAACAGGTGGCGGAGATGGTGTTCGCCGCGGTGCAGGACAAGCGCTTCTACATCCTCACGCATCCCAAGATCAAGGGCGCGATCCAGATGCGCATGGAGGATATCCTGCAGGATCGGCCGCCTACGGACACGTCGCGCCCGCCCAGGGCGTGATCCCCTTCCTCCTCGGGATGGGGAAGGCCCGGCTGTCTGCCGACCGAACGCCGCACCCCCACCCTAGCCCTCCCCCTGAGAGGGGGAGGGAATGTTTGTCACCACCTCGTACTTCGCGAGTAACGCCCGCAACTTCCCGGTAGAAGCTCTCGCTTGCGCGAGCTAAGCAGCCGTCGCCTTCGCGCGGAGCGTGTTGCGGCGGATGAAGTCGGCCATGCGCTCGACGCCCTTCTGGATCGCCTCGGTCGAGGCGGCATAGCTGAAGCGGATGTGCTGCCCCTCGTTGGGCACGCGCGGGCCGAAGTGGATGTCCGCCAGCACCGCTACGCCCGCCTCGTTCAACAGACGCCCGCGCAGCTCCTCGGAATCCTTTGCGCCGATCATCGCGCAAGCCGCAGTCACGTTGGGCCACACGTAGAACGCGCCTCCCGGCGATTGGCAGGTCACGCCGGGCACCTCGTTGAGCAGCTTCACGATCAGGTTGCGGCGCTCGAAGAAGATGTCGCGCATGCGCTGCGCGTCGGCCTGCGGGCCGTTGAGCGCTTCGACCGCGGCCCACTGGCTGATCTGCGAGGCACACGACTCGGTATTGGTAATCCAGGTCGTGAAGTAGGGGGCGAGCTTGTGGTTGGCGACGAAGCCCAGCCGCCAGCCGGTCATCGCCCAGGTCTTCGAGCAACCGTCGGAGATGACGGTGCGCTCCTGCATGCCTGGGAGCGCAGCGATGGAGGCGAACTCGCCGTCATAGACCAGGCGGCCGTAGATCTCGTCGGCGAACACCCAGATCTGCTCGTGCTTGCGCAGGATCTCGGCGATCGCCTCCATGTCCCGACGCGGAATCACGCCACCGGTCGGGTTCTGCGGCGAATTCAGGATCAGCAGCCGAGTGCGTGGCGTGATCTTGTCCGCGAGCTCCTGGGGATCGAAGTTGAAGGCGCGCGACTCGCGCAGGTACAACGGTACAGGCACGGCACCGTTGGCCTTGATCTGCGACTCGTAGATCGGGAAGCCCGGGTTAGGGAAGATGACTTCGTCGCCGGCGCCGTAGTCGGTGGTCGACAGGATGGTGTAACCGATGAACGGTTTCGCGCCCGCGCCTACGACCACATCGTCCGGGCTCACCTGCACGCCGCGCGAGCCGCTGAGGTATCTGGCAACTGCTTCGCGCAGTTCGACGATCCCGGCCGAGGGCGTGTAGCCGTGCTTGCCCTCCCGGATCGCTTTGACGCCCGCGTCCTGAATGTTGGTGGGCGTATGAAAGTCGGGCTGGCCGATGCAGAACGAAATGATGTCCTTGCCCTGCCGGATCAGCTTGTTGACCTCGGCCAGCACCACAAAGGCGTTTTCCGTGCCGAGTTCTCGCGCCCGGCGGCTGATGTCTGCCATGATCGTTCTCGAGTAGCGGTTTGTGAGGGGTGGATGATACCAAGCAAATCACCGCAGCCATGCTCGCAAAGCGGCATTGACCTCGGTAGGACGCTCCAGCGTCGACAAGTGTCCGCAAGCCTCGATGACCTCGAGTCCGGCCCCAGGGATCGCGGCGGTAATCTCCTGGTGAAATGCGAGCGGCGTCAGCGCGTCCTGGCGCCCGCATAGAACCAGCGTCGGGCAGCGAATCGCCGGCAGCAGCGGCCGGAAATCCGGGCGCCCGATGATCGCGCGCTGCTGCCGCAGGTAAGCGGCGAGCCCGACGCGCTCGGCCATCTCACGGATGGTCCGCACCAGCGGCTCGTCCTTCACGCGAGCCGGATGCACGAGCAGCGGCAGCAAGCGGTCGGTGACGGGCCGGAAGCCGCCTTCCTGCTGCGCCAACTCCATCAGCACGTGGCGGCGCTGGGTTTCTTCGGGCTCGTCGGGTCGCGCGCGCGTATCCAGCAGGGCGAGGCGCTCCACGCGACGCGGCGCCTGGCGCACGATTTCCTGCGCGACGTAGCCGCCCATGGATAGCCCGGCCAGCGCGAAGCGCTCCGCCGGCGCCTCGCGCAGCACCGCCGCCGCCATCTCGGCGATCGAATCATGCCGGGTGAGGTCGGCGATCCAGGGATTGACCTCCGAGAGATCACCCACCTGGGGCGCCCAGAGCGCGGCGTCGCACAGCAGCCCGGGGAGGAGGACCAGGGACACCGGAGCAGACACTCGATCGGCAGGAGGCATGGCTTAGGATTCAACGACCCCTGGCAAAGCCAGAGGCTTGATTGGTGAGCGCCTCGAAGGCGCGAACACACCGTGAGCCGCCTGAAGGCGGCGAAGTACTGCACGCCTTCCCCCTCTCAGGGGGAAGGCTGGGATGGGGGTGAAGCACCGGCATCACCGCACCGCATGCGTTGCACCCCCACCCTAGCCCGCTCCGACAGGCCCGAGTCCGGCTGAGATTGCGGTGTCGCGGGCCATGCGCGCCTTCGCGGTCGCATCCCCGTCCAACGGGGCCCCTGCTCCACGCTCCGGCGCGCCCTCCCCCTAAGAGGGGGAGGGGATTGGTTCATGGGCTCGATTCGTAGCGCAAGCGCGTCATGCAATGGAGGGCCAGGTCGAGAGGGAACTCTAGGCGCTCTGCCGCTGCGCCGCCTGTGCCGACTGCGGCACCTTGTGGAACGCGCCGTCCTTCATGATCGCGAGAAGCTTGTCGGCGTCCTGCAGGATCTTCACGTTGGCGAGCGGGTTGCCGTCCACCAGAATCAGGTCGGCGAGGTAGCCCGGCTTCACCTGACCGAGCTCGTTGCCCAGCATCATGATCTCGCCGCCCAGCTTGGTCGCGGACAAGATCGCGTCCATCGGCGAGAAGCCGAGCAGATTGACGAAGTGCTCGATGTCGCGCGCGTTGGTGCCGATCGGGTTCCAGGCGAAGCCGTAGTCGCCGCCGGGCAGCACGCGCACGCCGCGCTTCTTCAGGTCCTTCATGTTCTTGATCGCGATCTCCAGCTCGCGGCGCACGCCCATGCTCTCGGCGATCTGGGTGGTGAGGCCCCACTTGGTGGCTTCGTTGAGCGTCGTGTAAGTGATCCCGAGCGTGGGTGCGACGAACACCCAGTCCTTCGCCGCTTCCAGCGCCGCGCACGCCTCGTCGTCGACCAGGGTGGCGTGATAGATCACCTTCACGCCGTGCTTCAGACAGACTTTGACCGACTCGGCGCTGCGGGCGTGCGCCGCAATGCGACGCTCGTGCGCATACCCGACCTCGCACACCGCGGCGATCTCGGCTTCGGTCATCACCGTGTGGTGCGCGCGCGCATGCGGGATGAACTCGTCGCCGGAGGGATTGATCTTCAGCGTATCGACGCCTTCGCGCACCATCTCGCGAGCGACCTTGCGGAACTCGTCCGCACCGTCGCAGATGATGGCGAAGGTTTCGCGATGCATGTGGCGCAGCCGCACGTCGCCCAGCCCCGCGGTGGTCGCCAGCTCGGGGCTCGCCGCCAGCGTTCTCGGGCCGGGGAACTCGCCGGCATTGATGGCGTTGCGGATCACGATATCGATCCGGGCTTTGGCCGATGCCGCGCTGTTGCAGCCGGTGAAGCCCTGGTCGAGCATCTTCTTCGCGTTCCTGATCGGCGCGCAGCGTGTGCTCCTCGGGCGGCACGAAACCCAGACCTTCGAGGTCGGGCGTATCGAGGAACGTGAGGTGCGAGTGCGATTCGATCAGGCCCGGCATCAGCGTGGCGCCGCCTCCGTCGACGGCCTGGGCCCCATCCGCGGCGATCGGGGTGCCCTGCGGCGCGACCGCCTTGATCCGGTTGCCCTCCACCAGCACTTGGCCGGCAAACGGAGGCGCGCCCGTGCAGTCCAGGATATTCACGTTCTTGAACAGTACTTTAGCCATTTTTCTCCTCCGTATGGTCGTGCAACAAATTGAGTCCGGACGGATCGAACCAGTGCAGCTTGTCCGGATTGAAAGCAAATCCTACGCTTGCGTCGATGCGCAGGGGCAGGGTCGCCGGGACGGTTGCCTTGATGAGGCACTCGTCCACGCGCAACGTGACGATCTGCTCTACACCGTGATTCTCTACCCCGTGGACGCGCGCTTCAACCGGTTGGCCGGGCCCCACCCGCACATCTTCCGAGCGTACGCCCAGCGTCAGCGCCGCGCCGACCCGGCCGGCAGGCAGGCGGGGATCCAGCGGCTGCTCGAGTTTGCCGGGCACCAGCACCGCGCGGCCGTCGGCAACCCGCGCCGGGAGCAGGTTCATGGATGGCGAGCCGACGAAGCTCGCGACGAACGTGTCGCGCGGATGGTTGTAGATCTGCTGCGGCGTGCCCGCCTGCACGATGCGCCCGGCGTTGAGGACTGCAACGCGGTCGCCCATCGACATCGCCTCGACCTGGTCGTGCGTCACGTACAGAAACGTGGCACCGAGCTTCATCTGCAGATCCTTGAGCTCGGCGCGCAGGATCTCGCGCAGCTTGGCGTCGAGATTGGACAGCGGTTCGTCCATCAGAAACACGCGCGGCTCGCGCACGATGGCACGACCGATGGACACGCGCTGCATCTCGCCGCCCGACAGCCGATCGGTCTTGCGCTCGAGCAGGTGCTCGATGCGCAGCGTCTTGGCGGCTCGCGCCACACGCGCCTGGATGTCCGAGTCGCTCAGATTGCGCACCTTCGAGCGCAGCGGGAACTCCAGGTTCTGCCGCACCGTGTAGTGCGGATACAGCGAGTAATACTGGAACACGAGCGCAACATCGCGCTGGGCCGCGCTCCAGCCAGAGACGTCTTGCCGGTCGATCTGGATGCTTCCGGAACTCGGCGCGTCGAGTCCGGCGATCAGGCGCAAGGTCGTGGTCTTGCCCGCACCGGTGGGCCCGAGCAGCACGAAGAACTCGCCGTCGCGCACGTCCAGGCTGAGCTGGTTCAGCGCGGTGTGCCGGCGGAACTTCTTGGTGACCTTGTCGAGGGTGACCTGGGCCATGGGCTCAGAGCCTCACCGGCAGCGCCGCACCGGTGCGGGTGCTGAAGAAGTGGGTCTGCTTCTCGTCGAGCTTCGCCCACACCACGTCGCCGGGCTTCGCCACGAAGCCGCTGGGCGTGCGCGCCCGCAGCAGCTGCTTGCCGAACTTCAAGTCGACGATGTCATACGGGCCGAGCGGCTCGATGATGTGCGCCTCCACCGCCACATGGCCCGGCGTCGGCTGCGTCTCCACCAGGATGCCCTCGGGCCGCACACCGATCGCCAGCTCGTCCTCGCTGTGCTTGCTGTCGGCGACCAGATGGAACAGCTCCTGCGGGAAGTTCAGCACCGCATCGTTCTCTCCGAGCACCACTGCGGTATGGCCGTCCGCGCGGGCGCACCGCGCCGTTCACCACGTTCATGATCGGGCTGCCGATGAACTGCGCCACGAACAGGGTAGCGGGATGCTGGTAGACCTCGGTCGGCGTGCCGACCTGCTCCAGCACGCCCTCGTTCATGATGGCGATCTTGTCCGCCATCGACATCGCTTCCACCTGGTCGTGAGTCACGTACACGGTGGTGGCGTCGTTCTCGAGATGCAGGCGCTTGAGCTCGGTGCGCATCTCTTCGCGCAGCTTCGCGTCCAGCGCGCCGATCGGCTCGTCCATCAGCAGCGCTTTGGGCCGGCGCACCAGCGCCCGGCCGATGGCGACCCGCTGCATGTCCCCCCCGGACAGCGCCCTGGGGCGCTTGTCCAGCAGGTGTTCGATGCGCAGGTGACGCGCAACGTCGCGTACGCGCTGGTCCACCACCGCTTTGCTCTCGCGCGTGGCCCGCAGCGGAAAGGCGATGTTCTCGTAGGCCTTCAAATGCGGGTAAAGCGCGAAGAGCTGGAACACGAACGCTATGTCGCGATCAGCCGGCTGCAGATGCTGCACCGGCTTGCCGTCGATCAGGATGTCGCCGCTGTCGATGTCTTCGAGCCCGGCGATCGCGCGCAGCGTAGTGGTCTTCCCGCAGCCCGACGGACCCAGCAGCACGACGAACTCGCGATGCCGGATCTCCAGGTTGAGCTTGCGGATGATGTAGTTGTCGCCGAAGTACTTCTCGACGTTGCTGAGGATGATTTCCGCCATGGCGTTGCTCTGCTGCCGCGCTAGTCTTCGTCCGGCAGCGGCTGGATCTTGGAGAACACCGAGAATCCGATCAGGCCGGCCAGCGTGATCGTCACGCCGTAGATATGCAGCCATTCGATCCACGGCTGGCACAGCGCCACGATGCCGAAGACCATCGTGAACATGGAGGCGGGCTCCAGATAGCGGGCGCTGATCTGACGAAAGCTCATGGCCGGCCTCCCGATGCGAACTTGGCGCGACGCCCTTCCCTGCGTCATTTCCTGATCGCCCCGAACGTCACGCCGCGCAGCAGGTGTTTGCGCAGCAGGAAAGTGAAAATCGCCACCGGCAGCAGGAACAGAAAGGTCCCCGCCGCGATCACCGTCCAGTCGGTGATGCCCGAGCCGAGCTGCGCAGGGATGTACGGCGGCGCGGTCTGCGCCCGGCGGTTGGTCATCATCAACGCGAACGCGTACTCGTTCCAGGCGGTGATGAAACAGAACACGGCGGTCGCGGCGATCCCGGTTGCCGCCTGCGGCAGCACGATCTTGAAAAACGCCTCCATGCGCGTGTATCCGTCTACCAGGGCGGCTTCCTCGTACTCGATCGGGATCTCGTCGATGAAGCCCTTCATGATCCACACCGAGAACGAGAGATTGAACGCTGTGTACAGGATGATGAGACCGAGGTGCGTGTCCACCAGTCCAACCGCCCGGTACATGAGGAACATCGGAATCGCCACCACCACGGGCGGCAGCATGCGCGTGCTCAAGATGAAGAACAGCCAGTCCTGCTCACCGGGCATGCGGAAGCGTGAGAAGCCATAAGCCGTCAGCGTCCCCATCGCGACCGCCAGGAAGGTGCTGCTCACCGCGATGATGATGCTGTTCAGAAAGCGCGACCAGTAGCCCGAGCTCTCGATGTGGCCGTCGGCGTCCTTGATGAAGCGCTCGCCGGAATCGAGCACCTGCTTCTCGTACCAGGGCGCCTTGGCGTACTCCTCGGGGTCCACCTCGCCGCGCATCTGCACGCGGGTCGTAAACAGCTTGACGAACGCCGTGAGGGTGGGCTGGAACACGACGGTGGGCGGCACCGTGGTGGCCAGGTTGCGCGGCTTGAACGCCGTGGAGCTGATCCAGTACAGCGGCAGCAAGTAGATGACCAGCACGACGAACACCATGGCGATGGCCACGCGGTTCCACAGCCGGTGCGTCTTGGAGGTGACGGCAGCCACGCTCTAGCGCTCCTTCGCCTTGTTCAGGTACTTCACGTAGATGTTCGTGATGGCGAGCACCATGATCGAGCACGATGTACGCGAGCGCGCAGGAGCGCCCGGTCTGCCATTCCTGGAACGCCATCTTGTAGAGGCGGATCGCGATCAGCTCGGTCTCCGCCATGCTGGTCATGATGAAGGCGAGGTCGAAGGTCTTGAACGCCTCCATGGTGCGGAAGATGATGGCAATCAGCAGCAGCGGCGTGACCAGCGGCAAGGTGATGTGCGTGAAGGTGTACCAGCGGCCGGCGCGATCGATCGCCGCGGCCTCGTACAGGTGCTTGGGGATCGCCGACAGGCCGGCGAGCGACAGCAGCATCACGAACGGCGACCACATCCAGATGTCGGTCAGCGCCACCGCGTACAGGGCGACATCGGGATCAGACAGCCAGTCGAAGTCCTCGAGGCGCAGCGCGTAGTTGATGATTCCCCACGACGGGCTGTACAGCAGCTGCCAGAACAGGCCGACGACCGCCATCGACATCATCATCGGCAGCAGCAGCAGCGTGGTGACCAGGCCTTTGCCGCGGATGGCGCGATTGAGCAGCAGCGCCACGCCGAAGCCGACCAGCACCTGCCCGCCTACCGACACCAGCACGTACTTCGCCGTGATGGTGAAATTGTTCCAGATGTAGGCGTCGCCGAGCAGCTCGCGGTAATTTTGCAGGCCGACGAAATTTGCCGGCTGCGACACCGAGGCGCGGAAATCGGTAAACGAGTAGCCGAGCGAATAGATCAGCGGAAAGATGTTGAAGACGATCAGAAAGACGATCGTCGGGATGATGAACAGATTGCGGATCGCGAGATCGCTCATGCCACGGCGCGCAGCCGCGGATCCCGCATCCAGCCGGGCCAGCATCAGACTTGTTCCTCCAGGGTCGTCGGGCGGTACCTCAGGTTCCCGAGAACCCGGGGGTTTGCACGAACCCCCGAAGGTTTGCGAGAACCAAGGGCGCCGCCGTGCCCGAGCATGCGCGCGGAAAGGGCGAGCGCCCTTTCCGTCACGCGCCCGCTATTTCACCCGTCCGTACTTCTTGAATGTCGTTTCCCAGTCCTTGGCCAGGCTATTGAGGGTTTCCTCGGCCGTGCCCTTGCCGCCGACGATGAACGGATGCAGCCGTTTGTTGGTCGCGTCCAGCAGCTCCGCGTACTCCGGCACCGCCCAGAAGTCCTTCACCATGAACATGGTCTGGTAGAACGCTTCGTTGTACGGCGTGGCCTTACGGAAGGCGTCCGAGGACAGCACCTTGGCGCTGCAGGTGTAGCCGCCCAGATCGGCCCAGCGCTTCTGCACGTCATCCTTGATGAACCACTCCAGGAACTTCATCGACTCGGCCTGCTTCTTCGAGTACTTGATGACCGAGATCCCCTGACCGCCCAGCGCCGCGAAGCGCTTGCCGGTCGGGCCGGCCGGATTGGCGAAGAAGCCGGTGACCTTGGCGTTCTTGTTGGTGGCCGGGTTGGTGAGCGCCGGGAAGAAGGCGAAGAAGTTCATGCTCATCGCCGCCAGCCCCTCGGTGATGGCCTGGTTGTCTTCCAGGAAGAAGACCTTGCCCCAGCCGGGAGGTGTGTAGCCGTAGAGCTCCTTGTACAGCTTGAGCGCGTCGATCGCTTCCTTGCTGTTGACGTGGCCCTGCACCTTGTAAGTGCTGTAGTTGCCCCACTCGGCGCCGTAGCCAAACAGCACGTTCTCGTACCCCATCACCAGCGCGTCGTAGCCGTTGTCGGTGTAGATGGCGATGCCATAGCGCTTCTGATCGGGCCGGTGGAAGAACTGGGCGATGTCGCGCAGCTGCGCCCAGGTCTTGGGCACCGCCAGGTCGTAACCGTACTTCGCCTTGAACGCCGCCTTCTCCTTCGGGTCCTCGAACCAGTCCTTGCGATAGGCCCACCCCGTGGCATCGCCCTCCAGCGGAATCGCCCAGTACTTGCCGCTGCCGCCCGGATACTCCGCGTAACCGACGACCGTCGCCGGCGCCATCAGCTTGCCGACGTTGTGCTTGGCGAAGAAGTCGGTCAGCTCGACGTAGTGGCCGCCGGTCGAGCCCGGCGCCCAGCCATTGCGAATCGCCCACCACCATGTCGTACGCGTCGCCCTGAGCGGCGAACTCGCGGAAGGCCTTGGTCTGGAAGTCCGGCCAGGGCACAGTCTCGACCTTGATCTTGACCCCGCTGACCTTCTCGTAGTCCTTCACCAGCTCCTGCAGGTAGTTCGCGGGATCCCACTGCGCCCACAGGATGGTGAGCGTCTCAGCCGCGTAGACGGCGCGGGTCGTCAGCGCCAGGGCAGCGGCGGCGAGAACACCGGCCCATTTGACTTTGCTCATGGATTTCTCCTCAACTCTATTTTGCTTGATGGTTATGGCTCACCGTCACTCCGGCCGGTCCCCGCGTCTGCTGCACCGGCGTGTCGGCTGCTTTCTGTGCTCCGACGCGGGCACGAAGGCGCCCTACTGCGTCAGATTGGCGCAGCGCAACAAGGCTGCTAGGGAGTTGCGCGTCCGGCACGAGCGGAAAAACGATACCACTGTCTCAGAAAAAGACCAATGCCTCAAGGCGAAAGGCTGCTTGCCGCGGCCGGAGCCCTGCGTTAGCTTCACGCTCGTCTTAGTCGATAGGAGGCACGCACCCATGAGCAAGAACCTGCAGATTGTGTTGGCGAACCGGCCCACCGGCTGGGTCGCGGAGTCGGATTTCCGGCTGGCAGAGAGTCCTGTGCCGAAGCCCGGACCGGGCCAGATCCTCGCGAAAGTCCGCTGGCTCTCGCTGGATCCCTACATGCGCGGGCGCATGAGCGCCGGCAAGTCCTACGCGAAGCCGGTCGAGATCGGTGACGTCATGGTCGGCGGAACCGTCGCCGAAGTCGTCGAGTCGAGCAACGGCAAGTTCAAGCCCGGCGACATCGTCGTCGGCCCGCTGGGCTGGCAGCAATACGCGCTGAGCGACGGCGAAGGGCTGACCAAGGTCGATCCCAACCTCGTGCCGCTGTCATGCTACCTGGGATGTGTCGGCATGCCGGGTGCGACTGCGTGGGTCGGTCTGCTGGAGCACTGCAAGCCGCTCGCCGGTGAGACCGTGGTCGTGTCGGCGGCTTCCGGCGCGGTCGGCAGCGTGGTGGGGCAACTCGCCAAACTGCAGGGTTGCCGGGCGGTGGGCATCGCCGGCGGCAAGGCGAAGTGCGATTTCGCCGTCAAGGAGCTCGGTTTCGACGCCTGCGTGGACTACAAGGCCGGGCAGCTGTACGAGGATCTCAAGGCGGCTTGCCCCGACGGGATCGACTGCTACTTCGAGAATGTCGGCGGGGTCGTGATGGAGACGACGCTGGGTTTGCTCAACGCGTTCTCGCGGATCGCACTGTGCGGGTTGATCGCGGACTACAACACCACCGAACCCTATGGCGTGACGACGCTGCGCTCCCTGCTCGTCAACCGCGTCAACTTGCGCGGTTTCATCGTCTCCGACCGGCTGGACCTGTATGCCCGCGCCGTCGGCCGCCTCGGCAAGCTGGTCGCACAAGGCAAGATCAAATACCACGAGACCGTGTCAGAGGGACTGGAAAGCGCACCCAAAGCGTTCATCGGCATGCTCAAAGGCGCCAACCTGGGCAAGCAGCTGGTCAAAGTCGCCTGAGCGCGGGGCGCGGCTTGCCAAGCGACACGCCGTGCCCGGCTCGGTATACTTCCCGCCGCCGCGCTTGCCAGGCGGCACATTCCGAGGCGTGCGAGCATCGCCATCGCCGCCCGTGTTTCCATCACATTCCGGGAAGGAGAACCACCCATGCAACCCAAGCTTCTGGCGTCCGTGTTGGGCGCCGTCGGGCTGAGCGCGGCTGTCTGCGCCAGCGCCGGCACGCTGGACTGGAAGTGCGAATCCAAGTTCGGACCCAACGACCAGATCGGCAATGCCAACCACATCACGCCCGAGAAGACGCTCGCGGCAACCAAGCTGGTCACCAAGGGCAAAGCCTATCGTCTGGGGATCGAAGTCAACTCCAAGACGCCGGCCTATCCGCCCCGCTACTTCACGGTGACCGTGGTGCAGCCGGGGCAGACCAACGGCGCGACGATCGGGCCCGAACAAGCTCACCTACAACGACGACATCATCGCCGGCTGGAACGGCGTCGGCCCGCAGATCGACGGCTTCGGCCACATCGGCATCGACGGCGTCTACTACAACTGCAACAAGGGCGACATCGGCAAGATCACCGGGCTCACCAAGCTGGGTATCGAGAACGTTCCGGCGATCGCCACGCGCGGCATCGTGCTCGACATGACGGCGCTGATGGGTGTGGACATCGTGAAGGAAGGCACCGCGTTCAACCGCGCCGAGATCGAGGCCGCCATGAAGCGCCAGGGCGTGAAGAGCATCGACAAGGGTGACGTCGTGCTGTTCCACACCGGCTGGGTCAACCTGATCGGCAAGGACGACAAGCGCTATTCGTCGGGCGAGCCGGGATTGGGCGTCGACGGCGCCAAGTATCTGGCTGAGCGCGGGGTGGCCGCGGTGGGCTCAGACACCTGGGGCGTCGAGGTGCTGCCGTTCGAAAAGGACGCCGGCGTGTTCGAGGTGCACCAGATCCTGATTCCGATGAACGGGATCTACATCCTGGAGAACATCAACACCGACGAGCTGGTCAAAGACCAGGCGTGGGAGTTCCTGTTCACCCTGGGCCCCGCGCGCATGACCGGTGCAGTGCAGGCTATCATCAACCCGATCGCCATCAAGTAAGCGGTCGGCGAGCGCACCAACGAGCCGGGCGCCTTGCCCGGCTTTTTCGTTCAGTGCAGCGCGCCCGGCAAGCCCGCTGCCCTCGACTCACAGGAGAACTCGATGCAACGCCTGATCGCCGCCATCGCACTGGCCAGCGCCGCCCTTGCGGTGCCTGCAGCTGCGCGCGCCGGAGAAGCTGTCGTCGTCTGGTCCCGGCAGAGCTGCGAAATGGCCCTGGTGGAGAAGCCCGGCGGTCACTTCGGCGTGATCCTGCGGCTGACCGACAACCGCCTCGAAATCGGCGACAAGCTGGAGGGCGACTTCGAGTCGATCGACGCGATCCGCAACATGAAGAACCTCGAATCCGGCGAGGACATCATGATGCGCGGAGTGCGCTACTCCACCAGCCGCAAGTACGTCCTGCAAGTCATGCCGAAGTGGTGCAAGACGCCGAAGGAATAGTCTGCGGATCAGACAGAACCCTGCGCCGCCGGCCGGATGTCCTGGCTGAGACGGCGGCGCGCCGCCCATATCACAGGAAGCAGCGCAGCCAGCAGCATGGTCCAGGTTGCCGGCTCGGGCACGGGTGCAATGCGGTACACCTGGCCCTGACTGAGCGACAGAACATACAGGGCGTGATCGGGACCAACTTGCAGATCGGTGACCACGCCGAATCCAGAACCGAAGGCGAGCAGACCAGCCTCCGCGCCGCTATCGGCAACCTGGTCCCCGAGCACCCCGGCGAGCACGAAACCGTCGCGGGCGGCATTCAGCCGCAGCAGGTAGAGCTTGCCGGTGTTGTTGTCGCCGACGATCACCCCGTCGGCATAGGCAGATCCCCATGCCGAGCCGGCGAGGAACGCAAGGGACGTGACGGCGACCGGGTTTCGAAACGAGAACTCGGGATCGCTGTAGGTGGATTCGGGCAAGACGACCAGGTCGCCAGGCGCGTTTTGCGGGCTGCGGCTGTCCGGCCCCATGATCTGGTTCCAGCCGCTGTTGAATCCGCGCGGGACCAGATTGATCTCGTCGTAGCTGGACGGCCCATTCTCGGTGTCCCACAGGCGGCCGGTGACGGGGTCGAACGCCAGGCCGAATGAGTTGCGCACGCCGTACGCATACCACTGCGCGAAGGTGCCGTCGAACGGGTTCGCAGCGGACCCGCTGGGAATGCTCAGGTCGGCGTTGAGCCGGTAGATTCCGCCGACGCCGGCCGTGGTGTTCGCATTGCCCTTGTTGTTCTGCTCGGCGCGGTCCCGGTTGAGGTCGCCGGTCACACCATAGAGCTTGCCATCCGGCCCGAATGTCAGCGGACCGCCGTCGTGATTGGGGCCCTGCGCCTGCCCGCCGCTCGGCATCCCCCAGGTACGCGACAACCCGGTGTCGATTAAAGATCCACCTTTCCACTGGTAGCGTACCAACCGATTGCCGGTCCAGTTCGAAGGGCTCTGCGAATCGCCAGATGCCCGCGGTTCCGCTGTAATACAGATAGACGTAGCCGTTGCTCTGGAACTGCGGATCGAGCGCGATGCCAAGCAATCCGCGCTCGCTGTCGTACTGGACGTTGAGGTCGAGCGCAGTGGTGAGGCTGCCGGCACCAAAATGCCGCACCTGGCCAGTTTCCTTCTCGATGATGAACCCTTCTCCGGGTCCTGAAAAGCGCAAACCGGTGGGTTGAGACAGGCCGGTGAGATTCAGGTAGCCCGGCTGGATCAGCAGAGCGCTATCGTTCACATCCTGCGCAAGCCCGGATACCGCCGCCGAGAAGAGACATACCGCCAGGACGGGCCGGTGCTGCGAGCAAAGGAAGCACTTGATGGCTGGCACGGACATGTAACACCTCCTGAGGTGTACGCCGCTGGCGTGACAGTCGGGCGGCGGGATCGCTGTGGGTTGGTGGGCACGCGTCTGCTGCGACTCATGACGACCCGCGCCGCCACCAAGCTAGCCGGCAGCAAACGACATGCCACTGTCTTTCGCACACCCGCACCAGTCATCGCGCGGCAAGACCCGCGCAGGGCAGTGCACACAGACGCCCAGCCCGCGCTGCCGCCCGACATCCACGCGCAACGTCCAAGCCGCTGAGTTCAAAGATGTTTGCGCCGCACACCGGGGAGCCAATGCTGGCGTGTGTTCAGCGCCAAGCTGTGCGCGCAGGCGTAGGCGCCAGCCGTCAGTCGAGTCGGAAGACCGGCAATTTTGACGCTGCAGTGGTGGGAAAGCTGCAAGCGCCTGAAAATTCTTCCCCGCTCACGCCGGGTCGTGAGCTTCGGGTGCGTCGATTTCACTCGTGTCTACGTCAGCTCGTGCGCTCGCGGCGGACCGCGACTGCGCTGGCGGGGACGCTCCCACGCCCCACTCCACCAGCTCCATGCGCCCGTCGAACTGCTCGACGATTGCCGTGCAGCTGTCGACCCAGTCTCCGCAGTTGATGTAGATGACGCCGTCGATCTGCCGGATGGTGGCGGCGTGAATGTGGCCGCAGATCACGCCGTCGTAGCCGCGGCTCTTGACGTCGCGCACCACCGATTCCTCGAAATCGTAGATGAAGCTCACCGCTGACTTGACCTTGCGCTTGGCGTAACCGGCCAGCGACCAGTAGCCGGCCACCCCGAGCGTGCGACGCAGCCAGGACAGCGCGATGTTGGCGCGCACCAGGAACGCGTAGGTGTGGTCGCCGAGAACCGCAAGCCACTTGTGATACCGAGTCACCACGTCGAATTCGTCGCCATGCAGCAGGACGTAGCGCTTGCCGTCGGCGGCGGTGTGCACGTGCTCGCGGCTCACGCGGATGTCGCCAAAGGAGGCGTCGACGTGCTCGCGCAGCAGCTCGTCGTGGTTGCCCGGCACCAGGACCACCTCGACGCCGTGGCGCGCGCGCTTGAGCACCTTCTGCACGAACGTGTTCATCGCCGCGGACCAGTACACGCCGCGCTGGCCCATGGCCCAGAAGTCGACGATGTCACCGACCAGGAACAGGTGCTCGGAGTCGTATTCCTTGAGGAAATCGAGCAGCCGTTGCGCCTGGCAGGCGCGCGTGCCGAGGTGGATGTCGGACAGAAAGATCGAGCGTACCCGTCTCATCGCTTGCGGCCGACGAACAGGTAATAGGGCACGCGCAAGCCCGGCAGGTAGGGCAGCGTCCCGCGGTGCTCCTCGCAGGCGACCGGATCCAGCCGTGCGCGCAGGTAGGGCAGGTGCTCGGCGGACAGCCACACACCGTCGTGCCCGAACCAGGCACGCCACAGGCGGCTGGACCACCGTGTATCGGGCAGGTGGAAATCGACCACACCCAATGTGCCACCCGGTCTGAGCATGGCAACAGCGTTGTCGATCGCCTGGCGCCAATCCGGGATCATGGTGAGCGCGTAGGAGAAGTAGACGCAGTCGGCTGGGCTGGACGGACGGTAGTCGCCGGCATCGGCCTCCACCAGGCGTACGTTGCCGCGGCCCCGCAACCGCTCCTGCGCCACCGAGAGCAGCGCCGGGCACAAGTCGACCAGCTCGAAGGACGCGAGCGCGGCGAGGCGCTCGCCGAAGAAGTCGAGGTTGCGTCCAGTGCCCCCGCCCAGCTCGATGACGCGCCCGCCGGGCTGCACCGGCAGCCGTGCAATCAGCTCGCGGCGGCCGTGCAGGAGCCGTTCCCGGAAGCGATCGTAGCCGCGCGCCTGCGGCGCGTAGAACTGCTGCAGACGCTGCGCATGGCTGGCGCCTCGCGAAGCTCCACGCAGGAGGTGCCAGAGGATGCGGGCGTCGGCACCGATCGCCATCGCGACCTAGCTCCGGACGTCGGCGATGTGGAACCCGGCGTAGGTATGCACACGGTCCTCGCGAGTGAGCGCCTGCGCCAGCTCGGGGTGGAACTGCAGCGCATCCATCAGTCGCTGCACGCGCTCGCCGTTCCCCACCCGCACGTGCTCGAGATAGGCCGGCCAAGCGTGCGCACTGCGGAAGATCACTCGCGCGCCGTCAGCCGCGCGCGCGAGGATGGCGTTCCACTCCTCGACCAGCGCCTGCGGATCGTAGCTGCTCATCCAGTCCATGTGATCCAGCAGGACGAACCGGGAGATGCGCTCCTGGGTGCCGTGCAGGAACTGCGTGACTGTCGTGGTGTGCGCGCTCACGCGGTCCACCAGCCCGGCCTTCAGCGCCAGGAAGTTCTCGCGTTTCAGGTACTCCGGGCAGCAGGCGCGGGTATAGGACCCACGCAGGTACAGGGCCCAGAAATAGTTGCTCCAGATCGGCAGGCTGCGAGCGACGTACTCGATCGCCTCGCGGATGAAGCCGGCGACGCCAGACGGGTGCTGGCGCTCGACTTCGCGGCGCTGCGGATGCGGCACGCCGAGCATGCTCAGGGTGAGCTGGCGCGACAACGTCCAGTTCATGCCCTTGCTCCACATCAGCGGCTCGATGCGACTGTCGTAGATCTCGCGCTGCTCGTCCAGCGAGCGCGTCTCGAACATGGCCTCGATGCCGTCGCGCAAATTCGGCCGTACCCGCAGGTAGGCACGGAAGCCACGCGCCACCAGACCCGACAGGCCGTAGTAGTAGAACGTGTCACGCGCGTCGGGGCGGCTGAACCAGTGGCCGTTGCGGTCCCAGTAGCGCTGGGAATACGACGACAGCCAGCTGCGCAGCGCATCGCGGTACAGCTGGTCGAAGTGCGGATGGCGGCCGTGCCCGAACAGCTGGAAAAAGTCGTCGAAGTCCAGGCCGCGGATGCCGGCGAGCTTGAGCTCCAGCAACGCCGTCTGGCGCGGATTGGCGTCCACCGCGTGCACTCGCGCAGGGCCTTGCAGCGCATAGTCGAGGGTGTTGCATCCGGCGCTCGTGATGACCAGCACCGTGTCCTGGGGCGTGAGGCTGCAACGCCTGCCGGTCTACGGCAGGGTCTTCCCAGCAGGTGTTATAGACGAGCGACCGGGAGTAAATCGCGTCGAAGACCCTCTGGTCGAAGTGATCGACGAGCGTGCGCGCTGCCTGCTTCAGAACTGCTCCTCGTGAAGGGTCGCGATCCTCGCCGCGCCGGGGCGTCAGAATAGAGCATCGGCATGACATCCGTGTTACACGGTCTCGCCTGGCTCAACCACATCACGGGCGCGGTCTGGCGCCGGCAGCGGCATGCAAGTCGCGCGCCTGCACGCGCTTGTGGCCATCACGCGCCGCTTGCCTCGCCGGCATCGTCCGGCCGACACTTGCGCCCATGCCGCGCTATTCCACCTTCGGCCTCGCTGCCGCGCTTGCGCACCTGGCGATCCTCGGATTCACCGTCGCGGTGATCCTGGGTGCCGTGGACTCGCACTGGCCGCGCTACTGGTTCATCTTCCTCGCGCTCGACTTTCCCGTCAGCCTCGGCGTCATCCCGGTCAACTGGCTGGTCCCGCCGTCCGGCGGCGGTCCGCTGCGCGACCTCACCAACTTCTGGTGGCCGCTGCTGTATCACGGCACCGTCGGGACAGGCTGGTGGTACGTCGTCGGCTGGGCGATCGAACGCAAGGTCAGGCGGCGCGGCGCCGTCGATGCAAGCGACGCGGGGAAGCAGCCGGAAGAGTGACGCGGTTGGTCGTTCGCTATCCGGCCCGTCGGCCGACGATCACCAGGTCACGCTCGATGCCGTCGAGCACCGCCACGCGCGGCAGGTGCCCCCAGCGCTCGAAACCGAACCGCTCGAACAGAGCCAGGCTGGGCAGGTTGTGACCGAAGATGAACCCGAGCAACGTTTGCACGCCGATCACCGGTGCGTGTGCGATGGCCGCCTGCAGCAGGTGCGCCCCGAGGCCGCAGCGGCGGAAGCGCTCGTCCACATAGATACTGACTTCCGCGGTGCCGGCGTACGCCGGCCGCCCGTAGAACGATGAGAAGCTCAGCCACGCCGCGATCGCGCCGTCGCGCTCGAGCACCCACAACGGCCGCGACTCCGGCCGATGCTCGTCGAACCAGCGCTGGCGGCTCTCGACGCTGACGGGCGCGAGATCGGCGGTCACCATGCGTGAGGCCACCGTCGAGTTGTAGATCGCGACGATGGCGGGCAGGTCGGCGAGAGCGGCGTGGCGGTGCATGGAAGCGGTCCTGACAAGGTTGCTTTGCAAAGCTATTACAGTTTTTGTACCTCTCTTGACGGTGCCGATACACTTCCGCCGCATTCGCTCGGAGACCAAACAACAATGAAATCAAGAGATGGGCGCCTGCGCAACCATCCTCGGCTGCACCCGATCGCACCGCCCGCCGGGCCCAGACCCGAGCGTGGCTTCACATTGCTGGACATCGTCCTGGTGATGGCCATCTCCGGGCTTGTGGTCCAGGCCGTCGTCTACGGCCAGAGCCTGATCGAGTCCGCACGCGTCCAGGCGCTGGTGGCGCAGCAAGGCGCCGTCACGGCGGCGCTGCTGGCGTTCCAGGACCGGTTCCGGGCCTGGCCCGGGGACTACGGCAACCGGCAAGCCACGATCTATTGCGAAGGCTCGCCCTGCCCCGGCGGCAATGACAACGGGCTGATCGAGGCGGACCGGCACGAGGACATCATCGCCTGGACGCAGCTGTCCGCGGCCGGCTTCCTCAACGACTACTTCCGGATGGAATCGCCGGAGACCACCACGCCCTCCCCCGGCAACACGCCGCGCAATGTCTTCGGCGGCTATATGCACATCGGTTCGGACGCGTGGTGGGGCAGTTCGAGGAACGCCGCAAGCCGGCTCAACGCCAAGGCCGGCAATCACGTCCCGGTAGCAGTCCTTGCCGAGATCGACCGGCGCATCGACGACGGACGACCGTTGACGGGCAGCTTCCAATTCTCGAGCTACTCGGCCGGTGACGACGAGCCCCCCATCACCGGCGACAACCGCTGCATCAGCGCGGACGCGGCCGAGGCCAGCTGGAACGTGTCGGGACAACAGTCGAACTGCGGCGCGGTGTCGCTGGTGAACTGACCCGGCAATCGCAACCCCTGCGGGGTGCATGCCGCGCTAGGTGCTGCCGGCAAACGGCGCGTCTCGCGGGCGCGCGGCTCAGTCGCCGAACCCGTCCGCGATGCGCACGTCCAGCAGGCTCGGCGTGCCGCTAGCCATCGCCGCACGCAGCGCCGGCACCACCTCGTCGGGCTCGGTAATACGCCGGGCCGGCACACCCATCGACTGCGCCAGCGCCACGAAGTCGATCTCCGGCTCACGCAGGTCCATGCCGATGTAGCGCTCGCTGCCCCGCATCGCCTTCAAGCGCTCCTTGAGGATGCGGTAGCTGCGGTTGTTGGCGATCACGTAGGTGAGCGGCAGCTGCAGATGCGCAGCGGTCCACAGCGCCTGGATGCTGTACATCGCGCTGCCGTCACCCACCATCGCCATCACCGGGCGGTCGCGCAACGCGAGGCTGACGCCTACGGCGCCCGCCATCGCGAAGCCGATCGCGCCGCTCGCGAGTCCGTAGTAGCAGTGCGGATCGCGCACCGGAAAGTGGCTGAGAAACGAGATGCTGGCGGTGAGCCCCTCGTCGACCACAACGGCCTCGCGCGGCAGCGCCTCGGTGATCCGCAGCATGAGCAGGCGTGGGTCCATCGGGCGCGCCGCGGTGGCTTTGAGCGCGTCCTGTTGCGCCCGCGCGCGCTGCGCAGTCCAGTTGTTGGCGGTCAGCGCTTCGAGCCTGCGCGCGGATTGTGCCGCCTGCTCGGCGCTGATCCTGCCGCGCAGGACCGGCAGCAGCGCTCGCAGCGTCTCCTTGACGTCCGCCTTGAGCGCGATCTCGGCCGGGTAGTTCTTGGCCAGCTCCCAGTCGCGATTGCCGATCTGCACCACGCGCGCGCCATCCGGCAGCGGCTCGACGGGGCTGTGCACCGACATGCGCAGCTGGTCGGAGCCGAGGAACACCAGCATGTCGTAAGGCGAGAGCCAGTCGCGCACCTGCTGCTGATTGCGCGTGAGCGGACGCACGAACGTGCGATGCTCGGACAGAAAGTGCGCCCCGTAGTTGACGGTCTGCTGGTAGACGGCTGCGCCCAGCACTTCGGCAAGCTCGGCGGCCTCCTGCAGCGCGTCGCTCGTGTACAGCTCGTGGCCGGCGATAAACGCGGGATTGCGCGCGCCCAGCAAGGCGTCGGCGAGCCTCGAAAGCGCCGCGTCGGAGGGACGGGTGGCGGCGTCCACGCGGGTCGGCTTGCCCAGATCCAGCTCAGCCTGGGCATCGAGAATGTCGCCCGGCAGGCTGATGAACACCGGACCGGTGGGCGGAGTCATCGCCACCTTGGCCGCGCGCCGCACGACGCGCGGGAGATCCTCCACGCGCGTGACCTCCACGGCCCACTTCACCATCGGCTGAGCCATCGGCACCAGCGCGTCGTAGAGCATCGGCTCCTTGAGGCCGTGACCCTGCTCCTGCTGCCCGGCAGTGATCAGGATCGGCGAGCCATAGATCTTGGCCGTGTACAGCGAGCCCATCGCGTTGCCCAGCCCGGGCGCGACGTGCACGTTGCAGGCGGCCAGCCGGTTGGAGGCACGCGCAAAGCCGTCCGCCATGCCCACCACCAGCGATTCCTGCAGGCCCAGCACGTACTTGATGTGCGACTGCTGGCCCAGCGCCTCCATGATCGCCAGCTCGGTGGTGCCGGGATTGCCGAACATGATGTCGATGCCCTCGGAGGCGAGCAGCGACAGGAAAGCCGCGCGGCCGGTCAGCGTGGCGCGCGGCGCGAGATCAGCGGGGCGGCGGGGATCGTTCATGGCAGTCGGTCCGCAAGCAGGATGCAACAGTGTAGACCGTCTGGGGCGGGAAGGTACTGAGTGCTGGCTACTGAGTGCTGGGTGCTCAGCACTCAGCTGCTCATTACTCAGTACCGGCTCAGTTCTTCGCCGCGCGGGCCTGCGCCTCACTGCGCGTGAGAAACGTCAGGTCGCCGTAGTAGCCCTGGGAGCGCGCGCCGGTCGCGTCCGCGTCGGTCCACAGTGCCACCGTGGTGATGCGGCCCGGTTCCTCGCCGAACGCACGGCGGAAGTCTTCCACCACGTCGCGCGTCTCGGTCACCCACTGGTTCAACGGTTGCGGGGTGTTGCGTACCAGCAGCGTACGGATGCGCGACGTGTAGCTGTTGACCACCACCGTCCCCGTCGGCGCGCCAGCGCCCCAGACATACTCCAGGGTGGCGTAGGGGACCGGGATGCCGCTGATGAGCTTCACCTGGTTGAACCAGAGGCGCTCGGCAAACGGCAGGCTTTCCACGTCGCCCGCGAACGAGAGCAGGATGCGCACGGGCGCGTCGTCCCCCGAGCGTTGCGTCGTGTTCGCGCCTGCTACCGGCTGAGTAATCTTCCACCGCCAGGTGAGGATGGGGCGCTCGTGCGGGTCGATATCGACGAATTCCACCAGCCCCGAAGCGGAAGCCTCGGCCGTGCCTTCCACCACCGTAATGCCGCTGTCGTCGACCATCCGGTAGACGCTCGGCTTGCGGAACTTCGTCGCTGCCTCGACGTGCCAGCCGCCGGGATACGGGCCGCCCGGCGTGCCGCTGGACAACGGCGTTACCTTGGTGGGAACCGGTGGCGGCCCAGGGCGCACCGCCGGCTTGCATGCAGCGACGCCGAGCACCGCGGCGAGCACGACCGCAAAACCTCGGACTGTGAGCAGCCGCACCGGTGCGCGGCCGCAGCTACGCAAGCCGAATCCATCCCGTTGCACAGCGATCTGGTGCATCGGACCGGGTCAGCCGCGCGACAACTCGGCGACGCTGCCGGCCGCCGACTCCCAGTTCTTGCCATCGAAGGCGCAGCACTGTGACCGAGGCGATCGTGGCGCGGTCCAGGCAACGCACGTTGACGCTGAAGCCGTCGGGGTTGGAGCGCGGCACGTAGAACACTTTCACGCCGCACACCTTGCAGAAGGTGTGCTGGGCCACCCTCGTGTTGAACGTATAGGTGGTGAGCTGCTCGCGGCCCTGGACCAGCCGGAAGCGCTGCGCCGGCACGATCAGGTGCAGGAAGCCGATTCGCTCGCACATCGAACAGTTGCACTCGTGGGCTTCGATATCCGCCGGGGCTTCGACCTCGACCTGCACGGCGCCGCAGTGGCAGCTGCCGCGGTGAACCACGCGGTCGCCTCCGGCCACTCGCGGGACTTGCGCGAGGTCGAAGTACACCAGCTTCCCGAGCGCCCGCGCTGCGGACACCATCTCGTCGGCGCCCTGCGACGGTCCACCGATGCGCAGGCAGGCGTCGCACTTGGCCAGCAGCCGCCGCGCACTCGGATGGAAGATCTGGTTGAACACTTCGTCGCCGATAGCGCGCGAGCCCGCGTGCTCGATCAGCGGCAGCGCAAACCACTCGCCCAGGACCGGCAGGTGCCCGGCGCGGTAGAGCTGCAGGGCCGCGTCCGTCATAGCACGCACGTTGGCGGCGATCTTCGCCGGATCATCGTCGGTACCCGAACGATAGGGCCCGGCGACGAGGATCATCAGAGGCGTCGAAGCGATCGGCGGGTGAGACATCGCATCTCCTGTGCTCGGTTGAGGCTGGCCGACCGGCATTCTTCGGTGGACGCCGGGTTTCGTCAAGTTGGGTGACTGGTGACTAGTGACTGGTGACTGGCAGTCGGTCATGGTGCGTGACACGAGCTTGGCCATAGACCGCCTTTCCAGATGCGCGCCGATCGACCAACCAGAACCAGTCACTCGTCACCAGTCACCAGTCACCTTCAGACTGCCCACTCCCGCCACGCCCTCAGCAGCGGAAAGTACAGGGCCAGCCGCACCGGCCGCGGATCCAGGGCCGCCATGATCTGCGCATAGCGCTCGAGCTGCTCCCGATACCGCTCCTGCTCGCGGTTAAGGAACGCTTCGAGGTCGGCGCCTTCGTGGGTGCCGGTCTTGTAGTCGACGATCCAGCGCGTGCCCTGCGCATCGACGAACGTGCGATCGAGCGCGACGTGGACGACCTGGTCGTCGAGCTGCGCGCTCAAGCGCAACTCGGAGGTGGCCTCGGCATGGGTGCTGTCCAGAATCCAGCGGCCGCGCGGATCGGCGAGCACCCCACGCAGGGCCTCACCCACGCGGGCGCCGGCCTGCGCCAGCTCGCTCGCAGGCACTCCCGTGCCGCGCAACGCAGCGACCAGCACGGGCTGCAGCGCTTCCAGCCGTGCCGCGTCCCAACGCGCAATGCCTTCTTCGGCGATGCGCTGCAGGTACCTGTGCACGACGGTGCCGACGTGGCGGGCGGTTTCGCTCGCCCAATCGAACTCGATGCTCGGCTGTCGCTCCTCCGGCGCCGCCGGCGCAGGAGCCTGCCAGCGCACCGCGGCGGGAACTGCGGGTGCCTGCCAGTCGGAAACGAGGCGCTGGATCTGCTGGGAGATCGGACGTATCGGAGGGGAATAGTACGGCACCGCCACCCCCGCCCTCTACGACAGCCGACGATGTGTCGGCATGCGCGAGGCTTTGAGCCAGGTGCCGGGCCACGGCGTCGAACTCGGGCGCGAGCACGGGCCACAGCGCGCGAGCAGCGTGCTCTCGTCCGGCTCCTTGGCTGTCGCGGTCTTCTCGTCGATCTCGGCGTGGCCGATCAGATGCACGCGCTGGCGTGCGCGCGTCACTGCCACGTACAGCAAGCGCGCATCTTCCTGCCGCTGGCGTTCACGGTGCAGCCGCGTAACGTAGCGATACACCGGATCCTCGTCGCGCCCCTGCTCGGTCATCGCACCGAGCAGCAGATCCGACCCTCCCGCTGCATTCGCGCGTTCCAGCCACTGCAGCAGTTGGGAGTCGTCACCGCCGGTGCGATAGCCCAGGCCGGGGACGATCACGGCATCGAACTCCAGGCCCTTGCTCTTGTGGATGGTCATGACCTGCAGCGTGTCGGGCGCCTCCACATCCGGGAGGGCAAACAGCTTGGCGAGCCGCTCGTCGAGCGCGGCGAAGTCATCGAGATCACCGCCTTGCTCCAGCTCCTCCAGCAGATCGAGGAAGACCAGTGCGTCCTCGACATCGGTCAGATCACCTGCGCAAGCGGGCCCGCCGAGCCGCAGCCACGCACTCTCCACCCGAGCCGCGCAGAGGCCCGCGGCCGCGCGCGTCCAGCACCGGCTCCAACGCCGCCACCAGGCGCTCGATGCGCAACGCGCCGTCTGCGCTCAGACTGGAGCGCGCCTCGAGGTCGGCGAGTCGCGTCCACAGCACGCCCACCGCGGTCGTCGCCGACGAGCGTCTCCAGGTCGCGCAGCGTCAGCCCGCACCAGGGCGCGCGCAACACCGCCAGCCAGGCCGTGCGGTCGGCCGGATGCAGCAGCGCGCGGGTCAGGGCATGGAGGTCGCGCACGGCCGCGCGGCCCGACAGCTCCTCGATCTCGACAGCGCGAAACCGCAGTCCCGCGTCTCTCAGCCTCGGCACGATCTCGGTCAAATGGCGGCGGCTGCGCACCAGCAACGCCACGCTCCCTTGCGGCTCCTGCGCGGTGGCACGAGCGATGATCTCCACCACACGCTGCGCTTCGCGCGCGCGGTCCGGCGGCGCGAACGCGTGGACCTCGACGGCCGCCCCAGGCAACGCAGGGTCCTGCGTCGTCGCCGCAGAGAATGGCACTGCGCCGCTCGCCAGGTCGGCACGCACCGGCATCACGCGTGCAAAGACGTCGTTGACCCACTCGACCAGGCCGGCTTGCGCTCGGAAATTGACCGACAGGGCCAGCGGCTCGAGCTGCACGCTGCCCAGCCCGGCATGCCAGGCACGCAGGAACAACCCCACCTCCGCTTCGCGGAAGCGGTAGATCGACTGCATGGGATCGCCGACCGCGAACACAGTGCGGCCGTCGCCAGGCTGCCAGCCGGCCGTGAGCCGCAGCAGCAGCTCGAACTGGCTCTGCGAAGTGTCCTGGAACTCGTCGATCAGCAGATGCTGGATGCGATAGTCCAGCGCCAGCGCCAGATCCGTCGGCGCGTCCGGTTCGCCGAGCGCCCGGATCGCAGCCAGCGTCAGCGCCACGAAGTCCACCGCGCCACGGCGGCGGAACGTCAGGTCGAGCTGCGCCACCGCCACCCGGAGCAGCCCGCTCAGGGATTCGATGAAGGCCCACTGGCGCTCGTCGTAGGTCGCCGGCGGCAGCTCTCTGATCTCTTGCAAGGCGGCCACGAAATCCTGATGCGCGACCAGGTTGTCGAACAGCGCCTCCGCGTGCTGCTTAGCCTGTTTGCGCTGCTTGCGCTCCGCCGGAGTGCCTTCGCTGGCGGGTAGGAAACCGATGTTCTTGTCCAGCTTCTTACGCAACGCACCGCCTCTGGTAAGAAACAACTCGGCAATCCCTCGCCAGAGCGGCAGATCCTCGAGCTCCACGCCTGGCAGCGTGTCCAGGTCTGCGCACACGACCAGAGCTGAATCCGGACTCGCCGCCGCGAGATTGGCCGCCGCGTAGCGCACCGTCGCGAGGACGGCACCGGCGAACACCTCCGGCACCGTCTCGCGCGCCTGCTGCATGCGCTCGCGGCTGAGGTTCGCCAGGCCCCGCTCCAGCTCGGCCCGTTGTGCTCCACCCCACAGATGCCGTTGCCATTGATCGCGCTTGCCGAGTAACCCGGCCAGCAATGCCTCCGCCGCAGCGACGTCGTTGTCGACATGCCTGAGCAGGGGAGCGACTTGCTCGGTGTAGGCCGCTTCCTCGAGCAGCCCGAGGGTCTCCCGCGCAGCCTCGCGGTAGAGGTCCGAGGCATCATCACGAATCTGCGGCGAGGGGCCCAGGCCCGACAGGAGCGGAAGGCGCTCAGCCAGGCCGACACACAGCGAGTCGATGGTCTGCACCTGCAGGCGGTTCGGATTGCTCTCCAGGCCCCAGCCCTGACTCGCGTCGCGCTCCAGGACGGCAGCAGCCAGTTGCAGCGTCTGCGCTTGGTGATCGGAATCCGGCGCGATCCCCTCGCGGGCAGCACGCAGGGCAGCGAGAACGCGACTGCGCATCTCACCGGCCGCCTTGCGTGTGAAGGTGATGGCGACGACCTCCTCGGGCCTGGTCACGCCAGCCAGCATGACCAGAAAACGCTGGATCAGCAGTCCGGTCTTGCCGGAACCAGCCGGTGCCTGGACGATGAAGGAGCAGCGCGGATCGAGCGCCCGAGCACGCTCCGCTGCATCGGCGACCGGCGGCGCCCGCGGCGGCTGCGCTGGCGCGGACGCCGGTTCATCCAGCAGCAGAGAGAGCTGCTGCTCGTTGGGCGGTGAGCGGCGCGACGGCACTTCAGCGCTCCTCGTCCAAGATCGGCGAGGGTTCGGCCACCCGATCCCGTAGCTCCTTGACCCGGCACAACGCGCCCAGATGACACAGGTCACAGGTGCCGGGATAGCGCTTGGGATCGACCGTCACCACGCCTGAGCGGAACTGTTCGCCCAGTGCATCGAGGGTCTGGCGCCAAGCGTCGAGCTGGCTGGTCCACTCCCCGGTACGACCCTTCGCACCAGCAAACGCCTCGATGCCTGGCGCAATGTCGTCGCGCTCGGCGAGTCCCTCGAACACGCAGTCGCCGCGCGCCAGGCGGGCGAAAGCCAGCCCGGCCGGCCGGCCTTCTGCGGCCAGCACGTAGAGCGGCAGCTGCGGCTCGTCCGGCCGGGAGTCGAACCAGCTGCCGGTCTGCGCCTTCCCGGTCTTGTAGTCGAGCAACAGGTCGCCACCGCCATCGAGCCGGTCAGCGCGGTCGAGGCGCAGCTCGAGGCGCACGCCGCCGACCTCGACGCTGCGCGCCGCCTCGACCGCGAGAACTTCGAACGGCGCGCGTTGCCGCTCGAGCGCCAGCCATTCGCGCAACAGGCTTTGCAGCCGCTCGCGCTCGAGGGCGAGGAAGCGTTCCTTGAACACCGATTCGCGGCGGGTGCGCCAGCGCGTCAGCCCCAGGTCCACCGCCTGCGCCACCTCGTGGTCAAGCTCCTCGTCAGTCAGCGCTGCGAGCCGCTCGCTGCTGCGCAGCGATCCCCACAGGGACGCCACCACCGCGTGCAGCACGTTGCCGCGCTCGCGCGCGTCCAAGCCCTCGTGCGGCTGTTCCAGAACCGTGGCACCAAGTCGGTGGGCGGCGAACGCGCGGAACGGGCAGGCGGCCTGGTCCTGTATCAGGCGCGCGCCGCCGGCGAACGCCACGCCGGATTCAAGAGGGCGGGCGGACACGTCGACCAGACTCTCGAGCCGACCGGCCTGGTGCAACAGCCGCGGTAGGGCGGCACCTGCGCCAGTCCAATCTGCTCCGTCCGCGCCGCCGGCAGGCCAGAGAGCATCGGGCTGGGGGCCAGCATGCGGTCGCCGTCGGCGGCTGGCCAGGAGAATACGATCTGCGGTGCAGCGCGCCGCCATCCCTCGGTCATGCGCTGCGCAAACCCGAGCTCCCACTCCGGGCCGCTGCCGGGGGCGTTGACGCGCCGCTGCATTTCGATCGGCAGAAGCGGATTGGGACGCGCGGGACGCGGCCACACCTCGGCGTGCAGGCCAAGAACGAACAGATGATCGAACTCGAGCGCCGTGGATTCGAGCACGCCCATCACCTGGACCGGCACCAGGGGCGTCTCGGGCTGAAACAGCCGCTCTTCTGCGAGCCGGTCGACGGTGTCGATCGCGGTCTGGAACGCGATCAGACCCAGAATCGGGTCCAGGTGCGAGAGACCGGCCAGCAGCTCGCGCCAGGCTTCGACGCACTGGAACTCGTCGCTGTCGAGGGTACGCTCGCCGGGCCAGCCGGCTGCGGCCAGCAGCGCCTGCAGGCGTGGACCCCAGGCGCTCGGCAGCAGTCGCGCGTCCAGCGATTCGCGCGCCCGCATCCGCAGCCACCGCAGCCGCTCGACCAGGAGGGGACAGGCGTCGCGGCGGCGCTCGTCGCGGGCAAAGTATTCCAGCCGCTCGATCCGGGTCTGCGGCTCGCCGCCCTTGCGAATGCGTGCGTCGAGCAGCGCGCGCGGTCCACGCTCGGACTGGTGCTCCACCCAGGAACGCGGATCGCAGCAGCACGCTGGCACCGAGTGCCGGCAGTTGACCGGCCGCGAGCCGGAGCACCAGCAGCGCCGCGTGCACGACCGGCCATGCCGACAACGGCAAGCCGAGCGAAAGGTTCCAGGGCCGGGCGACCGGCACGCCGGGCGACACCAACGCTTGGGGGACGAGGACCTCGTCGAACGTGCGGGCGATTCGCGCCCGCTGTCGCGCCACATCCGGGATCACGATTCCGACCGTAGCGTCGGGTTCGCGCTCGAGAACGGCGCGCGCCCACTGGGCGGCAGCCTGGATCTCTTCCTTCGCACCCGGCTGTGCGAGCGCAGTGGCCTCACCGCGTGGCCGTTCAGGTTCCGGGCTTGACACCCGCGTGCCGGCGGCCTGGAAGGCGTCGAGCAACGCTGCCCGTTGCGGATCGAGACGGTCGAACCCGTAGACCACCACATGCCGGGGCACTGCAAGGAGGCCACGCTGCAGCAAGCGTTGCAACTCGTCGCTCAGACGCGCTGCATCGAGGAACGACTGGCGGGTACAAAAGTGAGTGAACGCCTCGGCCCAGCCGAGAAACGCACTGGCTTCCTCGCCGACTGGGAAGCGGCGCAAGGCCTCAGCCAGGCGGTAGGCGCAGGCGATGCCCCAGGCTTCGCTGGCCGTCTGGGCCAGCTGTCCCCGGGCTAACAGCGCACCCTCGTGCGCGGGACTCGCCGATCACGCGCTCCCACAAGGCCAGCTCCTGCTGGGCGGTAAGCAGCGCTGAGAGCGGCTCGTTGGCGTGAAGCTGGGCAAGCTCCCACTGCCGTTGCTGCCAGGCGGACCAAGGCAAGACGTCGGCAGCGGGCCACGAGCGCCGGCCGGCGCCCTGCTGCTGGATGTCGTAGGCGCGGCGGATGGCGCTCGCCAGCCGCCGCGTGGGAGTGACTACGGTCGCGCCGCCAGCCAGGGCTCGGCCAGCGCGGCGGAGTACATGCGGGTTAGCTAGCGCTCGATCAGCTTGCGCTTGGCCTCGATCTTGGCCCACTCAGAGGCGTACGGACGCGCAGCGCGGAGCAGGGGCCCCGAACCCCGTTCGGGGATGCGACCGCGGAGCGGACGCGACGCCCTGACGTCGAAGGTCTCTCCAT
>CAVYZA010000015.1:0-51413 GCA_963772865.1 uncultured beta proteobacterium | reverse complement strand
GCGTGTCGCTGACAAAGCGCGCTCGCCGATGCGGGATCAGCGGATCGGGAAGAAGCTCGATAGGCTTCGTCTGCAAGCGTGATCGTCTGCGTCTGGACCGCGTAGTTGGCGTCCATGGTGTGGATCTTGGTCGCCGACTGCGTGGTCACATGTGCCCGTGCTCGCGGCCCGAGGGTGACGTCGAGGGCGAGTCGATCTCCCTGGAGCAGGCAGCCCGAGCTGGTGATGAGGAATACCCAGGCCAGGTCCGGGAGGTCCTGGTCGCAATGCAGCGCGCGCTGGGCCAGATACGGCACGCGGCGCTCGAAGTCGGCGAGGATGGTGCGGCTGTCGCGGCGTTCGAAGCCCAGGCGCAGGAAGCCGGTCTTGCCGACCACGCCGCTGCGCATCTGCGGCGGCTCGTCCTGAAACGCCTCCAGCTCGGCCATGGTGGCGCCGAGCGCTTCGGCTGCGGCCCACGGGGTCAGGGACGACGTGTGCTCGGCGGCTCCCATCAGTTCATGAACAGGCGTGCATGCGCCTTGACGTGGGCGGCCGCCAGGATCTCGGTGAGCGGAGCGAAACTCGCCATGTCCGACAAGCGCGCGGCCGCCGCAGTCTGGTACGCCGCCTCGACCTCCGCATTGAGCTCGTAGAGGATCGTCTGCGTGTCGACATGGCTGATGCGCATCAGTCGGAGGGCGGCGCTCAGGATGGTCGCGGCGGCGCCGTACTGATGCACTACGAATGCCTCGCGGGCCGGCAGCGCCTGCGCAGCGAAGCACACCGCCAGGGCGATCGGATAGCATCCCGGCGTGGCGCCGGCTGTGATGCGTTCGCGCCACTGCGCAAGGAGCGGCACGCCGATCACCGTCGCTCCCAGCTCGGCGAGCTTCCTGCCCATGCGCACGGACATCGTGCGTGTTCCGCTGGAGAGTTTGCGCGCGTACACGAGCCGGTCGATGCGCGCGACTTCGGCAAGATCGGCTTCGGCCGCCGCCCGATGCGCGTGAATCAGGCCGATGCCGTCGCCCAGCGCTGCCTGCTCGACGGCGGTGCGCGTGAACGCCCGCAGCGTCGCCGCGTCGGTCACGACCTGCTTCTGGATGGCCGCTTCGAGGCTGCTGGAGAATGCATAGCCGCCCACCGGGAACATGGTGTCCCCGAGCTGCAGCATGCGGACCAGGCTGGTTGCGGTTGTCGGCGCTGCGGCGCCTTCAGCAGCACTGATCATGCGCGGCCGGGAGCTGCGTCCGCCACGCCTTGCCCCGCGCGCTCAACTGAAGAAGTACTTCTGGTTGAGGGAGATCGTTTTCAGCGGCGCCACCGTCGCATGCTTGCCGTCCACCGTCACGGCAAAGGTCTCCGGGTTGACTTCGATCTTCGGTGTGCCCGCGTTGCGCACCATGTCGCGCTTGCCGATCTTGCGGGTGTTGCGCACGGGCATGACCTGACGGGCCAGTCCGACCTTCGCCGCGACGCCGGCGGCGTGCGCCGCCCCGATACGAAGGTGATGCAGGTATCCGGCAGCGCCTGGCCGTAGGCGCCGAACATGGGGCGGTAGTAGACGGGCTGGGGCGTTGGGAGCGAGGCGTTCGGGTCGCCCATCAGTCCCCAGTTGATGACGCCGTTCTTGATGATGAGCTTGGGCTTGGCGCCGAAGAAGGCCGGCTCCCACAGCACCAGGTCGGCGACCTTGCCCACTTCGACCGACCCCAGCACGTGCGAGATGCCGTGCGTGATCGCCGGGTTGATGGTGATCTTCGCCACGTAGCGCAAGACGCGGAAGTTGTCGTTGCCGGGCGCGTCTTCCGGCAGCTTGCCGCGGCCGGTCTTCATGGCGTCTGCGGTCTGGATGGTGCGCAGCCAGCACTCGCCGATCCGGCCCATCGCCTGCGAGTCGCTGGAGAACATCGAGATCACACCCAGATCGTGCAGCACGTTCTCGGCGGCGATGGTCTCGGCGCGAATGCGGCTCTCGGTGAACGCCACGTCCGACGGAATGTCGGGGCTCAGGTGGTGGCACACCATGATCATGTCGTAGAGCTCGGCCTGCGAGTTGATGCCGTACGGCAGCGTCGGATTGGTCGAGGAGGGCAGGACATTGGGCAGCGCGGAGATCCTGATGATGTCAGGCGCGTGGCCGCCGCCGGAGCCCTCGGTGTGGAAGGAGTGCACCGCGCGCCCTTCGAAGGCCGCGATGGTGTCCTCGACGAAACCGGACTCGTTCAGCGTGTCGGTGTGGATGCACACCTGCACATCCATGTCGTCGGCAACGGTGAGCGCTGAACGCAGCACCGCAGGCGTGGTGCCCCAGTCCTCGTGACACTTGAAGCCGACTGCGCCGGCCTCGATCTGCTCGACCAGCGCCGCCTTGCCGTGCCCGTGCCCCTTGCCGAGAATCCCCACGTTCACCGGCCAGCCTTCGAAGGCGCGCAGCATCGTGCGGATGTTGCCCGGTCCGGGTGTGACGGTGGTGGCGTTGGAACCGTCCGAAGGACCGGTGCCCCCGCCAATCAAAGTGGTGGTGCCGTTGGACAGCGCCGCGTAGGCCTGTTGCGGCGAGATGAAGTGAATATGGGTGTCGATGCCGGCGGCGGTGAGGATCAGGTGCGCACCGGAGATCGCATCGGTGGCAAGCCCGCACTCCAGGCCCGGCGTGATGCCGCTCATGGTCTGCGGATTGCCGGCCTTGCCGATCGCGCAGATGCGGCCGTCCTTGATGCCGACGTCCGCCTTCACCACGCCCTGCACGGCGTCGATGATCGTGACGTTGGTGATCACGAGGTCGGGCGCTCCGCCGGCGCGGGTGAGCTGGTTGTCCATGCCCATGCCCTCGCGCAGGCTCTTGCCCCCGCCGAAGACGATCTCGTCGCCGGAGGGCCCGCGCAGGTCGCGCTCGATCTGCACGAACAGCTTGGTATCACCGAGGCGAATACGGTCGCCCACCGTGGGGCCGAACAGGCCGACGTACTCGGGGCGTGAGAGGGTTGCCATCTGGTCAAGCCTTCTTCTAGAGAAACGATGCGAAAGGGGCGGCGTTGCGGCTGGCGCGGTCAGGTCTTGGTGGCGGAGCGGAATCCACGCTTCTGCGCTGCCGCGACGGCCTTCGTCTTTTGGGTCGGGGCCGTCTTGCCCGCGGTGGGGCCGTCGACCAGATTGTTGAAACCGTAGACCGCGCGCTTGCCGCCGTAGGGCACGAGTTTCACTTCGCGCTCGTCGCCGGGCTCGAACCGCAACGCGGTAGACGCCGGGACCAGCAGATGCTGCCCGAACGCCGCTGCACGGTCGAACTCGAGCGCACGGTTGACTTCAAAAAAGTGAAAGTGCGATCCCACCTGCACCGGGCGATCGCCGGTGTTGCGCACCTTGAGGGTGGTCACCGGCAGGTCGGCATGGTAAGTCACCGGGTCCGGACTGCACACGTACCCGCCGACTGACACTTCGGCGGTGGCTCGGATCGACATTTGCGGCGACGGTAGGACCTGCTTTGACACCCGCCATCTTGAGCTCCGTTCGGTTGGTTGTTGCGCGGCCCTACTGAATCGGCGTGTGCACGGTGACCAGCCGGCTGCCGTCGGTGAACACGGCTTCGATCTGCACGATCGGGATGAGATCCGCGACGCCATCCATGACATCGGCCTTGGTGAGCGCGGTGCGCGCCTCCTTGGTGACCTCTTCGATGGTCTTGCCGGCGCGTGCTCCGTCGAGAGCGGCGGCGGAAATAATGGCGACGGCCTCAGGGTGGTTGAGCTTCAAGCCCTTTGCTTTGCGCTTGAGTGCCACCTCGGCCAGCATGTAGATGAGGAGCTTGTCGAATTCTCTCGGGGTGAGGTGCATGCGTTCTCCTCGTGCGAATGCGGCCGACGGGGCGATGCGTGCAAGGCGCGCCGCGCGGCCATCGAGTGGCGGTTGTTCTTCTTGGGAGTTGTGGAAGATCTGGAGGCTGGTACGCTACTGCCAAGCCTCGCCGGTTGTCAAGGTCGGTTTCATTTTCGCGTGGTGCGACGTTCCTCACTGTTTCTTCCTCAGGAAGAAGGTCAGCGAAGCGATGACGAGCGCGAGCGCAGCCCCGAACGCGAGAATGTCGTGGCCGCCTTCCCGCGATGAGGACGATCCAGCGGCTGGAGCTGAGCGCCGGCGCAGCATCGCTCAGCGGTCCGAGCCTGGGGCGCCCGCCGGCAGGGGCTCGGGGACGGGGTCGGGCGTGCTGTCGTACTTGACCGTCGGGCGCTCGGACAACCTCCAGCCCGGCGGAAGGGTATCCCAGACCGACTCCCCGCGCGCTGCCTGAAAACCGATGTCATACAGGTGCTGCATCTTGACCGGGTCGAAGAACTCGTTTCCGCTGATCTCGATGCCGTCGGGCAGCGTCACCCAGTGAAAGCCCGCGTCTTCGCGGAGTGAGGCGGCATAGATGCGGAACAGGTCTCCGACAACCGCCGACTTGGCGGCCGAATCGAGCACGCGCAAAGCGATGCCGCTTAGGGTGCGCGGCGTCACCGCCGCGACCGGGCCGAGCTGGCCGTTGTGGATCACGAAAATGTCCTCGCGGCCGTTGTCCTTCCCGGCGCGCTTGCGCGCAGCCGGGGCGCTGAACACGCCGCCGTTGTAGAAGACATTGGCAGCCACCGCACCGTCGACGTGCATCTCGTCGTAGCGCTGGCCTTGCACCTCCACCTCGAAGAACACGGGCGGAAAGGCGACCGGAACAGAGGCCGATGCCAATACGACTTTGCGGAACAGGTCGAGCGCTTCCGGACGGCCGCTGACGGCGATGAGCCCCATGTTCCACACGACGAATTGCTGCGAATCGAGATCCACCGTGCCCACGTACAGCCGTCGGCCGTGTTTGTGCGCGTCCGCGATCTGCTCCAGAAAAGCGGCATCGACGTGCCCGGCGATGAGGCGCGCGAGTGGACCGGTGTCAGCGAGCGATTCTCCCGAGAGAAGCTGGCGCAGCAGCGAGCGCGACTGCGTGAAGATGTCGGCCGTTGTGGTGGTCGTGTAGAACTCGCGCAGCGCATCGTCGTGCTTGGGCCCGAGGTAGGCGAACGGCGCCATCAGCGCCCCGGTCGATACCCCGGTGACGACCTTGAAAACGGGCCGTTGTCCGGTTTTGGTCCAGCCGTTCAGGAACCCCGCTCCGAAGGCGCCGTTCGGTCCGCCGCCTGACAGAGCCAGGTGCGGATAACGCACATACCCGTCGGGCCCGCGCGGAAAGTCCGCCGCCGATTCCTGCCGGAACGACTCCTCCAGATCGCGCTCCATCGCCGGGCTGCGCCGCCCGGCCCAGGCGCGCACGTCGGGCATGTCCGGGATCACCGCCTGCGACATCAGCTCGACAGGCGGGGGATGGCGCGGGAGCGTCCCGCAGCCGGTGAGCAGCCCGGCTGCGGCGACCAGCGCGATACCGGCAACCGCGCCTGCGCTCGACATGACGCTCCCTAGAAGTAGAACAACAGATCGTCGGACCAGTCACCGCACTGCAGCCTGACCGCGCGGTAGGCCTGGTCGAACGCGGCATCGGTATCCGCGCTCAGCAGCCGATCCTTGGCGGCAATGCACGCGTTTGCGTTCTGGACCTCGGTGGTGGTCGCCCTGCCTCCCGGCGCGCACCTGGCGTCGTCGGCGAGGCGCATGTTGTTGAACTTGCCGCGCTCGACCGCCACGCAGTCGCCGATGCGGAACCCGCCTTCATCGGTGATCATGGTGGTCGTGGTCGTCCCACCCAGCAGGATCGTGTACTCGAAGGCCTGGCGCCGGCCCGCCACCCGGCCGATCTGTTGCCCGGCCAGCGCGCCCCCTGCACCGGCCAAAGCCCGGGTGTTGCCCGAGCCCGCGGCGATGCCGATGATGCCGCCCGTGATCGCACCTGCGGCCTGCGCGCGTTGATTGTCGACCATCACGAGTCTGACCGCGGTGACCTGTCCGTAGGAGACGGTGGGCGGCGGCGGCTGGGTGGACTGATGCGCGCAGCCGGCCGCGAGAGCGGCCGCCGCAACTGCGGGCAGTGCCCAATACGTTCTCGTCGGCATGATCAATCCCGGCACAACAGGCGTACCCGGCGCTCGGCGCGATCGAATTCCTCGTCCGTCTCGGCGAGGAGCAGCGTGTCCTTGGCGGCTATGCAGGCGCTGGAGGCCTGGATGGCGGCAGGCGGTACGGGCGCGCCCCGCGCGCAACGCGCGTCGTCGGCGAGACGCATGTTGTTGAAGGTGCCGCGTTCGACCGCCACGCAGTCGCCGATGCGGAAGCCGCCTTCGTCGGTAACCATGGTGACCGTGGTGGTGCCGCCCAGTAAGATGGTGTACTCGAACACCTGTTGTCTGCTCGCTATCCGTCCAACTTGGCGTCCGGCCAGCGCGCCGCCGACGCCGGCCAGCGCCTGGGTGCTGCCCGACTGGTTGCGCGCCGCGACCAGGCCGATGCCTCCGCCCACGATGGTTCCGGCGGCGCGCGCGTTGGCGCTCTCCTGGGTGACCAGTTGCACCGCGGTGACTCTTCCGTACGTCACGGACTGGCCCCACGCGGCGCCGCAGGCAGACACCAGCCCGACTGCCATGATCCATTTTGCCCAGCCTGCAGCCTTCAGCATGTCATGCCCTCCACATAATGATCTGCCAGCGGTCTCGCCCGGCTCGTGTCTCGGTCGGGCGGCTAGTATACGCCGCCGCTAAGCTCAGTTTGAAGCTCGCGCGCTGCCCGTCTCGCGAGGCGAGACGAGCTTCCTGTGTCGGCCCCCTCAACCATCCTCGCTCGCGCGAGGAAAGGGAAGAGCGACGGCGGTCATCCTTGGGCGGGCAGGCGCCGGCCCAGGTCTCGCGCCCCGGCCCGCCCGCAGGACCGCTTTCCTATCCCCTCACGCGAAAAACTCCACCGCCCCGGTCTTGAGATCGTAGAACGAGCCCGCGATCTTGACCGCTCCCGCCTTCTCCAGATCGGCGATCACCTTGCTGTGCTTCCTGATGTTTTGCCATCGTCAGCTCCACGTTCTTGCGTCGCCACCGCATCGACGAACTCCGGGTTGCTCGCCGAGCGCTCGCCGGTGAACGTCGTCGCCTTGACGGCGGGCTGGATCTTCGCCAGCAGCTGCGTGAGGTTGCCGAGCTTCGCGTCGGCGATCGCCCCGGCGACCGCGCCGCAAGCCGAGTGACCCATCACCAGCACCACCTTCGCGCCCGCGAGCTTGGTGGTGAACTCCATGCTGCCGAGGATGTCCGGAGTTCTCGATGTTGCCCGCGATGCGCGCAGTTGAACACATCGCCCATGCCGAGGTTGAACAGGATCTCGGCCGGGAGCGCGCGAGTCGACACAGCTGAGCAGCACGCCGGCGGGAAACTGCCCGCCCGCCGTCGCCTTGACTTCGTCAGGAAGTCGCGCTGTACCATGCGCCCTTCGCGGAACCGCGCGTTGCCCGCCTTCCACTTGGCGAGGATCTGGTCCGGCGTCATCGCGTCGCGCAGCTCCTTGGTCAAGGTAACGGGCGTGTCGTCTGCGGCGGCGATCTGCGGCTTCCCGGCCAGCCAGCCGAGCACTCCGGCTGCGGCTGCAGTGGAAGTCTTGACGAACGCCCGTCGCGACGACAGATGCTGATGCACAGTGCACTTCACAGGATCGGACATGATGCTGGTCTCCAGGTGAGATTTGAGATTGCAGAGTGGGGACGGCGCCGATGGCCCTCGAGACGGGCCTGGAGGTGGCAGTGATGGCCTTGGGAGTGGCGCCGCAGGCCTTGGGCAGCATCGTACTCCGTTACGGCAGCGCCGGCTCTGCGAGTGCTCGTACGCTGATTCGTAGTGTGAAACACCCAATCTCGGCGCCTTGACGCTCTGGTGGTGTAAGCGTTACTCTCGATCGACTCTGGGGAGCCGGCTGTCCTGATTTTGCCTCGTTCGCGACGAAACTCGGCGCCATAGCGGGAGCTGCACGAGCGCAGCTGGCATCCGCGGCGGAGGTCACAGAACTGTAGGAATCGAAGGAGGATCAAGCAGTGTCTGCACGCTCCGAGAGCTTGCGAAACATTCATCACGCGCGCACCGCCGCGCTCGCTGCTTGCGTGCTGGTCGTAGTCGCGGGATGCAAGCGCACCGAGGAGCAGCCCGCCGAGGAGATCCGGCCGGTACGCGTGATGACGGTCGAGCAGCGGGCCGCGGGCGACACCGTCTCGCTCACCGGCACGGTCCAGGCGCAGACCGAAGTCAACTATGCTTTCCGCATCGACGGCCGGATGATCCAGCGGCCGGTCAACGTCGGCGACGAGCTGCGGCCGGGCCAGCTGATCGCGCAGCCTCGACCCGTCGAACGAGGAGAGCAGCCTGCAGTCGGCGCGCGCCCAGTTCGACGCGGCCCAGGCGCGGCTGGTCGAGCAGCGCAACAACTACCAGCGGCAGAAGGGCCTGCTCGACCGCGGCTTCATCTCGCGAGCGGCATTCGACCAGTTCGAGGCCAACCTGCGCAGCGCCGAGTCCGCGTCCAGGTCGGCGCGCTCGCAGGTCGAGCTGGCGCAGAACCGCCTGAGCTATACCCGGCTGGTGTCGGACGCGGGCGGCTCCGTCGCGTCGGTGGGTGCCGAGCCCGGCGAAGTCGTGCCGGCCGGGCCGCACGGTGGTGCAGGTCGCCCGCAGGGGCGGCCGCGACGCGGTCTTCGACGTTCCGGCCCGGCATGCGCGACACCGCGCCCGCCAATCCCGAGATCACCGTCTCGCTCAACTCCGATCCGAAGGTCTCGGCCAAGGGCCGGGTGCGCGAAGTGGCGCCGCGCGCCGACCCGGTGACCGGCACGTTCAGAGTGCGCGTGGGACTCATCGATCCGCCCGCCGGCTTGCGGCTGGGCTCGACTGTGACCGGGCGCATGCGGATGGAACGAGCCTCCGGCATCGAGATCCCCGGGTCCGCGCTGGTGCGCTCGGGCGCGCAGACCGCGGTGTGGGTCGTCGATCCGAAGACCGAGACCGTGACGCTGCGGCCGATCGACGTCGGCGGCCACGACGTCGGGCCGCGTCGCCGTTGCCGGCGGTCTGGAGTCGGGTGACGTCGTCGTGACCGCAGGCGTGCAGGCCCTGCATCCCGGGCCAGAAGGTGCGTGCCACTCGGAGCCGCGCAGTGATCGGCCCGAACCTGTCGGAATGGGCGATCCAGCGGCGATCGCTCATCGTCTTCTTGATGATCGCCGCGATCGTGCGCGGGGACCATCTCGTTCATCCGCCTTGGGCCGCGCCGAAGATCCGATCTTCACGTTCCGGACCATGATCGTCTTCGCCGGCTGGCCCGGCGCCACGCTCGAGGAGACGCTGCTGCAGGTCACCGAGCGGATCGAGCGCAAGCTGCAGGAGACGCGCCATCTCGAGCGCGTGCGCAGCTACACCACCGCGGGCGTCACGACGATATTCGTCGACCTGAAGCAGTCGACGCCGCCCGACGAGGTGCCGGACATCTGGTACCAGGTGCGCAAGAACATCGGCGACATCCGCGGCACGCTGCCGGCCGGGGTGGTCGGGCCCGGCTTCAACGACGACTTCGGCGACACCTACGGCATCATCTACGGCTTCAGCGCCGAGGGCTTCTCGCACCGCGAGCTGCGCGACTTCGTCGAGTCGGCGCGCTCGCGCCTGCTGCTGGTGCCCGACGTCTCCAAGATCGAGATCCTCGGGCGCGCAGAACGAGCAGGTGTTCCTCGAGTTCTCCACCGCGCGGCTGGCGGGCCTCGGTCTGACCTATTCGCAGCCTGCTGGCGCAGCTGCAGACGCAGAACCTGGTGCGTCCGGCCGGCGTGCTGCAGACCGGCGACGAGCGCATCTTCCTGCGCGTGTCCGGCGCCTTCGATTCCGAGGCCGACATCAAGAAGGTCAACCTCGTCGGTCGGCGACCGGATCATTCCGCTGCGCGACATCGCCGAGGTGCGGCGCGGCTTACTCCGATCCGCCGCTGCCGCTGTTCCACGTCAACGGCAAGGCCTCGATCGGGCTCGCCATCGCCATGCGCGACGGCGGCGACATCCTGGCGCTCGGCGCGCAACCTCAAGAAGGAGATGGCCGAGCATCCGGGCCAACCTGCCGGTGGGCGTGGAGCCGTTCCTGGTTTCCGACCAGGCCGTCACCGTCGACCTCGCCATCAACGACTTCATGACCTCGCTGTGGCAGGCGATCCTCATCATCCTCGCGGCGAGCTTCATCAGCCTGGGCGTGCGGCCGGGCTCGGTGGTCGCGCTCGCCATTCCGCTGACCCTGGCGATCGTGTTCGCCGTCATGGTGATCGTACGGCATCGACCTGCAGCGCATCTCGCTCGGCGCGCTGATCATCGCGCTGACCCTGCTGGTCGACGACGCGATGACCACGGTGGACGCGATGATCCGCCGGCTCGCGGCGGGCGATTCGAAGGAGGTGGCCGCGACCTTCGCCTACAAGACACTGGCTGCGCCGATGCTGGCCGGCACGCTGATCACGATCGCGGGCTTCGTCCCCATCGGGTTCGCGCGCAGCTCGGCGGGCGAGTACACGTTCTCGATCTTCGCGGTGGTCGGGCATTGCGCTGATCACGTCCTGGCTGGTGGCGGTGACCTTCGCGCCGGTGATCGGCATGGCCATCCTGAAGCCGCCCAAGAACAAGGGCGGCGAGGAGAAGCCGAGCGCGCTCATGCGCGCGTACACCGGCCTGCTGGTCGGGGCGATGCGCGCGAAGTGGCTGACCATCGCGGTGACGCTCGCCGCGTTCGTCGCTGCCGTCTACCTCCTCCGGTTCGTGCCGTCGCAGTTCTTCCCCGCCTCCGACCGGCCCGAGCTGGTGGTCGATCTGACGCTTGCGGCAGAACGCCTCCATCTACGCATCCGAGGACGTCCGCCAAGCGGCTCGAGGCGGAGCTCGCCACCGACAAGGACATCGATCACTGGAGCACCTACGTCGGCCGCGGCGCGATCCGGTTCTACCTGCCGCTCAACGTGCAGCTCGCCAACCCGTTCTTCGCCCAGGTCGTCATCGTCACCAAGGGATTCCAGGAGCGCAAAGCGCGTGCACGAGCGGCTGGAGAAGCTGCTCGCCGAGGAGTTTCCGGACGTGGTCTCGCGTATCGCGCCGCTCGAGCTGGGTCCGCCGGTGGGCTGGCCCGTGCAGTACCGCGTGAGCGGGCCGGAAAAGGACGAGGTGACCAAGATCGCCCAGGAGCTCGCGCAGATCATCGCGGCCAACCGCAACGCCCGGCACGTCAACTTCGACTGGATGGAGCCGGCGCGCCAGCTGCGCGTCAAGATCGACCAGGAACAGGCCCGGCAGATCGGCGTCAGCTCGGCCACCATCGCCTCGGTCCTGAACGCCGCGATCACCGGCTCGACCGTGACACAGATGCGCGACGACATCTACCTGATCGACGTGGTCGCGCGTGCCGTCGGCAAGGAACGCGCGTCGGTGGAGACGTTGCGCTCGCTGCAGGTGCCGATTCCCGGCGGGCGCAACGTGGCCATGAGCCAGTTCGCGACCTTCGAGTACGGGCAGGAGTATCCGCTGGTGTGGCGGCGTGACCGGGTGCCTACGCTGACGGTGCGCGCGGATACGATGCCCGGCGCTCTGGCCGACACGGTCGTCCACCGAGCTCGAGGCGCCGATCGCCAAGCTGACCAAGTCGCCTGCCGAAGGGCTACCGGATCGAACTGGGCGGCATCGCCGAAGAAAGCGCGACCTCGCAGGCGTCGGTGTTTGCAGTCGTGCCGATCATGATGCTGCTCATGGTGTCCGTGCTCATGTTCCAGCTGCAGAGCTTCAAGAGCGTCTTCGTGGTGCTCGCGGTGCTGCCGCTCAGCATCATCGGCGTGGTCCTGGCGCTGCTGCTGTTCAATCGGCCGCTCGGCTTCGTCGCCATCCTCGGCATTCTCGTCGCTGCTGGGGATGGTCGCGAAGAACGCGGTGATCCTGGTGGTGCAGATCGAGACCGATCGTGCCGAAGGCAAGAACGTGTGGGATGCGGTGATCAGCGCGGCGAGTTCGCGGCTGCGGCCGCTCACGCTCACGGCGTTCTCGACCGTGCTGGGCCTGATACCCGATTGCGCCGACGGTGTTCTGGGGGCCGATGGCCTTCGCCATCATGGGCGGCCTGCTGATCGGGACGCTCCTGATGCTGGTGTTCCTGCCCACGCTCTATATAACGGTGTTCGGCGGCAAGCCCGAGCGCGCCGCCCCCGCGAAGCCGGCGGCGGCTGTTCCGGCGTGACCGGAACCGCTTACTCGCGCGCGGCGTCTGCCGGATCGGTCGAGTCCGGCGCTCGAACGTACGGCGCGCCGCGTGGGAGTGACTCACTTGGCATGCGCGTCGATCGAAGGCGAGGATGTCGGTATGAGGCAGCACGGCGCAATCGTCTTGCCGGTTCGCGTTGCCGTTGCTCGCTGCGATCGTGAGTGTGCCCGGCGCGGTGCTCGCGCGCCACGCACGTCCATCGCCGAGTGCGCGGCGATCGACGCGGACAGCGAGCGTCTGGCCTGCTACGACCAGGCGAGCGGACGCGCCACCGCTGCAGCATCGGGCCGCCGTGCCGCCGTCCGGCGACGCTGCCGGCTGCCGCGCCCGCAGGCGGCGCCGAGCGCCCGCCATCTCCACCCGCGGTGGTCAAGGCAGAGCCGCCCAAGACAGACGCGGCGCCATCGTTGATCGATGCGGCGTGGGGCTTCGATCCATCGTCCAGCGCTACGCGATCAGCTTGTACCAGCCCAACTATTTTCTGTTCGCGCGCTACAGCGATAACGTGAACAACCAACCGTTCACGCCGCTGTTTCAGGCGGCGAACATGCCCTCGCAGGGCCTCGACAGCGTGGAGGCCAAGTTCCAGCTGAGCTTCAAAGTGCGGCTGTGGACCACCGACGACCGGCGCTGGGGCGCCTGGGTCGGTTACACGCAGCAGAGCAACTGGCAGGTCTACAACAGCGACGTTTCGCGGCCGTTTCGCGAGACCGACTACATGCCCGAGGTGTTCGCAAGCTACCGTCCCGGGTTGAACCTGGGCGGGTTTCAGTGGAACCTCGCTCAACGTCGGCTACAACCATGAGTCGAACGGGCGCTCGAACCCGCTGTCCCGCAGCTGGGATCGGATGTTCGCCCAGTTCGGCATCGAGCGCGGCAATCTCGCTTTCCTGGCCAAGGTCTGGTATCCGTTCAACTACGATCAGGACAATCCGGACATCGTCGACTACTACGGCTACGGCAGCGTCGCCGCGATCTACAAATGGCACGACCACAGCTTCTCGCTGACGGCGCGCGGGAATCTGAGCCAGGGCAAAGGCGCGGTGCAGCTCACCTGGATGTCGCCCAAGATCCTCGGTCCGCTGCGCGCCTATGTGCAGGGATTCTCGGGCTACGGCGAGAGCCTGATCGACTACAACTGGTCGCAGAATACGATCGGTATCGGTGTCGCGCTCAACGACATGTTGTAGCCTAACCTGCGAGACGTACACCGTGGCAGCACGACGGCGCAGCATCGACAGGGCTATGACGCGTGAAGCGACGGATAGTCCTGCTCCTTCCCCTGCGGACGCGGTCGGCACTGCATTCTCGCGCGGCCTCGCCTATTTCGCTCTGTGGGTGGTCCTGATCGGGATCCATCCCCTCGATCTCGCGGTGGGCGTGCCCACGGCTGCTCTGGCGGCGTGGGCAAGCGTGCGGCTGCTGCCACCCGGCGTACCTGGGCTGCGGATCATTCCCGCGCTGATGCTGGTGCCGCGCTTCCTGTGGCAGTCGGTGGTCGCCGGCCTCGATGTCGCGCGACGGGCGCTCGCGCCGGGTGTGCCGCTCAAGCCTGGATTCATTGCCTATCGGGTGGGTCTGCCGCGCGGCCCGCTGCGTAACTGGTTCGCCGCGATTACCAGCCTGATGCCGGGCACGGTTCCGGTTGCCGACGAGCCCGAAGCAATCGAGTATCACTGCCTCGACGTTTCGCAGCCGATCGTCGAGCAACTCGAAGCGGAACAGCAGGCCTGGTCGTCGGCGCTGGGGGGCAAGCGCACATGAATGCCGAACGGAGATCCCCGCGATGACCGCGTTCCTGCTCGCGGCGGCGGTGTTCGTGCTCGCGATGGTGGCGCTCGGGCTGACGCGCATTCTGCGCGGGCCCGGTGACGCGGACCGGATGATGGCCGCGCAGTTGATGGGCACGGGCGGCATGGCGACCCTGCTGCTGTTCGCGGTTGCCAGCGGCGTACCTGCGGCCATCGACGTGGCGCTCACGTTGGCGCTGCTCTCGCTCTTCGCCTCGGTCGCGTTCGTCAAGGGCGCACCCGGTGCGGATGCGCCGGAACAACGCCCCGAGCAACGCCTGGAACAACGCCCAGAACAACGCAAGAGGCAGCGAATGAGCCTGCTGCTCGACATCTTCTCGATCGCCGCGATCTGCGCGGGCGGGTTCTTCTTCCTCGCCGGCACCGCCGGCCTGCTGCGCTTCCCCGATGCGCTGACCCGGCTGCACGGCCTGACCAAGGCGGACAACCTTGGGCTGGGTCTGGTGGTGCTCGGCCTGCTGCCGCGCGTCGACGGCGTGTTCGAGGGGGTCAAGCTGGTGACGGTCTGGGCGGCGGTGCTGCTGGCGAGCGCGGTCGTCTCGCAACTCATCGGACGCGCAGCACGGCGCGAGGGCAGGCCGCAGTGAACTGGTCGTTCGCGTTCGACGTCGGGCTGGCGGTGCTGCTGGTCGGCCTGGCGATCTGGACGCTGGCTCTGCGCCAGACGTTCGGTGCGGTGGTTGCTTTCGCCGTTTACGGGCTCACCCTCACTCTGGCGTGGTTCCGCCTCTCCGCCCCCGACGTGGCCTTGACCGAGGCCGCAATCGGCAGCGGGTTGACCAGCGCATTGCTGCTGGGAGCGGCCTCGCGGCTGCGTGTGACCGAAGCGGCACTGGAGGCCGAGCGCCCGGGTGCGGGATTGCGCCTCGTCGCGGGGGTGCTCGCCGCTGGCGTGACCGCCGCGCTCGCGGTTGCCGTGCTCTATCTCCCGGATCCCGCACCGTCGCTTGCGCCGCAAGCGGTGGCGGACCTCGCGGCCACCGGTCTGGGGAACGCCGTCACCGGTGTGCTGATGGCCTACCGTGCCACCGACACCCTGCTCGAGAAAGTAGTGGTGCTGATCTCGGTGATCGCGGTCTGGTCGCTGGCGGACGCGAAGTGGTGGGGCGGTCGGCCGGGACCTCGGCAGCACGCCGACCCGGACGGTGCGCTCGCGTTCCTGGCCCGGCGCCTGCCGCCGGTGGGGATCGTGGCAGGCGTCTATCTCGCCTGGGTGGGGGCGGATCTGCCCGGTGGCGCATTCCCGGGCGCGACGATCATCGCGGCCATGTGGCTGCTGACGATCATGGCGGGCGTGAGAGACACGCCGCTGATCAGCGGGCGCGGGCTGCGGCTCGCGCTCATCGTCGGGCCGGCGGCGTTTCTCGCAGTCGGCTTCAGCGGCTTCTTCATCGCGGACGCCTTCCTCGCCTATCCCGTTCCCTACGCCAAGCTGCTCATCGTGATCGTCGAGGTGGGGATGGTGCTGACCATCGCCGTCAGTCTGGACCTGCTGATGGCGGGCCCGCCGGAGCGGAGCGACAAGCCGTGAACAGCGCCACCTTGTTCGGACTGCTTGCGGCGCTGCTCGTCGGCCTGGGCCTGTACGGGCTCATCGTGAATCCGCATCCGTTGCGCAAGATCCTCTCGTTCAATCTCCTGGGCGGCGGGGTCTTCCTCCTGTTCGGCGTCGTTGCCCGCCGCGGTGCTTCCGCCGGGCTCGGCGGGGACCCGATACCTCAGGCGCTCGTCATCACCGGGTTGGTGGTCGCCTTCGCCGCAACGGCCCTGGCGGTGATGCTGCTGCTGCGGCTGTTCCAGGAGAGCGGCACGGCCAGCTTGCGCGCCGAAGCGCTGGCGGGCAAGGACGCGAAGAAGGCGGCGGACCACTGATGTCGACGCCGGACGGCTTCCTCCTGGTTCTCATGCTCACGACTCCAGTCGTGGGCCTGCTGCTCGCGTTCGTGCTCGGGGGCCGTCATGCCGAGCGGGTCGCCTTGCTGACCATGCCGGTCGGCCTGGTGATCGCGGGGCTCATCGCAGCTGCGCTGTGGCGCTCGGACGACGTGCTGATCTACATCCTCGGCGAGTGGGCGCCACCCCTGGGTATCGCGTTGCGCGCCGACGGGCTGTCGGCGACGATGCTGCTGACCGTCGCGGTCGTGGTCTGCGCGACCGGATTGTTCGCACGCACCGAATTTCGCACGCCCGACGGTGTGGCGGAGACGCGCGCCTCGTTCTCGTTCTGGACGCTGCTGCTTTCGGTCTGGGCGGCGATGAACCTGGTGTTCTTGAGCGGCGATCTGTTCAACCTGTATGTCGCGCTGGAGCTGCTCACCTTCGCGGCTGTGCCGCTCGTCTCGCTGGACGGGCGCGCGGAGACGTTCCAGGCAGCGCTGCGCTACCTGGTGTTCGCGTTGCCGGGCTCGCTGCTCTACCTGCTCGGGGCTGCGCTGTTCTACGGCGCCTACGGCACGCTCGACATCGCTTTGCTCGGGGACATGGTGCGGCCCGAGCCGGTGACCTGGGTTGCGGGCACGCTGATGACGGTGGGGTTGCTTGCCAAGACCGCGCTGTTTCCGTTGCACCTGTGGCTGCCGCCGGCCCATGCGGGTGCGCCGGCCCCGGCGAGCGCAGTGCTCTCCGCGCTGGTGGTCAAGGGCTCCTTCTTCATCGTCATCCGGCTGTGGTTCGACGTGATGCCGGCGGTGCCGGGACTGCTCGGCGCACAGCTGCTCGCCGCGCTGGGCGCGGCCGCGATCCTGGTGAGCAGCGTGGTGGCGCTGCGGCAGGCGCGGCTCAAGCTCCTGATCGCCTACTCGACGCTGGCGCAGATCGGGTATCTGTTCCTGATGTTTCCGCTCGCTTACGATCCCGGGTCCGGCCAGCTCGTGAGCGGCGCTGCGCTGACCGGCGGGATGATGCAGACCGTATCGCACGCCACCGCCAAGGCGGCGATGTTCATGACCGCGGGCCTGCTCTACGGTGCGCTCGGGCACGATCGCATTGCCGAGCTCGCCGGCGCCGCCCGCGCGTTGCCCATCACCTTGTTCGCCTTCGCCTTGGCGGGCGTGTCGCTGATCGGACTGCCGCCGAGCGGAGGATTCCTGGCGAAGTGGCTGCTGCTGAGCACGGCGGTCGCGAGCGGACAATGGTGGTTGGTGGCGGTGATCCTCACCGGCGGGTTGCTCTCCGCCGGCTACGTGTTCCTCGTGGTGACCAGGGCGATGGGTTCGCCGAGCGAGCCGTTGAAGCTGCGCGCGCCGGTCCCGCGGCACCGTGAGCTGGTGGCGCTGACACTCGCGATTCTGTCGGTGCTGCTCGGTCTGGTGGCGCTCGGCCCGGTCGATCTGATCCAGGCCGGCCGCCCCGAAGTCGTGATGGTGCACGGGCAGTGACGAACGGCAACGCGCTGCTCGGCCTCGCGCTGGCGGTCCCGCCGGCGCTGCTGCTTGCTTGCCTGTCAGGCGGCCTCAGAGCGCGCATGCCGGCGCTGTTGTGGCTCGCTCCGGTGCCGGCGCTCGCTGCTGCACTGTTTGCCGGCGACGGTGCCTTGCTCGAGCTCGGTAACGAGCGTCTGCGACTGACTTTCTTGCTCGACAGACCGGGCGCGGTGCTGCTCGGCGTCGCGGCCGTGCTCTGGATCACAGCCGGCGTCTACGCCGCGAGCTTCCTGCGCGGCCGCACGGACGCCGGGCGCTTCGTCGTCTGCTGGCTGATGACGCTGACCGGCTGCGTGGGCGTGTTCCTGGCCGCCGACATGGTCGGCTTCTATTTCCTGCTTGCGGTGTTGAGCGTCGGCGCGAGCACGCTCGTCATCCAGGACCTCACCCCGCAGGCGTGGCGGGCGAGCGCTGTCTACCTCGGCCTCGCCCTGCTCGCCGAGGCCTTCCTGCTGGGCGCCTTCGTGCTCCTGGCGCAAGCCATGCCGGGCGGCAGCGTGCTGATCCGCGACGCCGCCGCTGCGCTGCCGGGTTCGCCATGGCGCGACCTGACGCTGGGGCTGCTGATTGTCGGCTTCGGCATGAAGGCGGGCCTGGTGCCGCTGCACTTCTGGATGCCGCTTGCGTACGGTGCTGCGCCGATGCCGGCTGCGGCTGTGCTGAGCGGCGCAGTGGTGAAGGCCAGCATCCTCGGGCTGATCCGCTTCCTGCCGCTGCAGACGGCGCTGCCCGAGTGGGGCGAGGCGCTCGCCACAGTGGGATTGTTCGCCGCGTTGTACGGTGTCGCAATCGGGATCACGCAGCAGAATCCCAGAACGGTGCTGGCGTACTCGAGCGTGAGCCAGATGGGATTCATCCTCGGCGTCATCGGCATGGGGCTGGCGGCCGGCGACGTCGGCGTTGCGCTGCTCGTGGCGTTCTATGCCGCGCATCATGTGCTGGTGAAAGGCGGACTGTTCCTCGCAGTCGGTGTCGTTGGCGCCACGGGTGCGCGGCGGCTGCGTCCGATGCTGCTCGCGGCCGCAGTGATCGCGCTCGGTATCGCGGGGTTGCCCCTGACCGGTGGATCGCTCGCGAAGCTCGCCGTGAAGCCGCCGCTGGGCGATGGCCTCGCTTACCTCGTTGCCACGGTCTCATCGATCGCCTCGGCCCTGCTGATGCTGCATTTCGTGCGTCGGCTCGCGGCGAACGCGGCTCAGGATCCGCAGGCTGCCGCGCCGGCGGGTCAGTCCTGGCCGTGGCTCGCAACCGCCGCGGCCTCGATCGCCATTCCCTGGGGACTGTATCTGGCACTGCCGATCGGCAGCTTGTCGGACGCGCTCGGTGTGAAGGCGCTGTGGTCCGGGCTGTGGCCGGTGCTGGTGGGCGGTGTGCTCGCGTTCGGTCTCGCACGTATCGGCGACCGTCTGCCACGCGTGCCCGAAGGCGACCTCGTCGTTGTGCTCGACTGCGCGAGCCGCGCATCGGTGGGCTGGGGCGCGGCGGTCGAACGAACCGACGCTTTCCTGCGCCGCTGGCCTGTCGCTGGTCTGTCGCTTCTAGTGCTGGCAATCGTGCTCGGGGCCGCCATGTTGGCCGCGCGCTGACTTAGTAACTGAGCATCGCTCCCCATCCCACTGCGCTACCGCCCCTGGAAACCCCCTCTCCCCTTGTGGGAGAGGGCAGGGGAGAGGGGTAAAAAAGAAGGAAAACCCCATGGACGTAAAAGCAGCAGTCGCATTCGCAGCCGGGCAGCCGCTCGCCATCGAAACCGTCCAGCTCGACGGCCCCAAGGCCGGCGAAGTGCTGGTCGAGATCAAGGCGACCGGGATCTGCCACACCGACGAATTCACCCGCTCGGGGGCCGATCCCGAGGGCTTGTTCCCCGCAATCTTCGGACACGAGGGCGCCGGCATCGTGGTGGACGTCGGCGCGGGCGTCACCTCGGTGAAGAAAGGGGATCACGTCATCCCGCTCTACACGCCCGAGTGTCGCCAGTGCAAGTCCTGCCTGTCGCGCAAGACCAACCTCTGCACCGCCATCCGCGCCACCCAAGGCAAAGGTGTCATGCCGGACGGCACCAGCCGCTTCTCGCTCGGCGGGAAGATGATCCATCACTACATGGGCTGCTCCACGTTCGCCAACTACACGGTGCTGCCCGAGATCGCGGTGGCGAAGATCCGCGAGGACGCGCCGTTCGACAAGGTCTGCTACATCGGCTGCGGCGTCACCACCGGTATCGGCGCGGTGATCAACACCGCCAAGGTGGAGTCGGGCGCCAACGTCGTTGTGTTCGGACTGGGCGGCATCGGACTCAACGTGATCCAAGGCGCGCGCCTGGTCGGCGCGAACAAGATCATCGGCGTCGACATCAACCCGACGCGCAAGCCTCTCGCCGAGAAGTTCGGCATGACGCACTTCGTCAATCCCAAGGAAGTCGGCGGCGACCTGGTGCAGCACCTGGTCGCGCTCACCGACGGCGGCGCCGACTACAGCTTCGAGTGCGTGGGCAACGTCGATCTCATGCGTCAAGCGCTGGAATGCTGCCACCGCGGCTGGGGCGTCTCGGTCATCATCGGCGTCGCGGGCGCCGGCCAGGAGATCAAGACACGCCCGTTCCAGCTCGTCACCGGACGCGTATGGAAAGGCACCGCCTTCGGAGGCGCGCGCGGCCGCACCGACGTGCCGAAGATCGTCGACTGGTACATGGATGGCCGAATCAACATCGACGATCTCATCACCCACACCCTGCCGCTCGCGGACATCAATCGTGGATTCGACCTGATGCACGAAGGGAAATCGATCCGGGCGGTGGTGGTGTACTGAAGCGTCAGAACACACGCCAGCTAGCTCAGCACAGCGCTGAGCGGGCTTTTCACTGCCAACCCGCCCCGCTTGAGCACATGCGTATAGATCTGCGTCGTGCGCACGTCCGAGTGACCAAGCTGCTCCTGCACAGTGCGAATATCCGCACCACTTTCCAGCAGGTGAGTCGCAAACGAGTGCCGTCTATGCCGAGCTCGGCATAGGAGGCACTATGCCGTGTTCCGGACTATGCCGAGTCTGAGCATCGATGCTGCTCAGGTCGCACCATTTGCTACGAGTGCACTCGGCATAGTTTGATCTCCCTCCGGGCGCTGTGTCCCGATGGAAGGAGATCATCATGGAGCGGTTTTACAAGGATCCATGCACGCCGCTGCGCATGCGTGAAGGCCCGTTGGGGGCGTATGTCGATGCATTCGCTCAGCACTTGAGCGACGATGGATACGCCAAGGCTTCTTCCCGCTATGCGCTTCAGTTGGTAGCCGATCTTGGTCGTTGGTTGCACCGGCGCAAGATCACGGCGCAGCAAATCACATCAGAACACCTCGGACGCTATCTGCAGTACCGACGCCGCTGTGGACGCCACCGCTCCGGTGATGCGGCGATTGTGCGTCGGCTGTTCAGCCTTCTCCTCGACCAGGGCATCGTTGCACAGCAGCCCGCCGATCGAGCCTACGCCGGCCGAACGGCTGGAAGAACAGTTCCGGTTGTACCTGGAACGAGAACGCAGGCTCGCCCCGGCGACGGTGTTCCACTATCTGGTGTTCGCCCGGCGCTTTCTCGCGCAACTGCCTCGCCGATGGAGGGCTGCGGCTGGATGCTTTGCGTGCGGCCGATGTGGTGGGCTTTGTCCAGCGCGAGGCAGCTCGGCTGCATCATCCCAAACGCGCCAAGTTGATGACCGCGGCCCTGCGCTCGTTCCTGCAGTACGCGCATTACACCGGCCTGATCGGTACCGATTTGCGAGCGAGTGTTCCGGCGGTGGCGAGTTGGTCGATGGCCTCGCTTCCGCGGGCACTGTCCGCGGAGGACGTCCAACGCCTTCTTGCCCACTGCGATCGGCGCACGGCGGTCGGGCGTCGCAATTGGGCGATTCTGCTTCTGCTTGCCCGCTTGGGATTGCGTGCCGGGGAAGTGGTCGGCTTGGCGCTCGAGGATCTCGATTGGGAAGTGGGAGAGCTGCGGGTTCGGGCATACGGCGGGCGATTGGGATCGGCTGCCGATACCCCAGGATGTGGGAGCGGCCTTGGTCGACTATCTGCGTCATGCGCGCCCGCACTGTTCCTCGCGGCGGGTGTTCGTGCGCACGAGAGCCCCGCATCGAGGATTCGCCAGTTCGGTGGCAATTAGCTGCATCGTTCGCCGCGCACTTGAGCGTGCAGGATTGGATCCACCCCACAAAGGCGCGCACCTGCTGCGCCACTCGGTGGCCACCCAAATGCTACGGCAAGGCGCCTCGCTCGCCGAGATCGGCGAGCTGCTACGCCACCGCAGCCCGCAGACCACGATGATCTACGCGAAGGTCGATTTGGATTTGTTGCGTCCGTTGGCTTTGCCCTGGCCGGGAGGTGCGCAATGAACCCGTTAGGACAAGCGATTCAAGACTACCTGGCCTTGCGGCGCAGCCTGGGATTCAAACTGCGCGATGCTGGCATTTGCCTGGCCAAGTTTGACGCATTCATGCAGGCCCGCGGCGCGGCGCACATTACCACACAGCTCGCCCTGGAATGGGCACAGCAGAGCCGGTCGGCTCAGCCTTCGACATGGGCACAGCGTCTGGGCTATGTGCGTGGCTTCGCGCGCCACCATGCGGCGAGCGACCCGCAAACCGAGGTTCCGCCGCCGGGCCTACTGCCGTTTCGCCCGCGCCGAGCGCGACCCTACCTGTACTCGGACCAAGAGATCGGGCGTCTGCTCGAATGCGCCCTGGAGCTTCCTTCCAGCAGGGGCTTGCGCCCGTGGACCTATCACTGTCTGCTCGGGTTGCTCAGTGTGGCCGGCTTGAGGATTGGTGAGGCGATCCGACTCACTCTCGAGGATGTCAATCTCCAGCAGGGTGTGCTGACGGTTCGCGGCACCAAGTTCGGCAAATCTCGTCTTGTACCGATACATCCCTCGACCCAACAGGTGCTCGCGCAGTATCGAGCGCGGCGGCAGCGCTTCCTTGCAGGTCGCAGCGCATCCGCGTCCTTCTTCATCACCAGCCGCGGCAATCGCTTGGACATCGGGGATATCCATCGGACCTTCTACCAGCTCTCGCGCCGGATCGGTCTGCGCGCAGCCACCGCCAGTCACGGTCCGCGCCTGCACGACTTTCGTCATCGGTTCGCCGTCCAAACGATGCTGCGGTGGTACCGCTCGGGCGAGGATGTCGAGCGACATCTGCCGGTGCTGTCGACTTACCTGGGACACGTGCATGTGGCCGACACCTACTGGTATCTCAGCGGCTGCCCTGAACTGATGGGGCAGGCGGTTGCGCGGCTGGAACAGCGCTGGGGAGAACGGCCATGAGCGCGACGGTCAGTTTCCCGGCACTGTTGCAGGGTTTCTTCACCCAGCGCCTGATGCAGCAGCGCCGGGCCAGCCCGCATACGATCGGTTCGTATCGGGATAGCTTTCGACTGCTGCTCCACTTTGCGCAGGCACGACTTGGCAAGCCGCCGACTCAATTAGCCTTCGAGCAGATCGACGCCCCGTTGGTTGCCGCATTCTTGGATGACCTGGAGAATGGCCGCGGCATTGCCGCGCGCACTCGCAACCTGCGACTCACCGCCATCCGCTCCTTCTTTCGCTATGCCGCCTTTGAGGCACCTACCCATGCAGCCCAGATCCAGCGCGTGCTGGCCATCCCCAATCAGCGATTCACGCGCATTCAGGTCGGCTTCCTGAGCAGAGCAGAAGTCGAGGCGCTGCTCGCCGCGCCCGATCAGCACACCTGGTCGGGACGCCGTGATCACGCCATGCTCCTGGTTGCCATTCAAGGCGGGCTGCGCCTGTCCGAGCTCACCGCAATGCGCCGCGAGGGGCTAATCCTGGGCACCGGCGCCCATATCCGAGTGCTAGGCAAGGGCCGCAAGGAACGCGCTACCCCGCTGACCAAGCAAACCGTAGCCGTTCTGAAGACTTGGTTGCGGGAGATTCCTGACCGGGCTGACGCCACGGTGTTTCCAAGCACCCGCGGCAGGCCGCTGAGCGCCGACGGCGTGCAATACCTGCTCGCCAAACACGTCGCGACCGCCTCCAAGACCTGCCCTTCCCTGCAGCAAAAGCGGGTAACCCCACACATGCTTCGCCACACCACAGCAATGGAACTGTTGCTGGCGGGGATGGATCGTGCGCTGATCGCGTTGTGGCTTGGGCACGAGTCGGTGGAGACAACGCAGATCTATCTGGAGGCCAACCTTGCCATGAAAGAGCAAGCCCTGGAAAAGACCGCTCCACCCGAGGGTAAGCCCGGTCGCTATCGGCCCGATGACCAGCTGATGGTGTTCCTCAAGGGGCTGTAGGGTCGAACAACTATGCCGCGTACAGGCGGTCAATCGCGCCACTTGCCCGAGACCACACACCGTTTGACTCGGCATAGTCCGGAACACGGCATAGTGCCGCCTATGCCGAGCTCGGCATAGGCGGCACTCGTTCGCAACGCACCTCCTGCAATCGGGCTACGACATCCGCACGGTGCAGGAGCTGCTCGGCCACAGGGACGTGCAGACCACGATGATCTACACGCACGTGCTCAACCGCGGCGGCCGCGGTGTGCGCAGTCCGCTCGATCGTCGCCCCGCCGGCGGGGCTTAGCCGTCCGGAACGGACCTGGGCGGTTTCGCTCAGGCCGGGCTGGTGCTGGCCCGCAACGCGCCGACCAGGCTGCCCATCGCGCGGTCGAACAGCGGCACCGCATCGAGGATGCTGGCGCGCCCGCAGCGGAACTCGCGAGCCAGCTGGTAGAGGGAGTACTCGCCGACCTTCTTGCCCTGGCGGTTGACGAACAGATAGGTGCCTTTGAGCGGGCTGATGTAAGACAGCCGGGCCGCGCGCCGATTGTCGTCGTCGTCGCGGAATTCGATCCAGGCCCCTTCGCTCAGGCCCTTGACCAGGCGGCTGTGCTCATCGCCGCCGCCCGCCGCGTCGCCCGTTCCGCGCCGCCCGGAGGCAGGAGATCGGACATGCTGATCTCTTCGACTGCGATCTCGCCCTCGCCGAAGGGGTTTTGGATCGTGACGGCGGTGAACTCGGGCGGCGCGGCTGCGGGCTCGGTGTCCTCGTCAAAGGCAACGGCAGTGTTGACCGGTGCCGGTTCGGCGGCTGGAGCAGTTGGCAGCGTGCCGGGTTCGCTGAAGTCGAGCGAGTCCAGGGGCTCCGCGACAGCCTCGGTGAGCACGGGCAGCGCGGGTTCGCCGGCGTGCTCCGATCCGGCCGCTCGGACGTGGACTGCTGCGGTTCGGTGCAGCGCTGGAAGTGGTGACCGCGCTCCCGGCCGGCGTCGTGCCGGCGGGCCGCGCTGCATGCACACCGGCGGTGTTGTTCATCACCTTGGTGTGGCAGCGCATGAGCTTCACGAAGAAGCGCTTGCGCGTCTCCTCGTCGGCGGAAACCATCTGCAGGCCGGCGTTGAGGCGCTTGAGCAGCCCCGGCAGCAGGCTCGCCAGCCGGCGGCGCTCGTCCAGCGTGCGCTTGGCGTTCACGCTCCAGATCAGCAGGTCCATCGTTTCTACCGCGCTCTTCCAGGCCTCGCTCGTCTCGCCATGCTTGGCGTGCGCCACGAGCAGCAGCTTGACCCACTGCTCGGCGAGGAACTTGAGCACGGCGCGCGGGATGGTGCCGGACTTGGCGCGCTGCAGGATTTCCTGCTGTGCTACGCCTTTGGCGATCTCGAGCTTCTCGCGGTGCTCGATGCGGCGTGCGTTGATCTTGGCTTCTTCCTCCGCGCGGCGGTTCTCCTCGGCGATGAAGCCTTCGAGCTCCTCGCGCAGCGGGTCGAAGATGTCCATGCTGTCCTGGAAGCCGTCCACCAGCCTCTGCACCACCTTGTCGATGCGCGCGTAGAGCGGGCTGGTCGCGTCGAACTCCACGTTCAGGCCGACGGCGATCTCGCCGAGAACGTCCAGCAGCCGGCGCGCCGGGTGCGTCTTCTTGGAGAAGAAATTCTTGTCCAGGATGGCGACCTTGAGCATCGGGATCTGCAGGCGCCCGATGAGGCCTTTCATGGCGATGGGGATGTTGTCGTCGCCGAAGATCTGGTCGAACAGCATGGCGACGATGTCGAGCGTCATGCTGTCCATCTGCTCCATGCCGCTCGCCAGGCTGGTGCCCTTGAGCTCGCGCAGGACGTTGGTGGTGCCGGGCTGGACCAGGGTCGCCGCGAGCGGCAGATCGCCCCCGGCGACCACGCTCACGTCGCCGTGCTGGATGCGGGTGAGTGAGCTGAGCAGCTCGGCCCCTTGCAGCACGCGCACCGGTCCGAGCGCAGATGCCGGTCCGCCCGCCATGATCGGCGGGAACCCGGGCACCTGGGTCACGCCGCCTGCCGCCAGCCCAGCGGCGCCGGGGATGCCAGCGACGCCGATTGCATGGCCGCCGATTCCTGCGCCGGGGATGCCCACGCCCGGACCCGCAATCCCGACTCCCGGGAGACCTGTGCCTCCCCGTGTGCCCGGCACACCGCCCGCTGCGGCGGGTGCAACGCCAAGGTTCATCGCGACGAGGTTCTGCAGCATGGCGAACATGTCCTGTTCGCCTCCGGGCGCGCCGGGATAGGCGCCGGCTGCGCCCAGACCGTCTGCGCCCGCCACCAGCGCTGCTGCACCCCCCGGCGCTGCGCCGGGCGCGCGCCCTGCAATCATGCCGCCTGCGGAGTGGCGCGCCACGCCGTAGCGGATCTTCGGCAGGATCGAGCGCTCCACCAGCAGGGTGTTGAGGTCCTTGAAGATCGGGCGGATGTCGTCGAGCACATGGTCGTCGAACAACTTGTGCAGGATCATGCGCGCCTTCATGTTCGGCTCGAGGCCGCGGCAGGTCTGCTTGAAGGCGCTGCAGATGGCCTGCGGGCTGAACGGATTGGTCTCGCCCTGCAGGGTGGCGTCGCCCATCACCACGCCGATGCGCTGGTCCAGCGCCGCGAGTTCTTCCTCGCAGTAGCGGCGCAGCTTGGCCGCCATGTCGTTGAGCTTGAGGGTCTCTTCCAGGTCCTCGTCGTTGACCAGGCCCAGCTCCAGCGAGCCCAGCTCGAACTGGCTGAACGCCTCCTTGGGCTTCTTGTCGCGCCGCGTGCGGCTGTCGAACTCGGCGAGATAGGCGGAGCGGAACTGCGACTCGATGCGCTTGCGCTCGACCAGCGCGAGATCCTTGACGTGGATGTAGAGGTCGCGCACTTCGCGGTCCATGGCCTGGTTGGCAAGGCCCCAGAGCGTGTCTTCGACCTTGTCCAGCATGCCGGCGACCGACTTGGACAGGCGCTCGAGAGCGAGCTCCTGGCACTCCTTGAGCAGCCGCTCGAACTGGGCTGCTTGTTGCGAGGGCGCGGCCCGGTCGAACTCGCGCATGGCAATGACGTTGGAAGCGGCGTTGTTGCTCATACCAGCCCTCTCGCTCGAGTCTCCGTGTTGCTGTGCGCGGCCTCGTTGGCGACGATCGCCGCCGGCGGCGAGCCTGGAAGGGGTACGGAGCGAGCGGGAAGGATCTGCGAGGCGAGCCCAGGTCGGGATCGAGCGATCCTAAGCTGGTGGCACCTGGCGGTCCCGCTGTCGTGGAGCCCCTGGCTCGGTAGACCGGTGACTTTGCGTCCCCACCTTTCGGTGGGTTTGCCCTTGGCAGCTGCCCTGCGCCGGCCTGCCCCTGCGGGCCTGGCCAGCCGGCGGGTTCCGGCCCCCTTGCAGGGGCTGAAATCCGCTGTCTGCAATCAGCTATATCAGCAGGATGGCCGGGAACTTTAGGGGTGCGCGGGCAAAAAGATCCGGAGAGACGCATGACGCGCTGCGCCACCAATCGAGCCCAATGAACCGATCCCTCTCCCCTTGTGGAGAGGGCGCGCTGGAGCGAGAAGCAGGGCCCCGTTTTGGGGATGCCGCGAACGGTTGGCGCGCTCGGCCCGTGCTAGTGTCGACGGCCAGGAGTGGGCCTCACGGCCTTTTCCACAGTTCCGGGTCGTGCGCAGGACCTGTTCCTCGATCCGCATGGCCCAGGCCGGGTCGCCCCCCATCACGTTGGCGTTCTTCACTTGCTCGAAGTGGGTCAGGCGGGTGTCGAGCTCGTTCGCGTCCAGCACGTAGCCGTGCTCGGTCATGCAGGTCGCGAAGACGTCTGCGCGGTGGGTGTAGCCCGCCAGCCGGATGTTGTAATCCTTGTCCCGCATCGCGGAGCTCTCGGGTGGCAGGCACGCGCGCGCATCCGGGTTTTCCGGAGGCTTGCTCGCGCAGGCGGCAAGCACCAGCACTGCCAGGACCATAGCGGTTGCGCCGCTCACCGGCAGGCCGGCGCGCCGGGCCTGGCCGCGCCCATGATGTCGCAAGGTTTGGCCGGGATCAGGAAGCATAGGTCTGCAGTTTCTCGATGCGGATGCGGGCCGGCGGGTGCGAATCGTAGAAGGCGGAGTGCACCGGGTCGGGGGTGAGGGTCGACGCGTTGTCTTTGTAGAGCTTGACCAGCGCGTCCACCAGCTTGTGCGCCGAGCTGTAGCGGGCGGCGTAGGCGTCGGCCTCGAACTCGTGCTTGCGCGAGTACATGGCGATCAGCGGGTGCAGCAGGAAAGTGAAGACGGGCACCGCCAGCATGAACAGGATCAGGGTCATGGCGTCGTTGGCCGGATAGCTCACGCCCAGGCCCTCGTAGAACCAGGCCTTGTCCTTCAGGTATCCGAGCAGCGCCAGGAAGGCGAGGCTGACCAGGAACGTCCAGGCCATGCGGCGGATCACGTGGTGCAGCTTGAAGTGTCCCAGCTCGTGCGCCAGCACCGCCTCCACCTCGTCTTCGTTCAGGCGCGAGATGAGCGTGTCGAAGAACACGATGCGCTTGGTCTTGCCGAAGCCGGTGAAGTAGGCGTTGCCGTGGCTGCTGCGGCGCGAGCCGTCCATGACGAACAGCCCGCTCGACTTGAAGCCGCACTTGGCCAGCAGCTGCTCGATGCGAGCCTTGAGCGAGCCCTCCTGCATGGGGGAGAACTTGTTGAACAGCGGCGCGATGAACGCCGGGTAGATCGCCATCACCAGCAGGCTGAACCCCACCCACAGCAGCCACACGTAGACCCACCAGTACGCGCCGGCCGCCTGCATGAGCCAGAGCACGGCCAGCACCAGCGGCAGCCCCAGCGCGCAGGCCACCGCGGCATGCTTGACCAGATCGCCCAGCCACATGCCGCGGGTCATCTTGTTGAAGCCGAAGCGCGCCTCGATGTTGAAGGTGCGGTGGTAGCTGAACGGCAGGTCGATCACCGAGGTCAGCACGACGTACAGCGCGATCAACGCGGTGCCCTGCAGCAGGGGGTTGGAAAACCAGCCGGCGCCTGACCCCGGCGAAAAACTGCAGCACTCCGCCGAAGGTCAGCACCAGCAGCACCACCGCATCGAACACGGCGTGGAATGCGCTGAAGCCGGTGCGCGCGGTGCTGTAGTCGGCGGCCTTCTGGTGTGCCTCCAGGTTGATCTCGCCGGCGAATTCGGCCGGCACGGCGGGCCGGTGGGCTTGAATGTGGGCGACGTGGCGGCGCGCGAGCCACAGGCGCATGGCGACGCTCAACAGCAGCGCGAGCAGGAAGACGACGGTGAAGGTGTTCATTGGGCAGGGAAACTTTGGGTGAGCGGGCTTAAAGGGCCGCCCGCGGATGTCCGATATGACACAATAGGATCTGGAAAATTCCTGAAAAATTATGGCACAAGACGGCACCAACCTGATCTGGATCGACCTCGAGATGAGCGGGCTGCGGCCCGAGGCCGACACTATCCTGGAAGTTGCGCTGGTGGTCACCACCCAGAACCTGCAGGTCGTGGCCGAGGCGCCGGTGCGCGTCGTGCATCAAAGCGATGCGGTCCTCGACGGCATGGACAACTGGAACAAGTCGACCCACGCCCGCTCCGGGCTCACCGAGCGGGTGCGCGCTTCCACCCTCAACGAAGTCGAAGTGGAAAGCGAGATGCTCGCCTTCCTTGCGCAGCATGTTCCGTCCGGCGCCTCGCCGATGTGCGGCAATTCCATCTGCCAGGACCGTCGCTTCCTCGCGCGCGCCATGCCCCGCCTGGAAGCCTACTTCCACTACCGCAACCTCGACGTCAGCACGTTGAAGGAGCTGGCGCGCCGCTGGAAGCCGGAAGTGGCGGCCGGGTTCGCCAAGCAGTCGAAGCACGAGGCGCTCGCCGACATCTACGAGTCGATCGAGGAGCTGAAGTACTACCGGGTGACGATGTTGAAGATCTGAGGCGGCTTGTCCTTGCGTCGCGCGAGAGCGCCAAAGCCCCTCACCCTAGCCCTCTCCCGCGAGGGGAGAGGGAACTCTGGTGCGCGCCAGCGCGCGGTAACCCCTCTCCCTTGATGGGAGAGGGCTGGGGTGAGGGTGAAACGCGACGCAGCCCGCTCACGCTGACCCTTCCCCGATGGGCAGGGGACTGGAGGCGAGGGAACAGCCGACCCACAACCAGACAAACAGCAGTGCCGCGAGCGCCGGCCGCCCCGCGCGCAGGAGGGCGGCGCGCCACAGCGTGCGGCTGAGCATGCGGCGCAACGCCGGGTAGCGAGCAGTGTTCTTTTGCACGACCACCGCGCGCCGCACCAGCGCGAGGCGCTTCCCGGTAGCGCATCGGCGTCCGCTCCGCCCGCCGGGTCGCCGAGGAGCATGACAGCACGCGCGAGCAGAGTCAGGCATTCGTAGTAGCTGTCCGACTCTTGCGCCTGGGCGCGCGCGATCCGTTGCGCTGCCTCCTCCGGCCGTCCGGCGAGCGCCGCGTCGGCGGCCAGCCACAATTCGTGACACGCATGCGCGTGGTCTGGCGAAAGCGTGAGCGCGTGGTGGCTCACGACCGCCGCGTCGGCATCCTCGCCGTGATCGCGCAGAGCACAAGCGGCGTTCAACAGCATCCACGGCTTGGCGTCTGCGCGAGTGCGCCAGTCTGCGAGCCAGCGACGCGCGCGGCGGGTCAAGCCGGCTTCGAGCAGCGCGTAGCCGACCATGCCCCACGTTGCGGTGTCCGCCGCGAGCCAGCCACGCATCTTGCGCAGGAACCGCCGCAGGCGCGGCTGGCTGCGCGTCTTCGCCAGGTCGTCGAGGTAAGCCTCGGCGGCGGCGCGCCCGAGCGCGCCGTTCTCCAGCGCGGCGCGCGGCGGCATGAAGCGGCTGCCAAGAACCTCGAGCGAGACGTTGACCCACAGAGTCCCCGCGGCAGGATGGGTCGCCGGGTCGCGCACCGCAGTGTCGAGCACCTCCAGGAGGTCGCGGCGCCAGCCAGCCGCTACCAGCGCCTTGGCGGCCAGCCGGATCGCGTCACGCTCATCACCGGTCACGCGCAGCAGCTCGCGGTACCGGCGCATCGCGACGTGCTTGTCGCGGCGGCGCGCGAGCAGCTCGACCTCGCGCCCCTGGGTACCGGGGGAGGGGGAATGCGTCTTCAGCATTTCCAGGGCCGAGCGCGCGGCGTCCAGGTTGCCGGCGCCGAGCTCCAGGTCGAACAGTTCGCCGGCGGCCCAGGCGTAGTCCGGCTTGAGCTGGAGTGCGCGTTGCAGCCAAGGGCGCACCTCGACTTTCGTGCCGTGCATCCGGTTGGCATGCGCCAGATACCCCAACGCATGGGGATCATTGGGGGCGAGCCGGTGCAACTGCTCCGCCGCGGCGAGATAGCCGGCGGAGTCGCGCAGCTCGAGCTGCCAGTCGGCCAGCACCGCCCAGCCGTCGAGATAGTGCGGGTCGGCGCCGAGCACCTCGTGCATCGACGGCCACGGCGGTTTTCATGTCGCCGCGTGCGGCGTGGATACGCGCGCGCTGTGCGCGCAGCTCGGTCGGCAGCGCCTCGCCCCAGGCAGTTGCCGACAATGCCGCCAGCGCTTCGTCGAAGCGGCTGGCGTCCGCCAGGGCCTGCACGCGGCGCGAGTGCGCCCGCACGGACAGCGGAGCGAGCTGCACCGCGTGCTCCAGGGCGCGGAAGCGCTCCGTCTCGTCCGCGGTCACGGCCGCCAGGCCGAGCCAGGCGCGCATGTCCGCCGCGCGCGATGCGGTGATCTCGTGCGCCAGGGCGAGCGCGCGCTCCGGCTCCCCGCACTCGTCGGCGCGTGCCTGCAGCGTAGTCCAGGCCCACTCGTAGCCCGGGTCCAGGCGCAGCGCGCGCGTCATGTGTTCGAGCGACAGCGCGCGCTCGTTCTGGCGCCACAGGACGTCGGCGAGGTACCCGTGCAGGTAGCCTTCGCCCGGCGCATGGCGCACGGCAGACTCCAGCGCCGCGCGCGAGCCGGCGAGATCGCCTTGCGCTTCCAGCGAGTCGGCCAGCCGGCAGCATGCCTGCGCCCATCCGGGCGCGAGGCGCAGCGCTTCGCGCAGCGATTCCTGCTCGGCTGTGCGATCTGCGTGCAGGCGCATCAGCTCGGCACGTTCGGCGTGCACGCGCGGGAGCAGCGGGAAGCGCCGCACCGCTTCGTCGCACAGCGCAAGCGCTTCAGCGAGCCGATTCATGGCCACCAGCTGGCGGCCCACTCCCACCCACGCGTGCCACAGGTCGGGTCTGGCCGCCAGTGCCTCCCGCAGGATGGCGAGCAACTCCTCGGGCTCGTAGGTGCCGCGCGCCACTTGCTGGAAGGTGTACATGCCGTCACCGCGCGTGACCTGCGCCTTGAGCTGGCCGTACACGAATGCGAGCGCCTCGCGCCGCTCGTCCAGCGTGGTGCAGCTGTCGAGCAGCCGCTGCAGGGCGTAGTCGTTGTCGACCGTGATGGCCAGCGCATTGCGGCATGCCGTCTGCACGGTGGCCCGGTCGCCTCTCAGCAGGGCGATGAAGGCAGTGGTCGTGTGGAAGGCGGGTGCGTCGGGCGCCAGCAGCCGCGCTTGCTCGAGCGCCTGCTGCGCCTCGTCGAAGCGGCGCTGCTGCGCGAGCACGCTGGCGAGCTCGCGCTGAGCCCACGCCGCGTCCGGTCCGATGGCGAGCAGGTGCCTCACGGCCTGCTCCTGGTGCGTGAGCGGCTCGTCGGACAGCCACTGCACCAGGAGCTGGTTGATCCCCCAGTGATGGCTGAAGCGGCGCGCCGCTTCCTGCAGATGCGCGAGCACGGCTGCGCGTCCCTCCACTGCATCGATGAGTCGCGCCAGCTCGCGCTGGGCCGAGACGTCGAGGGGGCCGAGCGCGCACACCTCGCGCGTCAGCGTGAGCGCTTGCGGCAGCTCGCCGGCGTACTGGTGGACCGTCGCCGCGCTGCGCAGCCAGTCGGAGCGGCGCGTGCCGGCCTGGGCGCGCTCGAGCAGCGGCCAGGCGTGGTCGAAATCGCCGGCGCTGGCGAACTGGCGGGCGGCGAACAGCATGAAGCTGGTGTCGTCGGGGTAACTGACGAGCGCCGCCTGCAGCTCCTGCAAGCCCTCGGCGGAGCGGTCCAGCTCTTCCAGCCCGACGTACAGCGTTTGCCAGGGCGCCCGCGACAGCCTGCCCAGGCTGGCGATGCGCGTGCGCAGATAGTCAATCGCGCGCTGCTCCTCGCGCACCTTGCAGGCGGCGCGGAAGTAGGTGAGCGCTGCGCCTTCGTGAGTGGGCTGCAGAGTGGACGCGATCCGGTACAGGTGCGTGGCCTGCGCGTAGTCGCCGTGTTGCCAGTGGAAGTCGGCGGCTGCGGACCACGCCTCGGCGGAATGCGGATGGCTGCGCAGCACCCGGCGCAACAGCTTGAGGGCGCGTGCATGCTCGCGCGCGTCGCCGATCAGCCCCTGCGCCAGGCGCAGCGCGAACATCGGGTCGGACGCCTTGTCGTCGAGCTGCTGCTGGAGATAGGTCAGGTGCTCGGCGTGGGGCCGCAGCACGCTCATCAACCCGGCCTTGTGCAGGCGCAGTGGAATGTCTTCCGGGAACAGGCGCAGCAGCGCGTCGACGCTCGCCAGGGCTTCGGTGTCGTTGGCGTCGTAGTTGGCGAGCGAGCGCCGTGCCTCGAAGGCGATGCGGTGCTCGGGTGCGAGGCTCGCCAGGCGCTCGCACAGCGCCACCGCATCATCGCGGCGATGCTCGACCAGCGCATCCTGCACCGCGTGCAGGAGATCGTAGAGCTCCGCATCCGGCAGCGCGACGCCCTCGATGCGATGCGCTTCCTCGGCGGGCACCAGCAGCATTCCGCGCGGGCCATTCGCCTGGCAGCTTTCGAAGAACGGTTGCTCGACGAACTCACCGTGCGTCGGCTCGGTGGGGTCGCGGATCACCAGCGTACCCTGCAATGCGTCGAAGCCGATCACCGCCTGCAGGTGCGCGTAGCTCGGGTACACCGTGGTCAGCGTGAACGGGACGCCGCGCTCGATGAGCGCGCGGGTCGTCTCCCAGGTGACGCGGAACTCGCGCGCGAGGAACGCGTGCTCGGCCGCCCAGCGCCGCTCGCTGTGATGCGGCGTGCCGTCGTAGCAGATGGCCTCGGCGACTTCGAGGTGATCGGCCGGCTTGGACCAGTAGCGGCTGATCGCGGTGAGCGTGGCGGGTGCGCACGTCATGTAGTGCTGGCGCACGAACCCCACCGGCAGCTGCACGCGCCGGTTCTGGTGGCGGCCCGCCTCGACGCGCTCGACGAACGCCTTGTAGTGCGGGTTGCGCGAGGCGCGCGCCTGTTCCAGCGCACGGTCGAGATCGCCTGAGCGCAGCCAGGCGTCGCAGCGGCGTTGCGCCAGCCAGTCCGCCCGGCCCTTGTCGGGGATGACGGCGAGCTTCTCGCCGCGCGTCAAGGAGGCGAGCGCGGCGTCATAGTCGCCCGCTTCGTGCTCGAGCTGCGCGAGCTGGAACGCCAGCGGCGGGCTGTCGAGTTCCTGCAGCTTCGCGCGCAGCAGCTCGATGGCTTCGGGGTTGCGCTCGTGCAGCGTCAGCAGCCGGGCCTATTTGCTGGACCGCGCGGCGTGAGGCGGGATCCGCGGCCAGTGCCTGCTCGGCCGCCTCCAGTGCCTCGGCGTAGCGGTCCTCGAGCTCGTACAGCATGCTGCGCTCGACCCAGCGAAACGGTCGCCGCGGCGCCCGCTCGACCGCGTGGGCGTAGCAGTGCTCGGCCACTTCGAAGTCGCGCAGCAGTGCATAGATGTAGGCGCTCAAGCCCAGCCAGTCGGCATGCTCCTCGGGGTCGGGGTCGGCCGGGAGGCGGAATGCGCGCATGGCTTCAAGCGCGACGAAGGTTCCGTGCCGCTGCAGCAGGACGATGCTGCGGAAATAGGCCGTCAGCAGGGACATGCGGATCGGCGCGGGCGGCGCGCAGCAGCAAGGCGTCCGACAAGCGGCCAGCAGCGAGCTGGCCGGCGAGACGTCCCGCCAGGATCCGGCCCGGTGTTCCCGGCCAGGACCCAAGCGGCCCCAGCGCCTTGCCCAGGTCATGGGCGGCGACCAGCTTGCCACGGTCGTAGAGAGCCTGGATGCGGGCAAGCAGGGGAGCTGCGTCGGCCGCCGGCTGTGTTCCCAACGTCATGGGATAGTGTTGCGCATGCTGCTGCGCAAGGTGCGTCCAGCATAGTTCCCGTCGGGGACGGGTTCAGCGCGTCACGAGCAAGTTCCCGGCCCACCTGGGTTCATGGGTCGGGCAGGAGGGGATCGGATGGCCTGCCGCGGGCGGGTCTGGAGAACAAAAAAGCCCCCGGCGCGACCGCCGAGGGCTTGGGATTCCGGGAAGGAAAGGGGCTGCCTTAGGCGGCTTTCTTCTTGGCTGCGCCCGTGGTCGCGGCCACGGTCGATTCGGTGATATCGACGACTTGCTTGCCGGCCTTGGCCATCGTCTCGTAGGCCTGGGTGCCGGCGGTCATGGCCTGCTTGATGGCGGCGAAGGCGAATTCGGAGCCCGACGGGGCGGACTTGGCGGCCTTCTCCAGGGCGCTGGTCAGGCCCTTATTGATCTCGGTCACTTCGATCTCGACCACCTTGCTCAATTCGCTGTGGGTGTCGGTGGCCCAGGTCTGCACCGCGCGCAGGTAGCCCTGCAGCTTGTCGGCGTTGGCCTGGGAGAAGCTGGTCTGCAGCGAGGACAGTTCCTGGACGTCCTTGGCGGTGGCCAGGGCACGCAGCTGCTTGAGGGCTTCTGCACTGGCCGCCTTGGCGCTCTTGACGTTGAGGTCGAACCACTGCTCGGCCGCGGCGGAGGTGGCGTTGGCGAACTTCAGGACGGAATCCAGGTGGGCCTTCTGATAGGAACTTACGTCTTCGGGTAGGGCAAACATGGTGGTCGGTCTCCTGCTAGGGGTTGGCGAAACGGCGCTGGCGGCTTTGCTGCATTGCACAACGGAAGCGCAGTATACCCACCCGTGGGACGTTGTCAAGCCCTTTTTTGCAGTGCAGGAAAATCAAGCGCTAGGCGCCAAAAAGACAGGCACGAGGCGCGAGGCACGAGGCACGAGGCACGAGAAAAAACAAGGGAGCCGATCGGCTCCCTGGAAAGACCCACGCGCGGCGCATGCCGCGCCGCCTTCATCTCGTGCCTCGCGCCTCGCGCCTGGTGCCTGGTTTTAGAGCCGCTCGAACACCGCCGCAATGCCCTGGCCGCCCCCGATGCACATCGTGACCAGACCGTAGCGACCGCCGGTGCGCTGCAGCTCATAGATGGCTTTCACGGTGAGGATGCTGCCGGTTGCACCGATGGGATGGCCCAGTGCGATCGCGCCGCCGTTGGGGTTGACCTTCTTCATGTCGAAGCCCAGATCCTTGGCCACGGCGCAGGCCTGCGCCGCGAAGGCCTCGTTCGACTCGACTACATCCATGTCCTGGATGCGCAGCCCGGCGCGCTCCAGCGCTTTCTTCACGGCCGGCACCGGGCCGATGCCCATGTACTTGGGGTCGACGCCGGCGTGGGCGTAGGCGACCAGGCGCGCCAGCGGCTTCAGGCCCTTGCGTTCGGCCGCCTTGCGCTCCATCAGCACCACCGCCGAGGCGCCGTCGTTGATGCCGCTGGCGTTGCCGGCGGTGACCGTGCCGTCCTTCTGGAACACCGTGCGCAGCTTGGCCATGCCGTCCATGCTCGCGTCGGCGCGCGGATGCTCGTCGGTGTCGACGATCACGGGACCCTTCCTGCCCTTCAACTCGATGGGCAGGATCTGCTCCTTGAAGTAACCCTTCTCGATGGCGTTGATCGCGCGCTTGTTGCTCTCGACGGCCAGCTCGTCCTGCTGCTGGCGCGAGACGCCCCATTTGGCTGCCACGTTCTCGGCCGTGATGCCCATGTGGACGGTGTCGAACGGGTCGGTGAGCGCGCCGACCATCATGTCCATCACTTCGGCGTTGCCCATGCGCGCGCCCCAGCGCTCGGTCGGGCAGCACATAGCCGCCGCGGCTCATCGACTCGGCGCCGCCGCCCACCGCCACATCGGCGTCGCCCAGCTTGACGGCCTGGGCGGCGGAGATGATGGCCTGCAGGCCGCTGCCGCACAGGCGGTTCAACGTCAGTGCCGGCGTCTCCTTTGGCAACCCGGCGTTGATGGCCGCCACGCGCGAGATGTACATGTCCTTGGGTTCGGTGTGGATGACGTTGCCCAGCACCACGTGGCCGACTTCGTCCGGTGCGATCTTCGCGCGGGCGACCGCCTCCTTCACCACGCGTGCCGCCAGATCTGTCGGAGCGACGTCTTTCAGGCTGCCGCCGTAGTCGCCGATCGCCGTGCGCACGCCGCTGAGCACTACTACTTCGCGTCCGTTGTCCATGGAACTCCTCCTTGTGTCGAGGGAACTGTCTGCGGGGTTGGGTACGAGAAACACGCCAGTATAGCGCCTTTGGTGCGATGCAGCAGAAAGGCGCGTCCGATGGGGTGCGGGGCAGGTCTGCGGTCAGTCATCGCTATGCCGCAAACGGTCGAGTTGACGACGGGTGCGCTTGGTGGGCCGGCCGCGGATGAACATCGTCGGCTCGGGTACGCTGCGCGTGAGCTTTTGCTCCTCACGCTTGCGCCTGCTGTCCTCGCGTCTCGGCGTAGAGCTTGGCCGCCTCGGTCGCCGGCCCGCGCCGATCGGACAGCGCCTCGACTCGCACGGTGTAGTCGGCACCGGGTACGCGCACGAGCAACTCGTCGCCAGTCTTGAGCGCCTTCGCGGGCTTCACGCGCGCGCCGTTGACCAGCACCTTGCCGTTCTCCACCGCGTCGGCGGCGATGGAGCGGGTCTTGTAGAAGCGCGCGTGCCACAACCACTTGTCGACTCGCAGCTTGTCGTCGTGGTCGGTCATGGCGTCCATATTAAACCGCCAGGCCATCGAAGACACCAGCGGAACCTTGGGCGCAGAAGCCCCGAGCTGGTTTCCGGCGGGTGACGAGTCTGGTCGTTCTCCCTGCCTCTCATGAGGCGGGGTGGCGCGAAGCGACGGGGCGGTGTGGTTTCAATGCCGCGTAGTTGCCACAGGCGTGACCACCTCAGCGGCGAAGATCTGCTCGGCGTCGACCGCATCCAGCGCGTAGTGCTTGTTGCAGAACTCGCAGTTGACGTCCACCGCGCCGCGCTCAGCGACGATCGAGCGCACCTCGGCGTGTCCCAGCAGGCGCAGCATGTTGACCACGCGCTCGCGCGAGCAGGAGCAGCGGAAGCTCAGGATGCGCGCCTCGAACACGCGCACGTCCTCCTGGTGGAACAGGCGACGGATGACCTGGCGCGCCGGCAGAGTCAACAGCTCGCGGCCGGTGACCGTCCCGCCCAGGGTCACGGCGCGGTTCCAGGCGTCGGGGTCGCCCCCGTCGGGGTCGCCACCCTCGGGACCTGGCACCTTCTGCAGGAGCATGCCCGCCGCCTGGGCGCTGTCCGCCCAGAGCCACAGGCGTGTCTCGAGCTGCTCGGAGGCGGCCATGTAGTGTTCGAGGACTTCCGAGACGCTGTCGCCGGTCAGCTCGACGATACCCTGGTAGGTCTGCTTGCCGTCGCTGGGCGCAATCGTGATGACGAAGCGGCCGTCGCCGACCAGCTCGCGGAAGGTGCTCCCGCGCAGCTCGCCATCCCACTTCGCGGTTGCGCGCATGGTCTGCTCGCTGGTGCACTCCACCACGATCAGCTTCACCGTGCCGCTGCCCTGCATCTGCAGGATCAGCGAGCCGTCGAACTTGAGCGTGGCGGACAGCAGCGCGGCCGCGGCCATCAGCTCGCCCAGCACCGCGCGCAGCGGCTCCGGGTAGTCGTGGCGCTCCAGCACGGCACGCCAGGTGGCGTCCAGGTGCACGATCTCGCCGCGCACCGGTACGCCTTCGAAGATGAAGCGCTGCAGTGAGTCGGTAATCAGCGTCATGGAGCTCGCGGTTCGCGCCTCACGATTAGTCAAGTGGGGCTTCGCTGCGCTCGCGCAAGAGCCGCCGCTGGATCTTGCCGGTGGTCGTCATGGGCAGCGCGTCGATGAACTCGATCTCTTGCGGGCACTGGTAGGGCGCCAACCGTGCGCGCACGTGCGCGCGGATCTCGTCGGCCAGCTCGGCCGAGCCGGCCACGCCGGCACGCAGCACGACGCAGGCGCGGATGCGTGTGCCGCGCTCGTCGTCCGGCACGCCGATGACGGCCGCGTTGGCCACCGCGTGGTGCTTGAGCAGGCAGTCCTCGATCTCGGCCGGACCGATGCGATAGCCGGCGCTCTTGATCACGTCGTCGGTGCGTCCGTGGTACCAGTAGAAGCCGGCGTCGTCGCGCACGGCCACGTCTCCGGTGCGCCCCCAGCCGCCCGTGAACTTGGCGCGGGTGGCCTGAGGATTGTTCCAGTATTCCAGGAACACGACCGGATCGCCTTCGCGCCACACCGCGATTTCGCCCGCCTGCCCCGGGCCGACTTCTGCGCCGGCTTCGTCGAGCAGCGTGATGCGGTGGCCCGGGTAGGCGCGGCCCATGGCGCCGGGCCTGGGCGCGAACAGCGCGCTGCAGCCGCCGATCACGTAGTTCATCTCGGTCTGCCCGAAGATCTCGTTGATGGTCACGTTGAGCTCGCTGCGCGCCCAATCCGCCACTGCGTCGCCCACCGCCTCGCCGCCGCTCATCAGGCTGCGCAGGCGCAAGGTCGAAGCGCGCAGCCGGGCGGGGCACCTCCTTGAGCATCATCTTGAGCGCCGTGGGGAACAGGAACGCGTTGCGCACAGCGTACTTCTCCAGCAACGCAGAAAGCGCGCTCGGGATCGAACCGCCCGCGATAGCCCGAGGATCGGCAGGCCGAAATGCATGGTCGGCAGCAGCGCGTCGAACAGCCCCCCGGTCCAGGCCCAGTCGGCGGGCGACCAGAACATGTCGCCCGGCTGCGGGAAGAAGTCATGCGAGCAGACGAATCCGGGCAGGTTCCCGAGCAGGGCGCGATGCGGGATCAGAGCCCCTTTCGGCGCGCCGGTGGTGCCGCTGGTGTAGATGATGAGCGCCGGGTCGTCGGCGGCCGTGTCGGCCGATCGTATAGCGGGAGCTGGCCCGCTCCAGCAGATCTTCCCACGCCTGCACGCCGCTCTCGCGCGCGCCGGCCACGCCGATTACGTGCTGGAGGTCGCCGAGCTCGGCACGTGCGCTCCACAGCTTGGGCAGGGTGTCGGGGTCCACGATCGCCGCCTTCGCGCCGGCATCGCGCAGCCGATAGGCGAGCGCGTCGGGCCCGAACAGATGCGACAGCGGCACCGCGATGGCGCCCATCTGGAAAATGGCCAGGTAGGCGATGACCGTCTCGGGCCGCTGCGGCAGCAGCATCGCCACGCGATCGCCGGCCTGGATACCCAGTCCCTCCAGAGCGTTGGCGAGACGGTTGGCGCGCTGCTGCAGGTCCCAGTACGAGAACGCCGCAGTCGCGCCGCTCTCGTCCTCGAAATAGAGCCCGAAGCGTTCGCGCCCGCGTGCGTGCCGGCCGCAGCAGTCCCAGGCGATATTGAAGCGCGCCGGCACCTGCCACCGGAAGTCCGCATGCAACTGCTCGTAGCTTGCCGCGGAGTGCATGGTGTCGAGGGAGAACGTCGCTTGCGTCATGCCCGAGAGCCTAACAGGCTGTTGAAAGAGCGGCAGCGCGGGCGCCCAGCGGCGCATTGCGGAAACCCGCGCAGGGCCGAGCGGGTTCCACCAGCCCGGAATGCATGTTTCGGCACCCAGCCAGCTGAATGCCGGCGCCAGGTCCTCGGGCGCCGCCGCGCCTACTCGGCCCGCCGGTACAGCCGGAACAGCTCGCGCTTGTCGCCCGGCCGCGTCCCCTCCCAGAACGGCTGCCACCGCGCGTCGGGCGCGAACATGAGCGTGCGCATGCCTTGCACCAGCAGGATGTCGCAGTCTCGCTTTCGCGCGGGCACCTCTTCGCGGTAGGTGACGATCCCGCCGAAGTATTCGAACAGCGCGCGCTGCGGCTCCCCCAGGCTGTGCGACGAGATGCAGGTGTAGCCCGGCGGGAGCTGGCGAACCACCTCCATCACCAGCGGGCGATAGCTGTTGCGGCTGTCAGCGTACTCCCAGAAGAAGATGGTGAGCAGGCCCCACACCATGGTCGCGCCCACCGCCCAGGCGACCAGCGGGCGCTCGGCGCTGCGCTTGAGCCGTCTGAGCACCCAGATGAACAACGCGCTGTAGCCGATCGCCAGGGTGAACTTGAACAGGTCGAACTCCGGCACGTAAGCCGGGCGCATGCGCAGCATGTGGCGATGGGCCGGCGCCAGGGATGCCCAGGTCGAGCGCGGACCAGTAGAACCAGCCGAGCAGCATGAAGAAGCCGAAGAACACGATGGAGAACCACCAGAAGCCGTTCACGGCGCCACGCCGCAGCGACAGCAGGCCGGGCACCGCCAACAGCGCGAACGGCACGAGTACCGGCTTGGCGTAGAGCTCGCGAGCGTCGGCCGCAACGGACAGCACGGCAACGATCACGACGATCGCCGTGAGCGGCAGGATCAGGCCGGGGTCGCTGCGGATCCGGCTGCGCCCAACCCACAGCGCCCACGCCGCCAGTGGCCAGGCGGGGAACGCGTACCAGGGCAGGACGGCCAGGTAGTAGCCGGGCTCGCCCCTGGGGCCGAGGTCGCTGGTGCCGAGGAAGCGGCCGAAGTTGTTGTCCCAGAGCCATTCGTGGAACAGCTCGGGCGAGCGCTGGTACAAGGCGAGTGGCCAGATCAAGAGCCACGGCAGGGTGGCAGCCAAGGCCACCAGCAGCGTCACGACGTATCTGCGGGTGCGCCATGCGGGCGAGATCGCGGGCAACGCGAGCGCGATGATCCCCAGGCAGCCCGGCGCCAGCAACCCCTTGGACATGAATCCCAGCCCCACGCCCGTCCCCAGCCACAGGCCCCCCAGGACCGGCCGCTGCAGACATACCACCAGCCCGTAGATCGCCAGGGCGAAGCCGGTGAGCTGGGAAATGTCGGTGATCATCGCGTGCGCGCGCTCCACCAGGCCGATGCTCCCCATCAGCACGAGGACTGCGAGCCAGCCCTTGCCATCCCCGTACAGCCGGCGCGCGCACAGCCCCGTGACCAGGAAGGTGAGCGCCATGTAGAAAGCGGTAGCCATGCGCGCGCCGTCGTGCAGAGGCAGCCAGCTTTGCAGCGTGCGAGCGAAGAACGCCGCGGTCAGGAAGAAGATCGGCGGCTTCTCCATGAACGGCTCGCCCGCGAGCGTGGGAACGACCCAGTCGCCGGTTTGCAGGATGTGGTAGACCAGCCCGAAGCTGTACGCCTCGTCGGGCTTCCAGGGATCGCGCCCGATCAGGCCCGGAAAGATCCACAGCGTGCACAGGACAACGGTGAACAGCAGCGAGTTGCGCAGGATGACGTCGCGGTCGCTCGGGGCTGCGCCGCCGTTGGGTTGAGAGAACGCAAGCACCGTGTCTTCGTTGCTTCGAGGGTCGCGTCAGCGAGGGGTGGTCAAGCCGGTGCCGATGAGGAAAGCGCCGGCGTCATGGCGGACACGCAGCCGTCCGCCCGCGGTCGGCGTTCCGCTGACAACGGCCACCGCGCCGCGGCCTTCGCCTCGTTCGACAGCCCGTCGGGGCGGAAATTGCCGGGCACAGTGTAGCGACACCCGCGCTGCAGTGAAAGCGGGAGTCCGTGGCACAGCCGGATGCCGAGCCTCGCCGGCATCGGAGAATCCCCGGAAGCGAGGCTGTCGGCGCGGTCTGTTCCCGGTGGTCGCCCGCACACCGCGTACGGGCTCCGGCCGACGCAAAAAAGGCAGCCCGGAGGCTGCCTTGCTTTGCGCTTGCAGGTCGGCTCGCGTGCTCAGCTCGCCGCGCCCTTGCCGCCAGCAGCCTTTCCTGCGGGGGCGGGGCGGCGCCGGAGCCGGCTTCTTGGCGTAGCGCTGGCGGAACTTCTCAACCCGGCCGGCGGTGTCGAGGATCTTCTGCTTGCCGGTATAGAACGGATGGCAGGCCGCGCAGACTTCCACGTGCAGGTCGCGCCCGAGTGTCGAGCGGGTCTTGAAGCTGTTCCCGCAGCTGCACGTGATGGTGATCTCGGCGTACTTGGGGTGGATCTTCTCTTTCATGGCATGGTCCTCACGTTTCCCGGACGCCTGGCGCCGGGGGATCGGTTGGAAAAGGGCGGCAGTATACAGGGGCTAGGGACTAGGGGCTAGGGACTAGGGGCGAGGCTACCGAAGTGGGGACGCTGTGGTGATCCATCAACCCACGCGCCTGACCGAACATGACTAGACGGACAAGGGAACTCAATTTCAGCAGCGGCTCTAGCCCTAGCCCCTAGCCCCTAGCCCCTAGCCCCTAGCCCCTAGCCCCTAGCCCCTAGCCCCTAGCCCCTAGCCCCTAGCCCCTAGCCCCTAGCCCCTAGCCCCTAGCCCCTAGCCCCTAGCCCCGCCTAGCCGCGCTTCATCGAATCGAAGAACTCCGCATTGCTCTTCGTGGCCTTGACCCTGTCGGTGAGGAATTCGGTCGCTTCCAGGTCGTCCATGGGGTAGAGCAGCTTGCGCAGGATCCACACCTTCTGCAGCACGTCCTGGCGCATCAGCAGCTCCTCGCGGCGGGTGCCGGAGCGGTTGACGTTGATGGAGGGGTAGATGCGCTTCTCGGCCATGCGGCGGTCGAGGTGGATCTCCAAGTTGCCGGTGCCCTTGAACTCCTCGTAGATCACGTCGTCCATGCGGCTGCCGGTGTCGATCAGCGCGGTGGCCAGGATGGTGAGCGAGCCGCCTTCTTCGATGTTGCGGGCGGCGCCGAAGAAGCGCTTGGGCCGCTGCAGCGCGTTGGCGTCCACGCCGCCGGTGAGCACCTTGCCGGAGGCCGGCACCACGGTGTTGTAGGCGCGCGCCAGGCGCGTGATGGAGTCGAGCAGGATCACCACGTCCTTCTTGTGCTCGACCAGCCGCTTGGCCTTCTCCATGACCATCTCGGCCACCTGCACGTGGCGGGTGGCCGGCTCGTCGAAGGTCGAGGACACCACCTCGCCCGCGCACCGAGCGCTGCATCTCCGTGACCTCCTCGGGACGCTCGTCGATCAGCAGCACGATCAGCATCACCTCCGGATGGTTGGAGGTGATGGCGTGGGCGATGTGCTGCAGCATCACCGTCTTGCCCGCCTTGGGCGGCGAGACGATCAGCCCGCGCTGGCCCCTGCCGATGGGGGCGACGATGTCGATGATGCGCCCGGTCAGGTTCTCCTCGGCGCGGATGTCGCGCTCGAGGGGCATGGGGATGTTGGGGTGGAGCGGGGTGAGGTTCTCGAAGAGGATCTTGTTCTTGGCGTTCTCGGGCGGCTCGGCGTTGACCTTGTCGACCTTGACCAGCGCGAAGTAGCGCTCGCCGTCCTTGGGCGTTCGGATCTCCCCCTCGATCGAGTCGCCGGTGTGCAGGTTGAAGCGCCGGATCTGCGACGGGCTCACGTAGATGTCGTCGGGCCCGGCCAGGTAGCTGGTGTCCGGGGAGCGCAGGAACCCGAACCCGTCCGGCAGCACCTCCAGCGTGCCCTCCCCGAAGATGCTTTCCCCCTTCTTGGCCTGGTTCTTCAGCAGGGCGAAGATGAGGTCCTGCTTGCGCAGCCGGTTGGCATTCTCGATCTCGTTGGCGTTGGCCATGTCGACGAGCTCGGTGACGTGGAGATTCTTGAGATCGGAAAGGTGCATAGCAGGAGGACTTGCGGAGGGACGAAAGGCTTAAGGGAGGAGGGGAAACCGGACCGGCGCCAGCCCTTTTGCTTTGGCTCGGGCCCGGTCGCGGGGCGCCCGGGGACTTGCGCCCGGGCGCTCGACTAGGAGTATCGGCGTGGCAGCGTAATTACTTTAGATGTTGCTGTCAATAAAAGCAGTGAGCTGGGACTTCGACAGCGCACCCACCTTCATGGCTTCCATGTTGCCATTCTTGAACAGCATCAGGGTGGGGATCCCGCGGATACCGTACTTCGGCGGCGTGGACTGGTTCTCGTCGATGTTGAGCTTGGCCACCTTCAGTCGCCCGGCATACTCCTGGGCCAGCTCGTCGAGCACCGGGGCGATCGACTTGCAGGGGCCGCACCACTCGGCCCAGTAGTCGACCAGGACCGGGGTTTGGGACTGCAGGACTTCCAGCTCGAAAGTGTCGTCGGTAACGTGGTGGATGTGGACGTGCAGTTGCTCGTTCATTGGAGAAATCGAACCTCCAGGGTTGAAGACAGGCGAACGGGGTCGAAAATCGGGCGCCGCGGGGCGGCAAGGAAGAAGAGTACCGCGTATCCTAACTGAAAACTTGTCGGGCCGGGAAGACACGGGGTTGGGGCCGCCCCGCCCACCCGCGGCCGCGCACCGCCGAGGCGTCGCCGGCAGGAAAGGCACATATGGCCTTTCTGCTAGAATCCAAGGGCTCGAGTAGAATCCCAGGGCTCGAGTAGACTCCAGGGCTCGAGTCCTGGCGCTCGGCGCGCCTCCTCCCCACGCTCCACATGACCTACGTCGTCACCGAATCCTGCATCAAGTGCAAGTACACCGATTGCGTGGACGTCTGCCCCGTGGACTGCTTCCGGGAAGGGCCGAACATGCTGGTCATCGACCCCGACGAGTGCATCGACTGCACCCTGTGCGTGGCCGAGTGCCCGGTCGATGCGATCTTCGCCGAGGACGACGTCCCGGTAGGCCAGCGCGACTTCACCGCGCTGAACGCCGAGCTGGCCAAGATCTGGCCCGCCATCACGGAGAAGAAGGACGCGCCCGCGGATGCGGATGAGTGGACCAAGGTCGAGGCAAAGCGCAAGCTGATCGAGCGCTGAGTTAGCCCAGGCCGAGGTGCTAGTCCGCCAACCCGACACCGCCCCGGCGCCAGCCGGCGCCATCCCGCCTCGTGAGAGGCGGGGAGAAGAGGCGTTACCCCCTCCTGCCTGAGCGCAGGGGCGTGCCCTCCGCAGGGGGCGCGGAGGTGGGAGCCCGCCCGAGGAGGGGAGGCACGCGCAAGCGTGACCGGGTGGTGGGCGTCTAGGGCACCGATCCCGAGATGCACTCCGCGGCGCTCGCCGCCCTGGCTGGCGGCGCGACCGTAGTCACTCCCACGCGGCGCCTGGCGAGCGCCATTCGCCGCGCCTACGACGCCCAGCAACAGGCCGCCCGCAGGCGCTCCTGGCCCGCCGCCGACGTTTTGCCATGGTCCGCCTGGCAGCAACGGCTGTGGGAGTCCGCCCAGCTCCGTGCCCGCGAGCCGCTCCCGCTCCTGCTGACCGCGCAGCAGGAGCTTGCCCTGTGGGAGCGGGTGATCGGCGAATCCGGCCACGAAGGTGCGGTGTTGCACCGGGGGCCGCTTGCACAGACGGCCAGCGAGGCCTGGGACAGGGTCTGTGCGTACCGGCTGGCTGAGCTTCTGCGCCGCTTCCCGGTGGGCGAGGAAGGCGGTGCGTTCCTGGGCTGGGCCGAGGCCTTCGGGCACTTTTGCGCGCGCGAGTCCGTCCTCGACGGCGCGCGCCTGGGCGACGAGTTGCAACGCGTACTGCGGCGCGGGCTCTTTGCAGCCCCTGCGCATCTGGTGGTCTACGGGTTCGATCAGCTCGATCCGCAGCGGGGTGCGTTGCTCGAAGCATTCCGGGCGGCCGGCGCACGCGTAGAAACGCTTCAGCCAGAGGGAATCCGCGGTGAGGCGGTGGTGCTGGCGCAGCCCGGTGCGAAGGAAGAGATCCGCGCCGCCGCGCAATGGGCTCGCGGCATTCTCGAGCGCGAACCGGATGCGGCGGTCGGCATCGTCGTCCCCGATCTCTCGCGCCAGCGGGCCCGCATCGCCCGCGCCTTCGACGAGGTCCTGGTGCCGCCCGCGGTTCTGGCGCCGGGCGCGCCGATGGCCCGCCCCTGGAACCTTTCGCTTGGCTTGCCGTTGTCGGAGTGGCCTGTGGCGCATGCGGCGCTGCTGGTGCTGCGGCTGGCGTCCGATCGCCTGCCGACGTCCGCGGCGAGCGTGCTGCTGCGGTCCCCCTTCCTGGGCGGGGCGCAGTCCGAGCGCGGGCCGCGTGCGCTGCTCGACGCGCGCATCCGCAGAGGCGGTGAGCCGCACATCCGCATCGAGCGGCTGGAATATTTTGCCCGCGACGAGCGCCGCCGCGACGCTTGCCCACTCTTGCTGGAGCGACTGCGGCTGTTGCGGATTCGGGCACGCGAGTCGCACGCGGCGCGCCTGTTGCCGAGCGCCTGGGGGCCGCGGCTGCAGTCGCTGTTGGCCGCAGCGGGCTGGCCCGGCGAGCGCACGCTCGACAGCGACGAGTACCAATGCGCCGAGGCGTGGCGCGAGCTGCTGGCCGGCCTCTCGCACCTCGACCTGATCCTCGGCCCGATCGCTTTCGGGACGGCCATCGAGACTGTGGGCCGGCTGGCAACGGAGCGCCTGTTCCAGCCAGAGACCCCGCCGGTTCCGGTGCAGGTGATGGGCGTGCTGGAATCGACCGCGCTCGAGTTCGATCACCTGTTGGTGCTTGGACTGCACGCCGACGCCTGGCCCCGACCCGCCCGTGCCAACCCGCTGCTCCCCATCGAGCTGCAGCGGCGGGTCAACGCGCCCGGCAGCGGTCCGGAGTGGGAGCTCGCGTTCGCGCAGCGCATGACCGAAGGCTGGCGACGAGCCGCGCCGCGCATCGTGTTCTCCTGGCCGTCCGCCGAAGGGGATCGGATGCTTGCTCCCAGCCCGCTGCTCTCCGGCCTGCCCGCGGCGCCGCCCGAGCAGGCTGGACCGGCGCAGTGGCCGCCCTACCGTGAGCTGTTGCAGCGGACCGCTCGGCTGGAGAGCCTCATCGACGTATCGGCTGCACCCCTGGCGCCAGGGGTGGCATTCGCCGGCGGCGCGCGCCTGATCCAGGATCAGGCGGCCTGTCCGTTCCGCGCGTTCGCCGCCCACCGGCTCGGCGCGACGAGGCTCGAGGAGCCGCATGAAGGGTTGGACGCTCGCGAGCGCGGCAGCGTCCTGCATGCGGCGGTCGCGTGCCTGTGGGGGGCGCTGCGCAGCAGCGAGCGGCTTGCCGCCCTCCGCGAGGAGGAGCTGGCGCGAGAGGTGGAACAGGCGGTGGACCTCGGGCTGGCGCGCTGGCGAACACGCCGCGAATCGGCGTTCAAGGAGCGCTTCCTGGCCCTCGAGCGCGAGCGGCTGCAAAGACTCTTGCATGAGTGGCTGGCGCTCGAGCGGCAACGCGCACCGTTCGAAGTGCTCGCCGTCGAGGAGGCGCGCAGTCTCGAGATCGGCGGCGTGCGCCTCGAGCTGCGCCTCGACCGCGCCGATCGCCTCGACGCGGGGGGCGACCTCTTGCTCGACTACAAGACCGGGAAGGCGCAGACCGGGAGCTGGTTCGATGCCCGGCCGAACGAGCCGCAGTTGCCGCTGTATGCGCTCGCCACCGAGACGCCGCCTGTCGCGCTGACGTTCGCCCGTCTGGCGCGTGGGGACTGCGCCTTCGAGGGGCTTGCCGAGCGCGAGGACATCGCGCCAGGCATCGGGCCGTTTGCGGCCGCCAAGGGCCGCACCGGTGAATGGAGCGGACAACTGGAGGCCTGGCGCCAGACCCTCGATGCGTTGGGCCAGCAGTTCCGCTCGGGTGTGGCGACGGTCGATCCCAAGCACTATCCGAAGACCTGCGATCTCTGCCATCTGCACACCCTGTGCCGGGTCGAGGAGCTGCTCGATCGCGCGACCGATCCTGACGCGCTGGCGGACGAGGACAGCTGAAGTGCCGCCGCGCCGCCCGCCGCCCAATGAGCAGCAGCTGTCCCTGCTGCTCGACGAACCCGCGCAAGCCTTACCGCAGCCGCCGCGGGCCCTCCCGGTTGCCGACGCCCGGCAGCGCGCCGACGCGCTCGATCCGCGCCGCTCTTTCATCGTTCAGGCGCCGGCCGGCTCCGGCAAGACCGGTCTGCTGATCCAGCGCTTCCTGGTCCTGCTCGCGCGCGTGGCCAAGCCCGAAGAAGTGGTTGCCATCACGTTCACCCGCAAGGCTGCAGCCGAGATGCGCAGCCGCGTTCTGGCTGCGCTGCGCGCGGCTCGCGAGGGGCTGGCGCCGGATTCCGACCATGAGGCGCACACGCTGCAACTCGCCGCTGCCGTGCTGGAGCGCGACGCAAGCCTGGGTTGGGGCCTGGAGACCAATCCGAATCGCCTGCAGGTGCAAACCATCGACTCGCTGTGCGTCGGCCTGGCCGAGCGGCTTCCGCTGCTGTCGGGCCTGGGCCCCGCGCCGCAGATCCGCGAGGACGCCTGGGACCTGTACCGGGAGGCGGCGCGGGAGACCCTGGGGCTGCTCGAGGAGGAGGCCTATACGGAGCAAGTCGCGCCCCTGCTGCAGCACGTGGACAACGACGTTGCCGCGGCCGAGGCCTTGCTGGCCGGGTTGCTCGGCAAGCGCGATCAATGGCGCCGTCATCTGCGCGGCGGCGCGCAGCGCGCCGAGCTGGAGCGGGCGCTGACAAACCTGAGCCGAGAGCGCATGCAGCAAGCACGAGAGGCGATGCCGGAAGTGTTCGCCGGCGCCATTCTCGCAACCGTGCGCTACGCGGCAGCCAATCTTGCGGCGGTGAATCCACGTTCCCCTCTGGTCCTGTGCGCGGATCTGGAAACTCTGCCGGGTGTGGAGATCGAGGACCTGGCGCTCTGGCGGGGCATCGCGGATCTGTTCCTGACCAACAGGGGCGCCTTGCGCAAGAAACTCGATAAGCGCGGCGGCTTCCTGTCCGCCAGCGAGGGCAGTCCTGCGGAGCGCAAGCAGCGCAAACAGGCCAAGGAGCATGCCGAGGCGCTGCTCGAGAATCTCGTTGCGCATCAGGACTTCGTGGCCGCCCTGCACGAGATCAGAGAGCTGCCGCCCACGACCTACGACGAGCGGCAGTGGGCATTCATCGAGGCGCTCAGCGGGCTGCTGCGGATTGCAGTGGCGCAACTCGACTTGACGTTCCGCCACCGCGGCGCGGTGGACTTCGTCGCACTCACGCTCGCTGCGATCCAGGCGCTCGGGGAACCGGACGCGCCGACCGATCTGGCGCTGGCGCTGGACTATCGTATCCAGCATCTGCTGATCGACGAGTTCCAGGACACATCGCAGAGCCAGTTCGAGCTACTGCTGCGGCTCACCGCTGGCTGGCAGTCCGGCGATGGGCGCACCGTGTTCGCTGTCGGCGATCCCATGCAGTCGATCTACCGCTTTCGCGAGGCGGAGGTCGGGTTGTTCCTGCGTGCCTGGCACGCCGGCCTGGGCGGCGTGGCGCTCGAACCGCTCGCTCTGTCGGTCAACTTCCGTGCGCAAGCCGGGCTGGTCGAGTGGGTGAACGATGTCTTCGCGCGCGTGCTGCCAGCGCGTGAAGACCTGGCGAGCGGCGCAGTTCCCTTCTCCGCCTCGATCGCGCAGGAGGCGGCGTCGCCCGGCGCTGCGGTCCAGATCCATGCGTTCGTGCCGCCGGACCGCGTGTGCGAAGCGCAGCGCGTGCTCGAGATCATCGCTCACGCGCAGCGGCAGGAGCCCCAAGGCAGCGTCGCGCTGCTGGTGCGCGGCCGTAGCCATCTGGTCGAGATCGTGCCGCGGTTGAAAGATGCGGGGCTGCGCTTCCGCGCCATCGAAATCGAGGAGTTGTCAGGCCGCGCAGCGGTGCGCGACCTGTATGCACTGACGCGAGCGCTGCTCCATCCGGCCGACCGGACTGCCTGGCTGTCGGTGCTGCGCGCGCCGTCGTGCGGCCTCACGCTGCGCGACTTGGAGATGCTCGTCGGTGACGACCGGGTCGGCGTGTTGTGGGTGCGGCTCAGCGACGTCGAGGTGCGCTCAAGTCTGAGCGCAGATGGCGCCCGGCGGCTCGACCACGTGGTGGCGGCCCTGGAGCCGGTGCTCGACGCCCGTGGTCGTGGACCGCTGCGGACTCGGGTGGAGGCGGCCTGGCTGCGGCTCGGGGGGCCGGCCTGCGCCGCGGACGCGACCGACGTGGAAGACGCGGTGGTGTTCCTCGACCTGCTGGAGGAGTTGGAGGAAGGCGGCGATCTCGAAGACTTCGCCGCGCTCGATGAGCGGCTCGCGAAGCTGTTCGCGCTGCCGGACGCGCAGGCGCCCGAAACGCTTCAGGTCATGACCATCCACAAGAGCAAAGGCCTGGAGTTCGACACCGTGATTGTTCCCGGTCTGGGCTATCGCACCGGCCGCGACGATCCCCAGCTGCTGCAGTGGCTGGAGCGGCCGAATGCAGCGGGCGGATCGGATCTCCTGCTGGGTGCGCTAACGGAGCAGGGGCGCGACGAGGACCCGGTGTACCGCTGCGTGACGCGGCTACACAAAGAGCGCCAGCGCCAAGAGGACGGCCGCCTGCTCTACGTGGCGGTCACGCGTGCACGCCAGCGCGTGCACCTGATCGGTCATGCCGAGCTCGACGAAAAAACCGCAAACGCCAAAGAACCGGACGACAGCACTCTGCTGGCGAGGTTGTGGCCGGTGCTGGCACCGGACTTCGACTCCGCCGCTCGGCATCTGTTGCAAGACGCCGCTGCCGCTCGGCCGGTGAGCGTCCCCAACGAGCATCCTGCCGGGCGTGCCGAGACTCCCTCTCCCCTCGCGGGAGAGGGCGCGCTGGAGCGCGGAGCAGGGGCCCCGCTGCGCGGGGATGCGACCGCAGAGGCGCGCGTAGCCCTCGACCGGCTGGGCCCTGACACCCCCTCTCCCCTCGCGGGAGAGGGCAGGGGAGAGGGGGGGC